>JAFRTL010000013.1 GCA_017427065.1 Bacteroidaceae bacterium | reverse complement strand
TTATTGAGGTGGCTATTGCGGCGGGGTTCCACCTCTTCCCATCCCGAACAGAGAAGTTAAGCCCGCCTACGCCGATGGTACTGCCCTGACGGGTGGGAGAGTAGGTAGCTGCCGTCTTGCTAGAGCGGGTGGATTCCAACAAGGAGTCCACCCGCCTTTTTTTGTACTAAAATTCTCATAATTTGATAGATGAATACAAAAGAAATAGCGGTTTTGGTATAAATTTATCCTTTTTTATTGTTTTATGAGGAGAATATTTTGTATCTTTGCTGCCCGAAATGTAAATATCAGGTTTTGGATACTATAGAACGTTATATTATTGACTTAAAAGCACCGCATGATGACAATATTCATTTTGAGTATGACATCAATGATGAATTTTTTGCAATGCTTGATACTTCTGAATTTCAGAAAGGTAAGTTGCATGTTTCTGTAGATGTGAAGAAATTGGCAGACTCCTTTGATATTAACTTTCAAATCAATGGTCAAGTGGTTGTAATCTGTGATCGTTGTTTGGATGAAATGAATCAGGAAGTGAGTTCAACGAATAGATTGCGTGTAAAGTTTGGATCCGAATATACTGATGTCGGTGATGATGTCGTAATAGTTCCTGAAGATGAAGGATCTATTAATATTGCATGGTTTATATATGAGTTTATTGCTTTAGCAATACCTATTCGCCATGTGCATGCTGATGGTGATTGCAATCCTGAGATGATGCAGAAACTGAAATCTCATTTAAGCTATAACATAGCGGAGGATAGTAATTCATGTGATGATATGATAGCATTAGAAAAGCCGATGGATCCCAGATGGAATGATTTGAAGAATTTATTAGATAACAATTAAAATATAAAGAAATGGCACATCCTAAAAGAAGGCAGTCTAATACAAGAACTGCAAAGAGAAGAACCCATGATAAGGCAGTAGCTCCAACATTGGCAATCTGTCCAAATTGCGGTGAGTGGCACGTATATCATACTGTTTGCCCAGCATGTGGTTATTATAGAGGTAAATTGGCTATTGAGAAGGAAGCTGCAGTTTAAGATCCTTTTTTATAATAGTCGTTGATAAAGGTATTTTAAATGGATTTGTTCTCAAATCTTTTTTAAATACCTTTGAATTATGTTTATAGAATCAATATTTTCATGGAAAAAGTCAATGCTGTAATTACAGGAATCGCGAGTTATTTACCAGATTATATCCTCACTAATGATGAGTTGTCTAAAATGGTAAATACAAACGATGAATGGATTATGACTCATATAGGTGTACGAAAGCGTCATATCCTGAATGAGGAAGGTCTTGGAGCTTCATACATGGGACGTAAGGCTTGTAAGAGGTTGCTACGACAGACTCATACGAATCCTGATGATATTGAACTTCTGATATGTGCAACGACAACCGCAGACTATCGTTTCCCTTCCACGGCATCCATTTTATGTGATAAACTTGGTCTTAAGAATGCTTTCGCTTATGATTTGTGGGGCGCTTGTAGTGGTTTTTTGTATAGCTTAGAAACGGCTGCCAATTTTATTCGCACGGGAAGGTATAAGAAAGTGATTGTAGTCGCTGCAGAGAAACTTTCCTCGATGGTGGACTATACAGACAGAGCCACTTGTCCGATTTTCGGCGATGGTGCTGGTGCTGCATTGGTAGAAGGCACAACTGAAGACGTGGGTGTGATTGACAGTATCCTGCGTACAGATGGCAAAGGTCTTCCATTCCTGCATATGAAAGCTGGAGGTTCAGTATGTCCTCCTTCATACTATACCATAGACAACAGAATGCATTTCATCTATCAAGAAGGAAGGGCTGTATATAAGAATGCAGTTACCCAGATGACGGATCTTACGCTTCAGTTGATGGAAAGAAATGGGCTCACTAAGGATGACATTCAGTATGTAGTTCCACATCAGGCAAACCTTCGAATTATAGAAGCTGTGTCTAAGCGTCTTGAATTGTCTGAAGAGCAAGTATTAGTTAACATTGAAAATGTGGGAAATACCAGTGGGGCCTCTATTCCTATTTGTCTGTGCGACTATGAGGATAAACTGAAGAAGGGTGACAATATCATTATGACTGCTTTTGGTGCAGGATTTACTTTTGGCTCCCTTTATCTGAAGTGGGGTTATGACGGAAAGCAGCGTGTTGAGGAAGTAAAACAAAATAGTTAATTTCATTTGACCATTGAATGTAGGTTCCATGAACATTTTCCTGGCAGATGGAAACATCTCCAGCCAAATGATCAGAATCTGAATTCAATGGTCGTTTTTTATTACGATGCATAAGGCAGGCTTTGTAAATATCGTAGGCAATCCAAATGTTGGAAAGTCCACTTTAATGAATGCGCTTTTAGGTGAGCGTATCTCTATTGCCACGTTTAAGGCTCAGACCACCCGCCACCGTATCATGGGTATCTACAATACCGATGATATGCAGATAGTCTTCTCTGATACTCCAGGAGTGCTTAAGCCTCAATACAAGTTGCAGGAATCCATGCTTGAATTCTCAGAATCTGCATTGATAGATGCCGATGTACTGCTATATGTGACTGATGTTATAGAAAAGACTGACAAGCATAATGACTTTATAGAGAAAGTTGCTAAGTTGAAGATACCGATCTTGGTTCTTATCAATAAGATAGATCTTACCGACCAGAAGAAGCTAGAACTGTTGGTTGAAGAATGGGCTTCTTTGTTACCTGGTGCGGAAATCATTCCGATTTCAGCCTCCAACAAGTTCAATGTGGATGTAGTACTGAAGCGTGTAAAAGAGCTGTTGCCTGATTCTCCTCCCTATTTCGGGAAAGACCAGTGGACCGATAGGCCGGCCCGTTTCTTCGTGTCAGAAATCATACGCGAAAAAATCCTGCTTTATTACGATAAGGAAATCCCTTACTCTGTTGAGGTGGTTGTGGAACAGTTCAAGGAATCTGAAAAACAGATAAACATTGATGCTGTGATTTATGTGGAGCGCGATTCCCAAAAAGGCATCATTATAGGTCGTGGAGGCCGCGCTTTGAAGAAAGTGGCCACCGAAGCCCGTAAGAGTTTAGAACGCTTCTTCGGAAAGACCATCTTCCTACAGGTCTTCGTAAATGTGGATAAGGACTGGCGCAGTTCCGACAAGGAGTTGCGGAACTTTGGCTATCAACAAGTATAATTAAATAAAAAGTATAACCATGGGAAATTTAGTAGCGATAGTGGGCCGCCCTAATGTGGGAAAATCCACGCTTTTCAACAGACTCACCAATAGTCGCCAAGCCATTGTCAATGAGGAAGCAGGAACTACGCGCGACCGCCAATATGGCAAGACCGAGTGGTGTGGAAAGGAATTCTCCATCGTCGATACAGGTGGATGGGTGGTCAATTCTGACGACATCTTCGAGGGAGAGATTCGTAAACAGGTGCTTCTGGCGCTTGAAGAGGCAGATGTGATTCTCTTCGTGGTAGATGTGATGAATGGAGTGACCGATTTGGATTCTGACGTGGCAGCCATCCTGCGGAAATCTGACAAGCCGATAGTGTTGGTAGCCAACAAGACTGATAACAACATGCAGCGCTATTATGCTGCCGAGTTCTACAGCTTGGGACTAGGCGACCCCATCTGCATCTCTGCTGCAACGGGTAGCGGCACAGGCGACTTGTTGGACTTGATAGTTTCCAAGTTTAAGAAAGACGCTACTGAACAGATAGAAGAGGACATCCCTCGCTTTGCTGTGGTGGGACGTCCTAATGTGGGAAAGTCGTCGCTGATGAATGCTTTCATTGGAGAAGATCGCCACATTGTGACCGACATTGCCGGTACTACGCGCGACTCCATCTATACCCGTTACGACAAGTTCGGCTTTGATTTCTACCTGGTTGATACCGCTGGCATCCGCAAGAAGAACAAGGTAAACGAGGATTTGGAATACTACTCTGTGATTCGCTCCATCCGTGCCATTGAGAGCAGTGATGTATGCATCCTGATGCTCGATGCCACCCGTGGTATTGAGGCGCAAGACTTGAATATCTTCTCACTGATACAGCGAAACTCCAAGGGATTGGTTGTCGTGGTGAACAAGTGGGACTTGGTGGAAGACAAGTCACAGATAGTGATAAAGACCTTTGAGGATGCCATTCGTAAACGTCTGGCTCCATTCGTGGACTTCCCTATCGTCTTTGCCTCTGCATTGAATAAGCAGCGCATCCTCAAGATTCTCGAACTGGCCAAGCAGACTTTCCTGAACCGCACCACCCGTATTGCTACCCGTAAGCTCAACGAGGAGTTGCTGCCTCTTATTGAGTCTACACCTCCCCCAATGACTAAGGGCAAGATGATAAAGATAAAGTACATCACACAGCTGCCTTCTACGCAGGTGCCCAGTTTCGTGTTCTTTGCTAACCTGCCGCAGTATGTTAAGGAGCCATACAAGCGCTTCTTAGAAAACAAGATTCGTGAGCGTTGGAACTTCACGGGTACACCTATAAATATATATATAAGGCAGAAATAAGGAAAGCAGGATTACTTTTATCTATTGTTATTTGTATCCCGGATTTTCTTGAACAGATCACTGGCGAAAATAAAGTCGTTCAGTTTCTGGTTGGTAGAAGTCATGACATCATCCTTGGTGCCCGTCCACTCGCCCCATCCCTCATGGATGAAGAGGATATTCTCGCCTATGCCCATCACTGAGTTCATGTCGTGTGTATTGATGAGAGTGGTCATGTTGAACTCATGAGTAATGCTCTGAATCAGGTCATCGATGACCAGAGCGGTTACGGGATCTAGGCCGGAGTTAGGTTCGTCACAGAAGAGGTATTGCGGATTCAGTGCGATAGCACGGGCAATGGCCACGCGTTTCTGCATGCCACCGCTTATTTCGCCCGGATACTTGTCGGCAGCATCCTTCAGGTTCACACGATCCAAACAGAACATGGCACGTCGCTGACGGTCGCGCAACGTGTCGTGGCTGAACATGTCAAGCGGGAACATCACGTTTTCTAATACGGTCATAGAGTCGAAGAGGGCGGCACTTTGGAAGATCATCCCCATTTCGCGTCGTAGCAGCAGTTTCTCCTGCTTTCCCATGGTGAGGAAGTCTCGCCCGTCGTAGAGTAGTTCCCCGCTGGTGGGGTAGAGGAGTCCAACGATGCATTTCATGAGCACCGTTTTCCCGGAACCACTCTGTCCGATGATAAGGTTGGTCTTGCCGTTCTCGAATGTGCCGCTGATGTCATGCAGCACCTCGTTGTCGTCATTGAATCGCTTGTATATGTGTCTCAACTCTATCATTGCTCATGCCATTAGTCGGGTCATTATTAAATCGGAAAAGAGGATAAGCACACTGCTGCATACCACAGCGTCTGTACTGGCCTTTCCTACCTCTATAGAGCCTCCCTTCACCGTGTAGCCGAAGAAGGCCGACACACTGGAGATGAGGAACGCGAAGACAAACGACTTGATGTAACCACTCCAGACGAACCACTCCACAAAGTCGTATTGCAATCCGTACTGCAGGTCCTCGGCGCTCATTATACCTCCGAACCAACAGGTGCAGAATGCGCCCACCACCGCAGCAAAGATGCTGAACGTCACCATGATGGGAATGGCAGTGACAAAGGCGGCTATCTTTGGCAATATAAGGTAGTTGGCTGGGTTTACGCCCATGATTTCCAAGGCATCTATCTGCTGGGTGACGCGCATGGTGCCTAGCTCTGAGGCAATGTTGCTGCCCACCTTACCTGCTAGAATCAGACACATGATGGCAGAGGAGAATTCTAGAAGCATGATTTCACGGGTGGCATAGCCCACTGTCCAGCGTGGCATGAACACACTCTCGATGTTCAACTTGAACTGGATGGTAATTACGGCACCAATAAAGAGCGAGATAAGCATCACAATGAACGTGGAGTTCACGCCCAGTTGTTCTATCTCCCTGACATACTGTTTAAAGAACATGCGCCAACGCTCGGGCTTAGTAAAAACTTTGCCCATGAGCACGAGGTAGTTCCCGAAGGTATTTAGTGCCTTTGCAATCATCTGTATGAAACTATTTTGGCACAAAGTTATACCTTTTCGACATATTTTGCTACTTTTGCACGAAATAAATGCATTGAGATGATTATGGAAGACAACAGAATGGTGCTCCGCACGGAAAATCTGGTAAAGAAGTACGGCAAGCGCACGGTGGTGAATCACGTGTCAATCGACGTGAAGCAAGGCGAGATAGTCGGACTGTTGGGACCCAACGGTGCTGGTAAGACTACCTCTTTCTATATGACCGTGGGACTAATAGAAGCCAACGAGGGACGCATCTTCCTCAATGAGGAGGAAATCACTAAGTTCCCTATGTACAAGCGCGCCCAGGCCGGTATCGGGTATCTGCCTCAGGAGGCCTCTGTATTCCGCCAGATGAGTGTGGAAGACAATATCATTTCTGTATTGGAGATGACCGACAAACCTCGAGAGTATCAGAAAGAGAAGTTGGAAAGTCTTATCGCAGAATTCCGTCTTCAGAAAGTGCGCAAGAACAAGGGTAACCAATTGTCGGGTGGTGAGCGTCGTCGTACAGAGATTGCTCGTTGTCTGGCCATCGACCCTAAGTTTATCATGCTCGATGAGCCTTTTGCTGGTGTAGATCCCATCGCTGTGGAAGACATCCAGCAAATCGTTTGGAAACTTAAATACAAGAACATCGGCATTCTTATCACCGACCATAACGTGCAGGAAACACTGAGCATTACCGACCGTGCCTACCTGCTGTTCGAAGGTCGTATCCTTTTCCAAGGAACTCCTGAGGAATTGGCTGCCAATCAAGTTGTGCGAGAAAAGTATCTTAGCAATAGTTTTGTGCTCCGTCGCAAGGCATTCCAATTGGAACAGGGCGACACTCATGTACCTACAGAGGTGGTGCAGGAAACATCTTCACAAGAATAGACCTCCAAAAACATCGACATTGACATATTTTGGGAGACTATTATTTTGAATATTGAAAGAAACTTACTACTTTTGCGCCCTAAATGGCGGGAACGCCATGAATGAAGCTAATAATAAATTTATAAATAATTCGTCAGAATGAACGTTTCATTACAAAACAATGACAAAGTAAGCGCATTGCTTACAGTGACGCTTGAGAAAGCAGATTACGAAGAGAATGTAGAAAAGACATTGAAGAACTACCGGAAGACTGCCCAGCTGCCTGGTTTCCGTAAGGGCATGGCACCTATGGGTATTATCAAGAAGATGGTAGGAAAGTCTGTATTGGTCGATGAAGTAAATAAGATACTTGGCGATACAGTTAATAAGTATATTCAGGAAAACAAGATTCAGATTCTAGGCGAGCCACTTCCTAATGAGAACCAGCAGCAGATAGATCTGGAGAAGACTGACCAGCCTTTCGTATTCATGTTCGATTTGGCTTTGTCTCCTCAATTCGAGGTAAATGTCGGCAAGGATGACAAAGTGACTTACTATGATGTGAACGTGACCGAGGAAATGATTGACCAGCAGGTGAAATCGTTTACTGACCGTAATGGTAAGTATGAGAAAGTAGATGCTTATCAGGACAATGATGTGATGAAGGGTCTGCTTGCTGAACTCGACGAGAAAGGTAGCGTGAAGGAAGGCGGCATTCAGGTAGAAGGAGCCGTGATGCTACCAAGCTACATGAAGAATGATGAGCAAAAGGCCATCTTTAAGGATGCAAAGGTTAATGACGTTCTAGTGTTTAATCCTAACAAAGCATGGGACGGCAATGAGGCAGAGTTGGCATCATTGCTTAAGATTGATAAGAAGGCCGTGGCCGACATGAAGTCAGATTTCAGCTATCAGGTAGAGGAAATCACACGCTTTGTTCCAGGTGAACTGAATCAGGACATTTTCGACAATGTGTATGGTCCGGGCGTGGTGAAGACTGAAGAGGAATTCCGTGCAAAAGTGAAGGAAACCATTGCTTCTCAGTTTGCTCAGAATTCAGACTATCGCTTCATGCTCGATATGCGTGAGTACCTGCTGAAGAAGGTTGGAAACCTGGAGTTTTCAGAGACTCTTCTGAAGCGTATCATGAAGGCTAATAATTCTGATAAGGATGATAAGTTCATCGAGGACAATTTCCAGCAGAGTATCGAAGAACTGAAGTGGCAGCTTATTCGCGATCGTCTCATCGCCGCTAATAATATAAAGGTGGAGAATGCAGAAATCACTGAAGCAGCCAAGGAGTCTACACGTGCTCAGTTTGCTCAGTATGGAATGATGAATATTCCAGAAGAACTGATCAACAATTATGCTCAAGACATGCTTAAGAAGCGTGAGACTGTAGAGAACCTCTTCAATCGCGTAGTTGAGAATAAACTTACTGCTGTGCTGAAGCCACAGGTAACGTTGAAGAAGAAGGCAATCTCTGCTGAAGACTTCAATAAACTGTTCGAAGCTTAAAGCGACATTGCTGAAACGGAAAAAGATTCCTAAATCTTCATATTAAGAATGGACACAGAGTTTTTTCACAGAAAACTCTGTGTTTTTTTGTAAGAATCGTTTTTTTTGTTTATTTTGCAAACCAATATAGTGGCAAGTAATGCAACTTGCCCGATAATAAACACAATTTATCTATGATGGATGATTTTAGAAAATTTGCCACAGGGCACCTTGGCATTAACAGTATGGCGCTCAATGATATTATACGTTATCAGAATGGATATTTGAATCCTTATATTCTGGAAGAAAGACAACTAAACGTCACTCAACTCGACGTGTTCTCTCGTTTGATGATGGATCGCGTAATTTTCCTTGGAACCCAAATTGATGATTATACGGCAAATACCCTTCAGGCACAGTTGCTATATCTGGATCAGGCCGATCCAGAGAAAGATATCTCCATATATATCAATTCTCCTGGTGGGTCAGTGACCGCAGGCTTGGGCATTTATGATACCATGCAGTTCATAAGCAGTGAGGTCTCTACTATTTGTACAGGCATGGCTGCCAGCATGGCTGCCGTATTGCTTGTAGCTGGTAAGGAAGGCAAGCGTTACGCATTGCCACACTCCCGTGTGATGATTCATCAGCCATTGGGAGGCGTTCAAGGACAGGCTTCCGACATTGAGATTGAGGCCCGCGAAATACAGAAGTATAAGAAGGAACTTTATACCATCATTGCCGACCATTCTCATACTCCATTTGATAAAGTTTGGGCAGATTCTGACCGTAACTACTGGATGACGGCAGAAGAAGCCAAGGAATATGGTATGGTGGATGAAGTGCTGAAGAAAAAGTAAATTATGGCAGATTCAAAAAAAGGAAAGAATCGTTGCAGTTTTTGTGGTCGTTCTGAGAGTGAAGTCGGACTGCTTATTACGGGCATGAACGGCTTTATCTGTGATAGCTGTGCTCGTCAAGCCTATGAAATCACAGAAGAAGCCTTGAGAGCTTCACGTAAGGGTAAAGGCTTGGGCTTGACTATGGAAGAACTTCCTAAGCCTAAGGATATAAAGGCATTCCTCGACCAATATGTAATAGGCCAAGATGATGCCAAACGCTTCTTGGCCGTATCAGTTTATAACCACTACAAACGATTGCTTCAGAAGGACCATGGGGATGATGTAGAGATAGAGAAGTCGAACATTATCATGGTGGGTAGCACTGGAACGGGAAAAACATTGTTGGCACGCACCATTGCCAAGATGTTGAAAGTGCCTTTTACCATTGTCGATGCCACCGTGCTTACTGAGGCGGGATATGTGGGAGAGGATATAGAGAGTATCTTATCTCGCTTGCTTCAGGAATGTGATTATAAGGTAGAAGAAGCTGAAAGAGGCATCGTGTTCATTGATGAGATTGACAAGATTGCCCGTAAGAGCGACAATCCTTCTATCACTCGCGATGTTAGTGGTGAAGGTGTACAACAAGGCTTACTTAAACTCCTTGAAGGTTCAGTGGTAAATGTTCCTCCTTATGGTGGTAGAAAGCATCCTGAACAGAAAATGATACCCGTTGATACCAAGAACATCCTCTTCATCTGTGGTGGTGCATTCGATGGCATTGAGAAGAAGATTGCACAACGTCTGAATACGCATGTGGTAGGCTTCCTCTCAGGAGAAAAGAATGGGCATATTGATAAGAACAACTTGCTGCAATACATCGCACCGATGGATTTGAAGGCTTTCGGTCTTATCCCAGAGATCATAGGTCGTTTGCCTATCCTTACTTATCTGAATCCATTGGATAGAGATGCGCTGCGTAGAATTCTCACTGAACCAAAGAACTCGGTTATCAAACAATATGTCAAACTCTTCGAGATGGATGGTGTAAAGCTATCTTTTGAAGATGGCGTATTCGACTATATCGTGGACAAGGCCATTGAGTTTAAGGTAGGTGCCCGTGGCTTGCGTTCTATCGTGGAGGCTATCATGATAGATGCCATGTACAATATCCCAACGGAGCATCCGGAATCCTATACAGTGACTTTGGAGTTTGCCAAACGTCAAATGGAACGAGCTAATGTGTCACGTTTACAGAATATGTAAGCGGATTTTGAGGCATTTAGTGAATAAAATTATGTTTTATGACAATAAAAGGTGCTTTCTGTTTGAATATTCAGAACTAATTTCTTATATTTGTTGAATTCCTGCAAAGTCTAAGGGATAATCAACTTAAAAGAGACGACTATGAAAGAAGACAGGCATGAATTCTTGGTAGAACAATTGAAATTGTATTTTGGTTTCGACACCTTTAAGGGAAACCAAGAGGCTATCATTGACAATCTGCTTGGTGGAAATGACACATTCGTGTTGATGCCTACTGGTGGAGGTAAATCGTTGTGCTACCAGTTGCCCTCATTGTTGATGGAGGGAACTGCCATTGTCATCTCTCCATTGATCGCTCTTATGAAGAATCAGGTAGATGCGATGCGCAATTACAGTGAAGAAGATGGAGTGGCTCACTTCATCAATTCTTCATTGAATAAGAGTGCTATCGAGCAAGTGAAAGATGATATCACTTCTGGAAAGACTAAATTGCTTTATGTGGCTCCAGAATCGCTTACAAAGCAAGAGAACGTGGATTTCCTCAAGACTGTGAAGATTTCATTTTATGCAGTAGATGAGGCTCATTGCATCTCTGAATGGGGACACGATTTCCGTCCAGAGTATCGTCGCATCCGTCCAATTATCAATGAAATTGGTGAAGCACCAGTCATAGCGCTTACAGCAACAGCTACCCCAAAGGTTCAGCATGACATCCAGAAGAATCTCGGCATGATGGATGCTAAGGTCTTTAAGTCGTCTTTCAATCGTCCTAACCTTTATTACGAAGTAAGGCAAAAGACCAACAATGTTGACAAGGACATCATCAAGTTCATTAAAAGTAATGCAGGAAAGTCGGGCATCATCTATTGTCTCAGTCGAAAGAAAGTGGAAGAGCTCGCAGAAATCCTCCAAGCCAACGGTATCAGTGCCCGAGCCTATCATGCAGGCATGGACTCCACATTGCGTACACAGAATCAAGACGATTTTTTGATGGAAAAAGTGGATGTCATTGTGGCTACCATTGCTTTTGGTATGGGTATTGATAAGCCAGATGTGCGTTTCGTTATCCACTATGACATTCCGAAGAGTCTTGAAGGTTATTATCAGGAAACCGGTCGAGCTGGTCGTGATGGCGGAGAAGGACAGTGTATTACTTTCTATAATTACAAGGATTTACAGAAACTGGAGAAGTTTATGCAAGGGAAACCTGTTGCTGAACAGGAAATCGGAAAGCAACTTCTTCAAGAGACAGCAGCATATGCAGAATCTTCTGTTTGTCGTCGTAAGACATTGCTCCATTATTTTGGAGAGGAATACAAGGAAGCCAACTGTGGAAATTGTGACAATTGTTTAAATCCAAAGAAGCAAGTGGAAGCTCAAGATCTTTTATGTAACGTGCTAGAAGCTATTTTGGCAGTTAAGGAAAAATTTAAAGCTAACTACATTATAGATATTTTAAGAGGGAAGGAAACTTCAGAGGTCTTGGATCATATACACGAAGAATTAGAAATCTTCGGTGCATGCGAGAAAGAAGAAGAGAAGACTATCAACACCGTGATTCATCAAGCCCAAATAGCTGGCTTCATCAGCAAGGATGTGGAGAATTACGGCTTGCTGAAGGTTACTGAAACGGGAAAGAAGTTCCTAAAGAAACCAACGTCCTTCAAGATTACTGAAGATAATGACTTTGATGACGAGGAAGAAGATGCTCCTATGCATGGAGGGGCCTCATTGGCACTCGATCCAACATTGTATTCTATGTTGAAAGACTTGCGTAAGAAGTTGTCAAAGCAACTATCCGTACCTCCTTATGTCATCTTCCAGGATCCTTCCCTTGAAGCTATGGCTACCACTTATCCAGTAACTGTTGAAGAACTGCAGAATATTCCAGGTGTAGGAGCAGGTAAGGCGAAACGCTATGGAGAGGAGTTCTGTAAACTCATCAAACGTCATTGTGAAGAAAATGAGATTGAACGTCCAGAGGATTTACGTGTGCGCACTGTTGCCAATAAGTCCAAGATGAAAGTCTCAATCATTCAAGCCATAGATCGTAAGGTGGCATTGGATGATATTGCATCTTCTAAAGGTATAGAGTTTGATGAACTGTTAGATGAAATTGAATCGATTGTTTATTCAGGTACCAAACTCAATATTAATTATTTCCTGAATGAAGTGATGGATCAAGATCACCAACTGGACATTTACGAGTATTTCAAGGAATCTACGACAGACGATTTGAATGAAGCTATGGATGAGTTGGGAGACGAATATTCCGAGGAAGAAATCCGTCTGGTTCGAATTAAGTTCATCTCGGAGATGGCTAATTGACTTTTCTTGTAAAAATTTTCAAGAAATCTTCAAACTCTGAAAATTAATGCGTAAATTTGCACGCAATAAATTTTAAAAGGTACATTTATGTCATTTATTGCTGATAAGGTTGTTATGGATGGATTGACTTACGATGATGTATTGTTGATCCCTGCCTATTCTGAGGTTTTACCGAAATCTGTTGATCTCTCAACGAAGTTTTCACGTCACATTAATTTGAAGATTCCTTTTGTTACTGCTGCTATGGACACAGTGACAGAAGCAAAGATGGCTATTGCCATAGCACGTGAAGGTGGTATTGGCGTGATTCATAAGAACATGTCTATTGAAGATCAAGCACGTCAGGTTGCTATTGTAAAACGTGCCGAGAATGGTATGATTTATGATCCTGTAACCATTAAGCGTGGTTCCACTGTTAAGGATGCATTGGACATTATGGCTGAGTACAAGATTGGTGGTATTCCTGTTGTGGATGATGATGACCATCTTGTAGGCATTGTTACTAATAGAGATTTGCGCTTTGAGAGGAGTCTGAATAAGCATATTGATGAGGTGATGACAAGTGACCATATTGTTACCACACATCCTGGAACCGACCTTGAAGCTGCCTCTCAAATCCTTCAGGAAAATAAGATTGAGAAGTTGCCGGTCGTTGATAAGGACAACAAGTTGGTCGGTCTGATTACGTATAAAGACATTACCAAAGCGAAAGATAAACCAATGGCTTGCAAGGATGAGAAAGGTCGTCTGCGTGTAGCTGCTGGTGTGGGCGTCACTAATGATACCATCGACCGAATGAAGGCTTTGATAGATGCAGGTGTAGATGCCATTGTCATTGATACTGCTCATGGTCATTCTAAAGGCGTCATTGAAAAACTAAAAGAAGCCAAGTCACGTTTCCCAAATATAGATATCGTTGTTGGTAACATTGCGACTGGTGCTGCTGCTAAAATGTTGGTAGAGGCAGGTGCCGATGCCGTGAAAGTTGGAATAGGCCCTGGTTCTATTTGTACCACTCGTGTGGTGGCAGGCGTAGGCGTTCCTCAACTTTCTGCAGTTTATGAAGTAGCTAAGGCACTTGAAGGTACAGGTGTTCCTTTGATTGCCGATGGTGGTCTACGCTACTCTGGTGATGTGGTGAAGGCTCTGGCTGCTGGTGGCTATAGTGTGATGATTGGTTCTTTGGTAGCTGGTACAGAGGAATCTCCAGGTGAGACAATAATCTTTAATGGCCGTAAGTTCAAATCATATCGAGGCATGGGTTCTTTGGAAGCTATGGAGAATGGTTCAAAGGATCGTTACTTCCAGAGTGATACAAAGGATGTGAAGAAGTTGGTTCCTGAAGGAATCTCTGGTCGTGTCCCTTATAAGGGAACCCTATTTGAAGTGATTTATCAACTTACAGGAGGCTTACGTTCAGGTATGGGCTATTGTGGAGCTCACAATATTGAAGAACTTCACAATGCCAAGTTCACACGTATTACCAATGCTGGTGTGCTTGAGAGTCACCCACACGATGTGGCTATTACTAGTGAGGCACCTAATTATAGCCGTCCTGAGTAATTAGGAAATAGTTTTTTTGTATCAATGCCCGATGAGTAATTATGCTTTTCGGGCATTGGTTTGTAAATAAAGAAGAGATGAATGTCTGGAGATACATAGGGGTAGCTGTCTTGTCTTTGCTTTTTTATCTTGGGTGTATGGCTCAGGAAACAGATACTTCTTTATATCTTTTGAAGGTAGATTATGCCAAGCAATTGAAGCTCGATACACTACCGGAAATAGCGGAAAAAGTTGAAATGTACAAGCGAAATCAGATATTCTCTTCTTTTGTTCAATCCATTCCTGTTGATGGGAATTCTTCAAAGTTGAGATTTGGTTCTGAAGAAGCGGTACTAGTCAAGCAAGTGTTCAGAAAAACCCCTCAGAATATAACTACAACCCAACTGAAAAGTATCAAAGAACAGATGGATTCTGTATCCCAACAATTGAGTAGGGGAGCCTCTTTTGATGAATTGGTAGAACGTTATTCGGATAGTAAGGCTCCATTTCTTGTTCGCAAATTGCAGATGCCTGAGGAGTTTGAACAACGAGTTTTTACCATGCGTGAAGGGGAGGTTTCTGCCCCTTTCGAATCACCATTGGGTTTTCACATTGTCCAAGTTGTTAGTAAGGAAAATATTCCTTCAAAAGATATTAAGGATTCCAAGTCTATCTCTTTGATTAGTCTGACAGAAAGCTTAAAGAAGGAGCTCGCTTTTACGCGTGAGGAGGAAAATTGTAAAGACTTGCTTCGCAGAGGAAAATCTGACAAAACGCTGTTTAGCATTGCTGGTAAGCCATATACAGGTATCGATTTCGCTCGATTTTACATGGCAGATTATGGAGGCATCAGTACGAAGCTAGATGAGTTTATTACCAAGTGTCTGATTGATGCCAAATTGGCTCAGTTGCAAGAAACTGGAACTTCTCTGTCCTCTGAACTAGAATCTTACAAGAACGAACTACTTGTGTCAGAAGTAACTTTCCGTGAGATAGTACGACCCAGCCAAGATGAACAGGCATTAAAAGCATATTTCGACACGCACAAGGATGATTTTCGTTGGGCTGAAGAACGTTATAAAGGGGCACTCATTCAAGGAACCACTAAGAAATTGGTAAAGCAAGCCCGCAAGTTATTGAAGAAGAGCCCTTATGAATCCTGGGAGGATTTGATTTTACAACGTTTTGCAGTGGAGGGGAATCCTGTCATAAAACTAGAGAAAGGTATCTTTGCCGCTGGTGATAATCCTTATGTAGATGCCTTGGTATTTAAAGGTGCGAAGGCTGTTCCAGATGCTTCATATCCCTATACAGCAGTACAAGGCAAGAAGATAAAAGGCCCCGAAACCTACGAAAATGTTCCTCGTGAACAGTTGGTAGAAACCTTACAGTCATTTTTGGAAAATCAATGGGTAAAGCGGCTAAAATCATTAAAATAACCTTGAATTTTTAGAAACTTGCTTTAAAAACCGTTAATCGTAGTGAATGTAAAAGATTAAAACACTATCTTCGTAGGCTAATTGAATAAAGAATAGAGAAATATATGAGCATTAGAAGAATAATAGGATGTGTCATGGCCATGCTTTGCATAGAGTTTGTCTATGCACAAGACAATGTGATTGACGAAGTGGTATGGGTAGTTGGCGATGAGGCTATCTGGAAATCCGAGGTGGAAGATGCACGTATGAGTGCATTATATGAAGGACGCAGGTTCGATGGCGATCCTTATTGCGTGATTCCAGAAGAATTGGCTGTCCAGAAACTTTTCTTACATCAGGCTGAACTCGACAGTATTGAGGTTTCTGAATCGGAAGTCCTCCAGCGTGTGGAATACATGACCAACATGTACATCCAGAACATCGGTTCTCGTGAGAAGATGGAAGAATACTTCAATAAGACTTCTAGCCAGATTCGTGAAGCGTTACGTGTTAGTGCACGTGAAGGTCTAACTGTTCAGAAAATGCAGCAGAAGTTGGTAGGCGATATTAAGGTGACTCCTGCCGAGGTTCGTCGCTTTTTCAGTGCTTTGCCACCAGATAGTATTCCTTATGTTCCTACCCAGGTAGAGGTGCAAATCATTACTCGTGAGCCTAAGATCCCACAGGAGGAAATCGATGAAGTTAAGCAACGACTCCGTGATTATACAGAGCGTGTAAACAATGGAGAGAGCTTTACGATGTTGGCACGTTTGTATTCTGAGGATGGCTCTGCTGCCCAAGGTGGCGATCTTGGTTTCCGCGGAAGGGGAGAATGGGTTCCTGCATTTGCCACAGCTGCTTTTAGTCTTCAGAACCCTGGTCAGGTATCACGTATTGTAGAAACGGAATTTGGCTATCACATCATTCAGTTGGTAGAGAAGCGTGGCGATCGTGTACAGGCCCGTCACATCTTACTTAAGCCTCATGTGCCTGAAGAAGCTTTGGTGGCAGGTATGGCACAACTGGATTCCATCGCTGACGATATCCGTAATCAGAAGTTTACTTTTGAAGAGGCTGCCAGTGCACTCTCTGATGATAAAGATACACGCAACAATAACGGTCTGCTGGCCAATAGTAATACCACGACCTCAAAATTTGAGATGCAAGACCTTCCTTCCGAGATAGGCAAAGTGGTGGATCAGATGCAGATTGGTGAGATTTCCAAGGCATTCACGATGATATCTCCAAAGACGGGTAGAGAGCAATGCGTGATAGTGAAGCTGAAGAGCCGCATTAACGGTCATAAAGCTACTGTTGCAGAAGACTATCAGAATATGAAGGATGTAGTCCTGATGCGCCGTCAGAACGAGATGCTTGATAAGTGGATACGTGAAAAGCAGCAACACACCTATGTGCGCATCAACAGCAAGTGGAATAACTCCTGTGGCTTTAAATATCCTAATTGGATTAAAGAAGCAGCGAAAGTTGAAGACTGATTGATATGTTAAGTAGGCTTGCATATTGGTATAGAAAGGTGAAGCAGTCAGTGCATCACCCTCATTGGTCTGTATTTCACGTGCAATGCTTATTGATAGCATCTTTCATCCTCGGTAATGTGCTTTTTGCTCAAGACCGTCCTACGGTTCAGCCTGTTCGCAAGACACGTGTGGATTTGCTTTATGCCGATCGTGCTGAGGGGCATAAGGATTTGCCAAACGTCCGCATCTTGATAGGTTCCGTGAAGTTGCGTCACGACAGTATGTATATGTATTGCGACAGTGCGCTAATCTATGATTTGCTCAATTCTTTCGAGGCTTTTGGCAATGTACGTATGGAGCAAGGCGATACCCTTTTCATTTATGGAGATTACCTGTATTACGATGGCCAGATCCAACTGGCACAGTTGCGCGACAACGTGCGCATGATCAATCGTGAAACGGAATTGACTACCGATAGTTTGAACTACGATCGCATAGATAACCTCGGCTATTATTTTGAGGGGGGCACTTTGACTGATAATGAGAATGTGCTGACTTCCTATTGGGGAGAATACAGTCCTGAAACCAAGATGGCTGTCTTCAATCACGATGTGATGCTGGTAAATCCAAAGTTTACTTTGCTTAGCGATACGTTGGAATACAGCACTGAGACAAAGATTGCGAGTATTGTTGGACCATCGGACATAGACAATGAAGAGAATCACATCTATTCGGAATTGGGCTATTATAACACAGTAACAGAGCAAGCGGAGTTGTTGCAACGTTCAGTACTAACTCGTGAAGGGCGTAGGCTTACAGGCGATAGCTTGTTCTATGACCGCAAGGCTGGTTATGGTGAAGCGTTTTATGATATCATCATGACCGATACCGTGAACAAGAATATGTTCACAGGGAATTATTGCTTCTATAACCAATTGGAAGAAAGTGCCTTCGCTACTGATAGCGCTGTGGTCGTTGATTATTCGCAGGGCGATAGTCTGTTTATGCATGCCGATACCCTTCGAATGGTGACATACAATCTGAATACAGATTCCGTTTATCGAGAGATGCGTGCCTATCATAAGGTACGAGCCTATCGTTCTGACGTGCAGGCAGTGTGCGATTCGTTGGTTTATAACACAAAGGACTCTTGTCTTACCATGTTCCGCGATCCTATTCTATGGTATGGCGAAGAACAGTTGTTGGGAGAACAGATTAAGGTTTATGTGGCTGATAGTACCATTAACTGGGCACATATCATTAATCAGGCCTTGGCTGTGGAGGCACGAGATGAGTTTCGATTCAATCAAGTGTCTGGACGTGAGATGAAAGCCTTCTTCCGTGACAACGAACTTTATGAGGTCGATACGGATGGCAATGTACGCGTAGTTTACTACCCGATAGATGAGAAAGATAGCACCATCCTACTCATGGACTATACAGAAAGCAGTTTCTTGCGTCTGCGTTTGGAAAACAAAAAGATGAAAGACGGAACATTTATTGGAAAGACCACAGGTACTGGTTATCCACTGGACCAGATACCTGCGGGCAAGGATAAACTCGAAGCCTTTGCCTGGTTCGACCATATCCGCCCGAAGTCCAAATATGAAATATTTACCTGGGTAGAGAAGGATGAAGACCAGCGTCTGAAGAATATTCAGCGCCAACCTACACAGTCGCCCAGACAAATGAATATCAAACGAAACAATAGAAGGAGGTAATGCCATGGGAATTTTGTTCACTCAACCACGTAAGCCACGCGGCTTCCATCATCATTACATCTATGTTGATGAGCGTAAGGAGAAGTTGCAGAAGATTGAAGAAAAAGCCAAGCGCGAACTCGGAATGCTCCCTCCAAAGGAGTTTGATCCCGAGGATATCCGAGGGAAGTTTGTGGAGGCCACCACACACTTGAAACGTCGCAAAGAGAGTGGAAAGAAACCTTTGCATCCAGCTATTCTGTTGATGCTCATTGCTGTACTTTGCTGGCTCTATTATGCCATTACTTCTGGAATCATCTAAGTCACATGAGTGATATCATCCGTCTTTTACCCGATGCCGTCGCCAACCAGATTGCTGCTGGTGAAGTCATCCAGCGACCAGCTTCTGTGATAAAGGAGTTGGTGGAAAACTCCATTGATGCTGGGGCTACCACAGTGCAGGTGTTGGTGCAGGATGCTGGTCGTACCAGCATTCAGGTTATTGACGATGGAAAGGGCATGTCGGAGACGGATGCCCGACTCGCTTTTGAACGCCATGCCACTTCTAAGATCCGTGAGGCAGCCGACCTTTTTGCCTTGCATACCATGGGTTTCCGTGGTGAGGCGTTGGCTTCCATCGCAGCTGTGGCAGAGGTGGAATTGAAAACCCGATTGGCTAATGAGGAGCTGGGTACCCATATTGTACTTTCTGGTTCCAAACTTGTTTCTCAGGAACTCACCTCTTGTCCTGTTGGAAGCAATTTCTTGGTCCGAAATCTTTTCTTCAACGTACCTGCACGTCGTAAATTCCTTAAGAGTAATGCTACGGAACTGAGCAACATTCTTTCCGAGTTTGAACGTATCGCGTTGGTCAATCCAAAGGTCTCTTTCCAACTCTATAGCAATGGCACGGAGCTGTTTAACCTACCTGTCTCTACTGCCCGCCAACGCATTGCTGCAGTGTTTGGCAAGAAACTGAATGATCAGTTGATACCTATTGACGTTGAAACCTCTCTGATTTCTATCCATGGGTTTATAGGTAAGCCAGAAACAGCTCGCAAGAAGGGTGCCCATCAGTATTTCTTCGTCAATGGTCGCTACATGCGCCATCCCTATTTCCATAAAGCGGTGATGGAGGCCTACGAGCAGTTGATCCCTGCTGGGGAGCAAGTGTCTTACTTCATTTATTTTGAGGTAGAGCCTTCCAACATTGATGTGAACATCCATCCTACCAAGACAGAGATAAAGTTTGAGAACGAAGCATCTATCTGGCAAATCCTCTCCGCAGCAGTGAAGGAAGGACTGGGCAAATTTGTGGCAGTCCCTACCATAGATTTCGATACTGAGGGCAAACCAGATGACCTGCCTGTCTTTAATCCAAGCAATGGTCACCTCACCCCTCCAAAGGTGCATTATAAAGAAAACTATAATCCCTTTGGCTCTTCCAAAGATAGTGGCTATCAGCGAGAGTATCAACGACCTAAGCCTGTGGATTGGGAGCAACTTTATGCGGGTTTGCAGAAAGACCCTCTGCCAGAGGACGCACCTGCTGTAGTTGTAGAAACAGCCACCTTACTTGAGCAGGGAGCTGAGGCTCATCAGACAGAACTTTTGCAGTTTAAGGGTAGGTTTATTCTTACTTCCGTAAAATCAGGATTGATGCTTATCGACCAGCATCGGGCACATGTGCGGGTGCTTTACGATCAATACATGGAGCAGATAGCCCATCATGCCAGTACCTCTCAAGGAGTGCTTTTCCCAGAAGTCGTACAGTTTTCTCCTTCTGAGGCCACCATCCTTGAAGCCATTCTTGAGGATATGGCAGCTGTTGGCTTTGAGCTGACTTCCTTAGGTGGTGGTAGCTATGTGGTGAATGGGGTTCCATCTGGCATAGAGGGACTTAACATTGTGGAACTGGTACATAGTATGGTACATACCGCTATGGAGAAAGGCTCTGATGTAAAGGAAGAAGTGCAGGGTATGTTGGCGCTGACCTTGGCAAAGGCTGCTGCCATTGTCTATGGTCAGGTGCTCAATTCAGAGGAAATGTCATCTCTTGTAGATCGTCTCTTCACCTGTTCTACGCCCAACTATACTCCAGATGGTCAGCTGGTGCTGCACATCATTCCAGAGTCAGAGATAGAACACTTGTTCTCCAAGTGACTTCCTGTACTTGATTTTTTACCAAAAGTAAAGTCGATTTATAGAAATGCTGGGTATTTCTGCGGAAATACCCAGCATTATTGTATATAATAGTGAAGTGTTTTTCTGATAATACTGGACATTTCTGCGATAATTGCCTGCATTTTTTTGCTTATACTTGATGAATTTTTATTGATACGTTATCTCTCTGCTCAGTCAACGGTGGGACTTAGCTCAGTCATCCTTAGGATTTAGCTCAGTCAAGGTTAGGACTTAACTCAGTCATCGGCGTGACTGAGCATGAAGGTATTAATACTAATTCATGAAGGTATTAATACTAATTATTGAAAGATACCTATTCTTCAAGCGAAAAATGCAAAAAACACCTCATACCTCACCTTTTTCGAATTAGCGAATGATTTATATGTACTCCCAAGGGTGAGGTCTTGAAATGACACCTCACCACTCCTCACCGCCATAAGTATTTGTATTTTAATGCATTATGTCCAAAAAGTGAGATGTGAGGTGTTTTTGTAAAAATTCTTCAGAGGATTTTCTTGGAGAGAATTTAAAAATAGACTTCACACTTGTCGTAAAAGCGTATACTTTATATCATGTTTCTAAGGCTAATATAAAGTAGAGACTTCACAAGACTTCACACAGACTTCACATGTAAAGAGTGTGAAGTCTTTTTATAAAGATTTTTGTGACATTAATGTGAAATAGATGATGATTTCTATGGCATCCTATCGAAGAAAATGTGAAATCTGTGTGAAGTCTTGTGAAGTCTCTTTAGGACAAAATTGTCTATAATAATCTAATATTCAGCCTCTTGTAGAATGACTGTGAAGTCTTGAGCCTAAAATAAATTTTCTCTGTAAAAAAACTACGAATGCATAATTAAGGAATACTCTTATTAATTAGTGACGTATTTTTAAGACAAAAACGTGCTTTTCTTGGAAAAAGGCTTGAATTCCTTGAAGAAAAGTTTGATTGTTTGGCAGAAGAATTATATATTTGTCACGGTATGTCTGTCCAGTAACTTAATAATGCCCAAATGAAGTTAAAGTTATGAAGAGTAAATTATCCCTTTTTGGTATCGCTAATATTTTATTTTTCCTTGGAATGCCTCTAAGGGGATATCATATAATATGGGCGATAATTATAGAGGGTATCGTCTTTTTCTTATTTACTCTTTGGGCTTTAGGACATTATAAAGGAAAAATAAAAGAGCCTACAATTCTTTTTTTAATTATCTTGTCTGTTATTTGGTTGGAACTTCCTGGAAGGCTGATTTCTGGTTTTGCAGAAAGCCTTTTCTCTATTCAGCTAATTACTAATACGCTTTTAGCCATTGTCCTTGGCTATTTATTTCATAAGAAGAAATATGTATTTGTGGTTTTAGGAGGTTTTCTCTGGTTATTTTTATCAACCATAGGGCAGCAATATTATGCAGAGTGTATCACATATAGAAATACTAATCTCTACGTGAATATTGGTAATGAGCAAGTGATTGATATAGATAATAAGGAAGGTAGTATCAGTCAATTCTCTTCAGAGTACGTTTTATTAGACTTTTGGTCATCCAGTTGTGCAGTTTGTTTCAAGAAATTTCCAATAGTTCAGGAACTGTATGAAAAATACAAAGATAATGAAAAGGTTGAAGTTGTCTCTATTTTCACTTGCACTAGAAAAGGAGAAGATGTGAAATCTGGAGATGACTTGTTAAGAAAGAGAGGGTATTCCTTCCCTTTATTTGCAATTTCTGAAAACAGTCCGATCTTTCAGAAATGTAATTTCAATGCATTCCCGCATGTGTTGATTCTTGATTCTAAACGGAATGTCATTTTCAGCGGTTCCATAGATTTTGCGAAGAAAAAGTTGGCAAGCCTTGTTGCCGATGGCGCAAAATAATAGATGGATTAGTTAGTCTTTTCGTGGAATATGGGGATTAGAGTTTCTGAAATTCACTCTCGAAATTGGGGGTAAAGACTCCCTTGCCTATATTAGTACGAATCTCTTGGATGGACCAGAAACGACCACCATCGAGTTCATCACTGGGATGAATCTCTCCGTCATAAGTGGTGCGGAAGACGAAGACTAACTCACGTTCGATGGCAGATTCGAAGACATAGTGCATCAGGAGGGTAGGGGTATAGTCGGTAATGCCAAGTTCTTCTTGAACTTCACGTCGCAATGCCATTTCTACATTCTCCCCTAAGTCCACATGACCACCACAAGCCGTATCCCATTTGTTTGGCTGAATGTCTTTCCAATCGGGACGTTTCTGTAGATAAAGTTCGCCTTGAGAATTGTACATATGCAAATGCACTACAGGATGCAGCAATTTGCTACCATTGTGGCATTCGCCACGCGTGGCACTTCCAATAATGATACCCTCTTCGTCGCAGAGTGGGAAAAGTTCTTCAGAGTTGTCTTTCATAGTTCAATGGGTATTATGGGATAAGTAAGGAGCTGTCGCCATAGCTTAGGAAACGGAAATCGTGACTTAAAGCATAGTTGTAGATGGTATGCCAATCGCCCTTCACAAAGGCAGATACCAGCAGCAGCAACGTGCTCTGAGGCTGATGGAAGTTGGTGATCATCTGTTTCACGATGCGGTACTGATAGCCAGGAGCAATAATGATCTGCGTACTGGTATGGAGTGTTTCCATCTTATGACGATCCAGATAAGCAATGACGGCTTTCAGTGCATCAACAGATGATATTTGCGAAGCGGATTCTGGCAATTCATAGGGTTGCCATTGCTTCACTTTCAGCGCCTCCTCTTCCTGCTCTGGATGTAGCAGCAGTGCTACACCTATATGGTAGAGCGACTCCAAAGTGCGTACGGAAGTAGTACCAACAGCTATGGCTTGTCCTCCATGCTTTATAAGTTTCTGAAGGGTGCTTCGCGCCACAGATATCCATTCCGTGTGCATCTCATGCCCCTCTATCTCTTCACTCTTCACAGGCTTGAACGTACCTGCTCCTACATGCAGTGTCAACTCTTCCAGCTCTACACCCTTATTCTTCAGGGCATCGAGTACCCTTGTAGTGAAGTGCAATCCCGCAGTGGGAGCAGCAACAGATCCTTTGATCTTGGAATACACTGTTTGGTAGGTCACTTTATCACTCTCTTGAGTCTCCCTATTTAAATAAGGTGGGATGGGGAGCTCGCCAAAGACCTCCAAGATATCAGCAAAAGTCACAGAGGTATCATCCCAACGGAAATCTATCCAATGGCTGGTACCTACGGCCTTTCCACGCTCAGCGCAAAGGGTGATGGCATGGCCTTTTACTGTCATCTGGCGCTGCAGCACTTCACCCTTCCACTTCTTAAGGTTGCCCACCAAGCAGAGCCAAGCGGCATGTTCCGTCTGTTGGAAATTCTGCGCATAGTCAGCTGGCTCTATGGGCTCCAAACAGAAAACTTCGATTAGTGCACCTGTTGCTTTGCGGAAATGCAGACGTGCCTGAATAACCTTTGTGTTGTTGAAAATCATCAGTTCTTCTGCCTCGATATAGTTTGGTAGGGAGGTGAATATATCTTCGCTAACTTCCCCATGCTTGTAGAGCAACAATTTAGAATGGTCGCGCTCTGGCAGTGGAAACTTTGCTATGCGCTCATCAGGAAGCGGATAGTTGTAATCGCTGATTTTGATATGTCTTGGATCTTGATTAAGCATCTTTTCTGATTTGGGGTGCAAATATAGCAAAAATCAAGCAGAAAATGTTATCTTTGCAGTACTAAAAACAAGAGATTATGAAGGTAGGAGATAAAGTCAGATTTTTAAGTGAGGTTGGTGGTGGCACTATCGTGGGTTTTCAAGGTAAGGATATTGCCCTAGTGGAAGATGCCGATGGCTTTGCTATCCCTATGCAACTGCGTGATATCGTAGCCATAGAGACAGATGAGTATAACATTCCCAGTGCTGCAGAGAAACAACGCAGACAAGCAGAACGGGAAGATCAATTGAGGGCAAAACAATCACAGCCGGCTGCTCCATACAGGGGTGCAGCTGTTCCTCAGCAACCTTTTACTTCGCCAAAGACTGGGGTGCAGAAGCCTCAGGAAATCAAGGGGGGCGATGTGCTGAATGTGTATCTGGCCTTTGTTCCAGTGGATATGAAGGCTATGAGTACGACCAATTTTGAGACCTATCTGGTAAACGATAGCAACTTCTACCTCTATTATACCTATCTGGCAGGTGAAAATGGTTCTTGGAGCACCCGTTCTCATGGCGTGCTGGAGCCAAATACTAAGTTCTTCATTGAGGAGTTCGACAAAGCGAGTTTGAACGACTTGCAGCGTGTCTGTGTGCAATTAGTGGCTTTCAAGGATGGCAAGGCTTTTGCGCTAAAACCTGCTTGTAGTGTGGAATTGCGCATTGATGTGGTAAAGTTCTATAAGGTGCATACTTTCAAGGATACCGACTTTTTTGAAGAACCAGCCTTAATCTACGATTTGGTGCGCGATGATGTCCCTGTGCGCCAGATGATAGTGAGTGCGCAGGAGATAGAACAGGCGTTGAAGGAGAAAGTGCGTGAAGAAAGTAAGCCTTTCGATCAGAAGCATGTCAAGGTGCGTAAGGGCATTAACTCCGAAATCGTGGAGGTGGATTTGCATGCTTCCTCATTGCTCGATACGATGGCAGGTATGGATAATGGCGACATCCTGAACTATCAACTATCCAAGTTCCGCGAGGTGATGGAGCAGTATAAGACAAAAAAAGGACAGCGCATCGTCTTCATTCATGGGAAGGGTGAGGGTGTACTTCGAAAGGCTGTGCTTCAAGAACTGCGTCAAAAATATCCCACTTGCAGCCATCAAGATGCCTCTTTCCAGCAATATGGCTTTGGAGCAACAATGGTGATAGTGCATTAAATATTCATTTCTTTTGCTCGTGCAAAAGAAACGAATCAAAGAAAACACGCCGACTGCACTTCCACAGCTAAAATAAAGCACTTTTCTCCTAAGCGCTGCAAGACGACCGCTTCGCGCTCTTATTGGTGCAGCGCTTTTAACGGATAAAAGTCCTTTATTTTTATACGCTGTTCCAGTGATGTCGGAATTAATCTGAGATTGATAGTAAATCGGAAATGATACTATCTGAGATAAAGAGACCGCTTTCAGTAAAATGGAGGCGGTTCTCTGTTATTAAGAGGATTTTCCTGTCGAGGCAAGGTTTAGCCATTTCCAACAGGTAACGATAGAGCTTTTCGCCAAATGTAGCTCTAAGTGCTTCTAGATCTAAGCCTTGAGAGGTGCGAAGTCGTGTCATTACCAGTTCGTTATAGCGTGTCGTAGTTGTCAGTTCCTCACGCTCTATGAGAGGTTGCCCCGCAAAAATCCCGTCGATGTATTTGGATAGATTGGCCACATTCCATTGGCGAGAACTGCCATCGAAAGAGTGTGCAGCAGCACCACATCCTAAGTACGGAATCCCTTCCCAATAGGCAGAGTTATGGCGGGAATGACGACCAGGAAGGCAGAAATTGGAGATTTCGTAGTGCTGAAAACCTGCCTCTTTGAGTCTCTGCATCAGTGTAGAGAAGAAACGTAGGCTTTGCTCCTCATCCACTTCTTGAATCTGCTGCTTCTCACGTAGTTGCCATAATGCAGTACCTTCCTCATACGTAAGGGAATAAGCAGAAATATGCTGCACGCCAAGGGCGATAGCTTGCTCTAAATCGTGCTCCCAAAGGACATCCGTTTCACCTGGAAGTCCATAGATCAGATCGATGCTGATATTACTGAATCCCGCATCCTGACAACGTTTTACGGCAGCGATTGCATCAGTAGCTGTATGTCTGCGATTCAAGAGTTTCAGCAAACCATCATCGAAAGTCTGAATACCAATGCTGAGACGATTGACAGGCAGGGTGGTGAGCATCTGCACATAGTGCTCCGTCAGGTCGTCAGGATTAGCCTCTAAGGTGATTTCCTCACAAGTTCCTAAACTATATACCTTTCCTATCTCTCCAAAAAGTTGTTCTAATTCATCGCGTTGCAGCAGTGAGGGGGTTCCTCCTCCTAAGTACACCGTCTTCACAGCTTCCCCTTTCAGATAGTCTTTTCGCTGCCTCAATTCACGACACAAAGCCCCCACATACGCTCCTCGATATTTCAGCAGCGTAGAGGAATAGAAATCGCAGTAGATGCAGCGTTTCTTGCAAAAGGGGATATGTATGTAAATGCCTGCCATGCTGCGAAGATACAATTTTTGTGGCTTATGACGACATAATTCATGGGAAAACCGTATCTTTGTAGCAATTAAATAAGTAGATACTATGAAGACACAGTTGCTTACTATCGCTTTGAGTGCCCTATGCCTGACACTCAACGCTCAAAAGAATGAATGGCAGGATCCACAAGTGAATCAAGTGAATCGTCTGCCTATGCATACCCATTTCTTTGCATACGAAGACCAGGCACGTGCCGATGGTGGAGATATGGAAGCAAGTTCCAATTTTATGACACTGAACGGTACGTGGAAGTTCCATTGGGTAAAGGATGCAGACCAACGGCCGATGGATTTCTACCAAGTGGGTTACAACGATGGTAGTTGGGGCAAGATGCCTGTTCCAGGTGTATGGGAACTCAACGGCTATGGAGATCCTCTGTATGTGAATATTGGCTATGCATGGATGAATCAGTTTACGAGCAATCCGCCTGAGATACCTGTCAAGAATAACCATGTAGGCTCTTACCGCAAGGAAATCACAGTACCTGCCAGTTGGAATGGCAAGCAGATTATTGCCCACTTTGGCTCTGTGACAAGCAACATCTATCTGTGGGTGAATGGTCGTTTTGTGGGTTACAGTGAGGACAGCAAACTGGAGTGTGAGTTTGATCTCACGCCTTATTTGAAGGTGGGGCAAAAGAACCTTATTGCTTTCCAAGTGTTCCGCTGGTGCGATGGTACTTATTTGGAGGATCAGGATTTCTTCCGCTTCTGCGGTGTAGGACGCGACTGCTATCTCTATGCCCGTAACAAGATGCATATCAGCGATATCCGTATTACCCCGGATTTGGACGCACAGTATAAGGATGGCACTCTGGATATCAAATTGCAAACGGTGGGCAGTGGTAACATTGATCTGGAGCTTCTGGATGCCAGTGGTAAGAGCGTGGCCAACCAAACTGTGAAGGCAGCTGCTGCGCAAAATGTGAAATTGGCTGTTGCTAATCCAAATAAATGGACAGCCGAAACGCCTTATTTATATACCCTACATGCCACATTTAAACAGGGAACCAAAATATTAGAGGTAATACCTGTGAAGGTGGGCTTCCGCAAGATAGAAATCAAGGATGCTCAGGTGTTGGTAAACGGTCAGCCTATACTCTTTAAGGGTGCCGATCGTCATGAATTGGATCCTGATGGTGGCTATGTGGTGTCAAAGGAGCGCATGTTGCAGGATATTCAAATTATGAAGCAGTTTAATCTCAATGCAGTGCGTACTTGCCACTATCCAGATGATAATTATTGGTATGATTTGTGCGACCAGTATGGCATCTATATGGTAGCTGAGGCTAACATCGAGAGTCATGGTATGGGCTATGGGGACAAAACGCTGGCTATCCGTGCCGACTATAAGAAGGCGCACATGGAGCGTGATCAACGCAATGTGCAGCGCAACTTCAACCATCCGAGCATCATCTTCTGGTCGCTTGGCAATGAGGCCGGCTATGGCGAAAACTTCGAGGAGACTTATCAGTGGACAAAGGCAGAAGATCCTAGTCGCCCTGTACAATACGAACGTGCTGGTTATGAGGGCTTGTCGGATATCTATTGCCCAATGTACTTGAGTCCTGATGGTGCTGTGAGATACAGCGAGGATACGTCAAAGAACAAACCTCTGATTCAGTGTGAGTATGCTCATGCCATGGGTAACTCTGAGGGTGGTTTCAAGGAATATTGGGAGATTATCCGCAAGTATCCGAAGTATCAAGGTGGTTTCATCTGGGACTTCGTGGATCAGTCTATCCGTTGGACAGGCAAGAACGGAAAGATGATCTATGCTTATGGCGGCGATTTCAATAAATTTGATGCTAGCGATCAGAACTTCTGTGATAACGGATTGATAAGCCCAGACCGTGTACCTAATCCGCATATGTATGAGGTAGGTTACTATTATCAGAACATCTGGACGAAGGCCGTGGATATTGACAAAGGTATTGTGAGCATCTATAATGAGAACTTCTTCCGTGACCTTTCTGCTTATTATCTGGAGTGGACCGTGATGCACAATGGTGAACCTCAACGGAGTGGACGTGTGGAAGATCTGAAGGTTGGACCACAGCAGACTGTGGAGATTACGCTACCTATTGGTGGACATTGCCAGCATTGCGAATGGTTGCTGAATGTATCTTACAAACTGAAGAATGCAGAAGGTCTGCTTCCTGCAGGTTTTGAAGTAGCAAAAGATCAACTGGTAATGAATCCATTCCAAGGTGTATCGATGGACTTCCACCATGTGGAGGCTGTAAATCTGGACGTAGAGACTCCAACCGTTTGGGATAATGATCGTCATTATCTGATTGTTGAGAACAACGATTTCCGTATGGAATTCAGTCGTCAGACAGGCTTCTTGGTGAAATATGCACTGAACGGACAGGATATCCTGAAGGAAGGAGAGGCCTTGAAACCCAACTTCTGGCGTGCTCCAACTGACAATGATTTTGGCGCCCGTTTACAGCAACGTTATGCCGTCTGGAAGAATCCTACATTGAAACTGACCTCTCTGAATCAGACGAAGAATGATGATGGCATGGTAGTAGTAGAAGCAGCTTATGATATACCTGAAGTGCAAGGCAAATTGAACTTGACCTACATAATTAATAATGTTGGTGCAGTGAAAATCACGCAGAAGCTGACGGCAGATAAAGAGGCTAATGTTTCTGATTTCTTCCGTTTTGGAATGCAACTTCCTATGCCTCGTAGCTTCGAAAACATCGAATATTGGGGACGCGGTCCTGTGGAGAACTATATAGATCGTAAGGACAATGCATTGATTGGTATATATAATCAGACAGTGACAGAGCAGTTCTATCCTTACATTCGTCCACAAGAGACTGGAACGAAGACAGATATCCGTTGGTGGCATATGACAGATGCCACTGGACGTGGTATTGAGGTGGTTTCAGAAGAACCATTCTCTGCATCGGCACTTCATTATACCATTGAGTCTTTGGACGAAGGCATTTCCAAGCATCAGATGCACTCACCAGAAGTGGAAGAGGCTGATTTGACCAACTTAATCATAGACAAAGTCCAGATGGGATTGGGTTGTATCAATAGTTGGGGAGCCTTACCATTGAATGATTATCGTCTCCCATATCAGGATTATGAGTTTACATTCATCATCAGTCCGTTGAGCCATCCACAGTATCATGGGATGTGATTTTTGAAAATAAAAAAAGGCGTTTGTCATATCAGAAATGCAGGCAAACGCCTTTTTTATTACTGTATTTTTAATAAAAAGGAGTAAAGGTTTGCATTTGTGGCAGATAATAGTTAACTTCGGGCGCTCAATTTTTGTGCATTCACTTTAAATTATATAAGTTCATGAAAGTTTATCAAACAAACGAGATCAAGAACATTGCCCTGCTTGGAAACTCAGGCGCGGGTAAGACCACCCTCACAGAGGCGCTGCTCTTTGAGAGTGGTATCATCAGACGTCGTGGTAAAGTAACGACCAAGAACACAGTCAGCGATTATTTCCCCGTGGAGCAGGAATATGGTTATTCTGTATTTTCAACTGTTTTCCATGTAGAGAACAATGGTAAGAAACTGAATATTATCGACTGCCCAGGAAGTGATGACTTCGTTGGTGCTGCTGTGACTGCCATGAATGTGACGGATACGGCCATGTTGCTCATTAATGGTGCAGTTGGTCCTGAAGTAGGAACTCAGAATCAGTTCCGCTATACGGAAGCATTGAAGAAACCAGTGATCTTCGTAGTTAACAAACTTGACAGTGAGAACTGCGATTTTGATCAGGTATTGGAGAAACTGAAAGAGGTTTATGGCTCCAAGGTCGTTCCTGTACAGTATCCTGTGAATCCAGGTGCCAACTATAATGCCATGATTGATGTACTGAAGATGAAGAAGTACTCATGGGGCGAAGAAGGTGGTGCTCCTACAATTGAGGATATCCCTGCTGGTGAGATGGCAAAAGCTGAAGAATGGCACAATACATTGATAGAAGCTGCAGCTGAGCATGATGATGCTTTGATGGAGAAGTTCTTTGATACTATGGAACTCTCTGAAGAGGAGGCTGTAGAAGGCATTCGTAAGGGTCTTGCTTCTCGTGGTATGTTCCCTGTTTGCTGTGTTTGCGCAGGTAAGGATATGGGTGTTCATCGCCTCATGGAATTCCTTGGTGATGTGGTTCCATTCGTTAGTGATATGCCAGCTGTGAAGAATACTCATGGTGAAGAAGTTATTCCTGATCCAAATGCCCCAACTTCATTGTATTTCTTTAAGACTGGTGTGGAGCCTCATATCGGTGAAGTTCAGTATTTCAAGGTAATGAGTGGTACCGTACGTGAGGGTGATGACTTGACTAATGCTGACCGTGGTTCTAAGGAGCGCATCGGACAGTTGTTCTCTTGTGCTGGTTCTATTCGTGATAAGGTGGAAGCTATGGTTGCTGGTGATATTGGTTGTACAGTGAAACTGAAAGATGTGCATCTGGGCAATACACTGAATGGCAAAGACGTTGACAACCGTTTTGACTTTATCAAATATCCTAATTCTAAATATTCTCGTGCCATCCGTCCAACCAATGAGGCTGAAATGGAGAAGATGATGACTCTGCTCAACCGTATGCATGAGGAAGATCCAACGTGGATTATCGACCAGTCAAAGGAATTGCGTCAGACCATCGTTAACGGACAGGGTGAGTTCCACCTTCGTACTTTGAAGTGGCGTTTAGAGAATAACGAGAAGCTTTCTATCGTTTATGATGAGCCTCGTATTCCTTATCGTGAGACCATCACAAAGGCTGCTCGTGCAGATTATCGCCACAAGAAGCAGTCAGGTGGTGCTGGTCAGTTCGGTGAGGTTCACTTGATCGTTGAACCTTATACCGAAGGTATGCCAGAGCCTGATACTTATCGTTTCGGCGGTCAGGAATATAAGATCAATGTGAAGGGCAAGGAAGAAATCCCATTGGAGTGGGGTGGTAAGGTTGTATTCATCAACGCTGTGGTTGGTGGTGCTATTGATGCCCGTTTCATGCCTGCAATCCTGAAGGGTATCATGTCACGCATGGAACAAGGTCCGTTGACAGGTTCTTATGCTCGTGACGTACGCGTCATCGTTTATGATGGTAAGATGCACCCAGTGGATTCTAATGAAATCTCCTTCATGCTGGCTGGTAGAAATGCCTTCAGTACTGCATTCCGCGAGGCAGGTCCTAAGATCTTGGAGCCTGTATATGATGTAGAAGTGTTGGTTCCTGCCGACTATATGGGTGATGTGATGAGTGACTTGCAAGGACGTCGTGCCATGATTATGGGTATGGATAGCGAGTCTGGCTTCCAGAAATTGGTGGCTAAGGTACCATTGAAGGAAATGTCTTCTTATTCTACGGCTTTGAGCTCTCTGACTGGTGGTCGTGCTTCTTTTAACATGAAGTTTGCTAGTTACGAATTGGTTCCAACTGATGTCCAGAATAAGTTGATTAAGGAATTTGAGGAAAAAGAACAAGAAGAGTAATTTTTCTCATCTGGAATTCTGATATAAGAGTCGCTGCTGTGAGCTTTTGCTTGTGGCAGCGGCTTTTTTTTATGTGCTAATAAAATGAAAAAACACTTTATTTGTTAAAAAATATCGCCAAAAAGCTAAATTGTAAATTTATTTTAGTTATTTTTGCATGGAGATTTAACAATTTAAGATGAAAAAGAGAACGATTTGGATATTGGGTATTGTGATGGGGGCTTCTTTCCTTATCTTACTCTTTCTGCAAATCAGCTATATAGAGGAGATGGCTAAGATGCGTAATGAGCAGTTCGACGAATCTGTCAAACGCGCATTGATGTCAGTGTCAAAGGATGTGGAAGCAGAGGAGATGGAGCGATGGCTTCGTGAGGATCTTTCTTCAGCAGAGAAGAATGGTTGGGGTGATTCTCAAAATAAGCAGTCTTCTCAGAGTTATATCACAGCTCCGGATGGCTCTAAAATAGAACTGAGGCAATTTTCGGGAGTACAGCCGGATTTTCCTAGTGGTGTAGTGATTTCACGAAACCATGGTGCCAGGACTATTCCGCAGACTTCAAGGACAATGGCGGATATGTTGAAGAACCGTTATCTTTATCAAAAAGGTTTGATGGAAGAAGTGGTTTGGGAGATGATATATTACGCCAGCGACCGTCCGCTCTATGAACGTGTGAACTATGTGAACTTGGATCAATATCTAAAGTCGGGATTGGCTGACAATGGCATTAATCTCACTTACCATTTTAAATTGGTGGACGCAGACGGACGGGAAATTTACCGTTGTTCTGATTATACAGATGAAGGAAGTAAGAGTGCATATTCCCAGCCTTTATTCCTGAATGATCCGCCAGCAAGGATGAGTACGTTGCAAGTACACTTCCCAGGTAAGTCGGATTATATCTTTGATTCTGTGAGTTTCATGATTCCGTCTATCATCTTTACGGTGGTATTGTTGGTAACCTTTATCTTTACCATCTATACGATATTCAGACAGAAGAAATTGACGGAGATGAAGAACGATTTCATCAACAATATGACTCATGAATTCAAGACACCTATTTCAACGATCTCGTTGGCAGCTCAGATGCTCAACGATCCTTCGGTGTCGAAGTCGCCAGCGATGTTCCAGCATGTATCTGGCATCATCAACGATGAGACGAAACGTTTGAGATTCCAAGTGGAAAAGGTGCTTCAGATGTCCATGTTTGATAGGCAGAAAGCCACATTGAAAATGAAGGAAGTGGATGCCAACGAACTGATTTATGGTGTGGTAAATACATTCCATCTGAAAGTAGAGAATTTTGGCGGTGAGATAGAAACAGAATTAGATGCTGACAATCCATTCATCTTTGTGGATGAAATGCATATCACGAATGTGATATTCAATCTGATGGACAATGCGGTGAAATATCGCAATCCAGAGGTGGCTCTCCGTTTGAAAGTGCGTACATGGAATGAGTCTGACAGATTGCTGATTTCCATTCAAGACAATGGTATCGGCATTAAAAAAGAAGATTTGAAGAAGATATTTGAGAAGTTCTATCGAGTACATACAGGAAATGTACATGATGTAAAGGGCTTCGGTTTGGGACTGGCTTATGTGAAGAAAATTATCACTGATCATAAGGGAACTATAAAGGCGGAAAGCGAACTTAATGAAGGAACAAAATTCATCATTTCTTTACCGCTAGTTAAAGATTCTGATATTACTAACTAAAAACAATAGAATTATGGAAGAGAAATTACGTATCCTATTGTGCGAAGATGACGAAAATCTTGGCATGCTTTTGAGAGAGTACTTGCAGGCTAAAGGCTATGCTGCAGAGTTGTATCCTGATGGAGATGCCGGTTATAAGGCATTCTTGAAGAATAAGTATGATATTTGTGTGTTCGATGTGATGATGCCAAAGAAGGATGGATTCACATTGGCACAGGAAGTGCGTGCTGCTAATTCGGAGATTCCTATTATATTCCTGACTGCAAAGACATTGAAGGATGATATCTTGGAAGGCTTTAAGATTGGTGCCGATGACTATATCACCAAACCTTTCAGCATGGAGGAGCTGACATTCAGAATTGAAGCAATCCTCCGTCGTGTACGCGGAAAGAAGAACAAAGAGAGCAGCGTCTATAAGATTGGTAAGTTTACCTTTGACACTCAGAAGCAGATTCTGTCATTGGGAGAGAAACAGACGAAACTTACGACGAAAGAATCTGAACTTTTGAGTTTGCTTTGCGCGCATGCCAATGAAATTCTGCAACGTGATTTTGCTTTGAAGACCATTTGGATAGATGATAACTACTTCAATGCCCGCAGCATGGATGTTTATATCACAAAGTTGCGTAAGCATTTGAAGGAAGATGATACCATTGAGATTATCAATATCCACGGAAAGGGTTATAAACTGATCACTCCAGAAAAGGAAGTCTGATAAGAGTACAAAAGAAGAGGGGGATAAGCAAATATCCCCCTCTTCTTTTAATGTTGTTTTGTTGGCAATTAGTCAACGTATTTCTTATTCAGCCAAATGTGCAGAATGAGACCAATGATCATTACACCTACAGAACCAAACAGAATGACGTTATTGTTGACATTTCCAGTAAACTCGCAAGCAACGAGTACAATTGCTGCCAAGATAATCAATAATACACCTAAATGTTTCATCTTATAAATATTTTTAATTGTTATTATTATAATCTCTCTAGCTAAATCAATTACAAAGAAAGTTATAATTATTCAATGAAAGAAATTATTTTGCGAAAAAATGCTCATCAACCCCTAAATTTCTTTTATTGATGGCGCTTGTGTCATGTTTTTGTTAAATAAACATGTATAAGTTTGGTGGAACTAAATAAAAAGTCTATCTTTGCACCGCAATTTTAAAAACATATTATAATTTTATTACAAGTAAGTATGAATAAGTACGAAACCGTTTTCATTTTAACTCCCGTTTTGTCTGATGATCAGATGAAGGAAGCGGTAGAAAAGTTCAAAGGCATCCTCACGGATGATGGTGCCAAGATTGTGAATGAAGAAGGCTGGGGACTGAGAAAGTTGGCTTATCCTATCCAGAAGAAGTCAACAGGTTTCTATCAGCTGATTGAGTTTGAGGCAGAGCCTACTACGATTGCTAAGTTGGAGGTTAACTTCCGTCGCGATGAGCGCGTTCTTCGTTTCTTGACTTTCCGTCAGGATAAGTTCGCTGCTGAGTATGCAGAAAAGAGAAGAAATTTGAAATCAAGTAAAAAGGAGGATTAATTATGGCACAGCAAGTTCAATCAGAAATCAGATATTTAACACCACCTTCAGTAGATGTTAAGAAGAAAAAGTATTGCCGTTTCAAGAAGGCCGGTATCAAGTATATCGATTACAAAGATCCTGAGTTCTTGAAGAAGTTCCTCAATGAGCAGGGCAAGATTCTGCCTCGTCGTATTACCGGTACTTCTCTGAAGTTCCAGCGTCGTGTTGCTCAAGCAGTAAAGCGTGCACGCCATTTGGCATTGCTTCCTTATGTAACAGATATGATGAAATAATTAAGAGGAGGAGATAGTATGCAAGTTATTTTGAAAGAAGACGTAGCCAATTTGGGTTACAAAGACGATATTGTTAATGTAAAGCCTGGTTATGGCCGCAACTACCTTATCCCAACAGGTAAAGCTGTCATCGCAACGGAGTCTGCAAAGAAAGTTTTGGCAGAGAATCTGAAACAACGTGCTCATAAGCTGGAGAAGATCAAGAATGATGCTTTGGCATTGGCAGAGAAGTTGAAAGAGGTTTCTTTGGTTATTGCAACGAAGGTTAGTCCTACTGGTTCTATCTATGGTTCTGTAAGCAATATTCAGATTGCTGACGAATTAGCTAAGTTAGGCTTTGAGATCGACCGTAAGTCTATCGATGTTGCTGACGTAAAGGCTGTGGGCAACTATGTAGCTAAGGTAAAACTGCACAAGGAGATTGCTGCAGAGATTCCTTTCGAGGTTGTTGCTGAAGAGGAGAAGTAATTACTCTGAATGATATGTAAAACGAGGGGACTGTCATCAAGACAGTCCCCTCGCTTTTTATATGGTCAAAAGAGCATACTGACAGGTACAAATTATTTTTCTAGTTAGGAAAAATTTTTTTTCTAACTAGGGAAAAATAATTTCCTAACGAAGGAGTAAAAAATGTGGCTTTATTTCCTTGCCTTTTCAGCTGCCGCTTTCGATGCTTGTTCTGCTGCTCTTTCTGCTTGTAGAATGTCAAGCGCTTCTTGTTCTGCTTGCTTAAGCGCTTCTAAAGAGTCCTGCAAACGGATAGAATCGGCCGCAGACATTTGCTTCACGCTTGTTCCATTGCCGCATGCTGCAAAGGAGAGGGTAATGAACGTAAGGGATATGAATAACAACTTCTTCATCTTATAAGGGTTTTAGTTTTACTATTCCGTTACACTGTTGTATAAGTAGCGTTTGATACTTCGTTTGGGGGTCTTTTCAAATTCTGTTGGGAAGATTTGAATTCGACTGACTTTCTCATAGGCACTAACACTCTTATTTAAGGTGTTGAGGTTCTCATCCATGATCGTCTTCAAACTCTCGGGAGTATTTAAGCCAACAGAATCAAGTGCTTCAAAATCGGGATAAACCAAAGCAATCAGCTTCTTGTTACATTCCACGACAAGACTTTCTTGAACAAATGGGAGATTGTTGAGACGAGACTCTAGTTCTTCTGGGAAAATATTCTGACCGTTGGAACCAAGAATCATGGTTTTACTTCTTCCACGAAGATAGATGTTATTCTGTTCGTCAATGTGCCCCAAATCGCCAGTACGCAACCATCCGTCCTCAGTAAAAGCATCTTTAGTGGCGACTTCATTCTTATAATAGCCTTTCATAACGTTTTCGCCTCTCACTTCCAGTTCGCCAATACCAGTGATAGGATCGGGATGGGAGATGCGAGCTTCCAAGAAACCCTCAAGAAGTCGCCCCGATGACGTAGGAATGAATTTGTCCCAATACTGGTGGCTGATAAGTGGAGCACACTCAGTCATCCCATATCCCACTGTAAATGGGAATTTTATCTTATAGAAAAAGTCCTCTACTTCAGGATTAAGGGCAGCTCCTCCAATAATCACTTCTTTGAAGCGTCCTCCCAATGCATCGATTAATTTCTTCCGGATTTGTGCATAGATCTGTGCATTCAGCATTGGGATGCTAAGAGCCATTTTCATCCCTCTTTTATTAATGAGTGGGAGGATAATGTTCTTATAAATCTTTTCTATCACTAATGGCACGGTAATAATGATGTTGGGCTTCACTTCTTCAAATGCAGTAAGAAGAATTTTAGGAGATGGAGTCTTTCCTAACAAAGTGACATGCGTACCAACAGCAATGGCAGTGAGGAAGTCGAATGCACAACCATACATGTGGGCAAGAGGAAGGAAGGAGAGTACATTCTCATACTTACGTAATAATTCTGAGCGAATGCCATAAACCACATTGGCGGCTAGATTATTACCAGTCAGCATGACGCCTTTACTGAATCCTGTAGTGCCAGAAGTATAGTTGATAAGCATCACCTTATCGTTATCGAGATCGGTGTATGTGACATCTTCTTTCTGGAATCCATGAGGATAAGTCTTTTCCATCTGACTCTCCATTTGCCTCATGAAATGCTGGATGGTCTCTCCATCTCGTTGGTATAAACAACGAAAGTCAGTGAGTGAAAACACGCCTCTGATATCAGTAAGTTTGCTTTCTTCAAGACGTTCCCAGATGGTATCACTGGTAAATAGGAAAGAAGATTCAGAATGGTTGATGATGTAATGCACGTCACTAGGGTTAAAGTCCTGCAAGATAGGCACTACGATAGCACCATAAGTAACTGTTGCCAAAAAAGAGATACACCAACGGGTGTTATTCTTCCCGATGATGGCGACTTTATCACCTCTACGCAATTGGCAATGCTTGAAAAGAAGATGAATACCTGCTATCTCTCTTGCCACCTCTCCATATGTGAAGGTGTTGTTTTCTCCATAGTCAGACAGGCATTTCAAATCCCAGTTTTCACGAAAACTTTTCTCGTATAGTTTGATAAAATTCTCTTGAACCATTGCACAAATCTCTTAATTAGGTGCAAAAATAGGAAAAATCCTTTTATTATTGTATTTTTGCACTGAAAATGTGAAGTAGTGATATGACAGACATGCAGATACTGGCTGGTAAAAAAGCCGTTTACTATACCTTAGGTTGCAAATTGAACTTTTCTGAGACTTCAACCATTTCTCAGCTATTAAGTGAGGCAGGTGTGACAACGGCTGCTGAAGGCGATGAGGCTGATATCTGTGTGGTGAATACTTGTTCTGTGACCGAAGTAGCAGATAGAAAATGTCGTCAGATCATACACAGATTAGTGAAAGAACACCCAAAGGCTTTCATGGTGGTCATGGGATGCTATGCACAATTGAAGCCAGAAGTCGTATCCAAAATTAAAGGAGTGGATTTGGTATTGGGAGCGGAACAGAAGAAAGATCTCCTTCACTATTTGGGTGATTTGAAGAAAGCGTCTCATGGCGAGCATTTTACTTCACGCTTACAAGATATCCGCACGTTCAGTCCTTCCTGTTCGCATGGCGACCGTACGCGCTATTTCTTGAAAGTGCAAGATGGATGCGACTATTATTGTACCTATTGTACTATTCCGATGGCTCGTGGACGCAGTAGAAATGGCAGTATTGCCTCTATGGTGGAGCAAGCACAGAAAGTAGCAGCAGAGGGCGGAAAAGAGATTGTTATCACTGGAGTCAATATCGGTGATTTTGGCAAAACTACACGAGAGAGTTTTTACGACCTCGTGAGGGCGTTGGATGAAGTGGAGGGAATAGAGCGTTATCGTATCTCCTCCATCGAACCTAATCTGCTGACGGATGACATTATCAGTTTTGTAGCAAATTCCAAACGCTTTATGCCTCATTTCCATATCCCTTTGCAATCGGGAAGCGATGAAGTACTGCATCTGATGAAACGTCGTTACAATCGCGACCTCTTTGCGCATAAAGTGGGAGTTATTAAGGAATTGATGCCACATTGCTTCATAGGGGTGGATGTGATGGTAGGAAATAGAGGAGAGACACCTGAGTATTTTGAAGATGCATATCACTTCATAGAAGGATTGGATGTGACGAAGTTGCATGTGTTCAGTTATTCTGAACGTCCAGGAACGATGGCACTGAAGATTCCTTATGTGGTTTCTCCAGATGTGAAGCACGAACGCAGTGAGCGAATGATTCGACTCTCTGATAAGAAGACACATGATTTCTATCAAAGACATATCGGAAAGGTCTTACCAGTATTGTTGGAACATAGTAAATCGGATAATGTGATGCATGGTTTCACTCCTAATTATATAAAGGTGGAAGTGGCATGCAGTGGTTCATTCGACAATGTGGTGGTACCTGTTCGTTTGGGTGATTTTATTGAAGACGGAACAGCTTTAAAGGGAACGATGTTATGATATCAAGATTGGTATATTATCTGACATATGCTGGCATGTGGATATTGGCTCAATTGCCTTTCTCCGCTCTTTATGTATTGTCAGATATCTTGGCATTCTTGGCACATCGGGTAGTAAAGTATCGTCTGAAAGTTGTGCGGACAAATCTAAAACGTTCTTTTCCTGAAAAATCAGAAGAGGAATTGAAGGAAATCGAACGAAAGTTTTACCATTATATCTGCGATTATTTGGTAGAAGAGGTAAAAACGCTGACCATGTCCAAAGAAGAAATAGAGCATCGCATGGTTTTTGTGAAATTAGATTCTTTCCTAGATATGATAGACAAGCATGGTGGTGTCATAATGCTCGTTCCTCACTATGCTAATTTTGAGTGGATTACACGTGTAGCAACTATCTTGAAACCAGGAGATCTAGGATTGCAAGTCTATAAACCCTTGCATAATAAGTACTTGGACGAGATGTTCAAGGGCATCCGTGCCCGTTTTGGTGCGGTGAACATACCAAAGCATTCCACTGCAAAAGAGATAATAAAGTTATATCGTTCAAAGCAACATTTTGTACTTGGTTTGATTTCTGACCAATCGCCTAATTTGAATGAGGCACATTACTGGACAACTTTCTTGAATCAGGATACGGTGTTCATGGATGGAGCAGAGCGATTGGCTAAGATGATGAATTTCCCTGTGTTCTATTGTGATTTGACACGTAAGTCTAGGGGATATTGTCAAACGGATTTTGAACTGATTACAGAAACTCCTAAGCAAACGACTGATGGAGAGATTACAGAGGAATTTGCGCGTCGATTAGAACAAACAATTCGTCGTGATCCGCCTTATTGGTTCTGGTCTCATCGTCGATGGAAACTTACACGTGAACAGGTGGCAAAATTCCATAAACAACTATAGTATGGATAAGGTGGCAGTTGTCATATTGAACTGGAATGGGAGCAAGTTGCTGGAACAGTTTTTGCCTTCCGTTGTGAACTATTCTGAACAGGATGGTGGGGTGGTTTATGTGGCTGACAATGCATCCTCGGATAATTCTCTCCAGTTAGTAAAAAATACTTTCCCAACTATCAAGATAATTTCCATGTCTCAAAATTATGGTTTCGCTGAAGGGTATAATCGAGCCTTAAAGGACGTGGAAGCCGAGTATGTGGTACTGCTCAATTCTGATGTGGAAGTCACTCCTCATTGGTTGCTCCCTTTATTGGATTTCATGGATACTCATCCGAATGTGGCGGCTTGTCAACCAAAACTGAGAAGTTGGTTCCAAAGAGATGCTTTTGAATATGCTGGCGCTAGTGGTGGTTTCATTGATTACTTAGGATATCCCTATTGCCGCGGACGTATCATGAGTGCTGTGGAAAAAGATAATGGACAGTATGACGAAATCGCACCAGTATGTTGGGCAACAGGCGCAGCACTCTTCATACGTTTGGCTGATTATAGGGATATTGGCGGACTTGATGGGAATTTCTTTGCACACATGGAAGAAGTGGATTTATGTTGGCGACTTTGGTCAAGTGGAAAAGAAATCTATTGTGTGCCTTCCAGTGTAGTATATCATGTGGGAGGGGGTACTTTGCAGAAAGAGAATCCCCGCAAGACTTTCTTGAATTTCAGGAATAATCTATTGATGCTTTATAAGAACTTGCCATCGGAAGAATTGTCTCGTGTGATGATTATCCGTGCATTCCTGGATTATGTCGCTGCTTTAAGTTTCTTGTTGAAAGGAGAATGGCGCAGTGCATGGATGGTGGCAAAGGCTCGTCGTGCATTTAAGAAAATGCGTAAAGATTATGCATCTTATCGATCGAAGAATACTAATCTTATGCCAGTAAGATTACCATTCTTTCATGAAAGGGGGAGTATTCTTTGGAGCTATTATGCAAAAGGAGTAAGGAGGTATCTGGATTTATGATGCTTGTGTCTCGTGTAAAGCATCATCTATATACTTGAAGATCGCTTCTTTCTCATCTGGATGAAACCATCTGATATTGTTGTCATGTTTGAACCATGTCAATTGCTTGCGGGCATAAGTACGTGTATTCACCTTTATCTTTTCTATGGTATAATCCAAAGTCCATACACCATCGAGATAATGAAAGAGTTCTTTATAACCGACGGTATTAAGGGAATTAAGATGGCGTAGAGGATATACACTGAGCGCTTCTTCCAACAATCCATTTTCCATCATGCTGTCTACACGTAGATTGATACGGTTATATAATTCTTCTCTCGGACGTGTCAGTCCTATTTTTATCATACGGAAAGGACGCTCTTTCTGGGGATGAGTCCGAAAAGAGGTATATGTCTGCCCTGTTTGATAACAAATCTCTAATGCATGAATGATACGTTTGGGATTCTTGCGGTCAACGATTTGATAATACTCTGGATCGAGAAGTTTCAATTCCTGACAAAGACTCTCCAATCCTTGTTCTTGGTATTTCTGCTGCATCATCTCACGCGTCTCCTGTTCGATGGTAGGAATAACGTCTATCCCTTTACAGATAGCATCGATATACATCATGGACCCACCTGTTAGGATGACAGTTTCATGTTTTTGGAATAATTCATCCAGCACTTTCAGGGCATCCTCCTCATATTGTGCAGCACTATAGTAATCTGTCAGTTGTAAAGTCCCAATAAAATAATGTTTGACGCGTTTCAATTGTTCGGGAGTAGGAGCCGCAGTGCCGATAGGAAGATTAGCATAAATTTGCCTTGAATCAGCAGAAACGATATCCGTTTGAAATCGTTCAGCCAATTCAAGGCTTAAATCTGTCTTACCTACACCAGTAGGCCCGATGAGAACAAGGAGTGTTTGCATGCTTTCTTTATAGAGGACACTCAATAAATGTCGCTTCCGTCAAAAGAATCACTAGGCAAATCGTCTAACCCTTCAAAACCTTCACGGTCAATCTCATCAGCATCATAGTCTTGGTCGCCATAGAAGTCTTCTTCCATGTCTGAGGATCCTGTTTTCTTCTCAAACTCTTCAAAGTCCATCTGTTGCTTTGGAGCTTCGCCTCTACTTTTAGTGCATTTGGGCTCAGAGAGTTTTTTACCAGTAATAATCTCACTAAGTTGGGCAAACAAACAGCGATCAGTCATGTAATCAAAGACATAGATGAGCTTTTGCTTTTCATCTTCCACCAATTCGCTGATTCTGGTTTTAGCCATCAACCAAGAATCATTCTCGGAGTTGGTGTCCATCTCCTCTAAGGTAATCTCTGTCTCCTTTTCCCAATCTTCATTACAAATGAAAAATGAAGCTAATTGCTTCTCATCATAGTCACATGCCTGGCAGATGGCTTTATGGAGGTCGTAGAACTTAGCCTCAGAGTCTATTTGAATCTCTCTCTTGAAGTCGTCAACTTCATCTGAAATAAATGTAAATCTGTAAACCATGTCTTTCTTGGATTAAATGATTCCACGTGCAGAGTTACGTATGAACTCCACGATATAGTTGATTTCAGGAGTTTTAGGGAACTCCGCATCTATAATCTTAAGCGCGTCAGTCGTATTATGTCCACTCTGATAGATGGTACGATAAGCGTTGTGTATCAAATCGATAGCCTCTTTAGAGTAACCACGACGGCGCAATCCTACGATGTTAATGCCTGCATAGCAGATAGGTTCACGTGCAGCAACAATAAATGGGGGAATGTCTTTGCTGCTGCGACATCCACCTTGCACCATGATATACCCACCGATGTGGCAGAACTGATGAATAAGTACACAAGCACTGATGATGGCGTTATCATCTACCACCACTTCGCCTGCAAACTTCGTGGAATTGCCAATGATACAGCCACTGCCAACAACACAGTCGTGTGCTACATGCATATTCTCCATCAGAAGATTGTTGCTTCCAACAACGGTTTTACCTTTTGATGCAGTGCCACGGCTGATGGTTACATTCTCACGGATACTGTTATTGTCACCGATGATAGCCAAAGTATCTTCACCATGAAATTTCAAATCTTGAGGAATGGTGCTGATACTACTTCCTGGGAAGAAAGTATTTCCGTTGCCAATTCTAGCTCCATAATGGATGGACACATTGTTCATAAGTACATTGTTGTCTCCTATTTCCACATTCTTATCAATGAAGCAGAATGGCCCGATTTTGCAGTTCTCTCCAATCTTGGCTTCTGGGTGTATGTATGCTAAATTACTGATCTCACTCATATATAGTAATGTTTAGGTGTTACTTATTCTCTTTTAATAGTTCTTCACGCATCAGACGTGCAAACTTATTATTGATAGTATGTCCTGGCCGAGTGGCGATAATGTGACCCTTGATTGGTTTTCCAATTAAAGCCATATCCCCAATAACGTCTAGCAACTTATGTCGAGCACATTCATTCGACCAAACCAGTGGCTTATGCATGATATATCCTAAACGAGTGGCATCCATGTGAGGAACACGCATGATATCTGCCAGTTTGTTATAGCGCTCTTGAGTCATCTGGCGTTCGTAAATCACGATGGCATTATCTAAGTCGCCTCCTCTGATAAGGCCAGCATTCAACAATGGCTCAATCTCTCTTACAAAGACAAAAGTACGAGCTTGTGAAATTTCATCTTCGAAATGGCTCATGTCATCCAATGTAGCATATTGATTGGGCAGAATGACAGAATCATAAGATATCAAGGTTGTCAAACTGAACTTGTCATCAGGATACATTACGATACTGGCACCAGTTTCTTCGTCCTTGTATTCCATTCTATGCTTAATCTCGAAGAAATGCTTCTCTTCTTTCTGCTCTTTGATACCAACACGTTTGATGCCTTGGATGAAATACTTGGAACTACCATCAAGGATAGGAAATTCAGGACCGTTTACCTCAATGAGGCAATTGTCGATTCCGCAAGCAAAGAGAGCTGCCATTCCATGTTCTATCGTGCTTACTTTCACTCCGTCCTTAACAAGCACAGTGCCACGTGTGGTTTCAGCCACATTATCAGCATAAGCATCGATAATGGGTTGCTCTTCAATGTCAACTCGCTTGATTTTATAGCCGAAGTTTTCAGGAGCAGGAGAGAATGTAACTGTCAGGTTCAGACCCGTATGCAATCCCTTACCGCTAAGTGAAAAACTTTCTATCAGTGTCTGTTGTTTCATGAAGTTTTTATTTATTAAGTTGTTTTTTCAATTCTTCCAATTCTTTTCGTAGAGCGCCGAGTTCCTTGTACATTTCAGGAAGCCGCTGAGTTAAAGCCACGTTTCTGAAGAAGGTTCGTTTCTCTACAGGAGGAGCTCCAATAAGCTGCTTGTTGTCCTCAATGTCGAATGGCGCACCCGTTTGAGCTCCCAGTTCTACATGATTTCCGACATGAATATGTCCACCAACACCAACTTGTCCGCCAAACATACACCATTCACCTATCTTGGCAGAACCTGCAATGCCTACTTGGGCAGCCATAACGGTATGAGAACCAATCTCATCGTTATGTGCTATCTGAATCAGATTATCGAGCTTCACACCTTTGTGTATGATGGTTGCTCCCATTGTGGCACGATCTATACAAGTATTTGCGCCGATTTCCACATCATCTTCAATGATGACGATACCGATCTGAGGAATCTTGTCGTATCCATGAGGGGTAGGAGCAAAGCCAAAACCATCTGCACCGATCACTACACCCGCATGTAAGGTCACACGATTGCCTATCTTGCAGTCATGATAGACATTTGCAGAAAAGTAAAGCGTACAATTATCACCTATTTTAGCTCCATCGCCTATACATACATGCGGATAAATCTGTGTGTTATTGCCAATCTCTACATGCTCTCCAATGACAGCAAACGGTCCGATATACACGTTTTCGCCAATCTTAGCTGTCGGAGCAATAGATGCCAAAGGATCAATGCCTTGCTTCTTGGGTTTACTTTGTTCATAAAGCATCAAGAGTTTAGCTAATGACTCATAGGCATTGTCCACCTTAATTAAAGTGGTATGGATTTCCTTTTCTGGTACAAAATCTTTATTGACTAGAACAATAGAAGATTGAGTCTCATAAAGATAATGAGTATATTTAGGGTTGGAGAGGAATGAAAGTGCACCTGGCGTACCTTCTTCAATCTTGGCAAAGGTATGCACGCAGGCATTCTCATCTCCCACGATTTCTCCTTGTAGGAATTGGGCTATTTGTTTGGCAGAAAACTCCATTTTTACATTTAGTTTAATTAATGTAGCAAATGTAGCTATTTTTCCTCAGAAAAGTATTATTCTTTGGATATAAATAATGGGAAAACTAACTATTTAAAGTGTTTTTAGAATATTTGACATTTGAATCTGCAAATCTGCAGCTGCATTTCGTGCGCCTTCAGCAAAGTTGATGGTTTTATCAGCATAAATGATACCTCTGCTTGAATTCACAATCAGTCCGCACTGGTCATTCATTCCATACTTGCAAACTTCTTCCAAAGAACCTCCTTGAGCACCAACGCCAGGAACCAGTAAAAAGTGGTGAGGTGCTATCTTACGGATGTCTTCGAAGGCACGTCCTTGCGTAGCTCCAACAACATACATCATCTGTTCGTCATTGGCCCATTCTTGTGATTTCTTCAATACTCTTTCAAAGAGTTTCTCTCCTTGTACGTTTTCCATAAGTTGGAAATCATGCGACCCTTTATTGCTGGTCAATGCCAAAAGAATAACCCACTTTCCTGGATAATTCAGAAAAGGAGTCACACTGTCCTCTCCCATATATGGCGCAACGGTCAATGCATCAATATCCATTTCCTCAAAGAAACTGCGTGCATACATCGCAGAGGTGTTTCCTATATCACCACGTTTGGCATCTGCAATGATAAACTGGTCGGGATAGAATGTCTTGATGTATTTCACTGTCTTTTCAAAAGCTATCCATCCTTTCACTCCCATACATTCATAGAAGGCAAGATTGGGCTTGTAGGCGATGCAGAGATCTGCTGTGGCATCAATGATGGCTTTGTTGAAAGTGAAAATAGGATCATCCTCCTGCAGAAGACACTCTGGGACTTTCTTGATGTCAGTATCTAAACCCACGCAGAGGAAAGATCCTTTGCGCTTGATATTTTCAAATAGTGTTGCTTTATCCATATGCTTAAGTAATAAGTTATTTTTTTAATAAAATACCGTTGAAATTGAATACCTCTTTTTCACGATCGAAAAGGATGTCATTTATCGCAAGAACGAAGTCATCTGACTGAATGAGGCATTGCTCATTTTTATTTTCCCAACTAGAAAAAATATTTTTGTAAGTTAGAAAATAAGAATTGTCTCTAATTTTGAATGAGAGAGTGTCCTCTTTAAACTCCACGTTTTCTACATCTCCCATCTCGATATATTCCAATGTGGCATACCCTTCTGGAATAGATATAGGACGCTTCTTCATTAAGCCGTATTCTTCTATTTCGTAGGCTTTATCCTCTTCAGTCACTGTATTGGTTTCTATGTCAGCGATGCTTCTGCGATAAGTCCACACGGAATCTGCCACGATATGATTTCTAACGGCATTTCCATAGTTATCGCTTAGATAATACAATTTGTCGTTTAGATGTATGTTGTTTGTCGTCAAACCTTCTACCCATGAATTGTAGGACTCTTTATTCATAGGCAATGTTTTGCCACTTGTTTTCAACGCATCTTCTACCTCATGGAGCAATATCCGTTTGGTAATGGAAGTGAAACTCCAAGGGCCTACGGATGTAAGGAAAAACAAAAGGCAGAAAGAAGCTGGGATCCACCAGATGCGACGGGAGTTTATCACGAAAAGCGTGAAACAAACCACATAGCACCATACGTTGAACAACAACAGGTATAGTCTGTCGATACTGATGCCGTAATCTGTAATGCGACGATAGATCCCAATGGACATCAATACCAATAGTGGAATCACCATGATAGGGAGCCAACGCATCAACAGACGCTCGAAATTGTTTTTGTTTGGATGGAATTGTTGTGGATAAACCATATAGATGATTGCCAACATACCAAACATCAAGAAGGATGTCAGCCATGAAACCCACCCGTTAGGTAATTCCCATCTTATCAGAATGACTACTGCATAAAGATAGAGCGTAAAAAGGTAGCACATCAGCAGAGGGACGAACAAGTAATAGATGACTCCCTTGTAGAATTTAGAAAGATCTGGGATGCTATCGTCTTGTTTGTCCTTTCCTTTGGGTATTCTCAGCAAGAAGAGGATAGGAGCGATGAATGTCAGACAGATGGTTGCCGCACTGGCATAAGCTTCTTCTGGAACAGCCCATCCAAATAAATGGCGGAATGATTCAAAAAGCAGAGCAATACCACCTGTCAGCACTCCTCCTATGAACCAAGCTATCACGGCAGATGCCAACAATTTCATACTGAAGCGCCAGAAGGGTACATCGCTCTTCTGATAATAGAAGGAGAGCGTAAAGATGGAGACAATGATACAGAAGACACAAGCCACAGGAAGATAGCTGTCAGCTGTTTCCAACTCCTCCATATGATTGGTAAGGTAACCACAATAAGCCAACCATCCCACAAGCACCAGGGCTTCCATGACATCGCCTCTGAGCTTATGCCTCACTTCTTCGTTCAGCAAATGGAAAGAAAGGGCCATCAACGCCGCAGTGGGGAGATACAATAATCCAAAGAAAACAATCTCTTCTTCAGGATATTCCCATCCTGTCTGGATCAGTACCAGGATGAAGACCGTCAGCATGACAATGAATGCCAAAGCCAATGGAAATCGTTTGCAAAGTGCTATCGACTTCTCACCAAATTTTGCAAATGACACTTTATTCATTACCATGCTAACAATTAATCACAATTCACTTTCCTTCAATCTTTCCGCATTCTCTGCCACTATCAGATGATCGATACAATCCTGAATGTTACCATCCATAAAAGCTGCCAGATTATAAATGGTATAGTTGATGCGATGATCCGTAATGCGTCCTTGAGGATAGTTGTACGTACGAATTTTGGCACTGCGATCACCTGTAGATACCATCGTCTTGCGCTTTTGAGCAATATCGTCCATGTACTTCTGATGCTCCTTATCATAGATAAAGGTACGCAGTCGTGCCAAAGCGCGCTCCTTGTTTTTGGGCTGGTCGCGCGTTTCTGTACACTCGATAAGTATCTCCTCAACTACTCCAGTGTTTGGATTCTTCCAATTATAGCGCAGGCGAACGCCCGATTCTACCTTATTGACATTCTGACCACCTGCTCCGCTGCTTCGGAAAGTATCCCAACGGATTTCACCTTCGTTGATGTTCACTTCAAAGGGATCGGCTTCAGGAAGGACGGCTACAGAAGCTGCAGAAGTATGGACGCGTCCTTGCGTCTCAGTCACAGGAACACGCTGTACGCGATGTACGCCACTCTCATATTTCAGAGTACCATATACTCCTTCTCCTGTAACGGAACAGATCACTTCCTTGAAACCTCCAACAGCGCCTTCGCTGGCACTGGATACTTCAAACTTCCAGCCTTTCATTTCGCAGAACTTGGAGTACATGCGGAAAAGATCTCCAGCAAAGAGGGCCGCTTCGTCGCCTCCCGTACCTCCGCGGATTTCCAAGATCGCATTACGACTATCCGTTGGGTCAGAAGGGATAAGCATCAGCTTTATTTTCTCCTCCAATGCAGGTTGCTTTTCTTGATTGGCTGTCAGTTCTTCGCGAGCCATTTCTTTCATTTCAGGATCTTCCTCGTTCACGAGGATGTCCTTGGCTTCTTCGATACCTTGTAGCACCTGCATGTATTCCTGACGAGCTTTCATCAAGTTACTAAGGTCCTTGTACTCCCTGGTCAACTTGACATAGCGCTGCTGATCAGCTATCACGCTGGGGTCTGTGATGAGCGTAGAAACTTCCTCAAAGCGGGGAAGCAGTCCGTTGAGTTTTTCCAAAAGGTTTGTTTCAGCCATATTTATCTTGGGTATTCAAACTTTCCGAACTCGCTTTCAATCACCAGTCCTTCCCAATCGCTCTTTTCTACACGTCCCACTATCTGAGCATCAATGCCAAAACTCTGACTTATCTCGATGACTTTGTCTGCATACTCGGGAGCGAGATATACCTCCATGCGATGTCCCATATTGAACACCTTGTACATTTCCTGCCAGTCTGTCCCGCTCTGTTCCTTGATGGTGCGGAAGAGTGGAGGAACAGGGAAGAGATGGTCTTTAATGACCTTGCAACCATCGGGCATGAAATGGAGAATCTTCGTCTGAGCACCTCCTGAACAGTGAATCATGCCATGCACCTCATGACGCATCTCGTCGAGAAGTCGTTTGATGACTGGGGCATAAGTACGGGTAGGGGAGAGTACCAACTTTCCTGCATCCAGTGGAGAACCTTCCACCTTGTCTGTAAGTTTCAATTTCCCGCTGTAAACCAGATCCTCGGGTACTGCCTTGTCGTAGCTCTCAGGATATTTCTCTGCCAGATATTTAGCGAATACATCATGACGGGCGCTTGTCAGACCATTACTGCCCATACCGCCATTGTATTCGTTCTCATAGGTAGCCTGGCCATAAGATGACATGCCAACGATAACATCGCCAGCCTGAATGTTGGCGTTATTGATCACATCGCTACGCTTCATACGGCAAGTCACCGTGGTATCCACGATGATGGTACGTACCAGATCGCCTACATCAGCAGTTTCGCCACCTGTGGCATAGACACCGATTCCCATCTCTCTCAATTCAGCCAACAGTTTATCTGTACCGTTGATAATGGCAGCGATCACTTCGCCTGGTATCAACAACTTATTGCGTCCGATAGTGCTAGACACCAAGATGTTGTCCACAGCACCTACACAAAGTAAGTCGTCGATATTCATGATGAGTGAATCTTGCGCGATGCCTTTCCATACAGAGAGGTCACCCGTTTCTTTCCAATACAGATAGGCTAAGCTCGACTTGGTGCCAGCGCCGTCGGCATGCATGATATTACAATAGTCGGGATCGCCTCCCAGTATGTCGGGAATGATCTTACAGAATGCCTTGGGGAAGATACCCTTGTCAATGTTCTTGATAGCGTTATGCACATCTTCTTTGGAGGCACTCACGCCACGCATCATATATCTCTGATTGTTGCTCATAGCAGGTTGTTTTTGGGAAGGTTAGAACTGAACAGTAGGAGCTACCTCTGCGCCTTGTGTTGCCTCGAAGTACGCACGCTGGCTGAATCCAAGCATTCCTGCGAAGATGTTCTTAGGGAATGTACGGATCGTGGTATTGTAGGTACGAGCTTCATCGTTGTAGTTCTTGCGTGCTACGCTGATGCGGTTCTCTGTACCTTCCAACTGTGCCTGCAGTTCCATGAATTGTTCGCTGGCCTTAAGGTCAGGATAATTTTCTGCCACAGCGATCAGACGGCTCAATGCTGAAGTCACCTCTCCTTGAGCAGCCTGGAATTCCTGCAACTTCTCAGGAGTCAAGTTGGTTGGATCCACAGTGATGGAAGTAGCCTTACTACGTGCATTCACTACAGCCTCGAAAGTGCTCTGCTCATGCTCTGCATAGCCTTTTACGGTATTCACCAGATTAGGAATCAGGTCGGCACGACGCTGATACTGAGTCTCTACATTTGCCCATGCGGTGTTCACGCCTTCATCCAGGCCCACCATACCATTGTAAATACTAACGCCCCACATAACCACCAGGGCGATCAATACGATAATTCCAATTAATAACTTTTTCATATCCTAAAATGTTTTAATTATTTATTCTTTTAATCTTAGAAGTGGCTTCCAGCGCCTCCTCCGCCGCCCATGCCGCCTCCGAAGCTACCTCCGAAGCCGCCACCACCTCCGAAGCCTCCGCCTCCAAAGCCGCCACCACCAAAGATGACAGGTCCACCTCCACCTCCGCGACCACGATAATTCTGATCATAGGAGTTCTCTCGTTTCACCACTTGTTGCCCGCAGTGCGTGCATAGGTAGGTCACATCTTTGGCTATGATACCACCACGTCGATAGGCAATACGGCTGGTAATGCGTTTCAGCTCGTGCTTCCCGCAATGAGGACATTTGCTGGCCCTGTAGGCTGCCAACCAAGCGAAGAAGAAGATAATAGCTAAAAGACCAACCATGGCACACATGAACCCGATGAGCGCAGCTACGTCATCATCTTCTTCCGTGTCGTTCTCCATGCTGCCATCTAAGCGAGCGCAGATGGCCTTCATGCCTGCCAACATGCCGTCGTCCCATTTGTTATCACGTAGGTAGGGCAACATGTTTTGTGTCTGTATGCGCTTACAGATGGCGTCAGGCAATTCACCTTCCAACCCATAGCCTGTATAGAACTGTATGCATCGTTGGTCGATGACGAGTAACACCACCAGACCATTGTCTTTTCCTCTCTTTCCCACTCCCCAGCTGTTCAGCAGTTCGTGGCAGAAATCGAAACACTCCACATCACCGATGCTTGGAACGGCTGCTACAACCGTCTCAATGCCTGTTTGCTGTTCCAGATCATAGAGCCAGGTGTTGATGCTGTCGCAAGCTTGTTGTGAGAGAATGCCCGATGGGTTGCAGACATACTGGGTACGATCGGCAATATGCACTTTTGGCAGATTGTCGGGTGTAAAGATTTCTTGAGCCTGTAAGCCTATAAAAATAAGGCAGAATGTCAAGTATACCAGTAGTCGTTTCATGCTCTTCTTTTATTATGTTGCAAAGATACACATTATTTTTAATATAATGCAATGGAGTTGCTTTTACTGCATTTACTTTAGGATAAGATACATTAAACCATCCGTGGTTCTATGGGAGGTATTTCTGACAGAAGTTCACGACTCTTTGTGCATATTCTTCGGGGTAGGTATAGTAAGACATCGCATGTTCAACTCCAGGGGTGAGCCATAGCTCTTTAGGTTGAGGCTTGGCCTCATAAAGCGTATGCACCATGTGGGTAGGCACATAACGGTCCTTGTCTCCGTGGATAAAGAAGATGGGTTTTTCGCTTTTTCTCACTTTCTTCACTGCATCAGCCTCTCCGAAGCTCCATCCATAACGGATTTTGCAAAGCAGACTGGTTGTGTACATCAGTGGAAATTCAGGAAGACCAAACGACGCTTTCAGTTCATTGGCAAATTCGTCCCATACGCTGGTATAGCCACAATCATCCACGAAAGCTGTCATTTGTGGCATCTTCTCACCTGCTAAAACCATCGTCATGAAACCTCCCATCGAAATGCCATGCACCACCTGCTTGGTTATTGTCCCAAAAATCTTGTCAGCTAGTTTGCTCCAAAGCTTGATATCCTTACAGTCTTTCCATCCCATCTGAATGACATCCCCATCACTTTCACCATGTGCGTGAATGTCGGGAAGCAGTACATTATAACCCATTAGGTGATGGTAGATATAACCGATAGGGAGCATACGAATGGCTTTGTCTGTATAGCCATGCAGCAGAATAGCTGTTTTTGCTGTGACTTTGGGCGCACGCACATAGAACGCATGCAGTCGTCGCCCATTCTCTGTATGGATGAAGGTGTCTTTCAGTGCTTCATGTGTTTGCAAACTGTCGAGCCATGAGATGGTGTGCGGATATTCTTTACGCATTCTGGCCATAGCGCCTTCCAGGTCGCGTCCTTTGCCATAGGTAGGTTTCATGGCCATGTCGAGCATCGTGAAACTGCCTATGATCAGCACCAATAGAAGGACGGCTAAAATGCCCCAACAACCATATTTGAAAACCTTCCCAATCCTCAATGCCCAATGTTTAATGTTTCATGTTTAATGTTTCATGTTATTTATGCCAGATCTGCCATGATTCAAAAGCCTGAAGGAGCAGCATTTCCAACCCATTCTTAACTGTGGCGCCATGTTCTGCCCCCTTTTTCATGAAGAGGGTTTCATCAGGATTATAGAGCAGATCGTAAAGCAGATGGTCGGGAGTCAGGCATTTGTAAGGGATTTCAGGACAGAAGTCCACGTTGGGATACATGCCCACAGGCGTACAGTTCACTATGACCAGATGCTCCGCCATGATCTCGGGTGTCAGTTCGTCGTAGGTCAGCAAGCTGGGACCTTTCTTCGTACGGGAGACAAAGGTACTCTCCACACCTAAGTCCTCCAAGCCACAGAACACGGCCTTGCTGGCTCCACCTGTACCCAGAATCAACGCCTTCTTATGCTTTGGCTGCAGATAAGGTTCGATGGAATGGGAGAAACCCAAGATATCGGAATTATAGCCAATCAACTGAACCTTTCTTCCTTCACGGATGATTTTGATGACATTCACAGCTCCGATACGCTTGGCTGTCGCAGGATCAAGGCTATCAAGATATGGGATCACCTGCTCCTTATAAGGGATGGTGACATTCATGCCACGCAGGTTGGGATTGCCGTCAATAATGCGCTTGAAGGCAGCGATGTCTTCAATCTCAAAATTAACGTACTCTGCATCGATATTCTCTGATGCAAATTTCTCATTGAAGTAGTTCCTTGAGAACGAGTGCCTCAATGGATAGCCTATTAATCCGTACTTGTCCATATCTTTAGTTTTAGTTAAGGTCAAACCTATTTCGTTGCTGTATATAACGTACAGATACCGAAGGTCAACTGCTCATACTTCACCTCTTCAAATCCGGCTCTGTGAATAATCCCAGCCATTTGTTCTCCTTGCGGACAGGCCTCTATGCTCTGTGGCAAGTAAGTGTAGGCACTGTCGTCTTTCGAAATCAGCCTACCTACCCAGCGCATCACCGTTCGGGAGTAGAAACGGTAGAGCTGCTTCATAGGGAAGCGGGTAGGAGAGGATAACTCCAGTATCACCAGCCTTCCTCCCTGTTTCAGCACTCTGTGCATCTCTTTCAAGCCTTTGTCGAGCCCATCGAAGTTGCGTACTCCGAAAGCCACCGTGATGGCATCGAAACTCTCCGCATCAAAACTGAGGGCCGTGCAGTCTTCCCGTTTGAAACGGATGACTGACTCCAGACCTGCCTGTTCCACCTTCTTGCGTCCCACAGCCATCATTCCTTCAGAAATATCGATGCCGATAATCTGCTGAGGCTTTAACTTGCGACAAGCCAAAATGGCAAAGTCGCCTGTACCCGTTGCCACATCCAAGAGGCGTTGGGGACGATAAGCCTGTAATGTCTTGATGGCCTTGCGCCTCCAGAGCTTGTCTATACCCACAGACAGCGTCGTGTTCAGTTGGTCGTAAGAGTGAGCGATATGGTCGAACATCTCTTCCACCTGCTCGCTCTTCTCCCGCTGATGGTCATAGGGCGTAACCTGCTCTTGGGCGTAGCTTGTCATAAAGCCTTGTTCACGTTGGCTTCTATGCGTGCCAGTACATCGCCTTCTGCATTGGCTTTCTCGAACTTCTCACCTGTGATATGTTCGTAAAGCTCAATGTAGCGGTCGCTGATGCTCTCCACAATGGCATCTGTCATCTCAGGCACCTGTTGACCAGCCTTGCCTTGGAAGCCGTTATCCATCAACCATTCGCGCACGAACTCCTTGCTCAGTTGCTTCTGAGGCTTACCCTTGGCAAACTTCTCTTCATAGCCTTCTGCATAGAAGTAGCGGCTGCTGTCGGGTGTATGGATCTCGTCCATCAGATAGATGGTACCGTTATGCTTGCCAAACTCATACTTGGTGTCCACCAGAATCAAACCACGCTGAGCAGCGATCTCCGTACCACGCTTGAAGAGGGCCAAGGTATATTTTTCCAACAAGTCATACTCTTCTGGAGTAGCCAGACCTTTGGCCAGAATCTCTGCCTTGGAGATGTCGGCATCATGTTCGCCAATCTCTGCCTTTGTGGTAGGGGTGATGATAGGCTCAGGGAACTTTTGGTTTTCCTTCATTCCCTCAGGCAACTTCACGCCACAGATTTCGCGCACGCCACTCTTGTAGGCACGCCAGGCGCTGCCACACAGATAGCCACGCACAATCATTTCCAGAGGGAAACCCTCGCACATCACCCCTACAGTCACCATAGGGTCTGGAGAGCAGACTTTCCAATTAGGGCAGATGTCGGTAGTCGCATCCAAAAACTTGGCAGCAATCTGGTTCAATACCTGTCCCTTGAAAGGAATGCCCTTAGGCAGAATCACGTCAAATGCTGAAATGCGATCCGTGGCAACCATGACCAACTTCTCGTCATTGATGTTGTACACATCGCGTACTTTTCCATGATACACGCTTTTCTGTCCAGGAAAGTTGAAGTCTGTTCTTGTTATTGCTTTCATAGCTTTATAAAGTTTGATTATTAGTTTCTTTTTCCTCTGTTTCTTTTTCTGCCTTCAGACGCTCGCGTTCCTCCTTGCGCTCCTTGTCGTACTTATCGTAAGCCTCTACGATATGTTCCACCAGCTTATGGCGCACGATGTCTTTCTTGTTCATCTCCACCACATTGATGCCCTTGACGCCCTTGAGTATATGCAAGGCTTGGATCAAGCCAGAGGTTTGAGAAGGTGGCAGGTCTATCTGTGTGATGTCGCCTGTGACAAACATCTTGGTATTCATACCCATACGGGTAAGGAACATCTTGATCTGTTGCGTACTGGTATTCTGCGCTTCGTCCAGGATCACTACTGCATCGTTCAACGTACGACCACGCATAAACGCCAGCGGAGCTATCTGAATGACATTGTTTTCCAGGTATTCCTGCAACTTAGCCGCTGGGATCATGTCTTGCAAGGCATCATAAAGCGGTTGCAGGTAGGGGTCTATCTTCTCCTTCATGTCGCCAGGAAGGAATCCCAGTTTCTCACCCGCTTCCACAGCAGGGCGACTCAGGATAATTTTCTTAATCTCTTTGTTTTTCAAGGCACGCACGGCCAGGGCTATGGCAGTGTAAGTCTTGCCCGAACCTGCAGGACCAATGGCAAACACCAGGTCGCTCTTCTTGAAAGCCTCCACCAGTTTCAGCTGATTCTCGCTACGTGGAATGATAGGTTTGCCAGTCACGCTGAAGACAATGACGTGTCCCGATTTCTCTGCCTGTGGGGCATTACCCTTCACAATGTCGATGATTACCTCTTCTTTCAGCGAGTTGAACTCCGCACAATACTTCTCCAGCTTGATGATATTCTCTTCAAAGGCAGCCATCTCCTCCTCATCCCCTAGCACCTTAATGACATTTCCACGTGCGATGATGCGCAACTTCGGATAAAGTGCTTTGATGAGTTGCATATTCGTGTTGTTCACCCCAAAGAAAATGATGGGATCCACGTCTTCCAATATGATAACCTTCTCTATCATTCTGCCTTTTTAGATAAAAATAATCACAAAGATAGTGAAACCTTTGCTCATTTCCATCATCTGGACTTATTTTTTTGAAATGATTTCTACAGAAGCGCCATCGCCCGTCTTTTTCACTTCCAGGCAGACGGGTTGCAAGGTGTGGTGGTCGATGTCGAATAACCAATGTGGGTTAATGGCTACCCCGTTGATACGTGTCTCAAAATGCACATGTTCGGTAGTGGCACGTCCTGTACGCCCCTCAAGGGCGATGGGTTGACCAGCTCTGACAGAATCCCCACATTCCACTAGATTTTCGGAGTTGTGGCTATAGACAGTTTCCAGGCCAAAAGGATGGCGCACCACAATGACATTGCCATAGCCACCATAGTTGCGCGACAGGCGTACCACGCCATTGAAAGCGCTGCGCACCGTATCATTGGCAAAGGTCTTGATGTCCACTCCAGAATGATCGGTATTGTCTCTGCGCCAGTCGGATATCAGGTTGCATCCAGGCAACGGGAAACAGAAACCCAGCTTCAGCAGGTCGTCAGAGCAGATGTAGAACTTGCTCCTCCCCTCAAACAATCCAGGGGTAGAGGCGCTCACATAGCTCACCTCGCTCTCGCTGAATTGTTGAGCCTTGCTTTCTGTGACTTGAAACAGAAGGCAAAGCGTGCAAACGATACCTGTAATAAACTTGTTTCTCAATATCTTGTCATTAAATGTCATTCAAATCTAAACACGCGTATGTCCGTACCACTGGCATACTTCCTGAGCAAAGTGGCCGTAAAGTCCGCAGCCTCTTCCAAGCCCTCTTCACCGCTATAGCCATTGATCACAGCCAGGATGTGCGTGGTTTCCAGAGTCATCTTCGTACGCTCATGGTCGCTGGTGGGCGTACCTACACCCCCGATGGCATCCCTATAGACAGGCAGTCCCTCGATGTTCAGCATTCCACGTCCGATGCCCTCGTAGGGCTCCTCTGCCTTTCCTATGCCCAGTGTCAGCACTTCCCCCTGGAACTTATCCGCATCAAAGCCACCAATGGAATAGCCCGTCTTCATCGAAACCAGATTGATGATATCCACCAGCGTATCTATCTGATAGAGCTGCAAGCCACGTAGCACCCTGCGACAAAGCGCCTCTGCCGATGGACGGTAGCGACTAGGATCCTTTCCACAACGGCGATAGGCTTCGCGTGTTGCAGCAATAGAAGGCAGCAGCTTGATGTCATCGACGGTATGATGCGCTTTCAGTTCCTCCGAATAGGCATCTATCTCCTGCCACAAGCCTTCGCAGAAAGGTGTGTTCACCACCTTTGCCTCCACAGCAATACCCTTGAATGCAGGGCAATGCCCCTTGAACTCTTCAGATACTGTTATTTTCAATTCACAATTCACAATTCACAATTGACAATTAACTACGTTGATTATCGGCTGCACCTCAGCATAGCTCAAGTAAACTTGGCTCTGCGTTCGGTTTTCACGATAATTCTCAATTCTCAATTTTTCTCAACATGATTCCCGTGAGCGCTCGTCCAGACTCCTGTCCCAGGCGTCGCGCAGAGAAATAATCCTGATAGCGTAGATAGGTGCAGACACCTGCCAGCTCAATCTGATTGTCTGGAATACCAAACTCCTTGAACTGCATACGGTTGGCTATCCACAGGTTGATGTGGTACTTATGGCTGTTGCGCTTCCACTCCGAGATGCGTTCCATAGGGAAGCCATGATTGGCAAACTCCAGATACACCTCGTCGCCCACTTCCAATCCAGCTAGCGAGATACCTGGTCCCATGCAGGCTATCACATCCTTGCCCTCAGTACCATACAACTCATGCATCCTCTCCAGTGTTTTCTTGGCAATGCGATTCACCGTGCCCCTCCAACCTGCATGCGAGCTGGCTATCACATGGTGCGTCTTGTCATAGAACAGCAGGGGGATACAGTCGGCAGTGGTCACACACAGGCAGATGCCTTTCTCCGTAGTGATCAGCGCATCCTTACCCTCCACCATCTGCAGGCGTTCCTCCTCACTGGCATTCCGATACTCTTCGCCAATGATGGCAATCTCCGTGTTATGAATCTGATGGGGGATGACCAGCAGTTCTGGTCGTTCAGGAAGCGCACTGCAGAGCTTCTCCAGATTCTGCTTGATACATTCTGGGTCGTCATTGCCATAGACCCCCAGATTGAAAGAGGAATAACTCCCTTTGCTCACTCCGCCATGTCTGGTAGTGGTGAAATTACAGAGTTCTGGTTGTGCAGAGAGTAGCTTAAACGCTTCTACACTTCTATCTTCAGTTAGTGCTATCATGATGTATTAGTAAAAATCGGTGCAAAAATAATGAATATTTTTAAAAAGAAATACATCTTATTTGATAGATGTGGTAAAACGTTGTAATTTTGCACCCTGTTATGTTGTATTTGGCATTTTTATCAGCGGCACTGCTTGGCATTTACGATACATTCCGCAAGCAGTCGTTGAAGGATAACGCGGTGCTTCCCGTGCTTTTCCTCAACACCATTTTCCTCAGCCTGATGTTTCTGCCATTCATTTTGGTTTCTACGTTTTCACCCCATGTCCTTGAGGGAAGCATTTTCTTCGTTCCTCAAGCAGGATGGGAGGTACATCGCTATATTCTGCTGAAGTCGTGCATCGTCCTTTCTTCTTGGATATTTGGCTATTTCGCCACCAAGCACCTGCCTCTCACCATTATCGGACCCATCAACGCCACTCGTCCAGTCATGGTGCTGATAGGCGCCCTGTTGCTGTTTGGAGAGCGCCTCAATCTCTATCAGTGGATAGGTGTCACCCTGGCGATCATCTCCTTCTTCCTGCTGAGCCGTTCAGGTAAGAAAGAAGGCATTGATTTTAAGCACAACCGCTGGATCTTCCTGTTGGTCATGGCTGCAGTGATGGGGGCTGTCAGCGGATTATACGACAAGTACCTCATGAAACAGTTCGCTCCCATGCTGGTGCAGTCGTGGTACAACATTTATCAGGTCTTTATCATGTGTCCTATCATTCTTCTGCTATGGTATCCCCAGCGCAAGAAGAGTACGCCTTTCCAATGGCGATGGACCATCCCTTGCATTTCGCTCTTCCTGGGTGCTGCAGATTTTGCCTATTTCTACGCACTGAGCTACCCTGATGCCATGATTTCTGTCATTTCCATGATCAGGCGTGGCAGTGTGGTGGTTTCTTTTGCTTGTGGGGCGTTGGTTTTCCATGAAAAGAACCTCAAGAGTAAAATTGTTGACTTGATTTTGGTTTTAATTGGAATGTTCTTCCTATATTTGGGGTCGAAATGATGGTTGAGAGTTGAGAGTTTAGAGTTAAGAGTTAAGAGTTTAGAGTTGAGAGATATGAAGTTTTATTGGAAGATATTGTTTGGTGTAGGTTTGCTGTTCATGGCTGTCTGTGCTAAGGCGCAGCAGGCACGCGACTATTTCACCTCCATGCCCGACTCGGTGCTGCCCCTGCTTACGGAGGTGAACCGTGCCGACTGTATCGACTTTCTCGACAGCCACATGAAGGCAGAGGTGACCAACCGCTTCAACAATAAGTCAGAAATGACTCGACTGACGACGGACTTCATCGAGATGCAACTCTCCACTTCCTCTACATGGCAGATGAAAGTGTTACCCTTGGCCGATGCACAGGTGGTTTGTGCTGTGTCCACTGTCAGTGCTCCAGCAGCTGATAGCCATTTGCGTTTTTACGATGACGATTGGAAAGAACTCCCTGCCAGTCGTTTCATCGATGCCCTTCCTGTGCTCGATGACTTCTTCACTGCCGTACCCGATAGTGTGAACCCCAATCGTTACCAGACCTATCGCAGCAGGGTGGACATGCTGCTCGTGAAGGCCGATCTTTCCCCCGATGCCCAGACCCTTACCTTCACCTTCACTACCCCTACCACCCTCGATCTAGAAGCCGCTGCCTTCCTGAAGCCCTATATCCGTGAAGAAATCGTGTATCAGTGGCGCGATGGGCGATTTGTACACTAGTGTACATCTATTCTGACACTCTTTTATTTGCAGGCATCAGCTAAAAGCCCTAATTTTGTGTCGAATAACGATGATGCAATGAAAACTCCTACATCCTCTTTTTGTGTGATATGCTGCATGATGGTTGCCATCCTGCTCACATTCTCTGCCTGCCATCGAAAAACCAGCTACCCCAAGGAACTGAAGGTGGCAGATAGCTTGGCGAATGTGAAGCCCGAGGAAGCCATAACACTGCTGCAGGGGTTGGCAGACGCGATGAAGACAGCCCCGCTATCCACACAGATGTACTACCGCTTGCTTTGCATCAAGGCCAATGACAAGGCCTACATCCCTCATACCACAGACACGCTTATCCTCCCCATACTGCATTATTATGAGAAAGGTGGCGACCCATCCTTGCTGAGCATGGCCTACTATTATGCGGGGCGAGTGTATCGCGACCTGAACGATGCTCCCCAGGCGTTGGACTATTTCCAGAAAGGGTTGCAGGCACAGGTCGATGGCGATGAGTCTATGGGAGCCGTGCTCTACGCCCAGATGGGTGAGATCTTCTTCAACCAGTCACTCTACGATGAGGCGCTTGACATGTATCAGGAAGCCTTCCGACTTGATTCCCTCGCTGCAGATACCCTAGGTATTATCCTCGACTTGCGCGACATTGCCTTCACCCATCGCATGCAGTCGCAGTACGACGAGGCACTTCCCTTGCTCCAACAGGCAGAGCATCTGGCACAAGCCATCGACGACGAGGAGATGGTGGGTCTCGTAGCATCGCAGTTGGCAGGTCTTTACAACCGCAAGGGACAATACGAGGAGGCTTTGGAGCAGATCTCGTTGGCTTTAGAGCATGTGGGCGCTGTAGATCTTCAGAGTACCTATGATGTCTATGCCAATATCCTGCTGAATACAGGAAAGCTGGCAGAGGCAGAAGGCTATTTCGAGCAACTGACGCAGGCAGACGATCAGAATATTCGTCTCGATGCCTACGATGGTTTAGCCACGATAGCTGCCAGTCGTAATCAGGTAGAAGACTATTCACACTACTTCCGTCAGTATAAAGCCGTGAACGACTCCATCCAGCGTGTGGCAGCCACCACGTCTGTCAGCAGGATGAATGCCCTCTACAACTACCAACTCCGCGAGCGTGAGAACGCTGAACTCCGTGAGAAAAACCAGAAAGACAGGATACTGTTCATCTCCATAGCCTCTGCTTTTCTGCTTATCGCTGTGGCATCGTGGGCATTCTATCGCCACCGTCGTTTACAGATGCACCATCGTTTGGAGCAAGTCCAGCGCTTGCAGGCAGAGCAATATCGACAGAGCGAAGCTTTTATCGAAGCCAACAGAAAGGAAATCGCCCAGTTGCAGAGCCAGTTGGGCGAAGCCAACACGCAGAACAAAGAACTGATCCTTCGTCTGGAGATGCAGAAAGAGCATTTGGAACGCTCCAACCGCTTGGCAGAGATGAAGATAGAGCAGCGCGAGCAAACCAAGAAAGCCATACAAGAGTCGGCTGTCATGGCACATTTGCAAGAACTGGTGGCCAATGGGCAGCATATCCATCCAGAAGACATCACAGAAGTATTGAGCCTACTCCACGATGTTTGTCCAGATTTCCTGTCATCCTTAGACCAACTGGGCGAACTCAACGAACTGGAATATCAGGTCAGCCTGCTGTTGAAGCTCGGCATTTCTCCCGCTTCTATCTCCCAGTTGGTACTTCGTGAAAAGACCACCATCTCTGCTGTTCGCAGGCGCTTATATAAGAAGATTACAGGCCAGAATGGTACCCCTAGCGACTGGGATGAAATTATCCTTTCGCTGTAATACTTCACTCCCCATACTCCACAAAGATTCATTACCACTGATACATTTATGCCGCTTTCATCGATGTTTTTCCCGTTTTCTGTGGGTCGATTTGTAAACTATTTGTAAACTCAAATATTTGTTCATTTACTTCAAATGCCCTATTTTTGTTGTATAATTTATTTTGTGAAGATATTATGAAAAACACTGCAATTATTATATTATTGGTTTTGATGGGCAGTTTTGTAGTTTCATGTCAGGAAGAATCGGAGTTGATACTTGATGAAGGAACTTTACTTAAAGATCGTAATGCACTTGAAGATATCCGAGCTTTGAACCCTGGTTCTATCAAGAAACCTTCGACTCCCACCAACGATGGTGAGAGAGGGCGCGATCATCGAGACAATGTAGATTGGAACGACCAGCAGGGACTCAAGGCTATGGGCGTAGTGCAACAGTCGATAGGCAGCTTATATATAGATGGCTATGACGAAGAAAATGATGAATATATACTGAAATTCTATTGGGGCAATCCTGTAACGGAGGAAACTATGAGCAAGTATAACAATAAGAATGCCTTTTTGCTTTTTAGATTTCCATCTCTTAACATAGTCCTTTTAAATTATAACGTAAGTTGGTATGTTTACCGAGACAATAATCTCCATTATACTCAAGGAATCGAAAACGACTATCACTATCTTAAAGTGCATGATAGCTTTTATTATTTAGGAGAATCATTCTATGTTCCCAGATGTGTTTTACAAGATTGTGAAGAAATAATCATCCAGTTTTATTCTGATTCTACTTATCATTTTAAGAAAGAATGGTCGCAATCAGTTGAAGATCTTTTGTTAGACGAATACATGAAATGATAAAATGCCTAAATGGTCTTTCATAGCATTACTGACTTGTCTTATTGGCATAAGCTCTTGCCATCGACCTGCAAACTATCCTGCTGAATTGCTATCTGCTGACAGTTTGTGCTTTGTTGATCCTAAAAGTGCCCTTACACTACTCCAACATCTGGAACCTCAGATGTCTGAAGCACCAAAAGCCACCAAGATGTACTACGAGCTACTTTGTATCAAGGCTGCTGATAAGGCATACATCACACATACTTCTGATAGCCTTATCCTGTCACTTGTGGATTATTACGAGAAAGGTGATGACCCAGAACTGTTGCCCCAAGCATACTATTACGCTGGTCGTGTTTATAGAGATCTGAATGATGCTCCACAGGCATTAACTTATTTCCAAAAAGGACTGGCTGCGTCTGATAAGGAACAAGTAAGTTCAGTGCTTTATGCCCAAATGGGAGAAATATACTTCTACCAGTCACTTTATCCAGAAGCGCTGCAGATGTACACAGAGGCTTATAAGCAAGATGCTGTCAACAAGGATACACTTGGTATGCTTCTCGACCTTCGCGACATGGCCTTCACACATCGTACACTGCAACAAGCTGATAGCGCTTTTTACTATCTGAATCAAGCCAAACACTTGGCAGAACAATATGGCGATGATGAAATGCGTGGTCTGATGGCTTCACAGTTGGCAGGGCTATACAACCAGCAAGGCGATTACGAAGAGGCCAGTCGTCAGATAGAGCAAGCTTTACGCTATATTGGTGAGGCAGACAAGTACAGCGCCTACGATGTGTATGCCAATATCTTGCTCAACAAAGGCGAACTGAAAGACGCGAGAAACTATTACGAGAAGATGTTGGAGGCAGAAGAAGCACCTGTCAGGCTCGATGCCTACAACGGGCTGGCTACCATAGCTGCCATGAATCACCAAGCTGATGACTATTTACGCTATTTTGAGCTGTATAAGGCATGTAGCGATAGCATCAGGCGTACCAATGCCACAGAATCAGTAAGTCGCATGAACGCCATGTACGACTATCAGCTACGCGAGAAAGAGAACATCCGTCTGCAGAAACAGAATGAACAACACAGACAATTGTTGCAATGGATAGGGTTTATTGCCAGTATTCTACTCTTACTGCTCATCATCTATATACAGCATAACAGGCGAAAAAGACTGCGCATGAAGCATAATCTGGAAAAACTGCAACTGCTTCAGGAGGAGCAGTATAAACAAAGTGAGGCTTTCATTGAGGCGAACAAGGAGAAAATAGCCCAGCTACAGACACAACTGGATGAAGCGAACCAAGAAAATGAGGGGCTGGCAGAACAGATGGAAAGACAAAAGGAACAACTGAAAAATGCCAACTTAGTTGCAGAAATAAAACAAGAAGAACGCAAACAGGCAGAAACGCTCATTAGAGAATCCGCACTTATGAGACACCTTGAACAACGGATACAAAATGAAGAGCACCTCAGTGCCAAAGACATTAAAGAGATAGAAAAACTACTAGATGGCGTGTGCCCCGAATTTCGCCCCCATCTCAGGGGGCTAGGAGACATGAATCCTTTGGAATATCAGGTAAGCCTCTTACTTAAACTTGGCATCCCACCAGCAGGTATTTCCACACTTGTGCTGCGCGACAAATCCACTGTGTCTGCCATCCGTCGCCGCCTCCTGAAGAAGATAACGGGACGGGATGACATACCCAGTGAATGGGACAGCATTGTGCAGTCGCTGTAAGTACTAAACTATTTATCAAAACCTATAATGTGTCTATCATAGTTCATCGCCCCTAAGATACCCCAGCCATTCTCTGCATTTCCGTGAATGTGAATAGCTTCTGAATTGGCATCAGTATTAGTAATACGGTATAGTTCTACCGACTTGAGGAAACGATAGTAATCCTCTGTAATAGCCTGCAATTCCACCATCACTTGAGTCGGTATATGTTCAATATCATTCAGATGGGAATCATCTAATATATCATTACTTGTCATCCAGTTTCCGAAAGGAGGTGAATAAGGCACCTTTGGACTGTCTATTATTATGGTATGATCACCTTTTTGAATCTTTTGATTATTGAACACATTCGAGAAGAAAGCTGGCCAACCACCGAAATTGGTGGTAAGACGGCTATCTAAGAATAGCTCGTCATCAGAAAAGAAGATATCTTGTATTTTGTAGTAAGGATGACTTGACCAATATGTCTTACTACTTCCTGCAGGATCAGGTCCGCCTCCTATACTATAACCCATTCCTATACCTCGCACCCTTAGTCGATAATAGTTTTCTCCACCAGTATCTTTGATGCGTAGTGTGAGGCGCATGATGCTATCTGTTTCAAATTCAAGACCATTCATGTATTTATAGGGGTTCTCGTCCAACACTTCGTGGTTTACTATCTCAATATATGGCTTCTCAGGAACAGTAACCTCTGCAGTCAAAGTCTCGCTTTCCATGACAACCACGTCCGTCTGTATCCCCCCATTTTTAGCCGTCACCACCAGATGGTCGCCTTCCTGGGGTATATAGGTGCATTCATAACGATTGCTCTTTTCGCTGAAAGTCATAGGGTAGGTGACCTGTCCATTCACCTGCACCTCTACTTGAGCCGTTGAGATAGCAGTGTTTTGTAAGTAATCATTGCTCTGATAGCCCCCGAAAAACGGATCATTGTTATGCATGGCAGTATAGAAGTCGACATAACGTCGCACATTAGCCTGGTCTGCTCGCACGGCCTGGGTTAAATAGACCCTGAGGGGTGAGTCGACTATGGCTACGGCATTGATGACCATCGAACCAACAGAGATGTCTTCCACTGTGCCTTCGTAATCAAGCACCTTCTCGCAAGATGAACAACACATCATTGTAGCGAGCAATATAGGGTATAATCTGTTTTTCATAACTTTCAGAGTTTAAGGGTGAGACTGATAGAAGGCATAATGGGGAAGAGGCACACACCCATCAGGGCACGACGGTTGTCTTTATACCCCCAATATACTGACGAAACATTAGCATGATTGTAGAGATTGTAGATACCAATGTCACAGATCATCTCGCCAATTCCCACGCTGCCATGATGACTCAAACTTATATCAAGACGATGCACAGAAGGCATCACGTAGGCATTAAGTTGTCCATAAGTGTCAGTACTGGTAATATGTGCAATATAGCTATTTTGATAATTCCCATGAGTCTTATATTCGAAAACAGGATTTTCAGCAGACTCTTCAAATGGATAGTAATTGTTGTATTCATCCAACACCCCACTAGCTATGGTCATGCTAGCCAGTGAGGCACGTCGCCCTGTCTGATAGGTCCAAGCTGCAGAGAAATCCCAGTTCTTGCTCAGACGTTGTGTAATATTTATGCTGAAATTGTGTCTGCGATCGCCCACTGCATAGAATTCACGCCCATCGTTGAGTATCATGCCCTCCTGATCGAAGGTGCGGAGTGATTTACTCCATGTATAACTCACCATACCCGTAGTATGGCCAATGGTTTTCTGCGCCATCAGTTCTACTCCAAAAGCACGTCCTCGTCCTTGGGCAATCTTTTCCTCCCAGTTGTTGCCCGTCTGGAATGAAGCGCCTTCCTTGTAATCCATCACATTATCGAGCCACTTGTAGTAGCCTTCAAACGAAAGTTGGATACCATTCTTTAAGTCGTGGTTCAAAGCAAGAGTAACCTGGTCGGAAGTGCCTATCTTCATTTGCCCACTGATAGGTACCCATATCTCTGAAGGATTCAGCAAGCTCCCGCTGCTCAACAGGTTTATGCCTTGTGACATACGTGCATAGGAAGCTTTCAACGACGTGCTTTTAGCAAGCATCAGGCGCACGGATGAACGTGGCTCAATGGCCATCTGGGTCTTTGTATCGTTAACATAGCCTTGCAGTCGAATTCCAATGTTGGCTTTTAGCCAAGGGGTAAGCACCCAATCATCCTCAACGTAAGCACCAAACAATTTCAGGTCTTGTCCGTTTCCTACAAAATTACTTGTACTTTTCTGCTTTTCCTGATAGCGTTCGTCACCCAGTCCTATATTAAGAGCAGTTTTTTCGCTATCAGTCATTTTGGTGTAGTTATCATTACTTACTCCCACAGAGGGATTCAGGTTGATGATACCTGCCTGTATACCTCCATGTACCTCATGATGGTCTTTCCTCGTATAGATAAGGTCGCTTTTCAGCTGCACGTCATGTATTTTTGAAGTGTAGAAAATACCTCCTTGTTTGATAATAAGGGAATAGAGCTCAGCAGCATCCACAATAGTGGTGTTGATACCCAGACTTGTTCTTGCGCTGCTGTCTTGACGGTGTTGCAACTTATAATCGTAACCACTATAGGATAGTGAGGTGTTCCATGTTAGTGACTCGTTGAAAAGGTGTGTATAGTTGAGCCCACCCAGCAGGTTGCTCCATTTATTCAGTTTCTGACTAGTTATTGTATTATCTATGAGGCCGTATATGGGTATCCCATTCTCTCCATTTTCCTGATATTGGAAATGTTGACTGGTCTCGTTAGGCGTGGCATTGTTCTCATCGTGTCCCATATAGAATACTAAAGATAGCTTGTCGTTGTCTGAGAAACGGTGTACTAGCTTAGCGTTTATGTCATAGTATTTCATGTGGGCAAACTCGTTCATCTGTCCTGGGTTGTCATACATTACCTCTTCGAGCAATGGCTTCACAATGGCATTGAAATAGGAAGCTCGCGCTGCTATATTAAAAGAGGTGTGGCCTTTCCAGATAGGTCCCTCTACTTGTACGCGTGAGGCTAACATGCCAGCAGTAATTGAAGTACGGAAACGCTCCATGTCACCATCAAGTAGGCTGATATCAACTATGCTCGACAATCGGGAGCCATAGCGGGCAGGGAAAGCACCCTTATAGAGTACTACATCGTCCAGCACATCAGCATTGATGGCAGAAGTGAATCCTTGCAAGTGCTGGGGATTATAGAGCGTGATACCATCTAATAGAAACAGGTTCTGGTCGTAATCGCCGCCACGTACATGAATACCTGCACGACCTTCGCCACTACTCTGTACGCCAGGCAGGTGTTGTAATGTTTTAAGAACATCTGTCTCTCCAAAAAGCACAGGCATGCGTCTGATTTGTTCCGCTGTAACTGCAATGGCACTCATCTGCGAACTCTGTGCTCCAAAGTTATGACGAGTTCCCAATACCTGTACCTCATTGAGGCTATACTCCCCTTGCTTCAGCTGGATATTTAGCTGGCGATCAGTTGTCAGCGTCAAGGTCTGTGTTTCGGAACTGTAACCCACATAGCTGAACGTCAGTTCCAGTTGTCGCTGACTGGGTAAAGTCAGTGAGTAATAGCCAGAAGAGTTGGTGGTAGTACCTGTGCGTCGCTGACTGTTATACACGCTCACGCCTATCAGTGGCTCGCCCGTAGTGGCATCTGTCACCCTTCCACTCAGCACCACATTTTGGGCACTGAGGGGCAAGGTGAACAGTAAAAGTAACCCTATTGTCAGACATGGTATGAGAAATAATTTATTCATTGTAAAAGCTATTAGGGATTTAAGGGTTGCTGTGTGATGGTTATTGAAGCACGGGTATTATAGTTCTCAATAGATTTGGCATAGAAATCCACATTGCCACTCCGTATTTCTTTTGTGTCGTTGGTCTCTATAGTGATGGCATACTTTTCTTTGCTGGTATTTTTCCCTTCCACAGCTTCTATCTTTTTGCAAGAAGTAATCCAGGGATACATCCATTGAATATCCGTAACTACAGGTACATTGTTCACTTCAAGGGTTACTGTGATGGTCTGTGCTTCACCACTGATTTCAAAACTACTTTGTTCCAGCCTTACCCAGCCAATAGGATCTATCTCGTCATTATCGCTGCAACCATTCATGCAGAGTACTATTGTTGCCACAAGCAGGCACACGCTAAATAATCTTTGTGTTTTCATTATCTTTAGTATTTAGAAGGTTAGTGTTTTCTGAACGTAAAATTACCACCCTCTAATACTTCCTCCAAATTTCTGAGTTTACAAATAGTTTACAAATGCATTGAGGAGTTTGCAAACAATTTACATGAGAGGTGAAATGAGATAGCTGTGACCGTACTCTATAACGTAGCGATCACAGCTCAGAACTCCTCAAAAATTGGCCAACTGCCACATCAAAAAACGGTCCTATCAATCAATCTTTGTCAATTCCTGAATTCTGTGGAAATCAGAATCTGAGAAGGCAGCGGGTGAGTTGGTCTCAGAGTTGAGCAGCTTTTCCAGCAAGGCTTTATCGCCCTCACTGAGGCCACCTTGGTAGAGGCGGATGCGGGCCATCAGAAACATAAAGCGGTACTTGCCATCGCCCCAAATGTCCTTGTCTTTATTCATTTGGTGGTGCCACCATTTGGTGAGCTGCAAGGTGATGTTGAGGGCCTTGCCTTGGAATACCTGCGGATAGAAATCTGAAGCCAGCATCGTTGAGAAAAACCCGAAAATAAGGATTGACTTGTCAGGATAGTAGATGTCGTAAGATTCTGGGTCGAAGGCCTTGGCGTATGTATGTGGATCCATCGAGCGCATCTTCTTCAAGAGCTCGTAGGCTGCATCAGGACGTTTCTGCAGTTCTTTGTAGCCGTTGAACTCATTGTTGAGAATTGTCATCATTCCAAATAAAGCGTTGTCATAGGCTCCATAATCAAATTCGAAGTTGAAGCGCAGGCAGGTAGTCACCAATGCCTCTGTGGTAAGGTTCCGAAGGATGTCTTCAGGCACTTGCATGGCAGCCACACGCTCAGATTGATCGTTAGAATACCAAATGTCAGAATCTATGATAGGGGCAAAAGAGTAGGGTTCGTTGATGGTACCCACGTGATTACCTTCAAGTTCGCTGATGGCACCCTCATAGTCAAAATTGTGTTCAAGGGCCTCGATAGCAGCATCAATGCTGTCATCCAGCACGTCGTCATTGCCACAGGCCGTCAGCAGAGGCAGCAACAGTAAAAAGAGAAAATACTTCTTCATAGTGCTAAATTATCGTTACTCCGTCTTATATTTACACTTTTCCTAACTTTCTAGTGCAAATATAGTCGTTATTATCAATAAATGCAATTTATATATTTGTCTTTTGTCTTATTTCACTCCCCATACTCCACAAAGTGCCTGTCATAGCTCAGAGCACCAAAGATGCCCCAACCGTTCTGCACGTTGCTAAATATTTTGATAGGCTCTGCATAGACATCCTCTGCAGTGACGCGATAGAGCTGTACGGATTTTATATATTGGTAGAGCTCTGGACTAATGGCTTGTAGCTCCACCATCACGCGTGGTGGAATGTCAGATCCTAGTGTTTTCCAATTAATAGCAAACCAATCCCAGTCCCTGATTATTCCACTTGTATTCCCAGCTTTCGGACTATCTACCGTGAACGTATAGCTTCCATTTCTCATAAGAGAATTGTCGAAAACGGTAGAGAAGTTAGTGGCCCATCCTCCCATACTTGTGGTCAGCCTTGTGTCATAGAAAAGCTCATCATCCGAGAAGTATACATCCTGCATATAGTTACTCAAAGTATATTCTTCCTTGTCATTATAGACGTCTGTGAAAGAATATAACTCTTTTTTTTCGCTTCGGATTCTAAGACGATAATATTGTTCTCCACCTATATCTGATATACGACATGTCAGGCGCATGATAGTATCTGTACCACCATAGAGGCCGTTCCTGTCTTGATAGGGATTCTGATCTATAACCTCATGATTTAGTATCTCAATCTTTGGTTTTGAGGGTACGGCCGTCTCGGCCCTTAATTCCTGTCCTTCGGCAGAGACAGCCACCACGATGTGGTCGCCAGGCTGTGGCTTGTAACCACATACATAACCTTTAGTTTGGGTCAAAGATGTTGTATAGGTCTGCTCTCCGTTCACGATGACTTTTACCTCTGCATCAGTGATAGCTGTATTGGTGTAGTAAATATTAGACACATAGTCTGTAGTAAGGTCATCTTTGAAAAAAACGGCTTGGTCATAGTCTGGTGATACAAGCCTTGGGGTTTTCCCTACAGGGAAGGTCTTATTTACAAATACGGTAAGAACTGTATCTTCTACAGCTACAGAATTAATTACTATATTCCCCACTTCTTCTTCAGAAGGAGTGCTGAAATCAAGATCACGTTCGCAGGAGATGCTGAACAATGCAAGTATCAGTAGTATAATCAAGAATTTTGGTTTCATGGCTGTTTTATAGTTTTAAGGTAAGACTTAATGATGGCATGATGGGTAACATGCAAACACCTTTCAGGGTACGCCTGTTGTTGGTATAACCCCAATAGACAGACGAGATGTTTTGTTGACAGTATAAATTATAAATCCCAATGTCGCAGATCATCTCACCAATACCAATGCTGCCGTGGTGGCTCAGGCTGATATCCAGTCGGTGAATGGCTGGCATCACGTAGCTGTTACGCTGTTCGTAGCTGTTCATTCGTACTAAGTGTTCAATTGCAGTATCTTCATAATACGATACAGCATATTCTTGGTATGCAGGATTGAGGGTATAATCAACTTTCCCTTTGCCTGAAGATGTAGGGTAATAGTTGTTATATTCGTCAAAGATTCCTCCCGTTGTGGTAGTGGTGCTGATAGTGGCACGGCGTCCAGTCTGGTAAGTCCAGGCAGCGGAAAAGTCCCAATTCTTGCTTAGGCGTTGGGTAATATTGATGCTGAAATTGTGCCTACGGTCTCCCACGGCATAATATTCCCTGCCATCATTCAGTACCATGCCCTCACGGTCGAAGGTGCGGAGAGATTTGCTCCAAGTATAACCTATTTGTCCAGTGGTGTTGCCAATAGTCTTCTGTGCCAGAAACTCCACTCCATAGGCCTTACCATCGCCTTGGGCAATGACCTCCGTCCAGTCTGTTGCCTGCAAGAAAGAGTGCCCTTCTTGATAATCTATCACATTCTTCAGCCATTTGTAGTAACCCTCCAAAGAAATCTGTATGCCACCCCGCAACTCATGGTTGTAGCCTAGAGAGAGTTGGTCAGAAATGCCTGGTTCCATGTTTTTGTTGATTGGAACCCAAATCTCTGAAGGTAGTATCAAGCTACCGCTGCTCAGCAGGTGCATGCCCTGAGACATGTGGGCATAGGCTGCTTTTAGTGAAACATTCTTTGCCAGAGAGAGTCGCATTGAGGCTCGTGGTTCCAGAGACAAGCGTGTCTTTCCATCGGTATTATACCCTTGCAGACGTAGCCCGATATCTGCCTTCAGCCAAGAAGTCAGGCTCCAGTCGTCTTCTGCGTAGGCAGAGAAAGTTTGGAGCGTAGCCTGCTTCCCCAATAGATTTTGCCTTTCTGTCTCTGTTTTCTTATAGCGGTCTTCTCCTAGGCCAATGTTCCATAGGGTCTGTACGTCAGGCACTTGCTTATTAAAATGGTAGAAACGGGTTTCTACAGATGGGCTGATGTCGATGCTACTTCCCTGAACGCCAACATTGAATGTGTGCTTGTCTTTCAAGTTATATAGTAATCCTGCTTTTAGAGTGAAGTCATGGATTTTTGAGCGGTAGGTTGTGCTGTTATCAATCTTGTCTAATGAGAATATTTCTGCGCCCTCCTGTCCGTGTTCCCAACGTGACAGGCTCACCTGATTGATTTTTGAGCTGGCATTCTCTAATTGATAGGAGTAACCAGTGTAGCTTGCCGAAGCGTCCAGCCGTAAAGAAGGGCTGAAATGGTGAGTGTATAGCAGCCCGCCCAACAGGTTGTCCCAGCTGTTGGATGTCTGCGTGTGTTCAGGCTTGTCAATGAATCCTGTACCTGTTTTCATGGTTTTGCCATCTACCATCTCCCATTTCTCATACTCAAAATGCAAGGCAGTGTTGTTGGGCGTTGTTCTGTTTACGTCGCGTCCTAGATAAAACACGGCGTCTAACTTGTCATTGTCTGAGAAATGGTGGGTGACTTTAGCATTGATGTCATAGTAGCGCATGTGGCTGTAGTTGTTCATCTGTCCTGGGTTATCATAAATCACTTCTTTTAAAAGTGGCTTCACTATGGCATTGAAATAGGAGGCACGTGCTGCTATATTATAAGAGGTATGGCCTTTCCAAAGCGGACCTTCTGCCTGTATGCGTGAAGCAAGCATGCCAGCTGTCACCGATAGGCGGTGTCGCTCCATATCACCCTCGCGCAGACTTACGTCCACCACGCTAGATAGTCGGCCACCATAGCCAGCGGGGAATGCACCTTTGTAGAGTACCACATCATCCATCATATCCGCATTAATGGCAGAGGTGAAGCCCTGCAGGTGCTCTGGGTTATAGAGGGTTATGCCATCTAGTGTAAAGAGGTTCTGGTCGTTTTCACCACCACGCACGAAAATTCCTGCCCGCCCTTCTCCACTGCTTTGTACGCCAGGTAGACGTTGCAATGATTTCAGCACATCCGTTTCGCCTAGTAGAGTAGGCATCTTCCTTATTTGCTCTGCAGTTACAGCTATCGCGCTCATTTGTGAGCTCTGCACACCGAAGTTGTGACGCGTACCATAGACGTTCACCTCACCCAAGTTCTGGGTATCTTGCCTCAGTTGGATGTCCAACCTCTGGTCATGTGTCAAAGTGAGGCTTTGTGCGTGTGGAGCATAGCCCACATAGCTGAATACCAGTTCCAAGGCCCTGTTGCTGGGTAGGGTGATGGTGTAGTTTCCCTGCGAATTGGTCGTAGTGCCTGTGCGACGTTGTGTGTGATACACAGTCACACCCACCAATGGTTCCCCCGTTTGGGCATCCGTCACCTGCCCACTCAGCACCACGTTCTGAGCACTGAGAGGCAGGACGGTTAGCAATAGCCCTACGATAAAGAGAGGTATGAGAATTATGTGTTTCATAGTATATTATTATTATAATTTCGTTACTCGAAGAAATGATGTTGAGGACTTATTTCAAAATCAAAACAGTTCTGAAAAACTTCTACCCCTACTTTTGGCCATTCGTATTTAGATTGGATAATTAGTCTCATCTTTGTTGCACGTTCGCATAAATAGCAGGAGATATCCAGCGTTTCGCCAACTTCAAAATAAGGGTCGGTATAAGGATTTGTGCAGCCCATTCTTCCATAGTACATAGGTGTCTTCTGATCAGGACCATAGACCCATACCTCTATCTGAATTGGTACATCATCACCATTTATATCATCACCATGTCCCCCATGTTCGATAAGTTCCACCAACTCAGGAGATGGAGGATCGCCTAAGTAGATGCCATATTTGCACTTATCATTCTTTTTATCATGGCTGATAGCATAGAGTGCCCCTATTTGAATATCGGGAGGAATCTTCCCCTCAATATACTCTTCCTCTTCGATGGCGGGTTCGTCGTAATCACTGCTGCATGCAAAGAAACTGAGGGAGATGGTTGCTGCAATCCATAGCATCCCGAAAAATCTGATTGTTTTCATGGCTGTATGATTTGAAGTTTTGTTTCCTTTGTCGCAAAGATAAATGGACCCGAACACTTCTTTTTCATTTTGGAGTGTACAAATAGTGTACATTTTATTGTACACTAGTGTACAAATTATAGGAGGCAAATCTTGATTTTGCCGATGAAATGGGCGTTTTTGGCGCAATGAGTCATTAGGGATACCCTATAAATGTTGGATTTGTAGGATTAAACATCTATATTTGCATTACTAATGATAGATGCTATGAAAACTAATATTGCATATCTGTTTGCAGGCTTCTTGGCCGTTACCATGCTTTCTTGTTCAGACGACTTGGAGCCTCTGATGATGCAGGAAGAAGTGAGTACTCCTATGTTGGAATATCAGACAGCTTCAGATGCACAGCGTGCACTGCGTCCCAGAACTTCACAGCAGATGGAGGGGGAGCAACCTGATAAGAAAGGGGAGAAAGGACGCGACCATCGTGATTGGTTTCATGACTGGACAAATGAGCGTCTGAAAAGCTTAGATACAGGTTCCGTACTCAGTTTAGGTGAACTTTACGCTATAGATCCAGATGGTGTTAATCCCTACATCTTTAAGTTCTATTTCCCTGATGAATTAAAGGAGGAAGCAAAGAAATATGAAGGTATGTGTGTAAAAGTTATGTTATATAACTCTAGTGGGGCATTTATTAGAGATAGAATATATTATTCCGAGAATTTCTCTTTGGATGACTTTTTTACAATTCCAAGATATTACGTGAGTGACTGCTATTGTTTTAAATACTATTTCATTCAGAGTTATTCTAGTTCATCTTTATTTATGAGGGAAACTCAAGTTAAAGACATGGTTATCATCAAGGAGTGGCGCTAAATGATCATCACTGGAATCAATTGTAGAATGCTATGAAAACTAATATCGCATATCTGTTTGCAGGTCTCTTGGCTATGACCTTGCTTTCTTGTTCTGACGATTCAGAACCTCTGATGATGCAGGAAGAAGTGAGTACTCCTATGTTAGATTATCAGACGATTGCAGATGCACAGCGTGCTCTGCGTCCCAGCAGGTCTTCACAGCAGGCAGATGAAGAACAACCTGATAAAAAAGGGCAGAAAGGGCGCGATCATCGAGATTGGTTTGATGATTTTAATAACGCTAAGATAAAGGACTTCGAAAAGGATATAACTCAACTAGACGTGGGGGATCTCTATGCCATTGACCCTGATGGGGTAAATCCTTATATATTTAAGTTTTATTTCCCAGAAAAATATCTTGATTATGCGAAGGAGGAATATGAAGGTATGTATCTTAGAGTCAGCCTATATTCTTGTTGGGGGCAAATGGTTGAATATAACTTTTTCACAACGAGTGATCTTTCATTAGATGATTCTTTTACTGTGCCAAGAGAATATGTGAGTGACTGGTATTACTTTGTATGTCATTATAATTATTTCTTTTCGTGGTATGATATAAGGGAAGTAAAATTCAATGACCTTGTCATCATCAAGGAGTGGCATTAAAGGGGTAGGGGCATCGCTCCTGTCTAACTTCGTGGAGTAGGGGGAATAAAGACAGTTCAAAAATTAACTGAGGAACTCAGTATCTGAGAGGTCTTACCCTCAGATGCCAAGCAACTCGTGGAGGCGTGCAGTGGCTTTCTGTAACTGCGCATCCACGGTGTTCTCGCTGATGTTTAGCCTCTCTGCCACTTCAGCATAAGAGAGTCCCTCTTCACGGATAAGGATAAAGACCTCCCTACAGCGCTCAGGCAGGCGATCGAGCGCCTTCACATAGCGCGCAAAGAGCTCCTCAGTGATCAGGATATGCTCTGGGGTGGTCCCCGTTTCAGTGGTGTCCGACAGGTCCACCACATCCCTGTCTTGCGTGACGTGCCGTTTCTCTTTCTTCAGGGCATTCAGCGCAGCCCTCTTGGTCACCACGAAGAGATAATCCTCGATATTGGCAATCTGCAACAGTCCGCTACGTGCGTTCCACACGTTCATGAACGCATCGAGCACCGTCTCCTGCGCCAGGTCATGGTTCTGTACGAAATAATAGGCGATGCGGAACAGACGATCGTACGTCAGGTCATAAAACGAGTGGAAAGCCTGCTCAGAGCTGTCCTCACTCATCTCCCTCAAGTAACGCCTGATATCTTGTTCGGTCATCTGTTTCTTAACTTTTTACTCATCGTGCTTGCAAAGGTAGGCTTTTCTCTGAAACTCAATGCAGGAATAAACGAAAAAATATGGTTTAGCATTTTTTAACATAGTTGGCGTAGGGAGTTTTTCGACCTTGGTTGTCTTCATAAAAAAGCGATAGAAATATGGAAACAGTAAATGATGCGTTTTGGGTACAGTTAGCCCAATCTACCCGCTCCCCACGCGGGAAGTATTCCAAAGAAAGCACCTGGCCGTTGCTCGAACGCAGGCTTAGGGAACAGGACTCACGGCTACGCTGGCGTTGGCTCGGACGAGCTGCTGCGTCAGTAGCCGTGATCCTTATGTTCGTTGTGGGATGGGCCATGTATGGCACGTTTATTAAACCTATCTTTGATAAGTCGTCAGCACCTGTAGAGGGGACCCCTGTGCAGGAGTCGCAGATGCACCTGCGTGGAGCCATGACCTTCCAGCAAGTGCCTTTGCAGCAGATCGTGGAGGAGCTCAACCAGAGCTTCGCCTCTGATATCCGCATCGCAGATGAGGAACTGAAGGACTACCACATCACAGCTACCTTCTCTGGAGATGAAACGCTCGACACCATTCTCGATCTGTTACAGCGCGTAGCCAATCTGCAAATAGTCCGTCAAGGACCAACGATTCTCATTAAGAAAGGAGGGGCAGAAGATGAAGGTTAATGATAATAAAATCCTACTTGTCCCAATGCTTTCCTTTTGCCTGCTCCTCCTTCTCTGTACACCCTTGCATGCACAGCGCAGCGACCGCCTGACGCTGGAGCTGAACCGTGCTTCGTTGGCTGAGTTTGTCAGGGCAGTGGAGGCAGCCACAGACTACACCTTTGTCTATAGCGAGGATGTGCAGTTGGCAGAGCCCATCACCCTGAATGTGCGCAATTCCTCGCTGAAGAATGTGCTGAATACCGCGTTCGAGGGACAGCCCGTGAGGTTTGAGATAGAAGGCAACCACATCCTGCTGATGCGACAGCGTGTGCAGGTGCGCAACGTGGTGCTGAGCGGACGCGTCACAGATGCACAGACAGGCGAGCCCTTGGCAGGAGCCAGTATCTATAACCCACAGCGACGTACGGGTACCACTTCCAATGCCAATGGCTACTATACCCTCACACAGCCCAACAACGTGGACTTTGAGCTGGTGTTCAGTTATGTGGGTTATGCCTCAAAGACCCATCAGCTGAAGCTCTATGGCAATCGCCAGCTGAATGTAGCGCTGGTGCCAGGCACCACGCTTCAAGAAGTAGAAGTCTATGGCACGCGTCACAATTTTGGCGTACAAAGTGCTCAGATGAGTGCGATTGCCATGAGCGTGGAGCAGATACGCAAGATGCCAGCCCTGCTTGGTGAGGTGGATGTCTTGAAGTCACTCCAGAAGTTGCCAGGCGTCCAGTCGGCAGGCGATGGCAAGTCGGGCATCTACGTGCGTGGTGGCGACTACGACCAGAACCTCTTCCTCATGGATGGCTTCACACTCTATAATCCTGAGCACCTGCAAGGCTTCACCTCCGCCTACAATGCAGATGTGATGGACGATGTAGTGCTCTACAAGGGCGCTTTCCCTGCCCGCTTTGGCAACCGTCTCTCCAGCGTCATCGACGTGAGCTTGCAAGATGGCGATATGGAGAAATACCACGCCAGCCTCACTGCAGGCATGTTGGCCTCTCGTGTGCAGGTGGACGGTCCTATCTGGAAGGGGCACACCTCTTTCAACATCGCTGCCCGTGCCTCTTATTTCAAGGCCATCGTGAAGCCCCTTCTGGCAGAGGTGATCTACGACAACCCTGGACAGATGAACGACTATACTCACATGCGCTACTGGGATATGAATGCCAAGTTGGTACATAAGTTCTCTGAGAAGGACAAGCTCACAGCCATGTTCTATATGGGCAACGATAAGAACAATGATAAGCCGAATACCACTAAGCAGCACTTCGAAAGGATACAAATGATAAAACCTTCACGTCCCAATGATGAGCCAAAACCTGCTACTCTTTACACCAATACCACTTCCACCAGTCGCCATATAGATCAGTGGAACAATATTTTGGGAGGCTTGCACTACACCCATCAGTTCAGTGCTGATTTCCAACTGGATGCCCGCCTTGGTTACAGCGACTATGACTACCAGTTGGGCTATGATGATCTCCTTGTCACGAAAGAAGGGTTAGACTTCGGGGATCATGGTGAAGGTGGAGCCGAACTTTACTCGTATTATGAGGAGGAGAGTTCCAGCAAGTATTTCTCAAAGATACACGACTGGCAGGCCAGTTTGGGCATCAACTATAAGTGGCAAGACAAGCATGATTTCTATGCAGGCGTACAAGGCAACCGCATGGAACTGCTGCCACGCGTAGGACGTGAGTTCTCTACATACACCAAAGTGGCGAAGAGCTACGAAATAGTTGAGAATACAGGTTTGGGAGATGATCGTTATACAGAAGAAAGAACCAGCAGTGCTGGTTATGGTTCATTGGAGTATGTACCAATGACTACGATAGCAGCCTACGCAGAAGACGACTGGAATATCACTTCTTTCTTGAAAGTTCATGCAGGCTTACGCCTATCATCCTACCAGTCGGATGGTGAGACCAAACTGATGCTGGAACCCCGTGCCTCCATGCGACTGCTGTTCAATGAGCGTACCTCCTTGAAAGCCTCCTTCACCCGCATGTCGCAAGGCATCTTCCAGCTGACCAGCAGTTCTTTAGATAGACCAGCCTCTATCTGGATACCATTTACTAAGGACATGGATTTAGGGCGTTCAGACCAGCTATCCTTGGGAGTAAGCCATAACTTGAAAAACGGCATAGAGCTATCTGTGGAAGGTTATTACAAGTGGCTGGATGGCGCTGTGGATTACAAGGATGACTACTTTAACTCAAACGATAATGACTGGCGCAATATGGTGGCGCAAGGCAAGGGTCGTGCTTTTGGTGTAGAGTTCCTGGCACAGAAGACCATCGGAAATACGCAGGGAATGGTCAGCTATACTTGGTCTAAGTCGCTCCGCACCTTCGATCGTCCAGGCATGGAACTGGACAGCGGGCGTGAATTCTTCGCCCCAGGCGATCGCAGACACAATTTCAATATCACCATCACGCAGCGCCTAAGTAAGAACTGGGACTTTGTGGGAGCATGGACCTATCAGAGTGGAAGACGTGCCAATCTGGCGACTATTACCACCACTGGTTATACCATGGCCGAATATGATGAAATTGCTAACCATTACAATGAAAATACTGGGGTTGACAGACTTGTACGTTTTAAGACCTATCCTATCCGTAATTCTTATACCCTGCCAGCCTCTCATCGCTTAGATGTGGGCTTGTCGCATCATGGCAGTGTAGGCATTGGTGAAATGATCTGCGACATTACCATCTTCAATCTGTATAACCAGCAGAATGTGTCATACGTATTTTGGGGATTCGACAACAACATACCTGCCCTGAAGGCCGTATGTATGTTCCCCATCATGCCATCCATCAGTCTCACCTTAAAACTTTAATGTGCTATGAAATACTATACATATATAATAGCTTTATTGCTGAGTGTTCTCAGTACCTCCTGTGAACGCACCATCGACTTTGTGGATACGTCAGAAGCCCTTGATCATACTCTCACCATCAATGCGCTTGCCATAGAGGGTAGCACTTTGAGCGTTTACGTGAACAGGACATATTCCATCACAGATATACCCATACTGCCAGGAACCTATGGTTATGAGCAAATCAATAATTATTCTGTAGATTGGCATCCATTAATGAAGAATGATTTTTACAAGTACACAGCTGTTCTCGATGCTCATGTAGAGGCAGTGGTGAATGGAAGTGAAAGGTATCAGCTGACGTTAGATGCAGATACTAAGGGATATGTGACCGATTATAAACCTCAGGTTGGTGATCATATCAAGATCACAGCTACTGTTGGAGGAGAAGAGGCATTTGCAGAAGCCACCGTTCCAGCTAAGCCTCAAATAGCAGTGGTGGAGCATAAGATAATACAAGATTCTATAATCACAGATAATCAGTTGAGTATAGATACCATCATGCGTCTGAAGTGCCGCATTTCTGATGCGGGTGGTGAAAGGTATTACCGTTTGCGTGTGCGCAGTGAACGAGAAGGATATTTTTATGTAAGAAATGGTACAAGTGGAGAAGTTTATTCTACTTATGTGAATTATCGTTTCAGAAACGACTTCAGCTCTGATGACCCATTATTTAGTAGGCCTAATGCTATTAATCCTGACTCATTATGGGGGAGTTGGATAGGGAACTATTTTTACAATACACTTGCTTACACCACTGCTTTCACCAACAATACCTTCAACGGACGAGATCATACTTTCAGCATTGATATACAAAAGCCATATCCTTATATGTTTGCAGTATATATGTACCCTGGTTCCTTGGATACATTTGTGGACTCCGATGGCAGAGACAAAATTGAGGATGCCTATAGGATTTCCCCACGTGTATTGATAGAGCTGCAGGCCATAACTCCCGATTATTACAAATACCTAAAATCGATGGAAGACTATGTTGATTCTTTTAATGACAAAGAGAGTGTCGTAGGTATTTATCACAACGTCCAAAATGGCTTTGGCATCTTCGGTGCCCTAAGCTACGACCGCCACTTCGTGGAGTATGGGGAATAAAAAATATTGATAATGCATGCAAGGTTTTAGGATTCTTGCATTTAATAGGAAAAGAAACTATATATTTGCATTATTAAAAACAGAAGTAATATGAGAGCTAAATCATTATTCATTTGTATGATGCTGGCAATGCCCCTTGGCTTTACAGCTTGCAGCAATGATACGGAAGAGGTGCTCGAGCCTGAAGTGCAGAATACTGTCAAAGGTACTGATACAAGAGATGTTGATGATGGTACTTATTGGTGGTTATGGTCTAAATCCCAGAAAATACATTTCACGTACCTCGATACCAAAGCGTGGATCTATTACCATCCTTCAAATAAAGAAGTGATAATTCAGAAGTTGGCTGAGAGAGGCCTTGAGTTAGTTGAAAAAGATAATAATTTTAAATTAGGTTATTATCCCCCTATTTATACGAATATAGGAGAGAATGCTTATTTTTATGCTGAATGCGAATGGAATGAGGTAGCAGCCAGTTATAAAGACATCATTGACATTCCAGAGATATTGGATGCTTGTCCCAATATTCAATTAGAAGAAGGGACAAAAGAAGAATGTAGAGGTACAAGTGCTATCTATGTTTATACCGTAAGCAACGAAGTGCTGCAAGAAATAGCTGAAGAATATAAGGTTCATATAGTTGGAACAGAGGATGAAATACTAAAGATTAGTTATGTAATCTGCGACAAAAACTCCAAAGGCAATGCTTTTGAGATATGCAGGGATCTTTGGGGAAAGAACCATATTGGTGCAGAGCCAGCATTGGGAGGCGAATTTCTCTGAACAAATATTATTTTGCAACTATAAACGCAAAGCTTGCAGCAATGATGATATTCCCCAGATTTAATATTAAGATATTATGGAATTATTGAGAAAATTGTTTTTGTCCCTGTTAATTGTCGTCACCCTTATTGGCTGTGCTGAAAGGCCGATAGATGCTAACGCTTATCTGAAACAGGTAAAGGGTAATCTGGAGCAAATAAAAACTGCAAGTTATACGCTGGAAAGTTATTTTTATTCTTGGGGAGCGAAGGAACCAGACGGCCATACCATGAGCTATTTTAAGTCTTACATCCATCCTGAAGATACGATGATGGGATGGTCTTTTGTGGTTCTGGATCCAGACAATAAAAGGCAGATGTCTTTTGGTTATGATGGTGAAGCATCCTACGATGTTTTTCCAGAACAT
>JAFRTL010000012.1 GCA_017427065.1 Bacteroidaceae bacterium | reverse complement strand
CCCCCAAACGTAAAATCCCCGGCAAAAGCATGTATAAATATCTGCATAGCTGACAGTAAAATTATCCGGCGCTAGAAATTTTCATATATATAATATAGAATATTTTCAGAGTGAAATGTATATGACAGAATATAAACTGTAACTGATATAACTGATATACGATGACTGCACAACGACGTAAAAAAATAGCTTTCCCTTCGATGAACATTTTTTTTCATCGAAGGAAAAAAAAATTTTACGTTTTTTTTTGACTTAAAATGAAAAAAACACTGGGGGGTGGTACAAGTCTATAGGTGGCCATTTTATCTTTGCATCGTCAACCGGATGACAACAGCTAAACAGATTTATTAACCTAAAACACCTTAAACGACTATGAGTATTAAAGTAATTGCAAAACAAACCATGCAGACCATCGGCAACTATGCCGGAACCTATCGTTACGTGCTCCAGGCACAACTGTACAACAAGCTGGCAGAATCCAAGGTGATTCGTGAGGCTGCACTCCGCAGTGGTATCGCGCAGGGCACCATCAACGCCTCATGGGCAGCCATCGGCGAGGTAATCAAGGCATGGGCCACTGAAGGTCACTCTGTAGCCATTCCTGGACTGGGTACCATGCGCTTCGGCGTACGCGCAGCCACTGTGGCCGACGTATCTGAAGTGAGCACTGGTCTGATCAAGACGCGCAAGGTAATCTTCACGCCTAACGTGGACATCAAGGACGAACTGAAGAGCACGAGTATCAACATCACTTGTTACGACAAGGACGGCAACGTGGTGAAGCAGGTGACCAGTGACGATACCGGCACCGTGGAGGACAATGACAACGATAACGGTGAGACCTCCGAGAACGTAAACGGCAACGGCACCGAAGGTGGTGGCACTGACAACACTGGTGGCAACACCGAGAACCAGGGCAGTGACGACAACGGTGGCGGCAACCCAGATGGCGGTATCGGGTAATCACACCTCTCCCTCTCTCAGTCTCCCCCAGTGGGGGAGATAAAGAGGGGGTCCGAAAACCATCCGCATGGTAATTTTTAATTTTTAATTTTCAATTTTAAATTTAAATCAATTATGACAAAGAAAGAAATCGTAAAGTATGGCATACAGCTACTGATAGCTATTCTCACTGCCATTGGAACCTCAATAGGCGTATCATCCTGCATGAGTATGCTGTAAGAAAGAAGTAATGAAGCCGCTTTTAAAGTGGCTTCATTTTTCTTTTAGGAATTTAAAATCACATTTTCGGAATTAGTTCCGCAAAAAATGAATCCCAGTAGTAGGTGAAGGCTGGGGCATCTTTGGTGCCCTAAGCTACGACCGCCACTTCGTAGAGTATGGGGAATGAAATAGGGGATGCTTTTCGCATCCCCTTAACTTTTTCAGAACACTGCTGCACATGCCTTGCGAATGACGTTAAGTCGTTGCAATAACGTAGGCTTTTGGCGGGCTAGTTCCATGTCATATCTGTTCTGCATGCTTATTTTACTCCACTGAACTGTGGACTGAACTGAAAAAGCACCATCTTATGGTGTTTGACCTATCTTTGTACAAGCATAATAATGGCTATTAATATTTATTAACGAGATTTTCTAGTGGATAAACGAAATTATTTAGTTTATTTGCATTAAGTATAGTTTTAATGGCTTTTGGAATGAAGTATAAACGATTATTCTTATTCATTATTCCAGCAGCAATGCTGATGTCTTGCAGCAATGCTGGACAGCGCACCACTGAGGAGGATGGCGTGGAGACGGCCTTGCCTCAGGAGGAGGCACAGGTGACGGTGATGACGGTGCATAGGCAGGCGTTCAACCATGAGCTGGTGAGCAACGGCAAGGTGACCTCGCAGCAATATACGGACCTCTACTTCCGTCGTGCGGAGGTGGTGGCGCATGTGTATGTGAAGAACGGCGACTATGTGCGCAAGGGGCAGAAGTTGGCAGAGTTGGATCTGTTTCCTTTCGAGAACGAACTGACGCAGCGCAAGAACGGCTTGGAACAGGCCACGCTGGAGATGCAGGACGTGCTGATAGGGCAGGGCTATGCGCCTGACCACATGGAGGCGGTGCCTGCGGATGTGCTGCAGCTGGCCAGGGTGAAGAGTGGCTACGAGCAGCAGAAGGCGCTCTACGAGGCGGCTCAGCATGACCTGCAGCAGGCCACGCTCACAGCTCCTATCGACGGGCGGGTGGCGAACCTCTTCCAAAAACCCATGAACATGGCGAACACAGGGGAGGCATTCTGTCGCATCGTGAGCACGGGCAGCATGGAGGTGGACTTCAACGTGCTGGAAAGTGAGCTCTCTCTGATCAAGATAGGTGACAAGGTGGAGGTGACGCCATACGCCCAGGGAGCTAACAGCGTACAGGGCAGCGTGAGCGAGATAAATCCGCTGGTGGATGCCAACGGCATGGTGCGTGTGCGTGCCAGGGTGAGCGGGCGTGACCTCTTCGATGGCATGAACGTGCGCGTGAGTGTGAAGCGGGCTGTGCCAGACCAGTTGGTGGTGCCCAAGACGGCTGTGGTGCTGCGCTCTGACAGGCAGGTGCTCTTCACGCTGGAGAACGGACGGGCCTATTGGAACTACGTGAAGACGGGACTGGAGAACCTCACGGAATATACCATCATCGATGGACTGGAGGAGGGGAAGCAGGTGATAGTGACTGGTAACGTCAATCTTGCCCACGAATCACCAGTAACAGTCACAGCGGAGCCGTAATTCTCAATTCTCAATGTTCAATTCTCAATTTAAAAAGTGGTAAAGTTTCTGATACAACGACCTATTGCCGTGCTGATGGCATTTCTGGCATGCTTTATTGTGGGGCTGATTACCTACAATCTGCTGCCTGTGTCTATGCTGCCAGACATTGCTATTCCACAGATCACGGTGCAAGTGACGGGGGAGAATGCCTCTGCACGCGAGCTGGAGAACACGGTGGTGGCGCCTGTGCGCAGGCAGTTGCTGCAGGTGGCAGGGCTGAAGGAGCTAAGCAGTGAGACACGCGACGGACTGGGACTGATAAGGCTGGAGTTCGACTTCGGCACGAACACGGACTTGGCGTTCATAGAGGTGAACGAGAAGATAGACGCTGCCATGAACAGCCTCTCGAAGGAGGTGGCACGCCCCAAGGCCATGAAGGCTAGCGCTACGGACATCCCTGTGCTCTATGTGAACATGACGCTGAAGAACGATGTGGCCTACGAGCCCACCACGGAGAGCCAGTTTCTGGAGATGTGCCAGTTGGCAGAGAACATTGTGAAGCGTCGCATAGAGCAGCTGCCTGAGGTGGCCATCGCAGACATCACGGGCATCCCTGGGCAGCAGTTGCAGATAGTGCCAGACAAGGACCGTCTGGCAATGATGGGCGTCACCATAGAGGACATAGAGCAGGCGCTGAGCGTGAACAACGTGGAGCCTGGCAGCATGCTGGTGCGCGATGGGTACTATGAGTACAACATCCGCATGGACAACCTGCTGCGTACGCCTGAGGATGTGCAGAACATCTACCTGAGCAAGGCGGGCCGCCTGTTCCAGTTGAAGGACTTCTGCCAGATAGGGGTGGTATCGAAGAAGGAGACGGGACGGAGCCTGAGCGCAGGCAAGCGTGCTGTGACACTGGCCATCATCAAGCAGAGCGACGAGAACATGGACCGCATGAAGGACAAGCTCAGTGAGACGATAGACTACTTCCGCACGAGCTACCCACAGATAGACTTCAGCATCAGTCGCAACCAGACGGAGCTGCTGGACTATACCATCTCCAACCTGCAGCAGAATCTGATGCTGGGCCTGCTGTTCATCTTCATCGTGAGCATCTTCTTCCTGGGCGATGTGCGCTCGCCGCTGGTGATAGGCATCAGCATGGTGGTGAGCATCGTGATCACTTTCTTCCTGTTCTACCTCTTTGGGGTGTCGCTCAACGTGATCTCACTCTCTGGTCTGATTCTGGCGGTGGGTATGATGATAGACAGCAGCATCATCGTGACGGAGAACATCGCGCAGTACAGGGAGCGTGGCCTCTCGCTGGACGATGCCTGTGCCACTGGTACCACAGAAATGATTACGCCCATGCTGAGCTCCAACCTCACCACAATAGCGGTCTTCGTGCCGTTGATCTTCATGAGTGGCATTGCAGGTGCCATCTTCATGGACCAGGCCTTCTCCATCACTGTGGGCTTGGCAGTGTCTTACCTGACGGGCATCATGCTGCTGCCAGTGCTTTACTCAATATTCTATAAAATGAAGTGGAAGGGCATAGCTACCACGCTAAAACGCCAGCACGCCAACACGCTGCAAAACTTCTACGACAAGGGCATGGCGTGGGTATTCAGCCACAAGGCACTTACCCTGACACTGACAGCCCTAACCATCCCTGCCTGCATAGTGCTCTTCATCTTCATGCAGAAGGAGCGTATGCCTGAGATAGACCAGAACGAACTGATAGCCCGCATAGAGTGGAATGAGAACATCCATGTGGAAGAAAACAACCGTCGTGTGAACCAGCTGCTGAAGGAGGTGGAGGGGCAGGTCACAGCGCACGAGGTGTATGTGGGCATACAGGACTATCTGCTAGCCAGCGGTACAGATGAGCTGACTGCCACAGAGGCGGAGGTGTACCTGAAGACGGAGAAGCCCAGTCAGATAGCACAGCTGCAGCAGGCCGTGGCAGCATGGCTCAGGCAGCAATATGGTGGGGCCGTGGTGACTTTCTCACCTCCTGAGACCATCTTCGAGAAGCTCTTCGTGACGGGCGAGCCTGACGTGGTGGCTAAGTTGCGCCTGATGAACCGCAATGCCTCACCAGCGCCTGAGAACCTACGTGCGCTGCAGTCGGAGCTAGGGAAGCAGACACAGCGACAGACGGACGACATACCATGGAGCAGTCAGCTCAACCTGCAGGTGGACCATGAGAAGCTGCTGCTCTACAACGTGGCCTATGCGGAGGTGGACCGTGTGCTGCGTACGGCCTTCAGGGAGAACCAGGCTTCTACGCTGCACTCTTACCAGCAGTACCTCACCATCAGCATCGCTGGTGAGGAGCAGAGCGTGAACAGGGTGCTGGCAGAGACCTTGGTGCAGACCATGCCAGACGCGCAGGGGCGCATCTACCAGATCCCACTGCGAGAGTTGGTCAAGGCGGTGCCTTCAGAGGATCTGAAGAGCATCATCGCTGACGATAATGGCGAGTACGTGCCACTGAACTACTACCTGACGGGTGGTGAACAGCGCCTGATGAACGAGGTGCGCAGCGTGGTGACGCAGCATGCCGACTGGGATGTGGACTTTGGGGGCAGCTTCCTGGACAATAGGGAGATGCTGGGTGAGCTGGTCATCATCCTGCTGGTGTCTGTGCTGCTGATGTACTTCATCATGTGCGCCCAGTTCGAGAGCTTCCTGCAGCCGCTCATCGTGCTGGCGGAGATTCCTATCGACACGGCTTTCGCCTTGCTGACGCTGTGGATATGCGGCCATACGCTCAACCTGATGTCGGCCATTGGCATCATCGTGACCTGTGGTATCGTGGTGAACGACTCCATCCTGAAGCTGGACAGCATCAACGAGCTTCGCAAGAAGGGCATGCCGCTCTATGAGGCCATACATACGGCAGGAAGCCGTCGCCTGCGTCCTATCATCATGACGTCACTGACGACCATCTTCGCCATGGTGCCGCTGCTCTTCACCTCGGACATGGGGTCGGAGATGCAACAGCCGTTGGCCATTGCCATGATAGGGGCGATGGTGATGGGTACGCTGGTGAGTTTGTTTGTGGTGCCGCTGGTGTATTGGGGGATTTATAGGTTTAGGGTTTAGGGTTTAGAGTTTAGGGTTTAGAGTATTATTGAGAATTCACAATTCACAATTCACAATTGAAAATTGAGTATGAAGAAGCTTTGCATTATACTAATAGGTCTAATCTTCTGCACGAGTTTGCAGGGGCAGTTGCGACTGACATTGGACAGGGTGATAGAGATGGCAGCAGACAGTTCACTGACGGCCTTCAGGAACCAGAACATGTATCTGGCGGGGTACTGGGAGTATCGCACGTATCAGGCCAATCGCCTGCCCAGTCTGACGCTGAACCTCACGCCTGCCAGGTACTACCGCTACATCACCCAGCGCTACGACTCTGGGCAGGACATCGACGTGTATCGTGAGCAGCAGATGTTCAGCGCCTCGGGCGGACTGAATATCTCGCAGAACTTCGACCTTACGGGTGGTACGTTCTACATAGATACGGACCTGGACTATATGCGCAACTTCGGGGCACAGACTTACACGCAGTACTCCAGCGTGCCGCTGCGCATAGGCTATCAGCAGAACCTGCTGGGCTACAACCCCTTCCGCTGGGAGCGCAAGATAGAGCCGCTGAAGTACGAGAAGGTGAAGAAGCAGTTCATCTACAACACGGAGCAGATGGCAGAGGAGGCTGTGGCGTACTTCTTCGAGCTGGCACTGGCACAGGCAGAGCTGGCGCTGGCGCAGGAGAACCTGGTCTCTACGGACACGCTCTACAAGATAGGCGTGCAGCGACAGAAGATAGCCTCCATATCGCAGGCCGACCTGCTGACATTACGCCTGGACCATGTGAATGCGCAGAACACCCTGCAGAATGCGGAGATAGCCGTGAAGCGTGCGATGTTCTCCATGGCGACCTTTCTGAACATCGACAAGGATACGGAGATCACCCTCGACTTGCCTGGCAAGCCTACCAGCAAGACCATCACGGTGGAGGAGGCATTGGCCAAGGCGGAGGAGAACAACCCTACCTATCTGGAGCAGGAGCAGAACGTGCTGGAGGCTGAGCAGAGTCTGGACCGTGCCAGGATGGAGGCTCGCTTCAATGCGAGCGTGAATGCCAGCATAGGCTTCAACCAGGTGGCTGATAAGCTGAGCGAGGCGTATCGGCACCCCCTGCGTCAGGACTTGGTGCAGGTGACGCTGAGCATCCCGCTGGTGGACTGGGGCGTGCGTAAGGGTAGGGTGAACATGGCGAAGAACAACCTCAACGTGGTGCGTACCTCCGCTGATCAGGAACGCCAGAGCGTGGAGAAGGAGATCATCGTCACAGTGAGCGACTTCAACATACAGCAACGGCTCATCGCCAGTGCGGAGGAGGCGCTCGACCTGGCCATTCAGGCACATGAGCAGACACGCCAGCGTTTCATCATAGGGCGGGCTGACGTGAACAGTCTGACGCTCTCGCTGAACCGCCAACAGGAGGCGCAGAAGAACTACATACAGGCGCTGCGCAACTACTGGCAGGACTACTACAAGCTAAGACGCCTGACGCTGCACGACTTTGAGAGCGGCTTCTCACTGTCGGCTAAGTTCGACTATGCTGCAGGCATGTACAGATGAAACATAAGTTCGCCATATCGTCCTTCACGCTTATCGTGGCGTTTGTGGCGCTCTCACTGATAGGTCTGGCTTTGCTGCCCATGTTGCCAGTGAAGCTGAACCCCTCACGCACGCTGCCCTCGCTCACGGTGTCTTTCTCGATGCCAGGCAACTCTTCCAGAGTGGTAGAGGCAGAGGTGACCAGCAAGCTGGAGGGCATGCTGGCAAGGGTGAGCGGCATAGAGAAGGTGGAGTCTGTGTCGGACAACGGCAGTGGGCGCATCACCATGCAGCTAGACAAGCATGCGGACATGGACATGCTGCGCTTCGAGGTCTCCACCATCATCAGGCAGACGTGGCCTGAGCTGCCTGCAGGGGTGAGCTATCCCGTCATCAGCGCCCAGCAGACGGAGGACGAGGCTGCGAGGCCTTTCCTTACCTATACCATCAACGCGCCTGTGGATCCCTACCTGATACAGCAGTGGGCAGAGATGAACATGAAGCCTGTGCTGGGGCAGATAGCGGGCATCTACAGGGTGGATCTCTCTGGGGCTACGCCACAGGAGTGGCGCCTGACCTACGACAACAGGCAGTTGGCTCAGCACGACATCAGCGTGGGCGATGTGCAGGCAGCCATCTCCAACCATCTGGGCAGGGAGTTCATGGGCATCGTGGCACTGGAGCATAGCGATGGCGACAGGGAGTGGATACGGGTGGCGAAGACGGGCAGCGATGAGGACTTGAACCTGAAGGTCATCTTCGTGCGTACAGGGCAGGGGGAGCTCATCTCGTTGGACAAGTTGCTTAGCGTGGCGCATGTGCAGCAGGCACCCAACAGCTACTATCGCATCAACGGTCTGAACTCTGTGTATATGAACCTTACGGCAGAGGAGAGTGCCAACCAGCTGCGCCTGGCCAGTGAGGTGAAGGAGGCCATGGGGCGTCTGGAAGCGCTGCTGCCTGTGGGCTATGAGGTGCACATGGGCTACGATGCTACGGAATACATTCAGGAGGAGCTGGACAAGATCTATTTTCGCACTGGGCTCACAGTGCTCATCCTGCTGGTGTTCGTGGCGCTGATCACGCTCAACAGGAAGTACCTTTTCCTCATCGTGTGCAGCCTCACAGTGAATCTCTGCATCGCCTTGATATGCTACTACCTCTTCGGATTGGAGATTCAGATCTATTCACTTGCTGGTATAACTATTTCACTCAACTTGGTGATAGACAACACTATCGTGATGGCAGATCATCTGATGCGCAAGCGCAACCTGCAGGCGTTTCTCTCCATCCTGGCTGCTACGCTCACCACGATAGGGGCGCTGGTGATCATCTTCTTCATGGACGAGAAGATACGCCTGAACCTGCAGGACTTTGCGGCTGTGGTCATCATCAACCTGGCAGTGTCACTGCTGGTGGCCCTCTTCTTCGTGCCCTCGCTGATGGAGAAGATAGGGCTGGAGAACAGACAGACACACAGGTTGCACAGTTGGCAGCATCGCCTCGCTGTGCGCCTCACCACAGCCTACCAGTGGCTGATAGGAAAGTTGGTGCGCTACAGGGTAGCGGCCTGCCTGCTGCTGGTACTGGCTTTCGGGTTGCCTGTCTTCATGCTGCCTGAGAAGGCGGAGGGAGAGAGCGTCTGGGCGGAGTGGTACAACAAGGTCTTTGGCAGTGAGACCTACAAGCAGTCTGTGAAGCCCTATGTGGACACGGCACTGGGCGGCACGCTGCGCCTCTTTGCAGACAAGGTGCGCAGCTTCAGTTACTACAATCGTGGAGTGGGTGAGGTGGTGCTCAGCGTCTATGCCACCCTGCCTAACGGCAGCACGCTGGAGCAGATGAACACCCTCATGGGGAAGATGGAGGCCTACCTCAGTGAGTTCAAGGAGATACGCCAGTTCCAGACGTCCATCTACAGCCCTTATCAGGCACGCATGAGCATCTATTTCAAGAAAGCCTACGAGCATGGAGGGTTCCCCTATACGCTGAAGTCGGACATCATCAGCAAGGCGCTGACGCTGGGCGGTGGCAGTTGGAGTGTGACTGGTCTGCAGGACCAGGGCTTCAGCAACGATGTGCGTGAGACGGCTGGTTCTATGCACGTCACGATGTATGGCTACAACTACGACGAGCTGTATGCGCAGGCAGAGCGCCTGAAGAGCAAACTGCTGGAGCGCAGGCGTATCCGTGACGTGTTGATCAACTCGGAATATACCTTCTGGAAGAACGACTACAGCGAGTATTACCTGAAGCTGGACAAGGAGGCGATGGCGCAGGAAGGCGTCTCTGCCTTGCAGCTGTTCACGGCCTTACGTCCGCTCTATACACGCAACCAGCACATGGGCAGCATCGTGGTGGACAACCAGTCGGAAAACCTGAAACTCACCTCGCTGCAGAGTGAAGAGTATGACGTGTGGGCGCTGGTGAACGTGCCCTTCCAGATAGGCGAGAGATACTATAAGCTGGCCGACTTTGCCACGCTGGAGAAGGGGCAGTCGCCTCAGGAGGTGGCGAAGGAGGATCAGCAATACCGCCTCTGTGTGCAGTATGAGTATGTGGGTTCAGGCGAGCAGGGACGCAGGCTGCTCAAGCAGGATGTGGAGGCGATGCAGCAGACCTTGCCCATGGGCTACAGCATCGAGCTGGATGATTCCTATTATACGTTCAGCGCGCAGACCAAGGGGCAGTATGCCCTGCTGTTGCTGGTCATCGTCATCATCATCTTCATCACGTCCATCCTGTTCAACTCGCTGACGCAGCCCTTGGCCATTGTCTTCGTGATACCTATTTCCTATATTGGCGTGTTCCTGACGTTCTATCTTTTCAACCTGAACTTCGACCAGGGTGGCTTTGCCTCCTTTGTGCTGCTCTGTGGCATCACGGTGAATGCCAGCATCTATATCATGAACGAGTACAACAAAGTGCGTAAGCGCCAGCCATGCCTGTCGCCTGTGCGTGCCTATACCAAGGCGTGGAACACCAAGGTCATTCCCATCTTCCTCACGGTGGTATCCACCATCTTGGGCTTCATCCCCTTCCTGATAGGCACCAGTCGCGAAGCCTTCTGGTTCCCACTGGCAGCAGGCACCATAGGCGGACTGCTCATGTCGCTGGTAGGTATCTTCTTCTTTCTGCCTATCTTTACGCTATCAAAGTCGAGCCTCTCTTAAGGCACCTTCAGTAATATGGAGCGGATGTAGCCCTCTTGTGGGAGGCAGTTGGCTAAGGCACTGTTTTTCACATAATCCATCAGTGCTTGCTTGGCTGTTTCCTGGTCGGGACGGGCTTCCCTGATTTCACTGAAGGTGGAGCGTGGGGCTTCTGAGAAGGTTCTCACCACGTCCCAATTTTCTGGGGTGGGAATACCCATCATGCAGCCGCTATTGATCTTCTTGTAGGGCCAGAAGGTGTATCCGATGTTGTTGGCTTCCATCGTCTTACAGAAGGCTTCTTGCCACTCATCGGTGCCATGGCCTATCTCTCCCATGTACATGGGCAGGTTCACGCTGTCGCGGAACTGAATGAAGTGGCTGATGGCTTCTGCCGTGGGGGCGCCTCCATAGCGGTGGCAGGTGTACATCAGCTTGTCGTCATAATAGCTGTCCTTGAACACGCTGAAGATGGAGTTCCACTGCGGGCCACCCAGCAGGATGATGTGGTTCTGGTCCACCTCGCGGATGGCTTTCACGGCTCTCTTGTGCAGGGGTTCCAATTTGGGGTTGAGGGCATCGATGTCGAAGTAGGGGGCTATGGACTCGTTGATAAGTTCGTAGCCCAGGATCACGGGCTCGTTCTTGTATCTGTCGGCTATCAGTTTCCAGATGTCGCAGAACTGCTGCTGGCAGGCTTCGTCTTCCAGAAGCCAAGGGTAGCCGTAGCTGTCGTCGATGTTGTCGCCCGTCTGTCCGCCAGGGGCATCGTGCATGTCGAGGATGAGGTAGAGGTCGTTATCCCTGCACCAGTTCACCACGCTATCTACGCGAGCGAAGCCGTCTTGCTGGGCAGTGAGTCCCATGAAATCTTCATCAGTGAATAGCTTGTAGTTGAATGGCAGACGGATGGTATTGGCACCTGTCTTGGCGATGTATTCCACATCGGCACGGGTGATGTAGGTGTCCTTGAAGGCTTTCCAGAACTGAGCTGCAAACTCGGGTCCTGCAAGTTCCTTGATCATCAGGTCGATCATCCAGGTGCTGTTGGTGCGACCAAAGCCGAACATGTAGCCTTCGGGATTGAGCCAGTTGCCCAGGTTGGTCCCACGAATGAAAAGCTTGCTGCCATCGGGCTTGATAAGATTGGGTCCTTCTACTCGGACGAAGACGTCTGGACTTAGTGGAGTTTCCTTTGGTGCGTTGGATGTGCAGGCGGCCATCAATGCGCCGCCAATCAGTGCTAATAGTAACTTTTTCATGCTATGAGATTAAGGGGGTTGATATCTGGCTTCAAAAATAATAAAAAAATCACAAATTCAACGTTTTTTACGCTTCTCTTTATTAATAGTGTGTATGGCTGGAGCGTTTCTGGTGGTCTCTACTTGCATAAAAAATGCATTTTTCTTCGGAAAATGACTAAAGGTATGATTATTTTGTCTATCTTTGCAATTATCACTGACCTTGAGAGGGTCGGAAAATAGGAATTGAATTTATTTATAAACCTTAATTTATATACTAAACTTATGAACGACAAAAGAGTTTATACCTTTGGTAATGGACAGGCAGAGGGTCGCGCTGACATGCGTAATCTGCTGGGTGGAAAGGGTGCCAACTGCGCCGAAATGAACCTGATTGGTGTGCCTGTGCCTCCGGGCTTTACCATTACCACAGATGTTTGTAACGAGTACTTCCAGAAGGGAAGAGATGAAGTGGTGGCATTGCTTAACGACGATGTCATGAAGGCTGTGGCTCACATCGAGGGCCTGATGAACAGCAAGTTCGGTGATCCAAAGAATCCGCTGCTGGTGTCTGTTCGCTCGGGTGCACGTGCTTCTATGCCTGGTATGATGGATACCATCCTGAACCTGGGTCTGAACGACAAGGTGGCTGAGGGTATGGTGAAGAAGACTGGCAATGAGCGCTTCGTGTACGACAGCTATCGCCGTTTCGTACAGATGTATGGCGACGTGGTGCTGGGCTTGAAGCCTGTGGACAAGACTGAAATCGACCCCTTCGAGGCTATCATAGAGAAGGTAAAGGCTGAGCGTGGCATCAAGCTCGACAACGAGATGAACGTGGACGAGCTGAAGAAGCTGGTGAAGCTCTTCAAGGAGGCCATCAAGAAACGTACGGGCAAGAATTTCCCAGACGATCCTATCGAGCAGCTGTGGGGCGCTATCTGCGCTGTGTTCGACAGCTGGATGAACGAGCGTGCCATCCTGTATCGTAAGATGGAGGGCATACCTTCTGAGTGGGGTACTGCCGTGAGCGTGATGGCGATGGTATTCGGTAATATGGGCAACACGTCTGCTACGGGTGTTTGCTTCAGCCGCGACGCTGCTACAGGTGAGAACATCTTCAACGGTGAGTATCTGGTAAATGCTCAGGGTGAGGATGTGGTAGCTGGTATCCGTACTCCTCAGCAGATCACGCTGGAAGGCTCTCGCCGTTGGGCGAAGCTGCAGGGCATCAGCGAGGAGGAGCGTGCTTCGAAGTATCCTTCTATGGAGGAGTCTATGCCTGAGATCTACAAGCAGCTGTATGATATCCAGGAGCGTCTGGAGAATCACTATAAGGACATGCAGGACATGGAGTTCACCGTTCAGGAGGGCAAGCTGTGGTTCCTGCAGACTCGTAACGGTAAGCGTACGGGTACGGCCATGGTGAAGATTGCCATGGATCTGTGGCGTGAGGACATGATCGACGAGAAGACGGCCATCATGCGTTGCGAGCCTAACAAGCTGGATGAGCTGTTGCACCCTGTATTCGACAAGCGTGCGCTGAAGCGTGCTCACGTATTGACTCACGGTCTGCCTGCTTCTCCAGGTGCTGCCTGCGGTCACATCACATTCTTCGCTGATGATGCTGCTCGCGTACATGGTCTGGGTAAGCGTGTGATCCTGGTACGCCAGGAGACTTCGCCTGAGGACTTGGCTGGTATGGCTGTGGCTCAGGGTATCGTGACCTGTCGTGGTGGTATGACCAGCCACGCTGCTGTGGTGGCTCGTGGTATGGGTAAGTGCTGCGTGACGGGTGCTGGTGCCATGATCGTGGACTATAAGAACAAGACTTTGACCATCGGCGACACTGTGCTGCATGAGGGTGACTATCTGTCACTGAATGGTAGCACGGGTGAGGTGTACGAAGGTCGTATCGATACGAAGGCTGCTGAGCTCAGTGGTGACTTCGCTGAATTGATGAACCTGTGCGACAAGTACAGCAAGCTGCACGTACGTACCAACGCTGATACGCCTCGTGATGCTGCCGTGGCTCACAGCTTTGGTGCTGAGGGTATCGGTCTGTGCCGTACGGAGCACATGTTCTTCGAGGCTAAGAAGATACGCGCTATGCGTGAGATGATCCTTGCAGACGATAAGGAAGGTCGTGAGAAGGCTTTGGAGAAGATCCTGCCTTACCAGATGATCGACTTCTATGAGATCCTGAAGACAATGGACGACTGCCCAGTGAACATCCGTCTGCTCGATCCTCCATTGCATGAGTTCGTGCCTCACGATCTGGCTGGCCAGCAGGCTATGGCAGAGGATATGGGCGTGACCGTTCAGGAAATCCAGCAGCGTGTGGCTGCTCTGAATGAGAGCAACCCAATGCTGGGTCACCGTGGCTGCCGTCTGGGTAACACCTATCCAGAAATCACGGCCATGCAGACGCGTGCCATCCTGGGTGCTGCCATCAAGCTGCGCAAGGAGGGATACGACCCACGTCCTGAGATCATGGTGCCTCTGATCGGTCTGGTGAACGAGTTCGATCTGCAGGAGAAGGTGATCCGTGAGACTGCTGAGAAGATGTTCAAGGAAGAGGGTATCCGCGTGCGCTTCCGCATTGGTACGATGATCGAGATTCCTCGTGCTGCCCTGACTGCTGACAAGATTGCTCAGCATGCTGAGTACTTCAGCTTTGGTACGAACGACTTGACGCAGATGACCTTCGGCTATAGCCGTGATGACATCGCCAGCTTCTTGCCTGTATATCTGGAGAAGAAGATCCTGAACGTGGATCCATTCCAGGTGCTGGATCAGGAAGGTGTAGGCCAGCTTATCGACATGGCTGTGAAGAAGGGTCGTGCTACCCGTCCTGATCTGATCTGCGGTATCTGTGGTGAGCATGGTGGTGAGCCTAGCTCAGTGAAGTTCTGCCATCGTGTTGGTCTGAACTATGTGAGCTGTTCTCCATTCCGCGTGCCTATCGCCCGTCTGGCTGCCGCTCAGGCTGCTGTGGAGGACGTGCTGGCTGAGGAGGCTGAGAAGAAGGCCCGCAAGCAGCATGCTACTGAGGATGCTAAATAAGAGACGTCTTTATTAGTATAATAAGGTGGTGACTTCCAAGGAGGTCACCATCTTTTTTTATTTTCTCTCTTATACAGGAGTTGCTCTCCCCCCAATAAAAATCCCCCCTGCCAGTAAATAGCAGAGGGGCAACCCATAGGTTGTGGGTGGAGGGAGTATGAAAAATGTAAAAACTATAGACTATAGATTCTGACGGAAAACATAATCCAGAATGATATCGACTGCATCGTCGATCTTCAGGTTTTCCATAGAGATCACAAGATCGTAGTTGCGTGTATCGTAACGTGTAGTATTGGCGAAGCGTCTCACATAGTTCTCACGCATCTCATCGACCTGCTTGATGGTCTTGATGGCTTGGTTACGATTGACCTCATGTTCCTTCATGACACGCTGGATGCGCTGCTCCATAGGTGCTTGTATGAATATGCTAAGGTGGTTGGGATGATCACGCAGTACGAAGAAGGCACTACGACCAGTAATGACACATGACTCCTGTTCAGCGATTCCCTTCAGAATTTCTACTTCGGTCTGATATACATCTTCTGTGGTAATGATTTCTGGTTCCTCAGGAACACCTGGCTCCTGGAAAGGTACAACCTTGCGTGTGAACTCTGCCCACCAGCCATCTTTCTGACCTTTCAGCTTTTCTATCTCCTCAGCAGTGAGGTGGAACTTCTCTTTCAAAGCCTGGAGAATGACTTTGTCATAATATTTCACATCCAGTCTTTCTGCCAGTCGACGGCCTACACTGCCACCGCCAGAACCCAGCTCTCGATTAATCGTAATGAGAAATTTTTCGCTCTTATTCATGATATTTAAGGTTAAATTGTTATCTAGCGTTTAGGGGGTTTGCATACTTTGGGGTAAAGATACAAACAAATTCTTAAATTTTTCTAATTCTGAAAGAAAAATATTATCTTCGCAGTCGAAAAATTACGAAAATGGATAGAAAAAAGAGAGTTTTTTTTACAGGAATCGTGGCAGTGGGATTGCTGGTGTATGCTGCGTTTGGCATTGCCAACTATTTCAAGGGGTCGCACGACCGCTATATGCAGGGCTTGGGGAATGAATTGATGGAGGAGATCAAGGCCTATCAGCACAAGGAGAAGCATTTGCCTCAGAGCCTCAAGGAGATGGGGTATGAGGATGGTGAGGAAGGCAGCTCGATGTACAAGGGGGAGCCGTTCTTCTATTCGCTGTGGAACGACACGGTCTTCTGTCTGGAATATCCGCTTGACATGGAACGTAATATGGCTCGTCTTTCGAACGAGAAGGATTGGAATGTGTCGTATGTGGTGTTTGTGAGGAAGTGAGGTTTTCTGGTTTACGGCTTCGCCGTGAAATTCGGCTGCACCTCAGCATAGCTCAAGCAAGCTTGGCTCTGCGTTCGGTTTGCACGAACTTTAGAGTATAAGAAAAGGGCTGCAAGTTTGCAGCCCTTTTTGTTTGCTTTCCTTTGTTGGCTTAGAAGGTGTAAGGGAGTGCTTGCATCTTCGGATCGTCAGAGGAGTTGCCAACAAACAGGGTGTATTCTCCCTTCAGCGGACGGACGGTGTTAGACTGGCTGTCCCACCACTGGAAGGTCTCATCCGTCAATGGGATGCTTACGGTGATGCTGGCTCCTGCAGGAATGCTCACGCGCTGGAAACCACGCAGGGTCTTGATAGGGCCATCTGCATCGCCAGGGCGATTGATGTAGAGCTGTACTACTTCCTCGCCATCGCGCTTACCTGTGTTCTTCACATCTACAACCAGGGCACCGTTCTTCACCTCGGCCTTGCCATACTCGAAGGTGGTGTAGCTCAGTCCGTAACCAAAGGCGAAAGCTGGCTTGGCCTCCATGTAGCGATAGGTGCGTCCCTTCATGCTGTACTCCTGGAAATCAGGAATCTGCAGGGTATCAGTATAGAACGTCACAGGCAGACGGCCTGATGGATTGTAATCGCCCAGCAGCACATCGACGATGGCTGTGCCACCTTCCTGACCAGGATACCAGGCTTGCAGGATGGCATCGCAGCTCTGCTTCTCAGCTACCAAGCCAACGGCACTACCAGAGTAGTTCACCAATACCACGCGCTTGCCAGCAGCCTTCAGCTTCTTCAGGAACTCACGCTGTACCTTAGGCAATTGGATATCGGTACGGTCGCCACCCTTGAAGCCTTCCACAGTCACAGGCATTTCCTCGCCTTCCAGACGGGGAGAGATGCCACCTGCATAGATCACCACATCAGCGCTTCTGACTTGTGAAATCAGTGCGTTGGTATCATAGTTGTGCTTACGCACGATGTCGAAAGAGAGGTCGGCTGTCGTCGAAATGAAGTTGTAGCGCAGTTCGATGTCGTAGTCCTTTCCAGCCACGGCATTCATCTCATACACAGGGTCGTCGCCTCTGAGGCGTGCATCTTGTGAAGAAACGGTGTCACCATTGATGATGAGGTCATAGTGGCCAGTCATCTTAATCTGGAAGCCAACCTTACCAGCCTGCTTGTTGTGCAGCGTGGTCTTATAGCTCACAGAGAAATCGGTGAGAGGCACTCCCTGTGCGAAGGTGGTAGCACCTTGCGTATGCAAATCCAGCGGAGTGGTGTAGCGGGTAGTGGCGATAGGGTCACCCTGATACTCCTTGTTGCCATAGTAGGTAGCATCCAGTCCGTTACCGTTGGCAGTAGAGCATTGGTCGAACAGGCTGGCATAATAGTAGTCGAGCACCAGACTACCTCCGTCTATCACTGTGAGGTTCTGGGCAGGGATGCGCTTCTTGAGGGCAGATACCAAGGTCTCAGTGTGCTTAGGGAAGCCGTTGTAGTTGCCCCACTGCATGGTACTGTCGTTGGCATTGGCACCAATCACAGCAATCTTCATGTCGCTCTTCAGAGGCAGCAGGTCGTTCTTGTTCTGCAGGAGCACCATGCTCTCATGGGCCATCTGCAGGGCCAGTGCGCTGTGCTCGTCGCTGCTGATGACGCTGTAAGGAATCTCGTCCCATTCATTAGGAACATCCTGATCCATCTCACCCAGACGGAAGCGTGCTGTGAGCAGACGGAGCACGTGCTCGTCGATGTCACTCTCCTTGATGAGTCCGCTACGCACAGCATCAGGCAGGGCAGCGAAAGCCTGTCCACACTCCAGGTCCGTACCACTCAGAACGGCAGAGGCTGCAGCAGAGGCACGATCGGGATGCGTTTCGTGACGACCCTTAACGAAGAAATCATCAATAGCCCAGCAGTCGCTCACGATGATGCCTTTATAGCCCCAGTCGTTGCGCAGGATCTGGGTGAGCAGACGGTCGCTGTCGCAGCAAGGATCGCCCTCGAAGCGGTTGTAGGCACACATCACCTGCTGCACGTTACCTTCGATCACCAAGTCCTTGAAAGCAGGCAGGTAAGTCTCGAATAGGTCGCGTGGATCAATGTCTTCAGCATTGAATTGGTGACGGTTCCATTCTGGTCCGCTGTGAACGGCAAAGTGCTTGGCGCAGGCTTCTGCCTTCAGTGTTTCTGCATCAGCAGGTCCCTGAATACCCTTCACTACAGCCACACCCATGCGAGAGGTGAGGTAGGGGTCTTCACCATAAGTCTCCTGTCCGCGTCCCCAACGAGGATCACGGAAGATGTTGATGTTGGGCGTCCAGAACGTCAGTCCCTGATAGATCTTATAGCTGCCTTCTTCACGAGCCATGCGGTTCTTGGCGCGCGCCTCGTCACTCACAGCAGTGAAGATACGATTCAGCAAATCGCTGTCGAAAGACGCAGCCATACCAATGGTCTGTGGATAGACGGTAGCCGTACCGTTTCGTCCCACACCATGCAGGGCCTCGTTCCACCAGTTGTACTCCTTAATGCCAAGACGCTCGATGGCAGGAGAGGTGTGTTGCATCAGAGAGGCTTTTTCTTCTAAAGTCAGTCTCCCCAGCAAGTCCTGAGCGCGTTCTTCAGGAGACAGGCTACGGTCTTGGTAAGGTAGTGTCTGGTTGCAGCTGCAGACCAAAACCATTGTCAGTGCTAGAATAATGTTTCTCATAATAATAGTATTAAATTCTCAATTCTCAATTCAATAATGGTACACATTGACTTTCAGCACGCCCACGTGGTCTTGACCAATGAAGACATTGCGCTCATCACCATTGAGCAGTCGACCAGGGATGAACTTGCCATTCTCAAAGCGACCTTCGTAGATGCTGTCATAGCCCGTATAGCGTGTCTTGATGCCATCACGCACGGTGAAATCGGCATTGAAACCATAGCCCACGAGGTAGAACTCATCCTTGGCTGTCTGGATGATGATGGCACCACCCTGATAGGCTGGTTGCTGTTGCTGCTGGCGGGCAGGAGCCCCATTGAGTGTATTGCCAGCGCCTGCAGCAGGAGCCATCAGAGCGCCAATATCGAAGCCACGACGTGGGGTGATGCTGATCTTGTAGTCGCCCATCACCACAGAGGCCGTATCCTTACCGTTGTAGATCAGGAAACCACGCATCTCATCCGTGCCAAGCTTGCTCTGAATCAGTTCTTCCATGTTCTTGATGGCACCATAGCTCTCTACCAGCAGTTCGCAATTCTTCTTGGCTGTAGGGTCAGGATTGGTGTCAGCACTGTCGATACCAAAAGGAGAGAAGGCGATGGCATCCCATTCGCCAATGGTATAGAGGGCACGTGCGCCAAAGACAGAACTCTCTGGGATGAGGATAGGATTGCCCTTCCAACTGTACTCCTGACAGATCTGGTCGAGCTGTGTCATGTATGAATTAGGTGTCAGGATATCCAGATTGGGCGCTCCTGCACGGTAGATGTCGAAGAACTCGTCGATGGAGCAACCATTACCCAAGCTACGACCACGTGACTTGATGCCAAAGACGGAGGCATTGACGAAGGTTGGCAGGGCATAAACCTTCTTACCTTCTGCAGCAAGGTATTCCAAATGCTGGGCGAAGCTATAGGCTGTGAACAGGTGCTCTGTGAGGTTGAGGATAGGGTTGGTGCCATCGTCCTGTGTCAGACTCTTTCCGAAAACTTCTTCCCAAGAACCCTTGGTCTTGCTGCCATTGCTTTCCCAAGCTTGCTTGAGATCGGGCTTCAGTGTAGCCTTGTTTTTCTTCAGGTACTCAATGAGTTGTTTAGGCACATCAGCCTTCCAGGCTTTCTCTGCCAGTTCACTGTAATCGCGTTTCGTACCACGGATGCCTGGCTCATTCTCTATCTGCATCATCACAACTGTGCGTTGTTTATCTACATCCCTCAGGTGCTTAAGCAGGGCTACGTAAGCCTTGGCATCAGCCTTGGTGATATTGTCACTGAAGAGGCTGAGCATCTCCATCTCGTTGCCTTGCTCATCCACGGCACGAGGGAAGCGCTTAGGATCGTGCTTCACCCATGTTGGCGCGTAGGTCATCATAGGGTTTTTCCAAGTGCCAAACCAGATAAGCATCAGCTTGAGGTTGTTCTTGCGGGCATCTTGCAGCAGTCCGTCAACGAGGGTGTAGTCGTATTTCCCCTCCACGGGTTCAAACTGCTCCCAAGATATGGTGGCAATTACGGAGTTAAGGTTCATGGCTGCCATGCGTTCCATCACACGGTTCTCACGCATGTACTCCAGAGAGGAGGCAGTGGAGTTATGAAGTTCACCACTACGCATGACCAGGGGCTTGCCATTAACGACAAGGCAAGTGCTTTGGCCTACTTTTTTCAGTGTAGGGATGTTTTGGGCTGCTGTGCTGAGTGTTACTGCAGACAGCAGCATGATTGCTGTTAATAGTTTCTTTTTCATAATATGTCTTTTATTCTTTTTGTTTCTATGTCTAGTATTCATTTCTTTCGCACGGGCGAAAGAAACGAATCAAAGAAAGCCCGCCGACTGCACTTGCGCAGCTAAAATTTTATCCTTTTTTCTAAAGCGCGAAAACTCGCAAGCTCCGCTTGCTCAAACAGCCCGCGCTTCTTAACGAAAAAAGCACAAAATTTCTTCACGCTGCTCCAGTGAGGTCGGAACTGTATGCTTTCTTTTTCGCAGTTCTGCATGCGGTTTGCACAATAATTCATAATTAACTACGTTGATTATTGGCTGCACCTCAGCATAGCTCAAGCAAGCTTGGCTCTGCATTCGGTTTGCACAATAATTCTCAATTTTCAATTCTCAATTTTCAATTTAAAAAGTGCTTTCCTGCTTTCTTCAGGGTCTGCACTTTGCCATTCATCACAACCTTTACTGTGCATCCTGCTGGGATGGTCACTGAGGAGGTGCCGTTCTTCTGGAAATTGACTTCGATGAAGCCTTCTTTCACAGGGATGCGACCTTCAGCATGTGTCATCTGCCAAAGGGTGGGGCGCAAGGTGTATTCATTGGGTTTCTGGTCGTTCTGACAGAAACCAAAGATGCCATTCAGGACGGCCACTACTCCTGGGACACCATTGGCTCCGTGGCAGAGGCTCAGTCCGAAAGGACGACCATAGAATTCTAGTTGCTTCTTCAACGGCTGCTGTGGCATGAAGTTCTCAGGGAAGCGGGTGCCACCTTGACGGAGCCAGTCGCCCCAAACCTCATCCAGCAGACTGAACATCTCATTGAAGCGACCAGCCTTGATATAGGCCAGCATCTCGTAGCCTTTCTCGTAACTCACGTTCTCTTTATAATAAGGTATGGATGGAATGACGGTCTCGTAGAGGTAATCCAGCAGGCGCTCAGGGTAGAGGCCTGTGATCACACTCCAATACTGGGCATGGTGCGAGATGCGCTCATCACGACTGCCATCGGAGCGATAGCCATTGATGAAGGCTTTCTGCGTAGTGTCCCAGAAATGGTCAAAAATGTTCTTCTGCAAGAATTCGGCCTTCTGGTCGTAGTAGGCAGCTCGCTTAGGCTCTTTCCAAAGGCGATAGAAATAGGCTGCGATGCGGAAATTCTCATAGAGCATGATTTGTGGATAGCAAGGTGTGCCATAGGAATCTGGTCCCATGTCGCGGCTCCATCCAGGGATGAATCCACTCTGTGGACGCTCGGAGGAGATGAAACCACGCTCATCCTGCACGCTCTCGTAGAGGGCCAACTGCTGCTCGATGCGGTCGCGGAACATCAGGGAAGTGTTGATGTCGCCATAGCGCAGATAGTCGTGCTTCAAGCCGATGAGCGCATGCAGCGGATAGTCCACGATGCCCCAATCTGCCTTTGAAGGGTGGGGTGGCATCAAGGCGATGGAGAGTCCGTTGCGAGCCACTTGACGGTCGCCAAACAGGTAATCGCCTCCCAATGAGCTCACGATGGCATCCATAGACCATGGCAGGAAGTCGCGCTTCACACCATCGAGGTAGAAATTGTGCATGGAGGTGTGCAGTGTGGCAACGCTGGCCTTCCACAGCTGGTTGACATTCTCATTGTCGCTGTTGAACTGCATGAGGAAATCCACAGGCCACACTTGGGCATCGAAGCGGATGTCTGAGATGGTGGCGCCCCATTCGCTCTCCAGCTCCATGAAGCGTACAGCCATCAGTGGCATGCGATATTCTTTTTCTGTGCTGGTCAGCTCTATCGGGTCTATCTTCTTCTGTTCATAGAGGTAGGACTTTGCCTCACCCAGTCCGTCGTCACTCTGAGCACCACGTGGTAGTTCACGAACGGTCTGCTCGTCAATGACCTCCTCTGGCGATTCACCCACAGAGACATAGAGTTTACCTTGTCCCTTGGCCTTGAAGACCACATAGCCTATCTCCAGATGGTGGAAATCCACGATGAGTTTGCCCTCACGTCCTAAGGCCAGAGTGCCGTCTGATTTTTTTTCGCAGTTACGGAAAAAGTTGTATGTAGTGGGAAAATACTGAACGGTGATTTCCTGCGGACTGTCTGGTAGTGTGGCAGGATGGCAAAAGCGTGGGTCTGTTTCAGGCATGTTCCATGTCTGTCCGTCAAGACTCACTTGCCAACCAGCAGTGCCTTCTACGCCTTCACCTTTCAGTATTATGGCAGGAAGCGGACCGTCTGTAGCAATGTGGAAGAGTAGGGTATGTGTGCCCCGTTTTAGGGTATATTTGTTTTGGGAAGTATTTACTGCTTGGCCATCGACCGTTAGAGTAAGATTGGCAGGAGCAGCCCAACTGATGTCTGTATCTTTGGATAGGCGAACGGTCTTACGGAAGTAGCTCTCATTGCTGTCTTTCAGAAAGTTGCCTGGATAGTTCACGTTCACACAGCGCTCATAGCTGGCCGCTTTCTGTACCCTTTGCATGTGGGCGCTGAGCAATCCAGGATACCACATGTAGGTGCTGTTCCAAGATTCTTGTTCGACTGGAGTCACAACCTTTGCATTAGGATCCAGCATCGGATCAAAGGCTGTCTGCGCTTGGAGAGTAGCAGTACAAATAGCCAAAACTCCAGTAAGTAACAATGTGTTTTTCATATATTAAAGTTAAGCGTTTATTTCTCAATTCTCAATTTTCAATTCTCAATTTTTAGCGTTATTTCATTCCTCGAGCTTTGTAAACAATTTCCTTCGCTTCATTGATTTGCTTAAACTTCTGTTCCGCAGCCTTCTTGATATCCTCGCCCAGTGTCTCCACCTTATCAGGATGATGTTCCAAGGCCAGTTTGCGATAAGCCTTGCGCACCTCCTCATCCGTAGCATCAGGAGAAATCTCCAGCACCTTGTAAGCCTCTTCGAGCGTAGTGCCACCCAAACTGAGGGCAGAATCCACATCGCTGACGCTGAGCCCCATAGATACTGCTACTTCCTTCAGCGCATTGATTTCCTCCGTCACCACGCTGCCATCAGCCTTAGCAATCTGCACCAAGAAATTGAGCAGTTGCAGACGTTCGCTGTAGTTCATGTACATGGCTATCTGCTGACCACATTGAGCGATGGTATTCTTGAAAGCATTTGGATTCTGGGCATCCATCTGCTTACGCTGTTCGAAGAGGTTGAGCAATATCTGCTCTCCTTCTGTCACTGCATTTTCTCCGAAGTTCACACGCAGGAATTGGCGCACATACTCCATCTCGCTGTGCATGATCTTATTGTCTGCACGGATGATGTACGACGCCATCACCAGCATGGAGAAGAGGAAGCTGTTGCGCTGTCCCCTGCTGTCTTGACGATAGGTCTCCTGACTATAAGTATCACTGCCATAGGTGCCACCACCATATGGCTGCCCATCACTTATGGTCGTACTGCCAAACATATTGTCGAAAAGAGAGCCCAGTGCAAATCCTGCCAGTGCTCCCAATGGCCCAAACTGGATGAATCCCAGTGCGCCTCCAATCCATTTTCCTATGCCCATTCTTTAATAAGTTTTATCAGTCCTTCAATCCCGTCTTCCAGCAAGTCGAGCACCAACTCAAAGCCTGCATCACCACCATAGTAGGGATCAGGCACGGTGCGTCTGCCTTTGTAGCGGTTCAGATACTCCGTCATTAGGTGCACTTTCGCCCTGTCGTCTTCGTTTCTTGCCAGGCTGCAGACATCATCGTAATTGTCCTCATCCATCACAATGATCAGATCAAAGCGGTCGAAATCCGCACGTTTTATCTGGCGAGCACGACTGCAGAAATCATAGCCTCGTCTGTTGCCATGCACCCGCATACGTGCATCAGGAAGATCGCCCACATGCCAGTTGCCAATTCCTGCAGAATCCACAAACACCTTGTCTGCTAGTCCGTTGAGTTCCAACTGCTGTTTCATGATTCCTTCGGCTGCAGGAGAGCGACAAATATTCCCCAGACAAACAAAGAGAATGCTGAAGAGTGGAGATTTCTTTTCAAACTTGTTTTCCATACGACAAAGGTATGATTATTTTTGAAATTATCGTAACTTCGTACACTGAAAAACAATCCGAATAAATGCAGATGGCAATCAATAAGAGTCTTTGTCTGCTGATAGATTATTCCGTCATAAAGTTGCAAATCAATGTAATTTATCGTAATTTTAACGCCAAATTATTCACTACTGACAATGAAAGGAAAGAAATTCATAGCGCCAGGGGCGTGGTTCGACATGGTGTACCCTGTAGACTGGAGCGAGTTTGAGGATGGTGAAGGTTCCTTCCTCTTTTATAATCCTGATAAATGGACGGGAAATTTCCGCATCTCCGCATTCCGAGGGAATGAAAACTATGGCAAAGAGTGTGTGGACTTGGAACTGAAGGAGAACAGGCAATCGCGCATCGTGCGTATAGGATCGATGGATTGTGCGTACAGCATGGAACAGTTTACCGAGGAAGATGGGGTGTATGAAAACCATCAATGGGTGACGGGTGCTGCAGATGTGGCGTTTGAAATATCGTTTGCTGTAAAAGCGGGCGATCCTGTAGATGCGGCTCGTGGCATCATAGAATCACTGCACGTAAGGCGCTTAGGAGTAAAGTATCCTGCTGAAGTGATACCTGTGAGACTTTCTGAAATCTTGCAAATAGACGAAGCTTTCGATTGGGTGCAAGAGGAGGTGAAGCAACTATTGAAAAAGGACTTCCGTGCTGAAGAAGAGGATGTGGAAAACATGCAGCGTCTGGTTGAAAGTGGTAAGTTGAACCCTAAGAAGCGGGATGCTTGGATGGCATTAGGCATCACGTTGTGTGTTATATTAGCCAACGAAGTGGAAGGTATGGAATGGCGCACTTTGGTGGATGGCAATCGGGAAGCTCCAGTGATGGTAAGTGTGGACGACGAACTGACGTTGATAGACCCGATGAAGTTGGTTTGGAGTCGTGTGAAAGCTGGCGAGAAGGTGAACTTAGTGGAGATTTATAAAGATATACTCTAAAAGAAGATGGCAATCCCTATACTGCAAGTCGAGAATCTGAGCAAGTCGTTTGGCGACCTGCTGCTATTTGAGCATGTGAGCTTTGGAATGACAGAAGGACAGCATGTGGGGCTCATTGGCAGGAATGGCTGCGGAAAAAGTACTTTGCTGGGATTATTGGCGGGTTTGGATAGTGCAGATGAAGGGAAAATCACTTTTAGAAAAGATGTAAAGGTGGGGTATTTGCCACAGACTCCAGTGTTTCATGAGGGAGAAACTGTATGGCAGGCATGCAGTAGGATGATCTGTGGTGAGGAAGAGGAACTGCGTGCAAAACAACTACTTACACAATTAGGTATAACGGATTTTCATCAGATAGTCGCTGAACTTTCGGGTGGCAAGCAGAAGTGTGTAGCATTAGCGAGTGCCTTGCTCTCTGATCCTGATTTCCTAATGATGGACGAGCCTACGAACCATTTGGATCTTTCAGTCATAGAGTGGTTGGAGGATTATCTGAAAAGGAACAAGGTAAGTCTGCTAATGGTAACGCATGATCGCTATTTTCTTGATCGTCTCTGTACCGATATTTTGGAAATAGATGCACAAAGGGTGTATGCCTATCAGGGCAACTATAGCTACTATTTGGAAAAGCGACAGGAACGACTGGATGCCAAGCAAGTGGAGGTGGCAAGAGCGAATAACTTGTATCGTACAGAGTTGGAATGGATGCGACGAATGCCTCAGGCGCGAGGACACAAGGCTCGCTATCGCGAAGAAGCGTTTTATGAGCTAGAAAAAGTGGCCAAACAACGGTTTGATGAACGGAATGTGAGACTGGAAGTAAAATCTGCTTACATTGGCAAAAAGATTTTTGAAGCTGATCATCTCTATAAGTCGTTCGGAGATAAGAAAATTCTGGATGATTTTTCCTATATCTTTGCCCGTTATGAGAAGATGGGTATTGTAGGTAATAATGGAACTGGTAAATCGACGTTTCTAAAGATTCTATTAGGTCAGATACAACCCGACAAAGGGAATCTGGATATTGGTGAAACGGTGCGTTTTGGCTATTATTCTCAGGATGGCTTGCATTTCAATGAGCAGATGAAGGTGATAGATGTGGTGCGAGACATTGCTGAAGTTGTTGATATTGGTGGCGGAGAAAAGTTGGGTGTTTCGCAGTTCTTGCAGTATTTCCTTTTCACTCCTGAGCAACAATATAATTATGTGTATAAACTCAGCGGTGGGGAGAAAAGGAGATTGTATCTCTGTACGGTATTGATGCGTAATCCTAACTTCCTGATTTTGGATGAGCCTACCAACGATTTGGACATCATCACACTGAATGTACTGGAAGAGTATCTGAAGAACTTCGGAGGGTGCTTGATTGTGGTGAGTCACGATCGCTATTTTATGGATAAAGTGGTGGACCATTTACTGGTTTTCAATGGGGAGGGTGATATTCGTGACTTCCCTGGTAACTATACACAGTACAGGACTTGGAAAGAAGAGAAACTGAGGCATGATAGAGAACAAGAAAAACTACGGGATGAGAAACCTCAGGCTTCTTCTTGGCGTCAACGGGAGAATAGTCAGCGGCGACTAACTTTCAAGGAGCGTCGTGAGATGGAGCAGCTTGAGATGGAAATCGCTGCATTAGAGGAGGAAAAGAAAGGCTTGGAGGTTGCTTTGTGCAGTGGAAAACTTAGCGTGGAGGAGTTGACAGAGAAATCAAAACGCCTACCAACGCTGAATGAAGAGTTGGATGAAAAGTCTATGCGGTGGTTGGAATTGAGTGAAATTGAAAATTAATGAATAAGAATTGAAATATGAAACTAAGTAAGCTGTTTTTAGGAATGGGAGTACTTGCAGCAATGACAGCATGTGAAAGCACTCCGAAAGGATATGTAATCAATGGTGAGATCAGTAGTGCCTCAGAAGGTACTGTTTACCTGAAAAGGGTGGAGGATAAGACGTTCAGCATTACAGATTCTGCTCAAATAGTGAATGGAAAATTCACATTGGAAGGTATTCTACCTCATGGAGCAGAGGCTTACGGACTCACTACTTCACCCACGGATAACAGTCCGTTGTTGTTCTTCTTGGAGAATGGAAAGCTAAAAGTGAGTATTGATGAAGAAAGTAAGCAAATTAGCGTAGAAGGTTCAGAATCAGATAGATTCTTCCGTAAGGTTCAAGAATATGCGAAGCAGGATGGCCTCCTGATAGATACGTTGGTGGCGAATCATCCTGACTCTCCTGTAGCTGCTTATCTATTGATGAAAAGCTACTCGTGGGGCTTCGATACTCAAGGGCTGAAAGCACTTCGTGATCAAATGACTCCAGCATTAGAGAATTCTTTCTATATGGAGCAGTTGAACGATCTTATCAGTAGAAAAGAGCGGGTAGATGTGGGACAGGTAGCTCCAGAAATCAGTCTTCCAGACCCTGATGGAAATCTTCAAAGTTTGTCTTCTTTACGTGGTAAGTATGTATTGCTGGATTTCTGGGCAAGTTGGTGTCCTGATTGTCGTCGTGAGATTCCAGAAGTGGTCAATGCCTATGAAAAACTAAAAGATAAGAACTTCACGATATTTAGTGTATCACTTGATCGTGCAAAAGATCCTTGGGTGAAGGCAATAGGTCAGTATGGCCTAAACTGGACACATGTGTCAGAGTTGAAGTATTGGCAGAGTGAGGTAGTGAATCAATATGCTATTCGATGGATTCCTGCTTACTTCTTGCTGGATCCAGAAGGTCGGATTCTAAGTGTCTCTTTAGACTCTGATGGCTTAGTGAAAAGCTTAGAGAATACGTTTGGAGCATATTAATATCCATTGCTGACTCGAATTCCGAAGCTGAATTTGCCATCGGCAGATTTTAGTTGGAAAGCACCTTGGAAATTATTGCGCTGCCACGGATTGATAGGGCGATTCACACGACTACCATTAGCATCATAATCCCCCATGGTGCTAATGGTCATTCCATTTTTCAGTCGAAAATTAGCTACTTGTATATTGCCAATAGAAGGTACTGTATTGAAATAGGAGTTTCCATAAGAACCTAAAGAATAACTTGGAAGAAGTGTACTGCCCGAAAGTGTTCCGAAAGTAGCTGGTGACTGAGGAATCAGTTGGCTATAGTCAGGCATTAATGCTTTTAGGCTCTGAACGAGAGGTTTGGTTGACTCCGTAGAATGAGGTAAATCAATATCGAGTAAGAAACCATCATACGTCTGAGGGCGGTCCATTCGTGGATTGCCAGATAGATTAATAAAGTCAGCAGGATTGACTCGGAGGGTATCAGCATTTACATCGCTCTGCGCGAATGATATACTGGTTACACAGAGAAGAATCCCTATGAGAAACAGGTGTTTCATTGACGTTTAAGAACCCAAGACTGCTCGTAAACATTGTCTGCCTTTAGTTGGCGAACCATGCTGTAGGCTTCTTGTTCAGTCTCGAAACTACCAATGCAAACGCGGTTATAGCCTCCTCCTACAATAGCTTTGGCATCCTTATACCCTTTCTGAGTAAGCTCTTGGGCCATACGCTCGGCATCGGATGAAGCCCCTACACTTGCCACGATAACATGGTAAATCTTTGGAACTTGTACCTCAATAACGGGTGTTGGTGCGGTTTCTGCTTCAAGTGAATTCTGCACAGGTGCCATCGCTTCAGAAGATTCACCAACAGGTTGCGTAATAAGCGAATGGTTCATCAGGTTATTGAGCAATTCCTTTGGATTGAGTTCAGCATGGCTCTCTGTGCTTATTGTGGTATTTTCTAATGGAGTAGCAAAGGTAAAGCATAAGAATAGGATGGCTATCATAGCAGCCATAGTACCTATCGTATTCAACGTTCTGCGTAATGCACGACGACGAGAGAGTGTACGTTCTGCAGCTCTTTCGACTTTAGCGCGTGCTCGTTCTCCTGCTTCTTGGCGACGAAGTTCTTCTTCAGCAAGTCGTTTTTCTTCAGCAATACGAAGTCTTTCTTCCTGTTGACGTTTGAATTCAGCTTCACGCCTCTTGCGCTCTTCTTCTTCACGTTGCTTAGCCTCAAGTTGTTTGGCGGCAATACGTTGCTGTTGTACTTCCTGAAGTGTACTTAGTTCAAAACTACCCAATCCATAGAGAGAAGGGGTAATGATTTTATCATCTTCAGGATGGAACTCATAAGTATGGTGAATATTAAAGCGCAATTCACCAATTTCAGGTAGGTAAACTGTGCCATCTTCAAAAAGGCTACGTACCAACTGTTTCACGGCACGATCTATTCTACGCGTTGCCTCAGAAAAGCTAGTTTGGTAGGAAGCCATATATGACTGAGCCAGCAGCCCATCATTGATTTTGAGCAAAGGGTTGAAGGCAATCTCTCTAGAAGGAGGGAGGAAGGTATTGTCTTTCTCTATCCATGTGGCAGGGTTATGATGGACAATGAATCCACCAAACCCCGGAACGATGACACAATCGTTCTCTTGTAATAAATGGTGAATGTGTTTAGCTAATTCTTTCATACTGCCGTCAAAGATACAAATAATTCTTTTATTTGTTTCTTTTGAAGATGTTTTTTTACAGCTATTTTTTCAAGGAAACTATTTTTTAACTACCTTTGCATAATCTATGAATAAAACAATGGGAAAAGGTTATTTGTCGCTTCTGTGCTGTTTGCTCATTTTACCCTTACTTTTGGCTTCTTGTAAGGAAGTCAGGCAAGAGGCTGAGGAACCAGAGGATCTCGTTGCCAAGCAGATGTTGCAAGGAATCTGGGTGGACGATGAGACAGATATGCCTTTTATGAAGATTGTTGGTGATTCTATCTATTATTCTGATTCAGAAAATCTTACATCATCTTTCTTCATCAAACGTGATTCTTTCTTTGTGGTAGGAGCAGATACAGTTCCTTATGCCATAGACCTACAGACAGAAGCGCGTTTCAAGTTTCATCAATTTGAGGATAATATCATTGCCTTATATCATTCTGAAACTGAGGAGGATTCTCTTTATTTCGTAGACAAACAGGATCCACTACCTATAGTGACGGAGCGTATTGAGAAAGACAGTGTGGTGATGTATAACGGGAAGCGATACAGGGGGTATGTATTCGTGAATCCCAGTAAGATGAGGGTGATTAAGACATCCATTGGCCCGTCTGGAATGCTAGTGGATAATGTGTATTACGATAATATAATTCATATCTGTGTCTATACAGGTGCAACTGAGCTTTATGGCAGAGACATCACGAAACAACTCTTTGCTGATTATATTCCAGCCGATTTTCTAGATAGTAGCATTCTTGCTGATATGGATTTTATGGGTGTGGATGACGAAGGTTATCACTATGATGCCTTAGTAGGCGATCCTGAGAGTTCGATGGCAGCAGCTTATCAGTTGAATTTAACCATAACTCCAGAAAAGGAACTGCGCATAAAATTAGCTCAGTAATTATTGCTCTTTTGATTTATCTTGCTTCTTATTTTTTACCCTTTCTGTCTTTGCTCCAGCAGGTTTTGTCTTGGATGATCTTTTAAAACGACGAGGGTTGGGTTTGTGCTTGCGCCCATCTTTCCCCTTGTTTATTTGATGATGTTGCTGTTCACCCTTTATTTCAGCATTCCCACCTAATTCATCTGGTACATTCAAAGGTTCTACTTTGTAACGTAGGAAATTTTCTATCTGTCTGAAATAACGTAGGTCATCAGGGCTTACGAACGTAAGCGCTTCGCCTTCTGCACCAGCTCTAGCAGTACGTCCAATACGGTGTACATAATCCTCATAATCGTGTGGAACATCAAAGTTGATTACTATCTGAATGTCATCGATATCGATGCCTCTCGACACGATATCAGTGGCTACTAGAATACTGATATGCCCATTCTTGAAAGCCAACATTACTTCTTCGCGTTTAGTCTGCTCTAAATCGGAATGCATCTCACCTACATTCATTCCCATCTGCCTTAATGAACGTGCCACTTCCTTGACCTTGACTTTCTTACTGGCGAAGATTAGAACGCGTTTAGCATCCTTATGCTGGAAGAGTGAACGGACGAGAGCAAGCTTCTGTTTCTCATAGCAGTAATAAACTCCTTGCTTTATTTTTTCTGCAGGACGAGAAACTGCTATTTTTACTTCTACAGGATTGGTGAGAATCTGATGAGCCAACTGCTGAATCTTTTCAGGCATAGTCGCAGAAAACATGATGGTTTGTCGCTCTTTGGGAAGCAATTTCACTATCTGCATAATATCATCATAAAACCCCATATCGAGCATACGATCAGCTTCGTCTAAAACGAAAAATGATACGCGCGAAAGATCCACATAACCCATCTGAATGTGAGAAATTAGTCGCCCCGGAGTAGCAATCACCACATCTGCTCCCTTGGTGAGTCCACGTTTCTGTTGAGTAAAAAGAATACCGTCGTTACCTCCGTAAACAGCCACACTGCTGACAGACATGAAGTAAGAGAAGCCCTGCATGGCTTGATCTATTTGCTGAGCTAACTCACGGGTTGGTGCCATAATGATGCAGTTCACTGCATCTTCGGGATAGCCACCATCAGATAGTTTATTAAGGATTGGGAGAAGATATGCAGCAGTCTTACCTGTGCCAGTCTGTGCCACTCCGATAAGATCGCATCCTTTGAGTAAAGGAGGAATGGATTTTTCTTGTATAGGAGTGCATTGCTCAAAACGCATGGCATCTAAGGCGTCAAGTATGCTGTCGTTGAGGTCTAATTCCGTAAAAAACATGCTAATATATATTATGATGCGAAGGTACGAAAAAAACTTAACTTTTTCTTCTTTTTAGCATCAATAGTGTTAAAATAGTGGAGGAAATTTGGTTATTAGAAAAGAAATACCCAACTTTGCAGTCCGATTCCTGAAAAAAATGGCTGTGAGAATGAGTAATTCTTCTGTGATAGAAGAGGGCCATACAGTTAATGCCAGAGTGGAATCGACGCCGTGAGGCGGGCTTTGGTTGTGTATAACTAAAACCAGAAAACATGAGAAATGTTAAGTGGTTATTTGTTGTATTACTAATTTGTTCCTTGACATCTTTTGTAGAAAAAGATCAGCCTGCTGGAGGGTTGCGAGTGGGTGACAAAGCCCCTGACATACATCTTCAGCCTGTAGCTGAGCAATCTGTGCAAACGCTGTCAGAGAAGCGGGGGCACATGGTATTGCTTAGTTTTTGGGCCAGCTACGATGCTTCATCAAGGCTGCGAAATGCCAATCTGAGCTATGAATTAAATCAGTTGGCTCCCGAAAGTGTAGAGATGGTTTCTGTATCTTTGGATAAGTATGAATCCATTTGCCTTGAAACCATCAGAACGGACCAAATAGCAAAAAGTCAAAGTTACAGAGGACTTGACAATGAGAACTCAGAGCTACTTAATTATTATAATCTTGATGAAGGGTTCTCAAACTATTTAATCGATGAGAAGGGCGTGATTATTGCCTGTGATATCGATGCTGATGATATTCCTACATACCTGAATTGAGCCATTGCGCGCTCAGTTACATCTATGTAGGAATGTATTTTGAATGTAATAAGAAGGACAATACAACAAAATGAAAGCCTCGGCTCTTTATAGGGCCGAGGCTTTCTTCGTTTATGTAAATATGTAAAGTGTTGATATTAAAGAATGCTCATCAGATACCATGAGCATTAGCTTCTTTGTCGATGCGTTTGATAAGTCCCTGTAATACGGCACCAGGACCGCACTCTGTAAATTCAGTGGCACCATCGGCCAGCATGTGCTGAGCTATTTGAGTCCAGCGAACAGGAGCGGTAAGCTGTGCCACCAAATTGGCCTTAATCTCTGCAGGATCAGTATGAGGCAGAGCGTCAACATTCTGATAAACTGGGCATTTAGGAGTGTGGAAATTGGTAGCATTGATGGCCTGTTCCAATTCCTCCTTAGCTGGTTGCATCAGAGGGGAATGGAAAGCTCCTCCAACCTTGAGTGGAAGAGCACGCTTTGCTCCAGCAGCTTTCAGTGCATCACAGGCTTTGCTTATACCCTCCAAAGAGCCAGAAATAACAAGCTGACCAGGACAGTTGAAATTAGCAGCAACCACCACATCACCATTGTTATTGATTTCCTCACAGATTTCTACTACCTTCTCATCAGGTAGGCCGATGATAGCTGCCATGGTTGATGGTTGAGCTTCACAAGCTTTCTGCATAGCCATAGCGCGAGCATAAACCAATTTTAAACCATCTTCGAAATCAAGTGCACCTGCAGCCACTAGTGCAGAAAACTCACCCAACGAATGTCCGGCAGTCATCTCTGGCTGAAAATCGTCACCTAAGCAAAGGGCAGAAATCACAGAGTGGAGGAATACAGCTGGTTGAGTAACTTTTGTCTGACGGAGATCCTCATCAGTGCCTTCAAACATAATGTCAGTGATTCGGTAACCAAGTATTTCATTTGCTTTCTCGAAGAGTTCTTTTGCCAAAGGATAGTTGTCGTAGAGGTCTTTACCCATTCCTACGAATTGGGCACCTTGCCCAGGAAATACATAAGCTTTCATAATACCTATTGTTTGTTTTTACAAATTAGGCTGCAAAGATAGTGCAAATCGAGGGCATAACAAAATGTGTGACTTATTTTTTATGTCTGGATGCAGTTTATCTGCCTCTTATTCAATCTCTAGATCTTGTTTTATGTTTTTCTCGCTTGGTACACAGAACAACGAAGCGGTAAGGGCAATGGCTGTACATAGAATGCCAGTGGTACTCATGCACATGTAGTAGGTCGCTAGTCCTAAATAAACGGGAACAAGCAATAGCAGCAAGCGGACAAGACTCCATTTCTTGTAGAGTTTCAAGGCATCTCCTAATTCAACGTGATTAATTTTCTTCTTCAAAAATAAGGTAAATAGCTTTAGTGCCAAAGGCACGTTGATGCAGGTAAGCAGAATGGTTGCTGTTTCCATGGCATACACAACTGATGCATTGTCGGCTAAGCGTCCATTCCCATCTTCTGAAAGCTCACGCACTAAAACGATAATAATAGGAATGGCCCAAAAGATGCCAAACCATTGCTTTACTGTACTTAACGTTTTCTTAATATCTTCCATAGTCTATTTAATATCAATTTCCATTATAGGGTGTTCGATTAATAATACTGCGCCCTAATGTCACTTCATCAGTATATTGCAACTCATCACCTACAGACACTCCACGTGCTAATACAGAAATCTTAACTGGTTCATCTTTCAGTTTCCGATATATGAAGAAGTTGGTGGTATCACCTTCCATAGTGGTGCTGAGTGCCAAGATAACCTCTTTCACGCCGCCAGCCTTCACTCGATCTATCAAGCTCTGAATCTCCAAATCGCTAGGACCGATACTCTCCATAGGAGAAATAACACCTCCAAGTACATGGTACAGTCCGTGATATTGCTGCGTTGCCTCTATGGCCATCACATCACGAATACTTTCTACTACACAGACTGATGTGTTGTCTCTTAGAGGATTTGCACAAATATTGCAAGTCTCGGTATCAGATATGTTGTGGCACACATGGCAGTACTTTACCTTATGCTTCAAAGTCATGATACTTGTTCCAAAAGCATCGACCGTTGCATCGTCTTGACGCAGCAAGTGCAGCACTAGACGCATCGCTGTCTTTCGTCCGATGCCTGGCAATTTGGAAAATTCATTGACTGCTTTCTCCAATAATTGGGAGGAATATTGTTCGTTCATATTTTAATTAGATTAAACTCTAAATCAATACTATTACCTTCTACACAACTGCCTGAAATCGCAATACTTGCAGTGGTCTTCTATCTCCGTCTGCATAAAAGGAACTTCCGGGTTGAAGATCTCTTCAAGTAATGTTTGCAAACGCTCTCTGAACTCTTTTTCGTATTGTTCGGCGAAGTCGTTCACTTCATTTCCTTTTCCACCAACAGTGATGGTTGGCTCATATGATTCATCAGCCGACTTTTGTATGTAGTAAAGTGCAGGCTGAATTTTCATATTCCGTCCTTTCGCTTGGAGTTTTCCACTCATGATGCATGCATAAAGAAATGCTTGGAAAGCATGATAAGGTCGTTCTCTTGCAGAAACAAAGAGAGCTTCCAAGGTTGTGGCATTGCCCTTTTCCTTTCCTGTCTTATAGTCGATGATACGCAAGGTGTCGCCTTTACTATCCATACGGTCGATAACTCCACCAATACGCACATTCAAGATACCTTGTGGTGTCTTTACAGGGAAGATCTCTGTGTGCTTTAATTCCATTCCTTCAGAGGAGAAAGGCGCATGATGACAATCATTTCGTAGCAGTTGTGTGATGTATTTTAAAATCACATCGAAGTTCACTATCTGAGCGCCATTATATTGACTCTTCTCATCATTTCCAATTTTAAAGAACTTTTCTTTAAACGCCCGATCTACATAGTCACGCAGCTTAACCTTATCTTTCAAGAGTGTCTCCAGATCAGATGCCTGCACCAGCTTTCCATGCTTTGTTAGATCCTCATAGATATACTGAGCTGTCAAGTGGAAGATGGTGCCGAAGAGGGCATTGTCAATGTCCGCACTTACTTCATCTGGCACTCTCAATCCTGCCACATAGCGGAAATAGAACTTCATCGAACAGTCTATATAATAATTGATGGCAGAAGGTGAAAGCATCGTTTGTTTCTCTTCTGGTTTGCCTGCATCTTTCTCTGCATCGAAGCGATGATAGAGGCTATGGATGACTTCCGTATCTTTCTCCACCACAAACGACCGTTCATTCGCAGGAATTTGCGAGGCTTTCAAATATTCTTGTGTCACTTCATGTGGCCAATCAACCAGGAATTGCAACATGAAGCGTGACATTTCTCCACGATTCATGCCGTCTGTGGATGTATTATATAGCAAGGTGACTTTTTCTGCACGTTGTATGAGTCGATAGAAATAGTAGGCATAGACAGAAATCTTATGCTCTATGGTAGTCATTCCAAAAGCCTTACGCAGATTGTAAGGTATAAAGGATGCTTCACTTTCGCCATGAGGCAATTTCCCTTCATTGACAGAAAGAAGCAAAAGGTCCTTAAAGTCAAGGTTTCGAGTTTCAAGTACCCCCATTATTTGCATACCTATGGCAGGTTCTCCATGGAAAGGTATGCTTGCGCCCAGCAATAATCTTGACAATAATCGTCTGAAAGTTGACGGTTGTACGGTGAGTGTGCCTTCTTCTATCAAGTTCATCAGGCGATTGATGATTGTGTAGCTTTTGAAGAGTGACTCCCGATATAATTGATTGAAAACCTCAGTTTCTGTTTCCTCCCTATAAAGCTTTGTGACTTGCTGTAACATATTAATCAGGTATTCGCACAGAGCCTTGATACCTTGCTGAGGGGTGAACAGCAGCGTGAGGAATTCATCTAGTTGTAGTTCCGAAAGTGTTGGGAAAAAGCGATTGTTCTTTACCAAGAGATCCAGCACATTTTTTGCCTGATTGCTCAGTCGCAGCGTATAAGGATGTTTCAAAACGGCTGTGGCAGTTTCAAAACTGAAGCGCCCATCTTGCACTTGATAGCCTTTAGTTTGAAGGTCCATCAAGGCGTTTATGAAGCCACACACAGGTGTTTGGGACAAAGGGAATCCCATAGTGACATTGAGGTTCTTCACACATGAAGGAATGCTGTGCAGTACTGGGAGTAATAAGCCTTCATTGCAAAGCACCACCGCATGTTCTTTCTCTTTGTTAGCATCCCATGTCTGAGGATCTATCCATTGATGAAGAAACCTTGCTTGGGCATTTTCAGTTGGAGCAGCGATGTATCTAACTTCCTTCGGGCCTTTCATCACATCAAAGAGAGAAGTATCTGTTAGCTCGTTAGGGAACTGCCGTAGATTACGATTGATAAAGTCACCAGCCTCATGCTTAGGCCAATTCGTATAAAACACATCATAATCCCAATAGAACATGGCCTTTCCAGATTCTTGTAATTTTCCGAATAGTTCGCGCTCCACGGCATTGAGAACATTGAAACCCACCAGCACATAGTGCTTATAGGGCAGGGTAGAGGCATCCAATTGCTCGATGGCTTCTCTATACATCATTCCTTCATAGGCGATTCCTTGCTCTTCAAGTCGTTTCCTGAACTGTTGATAGAGAGCACCCAAATGGTCCCAGATATTTATAAACTTCTCCTTCAGTTGGGTAGGTTTGTCAAAGGAGAAATCATCGAAGAACTCGCGTATAGCGGCCACTTGCTCATCAGTCAGAAAGTCAGAACCTCTGCCGAGTTCTTGCAGATGGCGTAAATTGGTGAAGAGCCTTGTTGCATCAACCTTGTTCTTATCTACATCGTCAAAGTCACTGATTAACAATTCTCCCCAGAAGTAGAAATCATCCAGAGATTCCTTGCTGCCAGTTTCCTCTTGATAAACCTTATAGAGTTCGCAGACCAAACGAATACTGTCAGCTGCTTGTAAAGACGTCAATCCTCTGAAAAGCTCACTGATGCTGATAAAGGCAGGCGCCCAAACCGGTCGCCCTGCTTTCTTGGCTAAGTATTCGTTGAAGAACAAACTGGCACGCTTGTTGGGAAAAACCACAGCCGTTTCTGAAAGCTCGTTGCCTATCTTTGCATAGAGGTCTTCTGCTACTAATTCCAAAAAGGTCTTCATACGCGCTCTATTTTATCATTGTCCACATACCACAGATAGCCTCTAATAGCCTTATTCTCATTGCCCATCATGCCTCGCAGAAGATTCATATAACCTAGTACTTGGCGATGGTATTTCTCTTGGGGCTGACCAAATTTGAAGTCCACCACGACCAAATCATTGTCGTGCTGCATCACACGGTCGGGACGACGTTTCTTCAACTCGTCATGCTCCATCCAGATGATGTCGCACTCATTGAACAACTTCCAATTACCGCTGTACCATTCTTGCACTTCTGGAAGCGTTAGCGCATGCTCTGTCAATGCCTTAATCTCCTGCTCTTCAGCTTGTGAGCCAATCACTCCCTCAAACACCAAGCGGTCTATGGCTTGTTGAATGTCTTCCTTGGTGCTAATGGCGGAGAAGACCTCGTGAAGCAACTTTCCTCTATTGATGAAACGTTGCGGAGACTCCTCCTCATCCACTCCTGCAATGAAATCTGCAGAACGGTTGGACTGGCGGAACTGTATCTTTGGTTTCACGCTTACCATTTCAACATTATGCGATTGTTGATGCTTAACCAACTTATTATGTCCCTTTGAGTTAGTCTTCGAATTGTCTGTGCATAGCGTCCCTAATTCATAGATGCTTTCTTCAGCATCCCATGTACCTAAAGGAGAATACGCAATCTTTGGGAGTACATACTCCAGAAGTCCATAGATATAGGCCGGACTATTCTTTTTCGATTTTTCGTTAGAAGTGCTGGCTTTGCTCCACATCAACAGATTTTTTTCAGCGCGGGTTACAGCCACATACAACAGGTTCAGATTGTCCACCCATAGTTGCAAACGTTCTTTTTCATAGTCAGCTTGGTAAAGTGAGTCTCGCATTTGTTTACCAAAGTTCATTGGCACAATATCGAGTGCATTGAATGGAGACTGTTCTACACTCTTATTCCACATCAGCAACTCATGCAGTCCGTCCTTCTCTAATGTCCAGTCGCAGAAAGGAATCAGCACTGTATGGAATTGCAGACCTTTGGATTTGTGTATGGTGAGTACCCTGATGCCGTCAGTCTCACTACTTGGAATGGACTTGCCATTAAGCTCCTCATCCCAATAGTTGAGGAACGCCGAGATATCTGAAGGATGGTTGGTAAGATACTGTGACACCTCGTCCATAAAGCAAAGCAGATAGGCATCCTGTTTCTTTATCTTATCTAATTCAAAAATAGAATAAAGTTCTTCAACCAGTTCGTATAGAGGTAATTGGCTTAATTCATTCAAATGCTCTGAGAAGGTTGGTGGGAGTATTAGTTGCTGACTTTCTTTTGAGAAAATCGAATGCCATGAAGCAGGTTTCTCCTCCTTGTGCAGTAACTCAAATCCCAAGCGGAGCGATGCCTTTGCCACTAAATTTTCAGGATCACTCAATACGCGTAAGGCATCTATCAAGAGGCATACTGCCTCTGATGCGCTTAACAAGAAAGCTTCGTCGGATACTAGATGAATACCCAGTTCTGTTTCAAAATACGTAGCAATGTCGGGCAATTTAAGATTGTTACGCAATAAGATAGCCATCTGGTTAGGCTCAATCCCACTATTCATGAGGTGTTTCACTTCCTCTCCTAGAAGGGAGATCGTTTCCTCAACGTAGTCCTTTGTCGCATTCACCATGCTGACTTTTACAAAGCCCTTGTCTTTCTCCTTATCTTCAGGTAGCAATTGCTTGACATCACTGTAAGCCTGTTGCAGCTTTTCGTATTCCTTTTCAGGTTCCTTTGGCTCAAGTTCACGAAAGTAGGGTAGTGCCTCTTGAAATAGTGCATTGTTGAAGTCTACGATACGGCTCTCACTGCGCCGGTTGTAGTTCAGTGACTCCACAAGTATGTGCCGATGAAATTCACCGTTTGGAGTACCTAGACGGTTCAGAATGTTCCAGTCGCCATTGCGCCAGCGGTAGATGCTCTGTTTCACATCGCCTACTATAAGACTGTCCTTTCCCTCGGATAGAATATTTTCCAATAGCAACATAAAGTTGTCCCATTGCATACTGCTGGTATCTTGGAATTCATCTATCATTACATGCTTGATGCTGGTACCTATTTTTTCAAAGATAAAGTTTGCATCTCCTTCTTCCATAAGGCTGTGGAGTAGGGCATTTGTACCAGAGAGAAGGAAACGATTAGCCTCTTTATTATCGATATTCACCTGCTGACTGATACTATCCAGTAACTGAAGTTTACTGAGATGTCTTAATGAAAGTTGGCAGGTGTTGATTAAGCGTGTATTCAGCCCTCGTTTTTGTTCTGCTTCCCTCAGTAATGGAAGTAGACTTTCTTCGGCTATGAACACGATTTCTGCCCTGTGTTTGGAGGTCTTTGTACACCATGCTTCGACACTCTCCAAATGCTTCTCCACCGTTTTGTTGCGCACCTTTTCTTCGTCGAGAAAAGTGCCCTTTGACAACTTATTGAAGTAGCTGCTTATACCATTACCTTTACCTGCTAGATCATCCACCGACAGTCCATTGTCATTCAATAGGGAGAAGAATCTATCACCATAGTCCTTCATCTCTTCCAGCGCTGCCTTTTCCAAAGTTTTCAGTTGGCTTCGATAGTTTTTTATCAATGTGGGTTCTTTAAGCAACATCTCGCTCTGCTTCTTCCCATATTGTAAATAGTTTTCATTGAAAAGGTTGATACCAAAGTGCTGTGTGTCGGCAGTCACATCCCATTTCTTACCTTCGCTGATTCGTTCCTCTATGAAACTTTCAATCCACCCCAGCACCTGGTTGCCACGCTGAAGCCCGTCGATAAGATGCTCCACGGCTTGATTAACTACCCCTGTTGTATTCAATTCGATGGTCATGCCTGGCATCAGATTCAGTTCGCGAGCCAGATTACGCATCACTTCCTGAAAAAAGGCATCAATGGTCTGCACACGGAAACGCGAGTAGTCATGAAGGATATTCTGCAAGGCTATACTGGCATTTTTTCGAATCACTTCGTCTGTCACCTTTCCTCCCAATCCTTTACTGATGCTGCGCAGATAGGAGTCAGAGTCAGCATCGCCTGTGGCCAACCCATAGAGTTGTTGGACAATGCGCTCTTTCATTTCAGCTGTAGCTTTATTGGTAAAGGTCACAGCCAATATTTGCCTGTACGCCAGTGGATTCTGTATCAAGAACTTGATATACTCCACTGCCAACGTATAGGTCTTACCGCTGCCAGCTGATGCCTTGTAGATTTTTAAACTCATCTCTTTTTGTTCGCCCTGTCAATGAAGTCAGTAAAGATTTTCAGCCATAGAGGATCATGATTGTCGGCCACGAAATACTCGGGATGAGATTGTATAGCCAAAACGTCCCACTTTGGGAAGCCCTCATAAGCCTCCACGACACCGTCAGGCGCATAAGCTGTTACCTTGAAATCAGGCGCAATGTCTTTCACTGCTTGGTGGTGGAAGGAGTTCACGCGTACTTCCTCCAATCCTATGAGTTGGTATAGGTAAGAGTCTTTGGCAATGCTGATGCTGTGTGAAGGGAACTTGCCCGGCTGACTCTGCCCATGTTTGATGGCTCCTCTCACAGAGGAAGAAATATCTTGGTAGAGCGTACCACCAAAGGCCACATTGAGAATTTGTGAACCTCTGCAGATGGCAAGTATAGGCTTATTGGCATTCTTTGTTGCTTCAATGTAAAGCATTTCTGCCAGATCACGATCAGGATCTACCGAACCAAGTGCACGCTCTGGTTCTTCGTTGTAGTAGACAGGGTCTACATCAGCGCCGCCACTTAGCAACAGTCCATCGACGCGAGCGATATAGTCGCGAGCATCCTCTGCATTATCGACAAAAGGCAGAATGAAGGGGATACCCCCTGCCTCTTTTACAGATTCCACACAGGTATAGCGCAGTGTGTACATTTGGTTGCTGAACCCCGTTGTAATGCCAATGACAGGCTTAGAAGCCTGTGCCAGTGCCGTGAGGCATAAGATAGTCAGTATTAGACTCAGGAAAAAACGTCTTTTCATAAGAATAATTATTTTATGACAAAGATAAGATAAAACGTGTACAATGCCAAAAATTTTCCTTACTTTTGCGGCATGACGAAGACCAAATATCACATCTGGCTTGGTGCCCTTATCTTTCTCTTATCGCAGTGTGCTATGAGTCACCCGAAGGAAGAGTCTGGCAGACAACTTGCTGCTGATGTTCCGCCTGTGATTACTGTGCCTTTTCACCTCACTCCTAATAAGATGATAGCTGTGCAAGCGAAATTGGATTCCCTACAAGGGTGGTTCATCTTCGATACAGGCTCTCCTCGTACCATGGTGAATCGCCGATACTTCCATCCTTCTCGTCAGCGCAGTCGCAGCTACAGTCGCATCACTGATGTGAGTGGAGTGCCTATGCTAGGACGCGACACCTATACGGCTCATGAATTCGATCTACAGGGTATTCGAGAAGAAGGTGCCCAGTATCTCAGCATCGAGATGTCACAGATGGAGCGCGAGGATGGTATAGAGGCTTTGGGCATGATAGGCGCACAAACCTTACAGGGGTATGATGTGCTTTACAATTATTCCGACTCCACTTTGACCTTCATTCGTCCATCTGATACGGATGCTTATTTGGCTGCTACATATTCTGCAAATGCTTTGCATGAGGCTCCACTCACTATTGTGGAACATGTGCCATGTGTAGAGGCAAAAATTGGCGATGATATCTACCAGTTGGGCATCGATTGTGGAGCTGGGGGTGGTGTACTCTCGCAGACCTACAGGAGGCAATTGGCTAATCATAGTCGTCCCGTTGGTGCTATGGAACTGACTGGTATTTCACGCATTCCTGTACGCGTGACTCAAATTGAAGTGTTTCGCATGGAGATTGCTGGCAAGCTATTCACTGGCATGGAGTTCCTTCTGCATAATCTCCGTACGATGGGCATCGAGGCTGAGGATGGTATCGATGGCTTAGTGGGATATGATGTGTTGGCGCAGCAGAAGACATTGATAAGCACAGAGAATAAAAGAGTTATATTTATCGATTGAGAATAGTGATTTGAAAATTATAAACTAAAAATAATAATATGAGCATTATGAAAAAGACTTTGATTTTAGCAATGGCTTTCATAGCTATAACATTTGCCAGTTGTGGTACTATGGCCACAGGTACTAATGGTCAGACCAGTAATGGTGGTAATCCACAAACAGGCATCAACACAGGCGATGCAGTTTCTATCTTGGAGAGCATCCTTGGTAATGTGTTGGGACTCAATAAACTTACAGAGGCCGACCTCTATGGTACTTGGAAATATAGCCAGCCAGGATGTGCCTTTACAAGCGACAATGCTTTGGCAAAGGCCGGTGGAGCAGTGGCTGCTCAACGCGTGAAGAATCAGTTGCAGGAGTACTACTCTAAAGTGGGTATCAAGAGTAGTAACACGCAGTTCACTTTCAAGGAGGACAAAACCTTCAGTGCCAAGATTGATGGTAAGAGTTTCAGCGGTCAATACACCTTTGACCCAGCCGATGGGCGCCTCACGCTTCAGAGTCTGCTGCTCACCCTTCCATGCTATGTGGAGCGCAGTGGAAACACCATTGGTATCCTTGTTGAGAGCCAGCGCCTCATGCAACTCTTGCAGACCATCGGACAGCTAAGTGGCAACCAGTCACTCCAAGCCATCGGCGAGCTTAGTAAGAACTTCGATGGTGTGCGCCTCGGCTTCGAGATGACGAAGTAGTGCCAGACACTTTCCACAAATAAGCACCATTATGGAACAAGAAACAATAAATACCAAGAATTGGCAGGGACAACTTATACTGGATTACTTGCCAGGTGTGAACAGTGCCATGCTGATGAACGGGGTGAAAACCATCACGCGCCTGCAGTTGGAGAACGACGATGAGCGCGACTGGGGACCTGTGCAGGTGACCCTCAGCGGTGAGGGGTTGCAGACTTCGGCAGCGGTGGTGGATCAGGTGCTCATGGGCAACCGCATCACACTGGAAACGCTGGAGCTGAAGCCCGACATGACACGCCTCATGGAGATGACCGAGGCGGTGCAGACCCACTTCACCCTCACCGTGGAAATGGAGGGCAGGGTGGTGCACACAGAGACGCATCCGCTGACCCTCATGGCCTATGATCAGTGGAGCGGCACCTCCGTGATGCCCGAGCTGCTGGCATCGTTCGTCACGCCAAACCATCCCGCACTGTCACGTGTGAGCGTCGCTGCGTCTAAGTTGCTGGAGAAGTGGACTGGCTCATCGGCCCTCGACGAGTACCAGACGCAAGACCGCAACCGTGTGCGCCAGATGGTGGCAGCCGTGTATGAGGCCCTGCGTGCCGAAGGCATTGTCTATAGCGCCGTGCCTGCCAGCTTCGAGGAGACAGGACAGCGCGTGCGACTGCCAGAACGCGTGCTGAGCGAGAAATTGGGCACGTGCCTTGACCTGACGCTGCTCTTTGCCTCGGCACTGGAGAACATGGGCATCTTCCCACTGCTGGTGCTGCAGAAGGGGCACATCTTCGTGGGCGCTTGGCTCACGGAGGACATCTACGCGCAGTGCGTGGGCGATGACCCCAGCTTCTTGCTGCGCAACTGTGCCGACGGACTGAACAACATCGTGGTGCTGGAGACTACGGCCGTGGCACAGAGCAGTGCCGTGAGCTTCGAGGAGGCCGTGCACCAAGGAGAAAGTGCCTTGAAGCGTGAGGAGCAGTTCGAATGCTTCATCGACGTGCATCGCTGCCGCCTCAGTGGCATCCGTCCGCTGCCACAGCGCGTGGAGAAAGACGGCAAGTGGGTGCTGGAGGGCTTGGAGCATGAGCAGGCCACCGAGGAGGTGAAGCAGCTGGACCACTTCGCCCTGAAGTTCGAGGACGACAAGCAGCCCGTGACCAAGCAGACCATCTGGGAGCGTAAGTTGCTGGACTTCTCACTGAGGAACAACCTGCTGAACACCAAACTCGGCAAGCGCGTCATCCCATTCATCTCCTTCGAGATAGACCGACTGGAAGACCTGCTGCAAGACGGTGAGAGCTACCATGTGCTGCCTTGCCCCGTGGAGGGTCTGAAACCACAGGGAGGCATGTACGACTCACCCCTGCAGGCCACGAACCTCAGAGACCTGGTGGTGACGCATCAGCTGAAAGACACGCTGGTGTCTTACCTCAGTGAAGCAGAACTGAAATCGGCACTGAAATTCATCTACCGCACGGCACGCACCTCCATGGAAGAGAACGGTGCCAACAGCCTCTTCATGGCGCTGGGCATGCTGCGCTGGTATGAGAACGACAAGAGCATACAGCCACGCTACTCACCCATACTGCTGTTGCCTGTGGACATCATTCGCAAGGGAGGAGCCACGGGCTATGTGATCCGCAGCCGTGAGGAAGACATCATACTGAATACCACCCTGGTGGAGATGCTGAAGCAGGAGTTCCGCATCAACCTGGGTGTGATGAACCCACTGCCTACCGACGACCATGGGGTGGATGTGAAGCGCATCTTCGCAGGGGTAAGGCAGGCCATCGCCGGACAGAAGCGCTGGAACGTGCTGGAGGAAGCCCTGCTGGGACTCTTCTCCTTCAGCAAGTTCGTGATGTGGAACGACATCCATTCGGGGGCTGAGAAACTGAAAGAGAACCAAGTGATAGCCACGCTGATGGAGCAGAAGCTGAAGTGGCAGGATCAGACGGAGCCAGTGGATGCCCGCCAGATGGACAAGGAGGTGGAGCCGAAGGCTTACGCCATTCCGATGGATGTGGACTCCAGCCAGATGGAAGCGGTGATCATGAGCGGCGAAGGCAAGAGCTTCATCCTGCACGGCCCTCCTGGAACGGGCAAGAGCCAGACCATCACCAACATGATAGCCAACGCCCTCTATCAAGGCAAGCGCGTGCTCTTCGTGGCCGAGAAGATGGCGGCGCTGAGCGTGGTGGAGAAACGTCTGACCAAGGTGGGACTGGAGCCTTTCTGCTTGGAACTGCATAGCAATAAGGTGACGAAGAGCCACTTCCTCTCTCAGATGGAGAAGGCGCTGAATGCCATACACATCGCCCGCAGCGAGGACTACGAGAAGACCTCTGCAGCCCTCTTCGAGCATCGTAAGAAACTCATCGCCAATATGGAGGCGCTGCATCGGAAGCATGAGAACGGCTTCTCACTCTACGACTGCATCTCTGGCTATGTGGCACTGAAGGGTGGGGAACTCTATCGAACGCTGCCGCCACTGGAGCTTGTCAATCCTGATAAGCTTGAGGCATGGGGCGCAGCTATAGAAACCCTCGATACGGTGTTCCAAATCACAGGCCATCCAGCCGACCATCCGCTCTGTGGCTTGGAGCCGAAGGATGCGCGCAAGGAGAGTCTGGACAAAGTGGAAAGTCTGCTGAAACCATACGCCGAGGCCGTGAACGGCTTTATGAGCCAGTCGGCCGATGGTGATCAGCGTAAAGACTATCTGCATGCCTTGGAGACTTGTGCTGCCTTGGATGCCTACAATGACGCCCGCGACACGCTTCTCTCCAAGACCAAGGACGACGTGCTGAAAGAGAAGCCAGCGCTGCTGCGTGAGGAGATGCAGCAGATAGCTCAGAAGTGGTTCCTGCCACGCTTCTTCGCTAAGCGCAGTTTCATGAGCCGCATCAAGCAAGTGGCTCCTACAGCCACGTGGGACGGCATGAATGCGCTTATAGGGAGCATGGAAAATGTGTTGGAAAAGAAGGCTGCTTTGGCAAAACTCATCGGTGAAAGTCATGCGCTAATAAACGATCCTAAGAGTCAGAAAGCCAACGAGATGAGGAACGCCTATCATCACTTGCAAGACGTGCAGAAACAACTCGATGAGGTGGCTGTGATCCCACTGCCAGAGGGCAATGTGGTGGACTACCTGAGCACCCATGTGGAGCAATGGCTGGCGCACTTCGGTCAAGCTCGCGAATGGTGTCAGTGGACCCTCAAGAAGCACGAACTGGAAGCAGAGCACTTGCAGGGTGTGACGGCTTATATCGTGGATGGACACAAAACTGGGGCAGAGGCTGCCAACGCCTTGAAGCGTGGTGTGTATCACCAACTGTCGTTGAAACTGGTGGATGCCGACGACGACCTGCGTATGTTCAACGGTCTGCTGATGGAGGACCTGATAAAGAAGTACCGCCAAGAGACCAGCAACTTCCAAGAGCTGACCAAGAAGGAACTTTACTACCGCTTGGTGGCCAACATCCCTTCACCGACCATGGAAGCTGCCAACAGTTCGGAGATGGGTATCCTGAAGCGCAACATCGCCAATGGCGGACGCGGCATGAGCATCCGCAAGATCATGGACCAGATACCAACCTTGTTGCCAAGGCTCTGTCCTTGCATGCTGATGAGTCCTATCAGTGTGGCACAGTTCATCGACTTGAATGCGCCTAAGTTCGACTTGGTGATCTTCGACGAAGCATCGCAGATGCCAACCAGCGAGGCCGTTGGTGCCATCGCACGTGGCAAGGCACTGGTAGTGGTGGGCGACCCGATGCAGATGCCGCCGACGAGCTTCTTCGAGACCTCCATGGTGGATGAGGACGAGGCAGAACTCGATGATATGGACAGCATCCTCGACGATTGCATCACGCTCTCCATCCCGTCGCGCTACCTCACGTGGCACTACCGCAGCAAGCATGAGAGCCTGATAGCCTTCAGCAATGTGCAATACTACGACGGCAAACTCTACACCTTCCCATCGGTGGACGACCGCCTCTCGAAGGTGCGCCTCGTACAGGTGGAAGGTACCTACGACAAGGGCCACACGCGCAGCAATGCTGCCGAGGCGAAGGCCATCGTGGAAGAGGTGATCCGCCGACTGAAAGATGAGGAACTGAGCAAATACAGCATAGGTATCGTTTCGTTCAGTAAGGTACAGCAGAACCTGATAGAAGATGTGCTGACCGATGAACTGGCGAAGTATCCCGATCTGGAGGCGAAGGCCTATGGCGGCGAGGAGCCTATCTTCATCAAGAACCTGGAGAACGTGCAGGGTGATGAGCGTGACGTGATCCTCTTCTCCGTGGGCTATGGCCCCGACAAGTACGGTCATGTGTCGATGAACTTCGGACCGCTGAACAACGAGGGCGGCGAGCGCCGACTGAATGTGGCTGTATCGCGTTCACGCTACGAGATGATCATCTTCTCCACCTTGAAGGCAGAGCAGATAGACCTCCGTCGCAGTCAGGCGAAGGGTGTGATCGGATTGAAGAAATTCCTCGAGTTTGCAGAGCGTGGCATGAGCGCCATACCTGCCATCAAGAAGGTGGAGCAGCGGGAGAGCATCCTCATCGGCGAGATAGCTGCTGCGCTGGAAGAGCGCGGACTGAAGGTGGACACCATGGTGGGTAAGAGCAACTTCAAGGTAGATATTGCCGTGCTGAACCCCGACAAGGACGATGAGTATGTGATGGGCATCCTCTGCGACGGCAAGAACTACTACGACACACCTACCACGCGCGACCGTGAGATCTGTCAGCCTAACGTGATGAACATGCTGGGCTGGGAGGTGATGCGCGTATGGGCGGTGGATTGGTTCGAGAACCGCACCAAGGTCATCGACCGCATCGTGCAGCGTGTGGAGGAAATCAGAAACCCTAAGCCTGCCGAAAAGAAAGAGGAACCGGCAGCTCCAGTGATGAAGTTCAACCTCGCGGCAGAAAAGCCCGTGGTAGCCGTGAACGACCGAGAGAAGAAATATGAGCAGCTGACTATCACTAAGTACCGTGGCGTGCCTGGCATTGAAAAGGTGCTTCAGCATGCCGACCGTGTGAAGACGCAAGTGCAGCAGTTGGTCAAGGCAGAGCAACCCATCACCAACACCTATATCTATAAGCGCATCGCACAGGCATGGGTGCTGCCACGCGTCACTCCGCGCCTGCAGGAATTGGTGGATCAGTGTCTGCTGCCTTGCTATAAGGATCCGCGCAGCAATGGAAAGAACTACACCTTCTGGGCAGACAAGAGTGCCATGGACGGCTATCACTTCTACAGAGTGGAGTCGGAGCGCGATGCGCAGGACATTCCCGAAGTGGAGTGGAGCAACCTGGCGCTCTACATCGTGGGGCAGCAGGTGTCATTGAGTCGTGACGACCTGAAGCGCATGATGGCAAAGCAACTGGGCTTCCGCATGGGGACCAACATAGAGACGATGACGGATGCTGCCATCTCAGGTCTCTTGAAGGAAGGGAAGTTGAAAGAGATCAATGGTGTTATTTATGTGAAGGATTAGTTTTCTTATTCATTTCTTTGCTCGTGCAAAAGAAACGAATCAAAGAAACACGCCGACTGCACTTGCGCAGCTAAGATTGCTTCGCTTTTCACTAAGCGCCGCAAGACGACCCCCTTCGGGGCTCTTATTGGTGCGGCGCTTTAAACGTGAAAAACTCGCAATCTCTTTACGCTGCTCCAGTGAGGTCGGAGATTTGACACAACATTGCTTTGCTCGTTGCTACCCCTCTTTATCTACCCCCCATGGGGAAGACTGAGAGAGGGAGATGACTATAAACTCCGTGCTGTGCGTAGCCTGGTCCGACCTCATTTTTGGAGCGTTAAGAAAATCGGGAAAGTTTTCCGTTAAAAAGCGCGGGCTGTTTGAGCAAGCGGAGCTTGCGAGTTTTCGCGCTTTAGGAAAACGTGAGTGATTTTTAGTGGAAAAAATGCAGTCGGCGTGTTTTCTTTGATTCCGTTTCTTTTGCACGAGCAAAAGAAATGAATAGATGATTTTTTATTAAAACTATATATTATGAAAAAGATTTTTAGAACAGCGCTCTTTGCAGGAGCAATGTTGCTGAGCCTGAACCTATCTGCCCAGCAAAACAACAACAATGACAAGAGAACATGGGCCAACTATGAACGCTACGCACCAGCGAATGCACAAGTAACCACCCGACCAACTGCCGTGTTTATGGGCAACTCCATCACCGACAATTGGGCACGTATGCACGCGGAGTTTTTCACGCAGAACAACTACGTGGGACGTGGCATCTCTGGTCAGGTGACGGCCCAGATGCTGGCGCGTTTCCAAGCCGATGTGATAGCCCTGAATCCTAAAGTGGTGACGATCTTGGCTGGTACTAACGATATCGCCCGTAATCAGCAATACATCGATGTAGAGAATATTGCGCAGAATGTTTATTCGATGTGCGAGCTTGCCAAGGCCCACAAGATCAAGGTGATCATCTGCTCTGTGCTTCCTGCCAATAAGTACGGCTGGCGTCCAGAGCTAGGCGATCCTTCGCAGATCATCATCGAGCTGAACAAGAAGCTGGAAGCCTACGCGAAAGCGCATAAGATTCCATACGTGGATTTCCATGCTGCCATGAAGGATAATACCAACGGACTGCCAGAGTCGCTCTCAAAGGACGGTGTGCATCCTACGTTGGAGGGCTACGCCATCATGGAGCCTATGATCGTGAAAGCCATCAAGAAGTTGGCAAAGTAATTTTGCTTGCAACGCGCAACGCTGCAACGCTGAATGTTAAAAATGTCCCCGCTATGGAGGGGACACTTGGAGAGAAAATAAAAAAGGTAGTGGCGAAAGCCTCTACCTTTATTTTGTTAGTAAAATTGGAAAACTTACTTCAACAATTTTTCCAAATTGTCCTTACCCCACAGGTAGTAAATGATCAGACCAATCCAACTGGTGATCAGCAACAGAACAGCCACTAAGATCTTCACGATAGGGTTGATGTTCCACTTCAGAATTTCCAAAACGGCCTTGATGGCAAGAATGACACCAATGAGCCAAATAATAGTACCTAACATAATGCAATAGAATTAAAAGTTACTAATGCAAAGAAAATAATTATCAGTGAAAACAACAAGAAGTTTTCTTAATTTTTTTAATCTTCTTTGATATCCACTACCAGGTTCAATTCATCCAGTTGCTTCTGTTCCAATGGGGCAGGAGCATCGAGCATCACGTCACGTCCGCTGTTGTTCTTCGGGAAGGCGATGCAGTCGCGGATGCTGTCGAGACCGGCGAAGATGCTTACCCAACGGTCGAGTCCGTAAGCCAGACCGCCATGAGGAGGTGCACCATACTTGAAGGCATTCATCAAGAAGCCAAACTGCTCCTCGGCCTTCTCTGGGGTGAAGCCCAGAATCTCGAACATTTTGGCTTGCAACTTCGGATCGTGGATACGGATGGAACCACCACCAACTTCCACGCCATTGCAAACCATGTCGTAAGCATCGGCACGCACAGCAGCAGGATCAGTATCCAGCAGGGTGATGTCCTCATCCTTCGGATGGGTGAACGGATGGTGCATAGCCATCAGTCGACCTTCCTCCTCGCTCCACTCGAACATTGGGAAGTCTACCACCCACAGTAGAGCGAACTTATTCTTGTCGCGCAAGCCCAACTGACTGGCTACCTCCAAACGGAGTTCGCAGAGTTGTTTGCGTGTCTTCATCACATCATCGCCGCTGAGGATGAGGATCAAGTCGCCCGGCTCAGCACCGAACGCTACCTTCATCTGCTGCAGCACCTCTTGGGTATAGAACTTATCCACGCTTGATTTCACGTTGCCATCGGCCTCTACACGGGCGTAAACCATGCCCTTGGCACCTATCTGCGGACGCTTCACAAACTCAGTGAGTGCATCCAGTTGCTTGCGAGTATAAGTGGCAGCACCCTTGGCGCAGATACCACCGATGTAAGCCGCATTGTCGAACACTGCGAAGCCATAACCCTTCAGCACATCCATCAGTTCCACGAACTTCATGTCGAAGCGCAGGTCAGGCTTGTCGCTGCCATAATACTTCATGGCATCGGCCCAAGACATGCGCAGGAAAGGCTCTGTGAGCTCCACACCGCGGATTTCCTTGAACAGATGCTTCGCCATGCCCTCGAAGAGCTCGATGATATCCTCTTGCTGCACGAACGACATCTCACAGTCGATCTGTGTGAACTCCGGTTGGCGGTCGGCACGAAGGTCCTCATCACGGAAGCACTTCACGATTTGGAAGTAGCGGTCGAAACCAGACACCATCAGCAACTGCTTCAGTGTCTGCGGACTCTGTGGCAGGGCATAGAACTGTCCCGGATTCATGCGAGAAGGCACCACGAAGTCGCGTGCACCCTCTGGAGTAGAACCGATGAGCATCGGTGTCTCCACCTCCAAGAAACCCTTACTGTCGAGGTACTTGCGCACCTCCATGGTCATCTTGTGGCGCAGTTCCAGATTCTTGCGCACAGCCGTACGACGAAGGTCGAGGTAGCGGTACTTCATACGCAGATCGTCGCCACCATCGGTATTGTCCTCGATAGTAAACGGAGGGGTGAGGGCAGCGTTCAGCACCTTCAGCTCATCCACGATGATCTCGATGTCGCCCGTTGGCAGATTCTTGTTCTTGTTGAAACGCTCATTTACGGTACCCTTCACCTGAATGACAAACTCACGTCCCAACTTATTGGCTTCCGCACAAAGCTCAGCATTCACTTCCTCGTTGAACACCAGCTGCGTGATGCCATAGCGGTCGCGCAGATCCACGAAGGTCATACCACCCATCTTACGCGTACGCTGCACCCATCCGGCCAGTGTCACTTTCTTAGTCACGTCAGAGAGACGAAGCTCTCCACAAGTATTGGTTCTATACATAGTCAGTAAAATTATTTTCAAAATTTAGTGCGAAGATAATGCAAATTGAATGTATTACCAAATATTATTCACTTTTCTCTTTGATACCCACGTTTCGGGCGTTAAAAAGCGTGCGGGCATTGGTAACAAAACGGTTCAGGAGCGACTTTTCCACAGCATTGAGCGAGTCGGGACTCACCGTCACTGGATACACGCGGTAGTTCTTATGGCCCGAGTCCTTCGGCTTCGAAACCCAGAACAGCGAGTAGCTGCAGCTGTCGAGCTTGGTGATACCGGCATACTTGCTGAGGTGTAGAGTCACCTGCGCACCGCCGTCGGTATTCACGGCCGACATGTTGGACACATAGTTGCCCATGGAATACACCACCAGATGCTGTGCCAATGTATAGTCGTTGGTATGAATCTCCATCGGCTGCAAGACATGCGGATGCCCGCCGATCACATGATCCACACCGCGGTCGAGCAACCACTGCGTGAGCCATCGCTGATCGTCACTGGGGATCTGCTTGTATTCGATGCCCCAATGCGGACAGGCGATGATGGCGTCGGGCCTCATGGCATGCGCCTTATAAATGTCCTTCGCCAATTGTATAGTATCGATGTAATTCACCACATTCGGAGGCGTCACCTCTATGCCGTTGGTATCGTAAGTGAAGTTGAGCAGTGCGATGCGGAAGCCATTCTTTTCCAGTAGGAAAGGGTAGGAGCGTTCCCGTTCCGCCTCGTCCCTGTAGGTCCCCAGATGCGGCACATCGAAAGAATCCAGTACAGTCAGCGTACGTTCCAAGCCCTGCTGCCCACGGTCCAGACAATGGTTGTTGGATGTCAGCAGCACATCGAACCCTGCGTCCACGATCCCCTTCAGATAGTCGTCCGGAGCGCTGAACGTCGGGTAGCCCGTATAAGGCTTTCCAGCGAGTGTCACCTCCAGATTGGCGATGGCCACATCCGCTTCCTCTATCTGTGGCTTCATGTAGCGGAAGCACTCCGTATAGTCGTAGCCATCGGCAGTCGCAGCAGCCGTCACTTGAGGTTTGTGCTGCATCAAGTCACCAGCAAAGAGCAGGGTGAGGTGCTGCACCGTATCTTGCTGTGGTGCAGGCTCCTCTGCGTCCAAAGGTTTCTGGTTTGCTTTTCCGCAACAAAGCAGAAGAAGCAATCCTAATAAGATTATTATATAATTTATTCGCATCATAATTTGTTTGTATTCATTTCTTTCGCTCGTGCGAAAGAAACATTCTTTTCTTCGCTACAGCTCGAAGAAAAGAACCAAAAGAAGCGCCGCCGACTGCACATCTTCCGCTAAAAATCGCTCACGTTTTCGGGAGGGGCGCAAGACGACCGCTTCGCGCTCTTATTGGTGCACCCCTCTTTTCCGAAAACTTTCCCGATTTTCTTCACGCTCCAGATGTGAGGCCGGAAAGGGGGTGTTACAATGTGATGGGGCGTATGATGATATATCGCGCAGCCTAGTCCGACCTCATTTTTGCAGCGTGTAGAAACTCAGGAATGTTTTTCGTTAAAAGCGCCGCACCGCAAAGTGAGCGAAGCGACCGTCTTGCGGCGCTTAGAAAAACGTGAGTGAGTTTTAGCGGAAAAAATGCAGTCGGCGTGTTTCTTTGATTCGTTTCTTTGCACGAGCAAAGAAACGAATAAGAAAATACTATTTATAAATAGCCTTCTTTCCCGCCAACAGCGTATTCTTCATTAACGACACAATCGTCATAGGCCCTACACCTCCTGGCACAGGAGTGATGAACGAGCACTTCGGTGCCACCTCGTCAAACTTCACATCACCATTCAGACGGAAGCCCGACTTCTTTGTGGCGTCTGGCACGCGGGTGGTACCTACATCGATTACCACGGCACCTTCCTTCACCATGTCGCCCGTCACGAAGTTTGGTCTACCGATAGCAGCGATGATGATGTCGGCCTCTTGGCACTCCTTCACCAGATCCTTGCTATGGCTATGGCATACGGTCACTGTGGCATCGCCGGGAGTGGCCTTGCGCATCATCAGACTAGCCATGGGCTTGCCCACGATGTTGCTGCGTCCCAACACCACACACTTCTTGCCGCTGGTCTCTATGTGGTAGCGACTCAGCAATTCCAAGATGCCATTAGGAGTAGCCGATACATAGCAAGGTAGACCGATGTTCAGTCGGCCCACATTGATCGGATGGAAGCCATCCACATCCTTGCGGTAGTCGATCGCCTCAATCACCTTCTGCTCAGAGATGTGTTTCGGCAAAGGCAGCTGCACGATGAAACCATCCACATCGGCATCCTGATTCAGCTCTTCCACCTTATTTAATAATTCCTCCTCCGTGACATCCGCCTCATAGCGAATCAGGGAAGATTTGAAGCCACACGCCTCACACGCCTTCACCTTGTTGGCGACGTATGTTTCGCTGCCACCATCGTGACCCACGAGGATTGCTGCCAAATGCGGGCGTTTGCCGCCTGCAGCCACGATTTGTTCTACTTCAGCTGCAATCTCTTGCTTGATTTGCGCTGCTACTGCTTTTCCGTCAATTAACTCCATTCTCTATAATTTTTATTTTTATTCTGTTCATTCTTTCGCTCGTGCGAAAGTTACTCATTCTTTTCTTCGCTACAGCTCGAAGAAATACAGTGCAAACCGAATGCAGAGTCAAGCTAGTTTGAGCTATGCTGAGGTGTAGCCTGTATTCTTGCAAAAAAAAGAACCAAAAGAAGCGCCGCCGTCTGCACATCTTCCGCTAAAAATCGCTCACGTTTTCGGGAGGGGCGCAAGACGACCGCTTCGCGCTCTTATTGGTGCACCCCTCTTTTCCGAAAACTTTCCCGATTTTCTTCACGCTCCAGATGTGAGGACGGATAGGGGGGTGTTCAGTATTGTAAAGGCGCTCTATTATTAAGTATTTAAGCGTTTGCAAAATTACTTGCAACGCGCAACGCTGCAACGCATAGTTACTAGCATGTCAGCATATAGTCAAGTTAGCGTAAAGCGCACAACGAGCGAAGCGATGTCGCCCCAAAGATTCCGACCTCACTGGAGCAGCGTGAAGAGATTGCGAGGTTTTCACGTTAAGAGCGCTGCACCAATAAGAGCCCCGAAGGGGGTCGTCTTGCAGCGCTTAGTGAAAAACGAAGCAATCTTAGCTGCGGAAGTGCAGTCGGCGTGCTTTCTTTGGTTCGTTTCTTTCGCACGAGCGAAAGAAATGAATAAAAGCAAACTTTATAATAACAGGAGAATGCAAGGTTTGAGAATTACCTCCTCAAACCTTGCATTCCCTGCATCATCCCCTGCATTTTCGCAAACTTGCTGCCCGTCATCATCTTCATCATCTTGCGGGTCTGGTCGAACTGCTTGATCAGACGGTTCACCTCCTGGATGTTCGTGCCGCTACCCTTGGCGATGCGCTGACGGCGACTGCCGTTCAGCAGTTCCGGACGCGTACGCTCTTCGGGTGTCATGGAGTAGATGATGGCCTCAATGCTCTTGAAGGCATCGTCATCCATGTCGATGTCCTTGATGGCCTTGCCCACACCTGGAATCATCGATGCCAGATCCTTCAGGTTACCCATCTTCTTGATCTGCTGTATCTGAGAGAGGAAGTCGTTGAAGTCAAACTGGTTCTTCTGGATCTTCTTCTGCAGGCGCTTGGCCTCTTCCTCGTCGTACTGCTCCTGTGCACGCTCCACCAAAGACACGATGTCGCCCATACCGAGAATACGGTCGGCCATACGTTCTGGATGGAACTGGTCGATGGCCTCCATCTTCTCACCGGTACCGATGAACTTGATAGGCTTGTCCACTACCGTACGGATAGAGAGCGCCGCACCACCACGTGTATCACCATCGAGTTTGGTCAGCACCACGCCCGTGAAATCCAGTCGGTCGTTGAACTCCTTGGCGGTGTTCACGGCATCCTGACCAGTCATGGAGTCCACCACGAAGAGGATCTCGTTCGGATTGATGCCGTTCTTGATGGCCTCAATCTCGTTCATCATCTCCTCATCCACAGCCAGACGACCGGCGGTATCCACGATCACCACGTCACAACTCTTCGCCTTGGCCTCCTGGATGGCATGCTGTGCAATCGCCACCGGATCCTTGCTGTCGAGCTCGGCATACACTGGTACGCCAATCTCTGTGGCCAGCACCTTCAGCTGCTCGATAGCCGCAGGACGATACACGTCGCACGCCACCAACAGCGGATGCTTGTTGCGCTTCGTCTTCAGCATGCGGGCCAACTTCGCGGTGAAGGTGGTCTTACCAGAACCCTGCAGACCCGACATCAGGATCACCGCAGGCTTGCCCTCCAGATTGATCTCGGCGGTCTCACCACCCATCAACTGCGCCAGCTCATCATGCACAATCTTCACCATCAGTTGGCTAGGCTTCACGGCTGTCAGCACGTTCTGTCCCAGCGCCTTCTGCTTCACGGTGTCCGTAAATGACTTGGCCACCTTATAGTTCACGTCGGCATCCAACAGTGCCTTGCGAACATCCTTCAAGGTTTCGGCTACATTAATCTCGGTGATCTTGCCTTCACCCTTCAGTATCTTGAACGATCTCTCTAATCTTTCACTTAAATTGTCGAACATCTTTATTTAATATTTATTATTGAGGATTGAGAATTGAGGATTGAGAATTACCATCCGGATGGAGGCATTGCGCAGCCCTAATTTTCAATTCTCAATTTTCAATTTTCAATTTGATTAACTGTTCATACTTGCCAAGAACTCATAATTGTCCTTCGTGTTATCCATCAGCTGGTTCACGGTGTTGATAGCCTCCAGGGAGGTCATGTCACTCAGCATCTTGCGAGCCACCCACATGCGGTCCAGCGTCACCTTATCCTGCAGCAGATCGTCACGACGCGTACTTGAAGCCACCAGGTTGATGGAAGGGAAGATACGCTTGTTGCTCAGAGAGCGATCCAGCTGCAACTCCATGTTGCCTGTACCCTTGAACTCCTCGAAGATCACGTCGTCCATCTTGGAGCCCGTCTCCGTCAGAGCCGTAGCGATGATGGTCAGCGAACCGCCATTCTCGATGTTACGAGCCGCACCGAAGAAGTTCTTTGGCTTATGCAGCGCATTGGCATCCACACCACCAGAGAGCACCTTGCCCGATGCCGGCTGAACGGTGTTGTACGCACGCGCCAGTCGTGTGATAGAGTCGAGGAAGATCACCACGTCATGGCCACATTCCACCAGACGCTTTGCCTTCTCCAGTACGATGTTGGCTATCTTCACGTGACGCTCGGCAGGCTCGTCGAACGTAGAGGCAATCACCTCCGCATTCACGGTGCGTGCCATGTCCGTCACCTCCTCAGGACGCTCATCCACCAGCAGCACGATCATGTACACCTCGGGATGGTTGGCCGCGATGGCATTCGCGATGTCCTTCAGCAAGGTTGTCTTACCAGTCTTTGGCTGAGCCACGATCAGTGCACGCTGACCCTTACCGATCGGTGTAAACAGATCCACCACGCGGGCCGAACGGCTGTCACTTCCGTCGTTACGGCACAGGATGAATTTCTCATCAGGGAAGAGTGGGGTGAGGTGCTCGAAAGGCACACGGTCGCGCACATACTGCGGATCCAAGCCATTGATCTGCGAAACCTTCACCAGTGGGAAATACTTCTCACCCTCCTTTGGCGGACGGATCACACCTTCCACCACGTCGCCCGTCTTCAGACCGAAGAGCTTGATTTGCGACTGAGACACATAGATGTCGTCAGGAGAAGAGAGGAAATTATAGTCGGATGAACGCAGGAAGCCATAGCCATCAGGCATGATCTCCAACACGCCGCCACCCGAAAGAATATCGTTGAATTCATAAGGACGCATCTTGGTGCGAGGTTGAGGTTGAGGTTGTGGCTGAGGAGCATTCTCATACTGTACGTTGGAAATGCGTGCCCTTGGTTCGCGCTCTGGACGATCCTTACGCTCAGGTCTTTCCTGACGCTCCACACGCTCATACCTCTCAGTCTTGTTCATCGCCGCCTGCTGAGCCCTCTTGCGCGTAGCTTCGAACTTCTCCTTCAGTTCGGCAGGCAGTTCGGTAGGCTCACCGTCAGGCAGATCCTCGATAGGGATGAAATCATCCACCATCTCCGTCAGTTTCACATGCACCTTAGGTGCAGGCTTCTCCTCCTGAGCAGGCTTCTCCTCTGCCTTTGCACGCTTAGGCTCCACCTTTTCCTCAGCCTTAGGAGCAGCCTTCTCGGCCTCCTCCTCGTTTTTCTTAGGTCTGCCGCGCTTCTTGGTTGCCGTGGTCGTGGCCTCAGGCTCTTTCACAGCCTCCTTCTTCTCCGTAGGCTTTGCCTCCTTCTTCTCCGCAGGCTTCGCCTTCACCTCCTCCTTCTTTGGAGCAGGCTCGGCAGCTGGAGCTTCAGGAACAGCAGGCTTCACGGCAGCAGGTGCCTCCTGCTTTGTCAGCTCCCCATTCTTGTTGGCCGAGAACACTTTGTCGGTAGTGTTTTTGATACGCTGGCGCTTAGGTTTAGCGGCCTTGGCCTCTTCTTTCTGAGCCTTGTCGTTGGCACGCACCTCTGCCTGCTTATCTAATATCTCATAAACTAAGGCTTCTTTCGATAAACTGTTGATTTTCTTAATGTCCAATTCTTTGGCAATAACTTCTAGTTCAGACAGTTCTTTGTCTAATAATTCAGTTTTGTTGTACATACATTAAAAAGTAATGTGTTATTTATTCGGGATTGAATTTAAAAATGAAGTCACAACGGACGGTGACTGATTGATGTTTTCTTAATTCGGATGCAAAGGTACGAACAAACCTATAAATTACCAAATAAATATCAAAAAATTCGTTGCAACGCGCAACGCTGCAACGCGGTGGTAAAAAAAACCAGCTCAGCCATAGTGCATTTTGCAAAAATCGTCATTCCGCTTGGGTATTTCTATCTAAAATACTACATTTGCAAAATAAGACATACTTTTATCATAACAATAACTTTGTGACCATATACCTAATATGAAAACACTCAGACTTACAGAAACAATTCTGCTATCCATCCTGATAGCATTTTCTATTTCTTCATGTGGTGGAGATGATGACCCCACGACACCAACCCCCACACCTACGCCGACGCCAACTCCTGTCGCTGCAAAGATTGAAATCCCAGAGACAGAGAACACTAAACCTGTTTTTAATTCCGAAGGCGGGGTCGCTACCGTGACTTTTACATCCACTCAGGCCTGGACGGCCAGTGTGTCTAATTCTGAAGATGCAAATTGGATAAGTGTATCTCCTTCCAGTGGTAACGCTGGGCGGTATACATTGACAATTAAGGGAAATAAGAATGAGACATTAAAAAACCGTGAGTCTAATATTATCATTAAAAGTGGAACAGCAAGCCAAACCATCAGTGTGTCTCAGGAGAAAGGTGAGCCATTTTTAACGTTGGATAGTAAAGAGTATAAAATAGGGTCTGATGGTGGAGATATCAGCGTGATTGTAAAGACCAATATGGATCTGACTGTTGAAATGCCAGATAACAATTGGATCTCTCAGAGCTCATCATCTACATCAAATCAGACATTTACATTTACTATAGCCTCCAATGACGGATATGATCAGAGAAGCATTGAAATAGTGTTTGTTAACCAAGAGTATGAATTAAGTGATAAAATAGTGGTTATTCAAAACCAAAAAGACGCGATCTTAGTTTCACAGAAAGAATTCAATGTTTCAGTAAGTGGCGAGACTATCGAAGTGGATGTAGAAGCCAACGTAGATTATTCAGTCGACATCAGTTCTGGATGGATAAATCGGGCTGATACCAGAGCCTTGCAGAAAAACAAATTGTCTTTTGTTGTGGCAGCCAATTATTCGACAGATAGTCGTACTGCTACTATTACTATTAGTGGAGATGGGGTTTCTGAAGTAATTACTATCAAGCAGCGTGGATTTATCTATGTTTCAGAATTACAACTGAACAAGACCTCTCTGGAGTTGTATGTAGGAGATACCGCCCAATTAAAGGCAACTATCGCTCCAACAAATGCTGACAATAAAGAACTGCAGTGGTATAGCCAGAACTCATGGGTTGCTTATGTTGATGAAAATGGATTAGTGACGGCTAGAAATGAAGGCACAGTCAACATATATGTCCAGGCAGACAATGGGCGCACAAATGCAGAATGCCAAGTGACTGTGAAGAAGCAGAGCTTCACCAACGGTAACGAGGATTTCGGAAATGAAAAGCAAGAATGGTAAACCTTAAATAATCAGAGCAATGAAAAAGATATTATATACATTATTGGCATCAACGCTTATCCTTACAGGCTGTTATGATGAGGAACTTGAGCAAATGGCAGAAGGGAGGATTTTTTCTTCCTTTACGGCAAGCATTGCAGATATAGGCATCACCCGCTCACACTTGGAAGGTGGCAAGCAAGTGGTGTGGGATGAAGGTGATTGGATAGGGGTATACAGTGACACTGAGGATGTGAAAGAATACCGCTATCAAGAATCTGTTTTTTCAGGAGGGTCTATTTCTGGTAATACCTTTTATGCATTTTATCCATACAGAGATAATGCCATAGATCCCGACAACAGAAATATCATTCATGTGAATCTTTGGGGTGGTATTGGCTATACGGTAGATAGCTATAACCGTCCTTTACCCATGGTGGCAAAGAGTACGGACAATAACCTGAAGTTCAAACAAACCTGTGGATTGATTCGCTTCTCACTGAAGGGAACGAATATCATTGAACGAGTTCGTCTGCAGGTCAACAATGGTGAGATGATCACAGGAGAAGGCATTATAGACATATCCCAAGATAATCCTATTCTTCAGATGGTGCCTGATGAAGAAGACACTTGGCGCTCTTCGATAGATATGTGGCCACGGGATTTGCAACTAAATGCCGATGAGAATACCGATTTCTATTTCATAGTGCCTGTGGGCGTTTATGAAAAGGGTCTCACGCTCTACATTTATGGGACTAACCCCACTACGAATGAAGAGTTCTCAATAGAGAAGAAGACGGATAAGGAGGTAGATGTAAGACGCGCCATGATTAAGACCTTTACTGGCCTTGATACAGATGCCATCCTTAAAGAAGAGGCTGATGAAATAATGAGGGAGCGACAAGCCTTGATGGATCTTTATAATTCTACTGATGGCGCTAATTGGAAGAATAAAGAGAATTGGGGAAGTGATAAACCTCTCTCAGAATGGTATGGGGTTTGGACCGATAGAGGACATGTATATAATTTAGATTTAAATGATAATGGATTAAAAGGTTCGATACCAGAAAGTATTGATTTACTTACTTATTTAAGGTATTTACGATTGAGTAATAATCAATTGTCAGGTTCGATTCCAGAAAGTATTGGTTCACTTACTAATTTAAGGTATTTACAATTGGGTAATAACCAGTTGTCGGGTTCTATTCCAGAAAGTATTGGCAACCTTGCGAATTTGGAGTATTTATATCTTAATCGTAACCAGTTGTCGGGTTCTATTCCAGAAAGCATTGGTAACTTATCAAAATTGAGAGATCTTGAGCTAGGTGCAAATCAATTATCAGGCTCTATTCCAAAAACTCTAGTCAATCTTGTGGCATTAGAATGCCTTTATCTTTATTATAACCAATTGTCGGGTTCTATTCCAGAAACTATTGGTAATCTTGTGAATCTGAGTACTATAGACTTCTCATTTAATCAGTTTACTGGCAATATACCTGTCAGTATAGGGAATCTTGTTAATATTATGTATTTAACTCTGAGGGATAATAAATTAACAGGTACTATCCCTCAGAGTATTGGAAATCTTAAGAACTTAGGAGACTTGAATTTTGAAAATAATCAACTATCAGGCTCTATTCCAGAAAGCATAGGTAGTCTTACAAATCTTAAACATTTCGTTTTACGTCACAATCAATTATCTGGTTCTATTCCAGAAAGTATTGGTAATCTCATATATTTGGAATACCTGCTTCTTTCTGACAATCAATTGACAGGATCTATTCCCCAAAGCATTGGTAATCTTATCAATATGCATACAATAGAAATGGCAGGCAATCAATTGTCAGGTTCTATACCAGAAAGTATTGCAAACTTAATTAATCTAGAATATTTAAACCTTGAATTTAATAATCTGACAGGAACAATACCTGATAGTTTTATTAATTTACAAAACTTGAAAGGTTTATATATAGGCCGAAATCAGATGGATGGTATTCTTTCAGAAACATTGCTTAAATCTGATTGGTGGAAGAATATTAGTAATGGCCTTAATATTAAGCAACAATCTGGCTATCGCCTAAAATACGGCTGGCTTTATGAATCTTCCGATTTCTCTGCAGACGGACAAGTCAAGAAATGGCTAAGCCATACTAAGGGAAATGGTATCACTATTGTCATAACAGGCGACGCTTTTTCTGATAGGTTAATAGCTAATGGCACATTTGATGAAGCTGTGAGTTGGGCAATAGAAGCCTTCTTCGGTATAGAGCCATATACTACTTTCAAAGATTATTTTGATGTCTATTCAGTAACTGCTGTTTCGAAAAATGAAATTATAGATGAAGATATCATTTTTGAGACTAAGAATGGTGAGCAAGATGATATGCTAGGTGGAGGAACGTATTTAACCAATAGAACAAAAATCGCAGAATATGTAAGAAAAGTGCCAGAACTTAATGGCGACTTAAAAGATGTTTCAGCTATCATCTTGCTGAACAATGAGGGTACTTATAGTAGGGCAAATTGTAGTTGGAACAGCGATGGTTATTCTTCAGGATTGACAGAGGTTGGAAGGGATGGAACACTTCGTCATGAAGTTGGAGGTCATGGTTTTGCAAAACTGGCAGATGAATATACTGCTGATGATCCTACTGGCAATAGCATTTATTCAGGTTCATTAGAATCAAGTCATAATCGTGGTTGGTCTATGAACGTAGATACGGAAAAAGATCCAACGAAAGTGCTTTGGAAAGATTTTATCCAGAATCATGATTATGACGTAGAGAGAATAGGTATATATGAGGGAGCGTTGTCTCGTTATTCTAAGGGCATTTATAGAGCTACAGAAACCAGTATTATGAGGGGTAGTTCTTCTACTGCCATATTTAACGCCCCCAGCCGTTGGGCCATCTATAAGCACATCATGGAATTGGCTGGTGAGAGTTACACCTTCCAAGATTTCTTGGCATACGACAAGAAGAACTTGGAGCGCATAGCCAATGAAGCTCAGACCAGGAATTATGTGGAGAAGAGTGCAGCCAACGTTGATGCCAGTCAGCTTGGTGCGCCTCCTATTATTTATGACTATCCATCAAGTGAGATAGGAATGCATTAATAATGAGATACGATTGCCAAATACTACCTTTCAGAATCATAAGAGTCATCGCCCTGCTTTTGGTGGGCCTCCTTGCGCTCACATCATGTTCAGAGGATGATGACTACCAGATACCATGGGAGCAGACAGGCGTGCCACGGGTTATCCTCGACGTTGATATCTGCTCCTCCACCGACGACCTTTTCGCCATGGAGATGCATCTATATAATGGGCGGCAACTTCGGCCATTTGTCCGATTCGGAATACAACTTCGTTCAGGGGGGTGAGTATACCCAGACATTCTTCCACCTATGGCCCGAAGACGTCGACATGATGTTCTCGCCCGGAGAAGTTGGGCACCAGGTGCATTATCAACCCGAGCAGGTCATCTCCGACATTTCATGGACCGATCGTCATCCTATAAAGCATTCATCCCTTCACCTTCAGGCAACTGCCGCTACCAGCTTCCAGGCGACAATGCATGGGCTGCAGCCAAACTTGATTATATCCGCCAAATGAATAAAATGCATTGAGCTGACAGAAGTGAAGTAAAATAAAGAATCCCGATGCAAGATTAATGATGCATCGGGATTTCTTGTTTTCACAGCATACTCATGCAGGATGATACGCCTATTGAGGTTCCAATGGCAGTGAGAATAGCTATCAATAGCTGAATGCCGTACTTCAAAAGTTCTTTCTTGTTTTTCATAGTGGTTAAGGTTTAAGGTTTAAATTTTTTTATTCATTTCTTTGCTCGTGCAAAGAAACGAACCAAAGAAACACGCCGACTGCATTTTTTCCACTAAAAATCGTTCACGTTTTACGGAGCATGAATATCGGCTGCATTCGGCAAATACAAGCAAGCTTGTTTTTGCACTCATTTGCACGATATTTCGGGAGGGGCGCAAGACGACCGCTTCGCGCTCTTGTTGGTGCACCCCTCTTTTCCGAAAACGCTTACGATTTTTTAAACGCTCCAAAAATGAGGTCGGGGATTTGGCTGCGCAGCCGTAATGTTTAATGTTAAATGTTTAATGTTTAACGTTACCCGATTCCGCCATCAGGGTTGCCCTGATCATTAGCGCCGCCGTTGTCGTCACCACCCTGATTCTCGGTGTTGCCACCAGTGTTGTCGGTGCCGCCACCTTCGGTGCCGTTGGTGTTCTCATCTTCGTTGTCCTCCACGGTGCCGGCATCATCGCTGGTTACCTGCTTCACGAGGTTGCCATCCTTGTCGTAGCAAGTGATGTTGATGCTCGTGCTCTTAAGCTCGTCCTTGATGTCCATGTTAGGCGTGAAGATCACCTTGCGCGTCTTGATCAGTCCGGTGCTCACGTCGCTCACGTCGGCCACAGAGGAGGCGCGCACGCCGAAGCGCATGGTGCCCAGTCCAGGGATGGCTACGGAGTGGCCCTCAGTGGCCCACGCCTTGATCACCTCGCCGATGGCTGCCCATGAGGCGTTGATGGTGCCCTGCGCGATTCCCGAGCGCATGGAGGCCTCCTTGATGACCTTGGCTTCCGCCAGCTTGTTGTACAGTTGTGCCTGGAGAACGAATCGGTAGGTTCCGGCCATGGTGCCGACTTTCATCAGCATTTGTTTTGCAGTTACTTTGATACTCATAGTTGTTTAGTTGTTTAAGGTTAATAGTAAATTAGTTTAGAGTTTACGTCTTCGCCGTGAAGTTCGGCTGCACCTCAGCATAGCTCAAGCAAGCTTGGCTTTGCATTCGGTTTGCACGAACTTTAGAGTTTAGGGTTATTTCATCGATCGACGTCGCAAAGATACAACATGAAAGTGCCTGTCGTCAAAATTATTCTTTCATTTTGGGATGCAGATTTTAGTTAGTGTGGTAATATCATTGATTTTCTAAAGTGTTAAAATATATTGAATTTGGCAAAATGGGCAATAGTAGTCGTGAAACAATAAACATTTACGATGCAGAGTCAATCACATCTAAAAGGGGATTGGCAAAGTTGTATTTTCATGCGCAGCCAAAATGGTCTTTTTTATCTTTCTAGTTAGGAAAAAATATTTTTCTAGTTAGGAAAAAAATAAGTGCATGTTTTGAGAGGTGCAAGAGTGGGGGAGTAAGAGAGGGAGATTTTCCTGACAGTACTGACAGATGACAGTTTTATTTTCGCTTATATCATTCACAGGCCTTCCACTCTGAAATGAACCTATATTATAATTATATATATATATATAATTATAATATAAATATAATAGTTATAATATTTAACTAATAGACAACACAAATTACTACCCCAAAAAATAACTGTCATCTGTCATTACTGTCATTGCTAAATAGGCCTTTTTTATTTTCCTAACTAGGAAAATATTTTTTGTTAACTAGAAACATAAAATTTGGCTTTTCGCCCCTCCCGACTACTTTGGTCATTTTTCGCCCTATTGACATATTTTAATACATTAGAAAGCGTAAAATAATTAATACTTTTTAAGATTTAGGCCCTCGAAAAAGTGTTAAATATTTGGCGACACCTATCCGCGTATACTACCTTTGCGACGTCGATCGATGAAATAACCCTAAACCATTAACCTTAAACAACTAAACAACTATGAGTATCAAAGTAACTGCAAAACAAATGCTGATGAAGGTCGGCACCATGGCCGGAACCTACCGATTCGTTCTCCAGGCACAACTGTACAACAAGCTGGCGGAAGCCAAGGTCATCAAGGAGGCCTCCATGCGCTCGGGCATCGCGCAGGGCACCATCAACGCCTCATGGGCAGCCATCGGCGAGGTGATCAAGGCGTGGGCCACCGAGGGCCACTCCGTAGCCATCCCTGGACTCGGTACCATGCGCTTCGGCGTGCGCGCCTCCTCTGTAGCCGACGTGTCGGAAGTGAGCACCGGACTGATCAAGACGCGCAAGGTGATCTTCACGCCTAACGTGGACATCAAGGACGAGCTGAAGAGCACGAGCATCAACATCACTTGCTACGACAAGGATGGCAACCTCGTGAAGCAGGTAACCAGCGACGATGCCGGCACCGTGGAGGACAACGAGAACGACAACGGCGAGACCACCGAGAACGTAAACGGCGGCAGCACCGACAATGGTGGCAATACCACTCCGGGCGGTGACGACAACGGCGGCGGCGCTAATGATCAGGGCAACCCAGATGGCGGTATCGGGTAACGTTAAACATTAAACATTTAACATTAAACATTACGGCTGCGCAGCCAAATCCCCGACCTCATTTTTGGAGCGTTTAAAAAATCGTAAGCGTTTTCGGAAAAGAGGGGTGCACTAAT
>JAFRTL010000011.1 GCA_017427065.1 Bacteroidaceae bacterium | reverse complement strand
TATATAAATATATAATATAAATATAATAGTAATAAATAGTAACCTATTAACGAACAAAATAATACCGCAAAAAATAACTGTCAACTGTCAGTTCTGTCAGCTCAGTGTACTTCATTGTTCAATACGTTTCTCGTTTGAGATAACATTTTCGGTTTGAGATTTTGTAAATTTGGGGCTTTAATATATCTTTGCAAAAACATATAACCTTTATACTAATTATCATGAAAGAGAAAGTTTTACAAGCGATGCGTGAGGCTGGCAAACCAGTTTCTGCGGGTGACGTGACGAAGGCACTGGGTGCCGACAGAAAGGAAGTGGATAAGGCATTTGCCGAGTTGAAGAAAGAGGGGGCCATCGTGTCTCCTGTGCGCTGCAAATGGGAACCTGCTAAATGATTCGGACCTACGGATAATGGCTTTCGGATAATATGCAAAAATGCAAAGGCAGGGTGAATTCCTGCCTTTGCTGTTTGTCCTACGTAATATGCTTTTTTACAGTCAAGGCAATGAGAGGGTCACTTTTACGTTGCCTTGTCCTGCTTTTACGGCTTTCTTCAGTTCCGATTGTGAAAGGCCATCTACCTTGCCAAGGCGTGTGAACGTCCACTGGTTCTTGTCGTAGTAGATGCAGAGGCTGCTGCCTTGATAGAGGATAAGGTCGCCTGGCTGCGTGGTGATGGACTGGTCGTTGCGAGGGAAAGAGCGTCCCAGCTCCCCTACTTTCTCGAAATTGCCATAGTCGTGTGCCTCGTAGGTGATGGGGGCTTCTTTCAGGGCTTCGAGCAAGGCTTTGGCTGACGAGTTATCGGCCAATGTGGCGGTGAAGGAGGTTTCACCGTCGATGGTGAATTTGATCTGACGATTCATGGGATTATTGTCATTATCATTGTCATTGGTGGGCTGCTCCTTGACAGGCGTCTGTTCGGGCTGCGGATTGATGGTTGACACGGGGTCATCGTCGCCACACGACACCCAACTGCAGCAGAGCAGCAGGGCCAGCATCAGGGGAATGTGTCTGAGTATCTTCATGCCTTTTTATTTCAGATTTTCTGTGAAGAAAGCGGTGATCTTATCGTAAGGGATGACTCCTGCCACATCGTCGTAGAGATCTACGTGTGAGGCGCCTGGGATGATCATGATTTCCTTATTGCCTACCACCTTGCTTTCATTCTCTACGTGTACACCTGTCATCTTCTCGAAAGCGTATTCGCTGAAGTAGCGGCTATGGGCGCGCTCACCGTGGATGAGGAGCACTGGGGTTTCTATCTCGTGTGCCCATGCCAGCAATGGCTGGTTGAGGAACGACTGCGTACCTATCACGTTCCAACCATCATTGGAGTTGCCACTGCGTGCGTGGTAGCCACGTGGAGTCTTATAGTAGGCGTAGTAGTCTTTTACGAAGTATGGGGCATCTTCTGGGAGAGGATCTACCACACCACCTGCACGCTGGTAAGTGCCTGACTTGTAGTCGGCTGTGCGCTGTGCTGCCAGGACGCGACGTTTCTCTATGCGTTGCTCTGGCGTATTCTCACTCTCGAAATAACCCTCTACGTTGACCTTGCTCATATCATACATGGTCATGGCAACGGTAGCCTTGATGCGAGGATCGAGGGCGGCAGCGTTCACACTGAAACCACCAAAACCACAGATGCCGATGATGCCAATGCGCTCTGCATCGACGTTATCTTGCACGGAGAGGAAATCGACAGCTGCGAGGAAGTCTTCTGTATTGATATCTGGTGACGCCATGCGACGAGGTTCACCCCCACTCTCGCCCGTAAATGATGGGTCGAAGGCGATGGTCAGAAAACCACGCTCTGCCATGTGCTGGGCATAGAGGCCGCTGCTCTGCTCCTTCACGGCTCCGAAAGGTCCGCTGACGGCCAGGGCTGGCAGTTTGCCAGTGGCGTTCTTTGGGGTGTACATATCGGCAGCCAAAGTGATGCCATAACGGTTGTGGAAGGTCACCTTGCGGTGCTCTACCTTGTCACTCAATGGGAAGGTCTTGTCCCACTCTGTCACTAAACTCAATTCTTGATTCATATCGTTCTCATTTACAGGTTTTACGTCTTGCTGCATGCTGCAGGCGGTCAGTGTGCCAGCCATAAGGCAGGCGGCGAAAATAGCTTTGTTCATAAGGGTATGTTATATTTAATCATTTAATCTGGTGCAAAGGTAGGGAGAATATGGATGGTGGGATGTAGAAATTTGGGGTGAATATCTACCAATTTTGCAAAAAATGGTATGGTTATTCCAAAAGAAATGCCTAACTTTGACGCAGTTATGAAGAAGATTCTGAAAGTTGACACCCCCAATGTGTTTGCCCGCCAGGTGCTTGCGCCCGAACTGCATCCGCTGGTGAGCATCATCCACTTTGATGAGCTGCCGCCTATACACAGCAGCCTGAACAACTATGGCGTGTATGGGCTTTTCATCCAGAAGGAGTTTCCAAAGAACCTCTCGTATGGCATGAAGACCATCCAAGCGAGCGATGCGTCTGTCATAGCGGTGGCGCCTGGACAGATAGGTGGCATGGAGGATACAGGGGAAGAGCTCCGCCTGAGTGGATGGGTGCTGCTGTGGAGCCCTGATTTGCTGCATGGCACGGAGTTGGAGGCCAAGATGGGCAGCTATCAGTACTTCTCTTACTTTGCCACGGAGTCTCTGCTTCTGGAGCCTGCTGAATGGGACAGCATAGAGCGCCTGCTGACACTGATGCGGGAGGAGCTGCAGGGGCATGCGGATTCTCCTGCGCTGCGCGACATTCTGCTGGGCTATCTGCACTTGATTCTGGAGTATTGCCAGCGTAGCTATCTGCGCCAGCTCTCGCAGGAGGACAGAGGGGGCGATGATCTGCTGAAGCGCATGCACAGACTGCTGGAACAGTATTTCCTGGAGGGGAAGCAGTATGACAACGGACTGCCCTCGGTGCGCTATCTGGCTACGGAGCTGGCTTACTCGCCTCACTACTTTGGCGACTTGGTGCATCAGGCAACGGGCGGCACGGCCATCAACTACATCCATACGTTCATCCTCAATAAGGCTAAGAGCCTGCTTATGAACGGGTATAATGTGAGTGAGACGGCTCACCTCCTAGGTTTCGACTATTCGCAGCACTTCACGCGTCTGTTCAAGCGGTTGGCGGGAGTTTCTCCTACGGATTTCCTGGGCAAATAATCCCTACCAAAAACGCAGAAGGATCTGGACCAGTCTTATCCTTGGGCAGGGCGAAAGCTCTGCCTTGATAGAGGATAATAGACACCAATAAATGATAAATGCAGCCTAATCTCTGTAGGCACTGGGGCTGGTGCCAAGATAGTTCTGCACGAAGCGGCTGAAATAGGCTTGGGATGAGAAGTTGAAGTCATCGGCCATCTGAACCAGTGAGACGGTGCGGTTTCGCAGCAATCGCTGAATCTCAATGATGGTGAAGCGATTGATCCAATAGTTGGCGCCATGCCCACTCACTTTCTTACATACTTCGGAGAGGTATTTGGGCGTGACACAAAGCTTATCGGCATAGTAGCCCACTTCCCTACTCTGCCTGTAGTCTCCCCTAAAGAGCATCTGGAAGAAATCTGACATGAGTTGAGCGCTCTGGAACGGCACATCGTCGCCTGGATAGAGGCGCTTGTGGAACTGGAAGAAGTCGAGGAACATGAGCTGACAGGCGCAGCTCACGGCATCGTGCTTGAATGGATGGTCGCTGGTGAGACGTTCTTCCACCTCTTCGAAATTGCGACGACAGCGCTGCTGCTCTTGCGCATCGAGCTTCATCACGGGGTTGATGAAAAGCATGAGGGAGCCACGAATGCCATAGTTGTTTCGAGGGGTGGACATCTCTATGAAGCTGGGACGGATGAAGATGGTGGTGCCAATGAAATCTGCCGATGGCTGCACATCGCTAAGGAGGCGCTGCACACGGACAATCATGCACTGTCCTGACTCAAGGGTCTGTGGCTCTCCGTGGTACTTCATCTGGCAACTGCCTTGATAGACATACACATGGGCTACATAGTCCATCATGGAGTCTGTGGCTAATCCACTGACTCCCTTCTCGATAATGACATTGGTGGCATCAAATTCCATAAATCTTTCCTTTTTGTAGCGAAGATAAGCATTTTTTCGGAATGAAAGGAAAAAATGAGTTATTTTGCAGAATTATTCATAAAGTTTAAACACTCACTGATGCGTATCTTTGCAGAAAACGAACTATAAACGTAAAGATTATGACTACCATCAAGCGAATGACACGCCGTGAAGCCTTGAAGAATCTGGGCTTACTGGCAACGGGGGCTTTCCTCTTGGGAAGCAGTAATGTGCTGACTTCATGCTCCAGTGACAATGGCAAGAAGCGCATCGTTTTTTATTTCACGGGATCGGGCAACAGCCTCTATGTGGCCAAGCACCTCAGCGAAAAACCTCTCAGCATCCCACAGGTGCTGCAGGGCGACCAGTTTGAGTTTGAGGCCGACGAGATAGGCTTCGTGTTCCCAGACTATCAAGGCAGAGCTCCTTCCATCGTGCAGGAATTCGCACAGAAAGTTAAGTTGAAAGCCAACTATATGTTTACGGTTATCACCTATGGTTAGGACAACTGTCTGGTGACGGAACTTTGGGAGCAGTAAGCTGCCCAGTATGACATCAAGTTCGACTACATCAACGTGGTGCTGATGCAGGATGTGTATCTCACGATGTTCGATCAAGACCAACAACGTGCGCTCTATGAGCAGAAGAACGAAGAGGGGCAAATAGCCCAGGTGGTGGAAGACATCAACACCCAGCGTAAGTGGATCTATGAGTTTACGCCTGAGCAGCACCAGCGTGGCGAGATGCTGATGAACATGGTGTCACGCAATCCAATCTATCCTATCACCAGTCAGGCACTGTTGCGCGTGGACAGAGACCTCTGTGTAGGCTGCGGAACGTGTGTGGATATTTGTCCTAAAAAGTGCTATAGTTTTGGCAATAACGGTATCACCAACAATGGTGACTGCGCCTACTGCCTGGCATGTGCCAACAACTGTCCGCAGAAGGCCATCAAGCTGGTGCGTGAGGCCAATCCGAATGCCCGCTATCGCCATCCGAAGATCACACTGCAGGAGATTGTCAGGGCTAACCACCAGCGTGGTTAACGCCTGATTCAGAGGGATAAAATAAAGGGCTTCGCTTTCACAGCGAAGCCCTTCTTCAATACACTAACTTTATATTAATGATTGGCACGGTCGGCACCAGGACCACCCATGCGAGTGGTGAATACAAAGGCCGTGAGCAGCCACTTGCCATTCTCGCGTGTGAAGGTCTGCGTCACAAAGAACGGTGTGATCACGTCATTGCCGCCCAGCTCTGCAGTGAGGACGATGGTGCTATAGACTGCCCAGTTGTCTTCATTGATCTGCTTCACATCCACACCATAGACATCGGCCTGCTTGTAGTAGATGAAACCGCCACCGATAGTAGCGAGTTCCTGCTCTGTGCCCCAATAGCCACCCATGTGTACGAACATGGCATTGGGATGGAAGATGTCTTTCAGGGAGGTGGCGTCTTTCTGAGCCATCAAATCCCAAATCTTCTGGCTGAGGTCAGCAAATGGCTGTTCCTCTGGAGTGTGGGTCTTGTTCTCAAAGTTCTGGAACTGTGCAAAACTTGGGGTAGCCATAGCCACCAGCATAACGGCTGCAACGAGCAGCGACTTTAACAATCTTTTTTTCATATTCTTGACTAATTAATTTGTTTTACTTTAAACTATTTCGAAATCTTCGAGCCTCCGAAGACGGCGCTCATCTCCATGCCATCAAGGGCTGTGTCAATGCGCTTCAGTTCCTCGGCAGACATCTCTATCTTTGCAGCGCCAGCGTTCTCTTCCAGTCGGGAGATCTTACGGGTACCAGGAATAGGTACGATGCCCTTATTGATCATCCAAGCCAATGAAATCTGCGCAGGAGTGGCTTGGTGTTTCGCTGCCAAACCATTAATAAGGTCGAAGAGGGCTTGATTCTTGGCGAAGCTCTCCTCACTGTATTGTGGCATGGCAGCGCGGAAGTCCGTCTTGCGATCAAAGTGCGACTGGGTGTTGTAACAGCCCGTAAGCAGTCCGTTGGCCATGGGTGAGAATGCTACGAAACCCACACCAAGTTCCTCGAGCACAGGGAACAAGGCTTCATGCCAGCGAGCCATCATGGAGTAGCGGTTTTCGATGGCTGCCACAGGACACACAGCATGCGCACAACGCAGATAGTCTTCATTGGCCTCTGAAATGCCCCAATGCAATATTTTTCCTTCGCGAATAAGGTCCGCCATCACCTCTGCCACCACTTCAGGCTCTACTTTAGGGTCGATGCGATGCTGGTAGTAGAGGTCGATACGGTCTGTCTGCAAGCGTCGGAGCGAGTCTTCTACTGAACGACGGATGGTCTCAGGACTGGAGTCTGTGATGAGCGGATGGGTAGCATTGCCATCATCCGTGTCTTCAAAGTGTACGCCAAACTTAGTGGCCAATACTATCTTGTCGCGAATAGGGCCTATGATCTCTCCCAGCATGCGCTCGTTGTGGTGAGGATCGTGCTCGGAGCCATAGACCTCTGCCGTGTCGAAGAACGTGTAACCCAGATCTACAGCCGCCATGATCACCTCCCTGATTTCAGTGAGGTTCATGGCCTTGCCATAGGCATGACTCAGTCCCATGCAGCCCAAGCCTAAGGCAGAGACCTCTAATCCACTATTGCCTAACGCTACCTTTTTCATCGTCTTGGTCCCCCATTTGCAAAGCCCATGGTCTGCTCATAAGTAGCATTGTAGAAACGCTCCTCCTTGTTCAAGCCACGGATAGTAGCCATCTCTTGATCGGAAAGCTCAAAGTCGAAGATGCTTATGTTCTCCTTGATGTGATCAGGATTCTTGGAGCCTGGTATGGCAGAGTGGCCCTCCTGCATGTGCCAACGGAGGATGACCTGCGCAGCGCTCTTGCCATGGGCCTGACCGATACGGATGAGTGTTTCATCTTTCAGCAAGGCACCGTTGCTCCACTGACCTCCCAGTGGATACCAGCATTCCAATTGCAGGTTGTAAGGCTTAATCTTCTTCTCCACCACATCCAAGCGCTGAGCGTATGGATGGCACTCTACTTGAAGTACCTGAGGCTTGATCTCAGAAGTAGTCATGATCTCATTGAAGATGGCTTCGCAGCGCTCATCAGGATAGTCGAAGTTGCTGATACCAATGGCACGGATCTTGCCAGCCTTATAGGCATCTTCCATGGCACGATAGGCTTCTACTACCCTACCCACTGGCTGATGCACATAGAGTAAATCGATATAATCTACCTGCAAGCGTCCCAGCATCTCATCAATAGCGCGTGGAGTGATGTCAGTACCATAGTCGTTCACCCACAGTTTGCTGGTCACCCATACGTCTTCACGCTTCAGTCCGCTGTCTTTCACTGCCAGTCCACAACCTTCCTCATCATTATAGGCATGTGCGGTATCAATATGGCGGAAGCCATTCTGCAAAGCAGCCAATACAGACGCACGACAAACGTCATTGTTAGGCTGAAGGAAAGTACCTATACCCAGACGTGGCATCATCACACCGTTGTTCAGCGTAGCGATAGGCACACCTGCCTCTGAAGCATTCTTTAGGTTCAGCACTTGGGCACTCATTCTTCCTGTTGCCGTGGCAGCCAGTGCCATAGACAATGTCCTGATAAAATCTCTTCTTTTCATAACTATACCTTGGTTTAATTTAATAATAATCGGACTAATTTCCATGATGCAAAGATAGAGCATCTGAATGTAGCAGATGTTACGATTTTTTCCGTAGAAAATGCTGAAAATTCGGTAAGTGATTTATGGCTTTCAGATAAACGGGGAAAAGGTGATAATCCACTGGAAAAATGAAAACAATGCTTCTCAAAATAAGCCTTACCTTTGTCCCAATCAAAATAATATATAATAAATAAGGTATGACGAAAATGCTGATGATAAGTATGCTGTCTATGACTATCCTGACAGGATGTAGCAATGAACACGTGCAGGCAAATACGCCTTCAGAGCCTATTGTATCACATACAGAAAAAGAGGGCACTGCGACTGCTTCTTACTTTACTCGTAATAGTAGCATCCGTGAGGTGATTGCCGATCCTGCTTTCGGAGAAGCGGGACGTCTGCTTTTCCCTGTCAATACAAGCTATTGGAGCGGAGAAAAGCTGGAACAACTGCGTCTGACGTGGTACACACACATTGACCCTGATAAGACGGTAGAGATAGTCAATTCGCTGAAGACACGTGCTGAACGGGGAGAAACCATCTTCTTCGATATCTACACGGAGGCAGAGAAGCTCGCCGATCCTCGTAAACGAGACACGGGGTTGTTTTTCTTCCAAGGAGAACCTGGCGCACGTTTTGCCATTTGCAATGCAGGAGGCGGCTTCTCTTATGTGGGTGCCATGCACGATAGTTTTCCACATGCATTGGAATTGTCAAAGCAAGGCTATCACGCCTTTGCCTTGATTTATCGCCCTGGAGCACAGACGGCTTGTGAAGATTTGGCACGTGCCATCGACTTCGTCTTTGCCCATGCCGAGGAATGGGGCATCAACACTGATGGTTACTCCCTCTGGGGTGGCTCTGCAGGTGCCCGTATGGCAGCATGGGTAGGCGGTTATGGGCCTATGGCCTTTGGAGGAGCTACTTCCCAGAAAGCAGGGACGGTGGTGATGCAATATACAGGCTTGAGCGAATTCTCTGCTGATGATGCCCCTACCTATGTCTGTGTTGGCGACAGTGACGGCATTGCCAACTGGCGTACTATGCAACGCCGACTGCAAGGTATGGCAGCGCTGGGCATTCCCACAGAGTTTCATGTCTATCCAGGATTAGGGCATGGTTTCGGGTTAGGCACTGGCACTGTGGCAGAAGGATGGATCAATGACGCGATCCGATTCTGGGAAAATCAATGAATAACCGAAATAGTGTGACAAAACCAAGAAAAATAGGAAACGCTCACCTCAGTTGTTTGCCTTATCTTTGCAACAGGATAAATAATTAGTTGTTTTTAAGTTTATGAAAATGATTGTTTTTGGAGAAATGGTATGTAGATGGAGCCAGATGTCAGCAGTTATGTTGCTGCTGACATTCATGGCATGTAGTCAGGAAAAGAATGCTGCCCCTGCCACCAATCAGCAGGCAAGAGCGGAGCAAGTGGCTGGACGAAAGAATTTCGGCAGCAGAGGCATGGTATTCACCCCACTGCCAGCCGTCATGATAGCTACCTATGATGCCAATCAGAACCCTGATGTGATGATGGCTGCTTGGGCGGTGCAGAGTGATTATAATAAGGTGGTGCTCAATCTTTCATCCCACAAGACCACAGACAACATCCGACTGAAGCAGGCATTTACTATCAGCTTCGCTACCGTGAAGACATTGAATGAAAGCGACTACTTCGGATTGGTAAGCGGAAACGATGTTCCTGACAAAGTGGCTCGTGCAGGATTCACAGCAACCCCAAGTCCGAATGTAGATGCTCCTATCATAGACCAATATCCACTGACGTTGGAGTGCCGTCTCTATTCTTTCACAGAGACTGGCGATGGTGGGGCTACCATCGTGGGTGAAGTGGTGAACATGAGTGCTGATGAGAGCATTCTGGGTGAGAATGGTCGTGTAGATTTGGAGAAACTGCAGCCGGTGGTTTATGATTCTTCTGCCTACATCTATCGCATGGTGACAGACAGTGTTGGTCAGGCTTGGGGTTCTGGTAGAATTATTCAGCAGAGATAATGATTTCAATAGATAATAATACAATAGAGATGAAAAGATCATACATATTTGGAACATTGGCATTAGCAGCCATAGGATGGACGGCTTGCTCTGAGAAAGTGAGTGCCATGACTGAAATAGAGAGTACTCCAATGGAGCAGAGCACCACTACGAAGCCAGCTCCTGACTTCAGCATCCAATATACCACAGATGTACCATCGGCTTTCTTACGTGCTGCAAATCAGCAAGGAAAGATAGAGTTGGTGGAGTATGAGTCTAAAGACTACACAGGTTCCATGCAGACTACGCATAAGCCAGCATACGTCTATCTGCCATACGGTTACGATCCAGATCAGAAATATGACATCATCTACCTGGTGCATGGATGGGGAGGCACTGCGCAAGAGTATTTTTTAGGACGTGGTGGAAACGGTCGTACTCCTCTGGTAAACATTTTTGATAATTTGATAGAGCAAGGACTGAGCAAGCCATTCATCGCTGTTTCTCCCACGTGGGACAAGGACAATCGTAGTAAAGCATGGGGAGAATCTTGTGCTGAGGCAGCCGTATTCTCTCAAGAACTGAAGAACGACTTGATTCCTGCAGTGGAAGGCAAGTATAGCACCTACGCTGAAAGCACAGATATGGCAGGCATCATTGCCAGTCGTGACCATCGGGCGTTTGGCGGCTTCTCCCTTGGAAGCATCACCACGTGGTACATCTTCGAGCAAGCTTTAGAAGTGCAGAAATACTACCTCCCCATGAGTGGTGACAACTGGCACATTACAATGTTTGGCGGTGCTTCTCACCCTCAGGAAACGGCTGCTTTCCTACGTGAGCATGTGAATGCTTCTCCTTATAAGGGTAATGGGTTCTACGTGTGGTATGCCGTTGGAGATGAGGATGTCCGACTGGCTCAGACGCATAATCAAGCATTGGCTATGGGTGCCCTCACGGACACATTCAATAGTACTAATTTTTCCTATCACCAAAAGAAAGGCGGACACCATGACTTCAATGCTGTATGGGAATTCTGTTACCATGCACTCCCCTTCTTTTTCCCAAAGAAGTAAGGAATCGGACTTTTCTATAAGATTATCAGTAATAAGTATAAATGCTGTTTGAAGCAAACGTAGTAATTTTGTCTGCGTAAATGAATGACAAATAATATAATGAAATAAAGGGTCATGGAGACAATCAAATTATCGAATGGCGTAGAAATGCCATTGCTGGGATATGGGGTATTTCTGGTAAGCCCCCAGGAGTGTGAACGCTGCGTGAGCGATGCTTTGAGCGTTGGCTACAGACTGATAGACACTGCTCAGGCATACGCCAATGAGGAGGGCGTGGGTGAAGCTATCGCTAAGAGTGGCATCAAGCGTGAGGATATCTTCCTCACTACCAAAGTGTGGATCAGCAATGCTGGCGAAGAGAAGGCGGCCAAGTCTATTGACGAGAGCCTCAGAAAGCTGAAGACGGACTACATAGACCTACTGCTTATCCATCAGGCGTATGGCGATGTGTTTGGCAGTTGGCGTGCCATGGAGAAGGCTTATCGTGCTGGTAAGGTAAGAGCCATTGGCGTGAGCAACTTTCAGGAGGCTCGCTTCTTCGACTTTGCACACTATGTGGACGTGAAACCTATGGTGAACCAGTTGCAATGCAACACACTAGCGCAGCAGAATGGCATTCAGGGTGTGCTGAACGATTTTGGCACCCGTATGATGGCATGGGGTCCTCTGGGAGGTCAAGGCGCAGAGGGCGTAATTAAGAGCGAGTTACTGGCAAGCATTGGAGCTAAGTATGGCAAGAATGCTGCACAAGTGGCTCTCCGTTGGCTGACACAGCGGGGCATCGTGGCCATTCCAAAGAGCAGTCATAAGGAGCGCATGGCGCAGAATCTGGATATTTTCGACTTCAGTCTCACTGCCGAGGATATGAAGCAGATAGCCACCCTCAATCAGAGTGACACGGGCTTCATCAACTTCTCTGATATGCAGTTCGTTAAGCGCCTCATTGAGACTTACGGATAAAACGTTTCTCCTACGGATTTCCTGGGCAAATAATCCCTACCAAAAACGCAGAAGGATAAAAATAAAGAGGATATGCCTAAGCGACATATCCTCTTTTATTTTGGCAACTCTGTGAGTGATTATCCCAGTTCCAGCACGCGGCGAGCGAACTTCACGCAGGTGCCTACCTCCTTTACGGAGTTGCTCCAAGGAGCTACGGCATACTCCAGCTCGATGTCGCAGTAGATCTGTGGGTACTTGCTCTGCACGAGCTTCAGCACTTCCTCCAGTGGCGTCTGTCCCTGGCCCCAAACCTGATTCTCGTTTGGTGTAGCGGCATCTGGACCAGTCTTATCCTTGGTGTGCATAGAGAAGATGCGATCGTGGTACTTCTCGATGAAGTCGCAAGGATTCTTGCCCGTAGAGCCGAAATAGTGTGCAAAGTCGAAGTTGAGCATCACGTTTGGAGAAACGGCCAATACCTGATCTGGACCAGCAGCGAACTCTGGAGTGGCATACTGGAAGTGATTGTGCATGCAGTAGTACATGTCATACTTCTCTGCGAATGGAGCGCAACGCTGAGCGTTCTCCAGGGACATCTCTGAGGTGACACCCTTGGCACCCATGGCCTTGGCCAACTTGAAGGCATAGTCGATGTCCTCATCAGAAGAAGCAGCAGTAGGCTGAGTCTTCACGATATGGATGTCGATACCCTCGGCCTCGAAGCGCTTGCGTACTTCATCTACCTTGTTCATATCCAGATTTTTACGGAAATCTGCGTAAGCTTTTTGATAATCGGCAAGTTTCTGCTTTTCCTCGTCTGTCATGGCATCCATGACACCAGCACCGCTGGACATGGCCTTGTTGCGCTGCTCCTCTGTGAGGCGTGCGAATACGGCTGCGTAGATGCTCATCATAGGGCTTTCAGGTGCACCGAGGGCCGTTTCAAGATCGTTGCCCATCAGTTCCAGATTGCTCACTCCTGCACGGCGGCAGTAGTCCAAAAGGTTCTCCAGACCACCTGGCATGTCACGCCAGCTGTAAGTGATGGTACCAATGTGTACGCCACCGAAATCTGAGTTCACTTTACCGTCAGCAGGCTTAGCTGCTGGCTTAGCAGTCTCACCGGCACAAGAGGCCAGTGAAGGCATCAGTGCCATACCTGTGAGGGCAGCGGCACCCATTCCAAAGAATTTTCTTCTGTTCATTTTTTAATTATTAATTAAGTCACTAATCGTTTCAATGCTGCAAATTTATGAAAAAAATCTATCTGATGCACAGAATGCATGGCTTTTTGGCTATCATCGCCCACGAAGACGCGGTAGCTGCTATCGAGCACCCAGCCGCCAGGCGTCCAGAAGCGAAGATTCTGAAGCGGTATCTCCAGCTCTACGCGCTGGCTCTCACCAGCTTTCAGTTCCACACGCTTGAAGCCCTTCAGCTGTTTCACTGGTCGGTCGGAACCATCGGAAGCCCCACAGCTTCCCACATACACTTGAAGCACATCGGCGCCATCCATAGGGCCCTTGTTGGTCATCAAGGCACTGACGTGCAGCTGCTCTCCCACTCTATCTACCTGCACCTCTTCTATGGCATAGTCGGAGTAGCTCAGACCGAAGCCAAACGGATAGGCCGCCTCACGTTCTTCTTTGTCGAACAGCGCATAGCCGTGATAGTAGCCATAGGTGATTTCGTAGGGTTTCTGTCCCATTTCAAGGAATGGCGGATAGTCTTCTTCGCGGCGCGCCACCGTGAATGGCAGGTGTCCGGTGAAGTTCTTACGCCCACAGAGCAGGTTTGCCAATGCCGTGCCGCCCTCACATCCAGCGTAGTAGTTCATGATGATGGCATCGGCATAGTCTTTCCACTCCTCGGTGATGATGGCACAGCCGGAATAGAGCACCACCACGACTTTCTTGCCTTGCTCCTTGAGCGATTTGATGAGAGCCACCTCTTCGGGCTCCAGACGAAGGCTGGCACGATCGCCGCCGCCATCTTTGGGCTTCTCATTGAGGCTATATTTGGAGTTGATGAAGTATTCGCCTTCTTTCTTATTGTTGCTTCCTACGCAGACCACAGCTACATTGCCTTGTGTGAGTGATGCCTGCGCGAATGTGCGGCTGATGCCCTGATAAGGAGTGACCACCTGCTCGTCGAACACACGGCTGGATCCATAGTCGCCAACATTGGCCACATCGGCATACGGACCAGTCACCATCACGGGCACATCTGGTGAGAGAGGAAGCACCCCATTGTTCTGCAGCAGCACCATGCCCTTCTCTGCCGCTTCCAAAGCCAAAGCACGGTGTTCTGGACAGCCCACCACCTCACGCTTACGCGGCTTCGTGAGAGGGATGAGTCTGATGAGCACGCCGAGGATATTAGCCACTGCGCGATCTATGAGCCCTTCGTGTATGGCACCGTTCTTCAGCAGTTTCTTGAGCTTGCGCTTAGAATAGTGCGTGGTGAACATCATCTCTATATCGAGTCCGGCACGCAGACTATGCTCGGCATCATACACCCCCCAGAAGAAGTCGCTCATCACGAATCCGTCGAAGCCCCATTCCGTGCGCAGGATGTCCGTCAGCAGCTTCTTGTTCTCGCAGCAGTGGAACTGCTCATACCTATTGTAAGCGCCCATCACGGCGAGTGCCCCTTCGTCTATACAACGCTTGAAATGAGGGAGATAGACCTCGTGCAAGGTGCGGTCATCGCACTTCACATCGACATAGAAGCGCAGATCTTCGATGCTATTCAAGGCATAGTGTTTAGGACAAGCTATCACGCCTTCTTCCTGCACACTGCGCGTGAGAGCGGCACCGAACTCTCCCAACACATATTGGTCTTCGCCATAGTTCTCCTGCGTGCGGCCCCAACGAGGATTTCGCACCAGATTGATGCATACGCCACCGAAGAAATTGGCTCCTTGCGCTATCATCTCGGAGGCGATGGCCTTGCCGATGCGGTACTCCAAATCGGTATCGAACGAAGAAGCCCTCAGCATAGACACGGGGAAACAGGTGGAATGCTCCATCACTACACCACGCGGCCCGTCGCTGAAGAGTACGGGAGGCACTCCCAAACGCTTGCATCCACCAGCTGGCAAGGCATGCACATTATAGATGCGACGGGTACGCAGCCAGTCTTTGAGTGACTGCCAGATGGTGTGTCCGGAGAGCATGTAGATTTTCTCATCGAGCGTCATCTCGCGGATCAGTCCATCGACTTGTGTCTTCAGGCATTCTTTAGAAGGATGGGCCTGGTATTGTTTTACGGCTTGATTGAAATCCATAGTAGTCTCTATTATTCCTCTACAAATATGCAAACTATTTGATACTTCTCAAAATCAAATCATCGAAAAGGACACAATATCTAAATTATAGAACAACTATGGCTGAAATCTATCCGAGTAATCGTTTTTTTTCTTATCTTCGCAGAATATTATGAATAAATTCTTTTATCGCGATGCTTATTAAACGTTGGCTTTACAATGCGCGCTCTTTCGCGGCGCCTCAAAATCTGATGCCGAGTATCTTGGCAGTAGTGCTGGCCGTGGGAGTGCCGGGATTCAATATTTGGCTGGGCATTCTGGCCGTGCTGGGCGTTTGTCTGGTGCATCTGGGAGGCAATCTGCTGGACGACTATTTCGACTGGCAGGATGAACTGCTCTCCTACCGTGAAGACCTCCGCAAGGAAGGCGAGAAGGCGTTTACGGACAAGTATCCCTATCTGCGCGACGGCTCTACCACCATCCCACAGCTACGCAAGGCAATCGGCGTGTTCTTCGGACTGGCAGCGCTCTGCGGACTGATCATCTGGTGGGCACGCGGTTTCGACAGTTGGATTCTGGGCATAGGATTGGTGGCGGTATTCCTCTGCTACTTCTATTCAGGCTCTCCTTTGAAGTTGGGCTTCCACGGTCTCGGAGAGCTGGTGATAGGCATCTGCTTCGGTCCCTGTCTGATTTGTGGTGTTTACCAATCGGCTTGTGGCGGTCTCTATACGCTTGAGACGGGCTTCGCATGGCATATACTGGCACTGGGATGCGCCATAGGTATGTTTGTAACTAATATCCTCTACACGCACTCTTTCGTGGAGCGCCATGTGGATGAGGTGTCGCACAAGAAGACGCTCGCCGTGCTGCTGAAGACCGATGCTGCCGGACTGACGGCTTATGCCATCTTCCTCTTCGTGCCTTTCATCTTGGTGCTGCTCTGTGTAGCGATGGGCTATATCCACTGGGCGTATGCTTTGGTATGCCTGATGCTTCCGCAGGCTTTCTGGCTGATGTGGGCGATGATACAGTTTGCCAAGAAGAAGGAAGTGGACACGGAGCATCCGCATAGATGGCTGGGCCCGATGGACAACTGGGAGAATGTGGAGCCTGAGAACCGTTACTACTTGCTACGCTGGTACACCATGCGCAACATCAACACGGGATTCTGCTTTATTCTGGCGATTGTGAAACTGGTTTTATTCTTTATCTGATATGATACAAGCGCTTAAGCAACTATCGTACTTGGCTGGTTGGCAACTGCGTGCCATGATGGGCAGGCGTACGCCTCTGCAATCGGTCATCTTCATCTTGGATCAGTGTAATCTGCGCTGCAAGCACTGCTCCGTATATGCCATCGCCAAGCCTCGCATCAAGACGATGCAGGAGATTCGTGAGGAGTTGGAGGACTGCTACAAGATGGGCTCTCGCTTCGTGGATTTCGAGGGCGGAGAGCTGTACTTGTGGAAGGACCACACGGAGGATGGCAGAACGCTCGACATCAACGATGTGATAGACATGGCGCACGAAATAGGTTTCTGGAACGTGACCATCACGACGAATGCGCAACTTCCTTTCGTGGGTACGCATGCCGATCAGGTGTGGGTATCGATGGACGGTGTGGGTGAATGGCACGATCAGATACGCGGAAAGGGGGCTTTCGAACGTCTAGCGAAGCACATCGGAGAGTATGGTGCGCAGCAGAAAAAGGTGATGGGACGCAAGGCTCCGCTCTGCGTGAACATGGTGGTGAACTGTCTGAACTACAAGAATCTGGAGGGTGCGTTGGAGTTCGTGAGAAGCAATCCGAACATCGACCAGATCTCCGTGAATTTCCATACGCCATTCGCTGAGACGGAGGAGCTGTTCCTGGATCCTGACATCCGCAATGCGCTGATAGACAAGCTTATCAAATATAAGCAGAAGGGCTATCCTATCATGAACTCCTATTCAGGACTGAAAGCCATGAAGATGGTGAATGGCAAGACCATCTGCACAGATGAGCATTGTTGGATAACCAACTTCATTTTCTCGGATGGCAGTCGCTCTCCGAAGTGTATGGGATACACGCACCACGTATGTGATCGCTGTGGATTCTCCATGGGTGGTGAGATGTATGCTGTACGCCACTTCAAGCCCGATACGCTGTTCAGTGGCTTGAAGCTGAGGATGTGATTACTTATTTAAAAGAAATATCGTTATGAGAACTATCCTGCTGTTCATCTCCCTGTTGATAACGTTGACCGTTAAGAGTCAAAGTGTGTCTAACAACGGCTATCCTTATACTCAAGTACCGTTTACTGCGGTGAAGGTGGCACCAGAGTCGTTCTGGGGACAGCGCATCAAGGCTGCGCGTGAGGTGACCATCCCATTGGCCTTCAGCAAGTGCGAGAGCGAAGGGCGCTACAAGAATTTCCAGATGGCTGCTTATACGCTGCAGCATCCTGGACATGCGGGCCTACAAACGGATGAATGGGATGTGAGCAAGTTCATGGGTTTCTCTTTCGATGATACTGACGTTTACAAGACCATCGAAGGGGCCAGCTACGTGCTGCAGACTTATCCAGACAAGCAGCTGGAGGCTTACATCGACAGCATCCTCGACATCGTGGCGGCTGCCCAAGAGCCTGATGGCTACCTTTACACGGCGCGTACCATCAATCCGCAGAAACCTCACGGATGGTCAGGCTCCAAACGCTGGGAGAAGGACGAGGAACTGAGTCATGAGCTTTACAACCTGGGGCACATGGTGGATGCAGCGTGTGCGCACTATCAGGCCACTGGCTCACGCAAGTTTCTGGACATCGCCATGAAGTTTGCCGACTGTGTGGTACGGGAGGTAGGGCCTCGCGCAGATCAGGCATGTGTGGTGCCTGGACACCAAATCGCGGAGATGGCCTTGGCACGGCTCTATGTGCTCACGGGCGAAAAGAAATACCTGGACGAAGCGAAGTTCTTCCTTGATTATCGTGGAAAGACCAACCATCATGATGTCTATAATCAGAGTCACCAACCCGTGGTGGATCAGGCAGAGGCTTGGGGGCATGCGGTGCGTGCTGGGTATATGTATGCAGGCATGGCTGATGTGGCGGCGCTGACTGGCGATGAGGGGTATATCAAAGCCATTGATGCCATCTGGAAGAATATCGTGGAACGTAAATACTACCTCACTGGTGGCGTGGGAGCGCGTCATTCTGGGGAGGCTTTCGGGGCGGATTATGAACTGCCTAATCTTACTGCGTACAATGAAACTTGTGCGGCTATTGCGCAGGTTTACCTCAATCAGCGCATGTTTCTGCTGCATGGCGATGCGAAATACATCGACTGTCTGGAACGCACCCTTTATAATGGAGTCATCAGTGGCATGAGCGTAGATGGTGGCAAGTTCTTCTACCCTAATCCGCTGTGCTCTGATGGGGTGTACAAGTTCAACTCCGAGGGCACCACTACCCGTCAGGACTGGTTTGGCTGTGCCTGTTGTCCCAGCAACCTCTGTCGCTTCATTCCTTCCGTGCCTGGCTATATCTACGCTGTGAAGGATAGGAATCTGTACGTGAATCTCTTCACGGCCAATACGGCAACCCTGCAGATAGGGGGCAAGGATGTGACGTTGGAGGAAACTACGGAGTATCCTTGGGAGGGTGACATCGCGCTACGCATCGCCCAGAACCGTGCTTCTGATTTCACGCTGATGGTGCGCATCCCTGGATGGGTACGTGGTAACGTGGTTCCAAGCGACCTCTATAGCTACAACGATGCAGAGAAGCTCTCCTACTCCATCTCAGTGAATGGTGAGACACTCACTACCCCTGTGAATGCCCAAGGGTATGTGCCTATCACTCGTAAGTGGAAGAAGGGCGATGTGGTGCGCATCCACTTCGACATGAAACCTCGCACCGTGATGGCCAATGCCAAAGTCACTGACGATCGGGGGCGTGTGGCAGTGGAACGTGGTCCGCTGGTGTATTGTGCAGAAGGGATAGAGAATGGTGGACTGAACACACGTGCTGTGCTGATGCCTACCCATCCGCAATTTGCGGTGGCTCCTCAGGCGCCTATCCTGAACACAGAAGGCGATGGAAGCACGTTCTATGTGACGAAGCTCACCACCACCGTACAGGAAGCGTCCATCGATGCGCTGGGAAAACTCAATACGCAGGAGCGACAGCTGACACTCATCCCTTACTACGCTTGGAACCATCGGGGAGCTGGCAATATGGATGTGTGGTTGGCACAGAGCTTACGGGCACTGAGTGAATAATAATTCCAAAAGTGCATCACCATATTACTGTAATTGTTATCTTTGCATCCGAAAATGTTCAATGTTCAATGTTCAATTTATTAAACATGAAACCCTATAAGTTTGCACCATACCTAAAGACCACCATCTGGGGTGGTTACCAGATAGCTCCTTTCAAAGGCATCTATACAGCCCAGCCCAACATCGGTGAGAGCTGGGAAATCAGTGGCGTACCTGGCCATGAAAGTGTTGCCATCGATCGTGGCGTGATCAACGACGTGGACCTTGGTCTGAATCTTACCCAACTGATCGACAAGTACAAAGGCTTGCTCGTGGGGGAACGGATCTATAAGAAGTTTGGCAACAGCTTCCCTCTGTTGGTGAAATTCATCGACTCCCGTCAGGATCTTTCCATCCAGGTGCACCCTAACGACGAACTGGCGCAGAAGCGTCATGGATGCAACGGAAAGACAGAGATGTGGTACGTAATCAAGAGCGACGTGGGCTCCAAGATCTATTCTGGTCTGAAGGAAAGCATCACACCTGACCAATACGAGCAGATGGCCACAGCGGAGCCTATCAATGGGCGTTCGCAGATGATGGATGTGATCGCTTGTCACGAGGCGCATCAGGGCGACCTCTTCTTCCTGCCTGCAGGACGTCTGCATGCCATTGGTGCAGGTACTTTCTTGGCAGAGATCCAGCAGACGAGTGACATCACTTATCGTGTGTACGACTATGGGCGTAAAGACGCACAAGGAAATCCGCGTGCGTTGCACATCGAACAGGCGAAGGAAGCCATCGACTATCAGGTTTGGCCGGAGTATCGTACCAGCTACGACTCTACGCGCCCGATTTCCCAACTGATCAACTGTCCTTACTTCAACGTGAATCGTGTAGTGGTACAGGTGGCACAGCAGGTGGATCTGCATACTGACTCCTTCGTGGTGGTGGTATGCCTTTGGGGTGAAGCCAACATCAACGGTATCAAGGTGCGCCAAGGTGAGACCTTACTGGTGCCTGCCAGTGAGAATATCCTCTACATCTTTGGTAACGCCACATTTCTTACAGCTACGATGGAATAAGTTTGCAACTTGCATCCATCTAGTTTGCAACTTACATACAATGAGTTTACAGGCTCCATACTCAGCGTTTGGAGCCTGAATTCTTTTATATAGATAGCAGATGACCAACTTATCGGGGAAAAAGAGCAACGAAGATCCAAAAAATCACTTTATCTTTGCAGCAATGAAAAATGTATACTTAATAACTGAATAATGATGAAGAAAACAAACTTAAACCTTCTTACTGGAGTGCTGGCAGCAGGACTGACTGCCTGTTCTACTGGTCAGCAGGATTTCAATGAAGGCTGGGAGTTCTGGAGCGACAGTCAGCCAGATCGTCAGGTGGTGGATCTGCCTCATGATGCCATGCAGACAGAGACACGTAGTGCGGATGTGCCTGAAGGCCGTCATAACGGATTCTATCCTGGCAACGTGTATCACTATGAAAAGACATTCAACGCCTCTGCGGATATGCTGCAGAAGCACGTCACGCTGAAGTTCGATGGCGTGTATCGCAACAGCAAGGTGCTGGTGAACGGACAGGATGCTGGGGGCTACCAATATGGCTACATGCCTTTCGAAGTGTGTCTGGATGGCTTGCTGAAAGCTGGTGAGAACGTGATCCGCGTGGATGTGGACAACTCTGAGATGCCCAACAGTCGCTGGTACAGTGGCGCGGGTATCTATCGTCCTGTGGTGCTCTGCGTACAGGAGAAAGACTATATCGAAGACGTGCGCATCAGTACGCTTTCCATCGCTCCTGCAAAGGTGGCTGTGCAGACCTCTCATCAAGGGGGTGAAATCAGCGTGAGCCTCTTTGAGGGAAACACGAAAGTGGCTGAAGCTGAGGGCGACAAGGTGGAGCTCTCTGTAGAAGGTGCTAAGCTTTGGAGTGCTGAGCATCCAAATCTCTACACCGCTGTGGTGGAGCTGAAGAAGGATGGCAAGACCATCGAGGTACAGGAAAAACGTTTTGGTATTCGTCAGATCAGCTGGAATGCCCAAGATGGCCTCTTGGTGAATGGGGAGAAGGTACTGCTGAAGGGTGGCTGCATCCACCACGATAATGGCATTCTGGGTGCTGCGGAGTATAAGGATGCCGACCTTCGCAAGGTGGCCATCATGAAGCAGTATGGTTTCAACGCCATCCGTATCTCTCACAACCCTGCTTCGGAGGCACTGCTGGAGGCTTGCGACGAACTGGGTATGTATGTGATGGATGAACTGTGGGACATGTGGTACATCACCAAGACTAAGTATGACTATAGCAACTACTTCCGTGCCAACTATCAGGAGGATATCCGTCGCTTTGTGAAGCACGATTTCAATCACCCCAGCGTGATCATGTACAGCATTGGCAACGAGGTGGGCGAACCTGCTCAGGAAGAGGGTTTGGCTCTGGCAAAGGACTTGATCGCACGCCTGCATCAGGAAGATGCCTCACGTCCTGTAACCGCTGGCATCAACATCATGATCGTGGGTCTCACCAGTATGGGACAGAACCTCTTCGCGACTGCTAACTCTGCACAGATGGGCGGACAAGGTCCTATGACCAGCGAACAGTATAACCAGATGATGGTGGCCTCCAGCGAGGGGATGATGAATGCCGTGATGATGCCTATGATGGACCAAGTGGCTTCTCCTGTATTGGATGCCCTTGACATAGCTGGATACAACTATGCCAGCAAACGCTATCCTCTGGAAGGTAACCTGCACCCAGAACGTGTCATCATGGGCAGCGAGACCTTCCCATTCCAGTTGGCTGAAAACTGGAAGATGGTGGAAGAGCTCCCCTACCTCATTGGCGATTTCATGTGGACTGCTTGGGATTATATTGGTGAGATAGGTTTGGGTGCCTGGTACTATTCTGACGATGAGAATTTTGCCAACAAGGAGTTCCCTTGGCACCTGAATGGTGGCGGTGCACTGGACATCAACGGCAATCCAACGAGTGAAGCGCTGCTGGCGAAAGCGATCTTCACCAAAGACAACAAGCCTTATATGGGTGTACAACCACTGCATAAGGAGCCACTGATCAAGTCTATGTGGCGTGGTTTCAACGGCATTCCTTCATGGAGCTGGCAAGATTGCGAGGGTATGATGGCCACTGTAGAGGTATTCACCAGTGCTCCTTCCGTAAAGCTGTATCTGAACGATAAACTGATTGGTGAAAAAGAAGTGACTGACTATGTGGCAACCTTCGAGGTGCCTTACGAGGCTGGTACGCTGAAGGCTGTCACCAGTGGTGGCGAGCAGACTTTGACTTCAGCTACTGGTAAAGTGGGCATCACCATCGCTCCTGAAAAAGACAATTATAAGGCTGGCGAACTCATCTATCTGGACATCAACCTGACGGGTGAGAATGGTGAGGTAGAATCAAAGGCAGACCGTGAACTGAACGTACAGGTAGAATGTGGCGAGCTGCTGGGCTTTGGCAGTCAGACCCTCATCACTACCAACACCTTCCAGAGTGGTACCTACCCCACGGCCTATGGGCGCTCATTGGCAGTGCTGAAAGCGAAGCAAGCAGGCACAGTGAAAGTGACTGTCAGTGGAGAAGGTCTGGAAACAGAAGTGGCTACTTTGAGCATTACAGGTGATAAGTAAACCCACCCCGAATCTCGAAAGTATTGGCTTTCACATTGGGATAGTACTTGTAGTGAGTACGACGATAGAATAACGAGGAGGCAAGGGATAAGCTCCAGCCTTGACGGAGGTCGATCTCCGCCATCGGACTGATAACTAAGAGACGTGCATCTCCCTTGTCGCCTTGTGCATTCAGATGCAAAAGGTCGACATTACTGAGGTCTTTCTGCTCATAGCCCTTCCAAGTGAACAGATGGAAATACTTGGCATGCAGGATGAAGCGCCCAAAATGGTTCATCTCCAAGTGCGTCTTGGTCTTGATGCTAAAGCCACTCCCCATGTTGTAATCACGATCTATCACGTTGTAATAGTCGCTCTTAGTACCACCTAAAAGGATGCCACTGAGGAACACACGCTGCTCGATGTGTGCCAACGCTCCTACTTGAGGCAAGGAAAGCACCACACCCGGACCAACTGATGCTGCCTCACTGATGCGATAAGGCGTGAGTGAAGAACCTTCTTTCACGGGTTTGGAATCATAGTAGTTGAAATGCTGATAGAAACCAAACTCCGCCTTAATTTCGTCCCGATCTACCATCTGGAAACTCCACAAGCGTCCCAACAGATGAAGGCTGTTAATAAAAGGTTGGTTCTTGCTCAATCCGAAGTTGAACTCCGCATCGAAGAAGTCATAAGGCTTGTTCTGGTTCCCTCGATTCAGCACATCGCCATATTCCAAGTAGAAGTTGACATAAGGATTATGTTCGCCACGAAACATCGCTCCATTATCCGCCAGATAACGATTACCAAAGGTGAAGGAGAAGTCGATGGGGAACTGGTTGCGATCATGATACAGATAGTTGCTGTGCTTTACTTTCCATGCTTTACCACTGATGATACGATTGAATCCCTTCATGGGGTCGATGATAGTAGCTGCAGCCTCACGTAGGAAACGCGGGAAACCCTTGGCATGATCATCGAGCACCACATTACTGATGCGATGCGTGATTTCTCCGATGGCGATGCCTCCGATTGTGGTAGCCATCAGGTCGTTGATAGCTGCAGGCTCACGTTCTCCGAAGAACTCCCACATCAGAGAGCCTCCCAACGCATAAGGAGCCGACTCCCAGAACGTCAGTCCGTTACTACGAGCCGAATTATAATAAAGGTTGCCATGATAAGGATGTGCAAACAGATTGGTAGAGAACTGGTCATTGTCCCACACGAAACCATCGCGCAAGTTGCGCCCCCAACTATTCAGCGTAGTCTTGGCAAACTCCTCTCCCATCACGAAGCGATCGAAGCTATGCACCAACACATTTATACCAGTAGCCTCTGCAGCAGCCACCCAATAACGCTTGCGTGGAGAGGGAGCCAACAGCGCCTCGTCAGTAACTCCTCCTTCATTGTCTTGCCACTTGTTCAATAAGTTATTGGTACCACGCTCCATACGCATAGATAGTCCGCCTTCCAAGATCATGCGATGACGGTAACGCTTGGAATGATGGTAGTAACGGGTATCACCATAACCCACTGAGGCAAATATACCTAAACGCCTCGTCAGTTGGTAATCCGCATTGAGGCGCACCTGCAACGAATACAGTCGTTCTGGTTTCCCAGCACTCTCATGCTCGAAGGTCTCTATGTGCTGAAAGCCCACATCGCCACTGAGCGAGAAACGTGGTGAAAGGTTGAAGTACTGTCCGATGCGATAGGTCAGAGCCCCAGAGAATTTCTTGTCGAGGCCCATATAGTGCGTACCCACACCAATGATGCTGTAAGTACTGCGATTGCGATAGCGAATGCCCACATTACCCTTTGAGGCCGTACCTGCATAAAACAGATAGTCGATGGTGGTATTAGGGTTCACATTCACCAAGCCCAACTTATGGGCAATGGTATCACGCGTGATGTTCACCACGCCCACTTGCCAACCTTTAGGATGGCTCAGTGCCACATTGATCAGTCCTATCTGTGTACCATTCAGGGAATCAGCATAGTTGGCAGCACTCAGCTGCAAGCCACGCATATAGTCAGAAGAGACATTGAGCAACGAAGAGAGCTGGATGCCCTTTTCCATACCACGGGTGATGTTGCTGATGCCACTCAATTGGAGGCCTTTCAAAGGACCAGCAGACATGTTGGTGAAAGTCGAAAGCTGTACGCCCTTAGAAGCTCCTGTAGCGATGGAAGAGACAAGTCCCACCTGCACGTGCTTCACAGTGTCCTGGGAACTCACTATACCTATGGGGAAACGCTGTGCATGGGCAACTGTAAACATAAACAGCGCCAATAGAAGGAGGGATATTTGTCTGAAATAGGTTTTCATAACAATGCGAAGATACATATAATAACTGACATAATCATAAGAAGAGATAAAAAAAATGCTTACCTTTGCAAGCAAACAAGAGAGTCATGGAAATACATCTTCACATTGTACTACGTGAAAACGCCACCTTCGAAGTCTATGATGATGAGCGTGATTATGCTGCGGGACCTTCTATCGCTGAGGTAAAGCAGAAAGCTATAGAAGAGATGGAAAAGAAGCATGGCAAGGGGTGCCACGTCAGTTTCCGTTTCCCCTATGTGGAAGAGGAGTATCAGGCACTTTATGAGAAAGCAGCAAACCTCATGCTGGAGAAGCATTGCGGACAGGTGGACAAGTCAGGCAAGCCCTACTACGGACATCTTATCCGTGTGTCGCAAGATGTCTTTACAGGAAAAAGGAAGATTGTAGCGCTGCTGCACGACATTGTGGAAGATACAGACGTGACACCAGAGTTTCTGCTGCAACAAGGATTCCCCCAAGAAATCGTGGACGCAGTGGTGGCCATCAGTCGTAAGGAGGATGAAACCTATGAGGACTTTATCGACAGAGTGGCACAAAACAAATTGGCCACCGAAGTAAAACTCTCCGATCTTGAAGACAACATGAACATCTTCCGCCTACAGGAAATCACAGAAGAAGACAGGCTTCGTCTGAACAGATACCTGAAAGCACATCGTAAATTAGAGGAATTGGTGTAAATTAATTCCCCGACTCTTCCATCAGTCGATACACTTTCTCTGCATCTACGCTTTGCACAATGCCTCCACACTGGTCGATAGCCTGACAAGCAGCGAGGGCAGCGCTCTGTCCCAGCACCATGAAGACAGGCTCCATACGGATGCTGCCATAGGCAATGTGTGAAGCTGAGAGACAGACAGGCACCAACAGATTGCTGCATTCCTCCTCACGAGGCGTGATGGAGCGGTAGGACACACGATAAGGCTCCTTGATGCCTATCTCCACATTACCCTCGTTCTTCACCATCCCCTGAATGACGTAGCGCCCACAGTTGTGTGAATCCATCGTGTAGGCTGCCCATCCAATGTAATCATCCACTTGCACCCTGCTCTCACAGTCGGCCTGTGTCATCACGTAGCGTCCCACCATGCGACGACTCTCGCGAATATAGAGCTGTGGTGTGAAATGGTCGCTGGTGAGGAACTCATCTTTAGGATACCCCCAACGCAGCATTTCTTTTCGCACCCATTCAGGAATGCGCTCATCATGCCCAATGAAATAAAGCAAACCCTTGGTATAATCCAGATGCGCCTTCGTGATCTCTGCACGACGCTCATAGCTGGCCTCTGGATAATCCCAGTTCTCCCCTATCATATCCGTAGAGAAGCCCCCTCGATTGTTGATGTCAGTCTTATGGTTAGGCATCTCACTCCAGATAAAGATATCACTGAGTCCTCTTTCTGTGAATGGCATTCGCTCTTTCAGGCGAATGAGCAGCTCGTACTTTGAAGGGTCGTAGTTATCTGGCTCAGTAATGGGAATCAGATTGTCAGGATCGTCCGTCAATGTGATGCGGAAATTGTACGCCTGGATGTTCTTGTCGCCCTGTCCAGGCAAAGGAGGCTCACCAGGAAGGATGCCATAAAGCAGTCCGCTCTTTGGATCGCCCTTCACCACGTAGGGATCTATATAGTCAGGAAACTGGTGATGAAGAGACCAGAATGCACCGTTCCACGTCTCGCCATACACCTCATTGCCCTCACGTCCTGTTGTAAAAGTCACATTACTGTTGGCCATAAGGTCGCCTTCATACGAGCAGTCGATATACTCCTTAGCCTGTATCGTAATGTTGGTATTTTCCGACGGATGCTTGCTGTCTTCCACCACTATGTATTTTATCTTGTTGTTCTCCATCTGTACGCTGAACAGGCGATGGTTATAGAGGATGTCCACACCTGCCTCATCCACATACTGCTGATAGATGCCCAGCGCCACCTTTGGCTCGAAAGCGAACTTCATGGAGTTGGTGCCATAATACTGACCAATACGACGATAGAAGTCGTACGTGTAGCCTTTCATGATGTAGGGGTTGCCAATATCCGTAGCTCCCAAGCCACCTGTGGTAAGTCCGCCAATACGATCCGTTGGTTCCACCAGCAACACCGTCTTACCAGCCTTACGTGCTGTATAGGCAGCCATCACACCTGAGGAGGTTCCCCCATAGATACAAATGTCCACCACTCTGTCGGCACTCATCGTGAGTGTCATCATCAAAGCCAATAGAAGAAGCATTGTCTTTTTCATAAGATTCCCATTTTAAATAATAGTCAAAGTTCGGTATTTAATCTGAGAATAGCAAATATTTTCTCTTCATACCATTTCACTAGCCATTTTTGTCAGTTCACCACTTTTTTCATCCGTTTCGCACTTCTTACACTTTTTTGAAAAGGGGAAGAAGTATAATTTTGTACTCAGAAAAAAGTGAAAAGTTTAATAAGGCGCATTTCATCATATTAAAAAAATCGACTTGAGTTTGCGAAATTCCAGGTTGAAAACGAAGCACCACACGGGTATTCATACTCTGTGGTGCTTTACTTTTTATATATTTTCGGACACTCCATACAGGCAGCAATAGGAATTTTATAGGGTTTTTAAGAAAAAATCAGATAGTTATTTGTATCTTTGCTCACACTAACCAAGTCTTTTGAGAAAATGACGTTGAATTTAAGAGCTCGCAGAATACTTACTGTGATAGGGCTTGCTTTTATCGGACTTCTCATCTACTATCTGGCGTGGGAAGTCTTTGAGGAGCTACTATCGTTTCTCACTGGCGCAGAAATACATGGAGAGACCTCATTCGGATGGGGGTTCAGTTTATGGGAATTGCTCACCGATTTCTTGGCAGCTTTTGTCGTCACAGCCCTGTTTGCTACCACTTACTGGTACTTCGTTCATCGTGTAGAGAAGGAGCGTGACAAATACCGTCTTTCTGCATTAAGGAACCAACTGACTCCCCATTTTGTCTTCAATAATTTCAACTTATTAGCCAATTTGATAGAAGTAGATCCCAAGAAGGCATCAAAATTCCTGATGATCCTCACCAAAGGCTATCGCTATACGCTCACACATATAGAACATGATCTTGTGGATCTGCAAGATGAGTTGGGGTTTACTGACAATTTCATTTCACTCTTGGAGGAAAGATTTGGCGAGTGCATTCAGGTAAACATAGCTCCCCAGGTATCAGCACTGCAAGGGTCAGTGCCACCAGTCGTGCTACAAATGCTTATCGAGAATGCCATCAAGCATAACGAGCATACTCAGTCGCACCCGCTTACCATCGTAGTGACTGGCGATGACCAGTACATCAATGTATGCAACTGTAAACAGCCTGTACCCTCAACAGATTCTACCCATATCGGGCAGCACAACATCGAAGAGCGTTATCGACTGCTTACCCGTAAGAAGGTCATCATCCGTGAGACAGAGAAAGAGTATTGTGTATCCATTCCCCTCATTCATTAGAAACTATGAATATTATAATCTTAGAAGATGAGCTAAACAGTGCCGACCGTCTGAAGCGTATGCTTGGAGCACTTGGTGACCAATACAGGATTGTTGGTACAATGACCAGCAATGCTGAGACAAAGGCTTTTTTTGCCAACACTGACGAAAGGATAGACCTTATCCTCTCTGACATCCAACTGGGTGACGGGTTGAGTTTCGAATCATTACGCAGCATTTCAGGAGACATCCCTGTGATATTCACCACGGCTTATGATCATTATGCCTTACAAGCCTTCAAGTTCAACAGTATCGATTATCTCTTGAAGCCCATCGAGATAGAGGAACTGAAAAATGCACTGGATAATGTGGCACATCTACATCCGGAAACCACAGCATCCACTACCGATGCCATCGCCCAACTGCTTGCATCCATCAATAGCTCGTCCATACACTATCGGGAGCGCTTCCTCATACCTCATCATAGTGATGAATTTCTGATCGTCCCTACCAATGAGGTGAGCCATATTACCATCAAAGACGGTGTGGTGCGCCTCTGCACCAAATCAGGAACGAGTCATGTACTCAACCTGACGCTCGATGAGGTGGAGAGCCAACTCGATCCCAAACGATTCTTGCGCGCCAATCGTCAGTACATCATCAGCGCTACAGCCGTTGAAAAACTCTCTACTTATTTTCTAGGAAAGATTCGCATACACATGACTGGCTATCCTGCAGAAGAAATTATTGTCAGCAGGGAAAAAGTGACCTCTGTCAAAAAATGGCTCGATTCTTAATCGCTATAGTTATGATCCACCACGATGACTACTTGCATATCGGGCACTATGGGCTGAATCTCGTTGGTCAGTTGCTGAATGAGGGCAGCATCGTCGTGAACTGAGATATCAGGAACAACATCGACAGAGAGCATCTGGTCTTTTTCTGAATAGTAGAAGCCATGCACTTGCACGATGTCCTTATGGGCAGCCAGTTTCTGCATGACTGTCGATTGCAATTCGGCCCGTCTGTTATCTCCCGTAGCCATAGCATAGACACCAACCGTCATGATGATGCCATGCTTCTCAAACATCTGCGTAGTAATCTTGCGTGTCAGTCCGTGAATATCATAGGCCGTCATCGTATCATACACATTGATATGCAGCGAACCAATCTTTACATCAGGACCATAATTATGCAATATCAGGTCGAATACCCCATGAACACCCTCAAAATCAGTCACCTCTTTCATGATTTGTTTGGTGAGTTCAGCTGGGATGCTTGTGCCCAACAGTTCGTTAATGGGTGAAGCCAACATCTCGATACCAGCCTTGATGATGACCACAGAAATTAAAGCGCCAAGGATGCCGTCGAGCGACACGTTCCACAGCAACATCACACCTGCAGAAACGAGTGTAGCAAGGGTAATAATGGCATCGAACAGCGCATCGGAGCCAGAGGCAATCAACGCGTCGCTACTCAACTGCTCTCCCTTACGCTTGACGTACTGTCCCAACACCAGCTTCACAATGATAGCCACCACGATAACTACCAACGTCACCGTTGTATAACTTGGCACCGTAGGGTAGAAAATTTTCTTCACCGACTCGATAAGCGAGGTGATACCTGCAGACAATACGATGACAGCAATGAGAATGGCACTGAAGTACTCGATGCGTCCAAAGCCAAAGGGATGCTTGCGATCAGCTGGTCGTTGTGAGAGTTTGGTTCCCACGATGGTGATGACGCTCGAAAGCGCATCACTGAGGTTGTTTACAGCATCCATCACAATGGCCACACTACTGGCCAAAATGCCCACAGCAGCCTTGAATCCAGCCAAAAGGACATTGGTCAATATGCCTATCCAACTGGTGCGTATAATTTCCTGACTTCTATTCATATCCTTTTTTTTTTTCAAAGATACGAATAGTTGAGAGCAGAACAAAATATGCTTGCATATTTTTTTATGCCGAGACAGAGTATCTTATTAGAAAAATGTTGTACTTTAGCATCGTCATTTAAAGCATACAACGATGAAAGACATGACCTACAAAATACTGAGCAGCGAATACCTATTTAAGCGCCCTTGGCTGACTGCCAGACGCGACAAGGTGCAACTGCCCGACGGACGGATAAACCCTGAATACTATGTGCTGGAATATCCCACGTGGATCAATGTGACTGCCATCACTAAGGACGGACAGATGTTGCTGGTGCGTCAGTATCGTCACGGCCTTCAGCGTACCAACTTTGAGATTGTAGCGGGATGTATGGAAGAGGGTGAACAACCCATCGATGCTGCTAAGCGTGAACTGATGGAGGAAACAGGTTTTGGTGGGGGCGAATGGCAGGAGATTATGGTGATAAGCCAGAACCCTAGTACCAGTACCAACCTCACGCATTGCTTCCTGGCAACGGGTGTGGAGCACATGGGCACACAGCACCTAGATGCCACAGAAGACATCGAGGTGTATCTCTTCTCACAGGACGAGGTGCGCCAGATGTTGGAACGGGGCGAGTTTATGCAGGCGTTGATGGTGGCTCCGCTTTGGAAATACTTCTCAACACTCTGCAAGGATTGCCCACAGCAATGACATTATCTGGAATATCTTTCGTGACCACCGACCCAGCGCCGATGGTCACGTTGTTTCCTATAGTCACTCCTGGCAGGATGGTCACACTGCCCCCTATCCACACATTGTGGCCTATGGTCACAGGCTCTGCCCACTCGCGTCTGGAGTTTCGCTCCACAGGGTCTGTGCTATGGCAGGCTGTGTAGATGCTCACGTTGGGACCGATGAAGCAGTCATCGCCAATGGTCACCAGCGCCTCGTCAAGCACCGTGAAGTTGAAGTTGGCAAAGAAGCGCTTCCCCACCCTGATGTGCTTGCCATAGTCGCAATAGAAAGGTTGGATAATCTTGGCCTTCTCATCGCCCATACTTCCCAGCAGATCTTTCAGCATAGCATGCAAGCCCTCATAGTCGGTAGGCTTCAGCGCATTGTAGCGCTGAAGCACCTCCTTCGTCTCATTCAGTTCGCGTATAAGGTCAGGATCTATAGCAGAATACTCCTGCCCTGCGAGCATCTTTTCTTCCTCTGTCATAACTTGTTCTGTTTAGCGTGCCTCAATGGTATTCTTTCCGCCTTGCAGCTGGTAGGTCTTACCTGCCCAAACCAGCGTGCCAGATACACCTGTAGGCAGCTCGATGTCAGCCTTCAGGGTGGAGCCGTTGCGCTGATAACTCACCTTGATGTTACCCTTCGGATGTGGCATCGTACCACCGATCTTCTGGATATCACCCAAGCGAGGCTCTATCTTCACTTGCGCGAAGGCTGGCGCTGCGCTGTCGATACCCAGCAGGGTACGGAAGAACTCGATGTTAGGACTGGCGCCCCAAGCGTGGCAATCGCTGCGTGTGCCATCCACATCGCTGGTCTCGCCCCAAGTAGTGAGTCCCAAGGCGATGTTCTCACGCCAGATGTCGAGCCACTTCAGATAGTCGTTGCCCAAGCCTGCCTTCACCAGCGCCTCGTGCAGATAATACTTATAATACACAGAGCAAGGATCCAGTTCTTTGTCAGTCAGCATCTTCTGTGCCACCTGACGGGCTTGCTCGCCTTCCACCAATCCTGTGAGGATAGCCAGTGAGTTGGCGTGCTGAGAGAAAGCATCCTTCTCGATGGTCTGCGCATAGAGTCCCTTCTCAGGGCTCCAATAGGCGCGTTGGATGCTGGCCTTCAGCTGGGCAGCCTTCTCGTCGTACTTCTTCGCCATGAAGGTGTTGCCCTGATAGTTCTCCAGGTCACTCATCATCTGGTAGCCTAAGAGCAACTGCAGATCCATAAGGATAGCCCCTCCATCACTGCCTGCCTGTGCCACACCCGTGTTCCAACCAATGGCAGTCACCCAGTCGGAGAAGTTCCATCCTGGCAATCCCTTGATGCGCCCATCAGCCTGCTGGTACTTGCCAAAATAGTGCAATATCTGCTCAGCCCCAGGAATCAGGTCGAGCACCAAGTCTTGATCGGCTCCGTAGCGCATATAGTCGTGGATGGCGTAGATATAGCTCAGAGCGTATGGGGTGATGTACTGAGCCAACTCCGAAGGTGCTCGCCCCATCGTGATGCCCTCAGCGTTGCGACTCATGTCACTCTGGCGCAGGAAGTTCTTCACCAGACGGTCGTCCCCACTGTTATAGAGTGACACCAGCGCCTGAATGCGCGTATCGCCCAGGTATTGCAACTGCTCATAGAATGGGCAGTCGGTATAGGTCTCTATGGCACACAGACGGGCTGTACGCCAACCTATCTCCATCATCTTCTGCAGTTCCTGATTGTCTGTATCGAGGTGGGCATTCAGCACAAATGGATAGCCCGTGAATGTGCTGCCAATATCGTTGAGGACCAATGCCTCACCCTTCGTCACGATGTTCAGCTTGATGTAGCGGAACGTGCGCCAGTCGAGTGAGGTGAACTGCTGACCATCCTTACCGCTGGAGAGCAGCTTGTCCCAACGCCCCACGAAGAACTTCCCTTCCACCTCGTTGCGATTACCTTTCTTGTTGCCCCGCTCATCCGTATAGAGGGATTCTGCATAGCCGATATTGATTTCAGCGTCCTTTCCCTTGCTGAAGTTCAGCTTGAAGAAACCATTGGTAAGTTCCTGTTGGTCAAGGAGTAGCTCCACCGTCTGATTTGCAGGAATCGTCACCGCTGCTTGCTGTGTAGGCCATCCGTTAGGCAGCTTCAAGCCACCGTCTTGACGCACCACAGCCAGTCGCTTCTCGAAGCGCTCCACCTGTGGAAGTGTGCTTGGAACCAACAGGTGGGTGCTGTACACACCCGTTCCCGTACTGGTGTCGTGAGGCGTACCCACATCGAACACCTGCGCCTCTTTCCACTGACTGAGGTCGGCATCAGCGTCCATCCAGCCAGCGATGGTCTTACTCATGTCTATCTGCTCACCAGCTCCCAGCGCATAGTAGCCAGGCACCCGCTGAGGGATCGGACTGTAGGCAGGATCTTGGATCGCTTTCCACGAGGTGTCTGTATTGATCATCTTCGCATCGCCCTCACCCATCATCAGGAAGCCCGTGCGGATGGTGGCGTTAGGCACAGGGGTAAAGCTGCCCTCGTTCCACACCTGCGCAGCGAAGACGTTCTTGCCTGCCTTGAGGTAGGATGCCAGATCCACCGTCTCGTAGTTCCAATGCTTGGAGTCGTTACGAGCAGGACCCAGTGAGGCCAACTGTCCGTTCACATAGAGCTTATAGCGTGTGTCGCCTGTCACATACACTACGAACTTAGCGGGTTTGGCAGCCAGATCTACGTCCTTACGGAAGTAGTAGATGCCATAGTCGTTAGGGCTGGTTTCTGGCACAGCTATCCACCCTGCGCTCCAGGACTCCTTCACCATGTCGAATGATTCTCGACGCTGCAATCTAGGGAGTTGGGCGCCCATGTTGAATTGGGCTAATGCCTCTGCAGCAGGCATCAGTGCCATTACTGCTAACACAATAGATAATACTAGTTTCTTCATATTTCTTTTTTTATTGTTTTATTCATTTCTTTTGCTCGTGCAAAAGAAACAGAATCAAAGAAAACACGCCGACTGCATTTTTTCCGCTAAAAATCGCTCACGTTTTCCTAAAGCGCGAAAACTCGCAAGCTACGCTTGCTCAAACAGCCCGCGCTTTTTAACGGAAAACTTTCCCGATTTTCTTCACGCTCCAAAAATGAGGTCGGAACCTCATATATCAATTCACAATTCATAATTCACAATTCACAATTAAGGCTGCGCTTTGATTATTGCCATCCGGATGGATAATTAACTTCGCTGATTATCGGCTGCACCTCAGCAAATTAAAGCAAGCTTTATTTGCATTCGGTTTGCACGATAATTGTGAATTGTCAATTGTCAATTGTCAATTGTCAATTGTCAATTGTCAATTGTCAATTGTCAAGTGGCGTTAGGTGCTCCCTACGCCACTTGAAGTACTCTTCCCAAAGCTCCAGCTGGGGCTTGTTGTGGATAGGTGTCAGGTAGGCACCATCGCGGAAGTTCATCACCGTCTCCGTATCCTTGCTGTACTCAGGCCACAGAGGCAGGTAGCCACCGTTAGGATCACCTGTCTTGATGAAGTTGATCCAATACTGCATCACCAGGCGAGAAAGCGCTTCGTCTGAAGGATTGGCGCGTCCACCAAAGCCACCCAGCTGTCCGAAGGTCAAGCCCAGCTCGCCTGCATGCATGGTGAGGTACTCACGATTGCCCTCCTGCCCGCGACGGAACATGTTCTCCTTAGCGTGGTTGAAGAAGAACATATACACCTTGCCCTTCCCTTTGCCTTCTGCCGTATTCTTGCTCTGCAGGTTGCCCCACGCATAGGTAGGCCAAGCAAACGCTGCCTCACGGAAGATGTCGCTGTGGGCATCGAATGCCTGCTGTGGCGTAGCCCCTGGATACATCTCGCGGAAACGCTGCTGCCACACTGGGTCAGGGAAGCTCTCCTTCATCTCCTGCTCATACTGCTCAGGCGTGAAGCCGCCCAAGAAGCCAGTAAACATACTGCCCTCGTCGCTATTGGTACCTATCAGCACATTCACATCGTTATAGTCGCCCTGCTCATAGAGCTTGTAAGGATCGCCCTTCAGCACGTAGCCGTCGTAGGTTGGCCACAGCGCACCACCTGCTCCGAAGGCGATAGGGTCGCCCATATACTTCTCAGGATCCACCTTGCGCAGGTCCTTCAGCTTCAGCTTTCCGAAACCTATACGCCCCAGGAAGTCGGACCCATATTTCTCACTACCCACCACGTTGCGGATGGAATTGTTGTCTATGCGCACATTGTCCTCAGGAGCCATGTTGCCACCACTCTCGGAGATCGCCCCACGGAACAGTCCCTTCGCCAGCGGACTCTGGCAGAGCATCGCCACAGAGATAGCACCAGCACTCTCACCCATGATGGTCACCTTCTCAGGATCGCCTCCGAAAGCCGCGATGTTATCATGAATCCACTGCAGGGCAGCTATCTGGTCCATCAGTCCGTAGTTGCCGCTGATGGCGCGTCCCGTCTCCTTCTCGCTCTCCTTGCTCAGCTCAGGCAATGACAGGAAGCCGAAGACATTCGTACGATAGGTGATCGCTGCATACACGATGCCAGCCTGTGCGAATTTCTCACCGTTGTTCTCCCAAGACGCCCCCGTATTGAATCCACCACCGTGAATCCACACCAGCACGGGGAGCCCCTCTCCTGCCCGCTTGGCAGGCGTCAGCACATTCAGGTAGAGGCAGTCCTCACTCACGCCAGGCTGACCAGGACGCGCTGGACCCTGACTCTGCTGGTAAGGCTTATCCTTGAAGGTATCAGCCTTATACACCCCTTCCCACTTCTGGGCAGGCAACGGTGCCTTCCAACGCAAGTCGCCCACAGGAGGCGTAGCAAACGGGATACCCTTATAGTGAGCCAATCCATTCTGCTCCACACCTTCCACTTCACCCTGTGCCACCGTCGTACGCAGCAGCTGAGCATTCACTGTCAGCGCCAGCATCAGCAGCGCTAAAGATAATATTGCTTTTCTCATAAAACTCTAAACTCTAAACTCTAAACTCTAAACTCTTAACTCTATACCCTAAACTCTAAACCTTATTTAAGCCCTTCCGGATCGCGATAGCTGATATTCACTCCAAAGTCGCGGATACGGCCATTCAGACCCATCATCGCCTGTCCTGCGCTCTCACCCTTGCGTGTGCCAGCAATCATCTCCTCCGACATCTTCTTCAGGTCGCTGATGCGTTGCAGCGTCTCAGGATTGAGGCCCATGTAGTGACCAGGATACATCTTCTCTATACCATGACGCTTCATGTAGCTCTCTATGCGAGTGGTCGTCGCCAGCAATGTAGAGAAGTTGGTCGTCAGCAGCAGGTTGCCCGATCCGAAAGCATCGCCGCTATAGCCCCACTTTCGGTCCTCCATCTCGAAGAAGGTAGCGCTGCCAGGCGTATGTCCAGGGGTGAAGATCACCTCGATGTGGCGACCACCCAAGTCGAACACCTGTCCGTCTGCCAGATAGTTCACCTTGCCCTTATAGTCGGCCATGAACTGAGGCACGTTCACCTCATCGCCCGCGTTGATCCAGATCTCTGCGAAGTCATGAATAGCGCTGCCCGTATGGTCAGGATGCACGTGTGTAGCTATCAGCGTGATAGGCTTCGAGGTGATGCCCTCCACTATCTTGCGTAGGCCGTCTATCTTAGTGCCTGCATCCAGCAGGATGGTGCGCTCGTTGCCCTCTATGATGTAGATGGTCTCGTTCGCCATCAGGTGGCCGTTGCCCTCCCAGGTGTGTTCGTCTATGCGGCGGATAATCACATCCGGACCTTCATACACCACAGGCTCGCTGTAGGTAGGTTGTGGCATCCCCTGAGGTGTCTGCCTTACGCGAAGCAGATTCATCGTCGCTTCGTCCAGCACGTCAGCTGCTTTCACAAAGGAGGAAAAGGCGATGCCCGCTGTTCCCAAGCCCATTATTTTCAGGGTGTTTCTTCTATCTTTTCTCATAATGCTTAAATGTTTATTTCAAATTGGTTGCAAGTTACTAAAAAAATACGACAAATAATGAAACAATGTGGTTTAAAAAGAACTTGTTAAAGATAAAGCGGACTATACGGATTCTACGAAGTGACTCGTAAAATCTGCATAATCCGCATAAGCTCACATTAACTTATTTTTCAATTCCATCCTGGATTCTGCTCCAACTGAGCCTCCTTGTTCAGGTTGATCACAGTCAGAGGAATTGGGAACAAAGTCCACTGTGGCACGATGCCATCCTGTGCCAGATCATTGGTGAACATGGTGTAGTTTTCCAACTGATACTTCATGTCAGGGTTCTGACCACCTGTCTTGTCCAGGCGCAGCAAGGTAGGCCAACGATGCTCCTCGAATGCCAGCTCACGTGCACGCTCATCCAGAATGTCGCGCATCGTGATGCTGCTATACATATAGGATGCCTGTGCACGCTGACGCACTGTGTTCAGGGCAGCCGTAGCATTAGCTTGGTCGCCTGCACGCAGATAAGCCTCTGCCAGTAACAGATAGGTCTCAGCAGAACGAGCCACATACATGTCGCGTCCATACTGGTAGCAGAAGGTCTGCACACCTGCGAAAGCGTGGTGAGAGTCCCAGCCCCAACCGTCCTGCATAGCGATCTTGCAAGATACACGCATCAGGGCAGATGGGAAAAGCAGCCACTCTTTCTTACAGATTTCACCATAGTGTTTGGAAGTGCGCTCCATCACCACAGGGTCACAACGCACGATCTGTGAGTTGCGGATATCGTCGCTGAACTGGCCTTCCCAAACCACCTCATCAGAGTAGTCGGTAGAACCTATCAGACCCCAAGAGGTACCACCCAGGTAAGCACCTTGGTTACCACCCACGAACTGGTTCATGTCGATGTTTGGATTGTCGTGCCAAGGACCAGCAGAGTCTGGCTGAGTCTCCGTAGCATTCCATACGAAGTCACGATAAGGAGCACCTACAGTGACACCATACATATACACATTACCGCCATCAGCCACCCACTGGTTGTAGGTAGGTGCCTGTACAGCCATCAGGCTCTCCGTGTTACCCTCATCATAGTCATAGTTGCCCATTTGGAAGAGATCATAATACACGTTGCCGTCTTCTTTGTAGTTAGGCACACCCAAGAAACCGCTTGTGCCTGTATCCATCGGATTGGCGCGCACGCCAAAGCGCTGAGTCATCAGCGGATGGGCAGCGATCACTTTCTGTGCAGCTGCGATAGCATCGTTATAGAGTCCGTTATTACCAGTCTCTACACCCTGAGCCAGATAAGCCTCTGCCAAAAAATGGTTGGCTACGCCCTGAGCCGCACGGCCCGCCTGACGTGGATATTCTGGAAGACCAGCGGCAGCTGCCTTCAGGTCGTCGATGGCAAACTGATAAACCTCCTGACGGGTGTTGCGACCATAGTCGAATTTCAGCTGCTCGCTGAACTCCTCTACGATAGGCACACCACCAAAGCATTCACCCAGACGCAGGTAAGCCCAACCGCGGAAGAAGCGAGCCTGGGCGATGGCATAGGCCTTTTCTGCCTCATTGTTCCAGTTCACCAATTCAGCACCATAGAGCACCAGGTTAGCCTCTGCTGCCAACTGATAGAGTTCGTTCCACAGCGTATTGAAATCGCCTGTATTAGAGTTCAGGCTCATAAAGTTAGAGAACTGGCCAGCTGCCATGTGTGGGTAAGCCTGTCCGCCACCTATCACATCGGCGCCATTACCTGCAAGCAGGTTGCTGGCTGCAGCACCTTCCACATACATATTGTGGAAACCAAACATGTAGTTGAAGCCAATGTAGGCACGAGCTATGGCAGCATCCACCTGGCTACTCTTCTCAAAAGCAGTGTCCACGGTGTAGATGGTTCTTGGCTGTTCCTCCAAGAATTCATCGTCGTTGCAGGAAGTAAGGGCACATGCAGCCATCAAACCTGCCAAAAGATAATTATATGCTTTCATATTTATAGTGTCTTTTTATTAGAATCTAACATTTAAACCAAAGGTAACTGTGCGAGACAACTGGGTGGCACGACTGTTACGGATCTCAGGATCGCTGAACTCCCAATCTGGAGCTATGAAGAACAGGTTCTGACCTGATACATAGACCTGCGCACTGCTCAGACCTATCTTGTTCATCCAGGCACCCTTCAGGTTGTAAGCGAGGTTCACGTCCTGCAGGCGAATGAAACCATACTTCTGCACACCTGTGAACTTAGACACATCGGCAGTGGCACCCACGTGCTTCGTGTCGCGGTTTTGTTCTGTCCAGAATGGGTGATCTTCCGCATTGATATATGCCATACTCTCCATGTTGGTAGCAAAGGCGAAGCTGTTAGGAGCAATACCATACTTGCCACCACTGAAGGTACCTGCGAAGAGGAAGTAGAGTGAGAAGTTCTTCCACGTGATGGTGTTGCCCATGTTCAGCTGGAAACTTGGCTTGTTGTAACCCAAGATCACACGATCGGCAGGAGTGATCACACCGTCACCATCATGGTCCACATACATTGGGTCGCCAGGCTTGGCACCGTTGGCCTCCATATACTGGGCATCTTCTACCTGTACTACACGGTCGAAATCATAGCCGTAAATTGCACCCAGCGACTTGTTTAGGAAAAGTTGGTCTTCTATGTTGTCCTTACCCGAGCCATCGAGTTCCTTCAGGATAGAGCGGTTCAGGTTGAACTGGAAGTTGGTAGTCCAGGTGAAATCCTTCTTGCGGACGTTCATCGTAGAGAGCACAGCCTCGATACCCCAGTTCTTCACCTTACCCATCGTAGCGTATTGATGGCTCAGACCTGCACCCATCACAGGGATGGTACTGTTGAAGATCTGGTCTGTCGTATTGGCAAAGTAAGTATCCAGCTCGAAGTGGATGCGTCCACCCTTCAGCAAGTCGGTCTCGATACCGAAGTTCCAAGAAGTGGTAGTCTCCCAACCCAGGTTCGGGTTACCCAGCGTAGTCAGTGCCTGAGCGAAGAGAGGCTGTCCGCCAAAGTAGGCTGTGTAGCCACCGCTCTTTCCCATAGCCATCTGCGACAGCGTCTGGTAAGGCATCAGTGACTGGTTACCGTTCTTACCCCAAGAAGCCTTCAGCTTAGTATTGGTGGCCCAAGGCAGTGCATCCTGGAAGAAGCCCTCGTTAGAGATGGTCCAAGCCACACCTACTGCAGGGAAGGTACCCCATTTCTTGTCCGAACCGAATACAGAAGAACCGTCACGACGCACAGAGGCGTTGAAGTGGTAAGTATCCTTGTAAGAGTAGTTCACACGTCCCAGATAACCTATGTTGTTATGCAGACGATAGGTAATATCTGTGATGTTGTGCGTAGCCGCATTGCCCAGTCCGTAGAAGCCCAACGTAGTGTTTCCCAGACCAGAGAAGTCGATACCATCTACACGGCTGCCGTCCAACTTGTCAGAGTCGCGGGTATATACAGCCGTTGCACTCACGAAGTGATCGCCGAATTCACGGGTATATGTCAGGATGTGGTCCATCACATAAGACTTTGTCTTGCTGTTCTCTATCCAGCCTTGAGCCTGGTTCAAGTGTCTGTCGAATACATCCGTCGTATATTCCTGTCCGTCACCTATGGCCACATAGTACTGCTCGTGTCTGAACTCGCGGTTCAGTGTCTGGCGGATGTTATAGTTGCCAGTCAGCTTATAGCTCAGACCCTCGATGCCAGGAATCAGGATCTCGATCTCGCCACCCAGCGACAGATTGTTGTTTCTGTTCTGGCGATCCACACCACCTACCACGTTCCACATAGGGTTCACATCGTCAGCCGTGTGCTCAGTGATAAAGCGTCGATAGGTCTTACCATCTGCCAGATAAGGCTCACCCCAAGGAGAGAAGTAGCGGTTGGTAGATGGACGCAGACCGTCTTGCGACATGTTGGCATAGTTGAAGTTCATGCCCACCTTGATATATTTGTTTACCTTTGTGTTTATGCGTCCGTTCACTGTGTTGCGCTTGAAAACGTTGCCACGAATGAAGTTGTCGTTGTTAGAAAGAGAGGCACCAAACATATAGTCCATGTACTCGTTGGCACCAGAGATACTCAGCGAGTAGTTCTGGTTCACACCCGTATGTGTCACATAGTCCACCCAGTCGGTCTCCTCACCCTTCTCGTAGTTCTCCTTCTCCAGATAGGTCATCCAGTTGGTGCTGCCCTCTGGCAGACCCTGGCGGGCGTTGATCAGCTCGATGAATCCCTTACCGTCGCGCACCTGAGGCTTGTAGGCAGCCTGTGAGAGCGATACAGAGCTGCGGAAGTTGATCATAGGCTTGCCCTGCGCACCCTTCTTGGTAGTGATCATAATCACACCGTTGGCAGCCTGCGAACCATAGGCAGCCAGAGAGGTGGCATCCTTCAGCACGCTCATGCTCTCCACGATGTTAGGATCAATATCGTTGATGGTACCCTTGTAGATCACACCGTTCACCACTATCAGAGGGTCCGAACCACCATTCACAGACTTCTGACCACGAATCTGGATGCTTGAAGCCGTACCAGCCACGCTTTCCTGTGTCATTGTCAGGCCAGGAACCAAGCCACGCAGCATGTCTGCAGAGTTCACAGGCGCCATGTTGGCCACAGCCCCATCTGCCACATTCATGGTAGATACCGAACCCGTGAAGTTCTTACGCTTCGTAGTACCGTAGCCCACTACCACCACCTCGTCCAGCATCTCGCTGTCCTCACGCAGCGTCACCTCCAGCGAGGTCTGTCCGTCTTGCAGCACGATCTCCTGTGACACATAGCCCACGAAAGAGATCACCAGCGTAGCACCGTTAGGCACACCCTGCACCACAGCCACACCGTCCATGTTGGTCACCGCACCTATGGTAGTGCCCTTCACCTGCACGTTGGCTCCAATCACTTCACCAAGTGCATCCATCACCGTCACGGTCACGTTTCGACCGTTCTGCTGGATGCCTTGCACTCCAGTTGTCTCTGTCACACCAGCCATAGTTCCCATAGGCATACCGACAGCCAGGAACAGAGGCAGCGCACAGAGTCTCAAACGTTTCGTCAAAAGATTGTTTCTCATACTTTATATTATAAAAGATTAATGTAATAGATGTCCGCTTTTGTTGTTATCCCAGTTTCCTTACTTTCTTTTCGGCAACACCCGAGTCCCCGCTGCATCAGTTTCTCAAGTGTTGCACGAATTGAAAATAAGCCTACTTAAACACTAACAATCCTAAATGTATTCTCACACATTTATTGCCTGTTGCAAAAGTAGGATGAAAAGAGCAGGTGGCATTGGTATAGTAACACGCTCCAAGGCGATTTAGTAAGTCATTCCGAAAATAACTCCTTGATTTTCAACGCCTCTATTTTTTGAAATAGTAACCCCCCACTCGCCTTATGAGGCTCTGTGGATAGCACTTTTTCAGCGAAAAGGAGGTATGAGTCCCCTTGCCGTTATCTTATCAGGAAGGTCTATTTTGCCACCACTGAACTGTGGACTTAACTAAAAGTGCACCATTTTTCATATTTTGGTCATATATTTGCACTAAACTAATTTCTAACTTTGTTTAGTTTATCTAAAGCACTATGAGAAAAAGCTTTTATCTGACATACTGGCTCCTGTTGTTCTTCCTGTTTTCTTGCAAACAGGAAGTAAGTTTGCATGGCGTTCATCAACACATGAATTATCCCCCCGTATTAGAGAAGATAGACCAAATGACAGAGGTGGATGCCGACCACGCCATGCAGATGATAGACAGCATTGGGATAGAAATGGCTCACGCATCAGAACCTGTGCAGATGTATTACAAGCTACTCACTGTGAAAGTGCAGGAAAAGCAGAAGATTCGTCACTCATCCAGCGCCATGATGCGCTCAGTGCTGGATTATTATGAGCAGCAGGGAGACCCCACCCTCTTGTCTGAGGCCTATTATTGCATGGGATGCACCTATCGCGACCTGAAAGTTTATTCTTGGGCATTGGATAACTTCCAGAAAGCCTTGGATTTTGTCGCTGAGTCTGATGACCTCTCTTTGAAAAGTGACCTCTATCGTGAGATTGCTTCCCTGCTCACTAAGCAGGAACTCTATGACAATGCTTTGTTCACTTATCGTCAGGCATTTCTATGCGACAGCTTGCAGCATGATGTCTCTGGTATGGTTTATACGTTGCGTGACATTGGCCTCATATTTCGTCAGCGACAGGCGTACGACAGTGTGTATTACTATTTCCGTCGTGCGGAAAACCTAGCCACAGCACAGGGCGACTTGACTCTACGTAATGTGGCTGCCTTGGAGATTGCCGAGTTTCAGCTCATTAGGCACGACTATGATAATGCCTGGAAAACCTTGCAGCCTGTATTGGCCAAGCTTAACAGTGAAAATCGTAGCAAGGCCAACCTGATAGCCGCACAGATACTCTGGCATAAATATGAGTATGAGAAAGTGCCTCATTACTTATCAGAAGTGATGACCTATGGCAACTACGAAGAGAAAAGCGAACTCTGCCGAATCATGGCAGATATAGCCTATAGACGCAAGGATTACAAAGAATATGGGAACTACATGTCTCGATATTCTGACTTCAAGACACGTAGCTTTGACGGCGATGTTGTAGCTGTGATGGCAGAGATGAACTCGCTCTACAACTACCAGCAGGCCTTGAAGGAGAATGCCTCATTAGCTCAGAAAGGAGAACGCAAGAGCCAGACCATCGCCCTCTTGGTTGGCATCATAGCCGTTCTTGCACTCCTGGCACTTATCGCCTATATGTACTATCTGCGCAAACGTGAAGCCATGTGCTCCAAGCTGCAAGAACTGGAGAGCGACCAGCAGGAACAGAAACGTTTGGCAGAGCGTTCTATTACAGAGAAGATGGAGCACATCCGAAATTTGGAAGACCTGCTGCAGCAGTCGGGCAATGAGAACAGTACCCTTCGCCAGCATGTAGAAGAGATGCAACAGGAACTCAATCAGCAGGTAGCCAAGGAGATGAAACAAATAAAGGTGCGTGAAAATGCGGATAGCGAACTGAAGCATACAGACATCTATCGTCGCATCATCTACCTGATAAATCGCAAGCACCTGTTGTTGCAGAAAGACTTCGAACAGCTGCGCGATACGTTCGATACCCTTTATCCCGATTTCATGAAACGTCTGCTGGAGCTTTGCGAAATGAGCGACTTGGAGATTGAGATCAGCCTTCTGCGTCGCATGGGTGTCTCTCCTAACGACATCGCCTCACTGACCGACTACAGCAAGGCGCATATCTCAGGCGTTCGTCGTTCACTCTACGCCAAAGCCTTTGGCATCAAGGGTGCTCCTTCAGATTGGGACGACTTCATCGCTTCCCTTTGAGGTCCATTGAACCGTGGGCTTAACTGAAAATGCACCACTTCTCCACTTTTGTACTTATATTTGCAGCAAACAAATAATACGTTTGCGCAATGAGTTTTTTTGTTCACAAATAAACAATAAAAATTAAGATATTATGGTTACGATAAAAAAAAAGTTTTTGCTTCTGTCTGTACTCGTCTCATTTATTGGCTGTGCTGAAAGGCCGATAGATGCTAACGCTTATCTGAAACAGGTAAAGGGTAATCTGGAGCAAATAAAAACTGCAAGTTATACGCTGGAGAGTTACAATTATTTATGGGGTGCGAAGGAACCAGACGGCCACACCATGAGCTATTTTAAGTCTTACATCCATCCTGAAGATACGATGATGGGATGGTCTTTTGTGGTTCTGGATCCAGACAATAAAAGGCAGATGTCTTTTGGTTATGATGGTGAAGCATCCTACGATGTTTTTCCAGAACAT
>JAFRTL010000010.1 GCA_017427065.1 Bacteroidaceae bacterium | reverse complement strand
ATTCACAATTGACAATTAATTTGCGAAGATGAAAGTTTCCGTGAAGGAATGGACAGCCATCCTGCTACTCACCGCGGGAGTAGCGATGGCGTTCATCGCCCTGCTCTTGCCACCACCAGGCGAGATACATGACAGCGTGCTATACGTGTTTGCACAGATACTGATTTACTCAGGTACGGTCTTCGGACTGGACAGTTATTTCACTAAAAAAATTTCTAATCACTATGACAAACGAGAAGAAAAGTAAGTGGTCTGTGATCGTGAACATCATCCTCACCACACTCACAGCGATAGCTACAGCGTTTGGTTTGACCAGCTGTATGTAAGATAGAACTCCCGATGCATTATTTAGCCTTGCATCGGGATTCTTTTTGAAGTGCCAAAATTGCACTTCAAACTTAGAATGCTTTTTCAATTATTCTTTTTATTTTTGCGCTTAAGAAGATTGGATAATATGGATACGACCTACACAATCGAGAAATACGAGGCTGAGGTTGACGCTAAGGCTTATATCGAGGGATTCCGCAGGGCTGACTACTTTATAAAGTTCTGTCAGCAATGCAGGAACTATGGGCGTAGGTATGGATGCCCGCCTTTCGAGGGGGATCCGCTGGCTATGATCGTGGGGTATGACAGGGTGCGAATACTTGGTGTGAAGATAACACCTAAGGATAAGTCGCTGCCGCTGGAGGCTGCGAACGACTTGATGGCGCCTGCCATAGGCGAACTGAACGAGGAACTGCTGGAGCTTGAGCAGACGCTGGGTGGCCGTGCCTATGGGTTTGTGGGGGCTTGCCCGTATTGCGGGGGTGCACCTTGTGCCCGACTAGAAGAGAAGCCTTGCAGGCATCCGGACAAGGTGCGCCCCTCGCTGGAGGCTATCGGATTCGACATCGGGAAGACGGCGAAGGACTTATTGGGGCTCGATATCCAATGGAGTAGGGATGGCCTGATTCCTGAGTATCTCACTCTGGTCTGTGGCATCTTCTATTGACACCAGACGGCCTACGAACTGGGGTTCCAGCACCCGCAGCACTTCACCCGTTTCTTCCGAAACCATGTGGGGTGTACGCCTAAGGCTTTCCTAAGCTCTGATAAAAAAACAACTGCCATCTCGTTCTGAGATGGCAGTTTTGGTTTATTCAGCACTTGTCTCTTATTTCGCCAATACGTTCTGGAACGCGGAGCCGAAGATGACGTACTGGGTGTTGCCTCCCACGGTGCCTTCGTTCTGTCCCCAGAGGAATGGCCAGTCGTCATAGTTCTCGAAGTGATCGGGCTGACGGAAGAGGAGGCCTGGCGCTACGTTGCCTGGGATGAAGGAGAAGTCGGCACGGTTGTTGCCATAGAACACGGCCTTGGGACGTGCTGCACCCACAGCTGCCACCAACGAGTAGTTGTGGTAGGGGTGACAGCCAAAGATGTAGTTGGCTGCACGGTAGAGGTCGTCCTTGCGGATGAGGTCGGGGAAGTAGAGGTAGGCGAAGCAGATGGTGGTGCCAAAGCTGACCACATTGCCACTGCCTGCCCAGTTGCCCAAGCCGATAGGCACTCCGTAAGGATTGTCCTTATCGAAGCTGAGGATGTATTCTTGGTACTTCTGCACGTAGGGGCGCAGGCGCTGCTTGTAGGCCTCGTCCATGTATGGGATGGCGTCGAGGGCTGTCTGCAGGTTGCTGGTAGCGTTGTTGTCGAGGGCTGTCCAGATCTGCTGCAGGAAGCTGTCTAAGTAGTGCTGCTCATGGGTGGCTGCGTAGAGCTGGAGGTTGGTGGCCATGCCTCCCATCTGTCCCTGCTGGTTGTTGGCCGTCATGAGCTCCGTAGCTTCTTGCATGAGGCGCTTCGACTGGGTGAGGGCGCGCTGGGCAAGATCGTCGTTGTAGCCTTCGAGGGCACGACTGGCAGCTGCGAACATGGTGGCTGCGTTGAAGTCGAGGCGTGGGTTGCGACTGGTGAAGGCCCACATATCGTCTGGGGTTCCGCTGGACTTGCCATCGGCTGAGACTTCGTAGGGCTTGAGGCTACGATCGTAGTGGCGCCCATCGGTGATGGAGGTGGCATCGCCCAGGTGGTGGTAGTTGTCGAGCACAGAGTTGGAGAGGGTAGTGGCCATGTGGCCTATCTGCTCTGCCTGTGCCACAAGGTTCAGGGTGCCATGCTCGATGAACTGCAGGATATCTGGCACGCCATCGGGACGGTGCAGGTCCACGTAGCGCTGTTGCTCGCTGACGAAGGTCTCGTCGCGCTGTGAGTGGAAGAGTTCCCACGCACGTACCAGGTTCTGCACCACGCCAATGTTGGCGCCTGTCTCAATGTCGAAGTCGCCTGCATCGAAGTAACCTCCCACGTTCAGACCAGGGATGAGCTCGTAGGGCTGGTACTTGGTATCGGTAGTGGCGCCCTGACGGTGCATGTCGAAATGGTCGCTAGGTGGTGCCTGGAGGTAGCCTTCCTTGAAAGGCTCGCCATGCCACACGCGGTAGCCCTCGTTCACGAACATGTGGTTCATGTGGATAGGGATCCAGACGTCTGTGGTGGCATCGGTGATCTTGTCATAGACGTGCTCGTCGATGAGGAAGTCGTTGGTCTTGAGGTCGCCATACTGGATGTAGTACACGCCTGGCTCACGCACAGCGGAGAAGTCGAACTTCACGTAATTGTACTTGAAGTAGTTGCCCCACGACTGGATGCCGCCCTCGAAGGCTTTCTGTATGCTGCCATCGTTCATGATGCGGAAGAGGGTAGCAGTGGCCTTAGGGGTGTCTTTCTTGTCGAGCTCTATCACAGCTACCTTAGGCTGAGTGGGCACGTAGCCTACCTGTGAGAAACCTATGTTGGGCTCACGGATCCAGCCTGGGATGGCGTGTGGCTCTACGGTCCAGGTAAGCACCTTGCCTGTCTTGCCTGCTGGCAGGATGCTACGTAGCACGAACCAACCGTTCTGGGCGAGGATGCGACCATCATAGAGTTTCAGGTCAATGTCTTGGGAAGTGACTTTCACCAAGCGCTCTGGATCGTCTGTGGCCATGAGGATGGTGTGTCCCTGCTCCAGTGGCAGCGGGTCGATGAAGCGATCTGTCCCACGATCGTCGTAGGTCTTGAAGCCCTTGAACTGACGGGCTTTCTCCTGATTAGGACGGGTGATGGTCTCACTGGCTGTATAGCGTGGGAAACGGTTCAGGCGTCCGTCCATGAGGAAGGTCTTGTTCCAGTATTGGGAAGGCAGGAACTCGAGGTTGAAGCCTGCCTCGCCTGCGATGGCATCGGGTACGGGCTTATCGAGATAGACGCTGATTTCCACCGCATCGCCCTTGCCTGTCACTACCACACGACTGTCGAAATCGTAGTCGGGATAACGCATACCTATCTCGATGGAGTTGGTAGCAGGATCTACCTTACGACTGGTCATCTGAGGCACTAAGTCCCACTGCTCAGGGGCGTTGTTCAGACGCACTGCACCACCTTGCGCTGTACGCACACCGTGGTGGATGATCTCGATGCCCGAGTTCTTCTCGTCGTTGAAGCCACCTGTGAAAGGATTGCTGAACACCAGCACATTCACGCCTTGGCGCTCGAAGTATTCCAGGTCGTTGAGCTTGAGCCCTTGGGCATAGCCAAACGCTGTGATCAGCGTGGCAGCCATTAAAAGCATTGTCTTTTTCATGTTTTCAGTAGTATTGGATAAGTATTATTAGATGTTCATGACTTCTTCCCTAAATTCTTTCAGGACCTTGATGACCTGCACGGTATCGTCTGTGACAGTGAGGCGCAGGTTCTTGAACTTGCCTTTTCGCATGAGTCGCTTCAGCAACGGGTAGAATGGCATGATCTTGGTCCAGAACCTAGAGCCCAGAAAGACCATCGGACTGGAGATGCCATACGACAGGTAGTGGTTCTGCACGGCCTCTTGGAAGATTTCCTGCACTGTGCCTGCACTGCCTGGGGCATAGATGATGCCTCCGAAGGCCAACGTCAGGATGCTGTCTTCACGCACGCTGTTCTCGAAGAACTTGCAGATGTGGGTGGCAAAAGGCGTGGAGGGCTCATGCCCATAGAGCCATGTGGGGATGCCCAGACTGACGTACTGGTTCTGCGGGTATTTCTCGAGGACGCTGAAGGCTGAATGAAGCCAACCAGGATCCTGAAAGGAGGGGGCAACCTCGAGCATCCGCAAGGCATCTTCCATCTCTTCCATGCTACGGCCTGCCATCCAGGCGCCCAAATGTGTGGCTTCCATAGCGCCAGGACCACCTCCGCTGAGCATGTAGAAATTCAATTCCGTGAGTTTCTTGCTGAGCTTGGCGATGGCGTGGAACTGGGAATCTGTGCGCAACAGCGCATGGCCTCCCATGATGCCTATGCAGCAACGGGGATCGTGATCCTTGAAGAACTCTCGAAGGGCAGTGTGCATGCCATGATCGTGCAAGGTGCGCGCCAGGGATTCTTCTACCGTCTTGGCAATCTTACCCGTGGAGAGGAAGTGCTGATAGACCACCGTGTCGTAGCAAGTGCTCAGACTGTCGGGCTCTTGTGGGTTATAGCCCTTGTAGAGGGTACTGGCTGTATATAGTTCCTTCTGGGTGATGTCGTAAGGGACACGTCGCAGATAGGCGATTAGGCTGTTGATTTCGTTAAAGTCGGAATTCTGGATCATAGGCTTACTTCTTTAGGAATGTAGCGGCACGGAGGGCCATGTTGTCGCGCAGCTGGTCTCTATACAACCAGATCTCGCGGGTGTGGTAATTGCCTTCCATACCAAAAAGCGGCAAGACATAGTCGGTGGCTGTGTATCCTTCGACAAACAGCAGGTGTGAGGCCTGGTCGAGATGGACAGTTAGGGTGTCTTTCTGCTGCTGGTCAATGGGCAACAGGGGCGTGGGCTCTGTCATGAATGTGACGGGCGTGGCATCTGTGCGCCAATTGACTGGGTTGATGGCGACGACATTGTTCTCGCCAATGCGTGAAACGGCATTGCGGGCATCACGCACGGAGTTATAGCAGATGGTGACGCCTGTATCATCAGCTCCTGTGGCAGGGATGATGTGCGGAGAAGCCAGTTGTTCCTTCGAGATACTGACGCCAATGGCGTAGGCAGCGATCAGGTGCTGGAAGGTGGCTTCGTCCATCTCTTGCAGGAGCTGGAGCATGATCATGGCTCCCTGACTGTAACCTGCGAGGATGAAGGGGCGCCCCTGATTGTAATGACTCAGGTAATGCTTGAATGCTCTCCGAACATCGTCCAAGGCAATGGGGTAACGGGCTGCCATGAGGCTGTCGCTCCCAAAGCTCTGGAGGGAGCATTGGCGATAGTAAGGGGCGTAGTAGTTCAAGCGTCCACTGACCAGTGTATCTACTCCCAGCATCTCGCTGTAGAGCGGAGCGCGCAGGCTGTCGTTATAGGTATCAGCATGGTGATAGGGCACGCCAGCGAGGGTATAGTCGCCAGTCTCTGTGGAGATAATGTAAAACACGTCTGCCTGGCTCTGGCGATCGCTGATGTACCACTGTGAGGCCTCGCTGTAGTTGGGGGCAGCAGGTAGCGCTTCCTGACTTGTCTGGGGGCTCTGACACTGAACCAACAACCCCAGAAGGAGTGCCAGTGTTGCTAATAGCGTTAGTTTCTTCATTATTACAATTATAATCATTTACATTCCTTCCCCCTTACTAGGGGAGGTGATACCAGTTCCCTCCCCTAGGGGAGGGTTAGGGAGAGGTATTACCTCTCAGTCACTTCGTGACAGCTCCCCTATAGGGGAGCAACTTATCATGTTATTTAAAAAAGTGGAAGAAGCGTCTTTTCTTGGGCTTCTCCTCCTGAGGGGAATCCTCCGCAGCGTCTTCCTTCACTTTATATATCTTCGTGAGTAACTCGATGACCTTGGTCCATGCCCCTGTGCCTACGCGCTGCGGGATCTCTGCCAACAGGACTGGGAAACTCTTCAGTGCCTGAATCATGGCATCCTTACGCACATGGGCGCCCTTCACGCCTTTCAGCTCCTTGGCTCCTTTCTTGAGGTAAGAACGGGTGACATAGCCTATGCGCAGCGTCATGATGGTGTTGGCGATGCCGTCGAGGATGGAGTCGATGGCGAAACCTGGTATCTTGATGCTCTTCATGATCTTGGTGAAATCCACATTCCCAATGTTCACATCTGACAAGTCGAAGGCTGCCAGGTCAAGGTCGGTGATCTCGATATCCATGCCATCTACAGCGGAGACATCCATGTCGGAAACGGTGTCAGTGACGCCATCCATCAGACTGCTATCTACACCATCGGCCACTCCGTCAGCAGCGTCAGCCAACTGGATTTCGATGCCATCGGTGTCTATGGCGCCAGAGACGAAGTAGCTGAAGAACGAGGCGATGAGGACACGGACGTATTGCTTCACCAGTTGTGCCTTCGTAGGACGGAAACCTGACGCACGGATAATGTCATCGATCATGCGATAGTTCAAAATCAAGGTCGTCAGCGCATCGAACCTGTCGCTCTGTGAGATGGCAGTGACGATGAAGACCTTGGAACTGTAGTTCATGATGCGACGATCCACGCCTTTCAGACGGATGTCCAACTCTTGTTGCAGGAATGCCTTGAGGCCCTCGACATCACCATTGGTCTTCAGTCCCTCCAACTCCTTGCGCAGTGCTGCCTGATGCACGCCTCGCTTACTCTCAGGCAGGTAGTAGCAATTGTTGCAGATACGCTGGGCAAAGGTAAAAAGACGCTTCTTGTACTCATCGTCGGAGGTGTTCTCTCCTTGTTCCTCGATGGCCAGCACAGGGAACTCGGGCGTGGTGTAGATCCTATACATGGGATAGAGCACCAGATAGAGCAACAAGGCGAAAAGCGCGATGTAGAAGATGTACTCCAGATAGGGCACACCTATCAGCGCCGTCATCTTCTCACCGATGATGATGACATTGCCAAGAATCACGATGATGGTGATGATGACAAATAGGAGACTGATGAGGATAAGCGTTTTCTTCATAGGCTTAACGTTGACTCACACTGTTGATGCGGGCATTGTAGAATTGCTTCACATCGTTCCATTTATAGTATGGGAAGTTGTCTGTATGGATAGGAAGCGTGGCTTCTGCTTCATTGAGCAGGCACTTCACCAGGATATCGTCTGTACTCTTCTTTCCACGGTAGAAAACGAGTTGGATGTTGCAGGCCTTGCAGGTTTCCCAGTTCTGGTAGATGTTCTTCACTTCGTAGGGATCTTCAGGATCGCGATCGGCTCCATTGATGCCCATGAGCACAGTGAGCGGACCAATGCAGCTGTCGTGTCCAAAGCGCAAGTCGGATATATGGTCGCTAGTGCCTTGGATGGCAGCATCGGCTTTATTCAGGATGTCTTCCAAGATAGGGATCATCTCATACTGACTTCCAAACACCCAGGAATAAGAACCTAAGTTGGAGTTTTCCCACTGGTTCACGATTTCCTGATCCGTAACGATGTTGCCCATCATGCCCTCGTGATAGATGTTGGGCAACGAGGTATAAAGGTTGATAAGGTTTCCTCCCATACGGTTCACATCACCAGGCAGTCCATCTGTACCCGTGAAGACACGCTGGATGACTTTCTCGCGCAGGGAGTTGTCGCTCTGGAACTTATCCCTGTTGGCTTCGTAGCGTGGGGTGGCTCTGGGGTAGTTATGCTTGATGGGATTCTGACTGTCTGTTGGTACCACAGCATCGAGCGTGAAGCGTGAAGACTGTTCGCGGATTTCTATGTCGGGGTTACATTGCACCAGTTCCTGACAGAAGGCCGACATGCTGAGCACGCAGCGTCCGGAAAGCGAGGAAATAGCCAGCACGTAGCCACCTTTCTTGAAGACTTCTGGAAAGCGATTGTACATCCTACGTGCGATGCCTTGATGCTGTTCCCATCCCAATTGCGTCAATTCGCTGACACCCGTCTTCAGTTCTTGCTTCGCATTCATGAACTTGCCATAGAAGGTCTCCCCTTCAGAGGTCAGCAAGTGTTTTTCATGGGCAGTGGTCAGCAAGGTATCCAAGTCGTTATATAGTTGGTCGTTCCAGTAATAACGCGAACCATGACGGGCATAGTGACTAATGTAGAATGGCTTGTAACCTTTTGGGGCTTTGGTTAGTCCTGTACCCTGTGGCTGATAAGGATAATCATTTCCATAGGCCTTCTTGGGATCAGCCTTCAGTTGGTCGAATGCAGAACCCTGTGCCCATGCTGTGAGGCTGACAAGCACAAAGAGTAGGGAAGTAAGAATGTATTTCATAGGTTTATATTTTATGAGTTATTAGATTCGTCTAAGTTAGTTAGATGCAAAAATAGTTTTTTTATTCTTAATCACCTAAATAGAAGATAAAAAATGATTGAAAACAAATAAAGATAAAAACTTTGCGTATCTTTGACGGAATTAAAGTATCCACTTACACCCCTATCGTAGGGGCAGAAAAATGTTGAATGAACTATGTCAATAATATAAAAATAGATTTGTATGTTAGTGAAAATTTTTATTGCAGCCATTTTGGGCATTATGGGTTTAATCATTCTTTCTGGCAAAGGAGATATGCTCATCGCAGGTTATAATACCGCTTCGAAAGAAGAGCGGGAGCGTGTGAATATAAAACGCCTGAGACTCCTGATAGGTGGTTTTATGATGGTATTGGCTCTATTGGCTTTCCTTCTTATTGAGGAAGGGTCATTAATGTCAATAATGGGCTTTGGGGCTATTACTCTAGTCTTGGCTTTCATAGTCATAGCACTTGCTAATTCTTCATGGGCCAAGAAATAAGAGTTAGAAAATTCAAGAAGTGAGTAAGTTTTCTCTTGAATATTTTGCAATTTGATAGAAATGGACTATTTTTGCCGCCATTAAGATTTGAATAGCCTATTTTTAATTGACAAAATGAAAACTGAAAAATGTAAACTGAGATGGCTGGCTGTTGTGGCAGGACTCGTGGCAAGTCTAAGCCTCATGGCGCAGCAATCACAAGGTGAGCCCGACTGGATGAAGGACTTCACCTCACGCATCACCCTGAATGGCTATGCCCAGGCAGGATGGAGTTATCAGAATCCAAATGGAAAATCCCAGAACTCATACAACCTGAAGCGTACGCTGCTTTGGGCGAAGGCGAGGATTACAGACAGATGGTCGTTCCTGTTCATGCACGACTTCTCAAGCGTGGTGCAGGAGTTCTATACTGACTATCGCCTGACCAAGGGCAGCGAGATGACCGTCCGCTTCGGACAGTTCAAGCACTCCTATTCGATGGAGAATCCTCTGTCGCCTACCCAGCTCGAACTTATCGACGTCTATTCCCAAGCCGTGCTCTATCTGGCAGGCGAAGGTCCCGATCCGCTGAATGGCGTGAACTATGGTCGTGACCTTGGTCTCGAGGTCTATGGCGACTTGGCCAATGGTGTGGTTCATTACGAACTCGCTCTGATGAGTGGTCAAGGCATCAATCGCAAAGATCTGAACAATGATAAGGATTTCATCGCCAAGCTCGAACTTCGTCCTGTGGAAGGCCTCCGCGTGGTAGCCTCTGGCTATCTGGGCACAGGCCATGCCATAGGTACAGCTGCTTGGAACCCAGATGTGAAGGTGGGCGACGACTATACCCGCAATCGCTACAGCGTAGGTGCGGAGTACAAGACGCAGCCCTATGCAGGCAGCAAATACAAGGAAGCCCGTCCTGCCTCCATCCGCGCAGAGTGGTTGGGTGGTAAGGATGGTGAGGTGGGCTCACGAGGTGGCTACGTCACCACCACGCTCCCTCTGGTCGATGCCCTCGACCTGGTGGCCAGTGCAGAGACCTATGATCGCAACACCAAGGTCGATGGATGGGATCAGACCAACGTCACCCTTGGTTTGCAATATTGGTACTACAAGAAGTGTCGCCTGCAGCTGCAATACACCCGCTGCCTTCTGGGCGATCGTTTAGGAAAAGATTATGATTGGCTTCAAGCCCAAGTACAAGTAGCATTCTAAAGTTATGGTTATAAAAGTATTATTGACAGTTATTTTCTTGGCTGTGATGATCGGGGTAGGCGTCTACACCCGCAAGCAGGCCAGCAGTGTAGATGGTTTCGTATTAGGCGGACGTGCCGTAGGTCCTTGGCTCACGGCTTTTGCCTTTGGAACAAGTTATTTCTCTGCCGTAGTTTTCGTGGGCTATGCAGGACAGTTTGGTTGGAAATACGGCCTTTCTTCCACATGGATTGGCATTGGCAATGCCGTGATAGGTTCCCTCTTGGCGTGGCTGCTGCTAGGCCGTCGCACCAAGCTGATGACCCAGCACATCGAGAGTCGCACCATGCCCGATTTCTTTGGCACCCGCTATTCCGACCAAGGTCTGCGCGTGGCTGCCTCCATCATCGCGTTCGTGTTCCTCATCCCTTATACCGCAGGCGTCTATAAAGGCATCTCCACCCTGTTCGAGATGGGCTTTGGCATCCCCTACGAGTATTGTGTGGTCATCATGGCCATTCTTACTGCAGTGTATGTGATACTGGGAGGCTATAAGGCTACCGCCATGAACGACTTTATACAAGGCATCATCATGCTCTTTGGCATCGTAGCAGTAATTGTGGCTGTGATAGCAGCTCAGGGCGGCCTCTCAGAAGCCGTATCCAAACTCTCTGAACTCCCTGCCGATGGCAGCACCGTGCCAGGTTCAGGAGGATTCACGTGGCTCTTTGGTCCCGATCCTTGGGGACTCCTTGGCGTGGTAGTCCTTACCTCGCTTGGTACCATGGGACTCCCACAGATGGTGGGTAAGTTCTACTCCATCACAGACGAGAGCGCCATCCGTCGTGGCACCATCATCTCTACCATCTTCGCTTTCGTTGTGGCAGGTGGTTGCTACTTCCTTGGTGGTTTCGGACGCCTCTATGACCCCGTGGTGGCCAATGGTAAGATCGCCTTCGACTCCATCGTGCCAGCCATGCTCGTCACCCTGCCTGATGTCCTCATCGCCCTTGTGGTGCTGCTGGTGCTCTCAGCTTCCATGTCCACTCTGGCGTCATTGGTGCTCACCTCATCTTCTACCATGACTCTCGACCTTATCTATCGTGATAAGAAATCTCTTCCTGGCGAGGTGGAAGAAGGAGCCATCGACGATATTGTATCAGAGAAAATAGAGCGTCGCAAGGTGGTGGTGATGCGTGTACTGATCATGTTCTTCATTGCCATCTCACTGCTTATCGCCCTCAATCCACCTACGTTCATCGCCCAGCTTATGGGCATCTCTTGGGGTGCATTGGCAGGCGCCTTCTTGGCACCTTTCATGCTGGGTCTCTACTCTAGAAACATCACCCGTGCCTCTGTGTGGGCATGCTTCATCTGGGGCGTAGGTCTCACCGTGGTCAATATGCTCTTAGGCAATCCTATCAACCCTATCAACTGTGGTGCCATCGCCATGGTGGGCGGCTTCCCTGTGGTGTGGATTGTGAGCCTCTTCACTAAGAAGTTGCCAAAGAATTTGGTGGATGTGATCTTTGAGTGCTATAAGTAGTATAAATTATAAAAGACTAATGACAATACAGGAAGCTATCTTGGCCCGTCACAGTGTGAGGGCATACAAGGAAGAACCTTTGACTGAGGATGTGGTCAAGGTGCTTGAAAATGAAATATCGCAAGTCAACCTTAAAAGTAAGTTGCATATCCAGCTTATTCTTAACGAGCCCAAGGCTTTTCAAGGAACTTTGGCCAAATACGGGAAATTCCGTAATGTCAGCAACTATTTAGTCATGGCAGGAAAGAAGGCTGAGGACTTGGATGAGCGTGTAGGTTACTACGGGGAATATCTGGTATTGCTGGCTCAGACACTTGGGCTGAACACCTGTTGGGTAGGACTCAGCTATACAAAAGTACCAGGAACGTATGTGCTTGATGAGGGTGAAAAGATAGCTTGCTATATTGCCATTGGTTATGGAGAAACACAGGGAACGAGCCATAAGATAAAAACCATTGAGCAAGTCAGCAATGTCAGTGAACGCACCCCGTTATGGTTCAAAAAGGGTGTCGAAGCAGCCTTGCTTGCTCCTACAGCTGTCAACCAACAAAAATTCTCGTTTGAGTATGTGGGTATGAAGGATGGACATCATCAAGTACATGCCAAAAAAGGTTTTTCCATGATTGGCTATACCCAAATGGACATGGGCATTGCCAAATATCACTTTGAAATAGGTGCAGGGAAAGAGAACTTTGAGTGGGTTTGAAGCAAAAGACAATAAGACTTATTATATGAAACCAGAAGTGGTTGAAGTATTTGGTAAAGCGTGTTATCTGTATTTGCAGTCAGAAGCTGAGTATCTACTCATTCAGCCTGTAGATGAACATGACTTGGAATTACTCGATAAAGAGGTTGAAATCATACAGTCCTTGTCAGATAAGCCATTCTCACTGGTGGCCTTCAAAGTTGAAGACTGGAATCATGAGCTTACTCCCTGGTCTGCACCTCCTGTATTTGGAAAGCAATCGTTTGGAGATGGTGCAGCAGAGACATTAGCATTTGTTACTGGAAAACTTCTTCCTATATTACAAGAGAGAAGGATAAATACGTCTCATTGTCTGCTTGGAGGTTACTCTCTTGCTGGTTTATTCGCCATATGGGCAGCATACCAAACGGGTATGTTTGCTGGAATTGTAGCAGCTTCTCCCTCTGTCTGGTTTCCAAAGTGGCTTGATTATGCACAGGCCAATCATCCTCAAGTGCGTTCTATCTATCTCAGTCTAGGAGATAAGGAAGAGAAAGCGAAGAATCCAGTTATGGCTCAGGTTGGTAATGCTATCCGTAGGCAGGAGCAAATGCTTAAAGAGAAGGGTGTGAATGCCATACTTGAATGGAATGCAGGCAATCACTTTGTTGATTCGGAGAAACGAATGGCGAAAGGGTTTGTTTGGTTAATGAATAACATGATTGGATAAGTGGCAGTGGGAAACTAGGTAGATATGGGACGAAAGATACTTTTTTTACATGGATTCTTTGCGAGTGGTCAGTGTGTACCAGCTCAGGCATTGCGTGAGTCGTTCGAGGGTCGTGTAGAGGTGCTTACGCCTGATTTGCCTATGCACCCAAAGGATGCCATCAGTTTTATTCTTTCGTTGATTGACCAAGAGAAGCCTGACATATTGGTGGGCAACAGTTGTGGCTCGTTCTATGCTCAGATGTTGGTTCCCATCGTAGGCATCCCTGCCTTGTTGGGCAATCCCCACTTCCAGATGACAGAGTTCCTGAAACAGCGTCTAGGCGAGCATCAGTACAAATCGCCTCGCAAAGACGGAAATCAAAAGTTCGTTATCGACGAGGTTTTGATAGAGGAGTTTGCGGAGCTGGAAGCGATTCAGTTCGCTAGGTGCAATCCCTCATATCGCGACAAAGTGTGGGGCTTATTCGGAGAGCAGGACACGCTGGCACATTTCGAACCACTCTTTTTGGAGCACTACACCCAGTCGTACCACTTTCCTGGTGGTCATACTCCAACAGCAGAAGAAGTGCGTCGCTGGTATGTGCCGTTGATAGAAAAGTTGTTTACCTTTACGAGTATAAATTGAGGGTGATTACTTCATCGACGATGTCATGGAGGTGATAGATCTACTTTTTCAAGTCCGCATAATGCGCTTATAATTATGCTGAAATCAACGGGACTGTTATGCAGTATTCGTCTTGCTTATCGCTGATCTTAATTTCCTGGTTAGTCAACAGACGGTAACGTTCAGCAATATTGTGATGTCCGATGTTAGTAGAGTCCGCTGTAGTAATTGGGCGTTTGTGGTTGCTGACGTAAATATATTTACCATCGCTTGTCACATTAATAATGAGCGGATGCTCTGCTGTGTGTTCGTTATGTTTTATGGCGTTTTCAATAATCAACTGCAGGGTAGCAGGTGGTAAAACGCCTTTCTGTTCAGCTACATTAGGGGCAATTATCACTTGTATGCAATCATTAAATCGTTGTTTCAACAGTGATAGATAACGATGTAGAAACTCCAATTCCTCTTGCAGTGTTACTGTATTGTGATCGAGATGAGATAGTGTGTAATGATAGACTTTTGAGAGGTCCATAAGATAAGCTGAAGCTTTTTTCTGGTCAACCTCAATCAGATCAGCCAGGATGCTGAAGTTGTTGAATACGAAGTGAGGACTCAATTGGTTTTCCAGTGCTTGCATTCGGAACTTATCACGCTCTCGCTCCATACGCATTCTGCGATAAAAGTAATAGAATGATATCATCGCGACACATAGGAAACACCATAAAAAGTCCACCAATAACCATTGTGGCCAGTCCTTCAAATCTTCCCAGAAATAGTCTTCGCTTAGCATCAATAGTATATAATAGAACACCATTGCTGCTAACGACAGTTTCAGTACAAGCAGTATATCTTTTATGATTCGTTTTTTGTCCATTCTGCCGCAAAGGTATACATATTTTTTGAATTATTATACGTGTTGTTTGAATTAAAGGTATTTCTCCTGTCTTGTTTGCTTGTGTTTTACTTCCCCACGCAAAATCTACTTTCCGATGCAGAATTAAACATCTGCAAATATAAGTAGCTGATAATCAGTATAAACGCCTTTGTTTTAGGGTGTCTAAAGTGACTCCGAGGGACGGTGGGGGGACGCAAAATAGGCAAAAATCTGCAAATATGACTGCCGTCAAAAAAAGAAAATGCAAACATCTGCAAAATCGATTTTCCAGTTCTTTGCACGTTTACACTTTTTAACGCAGATTTTTGCACATTCTTGCATTAAGGTTTAGTTTAGGTTATAGATATTTAATATGGGTATAAACTAAACCAAAGGGTTGTGCTATCAAACTGAATAATTGGCTTCTCTTTCTTTTGGACGGCAATCATATCTCATATTTAGAGTTATATGCGTGTATTTTGCTTCCAAATTCGATAAAAATGCGAATTTGGAGATAAAATTCTATAAAACAGAGTGATTTTAGGCAAAAACAGTTCAAAGCTAATATTTTTTTTATTATATTTGCACCAAAATTACTTAGTATGACATTACAAAAGTGGATTGAAGATAGAGCTATTCATGGCTTCCCTACGTTTTCTGTTGAGGATGTAAGGGCTGCTGACTTGTGTTCTTCTGAACAGATTCTTCAGAACGAACTTTCCAGACTATGTTCAAATAAGACCATAGCTAGTGTTTATAGAGGCTATTACGTTATTATTCCCGTTCAATATATGTTGCGTGGATCTGTGCCAGCAACCTATTATATTGATCAGTTAATGTCGTATCTGCAAAAGCCTTACTATGTATGTATGCTTAGTGCAGCAGAGCTACTTGGCGCTGCTCATCAACGTCCCCAGCAATTCTCTGTAATGACGACTTTTCCTAAGCGTAGGACAGTCTCTACCCGTAATGTAACCATTGATTGGTATTATCGGGATGGACTGCCAGAGGAAGCCCTGATTACAAAGAATACTGAAACGGGAACTATCCGTATATCAAATCCTCTTCTAACCGCCGCTGACTTAGTGCAATATCAGCAACATGTAGGCGGATTGTCGCGAGTCGCCACCATACTTGAAGAACTTTCAGAGCTGATTGACATTAATAAGCAGTTTGCGCCACTTGCAACTTATGTGAAAAAGGTTGTATGGCAACGACTTGGCTATATACTTGAAAATGTCGTTGAGGAAAAAAACTTGGCAGATGACTTGTATGAACAGCTTCGTGCATCTTCGGGGTATTTCAAATATCAACTTTTAAGTACATCGGCAGAAGATAATTCATCAGACAGAGACAGGCGATGGAAGATAAACATAAACGTAGAAATAGAAACAGACGATATATGATAAACAGAACAGCGATACAACAGTGGAGCGAGCATGCTCCTTGGATAGATAATGCACAGATTGAGCAAGACTTGATTATCTGTCGTGCCTTGGTTTCCATCTTTAGCGATGAGTTCCTAGCATCGCAGTTGGCTTTCCGAGGAGGAACAGCCTTGCATAAACTTTATCTCTCGCCTCAGCCTCGATATAGTGAGGACATTGACTTGGTTCAGATTACTCCTGGACCTATCAAACCTATTATGTATCGATTGGGCGAAGTTCTAGATTGGCTGCCAGATAGGGTAACTAAGCAGAAACGATATAATAATACAATGTTGTTTCGAGTGGAGTCTGAAATACCGCCTACAGTACAGATACGCCTGAAAGTTGAAATTAATTGCTTCGAACATTTCAACGTACTTGGGCTGACAAAGATTCCGTTCAAAGTGGAGAATTCATGGTTCACTGGCGAAGCCGAGTTGACGACCTATCATTTCGAGGAATTGTTGGGCACCAAACTTCGTGCCCTTTACCAGCGCAAGAAAGGACGTGACCTCTTTGACCTTTATATTGCCTTACAGCGAAAGGACGTGGATGTTGATAAAGTCCTTCAATGCTACAAGAAATATATGGAGTTTGTGGTTGACAAGACACCATCTTACAAGCAGTTTGTCAATAACATGCAAGAGAAGATGGAAGATCCAGAGTTTACCAACGACATGCAATCCCTTCTGCGTCCAGGCATAACATTCAATGCAAGTGATGCTTATCCACTGATTTATGAAACATTTATAGATAGGATGGAGGGAAAGAGAGAGTAAAATAATGATTTATGTTATAGTACTTTTTTAGTAAAAAAATGAATCTGTCATTCAGAACTTTTAATTGTGGAGCAGGAGATTGTCTTTTTATAAAGTTAAGGAAAGAGACTGACATGTTTCATATTATGGTTGACTGTGGTTGCTTGAAAGACGAAATATTATCTTTTGTCAAGAATGAGTTGGGTAAACGAATTGATCTGATGGTTGTTACTCATATTGACAATGATCATATTGCAGGGCTTAGTATGCTCCTTGAAAAAGTACCTGATTTACAAATAGGAAAGATACTCTTCAATTGTTATCATAGACCAAAGAAGGAAGACACCATAATGCTTAGTGATAAACAAGTTGCTGCGCTTGAAAAACTGAAACAGAGAATACCATTAAACTTTGTTTCCGAGAATGGAAAAGTAAGCGCCAATCAAGCTATATCATTGAGCGAGAAGATTATGAAAAATAGCGCTTGGACAGCGGTATGGGGATATGACCCTGTGGTGGCTGGTAATGAAATGAATCTAGATGGAGATTTTGGAAAGATAGTAATCCTTTCGCCACAGCAAACAGATTTAAATGTATTGGAGAATCAGTTTAAAAAGGAGTTCTGGAAAAAGTTTTTTGATAATCACTCTAGGCAATATAAGAATGATGAGGAAATCTATGAGGTACTACTTCGATTGTGGGAAACAACACTCATTGAGGAGCGAATCACTAAGGTGTCATATAGCAAACTGACAAAAGAATCGTTCGTAAAGTCGGCTGGGACTGAAGTCGTGCCAGTATCTTTACCTAACAGATGTTCAATAGCCTTCTTATATGAGTATCATGGTCATCGTATCTTGCTTTTGGGGGATGCTGCCCCTGATATAGTTGCAGATTCGATGAAAAAATACATTGTAGGCGAGACTCCTTTTATGATGGACTTAATAAAGGTCTCTCATCATGGGAGTTCGCATAGTACAACCAAAGATATTATTGAGGTCGCTGACAGCAAACACTATTACTTCACAGGTGGGAATAAGGAGGAAAGACCATCAGTAGAAACTCTATCACGCATTATTACAGCTCCATTGCACGGACTAGAAAGACGTGAATTGCACTTTAACAGGAAAAATCGTGTATTGAAGGATTTGTTTGCCATGCCAGAATTTGCAGAGTTTCCTTGTATTATAGATTTAGATAATAAACCATATGAAATCGAAATATAAAACATACAATAATGCGTCGATAGTGCCTTTGTTTTGTGGCACAGACCAAGGAACAGCATTTTTTGTAGATAAAGACTTGTTACTTACAGCGCGACATGTATTGGCAGATGCAGAAGACAATGGAGATACTGTGACTATTGAAATTGATAATACATCATATTTCTGTAATATCGTTTGGGAGGGAGATACTACCAACCTGATTGACTTGGCAATTTTGAAATGCAGAGATTATGTCTGTCCGGCACCTCTAAGACTTCTGGCATTGCCGTCTGACCGTAAGGATATAGACTTGACTATTTGTGGATACCCTTATGCGAATGGAGGTGGAAGGAATCAGTTTGAGATACCAGTATCACCAACAGCAAATGTCAGTGGTAGAGAGTATGATGTGATAAGTGCGCCTGAGACTTTACTTAGTTTTGTCTCTTATAAAGGTCTTTCTGGTTCTCCTGTTTTGAATGATTCAGGTTCAGTTGTAGGTGTTATAACAGACCAAATGAATACGGTTCTTGGTTATAAGACTTTGGCTTCTATTACGGATACGCTTGGCGAACACGGGCTTGTTTGTTCTGCCAATTGGGAATTAGAAGATCAAAAACCTTACGGTTTGGGGCATTCGTTGACTTTGTTGTCCAAGCAGGTAGATCTTGCTGGTGACAGATATAATGAGAAAGTCCATGTTGAAAATAATTCGCTAATTCAGAAACTTGAACGATTCTCTGATAAACAGCAGTTCTTAGAAGTAATCTCAAGACTTAGTGAATTAGAGGAAATTTATGCTAGTTATGCAAGTACTCTGCCACAAGGGAAACAGATCCTTGATTGGGATAATAAGCCTTACGAGATAGGAGGTTATATTAATTTGACTTATTTTTTACAGCAGGCATTGAAACTGGTTGATAATGATCCTAGTCAAAAAAATGGTGACGCAGCTCAAAACTTGCGGAAATCTTTAGATAAGGTTGATGATTTAGTTAGACAATATCTTGAACTTAAGAGAGGTGACTATATAATAGAAGGTGAAGCAGGATCAGGAAAGACTCACATGGCTTGTTGGTTCGCTTTACATCATCAATCACCTTGTTATGTTTATCTGATTCACGGCGCACAATTGACGCCCTCTGAAAGTGTTGAAAAGCAGATTTGTCGACTCTGTGGATTCCCAGATGCTACTTTACTAGCGTTGGATGAAAAAATGGCAACCGTGGGTAAGTATGGTGTAGTGATTATAGATGCCATTAATGAATGTTCTTCTGGTTCTTACTGGGTGAAACAATTGGATGTTTTCCGCCAGACTTTTGATAAGTATAAAAACCTTAAACTGATAATTACTATCCGCACTGGAACCGTTGATATTGGTGCTTGGGAGAGAGAATCTATATCAGGTTTTGAAAATGTGCATAAAGCAGTAAGTCGATATTTCTGTACTTTTGGTGTCCCAAAAGATTTTGACTGGAGGAAATTTAAGAGTGATTTTCGTAATCCATTGTTTTTAAGATTGTTCTGTGATTCTTTTCGCTATCTTAATGGATATTGGCAGAATGATTTGAAGCAGATTGACGTTTATCTTGCCTATATTAAAAAGCGCAATGAGAAAATATCTGAACTAGTGGATGAGGATGTTTTCAGAAACGTCTCTGAAAAATATCTATTGAAGATTGCGTCGTATTCTCTATATTACCAAAATTGCCAGGATATAAGTAGGGGGAAAGCCCGTAGTTTGGGCGATTGTATTTGTCGTGGCAGGTTGTGGAGTCAAAGTTTGCTAAAAAATTCTCTTGACGAGAATTTGCTTATCAGTATGCCTGACTATGAGTTTATTGAGAATGAACTTGTTGGATTCCATTTTGAGAAGATGGGAGATTTCTTACGTGCTTATGTGCTTCTAAATTCAAAGACAGATTATGCCAAGAAAGTAGACCAACTGATAGAATTACAGAAATATACCAAGAGTCATGATGAGTATGAAGGCAAATTTCGAGGTCTGATAGGTGCATATATAGATACATACAATGGGAAAGAAAACCTTTTGAACAATAAGTCGTTTACTGATGGACCATTACGGGAATATTTGATTGAGGCTCTGCCATATAACACTAAATATAATAAAGACATAATTGCTCTGTTGTTGAAGAGTATGACACCAGCTTTGGTGCGTGTTCTTGTGGTTAAATTCAATGACTACGGAAGTGATGAAATTCGAACTTTACATAAAATGTTGCTTGGGATGTCTATGCCTGAAAGAGATGCAGTGTGGTCTGAAGCAATCAACGAATTTTGTGATATTTATGGTTATGATTTTCGTAGATGGAATTATAATGTTTCAGAGAAAGAAGACCGCGAAAGAGCATTAGTCCTGTTGTCGTGGCTATTGTGTACATCTTATCCAGAGGCCAGAGCGAGAATAATCAGAAAGTTATATTTGATTTTGCGAGAAGAACCAAAGTTCTGTGTTTTCATATTGAATGCTATGGCTGCTTGTGACGATCCATACGTAGCAGAAGGCGTGCTATGTGCTATATATGGTGTGGTGGTGAAATCACGGAATGCTGATATGGTCGCAGAAGTTGCAGGCATGGTTAGACAGGTCTTCTACAAAGAACATATAGAAGGTCCTGAGGATATACAGGTCAGAAAGTGGACTTTGAAAATAATGGAACGAGATCATTATCTGACACCTGCTTCCAAACATTTTGAAGAATGCACCCCGCCAAACAATACACCTTCGCCATTTGAGTATTTGAAAGCAGAAGTGAAAGCATTTGGTAACAAGGAGTTCTTCGGAAAGACGCAGGGCTCAAAAATTCTTTATGAATCCGTGTTTGGATTCGAGGACTTTGCAAGATATATCATTGGAACCAACAGCAGCATAACTAACCATAGTTTTCTATATCCTAATAGGGATGAAGAGGTTTTGCTCTCTGAAATTCAGGAAATGGTAGCTCAGAGAATAATGGAAATGGGGTGGAACGACGTGCTTGGTGATTATGATAATAATCGCTATTCACAGAACCGCTATGATAATAAGAAAGAGCGTTTAGGCAAGAAGTACCAGTGGTTGGCGTATTATAATATTTTGGGCAGACTTACAGACCATTGTCAAATGAAAGACCGTTGGAGTTGGAGCAAACCCTATAAAAAGTTGGTAAACAGTTACCCATGGTGCATCTCGGAAACGAGCTATTTTGACCCAACATTAGAGGATGAAGTAAAACCTGTGGGGACACTTCTATATGAAAATCCTTTCGGGATAGATAATGAAAACGGACGTGAATGGGTGAGGGATAATGAGAAGGTGCCTGTTGTGCGTTTTGAGTATAAGGATGAAGTTGGAATGGAGTGGGTGCGGCTCTATGGCTATGAGTCAGAAAATGTCAAACAAAATAGTATAGAAATTGAAGGCTTCTTGTTCTTTAATTCACACTTTGTAAAACTTGAAGATGCAGAGAAAGTGATTGGCTGGGCAGAGGAAAAAAATTTCTATGGAAGGTGGCTTCGAGAGTCACCAGATATTTACCAATTCCTTTGGAATGAATATCCTTGGTCGGACAGTTATAAGTTTGTGTTTGAGGATGGAGAATGGGAAGAGTCTGAGTGCCCTGTGAATACGATGCTTGCAGCCATTATACAGTTACAGGAGGATAAAAAAGGGTTGGATACAGAAGATTATCTGAGTAATGCCTATCTGCCTTGTGCTGATATGATGAATGTTTTGGGACTTTACGCGGCAGAACGTGGTGTTATTCGTACGATTGCGGATGATGAAATTGTTGCAGCCTCATTCCGTCAATTAGGATTGGAAAAAGGCGGTATTGCTATCAAGAAGAAATACCTTTGCGAGTATCTTAAAAAGACAGGATACAAGTTGTTCTACTTCATCATGGGTGAGAAGTTGGCAAAGATTTCCACAAACATCACAAGTGAAGGTATAAAAGAGTTATCCGCCTGTTGGTATATGGACGTTGATGGTTGGCACGAAGTGCAACATATTGCGGTTCGCACAGATAAGCCAAAACGAGCTGTTAGAGAAGATGATGAGGATGGTACATGGCTGGATGAATTCTTGAAAAAGAATCCTGATGTTACGGTAGGAGATTTGTCGCATACAGATAAAGCAATCGAGAAAGAAGATGGGAAGAATGATTAGTTGTGTATGGTGTCTGTGATGACTGGCTATAAATTGTAAATATGATTAATTTTAATTCATACATTGAAGGTCTTGATCTTTCAGAACTGAAAGCGTATTTTGTTAATCACGGTCAATTGACACAATACGCTAAAGGATATTATTTCGTCAAAACTGGTGAAGAATCTCGTTATATTGCTTATGTTGAATGTGGATATTTCAACTACAAAGTGCAAAATTTCTCTGAAGGAAAAGATTATATCACTGGGTTCGCATTTGAGGGTGAGTTCGTGGGTGATTACCCAAACTGTCTTTCAGGTAAAACTTCAGAAGTGGCTATTGTAGCAGGAACTTCATGTAAGGTCTATATGTTAGAAGGAGGAGGATTATGTAAACTGTTGGATTCTGATGATATGAGAAATCTTAAACAAACCATATTCGAACATCTCTTTTCTCAGGTCTATACACAATATCTTGATACCTATCGCATGACCACCAGAGAGCGGTATAAGCGTTTACTCCTTCGTTGTCCTGAAATAGTGCAAAGTATCAACCTAAAAGATATAGCCTCCTATCTAAAAGTTACGCCCACAACTATCAGTAATATCCGTAGAGAAATAACTTTTGGTCAGTAAATTCTCAAAACGTTTTGAGAGTTTGCCAAAATGACACTTCTTTTACTTTCTATTGTGCTTAGGCTTACAAATAAGCTATTACTTTTGTACAAAAAAAGCACAATATGAATATCGTTATCATCGGAGCCACCTCTGGTATTGGTAAAGCTCTTTTCGAGAAATATGCAAATGAGAACAATAGAATAGGCATTATTGGCCGACGTGCACATTTGCTTGACGAACTGTATCAGAAATACCCATCTAAGACCTTTCCTGCTAAAGCAGATATAACCAATTTAGAAGAAATTGAACAAACGATTGATACGCTTCACAAAGAACTGGAGCACATAGATATTGCTATTGTTTGTTCTGGTGTCGGTGATATTAACGCCACGCTGGACTATGCCGTGGAGCGACAAACAATTGATACTAATGTTGTTGGATGGACGTTTGTCATTAACATGCTTTATCATATCTTAGAACAGCAAGGCCACGGTCACCTTGTTGCCATAACCTCCGTTGGCGGCCTGCGTGGCGAGCCGATGGCTCCAGCTTATAGCGCATCGAAAACCTATCAAATCAACTATATGGAAGCTCTACGTAAGAAGGCTTTCAAAAACGGAGGGCATATAATTGTTACAGATATTCGTCCTGGTCTCGTCGATACCTCAATGGCAAAAGGAGAAGGATTGTTTTGGGTAATGCCTGTTGAGAAAGTAGCCAGTCAGATTATTGAAGCCATCTGTAAGAAGAAATCCAAAGCCTACGTTACCAGGCGTTGGCATATTCTCGCAATCATCAACAAAAATCTTCCGTTCTTCCTATATAAGAGAATGTGATTTGTTGTTGCTATATGATAGTCTCTATATAAAACAAAACGTTCGATGCAAAAAAATAGAGGTCCTCATCAATTGATGAGAACCTCTTATTGTAATAGAATATGCAGTCTGTAGTCCTAGTAATAAGGAATCGTTATTATTCCATTTTAATAATAGCCTCAACCATTTTCTTCGAAGACATCTTGGCGTAGTTCTGTGTGCTTGACACCTGTCGATGTCCGAGGAGTGCAGCAATGGTGTAAATGTCAACACCCTTGTCCAGCAACTGCATAGCAAAAGTATGACGAAAACAGTGGAAGGTGATGTGCTTTCGTATTCTTGCCTTCCTGAGCCATCTGGGGATATGTATTGTAAGAATGCTTTCAGTAATCATGGGGAATATCTTACCTTCAGATTTCGGCTCACCTAACACTCTGATGGCTGGAAGGGACAAAGGCAATTGAATCAATGTGCCAGTTTTCTTGATACGGAACCTGATATATGCTTTTCGTCCACGGTCATGATGTATGTTCTCCCATCTGAGTGCAAGAATGTCACTCCTTCTTAATCCAGTATAGGTGGAAAACATGCCGGCCCTGTACACATCTGGATTATCATCATATGGTGTACTAGCCACAGTTTTTATCGCAGTCTTAGCCTTGCGCACCTTCTTCCAGAACCTCTTAAGCGCATCAGCGCCTTTACCGTCACCGACGTAAACCACCTGTCCTGTCAGCAGGTCTGCAACGATTGTCTTGTAGACATGTCCCTTGCGCACAGCAAATTCATCTATTCCTATGTACTCAAGTTTGCTCAGGTTCAGATTGCCGTAGTGGCGCTGAAGATATCTATTCTGGATGTCTTTGGTAGTATCCCATGAGATGTTCAGAAAGAGTGAAACATCCTTGATGGTGCCGATACGTGATAGCTCGGCAACGTAGCGTGCAAACTTGTTCGTATAGCTCCGCTTGCCTGTAACAAAATGTATATCCTCCTGACGGATGCATCCGCATGACTTGTATTTTATACGTTACACTTTCATCCGCAGTATTGTCTCTCTGTGACCAACAGGAACGCTCCTGATATCCCTGTATATGCTGCCAGAACGGATTATCTTGCGACTTTTACACTCCGGACAGCATAAATCCTCCTTGCGAGTTAAACTATATTTTAGTTAGGGGTAACCAAAGGTAGTAATAAGATCTTAGCTATCTTTCGTTTATCTCACTTTTTGCAAACTAACTATGCATTTGTCGGATGAACCAATTATTTGCATTTCCTTGAGTTTTCTTTCAGGTGTCCTATAAGATAACTCAAAATGTATGACCGCAAGCTAAAGATGTGTGTTGAGTTCCTTAACAAGTCTATGAACTGTTGTAGACAACTCTTCTTCTGCAGGGATGCCGTGCAAAAAGCTTCTTAAAGAGTTAAGAAATAATAATAATTTTAAAGGGATGCAATAAATTTGGGGTAAAAACGTTATTTTTGCATAGCAAAAAGTTACAGAAACGTTGAATCGAGACATATACGTTACAAAGATAAAAACCTTACTCAATATACTGAAAGGCGAGATTAAGGATAGTGGAAAGTTGAATCTGCTTGATATCAACGTCCATGCAGAAGATTTCTTTAGAGATCTTCTAAACTTGATTTATGGCTGGCAGTTACAGAACATGAATCAGTGGAACCTGAATGCTGCTGGTGGCGATTTGTGGTATGATGATGGTAAGATAGTGATTCAAGTGAGTTCCACTGCGACGAAAGATAAGATTCAGTCATCAATAGATAAATTGAGTGCAGAGCAATTTGCCGGATACAGGTTTAAGTTCTTGCGCATAGATGGGGATGTGATAAAGCTCCGCAAGGAGTCGTACAATACTCATGATGACATTGTCTTTGATTCTTCGGTAGATATCATTGACATATCGACTCTTCTGAAAGATATTGCACATTTGGATATAGATTGTTCGAGAAAGGTCTGTGAACTATGCGAGAAGGAGATAGTTCCATTGGATACGCCAAAGGTCACGGAAACGGACTTGGCTATTGTTGTGAAAGCACTCGCAACAAATGTTAAGGATTGGTCAAAGGATCGTCGGCCTATCGAGTTTGATGTAGATAAGAAGATTGAATTCAATCACCTGGAAGGGAAGAAACGTCTTATAAATGACTACAAGCTCTATATTGGGAAACTGAATGCTGTATATGGTGAGTTCGTAGATAATGCTACGGACTATAGCTTCATTATTCTTCAGAACCTTAGTGATATGTACTCAAGCTATTTGGGTCAATATGAAAGCAATGCGATTTTTGACAAGATAGTAGATGAGGCCAGAGAATTGGCATTGAACAGTAAGAGTGCAGAAGATATTCCAGTGGATAGGGTGAATGTTTGCATCAACGTGATAGTGGTAGATGCGTTTATCCGTTGTAGAATTTTTGAAGACCCGGAGGGATACAGTTATGTTGATGCCTGAGAATATAGATCCGAAGAAAAGTATTTACTATACTGGCGCTATGGTATTGCAGCTTATACAAAGAAGTAGCAATATCAGTGTGCTTAATCTCTATTCAGAGGTTAAATCACAATACGGGATTTCTTTCCCTGTTATGCTTTTAAGCCTTGACTGGCTTTATCTAATTGGAGCAGCAACGGTAACTAAAAGTGGAGAAGTGAAGTTATGTATTTAAGCAAATTGACAATATCATCACCAGGAAAGGTGATTAGAGATATAGAATTCCAAAAGGGGCTGAACCTGATAGTGGATGAAACTCCTGAAAATACGACAGGAACAGGCAATAATGTCGGTAAGACAACGGTATTGCGCCTAATAGACTATTGTCTTGGCGGCGATGTTGACGGCATTTACCGTAACCCCGAAGATAAACATGAGAGCTATGCGCTTGTGAAGGATTTCCTTACTGGTAACAATGTCATCGTGACCTTGATATTGGTGGATGATTTGGATACGCCATCAAAAAAAGTGGTGATAGAAAGGGATTTCAAGACGGGACGTAGTTCCCTTATTAGAATAAATGGTAAGGATGTAACCAGAAAAGACTTCGTCGCCGAGTTGGAATCTGCTATTTTCCCTGAGGTGAAGACTGAGACGCCATCGTTCAGGCAGATTATTGCTCACAATATCCGTATTGACAATTTGCGCTTGGAGAATACGCTGAAGACGCTCACAATGGGAAAGAATGAGGAGTATGAGGCATTATACTTGTTTATGTTTGGATGTCCTAATGACAGTGCAGCCCGAAAGACTCAGTTAGCACAAGAGTTAGACACGGAGAAGAAATATAAGCGCAGGATGGAACGTAATCGTTCGAAGAATGAGTACAAAGCCGCTCTAAGCGTCATTGAGTCTGACATAGAAAAACTGGTTGAACGGAAGGACAACTTGAACATTAATGAGAATCTGCAACTGGATATAGATAATCTGAATGCTTTGCGAGCCCAGATAAACAAAGTGACTTCAAGGACTTCGTTGTTGAGTCTGCGTAGAGAACTTATCTATGAGACGGTGGAAAGTTTTGATAAGCAGAATTTTGGGGAAGATGTGGTTCAGCTTGAGATGATTTACAAACAAGCTTCTGCCTACGTACCCAAGATGCAGCGAACTTTCAAGGAACTTGTGGATTTCCATAATACGATGCTTGAGAACAAGAAGGCATTTGTGGCTCAGGAACTCCCATCAATACAGGAAGAAATAGAATCTCTCTCAGTCGAGTTGGAGAGATTGAAAGAAAAAGAAACCGTGATGGCTGAGAAAGTGTTGAAATCTGACACTTACGAAGAGTTGGAAGGTATCATTGTGCAGTTGTCGGAATTGTCACGCAGAAAAGGTGAGTTTGAATCGTATATATCCCAAATAGAGTCGGCAGAAAAGGCGATTAAGGAGAAGTATGAAGAGATGAAGAAGATAGATGACGGCTTGTTCACTGAAGATTTCACACAGCGACTGGAGGCTCAAAGAGATAAGTTTAACAAGATTTTCTCTGAAGTGTCTCATGAGATATACGACGAGCAGTACATTATCAGCTATGAGGTTGATACCCAGAAAGGGAAGCAATTGTATAAGTTCCATATCACAGATGTGGCCAACTTCAGTTCGGGAAAGAAACAGGGTGAGATATCTTGCTTTGACATTGCCTACACGGTATTTGCCGATCAAGAAGGTATTCCTTGCTTGCACTTTATCCTTAATGATAAAAAGGAACTTGTGCATGGTAATCAGTTGAACAAATTTACTGAAGCAGTCAATAAGTACAATGTGCAGTTTGTTTGTTCGATGCTTTATGACAAGTTGCCACCGGTGCTAAGGAAAGACGAACACGTTGTTGTAAGGCTATCGCAAGACAGTAAACTGTTCCGAATAGAAGAATTAGCTCAATCAGAATAAAGAATAGGAATTTTATATGATATCATTAACAGCGGAACAAAAAACGATTGAGGGTATTTTTGGATCTCCCAATGAAACATACGTGATACCGATGTATCAGCGCCCATACTCGTGGGGCTTTGACCAGTTGTATGAATTGTACAAGGACCTGATGGGTGCTTACAATGAGGATGAGCCTTACTTTCTTGGTAATATCATTTTGGCACGGAGTAAAGACTTTAGCAACGATGGAAAGAGTTCGGTGGTGGACGGACAACAGCGTATTATTACCATCTGGACGCTGATAAAAGTTCTATCGCTCTATCTGCCGGATATAAATTCGCTGCAAAGAGCACTTTACGTAGTGCCTTGGTCTGGCAAGGATCAATTGCCAAAAATAGAATCGAAAATATTTGAGAATAACGACGATGATGCAATAGATGCTATCTTTAAGTATGATAAGGAAAAGATAGAAAGTCGTTACAAGGCGGTGGCAACCAGCGATGGTATCAATGAGAGGAAATGTGAATCGAAAGTGGAATATGCCCTATTGTATTTCTATCAGCAATTTGTGTCTTTGAAGGATGACAACTTTGACCTGGCTGGTTTTGCTCAGTTCCTGATGAGGAGAGTAACGATGCTCCCCATTGTGCAGAGTGCAGACGGACAAGAAGATGCAGAAAATAAGGCTTTGACCATATTTGAGACCATCAACAACCGAGGTATGGACTTGGAAGATGCAGACATCTTTAAAGCCAGACTTTACGACAGCGCCTACACCAAAGAGCAGCGTGAGGAGTTTATTGCTATGTGGGTGGATTTCAAGACGGACTGTGATGAATTGAAACAATCAGTGGACGATATATTCAGATATTATTCACACATCATTAGAGGCAGACAGCGTATCACTTCGAACGAAAAGAGGCTGAGAGAATTCTTTAGCAATGAGCCGTTCTCACCGCTGAAGAATCTGAATTACAAAGAGGTGCTGGAGGACTTGAACAAGATACTGAGTATCCTGAAGTATATGAACAAGGAGCGGGGTGACAGCGACGAGGTAGGTATCTGGCTACAGATAATTAATGCCTATACGAACCAGTACCCAACCTATGCGCTTATTGTGTATCTCTATTATAACAATGTGGATACGGATGACGAAAAACAGAAGTTTATCAGTTTCCTGAAGTCTCTGATTAGATACTGTTTTTATATGGGCAGTACGACATCGGTGAAGTTTAATATATATAACATGATAAAGGTGATAGCCAACAAGGGCGAGATAGATGCTAACTATACTGACGTTGCACCAGACTACTTCTCTCATTTGGGAAGACTGCAAAACGCTTTTGCTTTGCTGGCCTACTATTTGGATTCGAAAGAGGCTATCCCTACACGTTTTACGGTTGACAAGATAGTGAACCTGCGGGATGAAGACCTGTTGGGCGAGGACTGGTCTGGACATGATCTTGGTGAAATATGTAACAAAATAGGCAATCTAGTGGTGACGGACTTGCCTAAGCGGTATAATTCTGTGCTGGAAAAGTATGATTACTATAGGCATTCGAAGAGCGAATATGTGAAGAACGTCTTTTCTTCGCCTACTTTCAGTTATGAGAGCTGGAAGGATCGCAACAGTCACTTGCAAAAAGTGCTTGCAAAGTTCTTTAACAAACCAGAAAACAACGTAGAGAATGATTAATAATCTGAAGTTGGAGCATTTCAAGGCATTCCGTGAGCCGGCAGAGCTGGTGCTTGATGGAAAGAACGTGTTGGTGTATGGTGAAAATGGAGCCGGTAAGAGTTCATTGTATCAGGCGCTGAAGATAATATTCCATAGGAAGTGGATTTTTGATTCCCAGATAGCATCTACGGTGACAGACCCACTGGACAGGCGTAATGCGGAAAAGGATGTATTAGGGCAGTATAACTACCAGTTAACGCCCTTGACGGACTTTACACTGGAGATTGACAACACTGACTATAAGGCATACACCCCGTCGGGGATTGATGTAAGCATGATCTCACGTGATGACATTCTTGCGGAGGATGTGATTGATGTGGTGAAACTGTTGCAAAAGAGTATTGTCGGGATTGCAGACCCGGAGAAGTTTGTTACAGCAAAGAAGAAAACTATTGAAGACCTGTTGAATCTTTTCCTGAAGGAGTATTTCTACGAGGAAAAATTGACGGTTGAATTGACCTATAGCAGACCCAGCTGGCTACTGACCGTGAAGGATAGTAGCAGGGACAACAGAGGAAGAAATGAGAAACTGACTGAGTATTTCAACGAGGCCAAATTGCATATCATCAAATTGCTTTTGCTGCTGACGGTGATTCTTTATAATGGTGCTGTAGATAGGAAGGATGACAGGATTCTTGTACTGGACGATGTGATTTCAAGTATGGATGCTGTGAATAGGACATTCTTTGTCGAGCTCCTGAAAGACTATTTTGATGGCTATCAGAAGATTATCCTCACACATAGTGTTTCATTCTTCAATATGGCTGACTATGCTTTCTCTATTGCATACCGGCGGAAGGATGAATGGAAGCAGTATCAGGTCGTAGAGCACGAGGGCAATTCAATAATTGTAGAGCGTAGTTCTCAGGATTATGCCTCCAACATCAATAAGGATAAACGCCGTCAACCGATAGGTGACATAGGTAATAGGATACGTAAACGATTTGAATTCCTTGTATGTGAGGTATCGAAGCTGCTCTATACGGGTGGCATTGCAGAGAGTGGAAAACTGATTGAGGCCATTAATATGCCCAAGAAGTTGTATTACGAGTATGATGCTGCGAACAAGAAAACCAATACAGTTTTTGACTTGATTGAGGAACTGACAACCATCATAGATGCAGACGCGGGATCACCTCTGAAAACGAAACTGCAGGATATTATAGACCGATATGTGTCGGATACAGAGGTGCCCAAGTTAAGAGATACCATTTGTGACCTTGCCGTATATCAAAAGGTATCAATGCATCCGCTGTCGCACGCAACGGGAGCAATGCCGCTTTCTACCCAGAAGGAGATTGACCGTTCCATAACATTACTGATGATGCTGGAGAAACAATTGGGGACTCTGATAGGACGAGATTTGTATTCGATATAGGATGACCAAAGAAGTATTGTAATTATTTCCGTATAGTTCTACCGTCATAAGACATTTGCTGAACCAAGAGCTACAAATATCGTTCGAGTACTGGACACTATTTGTGACTCTTTCTATGAGCAGTAGGTGAAGACTATACGCCAACTGAAAGAATAGGGTAAGAAAGAAGCGGCAGACGAAGTGAAGAACAACCTGCACGCCGTAACTTTTTGCGCAACCTTCAAGAACCTGCTTCGCAGCAGTATGTACCAGCAATACAACAAGTTGATGGTGATAGACATTACTAGTAATACCTATATACTATAGCAACAGCAGCTACAATCATATTTCGACTGTAGCTGCTGTCGCCTTTTTGTTGTACCTGTATATTGTACCTATGTCATGTAGACTTAGTCATGACAGATTCCGTAAATCTTTGCTCTGTTGGTTTCTTTTGTCCCTCGGCTATTTTTGACTATCTCGGGGGACAGATGGGGGACAAAGTGGGCGAAAATCTGCAAATATCGAAGTTAAAATTCAAAAATCTGCAAAAATAGACGAAATTTTAAATGCTTGAAATTATGCGATTTACGAGCCATATTTGCATATAGTATGCTTTTCTTTGCAAAAAATCACTTTCCCACGCAGAAATGCTTGAAGATATTCTGGAGCACATCGTCAGCAGTGACTTCACCAACGATGTCACTGAGGTGGTAGATGCATTCTCGAATATCCTGTGAAAGGAAATCGCCAGAAAGACCGTCGTGGAGTCCTTGCTGTACACGTTGGATGGCGTCCAGTGCATGGGTGAGAGCTTCGTAGTGACGTGCATTGGTCACTATTACATCTGCTCCTGAGATTTCTGGAATATCTGCGGCATGAAGCAACAACTTTTCCAAAGCGTTGATGTTGGGATCGAACTTGGCAGAGAGTTCGATAAATTGATAATTGATAATTGAGAATTGAAAATTCAAACTGCGCTGTGCGCCTGCATCATGGATGGCAGCCTGTGATTTCACAAAAGTAAAGTCTGCATCGCTTGGCTTATCTGATTTATTTCGCACGATGATGAGTTTCTTTCCCTCACAGCGTTGCGACATGTCTTGTAACTCTTCTTCGGTAGGAGGAGTGTCTATTATCCAAAGCACAATTTGTGCCTCCTCCAGTTTCTGATAAGCACGCTGAATACCTATCTGCTCAATGGCATCTGTGGTGGAGCGCAGTCCTGCAGTATCTATGAATCTAAAGGTGATGCCTTCTAAAACGATAGTGTCTTCTATGACGTCACGCGTAGTGCCATGAATATCACTCACGATAGCACGTTCTTCGTGCAACAAGCGGTTGAGTAGGGTACTTTTACCCACATTGGTCTTTCCCACGATGGCGACAGGTACACCATGTTTCAGCACATTTCCTAGACGGAAAGAATTCTTCAGGCGGGTGATAACCTCCTCGATATGGTCAGCTAGGCGGAACAATTCACTTCGATCAGCAAACTCGATATCTTCATGGTCGCTGAAGTCGAGTTCCAGTTCGATAAGTGAGGTAAAATGGAGTAACTGATCACGGAGTGCAACCAGTTCCTTACTGAATCCGCCACGCATCTGACTGATAGCTAAACGATGAGAAGCCGCAGAATTGGAAGCAATAAGATCGGCTACAGCTTCTGCCTGACTCAGGTCCATCTTGCCATTGAGATATGCCCGTTGGGTGTATTCTCCAGGTTGTGCCAATCGACATCCTTTTTTAATAAGCAGTTGCAACATACGCTGCAAGATATACGAAGATCCATGGCAAGCTATTTCCGTGCTGTCTTCACCCGTATAGGAATGGGGCGCACGGAAAAGACTGACCAACACCTCGTCGATGATTTCCTCTCCATCAAGAATCTGTCCGTAGGTAAGGCTATATGGCTTAGTATCTTCCAACTTTTTGCCTGCTTTTGCTGGACGAAAGATGCTACTGGTGACAAAGATGGCATCTGGTCCGCTCACACGTATTAGTCCAATAGCTCCCCCAGAAGAAGTGGAAATGGCGCAGATGGTATCTTGGGTCATGTTCATACGTAAAGTAGGTTAGCCAGAAACTCAGTCACTTGTTCCAGATAGAGACGGTCTGTTTCATCGAAAGCTGCCAACTCCTTGCTATCTACATCGAGCACAGCCTTTACCTCTCCCTCCTTAATCAGAGGAACTACGATCTCAGAGCGGGACAGCGAACTGCAAGCTATATGTCCAGGGAATTGATCCACATCTGGCACCACTTGTGTTTGCTTCTCTTTCCAAGCTGTGCCACACACGCCTTTGCCAAACTTGATGATGGAGCATGCCACAGAACCTTGAAAAGGCCCTAAGATTAAGCGATCACCCTTCACCAGATAGAAACCCACCCAGAAAAAGTCGAACACTTGATGCAGAGCTGCTGCCGCATTGGCCAAGATACTCACTTCCTCCGTCTCTCCTGTAAGCAAGGCACGAAACTGTGGCAGAAACTCTTTATAAATTCCTGCCTTATCCTGACTCTCGATGTAGAAGTTCGCTTCACTCATAGTCTGTCGAGCACAGTTGTTATTAGGGTATCTATCGTATTCTTATAGCCCGTATTCACTTCTTTAATCAGACGGTTGGCCACAATCATGCATACCGTAGTAGCCTTGTGCCCCATCAGTCGACTAAGTCCGCTGAGGGCGCTACTTTCCATTTCGTAATTGGTGATGTGCATACCTTGATACTCGAACTGCCTGATTTTCTCGTTTTGCTGTGGGTCTGCCAAAGGGAGACGTAATTTTCGCCCTTGTGGACCATAAAATCCGTTTCCTGCAATGGTGATGCCACGCACCATGTCGTCTGCCGCAATGCGTTCCAGCAACTCTGCATGACAGTCGATGACATAAGGAGCTGGTGCACACTGATTACCCTTCCATCCCATGTGGTTTAGGAACGCCTGTTCCATTTTGATGTCGCACACCTCGTTCCGTCCTTGATAGAAATTTAACACTCCGTCAAAGCCGATGGATTTGGCCGCACAGACGAAGGCGCCCACAGGAGTATAGGACTGCAAGCCACCACTGGTGCCAATGCGCACTATCTCTAAAGAACGCAATACATCTTTCTCCTCGCGTGTCTGAAAATCAATGTTGGCTAGAGCATCAATCTCGTTCATCACAATGTCGATGTTGTCACATCCAATGCCCGTACTGATGCACGTGATGCGTTTGCCTTCATACCAGCCTGTGATGGTATGGAACTCTCGGCTCTGTACATCACACTCTATGTCCGTGAAGTGCGAGGCTACCAGTCCCACACGCTCAGGATCACCCACAAGAATAATCTTGTCAGCCAACCATTCAGGTTTGACGTGCAGGTGAAATACCGAGCCATCTTGGTTGATGATCAGTTCCGAAGGAGGAAAGTATTTTTTCATAGTGCAGTTGTTTTTATTTATTCGTATGCTGAGCCCCACCAGCAGGTTTGGCAATCGCATCGCGCATGCCCGTATCAGCCTCGATGTTCTTCATACGATAGTAGTCCATAATGCCCAGATTTCCATTACGGAAGGCTTCCGCCATTGCCTTAGGCACCTCAGCTTCTGCCTCGATTACCTTAGCACGAGCTTCCTGAGCCTTCGCCTTCATCTCCTGCTCTTGAGCTACAGCCATTGCACGACGCTCCTCAGCCTTTGCCTGAGCGATGTTCTTATCGGCATTAGCCTGATCCATTTGCAAGGTAGCGCCGATGTTCTTACCTATATCAATATCAGCGATATCAATGGAGAGAATCTCGAAAGCAGTTCCTGCATCCAGACCCTTGCTCAATACCAACTTAGAGATGGAATCAGGGTTCTCCAACACCGATTTGTGGTTGGTAGCAGAGCCAATGGAAGATACAATACCTTCACCTACACGAGCCAATACGGTGTCTTCGCCAGCACCACCCACCAATTGACGAATATTGGCACGTACGGTCACACGGGCCTTGGCTATCATCTGGATACCATCCTTGGCCACAGCTGAAACAGGAGGGGTGTCGATCACCTTCGGATTAACAGACATCTGTACGGCTTCGAACACATCACGACCAGCCAAGTCGATAGCTGTAGCCATTTGGAAAGGCAGATCGATGTTGGCCTTCGATGCAGAAACCAGGGCATGTACCACACGTTCTACGTGTCCGCCAGCAAGATAGTGCGCTTCCAGTTCATCGCGCGTGATGTTTTTCAGTCCAGCCTTATGCGCCTCGATGAGGGCAGGTACTATCACATAAGGGGGTACGTTACGGATGCGCATCAAGAAAAGCTGCACCAGAGAGATGTTTACGCCTGATACCTTGGCCGACAGCCAAAGGAAGAACGGCACATAGTGAAAGAATATAGCCAGAAATATGATGGCGGCTACAATGATAAACGCGGTAAAGAAAATAGGGTCGTTCATATTATTTAGTCTTTTAGTATTGTATTATTATAATTTTTCTACTAGAATGTTGCCATCGTTGATGCGCACCACCTTGATGGGCGTCTTGGGATTTAGGAAACCGTCGCATGACTTCACTTCCACCAGGTCACCATTGATCTCAGCCTGTCCGAAAAGTGCCAGACGTGTCACAGCCACTCCTTGATCGCCCACTTTTACACGATGCTCTGCATCGCGATCCACCTTCCCTTCAATGTCTTTTTTCAGAGCTACCTTGTCCAGTGTTTTCGAGCGCATGAACCACACCACAGCTGCGATGCCTGCTATGGCAGACACGGCTAAAGTGAGGAAACCTGCAGCGGCACCTATGTAGGTAAAGGCATGATACACTGCATAGATAAAGCAGGCTCCTGAGATGAAGGCTGCTAGACTGGTGCCAGGAATCAGGAACAGCTCTATCAGCAACAAGACCACTCCTGCTATGACTAATAAAATGATAATCAATAAATCCATAGGCTATTGTTTTAAGGTTGATTGTTCTTCTCTACGTACCCAGTTGGCTGCACTGCGTACCTCTTGCTGCAACTGTCGTACCCGTTGTTCCAGATCCAGAATGCCAGGTGTCAACTGAGTTTTCACACTGCCGCTTCCCTCAGCATATTGGTCGCGCATCTGCGTCAGACGCATGTCGAGTTCCGCCAGGCTCTGAGCCAGTTGCTGGTACTGTGCGAAGGCTGTCTTCGCAGCATCCGACTTAAAGTCACTTGCCACATAGTAGGTATGTGTATCGTCTATCACGAACTCAAAGTCCTTCTTGATGTTCAGTTGCGCTATCTTATTGCTTACCTCCTCCAGACGTAGCTTCGCTGCATTCACAGCACTCTCGTCAGTCCAGGTATTCTGGATACAACGCAACTGACTGAGGCCTATCAACTCATCAAGATCCGTGTTCTCATAGTTGTACACCTCTTTTGTTTCGTTGGGTATGAAGACATAGATGCATACCTTTCCTTCGGGCTGATAGCGGTCGGATGCAAACCATCCTAGATTACTGAACTCATCGATCACGAACATATAGTCGTTGTATGGCGAGTTGAAAGGCATACCCACATTGTCGGGCTGCAGATACGTACCATTGGTACTGTTGTAGCGTGTCACGAAGATATCATAACCACCCATCGACTCCTCGCCATCGGCCGCATAGTAAATGGTGCTTCCATCGGGCATCACATATGGATAATTGGCATTCTGACCTTTGTTGATTTCATCGCTGAGAGGAGTACGCTCACTGGTACCATCGAGCAGTCGCACAGCTCGGTAGATACTCAGCAGTGAGTCTGGCTTATCTGTATAATAAGCAATATTACCTAATTCATTGTAATACACGATACCTCCCTCCAGACTCGCTTTAGGAGAGAACGCATTGTCTGCAGAGAGCGTTCCAGATTCCGGACTCAATTTGTAGTAATTCAAAAATGCAGGCTTATCCACCACCATACTGTCCACTACCGTCACTCGTTCTACACCACGCAGTTGTCGCAATCCGTTCCTACTGCGTAGCAATAGCTCGTCTGCCTCTGCCGTGTCACGCTTGCGCTTTACCAAGTCACTGCGATAAGCCTCCAAGGTTTCTACTGCATCTTCGAATCGGAAAACCTCGTTGTAGGCCATACCCAAATATAGTTGCCCGCTTGGTGTACGACGCTTCACAGCTTGTTCCAAGTACTTCACTGCTTGCTGCGCATCGCCTGTCTTCAGACAGCACACCCCATACCACAGGTTCAGATTCCCGTTGCTGGGCTGCTGCTTCACCAGTTTTTCCAGGGCAGGCTTCGCTTCAGCAAATTTCCCCTCATCATAAAGGGCCTTTGCCTGTGCCTGTGTCTGGCCGTGCAACGTTAGTGTGCAGAGAGTCAGTAATATGGTCCATAAATATTTTGTCATAACTCTTATCCCTTTCATCTTGAAAGTCAAAGTTACGACAATATTTTCTAATTATCCCAATAAAGGGCGAAAAATTTAAATAATCTTATCTTTTCTTTTTGAAAAGTGTCATCACTTCATAAACACGAAGTACACGGCCAAAACAAGGCAGATGAAAGCAGCGAAATGGTTCCAATGGAGGGATTCGCCGCGGAACAAAACGGTGGTGAAGATACCGAAAACCACCAGCGTGATACATTCTTGAATGACTTTGAGCTGCACTAGAGAGAAGGGGCCTCCATTCTCTTGGAACCCTAGACGATTCGCTGGCACTTGGAAACAGTACTCAAAGAATGCGATGCCCCATGACAACAGAATGATGCCGATAAGGGGCCAACTCGTGGTAATCTTCATCTCCTGCAACTTCAAGTGTCCGTACCAGGCAAAGGTCATGAAGATGTTGGATATAATAAGCAACAGGATCGTATAGATAGATTTCATTTTCTTAATCTAAATGTATAATGTTCAATACTTAATGTTCAATAAACTCTTTCATTCCTTCAGAAACATAGGTTTGGTATTCTCCCTTCTCATCGGCATAGATGAGGTAAGCCTCAATATCGGGGTGCAACTGGATGAACTTCTCTGCCTCATCGAGTCCTATGACCATGAAAGAGGTAGCATAAGCATCGGCACTCATACAGTCGCGTGCAACGACAGTGGCAGAGAGGATGCTGTGCTGTACGGGATAGCCTGTGCGTGGTTCTATGGTATGCGCATATTTCTTCCCGTCGCGATAATAATAGTTGCGATAATTGCCTGAAGTGGCGATGCCAACTTCCGAGATGCTGAGCACCGTTTGTAAGTCCTGATTCACAGAGAGCGAGTCGTCTGTAGGCTTGTTGATGCCTATGCGCCAAAGCTCTCCGTTGGGATTCTTCCCATGCACATCCACCTCACCGCCAATGTCAACCATATAGTTCTGAATCCCTTTTCTGTCGAGCAACTGTGCCACCACATCCACTGCATAGCCCTTGGCGATGGCGCTGCAATCCAATGTGATGCGTGGGTCTTGTTTCACAATCTTTCCTTCTGCACTTATGCTGACCTTCTGATATCCAATGAGTTGTAGCAGGCTATCTACTTGAAGGGAATCGGGATAGATGCCCTGCTTGAAGCCGAAGCCCCAGGCATTGACCAACGGTGCCACCGTAATGTCGAACGCACCACCAGTTTCCTCAGAGATTTCCATCGCACGCTGGAAGCAGCGTAGGAAGAAAGAGTCGGGCACAATGTCAAGGTTCTGATTGATACGCGAGATGGTAGAGGTGTCGTTGAACATCGACAGAGAACCATCGAACTGATGCAGTGCCTCGTCAATCTCCGTCTTCAGACTGCCATCATACTGGTAAGTCACATTATAGATAGTGCCGAAAATCAGTCCGCTTTCCTTCTGAAAAGGCGTGGGCCTGTTGTGCCTAAGCAATATCAGCACCGTACCAACTACCAGTAGCGCAATCCAGATATAATTCGCTTTTTTCATGAGTCTTTAGAGTCCGTAATATAAGTGTTGAATCAATATCTTGCTACCAATGGCGATGAGGATGATGCCCCCCAAGAGTTCAGGGCGTAACTTCCGTGTGATGCTGTGCCCAAACGAGACACCCAGCCATGCACCCACCAACGACAGGATAAAAGAAACCAGTCCGATGATGAAGAGCGGGTAGGTGAGTGTTGCCAGACTATGATAGCCCGTAAAGGCAAAGGAGATGCCTACAGCCAACGCATCGATGCTGGTCGCCACTGCCAGCGTGAGAGCCACAACTAGCCTGTGTGGGTCGAAATGCCGTTCTTCTTCCTTGCTGAAAGCCTCTCGGATCATGCTTACGCCAATGAACAGAAGCATGGCAAAAGCAATCCAATGGTCGAGCTGCTGAATTAAGTCGCTCACGTGGACGAACAGACTCCAGCTGATGAGGGGCATAAGGGCCTGGAACAATCCGAAGAAGAAAGCCAGTATCAGGATGGGCTTCCACTCCATGCGCTTCAAGATGATGCCGCTGGCAATGGAAACGGTGAAGCAATCCATAGCCAATCCAACTGCCAGTAACCAGAGGTCTAATTCGCTCATTTCTTCTTGAAAGGCAATAAATAAATCAGATGGTAGGTGACTCCTATGGTGTTGTTTCCATATTTCCCATAGCCAGGAACATAGTAGGGATTACCAAACTCGCCAGTGGAGGCAGAGAGTTTATAGCGGAAGCGCAGTGACCATCCCATGTGGATGGATCTCCACACCTTGGCACGGATACCAGCAGTAAACTCTAACCAGTGCATAGTAGATTTCATACCCGTGTGGCTGAAAGGCAGTTGCTCTTCCCAAATCTTGTCCTCAATATTGGCACGCCAAGAGAATCCTCCCTCATAAGGGTCAATGATGTCATAAGTCATGCTCGTGAATCCATAACGCAGACCCACCAGTACCTGGTTACCATGTGCTTTCTTATAGAGGAAGTTATAATCAATACCCAGACGGGTATATGGGGCACTGGCTTTGTAGATAATATCCTTGTTGGTATCTACCATGTCACTCTTGCCATACCCCAGTTCGAGGGTAGGGAAGAAGCGTCCTTTTAGGTTAATCGTTCCTTGCGCCTCGAAGCCATAATAGTCGCTTCCTAGCACTTTCTTAAGTGGCTGAATTAAGTCCACGCCCACAGAGATACCGCTAAAAAGCGGATATTCTATCTCGGCAGGTGTGCGCTCACGTTCTTTCTTCTGCTTGCGCTGCGCCTCTTGGGCTTTTTCCGACCAGATACGTTCTCCCCCTCGTGGATCATTCAGCGTGCCTTGTCCTCGTAATGGCAAGGCGGAGCAAAGAACCAGCAGCAGGCTAATAATATAGGGCAAGATTCTTTGTTCCATAAACACCTAATTTAGCGTCTTTTATAACGATAGAGTCCAACAGATGCCTCGTATGTGTGCAACCTATGAGCTCTTGTTTCATTTGATACCCGCAATCCATGTTCATGAAATAGGGCGTATTATGATGTGACAACGTGACGGTATCTTTATAGTCCTCTGAGTAGTGGAGCACAAAGATGGTGGTTTCCTCTGCATAGCGCAGGGGCAGTGAGACCGCTGACACGTGAATGTCCTTATTGATGATCACGGAGTCTGTGCCAAAGGCTGTCACGGTGAGCGTATCGAAGGCAATACCTACCAAGGAATCACGCACATAGCCATCGGGTAGGGTGTCCTTGACGTAAGTGAAGAAGCCCGCATTCATCATAGGACGGTTGGCATCTGTGCAGTCTGCTTCCTCTGTGCAAGCCATCCCTACAGACATCGCCATGCAGCAAACCAATCCTAACCCTATCCATCTCAACAACTGTCTCATATCTCTTTCTCTATTTGATACTTATTGCGTTCAGAGGAGTTGCGTGAGATAAGTTCACCCAAGAATCCTGCCACAAAGAGTTGCACACCGATGATCATAGCTGTGAGAGCCAGATAGAAGTAAGGTGAGTCGGTTACTAACGAATGAGGAATGTGGTTAAACAAGTAGTAAAGCTTGTTGGCACCCACAATCACCACCGCGATGAAGCCCAAGAGGAAAGTCAGTGACCCTAAGGCTCCAAAGAAATGCATTGGTTCCACGCCAAACGTGTTGAGGAACCATAATGAGAGCAAATCCAGGTAACCGTTGATGAAGCGATTCAAGCCGAACTTGGTTTTGCCATATTTGCGCGCCTGATGCTGCACCACCTTTTCGCCTATCTTATTGAATCCTGCGTTCTTGGCCAGATAAGGGATGTAGCGATGCATCTCCCCATACACCTCAATGGTTTTCACCACATCCTTGCGATATGCCTTTAGTCCGCAGTTGAAGTCGTGAAGATTGCGTATGCCACTGACTTTGCGTGCCGTAGCGTTGAAAAGTTTCGTTGGCAAGGTCTTAGACAGCGGGTCGTAGCGTTTCTTCTTCCATCCACTGACTAAATCATACCCATCTTCCACAATCATCCGTCGCAGTTCAGGAATCTCGTCCGGACTATCTTGAAGGTCGGCATCCATCGTGATTACCACCTCGCCTTGGGCTTCTTTGAAACCACAGAAGAGGGCTGGCGACTTGCCGTAGTTACGACGGAACTTGATGCCACGCACTTCAGGGTGCAGCGCATTCAAACCCTCGATTACCTCCCAAGAATTATCCGTGCTGCCATCGTTCACGAAGATCACTTCATAGCTATAGCCATTCTGCTGCATCACACGAGCAATCCAGTCATACAGTTCAGGCAGTGACTCTGCCTCGTTATAGAGCGGAACGATTACCGAGATGTCCATCATTGCTTTACCTCCTCTTGATTAGGCACATTCTTCCGTACCATCAGTGCTGTGATGATGGCCCACACCATGCCGAAGAAAATATTGTTCGACAGTTGTTGCACCACCAGCTCTATCGAGCTCATACCTGCCAGTTGGTTCAAGCCCTCGCGCATCTGATTGATATAAGTCTCTGTACCCGGAATCTGCTCAGCCTTCAGTTCGTTGAGCATCCCGTTGTAAGTATTCAGAATGTATCCATTGTCCATGTATTCCAAGTAAACATAATGCGCCACAGCCGTGAGCAGAGAAGCATAGATAAACATGCTGGTGGTGAAAAGCCACGCATGTCCCAAACCAATGCCTCCGCCCAACACGCGGTCGCGATACAACTTGGTGTAATAATATGCCATGAACGGCACACAGAGGGTCAGTCCGAAGAACAGCAGCATCAGGAAAGTGTGGGTCAGTCCCATAGGAACGAGGCAAAACTTAGCTATCCAGAATACCCCCATGTAGGTGCCCAGCAACATGGCGAATTGATTTAAATATCCTCTTGTTTCATTCATGGCGACAAAGATAGTAATTATTGAACATTGAACATTGAACATTGAGCATTATTTTTACTATTATGATAAAAAAGAAGTCGGCAAAAGTTGTATCTTCAAGAATTTTCCTTACCTTTGCACCCGCAAAAGCAAAATGGGTAAGTCCTATACGGCCAGCTCCCTGTGAATCCTCCAGGGCTTGATCGCAGCAAAGGTAGCAGGTTGTAGCGGCGCGATATAGCAAGCTTACCCACCCGCCTCTTTAGCTCAGTTGGCCAGAGCACGTGATTTGTAATCTCGGGGTCGTTGGTTCGAATCCGACAAGAGGCTCAAAACGAAATCTTCAGATGGAATTGAGAACCGTTCTCAGATGACATCTGAAGATTTTGTTTTGATAGCCTGCCCACGGCAGGCTCAAGGATGGGCGTTAGCCAATCCGACAAGAGGCTTAAAATTTTCAACATGCTAACAATATTTCTTGCGCACACGCACAAATGTCCATAGGTGTGGACATAAATTTTCCTAGTTAGAGAAATTTTTTTTCCTAACTAGGAAAATAAAATATCTCTTCTATGTCTCGATTTTACACCTCACACTTCACAGACAGGCAATAAGTTTTTGCAAATTATAAGGAAATTGCTGTGAAGTGTTGCATTTCACTCTTCACCACTCTTCACACTATCTTGCTTCTAAAGTTGTTTGTGTGAAGTGTTGTGAAGTGTTGTTGAGCACACTTCACGCTCGTAAGCATCAAATATTCAGTATGTAAAATGCCATTTGTGAAGTGTGAAGGGAAAATAAGAGACATGAGCATTGTAATGCTTCATTATTATAAATAGTAATGCTGGACATTTCTGCAGAAATACCCAGCATTACTGAAAAGAGGTTTGGCTTTTGGTAAATTACAGTTCTAACAAATCTTTAAGGAAAGCATTCAGCTCATCGTCCAGGCCTTTAAGTAGCTCGTCGTTCACCAGCAGAGTGTCATCATCTACCAGCAACAGCTCTGCTACCGTTTCCTTATGTTCATCTACTTGTACAAAGGAGAAGGGCTTAAGGATGTGCAAGTTGTCGAGAGCTCCTTGTGCCTTGAGCTCTCCCAGAATGGCAGTGAGTAGCTTCTGCACCTCTTCGTCGAAATCATCACTTTCATAAGACACCCATTCGTTAATCTTGGTATGCGCCAACTCGCGGTCGTCATCATCATAGATGACCAACATGGCTGTAATTTGGTTGGGCTGAAGATAGATGTCAGTCACTGTGTCCATGTCGCTCTCTGCCTTGAAATGTGTCAAGGCTTTCAAAAGGGCATCACGGATGATTTTCTTAGAAGCATCACTGAGTTTCATATTCTCTCTCCTTTCTTTATGACTTATTACTCTTTGAATCTGTTCAATTGTGCATCGAGAATAGCAATGTTACTATGCCGTTTCTGCAAATCCTTGTAGTATTGTTGTGCAAGGAACTGGTTGGTGGAGTTGCCTTGCGACTTTTCAAGGGCGGTATTTATCCATTGATAGGCTTTTTCCATATCGTCCATCATCTCGTAAGCCAAGGCAAGGTTGTAGGCAGCATAGAACTGTTTCTTCTTATTCTTGGTACCTGCATAGGCTTGTTCCCAAAGCTCGGCGGCCTTGTCCCACTCGTTTTCACGAGCATAAACCACGCCATCGCGCACCTTCAGGTTGCCGTTTGTGAAAAAGAAGCGGTTGGCACTCTCCCAGTGTGGAAGCAGATTTTTCACAGGGAGGGCACCAGCATAGTCGGAGGCTTGCTTTAACATCTCCTCCTGACTGATGAGGTGGTTCTTTACATAAGTAAGAGAGTTGCCTACTTCGTCCCAATAGATGCTGTCGGTCATATTGATAGTGGCCACTTGGGTTTCGCGACCAGGCAGGTAGATATTGAGGATGGGACGAACTGCCACGTTGGCTGTGCCAATGTATAAGCCAAAGTCGGGAGAATAGAGATAGTCGCGCACCTCACGCAGCTGCAGGGATTCCAAAGACAGCAGCACATCGACGTCGAGGTAGTTGATCAGGTAGTTGACTTCATCCATAGAGAGTCCACCTGCTTGAAGTTGTGTGTCGTTGGCACGAAGGACGGAGTCGCATATCACTACTTGTTCGAAGTATTCCTCATCGGCAATGGCATGTGCTAAAGACTCCATGGCATAGGATGTCAACCCGTTGTAGTAGGAGGTTTTATGTGACAAACCATTCGATTCGACATCTGGTGTATCTGTAAATGACCTGGACAGGCGATTTGGCAGATCCTGAGGCACATTGTTCACTATACCCACCTTCTTCAACTCATCTGGGAAACTGACTTTGGCAGGTTCCATGTAGTCGATGGTAAGCTGCTCGATGCTTTGGCATCCGGATAGAAGAAGCAGGGCTACTGCTATTAATTGAAAATTGAGAATTGAAAATTGAAAATGATAGCTGCGTAGTGCTTTTTTTGCATTACGTAACTTTGCCGTACTAAATAACCAAATCTTCTCCATCATATTTTTATAATGAATAAAACAATTTAATCCTCAATCCTCAATTCTCAATTTCTCACGCAATCCCCTTGCCGTGACAGTTCTTGTACTTCTTGCCACTGCCGCAAGGACATGGGTCGTTACGACCAATCTTCTTTGGAGCCACGAATGGCTGGTTCTTTGGCTGTTGGCGCGTATCCTGACGGGCAGCGGCATCCTGGGCAGGATCGTTGAGGTCTTCTTTCTGCTCACGATATTTGCTCATGTCTTGCTTCTGTTCAGGGGCTGCAGCACGTACCTGATTTGGCTGTTGCTCCTGTAGAGGAATCTGGCCACGCATCAAGATAGCCACTGTCTCGCTGTTGATCTGCTCCACCATCTGATCGAAGAGGGTGACAGACTCCAACTTGTATATGAGCAATGGGTCTTTCTGCTCGTAGCTGGCATTCTGCACAGAATGGCGCAACTCATCGAGCTCGCGAAGGTTCTCCTTCCAGGCTTCATCGATCACGTGCAGCAGGATGGACTTTTCGAAACCCTTCACAACCGACTTACATTCAGTCTCATAGGCTTCCTTCAGATTGACGGAGATGTTATAGACCTTCTTGCCATCGGTGATAGGGATGAGGATGTTCTCGTACATCTGTCCCTGATTCTCGTAAACCATCTTGATGACAGGGTTGGCCACCTCTGCCAAGTGTTCTGTTCTGCGCTTGAACATGGCCATCGCAGCATCAAATACCTGCTCGGTGAGTGCTTGTTTGCCCTTATCCAGAAACTCTTGCTCAGTGAAAGGAGGCTCCATAGCCAGTGTCTGCAGAATGTCCATCTTGCAGTTCTCATAGTCGGGCGCACCAACGGCCTTTTCGCAACGCTCCCAAATCATGTTCACGATGTCCATACCGATGCGCTCACCGATCAAAGCATGGCGACGCTTGGTGTAGATCACTGTACGCTGCTTGTTCATCACGTCATCGTATTCCAACAGATGCTTACGAATACCGAAGTTGTTTTCCTCCACCTTCTTCTGGGCGCGCTCGATGCTCTGTGAGATCATTTTGTGCTCCAACATGTCGCCTTCCTTGTAGCCCAACTTGTCCATCACGCTGGCAATGCGGTCAGAAGAGAACAGACGCATCAGGTCGTCTTCCAAAGAAACGAAGAAAACGGATGAACCTGGATCACCTTGACGACCAGAACGTCCACGTAACTGGCGGTCCACACGACGGGATTCATGGCGTTCTGTACCTACGATGGCCAAACCACCTGCCTCACGCACTTCTGGCGTCAGTTTGATATCGGTACCACGACCTGCCATGTTGGTGGCAATGGTTACAGCACCCAACATGCGCTCTTCCTCATGCATGTTGCCATCTTTATCAGGCACCATGATTTTGCCCAAATGGCTCTGACCTGCCAGTGCCACAACTTCAGCCTCACGTTGGTGCAACTTCGCATTCAACACGTTATGCTGAATCTTACGCATGTCGAGCATACGGCTTAAGGTCTCTGAGATTTCCACGGAAGTAGTACCTACCAAGACTGGACGGCCTGCATTGCGCAGCTTCTCTATCTCAGCAATGACGGCTTTATACTTTTCGCGTTTTGTCTTGTAAACGCGGTCGTTCATATCGTTACGAGCAATTGGACGGTTGGTAGGGATAACCACTACATCCAACTTATAGATATCCCAGAACTCACCTGCTTCTGTTTCTGCCGTACCTGTCATACCTGCCAACTTGTGATACATACGGAAATAGTTCTGCAGGGTGATGGTAGCAAAGGTCTGCGTGGCAGCTTCCACTTTCACGCGCTCCTTGGATTCAACAGCCTGATGCAGGCCATCGCTCCAACGGCGACCTTCCATGATACGACCAGTCTGCTCGTCCACAATCTTCACCTGGTCATTGATCAGTACGTAGTCCACATCCTTAGTAAACATGGTGTAGGCCTTGAGCAACTGCAAAAGGGTGTGTACACGTTCCGATTTAATGGAATAGTCGGTCAGCATCTCGTCTTTCTTCTGCAGGCGTTCCTCATCTGTAAGGTCGGTACGCGCTTCCAGTTGTGAAAGTTCGGTAGCGATATCAGGTAACACAAAGAACGTAGGATCTGAGGTATAACCACTGATTTCATCAAAACCCTTGTCAGTCAAATCCACGCTCTTCAACTTCTCGTCGATCACGAAGTACAGAGGTTCTGTCACCTCATGCATACGACGGTTGTTCTGCTCCATATAGATTTCCTCGGTCTTGAGCATGCCGGCCTTGATGCCCTGCTCGCTGAGGAACTTGATCAGCGGTTGGTTCTTTGGCAATGCCTTGTGGCTACGATAGAGGGAGAGGAAACCAGCCTCCACTTCTTTCTGGTCGTCAGAGTAAACCATACGCTTAGCATCTGCCAGGTATTTGGTAGCCAGTTCTTTCTGCTTGGCTACTAATTTTTCCACCATCGGACGGAACTGCTCAAAGAGTTGTTCCACATCGCCACGAGGAATAGGACCAGAGATAATCAGAGGGGTACGGGCATCATCGATCAGCACAGAGTCCACCTCATCCACGATGGCATAGTTGTGTTGGCGCTGCACCAAATCTTGTGGGCGCATGGCCATATTGTCACGCAGGTAGTCGAAACCAAACTCATTGTTGGTACCAAAGGTGATATCTGCCAGATAAGCCTTGCGACGAGCCTCAGAATTAGGCTGATGCTTATCGATGCAATCCACACTCAGACCATGGAACATATAGAGTGGTCCCATCCATTCAGAGTCACGCTTGGAGAGGTAATCATTCACAGTCACCACATGTACACCATTGCCAGTCAGTGCGTTCAGGAAGACGGGGAGGGTAGCCACCAAGGTTTTTCCTTCACCAGTGGCCATTTCTGCAATCTTACCTTTATGAAGTACCACACCACCGAAGAGCTGCACATCATAGTGTACCATATTCCATGTGATTTCACTACCACCAGCCATCCAGTGATTTACATAGATGGCCTTGTCGCCTTCGATGCGCACAAAGTCGTGTGAAGCAGCCAGGTCGCGGTCGAAATCGTTGGCAGTCACCACCGTTTCTTCATTTTCAGTGAAACGACGAGCCGTCTCCTTTACGATGGCGAAAACCTCAGGCAATACTTCGTCCAAGGCCTTCTCATAAATCTCAAGAACCTCCTTCTCTAGTTTGTCTATCTGGTTGAAGATAGCCTCGCGATCTTCCAGCTCTGTTTGCTCGATACTGTCTTTTAGTTCTTGAATCTTGGCTTTTTCAGCCTGTGCAGAGTTCTGCACCTTTGCCTTCAGTTCCTGAGTCTTGGCACGCAAGGCGTCGTTATCCAGTTGCTGTATGGCAGGATATGCTGCTTTAATCTTTTCTACCCATGGAGAAATCTCCTTCATGTCTCGAGAAGATTTATTACCGAAAATCTTACTTAAAAATTCATTAAATCCCATGTTTATATATATGTTTTATATAGTTTACGATTATTACCCTGCAAAGTTACGCAAAAACGAGTGAAATGTAAAAGGAAAACTTGTTTTTCTTTTCTTTTCAGAATGAAAGCAACTGCAGTTTTACTAAGCTGAGATGCCAACTCCTTTGCAAGATATGCTTAAAAATCTAAAGAAAATGCCTCAGATGCATTTGGGGCACGGATGTGAAGAGCGCCTGCCAAGGTTGGGGCAATGCATTTAGCAGAAACTGGAGTGCGCACAATGGCAGGTTTGATACCTGTGCCCAAAATTATATAAGGTGTTGGCACTTGGGCCTTGTTGACAACTGTATTTTTAGTAGCATCTTTTTCATCGACAATCGTCCATCCTGGCAGAATATCTAAAAGCAAGTCTCCAGAACGTTCTGCATAGAAACCATTGCGGGTACGCTCCCAAGAAGTATTTCCTGCGCCAATCAAAAGTTTATTGGCAGTGAATACTTGCTGTACACCACTGAATTGTGCCAAAAACTCGGAGGCTTTTTCCTCAATGTCCGAGAGGCTAATCTGCTTTTCTTCGATGAGCTTGTGGTTCAGGTAGATTTGCTGGTCGTTGTAGGCCTCAATATATTGTCCTTCGCCATAGGTAGCCATCAGATAGACGTTGAGCAGAGCAGCACAGCGGTTCAAATAGAACTCTCCTGATGGAATGCGGTATCTCTTTGGCTCTAAGGCATCTAAGTCGTTATAACCAGTAGAAGAAACGCAGAACAAGATGTTCTGCATACCAACTTTGCGGTCCAACAGGCTGAGTAATTGGGCTATGCTTTGGTCTAAACGCAGATAGGCATCTTGAATCTCTATTGCATGGTCGGTACCTGCTTGATGGTTGTAGCCTCCTGCATAGTACGTAAGCGACAGAAAATCAGGGGTAAGGTCATAACCAATCGGATGGTTGTTCAGCAACTCCTCCGTCAGCTTGTTGATCTCATCATTAACAAGGGGTGTGGTGCAATACAAGCGGTATAGATTGACCTTGTCTTCACTAGGAGTGTACTTGAATGCAGCTTCTTGGGTATTAGAGAGATAGACATACTGTCCAGGGGTAAGGGTTGGGGTCCACGACTGGTTCTTCAGCGTGTAAGCAGGTGAGCGTTGCTCGTTGTACTGACTAAGCCATGCAGGGAATTCGCTATAGTAGGTGGTACTGCACCATTTACCAGTACTTTCGTTCAGCCAGAGGGCACAATCGGCCGCATGACCAGCTGAAAGAATGGCAGCATCTCTGAAGGGCGCAATAGCATAAACCAAAGCCTTTCCACCTGTCTGTATCTTTAGTTCATCTGTAACGGTGGTGGTGAGCATCTGCATGGCAGAACTGCTCTCATTGGTGTAATTACCGATGTAGTTGGCATCATCCACACAACTCTTCACGTTCAGTGTCGATGTATCCAGCCATTTTCCTCCGATGATACCGTGAACAGAAGGGGTAGCTCCAGTATAGACAGAGGCCATCGCAGAAGCGCGGTCGGGTTGGTTAAAATCAAACTGTGTCTGAGTATAGAACCTGCCATCACGCATCAAGCGCTTGAAGCCTTGCTCGCCATAGAGTGCTGCAAAATTCTCCAGATAGTCAGAACGCAGTTGGTCTATGGTAAGAGAGACCACCAGTCTGGGCGTTGGAGTCTGCGCTTGCAGTCCACTCAACGTCAGCAGCAGGATGTATGTCAGCAGTCCTTTCTTCATGCTTTGCGATAACTCAAGATAATGTTGCTGATAGACCTTACCAACAAAACTGAGGCCAAAGGTAATACTTCTATTGGGAATTTTTGCGGAATCAGTACCCAAAAGATGATAAAGAGCGTTAAAATCACTGCATTTAACCCCATATAACGACTTCTTTGTAGCTTTTTCACCTTTCTAAGTATCCAAGGAAGACAGAATAAGTGCAGTGGATGGAAGACGAAAAGCAGGTAGTTTGGACTGACTGCCGGATGCTCTGAGAATGCCACCATAAAGGCGATGATGCATCCCGCGATACCTGCAGCGGCAAAAAGCACTAAATCCAATCCCCACAGACTTTTCTGTTTTCTGATGCCCCAAATGGTAAGGGCTGCCACTACGATGAAGAGCAGCAGAAACAGGCGCATGGGAGTAAAGGGAGTGGGAGAGGGCCAGTCGCTCTCGTCCTGTTCGATGATGGTGCGTTGCTCTGTGATAAGTCCACTGCTTTTCCCTTGTAAGTCAGTTCGTTGTGCCGTGCCGAAGTATTGTTCCAAGAGGAAAGGAATGAACATGGAAGCCCTTCGGCTGATAGGCTTATCGGCCTCACTGCCAAGCAGTAAGTCGATGCCAAAGCGCGACCAGGCATTCCGTTTGGTATAGTTGTGTACCAATCCACGATAAGTGAGGCTCTTCTGTGGTGTATCCATATCTTCCTGATAGATTACCTGTCCGTTGATGGCCCTCTCTATCATGTCACGCGGACGGGTAGAGCAGTTGTCGTAGAAGTAGTTATAGCGATACACGCGGTTCTCTGGCTTGTAATTCTCTTCCAGCAGTACGGCAAGCTGCAAACGCTCTGCGGGTGTGAGATTCAGCAGTTGCTCATGTACGAAACGCCCTTGCATTTCATAGTTGTAAACGAAATCGTCATAATACTGCACCCCCAACTGATAATCCGTCTGTCCCAAAGTGAAGCGCAGCACAAAGTTGGGCGTATTGAAGCTGAAGATGCCGTAATTGAACACATAATCCACCCCTGTTGCCTCATTTTTCACGCGGATGGCCGAATGTCCGAAGAGGTTATACACCTCCTGTCCAGGACCGCATGTCAGCAGGCTCACCGTTAGACTATCTGTCTGTGCTTTTAGGCTCAAGACAGAGAAGAAAGTAATAAATATGTAAAGAAATCTTTTCATCAAGGTGCAAAGATAAGAAACCCCCGCCATATAATTGCGCAACTGCGAAAATATTTTTTCCTAGTTAGAGAGAAAAATTTTCCTAACTAGCAAGAACGGATATGAAATGTTTTTTAACAAATAAAAGTGCAGTAAATGGGTGCAAAACGGCATTCACATAGTAGAAAAGGGTTCGATTTATGACATTTTGAATAATTTAACGGCAAGAAAGGGAAAAACTTTTTGATAGGTGGCGAAAAAGTTGCATCTTTGCACTCATATTTTATCTAATGTGAAAATGAAGACAAGATTCAGACAAATATTATGGCTACTTTTGCTGGTAATATTTTCTGATGCATTGAGCGCACAGAACAACACCAATTCTCCTTACACCCGTTACGGATATGGAGCGTTGGCTGATCCTATCTCGTCGAACAGCAGGGCGATGGGTGGCATGGGCATCGGACTGAGAGACCGTCTGCACGTGAACATCTCCAATCCTGCCAGCTATACGGCGATGGATTCCCTGACTTTCCTCTTTGATGGAGGAGTGACGTTGCAGAATACTAATTTCAGTGACGGAACGTATAAGCTGAATGCAAAGAATACCAGCGTGAATTACTTTGCCATGCAGTTCAGACTGAATAAGAAAGCTGCCATGAGTTTGGGATTAACCCCATTCTCATTTGTGGGATACAATCTAAGTCAGACTTACGATGATCCTACATCAGCTGACAATTATAGTTCTTTGAATTTCTATGGAGACGGCGGATTGCACCAACTTTATGGCGGTATAGCGATTAATTTTATCAAAAATCTGTCAATTGGTGCAAATTTTTCGTATATTTGGGGCGACATTACACATAGAGCGGTGCAGACATTCCCAAGGAACCCTTCGGCATTGGGAGTGACAAACCTTGAAAATGTGGATGTTCGTAGCTTCAAGTTCGACTTTGGCATGCAATATGTGCATCGTATCAACAGCAGGAATACACTGGTGATCGGTGCTGTATACACACCAAAGCAGAAGTTGAGCAACGATGCTTCTCTGACGACGGCACTTGGCGTGTCGGGATCTTATACAGAAGTATCGACCGTAAATGATACGATAGTGACTTGCGAGATACCTAATTCTTATGGTTTAGGTTTCTCGTATGTTTACGACCAAAGGTGGACCGTAGGTATGGACGTCCTCTATCAGCAGTGGAGCAAGGTCAAGTTCATGAATGGAAAAGACCTCTTCTGCGATAGAATGAAGGTTTCGGCTGGTGTAGAATACATGCCAGCACTCTACGGAAACAACTTCCTGAAGCTTGTGAAATATAGGGCTGGAGCATATTACTCCTTGCCTTATTACAAGTTGGATGGAAAACGAGCTGCCAGGGAATATGGCGCGAGCATCGGCTTCGGATTGCCAGTGCCACGTTCAAATTCCATCATCAATGTCTCTGGACAATTCGCCCATTTGCAAGGCATAGGCGCCTCCAGATTGGATGAGAATATCTTCCAGGTGACTGTAGGACTGACGTTCAACGAGACTTGGTTCTTCAAACGGAGAATTAACTAATGAGAGTGTATGAACTATACATATTTTGAGAGAAACAATAATAACAATAACTTAAAATTGAATACAATGAAAATGAGAAATCTTTTACTCGGTTTGCTCCTCACTGCAGGGGTGACTGGTGCTTTCGCACAGAGCGATCAGTGCAACACTAATAGTAGCATCGCACGCGCTGCTGCTAATTCTGGCAACTATCAGGACGCTTATGAACCAAACATGACCGTACTGAGAGACTGCCCTACTCTGAGATATTATCATTACACTGACGGTATCAAGATCTTGAAGTCTTTCCTGACTGACAAGAACTCTGCCGACTATGATAAGTATTTCAAGGAGTTGATGGATCTGCGCGATGCTCAGATGAAGTATGCCCCTGAATTTGCTACCAGACAGCGTGGCGTTCCTACTCCTGCTCGTCTGCTGGCTGAGAAGGCTGGTGACTATCTGCAGTTCGCTAAGAACCCAGATATTAAGCAGGCTTACCAGTGGTATAAGGAGTCTGTAGAGGCTGAGAAGACCAACTCTCGCGCAACTGCCATCTTGGCTTATGTGCAGATGTCTAAGGAGCTTGTTAAGGCCGACAAGAACTTTGCTGACACTTTCTTCGCTGATTATTTGGCTGCTACTAAGTTGGCAGAAGAGGCTGCTAACAATGCTGCAGATGATGAGGCTAAGAAGAACTGGGATGCTGTGAAGGAGAACCTCGTAGCTGAGTTCATCAACAGTGGTGTAGCTGACTGCGAGTCTTTGCAGAACATCTATGGTCCACGTGTAGAGGATAACAAGAACAACCGTGAGTTCTTGGTAAACACCATTTCTATTCTGAGTATGATGGGTTGCCGTGAGAGCCAGGTTTACACTGATGCTTCTTTCTACATGTATCAGATCGAGCCAACTGCTGAGGCTGCTGTAGGTGTGGCTTACCGTTATTATAAGAATGGTGACTACGATGAGGCTGTGAAGTATTTCGATGAGGCTATCGGTATGGAAGAAGATGACGCTAAGAAGGCTGAAATGGCTTACGCTGCTGCTGCTGCTTTGCTGAATGGCAAGAAGTTGGCCCAGGCTCGTAACTATTGCAACCGTGCTATCAACTTCAAGAGCGACTTCGGTCAGCCTTACATTCTGATTGCTATGGCTTATGCTCAGAGTCCTAACTGGACTGATGATGGCGCTATGAACCGTCTGACTTATTCTCTTTGCATCGACAAGTTGCAGCGTGCAATCGCTGTTGACCCAAGCTGCGAGGAGCAGGCACGTCAGCTCATCCGTCAGTACTCTGGCTATCTGCCATCTTCTGAAGACCTGTTCATGCAGGGCGTGAAGGCTGGCGAGCGTGTTACTATCGGTGGTTGGATCGGTGAGTCAACAACTGTACGTACAAGATAACTATGATTAAATCGGCTAAAGTCGTTTTAAATAGTGTTTCTAGCATAACCATTGCATTCTGTGCAGTGGTTATGCTTCTTTTATTTACCTCATGCTCCAATAAAGGCAAAGTATTTGGCGAAGCCGTCACGGAAAGAGATTCGTTGCCAGTGCTTGCCACCTACGATGTTAATACCTTAATTTCGGATTCCGGACTTATTCGTTATAGGATTGAAGCAGCTGAATGGCTGGTTTATGACAGGAAAGATCCTTCCTATTGGGCTTTTGAGAAAGGAGTCTATCTGGAGAAATTCGACCAGGATTTCGTGGTAGATGCAGATATCAAGGCCGACACTGCTTATTACTATGATAAGGATCGATTGTGGGAGCTGAGGGGCGACGTGGCCATTAAAAACCTTAAGGGTGAACGTTTCAACACCGAATTGCTTTTTTGGGATGAAAAGACTCAGAAGGTCTATTCTGACAAGTTTATTCGCATAGAACAAGAAGATAAAATTGTGACTGGTGAGGGCTTTGAGTCTAATCAGCAAATGACCGATTATACCATTTTTAAGCCAGGTGGAGTGTTTTATATTAATGATACAACTGAAATGCAAGCAGACAGTACTGCTGTTGATAGCTTGACAACCGACACGTTAGAAGAAGAATAACTATGACTCAGATCATCATATATCTGCTTATCGCGATGGCTCTTTCCGCCTTTTTCTCGGGTATGGAGATCGCTTTCGTGTCAGTTGACAAGTTACGTTTCGAAATGGAGAAGAAACCTGGAATCATTTCTTCCATCCTTTCCTATTTCTTCCACCACTCCAATAACTTCATTTCCACCATGTTGGTAGGTAACAACATCGTGCTTGTGGTCTATGGTATGCTCATGGCGCAGATTATTGAGACGCATTGGTTGGCTGGGATTCCGATGAATCAATTTGCCTTGTTGCTGATTGAAACGGTTATTTCCACCTTAATTATATTAGTAGTCGGAGAATTTCTGCCCAAGACCTTGTTTAAGATTAACCCAAACCTGATGATGAAGGTCTTTGCCGTTCCACTGTATCTTTTCTATATCATTCTATATCCTATCTCTAAGTTTTCTTCAGGACTTTCTTATATATTCCTTCGCTTGTTTGGTATGGATTTAAATAAGGATGTGTCTGATAAAGCTTTCGGACGAGTAGATCTTGACTATTTCGTGACGTCGAGTATAGAAAATGCTGAAAATGAGGATGAACTGGATACCGAGGTGAAGATCTTCCATAATGCGATGGATTTCTCATCAGTGAAAATCAGGGATTGCATCGTACCTCGTACTGAGATTGTGGCTGTTGATGTGGCCGACCCTATGAGTAAATTGATGAATGAGTTCATAGAGTCTGGAATATCTAAGGTCATTGTCTACGATGGGAATATTGATAATATCGTGGGATACATCCATTCTTCTGAGATGTTCCGTAATCCTACGGACTGGCATAAGAGCATAAAGAAGATTCCTATTGTGCCAGAAACCATGTCTGCTCATAAACTGATGTCTATCTTCATGCAGGAGAAAAAGTCCATAGCTGTGGTCGTGGATGAATTTGGAGGTACGTCAGGTATTGTGTCTTTGGAAGACCTTGTTGAGGAAATCTTTGGAGATATAGAAGATGAGCATGACAATACTTCCTACATCTGCAAGCAAGTGGGAGAAAATGAATACCTGCTCTCCGGACGTATGGAGATAGAGAAAGTCAATGAGACCTTAGATTTGGATTTACCAGAATCAGATGATTACCTCACTGTGGCCGGATTGATTCTGGATGTTTATCAGAGTTTCCCTAAACTTCATGATGTAGTAACCATAGGCAAATATGAGTTCAAAATGATAAAAATGACAGCCACAAAGATAGAAATCGTACGTTTAAAAGTGAATGAAAATGCAGAATAAGTAAATTTTTCGTAAATTATTAGAGGTTTATTGACATTTTTTGTACCTTTGTGCGCTAATTTTGAGAAATAAGAATAAAACTATAATAGAAAATGGCAGCATTACAATCAATTAGGTCCAAAGGACCCCTGTTGGTGGCCACTATTGGCCTTGGCTTGTTCGCCTTTATTGCAGGTGACGCCTGGAAAGTGATAGCTCCACATCAGACTCAGAATGTGGGGGAAGTAAATGGTGAGTCAATTACAGCGCAAGAATACCAGCAAATGGTAGAGGAGTATACTGATGCAGTGAAATTTGCTCAGGGACTGAATGCGCTTACAGAAGATCAGACTGATGCCGTAAAGGATCAGGTTTGGAATACATTTGTGAACAATAAGTTGTTAGAGAAGGAAGCTAATAAGTTGGGCTTGGTTGTTACCGATGAGGAAGTACAAGACATCATCAATACTGGTACTTATCCTTTGCTGACCAACTCTCCTTTCCGTAACCAGCAGACTGGTTTGTTCGACAAGGATATGCTGAACATGTTCTTGGTGCAGTATTCTCAGATGAATGCCCAGACTGATGCTTCTACCAGAAGCTATTATGAGCAGGTTTACAATTACTGGAAGTTCATAGAGAAGAATATGCGTCAGAATCGTCTGGCAGAAAAGTATCAGGCATTGATTGCCAAATCTATGTTCTCTAATCCTGTAGAGGCTCAGGCAGCTTATGATGCCCGTATCAATGAAACTGACATGCTGATGGCCGCTATTCCTTATTCTTCCGTGAGTGATGATGACGTAACCGTTACAGATGCAGACATTCAGGCTGCTTACAATGAGAAGAAAGAGCAGCTTCGCCAGTTGACAGAGACTCGTAACCTGCGCTATATCGATGTTCAGGTAGTTGCTAGCGACGAGGACAGAGCCGCTCTTCAAAGAGAGATGATGGAATATACCGAGCAGTTGGGTGGTGAGGTAGAAGATTATACTTCTTTCATCCGTTCTACTGATTCTGAAGTACCTTATGTTGATTTGTTCTATACGACTAATGCATTGCCTTCTGACGTTGTAGCACGCTTGGACTCTGTTGCTTTAGGTGAGGCTTATGGTCCTTATTATAATGCTTCTGACAATTCGCTGACTTCTTTCAAGAAATTGGCTGTATCAGCAGAGCCAGATTCTATCCAGTTCCGTCAGATTCAGGTAACTGCCAATACCAAGCAGCGTACTACTGAGTTGGCTGATAGTATCTTCAACGCCCTGAAGGGTGGCGCAGACTTTGCTGAAATCGCACAGAAGTATGGTCAGACAGGTGAAACCTCTTGGATCAGTTCTGCTAATTATGAAGGTGCACAGATCGACAATGACAACCTGAAGTACATTAAGGCTATCGTTTCTCAGCCAAAGAACCAGTTGGTTAATCTGGCTTTGAATCAGGCAAACATTATCTTGGAAGTGACCGACCGCAAGGCTGTAGATACCAAGTATAAAGTTGCTGTTGTAAAGCGCCCAATCGAATTCAGTAAGGATACCTATACCAAGGCATACAACGATTTTAGTCAGTTCGTAGCTACTAACAATACATTGGAAAAGATGGTTGCCAATGCTGAGGATGCTGGTTATCGTCTCTATACCGCTAACGATGTGTACAACTACGATCATAATATCGGTGGTATCAAGGGCACTAGAGAGGCATTGAAATGGGCTTTCGGTGCTAAGGGTGGCGAAGCTTCTGGCCTTTATGAGTGTGGAGAGAGCGATCACCTGATGATGGTGGCTGTGTCTGGTATCATTAAGGAAGGTTATCGTCCATTGGCACTGGTGTCTGATGATCTCCGTCAGGAGGTACTTCGTGACAAGAAGGCTGAGAAGATCATGGCTGATATCAAGGCTGCTGGTGCTACTACAATCGACCAGATTAAGAATATGACCAATGCTGTGAATGATTCTGTAAAGCACGTTACATTCTCTGCTCCTGCATACATCACTGCACTTCGTTCAACAGAACCTGTAGTTAGTGCGTTTGCAGCTGCTAGTCAGCAAGGTCAGGTAAGTGCTCCTCTGAAAGGTCAGAGCGGTATTATCGTTCTGCAGCCTTATGCATCCAACAAGATCAATGATACTTTCGATGCTGCAACAGAAGAGTCAAGAACAGTGAATACCAACGTCAATGTGGTAGGCTCACAGTTTACAACCGACTTGTATATGAAGGCTAAGGTAACAGACAACCGTTATCTGTACTTCTAAACTATAAGACCAAACGGAAGGGCCGTCCGAAGGCAAAGTCGGACGGCCTTTTTTGTCAAACCTGTTATATTCAGACTAAACATGGAACTTCTGTCGAAAGAACCATTGTTGGGAAAGACGTTGGAGGAACTGCAGGGTATTGTAAAGGTACTCGACATGCCTGCTTTTACTGCCAAGCAGATTGCGTCTTGGCTTTATAGCAAGCGTGTGCATTCCATCGATGAAATGACCAACTTGTCCTTGAAGAACCGTCAATTGCTAAGTGCTTCTTATGAGGTAGGTGCTTCAGATCCCGTGGATGCCATGCGTTCTGTAGATGGAACGGTGAAATACCTCTATGGAGCTGGGAAGGAACACTTTGTGGAAACGGTGTATATTCCAGAAGAGGATAGGGCAACCATCTGCGTGTCTTCTCAGGTAGGCTGTAAAATGAATTGTAAGTTCTGTATGACAGGCAAGCAAGGTTTTAAGGCAAATCTTAGTGCAGCGCAGATTATTAATCAAATTAATTCCCTGCCCGAGTATGACACGCTTACCAATGTGGTAATGATGGGTATGGGAGAGCCGCTCGACAATGTGGATGAGGTCCTGAAAGCCCTGGAAATCATGACTGCCCCTTGGGGATATGCCTGGAGCCCGAAGCGCATCACGCTTTCATCAGTAGGCTTGGCAAAGGGACTTAAGCGATTCTTGGACGAGTCAGAATGCCATTTGGCTATAAGTCTGCATTCGCCTATTCCTCAGCAACGCAAGGAACTGATGCCTGCAGAAAAAGCCCTCTCTATCAGAGAGGTGGTGAAGATATTGCGAGATTATGATTTCAGTAAGCAGCGTCGTCTTTCTTTTGAGTATATCCTTTTCAAGGGAGTCAATGATTCAGAGCTCTATGCCAAGGAATTGTTGAAGTTGCTCCGTGGACTCGATTGTCGCATTAATCTGATACGTTTCCATGCCATCCCAGGCGTTGATTTGGAAGGTACTGCGATGGAAGACATTGTCAAGTTCCGTGATTATCTCACTTCGCACGGATTGTTTTCTACCATCAGGGCTTCTCGTGGTGAGGACATCTTTGCTGCCTGTGGAATGCTCTCCACAGCTAAGCAAGAGGGATTTAACGAAGATTTAACATAGAAACATTTGTGCTTCGTATCAATTCTTTGTAGATTTGTTGCACATTATTAATAATATAAGGAATTATGAAACGATATCTCTATTATTTCAGTATAATGATGCTGGTTCTGCTGGCCGTTTCGGCTTGTAGCAGAGGTGGTAGGCCAAGAAGGGGAGGCGTGAGTATATTGACCCCTACATCCAGTGGTAGTGCCTATGAGATGTTGGTTGTCGTTGATGACGATCTGTGGGAGCGCCCTGCTGGTCGTGCTCTTTTCGACGTACTCGATTCTGACGTGCCAGGTCTTCCTCAGCCAGAGCGCTCATTCCGCATCATGCATACCGCACCACGTAATTATGATGCAACCATGAAGTTGGTACGCAATATCGTGGTAGTAGATATCAAGAATACCTACACTCAAGGAAAGTTCAGATATTCCAAGGATATGTATGCCTATCCACAGGCTATTCTGAATATCCAGGCTCCTGACGAGGAAACCTTTGAAGAATTTGTCAAAGCCAACAAGCAAGTCATCCTTGACCTTTTCAACCATGCAGAGATGAACCGTCAGATTGATGTGCTGCGTTATGAACACAGTGATTATATTGCTACACAGGTAAAGAGCATGTTTGACTGTGATGTATGGGTGTCTGGCGAGCTACGTTCCACCAAACAGGGACAGGATTTCTTCTGGGCAGGAACCAATACGGCAACCAACGACCGTAACTATGTGATTTATTCCTATCCTTATAAAGACACACGTACGTTTACCAAGGAATTCTTCGTCAACAAGCGCGACTCTGTGATGAAGGAAAATATTCCTGGAGCTAAGGAAAACAGTTACATGTCCACTGATTCACTGATGACCAACGTGACTGCTTATAATCTAAATGGGGAATATATTTTCGAGGCTCGTGGTTTGTGGCGCATGAAGGGCGACTTCATGGGTGGTCCATTCGTATCTCAGGCTCGTGTGGATCAAGCCAACCAACGTGTGATAGTAGAAGAGATTTTTGTATATGCACCTGATAAGAACAAACGTAACCTGGTTAAGGGTATGGAAGCTTCGCTTTATACCTTGCGCTTGCCAAACAGTAAGAACGAGACTGGGGAAATTCCTATTGGGATGGAAGATTCTGCTTCAGAATAAGTAAATATTCAACTTTACATGGAAGATCGTAAAATTAGAGTAGCTATTACTCAAGGAGATATAAATGGTGTGGGTTATGAAGTCATTTTGAAGACTTTCGATAATTCCACGATGTTGGAACTCTGTACCCCTGTGATTTATGGGTCACCCAAGGTGGCAGCCTATCATCGCAAGTCGTTAGAACTTTCCACCAATTTCACTATCGTCAATTCTGCTGCTGATGCTGTAGAGGATAGACTGAATATCGTCAGTTGTACTGATGATGAAGTCAAGGTCGATTTTGCTAAGGCTGATGCAGAAGCCGGTAAGGCTGCTGCAGATGCTTTGCAGAAGGTTGTGGAGGAGTATCACGACTACTTGGTGGATGTACTAGTAACAGCTCCTGTGAATCACCAAATCCTTTCTTCAGAGCTGTTCCCTTTCAAGACACAACATGCCTACTTGGAACAAGCCATAGGGGAGGGGTGTCGCTCATTGTCTATCTATGTGAAGGATCACTTCCGCATAGCCTCAGTAACTTCCAATATCCCATTGCGTGACGTACCTGCAGCTCTTACTCAGGACTTGTTGCAAGAACGTCTGGAAGCGTTTGCTGCTTCTCTGATTACAGATTTTGGCATCGATGCTCCACGCATTGCTGTACTTTCCCTTAATCCTCGTAATACGGCAACCAACAGTTTCGGCTCAGAGGAAGAAAACTGCATAATTCCAGTGGTCACTGAGATGTCGCACAACGGTCTGCTTTGTTTCGGACCTTTTGCTGTTGATGAGTTCATGGGGAAAGAAGAGTATATACACTATGATGGTGTCTTGGCCATGTATCATGATCAGGCACTGGCAGTCTTCAATACCCTTTCTCAGGAAGAGGGCGTGGTTTATACCGCTGGTCTCCCCTTGGTTCGCACTGCGCCAGTTTATAGCGTCAAGTATGATGTGGTGGGAAAAGGCGTGATGGATGAGAACTCTTTCCGTCAAGCCATATATCTGGCACTGGATATCTTCCGTCAGCGTGAACGTGAACGTGAAGCGCATGCCAATCCTCTGCGTAAACAGTATTATGACAAGCGTGACGACAGCGATAAGCTGAAACAGATGGATACCAATCCTGAGGACGAATTATAAACCAACTATGATCAGGCCTGAAATTATACAACAAGTCAAACTGCATTTCGGCATCATTGGCAACAATGAGGCATTGTTGCATGGTATTGATGCTGCATTGCAAGTAGCCTCTACCGATGCTTCTGTGCTGATTACAGGAGAAAGTGGTGTAGGAAAGGAAAGTTTTCCTAAGATTATCCATGCCTATAGTCCCCGTAAGCACGAAAGCTACATTGCCGTGAACTGCGGAGCCATTCCAGAAGGTACGATTGACTCTGAGCTTTTCGGGCATGTAAAAGGTGCTTTCACGGGTGCCATTGATGAGCGTAAAGGTTATTTTGGTGAGGCGAATGGGGGCACCATATTCCTTGATGAAGTTGGTGAACTCCCTCTTTCTACCCAAGCCCGTCTTCTGCGTGTGCTGGAGAGTGGTGAATATATTAAGGTGGGATCTTCGAAGGTAGAGAAGACCAACGTACGCATTGTGGCAGCTACCAATCTGAATATGGCACAAGCCATCGCTGATGGCCGTTTCCGTAAGGACCTGTTCTATCGTCTCAGTGTAGTGCCTATCATGCTTCCTCCGCTTCGTGAGCGTGGCAATGATGTGCTGTTGCTTTTCCGCAAGTTTGCTGCCGACTTTGCTGAGAAATACCGTATGCCAGCCATCCGTCTGACAGAAGATGGCAAACAGTCGGTGATGGCTTATTCATGGCCTGGAAATATCCGCGAGCTGAAGAATGTGGTAGAGCGCATTTCTATCTTGGAAGAGAATCGCGATGTAGATGCAGAGATGTTGCGCCGCTACCTTAAGGAGCAGTCGCGCGGACCTCAGCTTCCTGTATTGCTTGGGGCAGGGGAGAAGAACTTCGAGAACGAGCGTGAATTCTTGGTTCAGGCACTCTTAGGTATGCGTCAGGAGATACAAGACCTGAAAAAGCAACTGGAAGATTTGCAGCAGAAACAGCAGTTGCTTATGCAGCAACCCGTGGCCGATCAACCTTCTATGACGTTGATACATCCTTCGCAGTCTATGGGTGTTTCACCACAGATTGCGACATATTATAAGCCTGCTCCTTCTGTAAAAGCGGTGGATGATGACGATGACATTCAAGATACAGAGGTACTGGAAGAAGAGAATCTTTCTCTCTCTGATGCCCTGAAGGAAAAGATAATAAAAGCTCTGGAGAAGCACCACGGAAGGCGTAAGAACGCAGCTGCAGAATTGGGCATATCAGAACGAACCCTATATAGAAAGATCAAAGATTATGGATTGGATAAAGGCAACAATAAAAACGACGCTGCTATGTAGTCTGCTGTTCCTGATGGTTTCTTGCACCGTTTCTGGTTTTGGCTTGGCACCTATCAGTTCCATCGACTATAACCGTGTAAAGACCATCCAGATTGACGACTTTGCCAATCATGCAGAGTACGTCTATGGTCCGCTTGCTACCACTTTCAATGACAAGATGAAAGATCTCTTTATCCAGCAGACTCGTCTTCAGTTGGTCAATACTGGGGGTGATTTGATCATAGATGGAGAAATAACAGGGTACAACCAGTACAATGAGGCGATAGATGCCAGTGGTTATTCTTCCAAGGTGAAGTTGACGCTCACGGTAAGTGTGAATTATCAGAATACCACCAATGAGGAGGAAAACTTCTCTAATCGCACGTTTACGGCTTTCCAGACCTATGATTCATCACGCTTGCTTACGGATGTGCAGGATGAACTGATAACCATCCTCGTGAAGGATATTGCAGAACAGATTTATAACTCTACCGTGGCCAACTGGTAATGATGACGAATACGGACATATTGGAATTGACGAAGCACCCTGAACGCCTCAATACTGAGACGCTTTATGAACTTCGTACCCTTATTCCTCGTTATCCCTATTTCCAGACCTTGCGTCTGCTCTATTTGCAGAACCTCTATCTGCTGTACGATGCTAGCTTTGGGGCAGAACTTCGAAAGGCCATTCCTTATATTACCGATCGGGAACAATTATTCCGTCTGATTGAAGGAGAATCCCCTGTGATTGCTCCTCAGCATGTGGTGGAAGCAGAAGTGGAAGAGCCCGTACAGCCAGTAGAAGACCGTACACTGGTCTTGATAAACCACTTCCTGCAAACTCTTCCTTCCGATGAGAAGGTTACCCCATTGCAGCAGTTGGATTATTCTACCGACTATGCGGCTTATATGTTGGCAGAAGAAACGCCCCAGGCATCCCAACCTTCCACATCTTTGGAAGTGTCAGATACGCCTGCAGAAGACGCATCCCCTGCGTCTGTTCCAGAGGATTTGGACGACAGTTATTTCACAGAAACCTTGGCAAAAATCTATATCCGTCAGCAAAGATATGAGAAGGCACTTGAAATAATTAGGAAATTAAATTTGAAATATCCAAAAAAAAGTGCTTACTTTGCAGACCAAATACGGTTCTTAGAGAAACTGATTATTAACGATAAATCAAATAAGTAATAAAATGTATTTGCTTTTAGTAATTTTAATGTTGATTGCATCTATTTTGATGTGTGGCATTGTATTGATTCAAAATTCCAAAGGTGGTGGCCTGGCATCAGGTTTTTCTTCTTCAAACGCCATCATGGGTGTTCGTAAGACCACCGATTTCTTGGAGAAGGCTACTTGGACTTTGGCTGGCACTATGGTAGTGTGCAGCATCCTCTCAGCTTATGCACTGACTTATGGTGGTGGCTCAGGAAATGATGCCATCATGCAGCAGGCTGTAGAGCAGCAGAGCACCAACCCATATAACATGCCAGTTGGAACCACTGCACCAGCCGAGGCAGCTACTCCTGCCACTCCTGCAGATGCAGCTACTCCAGCCGAGTAATTCAAGGCACTGACATTAGGAGAGAGATAGAGTGGGGCATACCTATGTTTTTCATAGGTATGCCTTACTTTTTTCCTGTGCACTGGAAATATTTTAGGTGTGTTACGCGCAAATGTGGATGGTGGACATGTGATTAATTATACATCCTGTTTTCTTCCGCTAATTGTTTGTCTTTCTGCTAAGAAAAGTGTAATTTTGCTGCAATTTTGTTAGCAGATAATAATAAATAGATAATCATCATTATGGAAAAGACTCTTAGAGACTCTGCAGCCATGCGCTGGACCGCGCTGCTGCTCTTGGCACTGGCCATGTTCTGTGCCTACATTTTCATGGACATTCTCTCACCTATCAAGGACTTGATGCAGGAAACACGCGGATGGGATAGCACCGCTTTTGGCACCATGCAGGGCTCTGAGGTGTTCCTCAACGTATTCGTATTCTTCCTGATTTTCGCAGGTATCATCCTCGACAAGATGGGGGTGCGCTTCACGGCAGTGCTCTCGGGTGCAGTGATGCTGGTGGGTGCCATCATCAAGTGGTATGCGGTATCAGAGGCGTTCATGGGTACGGGCTTGGAACTGTGGTTCAATACACATCTGAACTATATCCCTGTGTTCGAGGAACTTGGCGTGTCGCCATTCTATGAGGGCATGCCTGCTTCGGCTAAGTTGGCTGCCTGTGGTTTTATGATCTTCGGATGTGGCTGCGAGATGGCTGGTATCACGGTGAGCCGTGGTATCGTGAAGTGGTTCAAGGGCCGCGAAATGGCATTAGCCATGGGCTCTGAGATGGCTTTGGCACGTCTGGGCGTGGCTACATGTATGATTTTCTCACCGTTCTTCGCTAAGCTTGGCGGCCATGTGAGCGTGTCTCGTTCTGTGGCCTTTGGCGTGGTGCTGATGTGCATTGCCTTGATAATGACCATCGTCTATTTCTTCATGGATAAGAAGCTGGATGCCCAGACGGGTGAGGCTGAGGAGAAGGATGATCCATTCAAGGTATCAGATATCGGTAAGATTCTTACGGACAGTGGTTTCTGGATTGTGGCACTGCTCTGTGTGCTCTATTACTCTGCTATCTTCCCATTCCAGAAGTATGCTGTGAACATGCTGCAGTGCAACCTGACGTTGGTGGAGCCTTCTGCCGATTCCTATTGGGCAAGCAGCTCTGTGACCATCGTGCAATATATTATCATGTTGGTGGTGGCTGCTACGGGTTTTATGAGCAACTTCCAGAAGACAAAGTTCCGTCAGTATCTGCTGCTGGGCATCTCTGTGCTGGCATTGATTACTTACTGCTACATGGGCTATATGCGCCAGTCGGCTGAGAGTATCTTCGCAGTGTTCCCACTGCTGGCCGTGCTGATTACGCCTATTCTTGGTAGCTATGTGGATCATAAGGGCAAGGCTGCTTCTATGTTGGTGCTGGGCTCATTGCTGCTCATCGCCTGCCACCTTACTTTCGCTTTCGTGCTGCCTGCCTTCAAGGGCAATGCCGTGGGTGGTGTGGCAATTGCATACGCTACTATTCTGGTGCTGGGTGCTTCATTCTCATTGGTACCAGCCTCCCTGTGGCCAAGCGTGCCAAAGTTGGTGGATGCCAAGGTGATAGGTTCTGCCTACGCTCTGATCTTCTGGATTCAGAACATTGGCCTCTGGCTGTTCCCACTGCTTATTGGTAAGGTGCTGGACAAGACCAACCCAGGTGTGACAGATCCTACGCAGTTCGACTATACTGCTCCGCTGGTGATGCTGGCTTGTCTTGGCGTAGCTGCCCTGCTGCTTGGCTTACTGCTGAAGGTGGTGGATAAGCGCAAGGGCTTAGGATTGGAGGAGCCGAACATTAAGTAAAATTGAGAATTGAGAATTGAGAATTACCATCTGGATGGAAACATGGCGTAGCCATAATCCTCAATCCTCAATTCTCAATAATTTTTAGTTATGACAGAAGTAATAAGACGTAAGATAAACGATAAGCCAGTGGCACGTTGGACGGTGCTGGTCATTGTGGCTACGGCCATGATGATGGGCTACCTGCTCAATGATATCATGTCACCGTTGGAAACGCTGCTGGAGCTGCCTGTGGAGCAGGGTGGACTGGGATGGAGCAGTACGGATTATGGCTTCTTCTCAGGGGCAGGGGGCTTTATCAATGTCTTCTTGCTGATGCTTTTCTTCAGCGGACTCATCCTCGATAAGATGGGAGTCCGCTTCACGGGCGTGTTGTCTTGCTCATTGATGCTCATTGGCGTAGGCATTAAATACTATGCGGTGACCAGCCCTGCTCTGGCTGGGCAAATGTTCAATGTTCAATTCTCAATGTTCAATGTGGACCTCACCCTCCCCATGTCGGCAGCAGTGGCCAGTCTGGGCTTCTCTATCTTTGGTGTGGGCTATGAGATGTGTGGCATCACGGTGAGCAAGGCGATGGTACGTTGGTTCACGGGACATGAGTTGGCATTGGCGATGGGTATTCAGTTGGCTATGGCTCGTTTAGGTACGGCTATGGCACTCAGTGTAAGTGCTCCATTGGCTCGTCATTTCACCCTCTCCACCCCTTTGCTGGTGGGACTCATCTGCCTGCTTATCGGACTGGTGTCTTTCCTCGTCTTCTGTGTACTCGATATTCGTCTGGATAAGGACGAGATAATTCTCAATGCTCAATCCTCAATTCTCAATTCGGATGATGACAGTTTCCGTTTGAGCGACATAGGCTTGATATTGAAGAACCCTGGTTTCTGGCTCATCACGCTCTTTGTGGTGCTGTTCTATTCGGCAGTGAGTCCGTTCCTCAAGTTCGCCACTAAGTTGATGATAGAGAAATACAGCGTAGCTCCCGATATTGCAGGTTTCTTTACCAGTATCGCTCCGTTTGGCACCATGCTGATGACGCCGCTCTTTGGCAGCCTGTACGACAAGTACGGTCGTGGTGTGACATTGATTATTATTGGTACAGCCATGCTGACGTTCGTACACTTTGGCTTCTCTTTGCCAATACATGCCAGTGCCTTTGCCATCTTCCTGATGGTGGTGCTCAGTGTAGGCTATTCGCTTACGCCTGCAGCCCTTTGGCCTATTGTGCCTAAGATTATTCCTTTGAAGTGCTTAGGTACCGCCTATTCTTTGATTTTCTTTATCCAGAATTTCGGACGTGCTATAATCCCGATGTTCGTGGGCAGAGCCAATGAAACCGATCCTACCTATACGTCTGGTATGCTGATTTTTGCCTGCACAGGATTGGCAGGCATTCTTGTGGCAGTGGCCATGCTCTATCTAGATAAGAAGAAAGGTTACGGATTGGAGAAACCGAATATTAAGGATTAGTTTAGAGCTAAGAGTTTAGGGTTTAGAGTTTAGAGTTTTTATGAAGGTGAAAATAGATATAAGAGAAACAATCCCTGTACACCGTTCACACATTGTGACAGAACAGGGAGAGGACGGATGCCTGGTTTTGGCCTATCCTCGTTTTCCATATCGTTGGCTCAACAAACTGTTTCCTATGTTATCTACCCTCATCCACGTACCGTTAGAGAAATATGGGTCAGAGATTTGGAAACAGATTGACGGGCAGCGTTCTGTGGAAGAGATTGCAGTATGCATCGCTTCACTTTTCCCAGACGAAAAGGATATAAAAAATAGGGCAGTTGCCTATATCCAGCAACTGCACCACGATAAATTGATTTGGCTTAAAACTCTAAACTCTAAACTCTAAACCAATCATTCCCGATCCACTTTAACCAAAGCCCCTGTCTCTGCATCAAACTGCACGGTAATGGTATAATTCTTGTTGAAAAGATTGGCGGCAAGGTATTCTACACTGCCCAATTGGGTAATGGGGAGTTCCTCCCTAAAAAGTTGCTGCTGCTTGAAAGTAAGCGTTACCAATGCTTTGCCAGGCACATTGTAAGCCACACCAGTCAGTTCTTTCTTGTTCTTTGCAGCTTCTTCTGCAGGCTGAGGGGTTATCAGTCCTTGATTGGCCACAGTGAGGTAGGCAGGTTCGCCAGTAAGGTCATCACTCTCCAATATTCCAACCTTTTGTGAGAAACGGAAAGCTACCAAATTCGTTGCCATTTCAGGGTCAATGTAGAACTTAAATGTCTGACTTTCTTCTGTGGTTACACCAGTGAACATTTCCGTCAATACTTCTTCCTGCAGATTCAACTGGTCGAGCATAATCTGCAACTGTGCCCCATCTTTAGGCGTATTGTCGGCTTCCCCACGCACCAAAGCATTCTTGCTGTCGCGGATGTTATAGATTTCCTGTGCCACCAATTCAGCCATCTTAGCGGTGGAACTGGCAGACAAGATCTCTTCCGTAAAGAAAGAGCGAGGGTCGGGTTTCGATTTCTGAGACGATGCAGTTTGTGGAGTACTCTCAGCTTTTCTGCCACTGATAGGCAGATTGATGGAATAGATTGTTCCCTCCTTTGTAAGCTCCATCAGTGGGGCAGCAGTTTTGTCTTTCAGCTCTACGAAGTAAATCTTCTCCTTATCTGCCACACCAATGCTGCGCACTACTGCTTCATCAAGGGTCCAGTATTCTTGCGCTTGCGTCTGAGTGTCGCCTAAGTGCAGGTAGAGGTCGGCATATTTACAGAACTCTCCAGGTTGGAAAGTATGCTTTGTGGCAAAAACCTGAACTTCAAGTTGCGACTTAGGGAGCATGTAGGTCACTCCATACTTTTTGCCATACATCATGCCAGCAGTAACTGCCGTCTGTGCCTGCATCAAGGGAACCATCAGCAGACAGCCCAATGCGGTGATAAGTAGTCTTTTTATCTTCATAGCGAATAATTTTCTATGGTGTTATTCCACGAACTTCACACATACCGCCTGACAGACGTGGATGTCTTGCTCGGTGTCTTTTAGAAGTCCTGTTTTTGGATTGATTTCATATACTTGTATCACGTCACTGTCACGGCAGGCACAAAGCAGGTACTTGCCATTAGGGGTGATGTTGAAGTTGCGGGGATGAATGCCTGTAAGCTGGTAGCCCACCTTGGTGAGAGTACCATCGGCAGCTACGGAGAAGATGGAGATGCCGTCTTCCTTCAAACGATGGCTGGTATAGAGGAACTTGCCGTTGGGACTGAGGTGGATATCAGCACCCCCTCGTGCTCCAGCATCACTGCCGTTTATCACTTGCTTAGGAGTCAGTACTCCGTTGGCATGGTCCATCACAGTGATATCGTCAGAAAGTTCGCCCACAACATAGGCGTGGGAACCATCGGCACTGAACTCTATGTGACGAGGACCATAGTCGGCATTCAGATTGGTCACCACCTGACTCTCTAAAGGCCGAATGGCATTATTGGAAATATCAAAGCGTATGATACGATCTGCACTGAAATCGGTGGCGAAGATATATCTTCCGTCAGGACTGAAATAGGTACAATGTACATGAGGCGACCTTTGGCGATTGAGGTCTGGCCCTCCAATGGTGCCGCAGAAAACCGTATCCATGCGCTGGATTCCACCATCGCTGCGCAGAGGGAAAACGGTCATGGAGCCACCACTGTAGTTGGCAGTTACCGCAATCTTTCCATTGGTAGCCACATAACAGGGGTCTTCGCCAAATGTCAGTTCAGTGTTGATATAAGTCAGCTTACCAGTTGCATTATCAAAGGCATAGGCATTCAGGGCAGCAGTGCTGTCTGAAGTTTCTGTCACTGCATAGACATACTTCCCATCTGCCGAAGGAATAACATATGAAGGATTCACCACTTTGGCAGAGTCGAGTAGGGTAGCCTTACCGTTAGCTTGGTCGAAACGGAAAGTATAGATACCTTCACTGCCCTTGTTCGTATAAGTGCCTACCAGCATAGCCAACTCATCAGGCTCACTGCTTTTGGACTGGCAAGCCATCATGCACATTCCTACTATAGCTGTAAAAAGAAGTTTTCTCTTCATTGCTTAATTCTCAATTCTCAATTTTATAATGTCCTCACAAAGTTCATCCACTTTCTCCTCGTCGGTATTCCACGCACAAACGAAGCGGAATGCATCCTTTTCCTCATCCACAGGACCCCAATATTCAAAACCCCAATTCTGATTCAGTGTATCCCGCTGGTCTTTGGTAAGGATAGGGAATACCTGATTGGTATGAGAATCCGTCAGCATTGGGAATCCATTCTCCTTGAACGCCGTAGCGATCTTCTTCGCCATGGCATTGGCATGACGAGCCAAGTCCCAATAGAGGTCGTTCTTAAACAACTCATAGAATTGCAGGCCGAGAATCCAACCCTTAGCCAGCAATGCCCCGCGTTGCTTCATCACCATGTCATAATCCTCACCCAGTTTCGGATCATTGAAGATCACAGCCTCACCCATCAGCGCTCCGTTCTTGGTACCACCGATGTAGAATACGTCAGTCAACTCTGCAAAATCATGCAGTGTCAAATCATTCCCTTCTGCCGTGAGGGCACTGCCCATGCGGGCACCATCGCAGAAGAAATAGAGGTTGTGCGACTTGCAGTAGTCGTGTAGCGCTTTCAATTCAGCCTTGGTGTAGAAAGTGCCTATTTCGGTAGAGTCGGAAATGTAAACCAACTTAGGTTTTACCACATGTGGGCGTTCCATATATTGCATCAACACCTTTTCGATGTGTGCAGGGGTTAGTTTCCCATCGGGAGTGTCGATGGTAATTACACGATGTCCTGTAGCCTCAATGGCCCCTGTCTCATGCACGAAGATGTGTCCTGTGTTAGTACAGATGGCCGCTTCGGCAGATTTCAGCAATGAGCTGATAACGCTCATGTTGGCTTGGGTGCCACCTACCACAAAGAATATTCGCGCCCACGGATTGCCTATCTTGATGCGGAGCAAATGGCGGGCACTTTTACAAATCTCATCAAATCCATAGCCAATGTGTTGGTCAAGGTTAATTTCTGACATGCGCTTCATGATATTAGGATGCGCAATGACTGAATAGTCGTTTATAAAGGCGTACATAGTTAATTTTTATATTTTTTCACCACGCAAAGATACATTATTTATTGAAAAAGTAGTATCTTCGCCGCAGAAAATCTATTTCTACTGGGGTTGTTTGGTTTTGACAGCGGGTAGAAGGGATGTGTAAGCATGCAGTGCGTCGGGTGATTGGCACTTAAATCTCAGTCCTCAAAATTTATCTGGCGAATCTAATAATTACGCTCTTGCTGCCTGATCGAAGTTCAGTAAATCGGGCTTAATCCTGGCACAAGGTGCTGGGACGAGACATCACTCAGGAACTCTTGCTCCGAAGTAACCTGGTTTAGTGGTGCGGTCATATCGGGGATAGTCTTCATGGGCCTCGACGTGTGGATGAAATTTTAGAGGATAAGGCGTAGGTTGGCAGCCTTGGGTCTGCCTCCGCACGAAAAACAAGTCAAGGCTAAGCATGTAGAAAGCACATTTGTTCCTCGTTTGGACGCGGGTTCGACTCCCGCCAGCTCCACGATAAAGGGCACATCACTGGTTGATGTGCTTTTTTTGTTTCTGAAATAAAAATTTAACACAAACTTTAGACAATTTTTCTCGCCTAACTATTTGCATAAAAAAAATAAGGTTGTAATTTTGGAGGTGAGAAAGCCGAAAAAAGATTTTACTATGAAGAATTTAATCCGTTTTTTATTAGGAGGTCTGCTGGCTGTGACATTAAATGCGTGTGGTGGAGAGAATGATTCCCCTTCAAATACCCCCTCAAATACACCCAGTACACCTACTACTCCGACCAATCCTGATCCTCAGCCTGGTACGGATACCAAATCATTTGTCTCTGGGGCAGACATCAGTTGGGTAACCGAACAAGAGGCCGATGGCGTGAAGTTCTTAAATACAGCAGGCCAGGAACGTGACTGTTTTGCCCTAATGAAAGAAATAGGTATGGATGCCATCCGTCTGCGTGTGTGGGTAGATCCTGTGGCTTATGGTTATGGCGCGTGGTGCGACAAGGCCGATGTAGTGAAGAAAGCCCAGCGTGCCAAGAATGCCGGATTGGATGTCATGATTGATTTCCATTACAGCGACTTCTTTGCAGATCCTGGACGACAAGAGACTCCAAAGGCATGGCAGGGACTTGATTTAGAACAATTAAAGACAAAAGTGGCTGAGCATACCAAAGATGTGCTTGGCGCACTGAAGAGTGCAGGCATAACCCCTAAGTGGGTGCAGGTAGGCAACGAAACCCGCAATGGGATGATGTGGCCAACGGGACAGCTTTGGACAGATAGTGGAGATACGCCTAACGGTTGGAAAAACTATGTGGCATTGACCAATGTTGGCTTTGATGCAGTGAAACAGGTGTTCAGCGATGCCATCGTCATCGTTCATTTGAACAATGCATGGCAAGATTGTGATTGGTGGTTTGCCAAATATAAGGAGTTAGGGGGAAAGATGGACATGATAGGTCTTTCGCACTATCCGCAGACAGAAGCCAATAAGACATGGGCACAGGTTAACAGCGAAGCTTTGGCGCAAATCAAACTTCTTATTAATAAGTATAAGGTCCCAGTAATGGTAACAGAAGTTGGTGTGAAAAGTGCTGATGAAGCGGAAGCTGCTAAGGCCCTGACAGCCTTTCTGACTGAAGCAAAGAAGATAGAACAGTGTGTTGGGGCTTTCTATTGGGAACCTCAAATATATGGTGGATGGCTCCCTGGCTATTATAAGACTGTAGGGTGGGGAAGCTATGACCAAGGGGCATTTACCAGTGATGGAAAGCCAGCGAAATGCTTGGATGCTTTTAAATAAAACTGTCATTTTGCAATCGATTGCAAAAAAAAAATGACGTGTTTTGAGGGAAAACATTTGCGAGATAGGTAAACAACCTGTACTTTTGGAGCAAAATGACGAAATAGCAATACTTGTTAGCATAAAACGAAGAGAAACATTTAACGAACATTAAATCTGATAAATGCATGAATGAAGTTAAGTTTGGAACCTTTCGTAGGTTCCTGACCCTATTCCTAGGGTTGATTCTGACTGTAGGCGTTTATGCACAAAACATCACCGTGAAAGGCCACGTGAAAGACACAGCAGGCTTTGAAGTGATAGGTGCAAACGTCGTGGAGAAAGGTAATCCAACCAATGGTGTGGTTACTGATCTGGATGGTAACTTTACACTGACAGTTCCTGCCGGTGCGACGCTCTCCATTTCTTTTATTGGCTATGTGACACAAGAGGTGTCGGCCGCTCCTGAAGTGGTGGTGACCTTACAGGATGACTCTCAGATGTTGGAGCAGGTGATTGTCATCGGTTATGGTACTGCCAAGAAAAATGACTTGACTGGTTCTGTGACGGCTATCAAGCCTGATGAAATGAACCGTGGTCTGGTAACCAATGCACAAGACATGATGGCCGGTAAGATTGCCGGTGTAAATGTCACTTCTGATGGTGGTACTCCTGGTGGTGGTTCAACTATCCGTATCCGTGGTGGTGCCTCTCTGAGTGCATCAAACGACCCTCTGATCGTGATCGATGGTCTGGCTATGGATAACAATGGTGTGCAGGGCTTGAGTAACCCACTGGCAATGGTGAACCCGAACGATATCGAAAGCTTCACCGTGCTGAAGGATGCCTCTGCAACTGCCATCTATGGTTCTCGTGCTTCTAATGGTGTGATTATCATTACCACCAAGAAGGGTTCAAAGAGTGGTAAGATCCGTTTGGCATACAACGGCAACGTATCTGCCAGCACCATTAAGAACCGTCTGGAAGTGATGGATGGCAATGAGTTCCGTCATTTTGTAAACAACCTCTATGGAGAGGGCAGCGATCAGGCTTCACATCTGGGTACTGCTAATACTGATTGGCAAGACCAGATTTACCGTACGGCTATCAGTACCGATCACAACCTTACTGCTACGGGTAATATCGCCGGTATGCCATTCCGTGCATCTGTAGGTTACACTAACCAAAAAGGTATCATCAAAACTTCCGACTTTGAGCGTTACACAGCTTCTGTGAACTTCTCACCGTCTATGCTGGAAGACCATCTGACCTTCAATATCAATGCCAAGGGTATGGTGGCTAAGAACCGTTATGCTGACGGTGGCGTGGTAGGTGCAGCGTTGACTTATGATCCTACACAACCTATCTACAACAATGATCCTAACTATGTGACCTCTTTCGGTGGTTATCAGCAGTGGACCAGCACCAATGCCTTTGGCGATCCTACATGGCCTTTGGCATTCAACTCACTGGCTCAGCAGAACCCTGTAGCTACTTTGGAGTTCCAGAACAACCGTGCTACATCTAAGTCACTCATTGGTAACATTGAGTTGGACTATAAGTTCCATGGCTTCGAAGACCTGCGCTTCCATGCCAATGGTGGTATGGACCTCTCCACTGGTAAGCAGAACAACGATATCGATCCTCGAAGTGCCAGCAACAACTACTATGGTTACACAGGCGTAGATAAGACTGATAAGTACAACTTGCTGTTCAGCTCTTACCTGCAGTATGCGAAGGAGTTCACTGAGAATCACAACTTCGACATCATGGCTGGTTATGAGTGGCAGCACTTCCATCGTAAAGGTACCAATCAAGGTTGGGGATGGATCCCTGGTACAAACAGCGATCCTGCTTTGCAGAACACCAAGTACAACGAGGTAAATCGTGAATGGGCTAATGAAAGCTACTTGGTTTCTTTCTATAGCCGCTTGAATTACACTCTGTTGCAGCGCTATATGCTGACTGCTACCTTCCGAGCTGATGGTTCTTCTAAGTTCAACAAGGACAACCGCTGGGGTTATTTCCCATCAGTGGCACTGGCATGGAAGATCAATGAAGAAGGTTTTGTAAAGGATATCGACTGGATCAGCGATTGGAAACTCCGTCTGGGCTATGGTTTGACTGGTCAGCAGGAAGGTATCGGTGAGTATAGCTACTTCGCTTCTTACGTGGCTAATCGTGAGCATGCGTTCTATCCAGTAACTGGTGAAGGTATCACCTCTCGTCCGAATGCTTATAATGACAAACTGACTTGGGAAAAGACCACGACTTGGAATGCCGGTATGGACTTCGGTATCCTGAATGGTCGCTTCACTGCTGCTCTCGACTTCTATCATCGTAATACCAAAGACCTGTTGCAATCCGTTCCTGTGGCTGCTGGTTCTAACTTCAAGAACACTGTGATGGCCAACGTAGGTAAACTGGAGAATACAGGTTTGGAATTCTCTATCGGTGGTAAGGTGATTCAGGCTCGCGACTTCATGTGGGATGTGCAGTACAACGTGACTTGGAATAAGAATAAGATTACCGCAATGACAGTTGGTGATGCTGCTCCTGGTTATTATCTGCCTACGGGTGGTATCGCTGGTGGTACAGGTAACACGGTTCAAGCACAGGCCGTAGGTCATCCAGCTTATAGCTTCCTGGTTTACCAGCAGGTATATGACGAGAACGGCAAGGCCATTGAGAATGAGTATGTGGACCGTAACGGTGATGGTATCATCAGCGACTTGGACCGCTACTACTACAAGAAGCCAGCTGCTGATGTGCTGATGGGTCTGTCTTCTAAGATGATTTGGAAGAACTGGGACTTCAGCTTCTCCGTACGTGCTAGTCTGAATAACTATGTATTCAACAACGTAGAGAGCAACAACTCTAATCAGGGTAAGGCCGCTGTTTATGCACAAAGTGGTTTCTTCAGCAACTTCGTGACCCGTCACCTCGACAAGGGTTTCCAGGGCGTGGGCAACTATTTCATGAGCGACATGTTCGTACAGAATGCTTCATTCTTGAAGGTTGACAACGTGACTCTGGGTTACAGCTTCGACAATCTGTTCAAGCGTGGCATTAACGGTCGTGTATATGCTACATTGCAGAATGTGCTGACTATTACTAAGTACAAGGGTCTTGACCCAGAAGTGGGTGGTGGTATAGATAACAACTTCTATCCACGTCCATTGGTGTCAATGCTGGGACTTAGCCTTAATTTCTAACCCTATAAAGACATTGAAGATATGAATATTCTAACTAAATATACGAAGACACTGCTGCCTGTGGCAGCGCTTTCCCTGACATTGGGAATGACTTCATGCGTGGGCGATCTGGATGTAGATCCCACCATTGATAAGAGTACTTCTATGGAGTTCGACCGTGATGCTGTGTTCAATAAGATTTATGGCAACATGGCACTTACGGGTCAGAATGGTCCTGCAGGCGATCAGGATATCGCCGACATCGATGAAGGTACTTCTGATTTCTTCCGTCAGATCTGGAACATGAATGAGCTGACGACTGATGAAGCTATCTGTAGCTGGGGTGACCCTGGTATCCCTGAGTACAACTTCAATACTTGGGATGCTTCTCATGGTATGATTACTTGCGAGTACTATCGCTTGCTTTTCGGTATCACAATGGCCAACTCTTTCTTGGCACAGACAGCCGAAGATACTGATAGCGAGACGGTGAAGATGCGTGCAGAAGTACGTTTCCTGCGTGCTCTCTTCTATTATTATGCCATCGACTTCTTTGGCAATGTTCCTTTCGTGACTACCGTTTCTTCTGAGAATGCACCACAGGCCAGTCGTGCAGAGGTGTTCAGCTTTATTGAGAGTGAGTTGTCCGACTGTGTCAACGATATGGCAGAGCCAAAGGGTAATACTTACGGACGTGCTGATAAGGCAGCTGCTTGGTTGCTCCTTTCACGCCTCTACCTGAATGCACAGGTTTATACTGGTACTCCTCAGTGGGCAAAGGCTGCCGAGTATGCCAAGAAGGTGATGGATTCTGCTTACACGTTGACTCCTAACTTCAGCTATCTGTTCATGGGTGACAACAACAGCAATGGTGCTCAGAATGAGATTATCCTGCCTATCCTGCAAGATGGTATCGCTACCCAGAACTATGGTGGCGCTTTGTTCCTCATCGCTTCTACTAACAAGGACGATATGGGTGATCATGGCACCAGCGAGTCTTGGGCAGGTAACCGTGCACGCAAGCAGTTGGTAGAGAAATTCTTCCCTAACAGCGAGCCTCCTACGGGTCTGGATGTGGCTGGTATGATCGCAGCCGCTGGTGACGATCGTGCCATGTTCTTCAGCATCGACCGTAACCTCAGTGTTGAGGAGACTGCTAATTTCACCGATGGTTTCTCTGTAGGTAAGTTTACCAACAGCTATTCTAATGGTGCCAATCCGCACGACTCTAAGTTCGTGGATACCGATGTTCCTTTCCTGCGTGCTGCTGAGGCTTATCTGACTTATGCAGAGGCACAGACCCGTCTGGGTAACACCGCTGAGGCTAAGGTAGCTGTGGATGCTCTGAAAGACCGTGCACATGCTTCTGCTTCTAAGCAGGGCGTTTACTCACTGGATGACATCTGTGATGAGTGGGCACGTGAGTTCATGTTCGAGGGCCGCCGCCGTATGGATTTGGTTCGCTTTGGTCGTTTTGGTGGTAATTCCGACTATGTTTGGGAATGGAAGGGCGGTGCCCGCAATGGTTCCAATTTCAGTGCCCAGCGCAATGTATTCGGCTTGCCTACCAAGGACATCGTGGCCAACTCTAACCTGGTACAGAACCCTGGTTATTAATTTACAATTGACAATTCATAATTGACAATTATATAAAGAAAGCATTATGAAAAAGTTACATATATTAGCTTCATTATTCGCAGGACTGGTACTTGCCACTGCTTGTAGCAGCGACCGTGATTCCAATCCTGTATATCAGGAGCCATCGGTGTTCATGCTCAATACACCAGCATTCGTCAATGGCACCTATGATTTGGAGAACTCCACCACCTTGCAACTTACCTGCACGCAGCCTAACTATGGTTATACGGCTGCTACCATGTATGCTGTGCAGGTGTCGCTTTCTCAGAGCTTCAGCAACTTCACGGAGCTGACCACCCAATATTCTACGGCTTTGATGAATGTAGATGTATCAGAACTGGCCGTTGCTGCTACAACCATGGCTATGGAGGCTGGCTACGATGGCGATCAGTTCCCATTGGATATTCCTATCTATCTCCGCCTTCGCGCCTACCTGCCTAATGCTTCAGGTGCTCAGGCTAAGAGTGGTGACATCATTTCTAATGTGATTACCCTGCCTCATGTGAAACTGCACTATGCATTACCTCCAGTAGAGTTGCCAGAGCATGTTTATGTCATTGGCAGTTTCAATGGATGGAGTTGGGACACTGCTCCAGAGATGGTTGTGGTGAATGGTGCTCCAAACGTGATGTGGCGCATGGTTTGGCTCGATGGTGGCTTCAAGATCAATACCGCTACCTCTTGGAACGGTGGTGAGAAGGGCTTCAGCCAGGTAACCATTGTAGATAATGCTAATGCCAATGTTTACGATGACGGTGGTAACATCGGCGTAGGTAATCCTGGTTGGTACCTGTTGGTAGTGAAGACCGCAGTGGCTGGTCGCGACATTACCTTCGAGGTTGACTTCGAGGAAGGTGTCGTATGGCTGATTGGTAATACCCTCGGTGGTTGGGATGAACTGGCACCTGCAGGTAAGTTCACTACACCTACCACTCAGGATGGTGAGTTTGTTTCTCCTGCCTTCGTAGCTACGGTAGATGGCGTTTCACCTGCCAGCGACCCACAGGGTGTGCGTGCATACGTGAAGGTTCCAGGATACGACTGGTGGAAGTCAGAGTTCATGATCTTCGATGGTAAGATTAAGTACCGTGCCGATGGTGGTGATCAGGAGCGTGTAGCTGGTAATCAGGGACAGAAGCTCTACCTGAACTTCACGAACGATACTGGTAGAATTGAGTAACTAATCTAATACACTGATAGAATTATGAAAAAGTTATCATTATATATGTTGCTGGGCGCCCTGACCTTCATGGGTGCCTGCAACGAGGATTTTAATGAAGACGTAGCTGCTCCACAAGGCTGGGATCAGGTAGAGGCCATTAAGGTTGCAGGTTTTACTGCTAAGCCTTTAGGTACCGTTAATCTGGGCGAAGCAACGGGAGATTCTATTGCTGCACTTGACATATCTTTGCCAAAGGGCTTGCCTTATGGCGTAAATTTGGCAAACTTGCAGTTGGTATTGACTCCCGAAGGTTCTTCCAATACTTATACCATTAATGCTGGTCCTACCGGTAAGGTGGCTGTAGCCGATTTACAGGAGGTTATCAATGCGGAGTATGGCTTGCGTCCTGATACCCGTACCTTCAGTGCTGAGCTTACTGCCGACTATATGGATGGTGGTCAGGCTGTGGTAGCAACGGGTGGTACCATAGAACTGAAAGCCATCGCTGCTGCTCCTGTGATTGAAGAGAATTACTATTATGTAGGTGCTTCCAATGGTTGGAGTGATTCAGACATGAGCTATCCTCTCAGAAACAGCGGTGCCGATGTCTATGAAGATCCTATCTTCGTGGGTGTGGTTCCTGGTCCTACCAATGAGGATGGCAGCCGTGCTGACAACTGGTTCAAGATTGCTCCAGAATCTGCCTATGAGTCTGAAGACTTCTGGGGTGGTTTGCTGGGTGCTGCTACCGATGGTGAGAGCGCACTGCAGGGTCGTTTCGTGACCAAGGATGCTCAGGCATGGTGCTTGCCAGCCAGCGATGAAGCCAAGATGTATGTCCTCAAGCTCGACATGATGTCTGGTACCTATGAGTTTACGCCTTATGTAGAAGACCTCTGCGACGAGTACTTCTATGTAGGTCAGCTCAATGGCTGGAGCGATTCCGATCAGAGTTATCCGCTCTACAACAGTAGTGGTGAGAGTGCTTACATCGATCCAATCTTCTACACCGTAATCCCTGCTCCTGTGGATGGTGACGGTAACCGCGTGGACAACTGGTTTAAGATCGCTCCGGGAACAGCCTATGAGAGTGGCGCTTTCTGGGATAACCTTATCTGTGCTGTCAACGATGGTGACACCTCTCTAAAGGGTGAATATATGATTGGCAATGGTGGTGCATTCAACCAGCCAGCTTCTGATGGTGCTACCTATTACCGCCTCGCCATCAATGTGCTTGCTGGTACTTGGGAGTTCACTCCAATGGCATTTGCTGAGTACATCTACGAGATTGGTAACGAAGGTGGATGGAGTGAATCTCATCCGTTGCGTTCTGCCAACTATGATGGTAAGTACGTGGGTTACTATTGGCTGGATGGTGAGTATAAGTTCAAGCCAAACGAGGATAATTGGGATGGCGACTGGGAATATGCTGGCGATAATAAGCTGGTAGATACTGGTGGTCCTAACATGCCTGCTGTTGAGCCTGGATTCTATAAGATTCAGGTTGACCTCACCGAGATGACCTTTGAGACTACGCCGTTCGTTGTGAGCATCATCGGCTCTGCCAACGGCGCTTGGGATACCGATACCGACCTCACATACAATCCAGAAGAAGGTTGCTTCGAGGTAACCACTACTCTTAACGATGGTGAATTCAAGTTCCGCGCCAACCATGATTGGAGCATGAACTGGGGTGGTGAGCCAGACAACCTCTGGCAAGATGGTCCAAATATCCCTGTGGCTGCAGGTACATACCTCATCCGCTTCTATTTCGAAGGCATCACAGGTATGGCCATGTACTCTATTGAGAAGAAGTAATAAGGTTTACTGATTATAGAATAGGTGCTGTGCTTTTTGGTGCAGCACCTATTTTTATTCTCTATAAAGTCTTTTTTTACCAGAAGTTAATCCCTTTATCAGAAATACAAGGTCTTTCTACAGAAATATCAAGTATTACAACATGTATTATTGAAGTATTTTTACGATAACACTGGACATTTTCTTAATAATTGCCTGCGTTTCTATAGTTTTTTAAGCACATATCCATTTCCTTCTTTGTAGATTGCAAGTTTCTTGTCTGCTTGAAGTAAGTTATTGAGTTTACGAATGTAATTATATAAGGTGTGTATGTCTAAGTCTCTATTTTCGTGCTTTAGCAACTTTTCCTTACTTACCACATTCCCCATGTCAAGGTAGAGACGTGTAAGCAGTTCGAATTCTAAGGGGGTGAGTTTTTTTAGTCGCATTTCCCCCTTGCTTAGTTCCTTGCTTTCAAGATTCAGCTTCAGGGTACCTATCGAAATGAAGGATGCATGTGGCACTGCATAGCGTCTGACGAAGGCTGCCATTTCTTCCATATCGAAAGGCTTTTTCAGATAGTTCACAGCACCTTGATTTAATGCGCGTTCTACCTCTGCGAGTTCCGTATGTGAGGAAATCACAATAATAGGTACTACAGATGAGGCTGCCCGTATTTGTGGAATGATATTGATGCCATCATCGTTACCTATCTCTATATCAAGTAAGATGACACTTGGTTGATAGGCTTTCACTACATCAGTAACCGCTGTCAGTGCATTTTGATAATGCACATCCATCCCATGCTCCTTCAAGACAGTCGTCGCTATTTGACTGAATACCACATCATCATCTATCAATAAAACTTTTATCATATCCTATTCAGTTTATGGGGAATATACAGGTGAAGGTACTGCCTTCTCCTTCCTCACTCCTTACGTTTATCACACCTCCATGAGCCTCCATCACATACTTAGAGAATGCCAAGCCCACACCATAGCCACGCTGATGTCTCCCTTCTCCACGAGGCACCTGGAAGAACTGATTGAAAATCTTTTTCTGGTACTTTTGTGGGATACCCCAACCGTTGTCTTCTACCTCCACTACTGCCATCTGGCCTTCTTGCCTTATTCTGATGCAGACCTTTACGCCATCGTCCGAATACTTCAACGCATTCTCTATCAGATTGCGAATAACATTTGTCAGATACATGCGGTCTCCATTTACCATCAGCTGTGGAGCTTCTGCTTCGATGTCCAATTGATGCGTCTTGGCTGTATATTGTGGCGAGATGCTTTCTGTGGCTTGTTGTGTCAATGCCACTAAGTCCGTGAGTTCCTTCTTCAGCATTACTTGTTGACGGTCATGGCGTGCTGTAAGCAGCAGAGCCTCAATGTCATTTACCATGTTCTTACTTTGCTTTAGTGTGACTTCCGTCAGGGACTTACTGTCTTCATCGGGTAGTTTCTGTTTCAGGAGGCCCATAAGTAAAATAATGCTGTTCAGTGGAGCCTTCAGATCATGTACCGTGCCATTCACGCTTGCCTCACGTTGTTTGAATAGCTTGTCCTTATGCTTAATGGTGATGAACAGCCATACCACGCAGCCAGCCACTATCAGTACCATTAATATGGAGGAGCCCAATATTTCAGTCATCTCGCGCAAGAAAGTGGAGAACGGCAAGTCTGTCTTCACTTGTATGAACTGTGTAGCTTTCAGTCCGATGGGGAAGAGCCTCGTCTCATAGACCTTGCTCTTTGTCTTAGGCAGATTACCCCTATTGTCCATCTCCAATGTATCACGATTGTAGAAGTATATGCGATATCTGGTGTTCAGCTCTGCTTCACTTAGCAATACTTGAAAGATGCTGTCCAACTTTTCAAGGTTAAGGAAGTTGCCATCTGCTATGAAATTATCTTGCTCTAATTGGTTTATCAAATCAGTCATATTCATACCAATATTGTTCTTTTTTAAAGAAACCATGTCTAAAGTATCTCCCTTTAAACTTTCCCTCTCTTCTGGTGTCATTTCGCTGGCTTTTTTATAAATAAACTTAGGTTTATTGGGATCTTTAGGAGGAGAATATGAGCGAGTTGATAGTTCTTTCTGAATGCCGTCAGAGGTAATGTCTTCTAATGTTTTCACCATTCGCAGAGTGTAATTATGATAAGCATTGCCTATCCACAAAAATTGTAGAAAAAGTAACACAAATGTGGCAAATATAGATATAACAATAGCTTTTCTCATTTCTCATTATAATTATTTCTACAAATATAGATAAAATCTACAAATAGATGTCAGGCGTAATTTAAATAATTAATTTGATTACCAAAAGATTACGTTTTGATTACAAATAGTTTCGATTTTTCATCGTAAATTTCGCCAAATAAACAATAAATATAGAAATCATGAAAATTGAAATTTTAACTTTTGGGGAAATGCTGATTGTTTATGGTGGCAAGTGGGTATGGACTGAACATGGTTGGATTTGGATTGATGAAGGCAAACAACCTTTTGAACCATAAATGACAATTTATGTGGAAAATACTCACGATGTTTAATCTTTAATAAATTCTATTATGAGTAAAAAATTTGTAACTTTAGAAAGAGTCTCTCTCCCTTTGGATGAGATTGAACTTAAAGACGATGAACTATTGTTCATTACTGGTGGAGCGACCATGGATGGCACAGGCGCAGGATGCGGTTGTGGATGCGAATGCTCATTAGGAAAGGGCTGTGGTTGTGGTTGCGGATGCGGTAATGGAACTGGCACTGGCTGTGGTTGTGGTTGTGAATGTGGAATCACTCCTCCACCATTTGAATGATTAATTATTGAGAGTGTGCTTCTGAAGCACACTCTCTTAAACTTAATAACAATGAAAGCAAGTTTCTATAATTTATTTACAAAGTTGCCAAAGTATGTTATTGGCTATAATACAAGATATGACACATTTGCTATTCTTCCTACAGCAGTATATGAGTATTTAATTAATAATACTATAGAATCTATTCCCAACTCTATCATTGAAGATCTAAAAACGAATGGCTTTATCATAGAGGATGATAGCATTTCTGAATACCAATTGTTGGAAGAAGAGTATAAAAATGTAATATCTTCAGAAAACGAGACCTATAGTCTTACTTTATTACCAACTTTAGATTGCAATCTTCGTTGCTGGTATTGTTTTGAAAGTCATCTTAAAGGCAGCCACTTTGAAGTACCTAATCAAGAGGCTATTCTAAATCATGTTAACCATGTCTTGAATCAAGAATGCATAAAGTTCATTGAGGTAGAGTTATTTGGTGGAGAGCCATTGCTTTATTTTAAAGAAGAAGTTTTTCCTTTGCTTATTAAAATTAAAGAAACTGTTATGCAAAAAGAAAAAGGTGTATCTTTTTTCTTTGTCACAAATGCGACAAAAATCACTGAAGATATGATTCCAATGTTCGCTGAACTTGAAGCTAAATTTCAAATATCTATTGATGGTTACAAAGAGAAGCACAATAAAGTAAAGCGTGACTTAGATTCTAAAGAGCCAACCTATGAAAAGGTATTTAGAATGATACATCTGTTATGTGATTATTATGACAAATGCTATATCAATTTAAGAATTAATTATGATAATGAAACCCTGAAACACATACCAGAATTAATAGAAGATATTTCAGATATAGATCGCAGGAAAATAGGTGTCCACTTAGAAAGAGTATGGCAAACTAAAAGCGATAATAATAGCAATGCAATGCTGAAAGACACTATCAGATTAATACAAGGGAATGGATTCACTGTTTCTTATATGAATCTGCATAGGAAAAGCATTTCGTGCAAAGCCAGTAAGAATAATCAGGCAGTGATTTCATACGATGGCAAAGTTTACAAATGTTCAGGAAGAGATTTTTCTGATGACTTACAAGAAGGAATACTTATTCCTAAAGGCGAGATTCAATGGAATGAGGTGAAACTAAATAAAAGATTAAACATAAGAACTTTTGATAACAAAGAATGCGAATCATGTAAGCTGCTTCCGCTTTGTTGGGGTCCCTGTAATCAAAAACTTCTTGAAACTCCGAATGAAGTTAAGCGTTATTGTCAAAAAAGAAATATGGAAATATCACTTGATGATTACTTGTATTTTGAGTTTAACAACCGATACATTCATAATAAATTATTTGAAAACCAACAGAAATAGAATGTTGTTATTAGATAAACACTATCTTTGTCATGTTGTAACTAAAAAATATAACAAACTAGAAGTATGAAAAGACTATCCTTCTTCCTACTATATATCTTGCTGGTGGCGAACCTATATGCTCAATATCGACTGAATGGTGTCATAAGGAATGAGAGTAAAAGCCCTATTGTTGGGGTGGTATTGGAATTACGTCAAGACACAACCTTTGTGGGGGCTACTGTGAGCAACGCAAAAGGAGAATACGTCATTTCTGGCATTCAGAATGGTAACTATATCATTACTATGAGTTGCTATGGCTACGAAACGATCAGCCAACAAATTTCTATCAATGGCAACCTCAGACGTAATTATACATTAGAACTTTTGGCAGAAGGACAAATTAGCGAAGTCACTGTGACTGCTGATCGTAGCCAACTGACACAGACTAATGCCACAGGTACAACATACTTTCTTTCACAACAAGCCAAAGCCATGAAGAATCCTTACCAAGCTCTGCAGGAAATACCAAAACTCGTGGTGAATCCAACAGATAAAACAGTCACAATGACTGATGGTACTAAGCCACTCATCCTTATCAACGGAGTGCGTTACAATGGAGGTATAGATAGTATAGACCCCAGTTTGGTGGAAGACGTGGAAGTGATAGAGTCTCCTTCTGTACGCTATCTTAATTCAGGATATGTCGCTTTATTGAATATCAAAACCAAGAGAACACCAACCACTTATCAAGCATTCGATTTTTCTACTCGCCACTCCCTACCTGTTTTATATGGCAATAGCAGCGCCAGTTACCGCATAGGCAATCAAAAGATGCAGCTTAGCCTCACAGGGCAGCATTGGTACTTTCATCATGACGACAGTGAATGGAGCAGTGCTCAACAGAACATTGGCTATCTAAAGAATAGTGAAGGCACACGCCAATGGAATGGTCAAAACATCTATGCACAACTCAACCTTGACTGGTTTGCCTCAGATAAAGACTATTTGGTATTTAACTCCTCTTTAATTGACAATCCCAGCAAATATGCCTCCACAGGACAGGGGTTGTTGAAAGATGCCACCGATGCCTCTAAAGCATTCACCACCTGGTATGATGACAAGGTGAATTATTTTGTCAACTCTAATAACCTCTATTATAGACATACCTTCAAGGATAATGTCTATCTGGAAAATACTTTGCGTTTCAATCTCAATGGCAACCAGACGCAAGGAGAGCGTGAAGAGAACTACGCTGATTGGCAGTATCACAATCTTTATGATTATGACAATTTCCGCTATTCTGGTGGATTAGAGACCCATTTTGTCACTTCGCTTGGAAAACAACAATTGGAGTTAGGTAATGAACTCTCTTACCTCAACGACAAATTGAAGCAGGAAAAAGCTGGTTATCCAACCTTCCGTCATCAAAATACCAACGAATACTTCTATGCAGGGCTTAGTGGAAATCTAAGTAAGAATCTTTCTTATTCCCTATCTGCTGGCATGAACTATATTTCACGCAAAGCAGACAATATCCGTTATAATTATTTCCGTCCTGTAGAATCTGTTTCTCTGAGCTATCGGATTAATAGTGGGCACGCTATAACCTTTTCGCATAGTCTGACCAATAGTGCCCCACAAGTGGGACAGCTTAATCCATATAACACTTCCACAGACTCCCTGAGAGTAGTGAGTGGAAATCCTTACCTGTTACCACAACGCATTTACAACTGGCAGATGCGCTATAGCTTCAGCAAAAAAGGATTCAGCCTTATGCCATCATTGGCCTATCAGTTGGTAACTGATGAGATTAATAACATTGGTTATACAGACCCACAGAGCCATATCTACACCCAAACTTATGAGAACTATGGGCATTTTAGCCGACTGACAGCCCAAGTCACTGCAGGTTATCAGAATTATAAATGGGGTGGCATTAATCTTACGATCGCAAACCTAACTAATTACTTTGAACACCAGTCTGCTAAAAACCAATTCCAATATATGTTGAATTTCTATGGCTATCAGAAGAGGTGGTCGTGGAACGGCAATCTCTCCTATTTCCCTAAACAATATGGTATTCACAGTAAAACCATCAGTAGGGGAGCAGAATCTGAGTTTACTCTGACTTACAGCCTAAATGACCAATGGGCACTCAACGCGGGTATGCGCTATTTCTTAGGTATGTTAAAGTCAAGAGTATATACAGATGAGGATACTTATCATTCACAATTCTTCATGGACAGTAAAGACAGGCGCTATAAGGTTTTAATAGGTATTTCTTATAGCTTCCGTAAGCGTAGGGCACCAAATAGGCAAACGAAATATCTTAACAGTACTGAATCGGGTATTAGTTTGTAGCGATGTTTAAACTTGTACGGCAGCATGACAGCATGCAATGTGGCATTGCATGCTTGCAAATGATTTGCAAACATTACGGAAGAGACTATTCCTCCGATAGTCTCTCTGAGCTATGTGTTGCTACCACAGAAGGAGTTTCTATGCTTGGCATCTCGCAAGCGGCAGAAAGATTGGGACTTCATACCGTCTCGGGCAGGGTGTCGATGGAACAACTTGCTGCTGCCCCACTTCCCTGCATACTGCATTGGAATCAAAACCATTTCGTGGTGCTTTATAGGGTGAAGAAAGGCAGGAAGTTCTTTGTAGCAGACCCAGGAAAAGGGCTGGTGACTTACAGAACAGAAGATTTTGCTTCCCACTGGATAAGTACTTGTTCAAATAATGAGGAGAAAGGCATAGCCATGTTTCTGGAACCCACACCTGCCTTTTATGAAAAGAATGATGACGGAATGGGTGAAAAGCGATCATTCAGCTTCTTAATGGGTTATGTGAAGCAATACAAGCGATACTTTGGGCAGATAGTACTGGGGGCACTATTAGGAAGCTTGTTGCAGTTGATATTACCTTTCCTTACTCAAGCTATAGTGGATGTTGGTATTGAGCAGAAGCGGCTGAACATAATCTACCTGATACTGTTGGGGCAATTGATGCTGACTATTAGCCGTACAAGTGTGGATTTCATACGCCGATGGATATTGTTGCACATTGGTATGCGCATCAATATATCATTGGTATCTGACTTCTTTATCAAGTTATTGAAGTTGCCGATGGGATTCTTTGACACTAAGTTATTGGGGGATTTGCTTCAGCGTATGGGAGATCATAATCGTGTAGAACGCTTTCTGACGACTCAGATGATAAATGTAGCATTTTCACTCCTGAGCTTTATCGTATTCGGTATTGTGCTATTGAATTATAATTTGCTGATTTTCTTTATCTTCCTTACATGTAGCGTCATATATGCAGTGTGGATATTATTTTTTCTGCAACGCAGAAAAGTACTTGATTACATGCTTTTTGAGAAGCAGGCCATTAATAACAATCGAACTTATCAGTTTATTAGTTCCATGCAGGAAATAAAGTTGCAAGATTGTGAGATGCGTCGTCGATATGAGTGGGAAGATATACAAGCAGAACTTTTTGATGTGAATGGTAAGTCATTGCGTTTACAACAGACACAAGAGGCAGGAGGTATCTTTATCAATGAAGTGAAGAATATCATCATAACCGTTGTTGCTGCTACAGCTGTTATTAATGGACAGATGACCCTTGGCATGATGCTGGCCGTGCAGTACATCATCGGACAACTGAACGCTCCGATAGAACAGTTGATGGGATTCCTCTATTCACTTCAAGACGTGAAAATTAGCTTAGAGCGCATTAATGAGATACACGAGAAAGAGAATGAAGAAACAGACAAGGAAGCACACATTACTTATCAAGAAGTAGATAAGAGCTTATATCTAAAGCAGGTGGATTTTAAATATAACCCTCACAACCCTCAAAAGGTACTTGAAGAAGTGACTTTCACAATTCCTGAAGGAAAAGTCACTGCTATCGTGGGAACCAGCGGTAGCGGAAAAACTACTCTCATCAAGCTGTTGCTAGGCTACTATCCTCCAATGAATGGCATTATAAGTGTTGGGAACACTGAACTTCGTAAGTATAATATGAAATGGTGGAGACGGCAGTGTGGTGTGGTGATGCAAGATGGAGTGATATTCTCAGAAAGCATCGCACGGAATATTGCCGTGAGTGATGGGGAGATAGATATTAACCGCCTGCGTCAGGCTGCAGAAATAGCTTGTATCCATGACTTCATTATGGGGCTACCCCTGAAATATAACACGAAAATAGGACAAGATGGTGTAGGATTAAGCCAAGGTCAGAAACAACGCATCTTGATAGCAAGGGCTATCTATAAGAATCCTGACTTTATTATGTTGGACGAAGCCACCAACTCATTGGATGCCAACAACGAACGTGCAATAGTGGAGAATCTCAGCTCTTTCTATCGAGGCAAAACCGTCATAGTAGTTGCTCACAGACTCAGTACGGTAAAAAGCGCTGACCAGATAGTGGTAATAGAACAAGGAAAGGTTATAGAAACAGGAAATCATGAATATCTCATTGGCCGAAAAGGTGCATATTGGAAGTTGGTAAAGAATCAATTGGAGATAGGGAATTAATAATCGTAGTTAAGATGAATATGGAAGGACAATTGTCAAAAATAGAATTACGAAGTGAGAAAGTAAGGAACATCATCAGTTCCGAACCTCCTTTTTGGGTAAGACATGGTATCAGCATCATAGCTATGGTATTATTTGTTATTGCAGTTGTGGTTTATTTATTTTTACCGTTATAAAAGCTTTAGCGAGATTAAATAAAAAATGTAAATAATTCAATAAGTTTTCTTTGTGCTTTAACGCATTTAGTTTGTAGGCTCCAAACTCTTCGTTTGTAGGCTCTAAACTCTTCGTTTGTAGGCTTTATTCTATTTGGAAAAACATATTTATCCTTCATATCTTCCATAAAGTGCTTTTTTCCCATTTTTTTTATATATTTGCCCTCAGATAATGTAAACTTTAAGGATATGAAAGCGAAGAGTATATTCCAGAATATGTGGCTGCTGGCAATGGCTTGCCTCACCACTGTGCTTGTGATGACCTCCTGTGGTGGCGATGATGGTCCTACACCAGAACCTACGCCTACACCGACTCCAACGCCCACACCAACTCCAACCCCTACACCTACTGCGGATTGGACAGCAGTGACTGCCCAGCCTGATGCTTGGGACGGACAGACACGGGCTGATATCACGTATCAGCTGTTGGTATATTCATTTGCCGACAGTGATGGAAATGGTATTGGCGACTTTAATGGCATCACCTCTAAGTTGGATTATCTGAAGAGCCTCGGTGTGAGCGCGCTTTGGCTTTCACCGATTCATCCTGCCATGAGCTATCATGGCTACGATGTGACGGATTATACCAAAGTGAATCCGCAGTATGGCACAGAGGCCGATTTCGACAATCTGGTGAGCAAAGCACATGCTGCTGGCATTAAGATCTATCTGGACTATGTAATGAACCATACGGGCAAGAATCATGAGTGGTTCAAGAGTGCCTCTAGCGACGTAAATAGTCCTTACCGCAGCTACTACACCTTCTCACAGGATCCAGAAGGTGACATCAAGGCAGGCAAGTTCCCTGCCGTAGATGGTTATAACAGTGGAGAATGGTATACCGTGGGGAATGCTGAGGCTGTGAGTGGCATCTATAAGTTTGTTTTGAACTGGAAAGATAAGACCATCACTGTGACGAAAGCCAGCAAGGCCGATTCTGACAACCCTGATCAAAGCACTTCGAATGCCAAATACCTCTATTACGGAGACGGCGTTTGCAAGAAGTTTTACGATAAGGGCAACGATACCTATGAACTCACTGTAAACCTGAATACCACATGGGGTTTTCTGATCCGAACCTCCAATACCTCTTGGGACAGCGGCACCAAGTTCGGCGCATCCTCTTCTTCCTCGAAGGTAACCTTAGGAAAGGCCTTCAAACTCGATAGCAACACTGCTTCCGACATCAAGTTCGACTTCATGGATGCCTGGTACTATCATGCCATGTTCTACACTGACATGCCCGACTTGGATTATGGTAAGGTAAGTGATGTGCGCAGCAATGCCACTTACAAGGCCATGCTCAGCGCTGCAGAGGGTTGGGTAGATAGAGGTGTGGATGGTTTCCGCCTCGATGCTGTGAAGCACATCTACCACAATGCCACTAACGATGATAACCCTCAGTTCCTCAAGACGTTCTATGAGGATATGAATGCCTATTACCGCAAGTCGCACAGTGAGGATCTCTACATGATAGGCGAGGTGCTCGACAGCTATACGGTGACTGCACCTTATTATAAAGGTCTGCCAGCGCTGTTCGACTTCACATACTGGTACTCCTTGGAGAGTATGATCAATGGCTATAAGGGTAATACATTAGCCTATGAGGTGCTGCAGCATCAGCAGAAGTTCGCCACTTATCGCTCTGATTATCTTTATACCCCTAAGCTGTCCAACCATGATGAGGACCGTGCAGCCTCCAAACTTGGTAAGTCTGTGCCTAAAGAAAAGTTGGCCGCTGCGATACTGCTTACTACAGGTGGTCATCCTTATATCTATTATGGGGAGGAACTTGGTATCTATGGTACCAAGAACAATGGCGACGAATATGTACGTAGTCCGATGCTTTGGGGCGACAATACCGTAACCAGTTACACATCGAAGATCGACAAGGGAGTGGCAAGTAGCATCAAGTCGGTTGCCGACCAATCTGCTGATGCGAACTCACTGCTCAGCACTTATCGCACCTATTCAGCGTTGCGCAACACCTATCCAGCTTTGGCTACGGGTAAGATGACGCGTCATGACACCTACAATGAAACCAATACCAGTCTGGCTGGTCTTGCAGCCTGGTATATGACCGAAGGTAGCCAGAAATTGCTGGTGTTGCACAATCTGAGCAATGCAACCATCCAGGTGCCACTGACAGATAATGTTAATAAGGCCATCGCGATGACAGGCGAAGTGAAGCAGCAAGAGAATTACAGCAAGCTACAAATGCCAGCCTGCTCCTCCATTGTGCTGTTACTGAAGTGACAAAGATGTTTTCTACTTAATGCTTGCTATTTGTGGAAAATGTTCAGTGTATAGAACATATTTTATGCTGAAATGCTTTGTACACTGAACACCTTTGGTTTTTTGTATTAGAAATTCTTAACTAGCTATAAGGCGAAGAACAGGTCGTAAACCTTGTAGATACCCTTATCCTGAGTGAGTAATCCTTTATCTATCAGTGCAGGGATAGCAGATTTCACAGAATTGGGCGACTTTGATACTTTTATTGGTTGCAAAGATATTTTTTTCCATAAAATGGAAATCATAAAATGGAAAAAGTTTCACTGCTGTTATTCAAATATCGCCGTGGAAGATGTTCTCTGCATTGTGCTATCGATGCATCATGCAGCGGGATAATGGTTTCTAAGTTGCAAATGATTGGTTTAACGGCTCTATTCAAGGCGTTTTGTGGCTCTATCCTCAAATGATTATGATTTTTATTGATTTGCTTAGTGCCAGATATGCCAATTTATAAGTGGCATATCTGGCATATCCTGGAGTTTAGTAGAGCCTCCATGTCTCTGAAAAACCCCTCACACTTCACAGATGGCACTTAAGGGAATGTATATCAGCAAGTAACAAGCGTGAAGTGTTGCAAATGACACTTCACACACTTGCTAAATGTTAAGCATGAAGTTCCTGAGCTACCACTGATTCATAAACTGCTCCTAAGTTGATGCTGCGCTCATCCTTCCACACGGCATTGATGTTTGTTCCATACAAAAGGTAAGTTAGCAATCCAACGTCGTTCATGTATAACTTGAAGAGGTTCTTGCTTTCCGACTCCAATAAAAATCAGCCAAATAGCCGATTGACATCATTTATGGGGCATTGCTTTCCATATTTCTGGCAAAGACAGAGTACCTTCAAAGAGGTTGGAAATGGCAAATAAGGGGAAGATTCGTATTCTCCAAACAGCATTGTCGTCACCATGATTAGTGTTTTTATCACGGCTTTCCAATGTGGCAAAGTTCTCGAGCGAACAGCGAATGCCATCTGTAAGGTGCTTCTGACGCATGAACAGATGAAGGCTTTTCATTTTTCCACTAGTACCGGCTTTGCATTCTATGGGTAGGACTTTCAAGTCACGGGCTATGATATAGTCAACCTCAGAACGGGTACCTTCAGACGTGTTCTCCCAGTAGTAGAGATCATGTTGAGAACGTGGATTGTTATACTTCACCATTTCCCATCCCAATACCATCTCTGCTAGCCCACCTTTGTTCACCAAGTCTTCAGCTGTTCCTGCCACTATAAGTTCTGTCAGCTGGCGCGAACTACCCATATCCATGTCAAGGATGCGTAATAGCAGGGCACTGTCAAGGAAGATGTATTTACGGAATTTCTCGTTGACCTCGGCACCTAGCGGCAGGCCGTTGGCTGCTGTATGATTGACTCGCTTGATAATACCAGCATCACACAATAATTCCAAAGCCTTTTTTACTTCTTCTGAACGATAGGAACCTTCTACCTTGCTATACATGAATTTACTGCCAATTTGCAGAACAACACTCTGTAGCGTGTTGCGAAGTAAAGTAGGATCGACTTTTTTGGCATATTTAGCAAAGTCATCGTAATAAGTCAATTGGATGTCGTCAAGTTCTGTTTGACACTGGCGATAGTCATGACTTGTTATCCACGCAGCCACGCTGGCCGGCATGCCACCTACCATCAGATATGTGCGATAGTGTTGAACTAAATCATTATGGAGAGCTGAGAGCAGAGGTCTCTCACTGCTTGCCTCCTTCTTCGCCTTCACCCATGCAGATTTCCCTTCTGCCACAAGGAACTCGTCGAAAGAGAAGGGATAGACGAACAGGGATCGGATTCTGCCCACGCCAAATGATGGCAGTTCCTTCAGTGTAAACTCCAATAATGAACCTGCCGCGATGACATGTAAATTAGGGAAATCCTCCTTGAACGACCAAAGACTCTTAATGGCATCGGGAGATGATTGTATCTCGTCAAGAAAGAGCAGTGTCTTTCCTGCTTCAACAGGTGTATTATAAAACAGACTTAGGCTTTTGGACAGCTCATGCACATCATGGAGCTTTTCAAAAAGCTCTTTCATTTCGGGGCGTTTTTCAAAGTTCACCTCAATGAAATAGTCAAACGACTCGCCTAAATGCTCTACAGCGCTCGACTTACCTACTTGGCGAGCTCCACGCAACAATAACGGCTTCAGGTTTACTCCATTTTTCCACTCTAGAAGCAGTTTATCGACAGTTCTTTCTATGTACATACGTTGCAGTTTTGTTGAAAACTGATGCAAAAATAATGATTATTAGAGATAATCGCAAATTTTAATCTCTCTTTTTGATAAAACCGAGAGGAATAATAATGCCTTATTTGATAAAACCGAGAGGAATAATGCTGCTGTTTTTGATAAAACCGAGAGGAATAATTGTGTATGCCTTGCTGGAGCAAACAGATTAATACAAAAGCTACGCAAAGAAGGAGATAACGAGCGCCACGATAAAGCCAGTGCCGCCAACCAGCGTCTCCATCACTGTCCACGTCTTAAGGGTAGTCTGCTCATCCATGCCTACCAGCGACTTTACCAGCCAGAAGCCAGAGTCGTTGAAGTGAGAGCATACGGTGGCTCCTCCAGCAATGGCTGCAGTGATGCATGCCAAGTGGATGGGGGAGAGTCCTGCCACCTCGGGCATGGCAGCGATGATGCCTGCAGCCATGGTCATGGCCACAGTGGCAGAGCCAACAGATATACGCACCAAGGCTGCTACCACAAAGGCTACAATAACCATAGGGAGGGAAGCAGAGGCCACTGCATGACCAATGATCTCACCTAATCCTGAGTACTGCAGGATGTAGCGTAACACCCCACCACAGGCAGTCACTAAGAGAATGAGGCCTACGGGCTCCAGCGACTTGGTCATCACCTTCTCAAGTTCTGCTCCGGAGTACCCATGACGGTAACCCAATAACACCATAGCAATAAGGGTAGCTATCGTAAGGGCCACAAAGGGTTCGCCTAAGAAATTGAGTATAGGGCGTGCTGGTGCGAAAGAATCAACTACTCCAGCCACTGATTTTAGGATGATGAGTACCAATGGGATAAGGATGATGCCCACGACGCTCCAGAAGCTGGGCAACTTAGATTCATCGACATCGGCTTGCTGGGCAATCTGCTCAGGCACAGGGATATAGTATTTCTTTCCACAGATGGCTCCCCAAATGGGGCCTGCCACGATCATGGAAAGGGCACCACAACAGATGCCGATGAGGATCACCCATCCTAAATCTACACCCAACATGGTTGCCACCAACACAGGACCAGGGGTAGGAGGGATAAAGGCATGGCCCACAGCCAGACCTGCTAAGAGGGGAATGGCGTAGTAGAGCGAGGAGCGCCCTGTGCGCTTGGCAAGTGAGAATGCCAAGGGGATGAGGATAATGAGGCCTGCATCGAAGAACACAGGCATGGCAATGACCAAGCCTGTGATGCCCAACGCCCACGCTGCTTTTTGGTCGCCAAAGCGATTGACTAACGTCACGGCTAAGGTCTGTGCCCCACCAGAAATCTCTAAAATGGAGCCAAACATGGAGCCTAAGCCCACCAGCAAGGCAATGCCTTTCAAGGTATTGCCTATGCCATCATCTACGGATGCTACAATCTTCTCAAAGGGCATTCCTGCTCCCAAGCCAATGAGGATAGCACCCACCAGTATGGCTATCATGGCCTGTATCTTAAACTTGATAATCAGTACCAGCAATAGTACGAGTCCTACCAAGGCAGCGATAATCAATCGGGTAGGGTCGAGGGCAACCATTTCAGTCATATCTTTACTTATTATTAATTCTCATTTTTCAAAGTCCATATAACCTCCTTTAATAGCTGAGACGGCATGCTCAGCAAAGAGACGGAGGGCACCTTTCTTATATTTAGGCTCGCGAGGCTTCCATGCTTTTCTTCGTTCTACGAGGATTTGATCGATCTCTTCTTTAGGCATGAGTTTGCCCTGTATGCCAACAATCTCCAAGATACGGGCAGGGATGTCTATTTGTATCAAGTCTCCTTCTTCCACCAAAGCAATGGGACCTCCTTCGGCAGCTTCGGGAGAAACATGGCCAATGGCAGGACCTTTGGAAGCGCCAGAGAAACGACCATCGGTAATCAAGGCAATGCTCTTTCCCAATTCTGCATCAGAGGAAATGGCTTCTGTGGTATAGAACATTTCTGGCATACCTGAACCTTTAGGACCTTCATAGCGGATAATCACTGCATCTCCAGGCTTTACTTGGTGGGTCAGCACCGCATGGATAGCATCCTCTTCACAATCGAAAGGACGGGCACGTAAAGTGGCTTGGAACATCTCTGGAGGTACGGCAGAATGCTTCACTACAGAGCCATCGGGCGCCAAGTTGCCTTTCAAGATCGCTACGGTACCATTGGAACCAATTGGCTGCTCGAAGGTCCGTATGATATCAGTGCGCTTCAGTCCCCAAGGCTTTAGGTGCGCTTCACATTGTTCGTAGAATCCATTTTCTTTCAGTTCAGCTAAGTTCTCACCAAGCGTTTTACCTGTCACGGTGAGCACATCTAAATGGAGCATCGACTTGATTTCTTCCATCACTCGAGGTACCCCACCTGCATAGTAGAAGAACTGGGCAGGCCAACGTCCAGCGGGACGGATATCAAGCAGATAGTGGGCTCCCCGATGCATACGGTCGAAGGTATCGGCATCGATCTCTATACCGAGTTCATGTGCCATAGCGGGGATGTGCAACAAGGAATTGGTGGATCCTGAGATGGCTGCATGTACCATGATGGCGTTTTCAATGGCCTTCATCGTTACGATATCACTCGCTTTAATGCCTTGTCTGACGAGTTCCAGTACCTGACATCCAGCTTTGTAAGCCATCTCCTTAAGGTCGGGACTAGTGGCAGGCATTAAGGCAGAGCCTGGCAGCATCAGTCCCAGTGCCTCAGCCATGATCTGCATGGTGGAGGCGGTCCCCATGAATGAGCAGGCTCCACATGAAGGACAAGCATGGTGTTTATAGTATGTCAGTTGTTCTTCTGTGATTTCGCCACGCTGACACATGGCAGAATAGGCCCCTATCTGTTCCAATGTGAGCAGGTTGGGACCTGCATCCATCACGCCACCAGTAATGACAATGGAAGGCATATCCAGGCAACAAAGTCCCATCAGGCAGGCGGGCACTGATTTGTCGCAACTGGCAATGAAGATTCCGCCATCAAAACCAGTACTCTGTCCATGAATTTCCATCATGTGAGCCATCATGTCACGATGGGGCAAGGAATAGTTGATGCCATCATGTCCTTGAGCGATGCCGTCACAGATGTCTGTGACAAAGTAGCGGGCACCACGGCCACCAGCATCGCGTATGCCTTGCATGGCCTTGTCCACTAACTGTAAGAGGTGTGCACTGCCTGGATGAGAATCTCCAAAGGTACTTTCTACCAATATCTGTGGCTTGCTTAGGTCTTCAATGGTCCATCCCATGCCGATTTTCAGGGGGTCGTTTTCAGGCGCCAACTTGCGGACACGCTGGCTGTTCAGTTCCTTTTCCATAACATTAGCTTGATTAACAGGGCATAAAGATAATGGATTTTTGTAGAAGATACAAAAAAAACCTCCTCTAATTAGAGGAGGTTTATAGAGAGGTATGTGAATTATTATTATACTATTTCACACGTTCCCAATTAACATCAAACATACTCATCATATCGCCTTCACCCTTGTCGGCGCTCTTCAGTATGAAGGTCATGGAAACATCATACCCACTGGCTGAGAAATAGAAGGTAGCAGTCTTGTCCTTGGCTGTAATCTGATCAAACTCGGCTGTGCCCATACCTTCGGCAGAATAAGTGCCAACCAGCTTATTGCCATCCATTTTGATCTCCACATTCATCTTGATGTCGCCATCAGGCAAACCAACGATGGTGGCAGTCCACTTGCCAACGAAATCCTTTGGCTCATTCACTGCAGCCTTTGCTACATTCACGCTACCCAATACCATCAGGAGCATGCTCATAAATACCATTGCAAACTTTTTCATAATCTTCTTTTTATTTATTGTTGTTTTTAATTATTGCTGCAAAGTAAACGATTTTGAACAATCCTTCCAAATTATTTTGACCATTGACAAGCTGTATCTAAACAATAGGACAATTTTACCAACTATTCTACCTATTCATTACATCTTGCGAATCCAGATATTGCGGAAGCTGATACCTGGACTTGGATCACCATGGCTCTGGAGCAGGATAGGACCGTCGCCATGTACCTTCACCTTCGGGAAGCCAATGTATTCGGTAGTACCCAAAATCTCGGTATTATTTTGCAAAACGACACCATTCTGAATCACGGTCACGTGTGGACGATAAAGGTATGTGCCATCTTCCTTGAACACAGGAGCCGTGTAGATAATGTCATAAACGTTCCACTCTCCAGGCTTGCGCATAGCGTTTGCCAAAGGAGGTGTCTGTTTGTAGATAGAACCAGCCTGACCATTTACATAGGTCTCATTGTTGTAGTTGTCCAATATCTGCACCTCATACATGTTCTGCAAATAGACACCACTGTTGCCTCGTGACTGACTGGTGTACTTGGCATCCATCTCTGGCACACACCATTCGATATGAAGCTGGAAGCTACCGAACTTCTCCTTGGTCATGATATCACCAGCACGCTTGTTTACAGTCATGATGCCATCATGCACATCCCAACCAGCTGCTTCGCCCTTTGTGTTGGTCCATGCAGAAAGATCCTTTCCGTCGAATAAGACGATGGCGTCTGATGGGGCACTTTGAGTGATAGGGTCACCAGGAGTCACAATCTTAGGTTGTGGGGTCCAATACTCTGACATGCCAGGGCGCATGGCTTCCTGTTCTGGATACTGCTTCTGTTCTTGTGCACTGAGGCTCAAGGCTGTGCAGGCCAATAATGCTACTAATGAGCGTTTCATAAGTCTTGTATTCATAATCTATCTATATTAAGAATGTTAATAATCGGTTTTTACTGCATGATAATGAACAAAGATATGCAAAAAAACTATATAAATGTACTCATGGGAATAATATTTATTATTTTTGCATCAACTTTTTAGATGTAATAGTGACTATGATTATACAGAACCAGCAGAAAAGAATAGTGGCGGTGCATGATCTTTCATGCATCGGGCGCGTGTCATTGATGGCTGTGGTGCCTATTCTTACCACGATGGGCTTGCAGGTTTGTCCGCTTCCTACAGCCTTGCTTTCTTGCCATACCCAGTTCCCTGAATATACTTTTCTGGATTTGACAGAAGAGATGAAGCGTATCGTGGAGAATTGGAAGCAGCAGCATCTGCGTTTTCATGCGTTCTATTCGGGTTATCTCGGTTCTCCAGCTCAGGTGCAGGTGGTGAAGGACTTGCTTCGTGATTTCAAACAAGAGGACGATTTGGTGGTGGTGGACCCTGTTTTGGGAGATAATGGCAACTTATATAAGGGCATGAGCTTACAGATGGTTGTGGAAATGCGGGATTTGATACGACATGCCGATGTGATTTCACCAAATATGACGGAGATGTTCTTCTTGCTGGATGAACCCTATCATAGCGGGACCATAGACGACAGGGATTTGAAGAGTTACCTCCACGAGCTTTCTACCTTCGGACCAGAGATTGTGATCGTGACCAGCGTTCCTGTGGAGGATAATCCGCATCTGACTTCCGTATATGCTTACAATCGGATAGATGGACGCTATTGGAAAGTTACCTGTCCATTCCTCCCTGCCCATTATCCTGGTACTGGTGATGCTTTCACCAGTGTGATAACGGGCTCTCTGATGTATGGAGACAGCCTGCCAGTGGCCATAGACCGTGCCACGCAATTTATTTTGCAGGGCATTCGTGCCACTTTTGGGTACGACTACAATAACAAGGAGGGCATAATGCTGGAGAAGGTTCTACATAACCTAGGTGCTCCCATTCAGGTAAGCACGTATGAACTGATCTAGGACTTCCTTTTCGCTGCACATTGCGGACAAATGCCTGTCACTACATAGTTTACGCTAGTTAACTGGAAACCTTTAGGTAGACTGATAAGTGGAGTAGGGATATGCTTAAAGCAGAACGTACGGTTGCATTCCGTGCAATGGAAATGCGTATGTTCGCCATCAAGTTCGCAATCACAATCTGCATCACAAAGCGCATACTTGAAAGATCCCGTACCATCATCTATTCCATGTACCACTCGATGTGCATGGAAAAGTGTCAGGGTGCGGAAGATACTGGATTTGTCAACGGTGTCAAGCAGGTTGTCGAGATCAAGCAATGAAAGTGATTGCGTAGCTTCCGACAAGGCTTTAAGTACCATCAATCTGACAGCAGTAGGTTGCACATGGCGTTTCAGGAGCAGTTGTTCTAATTCTTCACGTTTCATGGTTACAAAGTTAGGTGTATAATAGGCGATTGCAAACGATTGCATTAAAAAAATGCACTTTTTTGCTCAAAAATATGTTTTATAACATAAAAACGCGTATCTTTGCAGCGACAAAACCAAAACTTAAAGTATTATTATGGTATTAACAACTGCTTTCCCTAATGAGGGAGGCATTAAAAACGAGAGAACTATGAAACAGATTGTAAATGAAATTTCAATGCTGCAGTATCGCATTAAGCGTTACCAAACAATGAGAAATGGCATTATGTGCCAAGCACTGAAAACAAGATTGGAGAAGCTGCTCTCAGAGCAGCAAGCTCATGTGAATAACTAATTAAAACTATTTTCGAATAGAGAAAGGATTTTATCATTAATAAAAAAGATTCCCGTAGCTTAGGCTGCGGGAATCTTTGTTTATATATACCTAACAGTTTTTACTTTGCGTAGCTTACAGCGCGAGTTTCACGGATGACAGTAATCTTCACTTGTCCTGGATAGGTCATCTCATCCTGAATCTTCTTGGCAATTTCAGTAGAGAGGTTCTCTGTTTGCTGATCATCAATCTTGTCGGCACCTACGATCACGCGAAGTTCACGACCAGCTTGGATGGCGTAAGTCTTGGTTACACCAGGATATGAAGCAGCCAACTGCTCCAAGTCATTCAGACGCTTGATGTATGCTTCTACCACTTCGCGACGGGCACCTGGACGGGCACCAGAAATGGCATCGCACACCTGTACGATAGGAGCCAGAAGGCTAGCCATTTCCACTTCGTCATGGTGCGCACCAATGGCATTGCAGATATCTGGCTTCTCTTTGTACTTTTCAGCCAGTTTCATACCAAGGATAGCATGTGGTAATTCTGGCTCATCATCTGGAACCTTACCGATATCGTGCAACAGACCAGCTCGGCGGGCTTTCTTTGGATTCAAACCAAGTTCTGAGGCCATCACGGCACAGAGATTGGCCGTTTCACGCGCATGCTGAAGCAGGTTCTGACCATAAGAAGAACGGTATTTCATCTTACCAATGATACGGATAAGCTCTGGATGCAAGCCATGAATACCAAGGTCGATGGTGGTGCGCTTTCCGGTCTCTATGATCTCTTCCTCAACCTGCTTGCGAACCTTGGCAACTACCTCCTCAATACGGGCAGGGTGGATGCGACCATCTGTAACCAACTGGTGCAGTGCAAGGCGGGCAATCTCACGGCGCACAGGATCGAAAGCAGAAAGCACGATGGCCTCTGGCGTATCATCCACGATGATCTCCACACCTGTAGCTGCTTCCAGGGCGCGAATATTACGACCTTCACGACCAATAATGCGTCCTTTGATTTCATCAGAGTCTATATGGAATACTGTCACAGAGTTCTCGATGGCCGTTTCACTGGCAACACGCTGAATGCTCTGTACAACAATACGTTTAGCTTCCTTGCTGGCATTCAGCTTAGCATCGTCCATAATGTCGTTGATGTAAGCCTGGGCTTGCGTCTTAGCCTCTTCCTTCAGTGATTCTATTAGGTGCTCCTTCGCCTCTTCGGCACTCAGACCAGAGATGGCTTCCAGTTTCACGATTTCCTGCTGTGTCAGCTTATCCAGTTCGTCTTTCTTTTTGTTGAGCATTACCTGCTGCGCATTCAGGTTCTCTTTGTAGGCGTCATTCTCAGCCTTGCGTTTCTGCAGTTCATCCTGACGCTGATTCAGCACCATTTCACGTTGTTTCAGCTTATTTTCAGCTTGCTGGATCTTCTGGTTACGTTGTTGAACTTCTTTCTCTAAATCGGCTTTTTTGTTCAGGAACTTTTCCTTCACTTCCAGCAGCTTGTTTTTCTTTATTACCTCTGCTTCAGCCTCAGCCTCTTGCAGTATAGCTTCTGTCTTGGCTTTCAGCAACCGCTTCTGTATGAACAGCATGGCGAAAGCACCGATGGCCAGACAGACAATCCCGATAATTATTGTCAGTATCATTTCTCAAATAATTAATATATAAATAAAAACGCACTGCAGGAAAACAGCCCGTTAGGGTTGTTCCATTAGCAGTGCGTAAAATCTTTCCCATAAATCAGGAACTATCCGCCGACCTTAAAGAATACTTATTCCTTAGAAATGTAATCCTCCAGTAAGTCTGTCAGTTCCTTTATCTTAGTCGTATAAGGATCGGTATCATTGCGTGCCTCGTTGCGCAAATTGCTCAGTGACAACTGATATGCCACCATGACGAGGGCAGTCCTTTCGGTGATATTGCTCTTATATCGGTCCCTATACGCATTCAGTAAGTTATCTACTTGCTTGGCAGCCTTACGCACCATCTCCTCTTCATTGCGATTGATGGTAAGCGGCAGGGTAGTGTCTGCCATTTGCAAGTTTATTCTTATCTTATCGTCCATACATCTTCCTCCTTTTCAGTTAGTTATTAATCAGCATGGAGATGCATTTGTCGATTTCACGCACTAATCTTGACAATTCCTGACGTGTCTCGTTAACATCAGAGCCATCAAGGCTGATTGTCAATGCTTTTTTCAGGTTGCCATAATTTTCATGAAGGGTTTGCAACTCGGTCTGGAGCTGTGAGATGGTCTGGTTTTTCTCTTCCAGCATCTCCTTCAACTGGGCGTGCTGAAGCTTCAGTTCATCATGTAGAAACATCAGATGTCTGATACGTGCTTCAAAAACACTTAGCTGCTCTCTTCCTTCGTCTGTCATTATAGTAAACCAAAATTTAGACAAAAATACGCTTTTGGTCGGAATTGTCAAAACTTTTTTGAAAAATATCTTACATAAAGCGCTTTTTTTGTATCAAAGACTAATTATCGCCCTGTTTCTATAGGATAAAACAGATAAATTTGTATATTTGTAGAAAAGTTAACTTCCAACTAATACTAATCAATCATGAAGATAGGTTTATTTATTCCATGCTATATAAACGCCATCTATCCGCAAGTGGGTGTGGCGTCATATAAGCTGTTGAAAAGCCTGGGCCTTGACGTGGATTATCCTGAAGATCAAACTTGCTGTGGACAACCCATGGCGAATGCAGGATTTGAAGATGAGGCTTCCAAGATGGTACAGACTTTCGAAGAGAAATTTAAAGACTACGATTATGTAGTAGGTCCTTCAGCCAGTTGTGTGGCTTTTACCAAGTTGTATCATCCAGGAATCTTGGCCAAGAAAGGTTTGAAGTGTAAGAGTGCAGAAAAGGTGTATGATATTTGTGAGTTTATCCATGATGTGGTGAAGCCTACCAGTTTGAAGGCCAAGTTTCCTCACAAGGTGAGTATTCACAACAGTTGTCACGGTGTACGAGAATTAGGTCTCTCACGCCCCAGTGAACTGAACAAGCCTTATTATAATAAGTTGCGCGATCTCTTGAACATGGTCGAGGGTATCGAAGTGTTTGAACCCGAATTCCCTGATGAATGTTGTGGGTTCGGTGGTATGTTTGCTGTAGAAGAGCAGGCTGTTTCCGTGTGTATGGGGGAGGATAAGATCCGTCATCATCGTGAGACAGGCGCAGAGTACATTACGGGTGCTGACAGTTCTTGTCTGATGCACATGGAAGGTATTATCAAGCGTGAACACCTGCCCATCAAGATTATTCACATTGTAGAAATTTTAGCTTCTGAATTATGAGTACCAAACATTCCATAGCTGCAGAGAAGTACCTTCAAGACCGTGAGAAGGTAAATCATCACAACGCTACCTTCTGGGGTGTGCGAGTGAAGCGTGATAAGATGAGAGACGAAGTGCCAGAATGGGAGGAACTCCGTCAGATGGCACATGACTACAAGATGTACACAAACAGCCACCTCGATGAGATGCTGCTCCAATTCGAGGAGAATGCCACCAAGAACGGGGCAATCGTACATTGGGCCAAGGATGCCGAGGAATACTGCCAGATTATATACGACATCCTGAAGAGTCATGGTGTGAAGAAGTTTGTGAAGAGCAAGTCCATGCTTTCAGAGGAGTGCGGACTGGATCCATATTTGATAGAGCGGGGTATAGATACCATAGAGACCGACCTTGGTGAGCGCATCCTGCAGTTGATGCATCTGGCTCCTAGCCATGTGGTGATGCCTGCCTTGCATGTCACTAAGGAGCAAATAGGCAAATGTTTCGAAAAAGAGATGGGCACAGAGCCTGGCAACAGTGATCCTACGTACCTTACCCATGCGGCACGCAGAAACCTGCGTGAGCATTTCCTCAATGCTGATGCAGCCATGACAGGAGGTAATTTCGCTGTGGCAAGTACAGGCGATGTGGTGGTTTGTACTAATGAGGGCAATGCCGATATGGGTATGGCGCATCCTAAGTTGAACATCTCTGCCTTTGGCATCGAGAAGATCGTGCCAAACATGGAGGCTCTGGGTGTATTTACCCGTCTGCTGGCTCGTTGTGGTACGGGGCAACCCACCACTACATACACTTCTCACTTCCGTGGACCACGTAAGGAGGAAGGGGATGATCGAGAGTATCACATCATCATCGTGGACAATGGACGTAGTGATATTCTTGGCCAGCCCGACCACGTGAAGATTCTGAACTGCATCCGTTGTGGAGCTTGTATGAATACCTGTCCAGTCTATCGTCGCACAGGTGGTTATTCCTACACCTATTTTATTCCAGGTCCTATCGGCATCAATCTTGGCATGGTACACGATCCGCTGAAGTACTACGACAACGTGTCTGCTTGCTCTCTCTGCCTTTCTTGCTCTAATGTCTGTCCTGCAAAGGTGGACCTTGGAGAGCAGGTCTATAAGTGGCGTCAGCAGCTTGACAGTTGGGGCAAGGCCGACAAGATGAAGAAACTGATGTCAAAGGGCATGAAGGTGCTTTTTGAACATCCGTCTATGTTCAACGCGGCCATGTGGGCTGGACCTCTGGTCAATGTAACTCCTCGTGCTCTGAAATATGTCAGCCTGAACGATTGGGGTAAGGGTCGAGAACTGCCTAAGTTTGCGGAAGAATCATTTAACGCTTTGTGGAAAAAGCATAAAGTACAGGAGGACAAGAAATGAGTAGCAAAGAAGAAATATTAGCAAAGATTCATAAGAACACGGGACAGAAATACGATTTCCCCACGTGGAAGATCAATACATTGAAATACCCTGACACTTTGCTGCAGTTCATCAAGGCAAGTGCCATCACTGGTGGTGAGGCTGTGTTGTTGGAAGAAGGACAGGATGTCAATGAACTTATAAAGCAACGCTATGGCAACCTGCCACGCATTGCCAGCAACCTGCCTGAGATTACTTGCGCCACCTTTAATCCTGATGAGGTGGAGCGTCCGCAGGAACTAAATGGGACTGATCTGGCTATTGTTCGTGGAGAGATAGGTGTGGCAGAGAATGGCTGTGTGTGGATACCTCAGACGGTGAAATACAAGTCTATCTACTTCATCTCAGAGGCTTTGGTCATCCTGCTTGATCGAAAAAATGTAGTAGATACGATGGCTGATGCCTATGCTCGCATCAAGGACATTCCTTACAACTTTGCCACCTTTATTTCTGGTCCTTCCAAGACTGCCGATATTGAGTCGGCTCTGGTAAAGGGGGCTCACGGAGCGCGTGAGGCTTTGGTTATTCTTACTTGAAACTGTCTCAAAAGAGTCAAAATAAAAAGAGGGTGGATCATGTCGATTCACCCTCTTTCTATACCATACATCAAATCAGAAGCGGAAGTCCAATTCTGCATCGAAGAAATTATAGTTATGCTTGTCTGGATTGATGATCGTGCGATCGTTCACACGAGCGTATTCCACATTCAACTGTAAGTTCTTGGTGAAGAAGTAGTTCATACCAACCTCATACATGGTCTTTGATGAACTCCATTTCTTGGCTGGACGATACGTGTTGTAGCGAGCCTTAGCATGAAGTTTGCTCTTTATCACTGGCACAATGCCGAAAACATAGAAACCATCGGCCTTGTCGCCAAGTGAGGGGTCTGCACCTAGACCTTGGCTGTGGACGTACTCCATACGGAAGGTATATTCATCCTTGTCGTACTCAGCAGAGAGAGCATAGCGGTTCTTGCGTCCAATATCTGCACGAGTTCCTGTCCACCCAAAGGCTCCGATACGTACCCCAGCAATAGGCATAACCCAAAAGCCGCCAATCACATCTTTCTTGTTGTCTTTATCCTTGGCATTGACACCCTCACCGTTGAACAAACCTATCTGATAGTGTAGAAGGTTACGTCCAGAAGCCGACTTCAGCAGGTCACCCTGCACCTGGATACCAATGTCGCGTCCACCAGAAGATTTCTCACCCGTACGGTCGCCAAAGCCAGAGAGGTTGTTTATCACCATCGCATAGGAGTACCATCCCTGTGTGATAGGGTGGGTGGGGTTCTCAAAGGTGAACGGGCGCTTGAACTGACCTATCTTCACGCGGAAAGCAGGGTAGCGGGTCCATTCCGTATACAAGTCAACCAACTGCATGGTAGGGTTGCCTGGTCCAGGGGTAGAGGTTCCCTGCATCTGTGCACGCCAGTCGAAATCCTTGATTTTGCCATCGAGTATCAGACGCATGATGCGCAAATTGAACGCATTACTGTCTTCGCCATCCTTGTCTTGGGCTTGATATTGTAATATACCATAGCCGCTGAGCTTGAAGTTATCATACCATTTGTTGCTCTCCTGAGCATAGGTCGTCAAGGTCAGTGCCATTAAGACCAGTGTAAGTAATTTTTTCATATATGTATTAGATTAAAGTGATTATTACTTTTTCGGAGTGGTACATTCGTTTACTAGATAGACGATGCTCATGTAGGGGATGCCTGTATTGCTCTGCAATCCTATTTCGCACGTACGACTGTTGGAGTAACCCACTTCTATATGATGCTCCTCTATCTGAGGTTTCAACTTTCGCAAGGCGTATTTATTCATTTCAGGGAAGGTGAAACCACGATCGCCAGCAAAACCACAGCAACCCACGCCTTCTGGCAGATAGACATGGTTGGAGCAGAGCTTTGCCAAAGCGATGAGTTCACCACTGACGCCCATCTCACGAGTAGAGCAGGTGAGGTGCAGCGCGATATTCCTGTCTATTGGATGGAAATCCAACTTGTCCTTCAGGAAGGTCATGATAAACTCTGCAGGCTCATAGAGCTTCATGCGCTTGATGACCTTCTTCATACGATGCAGGCAAGGACTTTGGTCGCACAGCACAGGATAGCGTCCTTGCTCAGAGGCTTTCCACAGCGCTGCCTCCAGTTCTGCACTCTTACGATCGGCAATGTCGAGCATACCCTTGCTTTCCCAGATCTGTCCACAGCACATCTTCTCCATTCCCTCAGGGAAGATGACCTCATAGCCGGCCTTATTCAACAGTTGACAAGTCTCATCTACCAGCGAATTCTTGACAGGTGCCCCCTTTGCGAGTCCCATGGTCTGATTGATGCAGCTTGGGAAATAGACTACTTTTAATTGAGAATTGAGAATTGAGAATTGAGAATTATTAGGCTGTTTTCTCTTGCGAGGCATGGCTGTGGTCCATAATGGCATACCAGCTTTGTTCAGTCCGTTGCAGATACCACTCATTAGAGAAGAACCTAAAACGGTATGTCCTAAGTTGGCTACATCCAATACCACGCGCAGACCACTCTTGATGCCTGCCATGTGGTTGGCAGCAAATTCACCTATCTTGTATCCATTCTTATTCTTCAACATATCCATCTGGCGGATGAGGTGCGTCAACTCACCTGTATTGATCTTCATTGGACAGGAAGTTGAGCAGAGTCCGTCAGTCGCACAGGTCTGGTCGCCATAATATACATATTGTTTCTTCAGCGTAGCCAGACGCTCAGGGTCTTTCCCTGTGTGCTCCAGTTCGCTGATTTCACGCTGCACAGCGATACGCATACGTGAAGACAATGTCAGTCCGCACGACATACAGTTTACTTCGCAGAAGCCGCACTCAATGCACTTGTTGGCACGTTTCACAGCCTCGATGGTTTCCTTAGCTGTAGAAACACCGTCAGGCAGGTAGTGACCACCATCAGGCACCTTGTCGAAATCGAAATCCAACACTGGCAGTGGTTTCAGGCACTTGATGAAGCACTCAGGGTCGTCATTGAAGATAACTCCTTGGTTCAACAGTCCTTCAGGATCGAAGATAGCCTTCAGTTCTTTCATCACCTCGTAGGCCTTGTCGCGCCACTCATACTTCACAAATGGAGCCATGTTGCGTCCAGTGCCATGTTCTGCTTTTAGCGAACCATCATACTCTTCCACAACCAACTTAGCCACGTCGCGCATCATTTCTGCGTAGCGCTCTACCTCACTCTCGCTCTTGAAACTCTGGTTCAGGATGAAGTGGTAGTTGCCCTCAAAGGCATGACCATAGATGCAGGCATCGTCGTACCCATGGTCTGCAATGAGTTTTTGTAACTTCACCGTTGCCTCTGGCAGGCATTCGATAGGGAACGCCACATCTTCTATCAGACAAGAAGTGCCAATAGGACGGGTGCCACCTACAGATGGGAAAATGCCCGAACGGATGGCCCAGTATTTGCCATAGATGGCAGGATCTTCCGTAAACTCAGCAGGGATATAGAGCCTGAACTGCCCCAAGCATTCCTTGATTCTCGCAATCTTGTCGAGCAACTGTTCATGCGTGATGCCCTTGGTCTCTGTGAGAATGGCAGTTAGGTTATGGTAGTCGCCAGGCTTCACGCCTTCTATCTTCCCTGCATCCACATCCTTCTGGTATTGCAGATACACAGGGTCGTCCACAGAGCTAAGCGACTTATAATCCAGCATCTCTGCACTCTTTACCACTAAGTTCTCAGCACTCATGTCGAGGTCCTCATCGCCTGCCTTCATCTTCTTCATGGCCACCACAGCCTCGCAACTCTCCTTCATGGTAAGGAAGTAGACCATGGCAGAGGCCTTGAACTTATAGTCCTTCAGCGTCTTCATGGTTACTTCTGAAAGGAAGGCCAAAGTGCCTTCAGAACCCACCATCGAGTGGGCGATGATGTCGAACGGGTCGTCGTAGGCCACCAATGGGCGCAGGTTCAGACCCGTTACATTCTTGATGCTGTATTTCTTGCGGATACGGTCGGCCAGTTCCTTGTCTGCCCTTACCTTATCCCTCAGTTCCTCAATCTTCTTGATAAACTCAGGATGTGATTTCCTGAACGCCTCCCGACTCTGTGTATCGCCTGTGTCCAGGATAGTTCCATCTGTCAGCACGATGCGTGCACTTACCATCATACGGTCGCTGTTGGCATGTACGCCACAGTTCATACCCGAAGCATTGTTGCACACGATACCACCCACCATCGCACTGCCAATGCTGGCAGGATCAGGAGGGAACACCCGTCCGTAAGGTTTCAGAATCTCATTCACCCTTGCCCCTACGATACCAGGTTGCAGACGAATGGTGTCTTGATTTGGCCCTATCTCGTATTTCTCCCAGTGTTTCCCTGCTACAATGAGCACAGAGTCACTGATGCTCTGTCCAGAAAGAGAGGTACCTGCAGCGCGGAAAGTGAAAGGTAAGCCGTACTTGCTGCATAGCTTGACGATGCGAGAGAGTTCTTCTTCGCCATCACTACGAACCACTACTTGTGGGATTTGTCTGTAGAAACTGGCATCCGTACCCCAACCAAGTCGCCTCAGTTCATCAGTATAGATGCGGTCCTTAGGAATAAACTGTCGTAATTCATCCAGGAATGGGGCGTAAGTTGCCAACTTCGACCCTTGTTGCTTTGGCATTGTTTTCATAGTAATAAGATTTTTAGCAAAGATAATGATTTATTGTAAAGAATCTTAGTTTTTCACATAAAAAATGGTATCTTTGCATGAAGATATATCACCTTAAATCTGATAAACTATGGCAGCAATTATTTCGGTAATTCCTATCATCTTGCTTTTCACATTGATGATGGGTTTTAAGATGTCGGGTTACAAGAGTGCTATCATCACTCTGATTGTAACCATCCTATTAGCACTCTTTGCAGCTCCTGCACTGGGCATTATTCCTGAGAAGTATGCAGAATCATCCATTATTGGCGTCACCTTCTGGTCAGTTATCGAAGGTTTCCTCAAAGCCTGCTTCCCCATTATCCTGATCATTATCTGTGCGATCTTCAGCTACAACGTGCTGGTGGAAACTAAGGAGATAGAGACCATCAAGACACAGTTCATCCAACTTACTTCCGACAAGGGTTTAGTGGTGTTGCTCTTGACGTGGGGTTTTGGTGGCGTGCTCGAAGGTATGGCTGGTTTTGGAACCGCAGTGGCCATTCCTGCTGCCATCCTGATAGGATTGGGCTTCAAACCCATGTTCTCTGCTGTGATCTGTTTGGTGGCCAATACGGTAGCCGTGGGCTTTGGTGCTGTAGGTTTGCCTGCTACCACACTGGCCAATCAAGTGGCTGATGGTACTGCCTCGCCTGAGATGCTCTGTGAGGTGGCTACTTTCATCATCCTTCAGTTGTCGCTGATGTTCTATATCACCCCGTTCCTCATCCTGATGATGACAGATCGTAAGAAGATTATGAAAAACATCAGTATTGCACTCTTTGTAGGTACATTCTCTATCATTGTGCAGTTCTGCTGCGGACACTTCCTGGGTCCTGAGACTCCTGCTATCTTGGGTTCTGTGGCAGCCATCATCGCCATGCTTATTTACAACAAGCTCTTCATTCGCGACGAGAGTCCTGCTGATGAGGTAAAGGTAGAGAAGAAGTCCTTTGGGTTGGCTAAGACACTCAAGGCTTGGAGCGTCTATGGCCTTATCATCTTCTTCATCTTGATTTCCAGTAAAATAGTTCCTCCTATCAGCGATTTGCTGAAGTCCACCCTCGTCACCTCATTTGCGATGCCTGTAGTGGGTAATACCTTCTCCTTCGGATGGCTGTCGAATGCAGGCTTGATGATTTTCCTGGGTGCTGTGATTGGTGGAATGATTCAGGGACTCAGCTTTGGCAAACTGATGAAGATGCTTTGCAAGACGGCTTATAATTTGCAGAAGACAGCTGTCACCATCTGCTGTTTGGTAGCACTTGCCATGCTGATGAACAATACAGGCATGACATTGGCCATCGCTACAGGATTGGTGGCCCTTACAGGACCAGTTTATCCGTTCTTCGCGCCATTGATTGGCTCTATTGGTACCTTCGTGACGGGTAGTGCCACTTCTGCCAATATCCTCTTTGGTAAGCTGCAAGCAGCAGCTGCTGGACAACTTGGCTTGGTGAATGATGGCACCTTCTTTGGTGTGTCTGGTAATGAGACCAATTGGCTCGCTGCTGCCAACTGTGCTGGTTCCGAGGGTGGTAAGTTGCTCTCTCCACAGAGCATCGCCATCGCTACAGCTGCCTGCGATATGGAAGGTCAGGATGGTGAGATCATGCGCAAGACCTTACCATTTGCCATCTTCTGGATCTTGATGAACGGTATCATGGTATTCTTGGGATTGCATGTCTTCTAATACCAGTGTAACGATTATAATGACAGGCAGGGGCAATAGCTCCTGCCTGCTTTTTTTATAGATGCTTCAAAAAAGTCTTCACACTTCACAAAGGGTGAGTTAATGTATGATTTTTATTAGATAACTGCTGTGAAGTGTTACATTTGACACTTCACCACTCTTCACACTTATGATTAGAAAGTGTGAAATCTTGTGAAGTGTTTGCGACCACACTTCACACGCATTACGCTTTGATGTTCAGACGCTTAACCCCTCTCTGTGAAGTGTGAAGACTAAAATCGAAACATGGCTGTCGCATTGGCTATTACAAGTAGCAAGGTTACGGCAAAGTGCCTCGTTGGTTACGGCAAACCCACGGTTTGCTACTACCAAGCCTATGATTTGCGCCTGTGCGCTCCAACACTTTTTTCTGTGCGCTGGAACAATATGTTCTTAACGCTGGAAAAATGCTTTTCTAGTTAGGAAAAATTTTTTTCCTAGTTAGAAAAATAAAAAACCATAGTTGTGGACATAAATGATCATAGTTATGGACATGGGAAAAAGCCCTTTCTAAAGATGCAGCGTCTTAGGAACAAAAGATGCAGCATCTTTAGGGTGAAAGACGCTGCATCTTTAGTTTATGCTAAATAACTCCAAAGTTGTGGAGTATCACTGCGGCTATACCCACATTCACAGCGAGGGTGAAGGCCAAAAGGAGGTAATTCTGTGTGGTGCTGAGGGAGACGGAGAGGTAGTTGAAGTCGCGGAAATCCTTGCGCTTCCAGAGGGAGACATTCTCCTGTAGCCAAGTGCAGAAGGCACTGAGATCCAGTTGCTCATGCTCGCGGAAGTAGGCTTCTGCCTTTACGCTGAGCACAGGCTCGTCCATCCAACTGAATGCGTGACACCAGCGTACAGTATCGCCATCCAACCCTATGCAAACAACAAACTCGTTGCGATTGCCTCCTTCCCAATAGGCTCGTTGCTTCTCTGCAATGCCCATGCCTTTGGCAGCATCGAAACAGAGGATGAAAACATGCATCTGGTGTTGGAAGCCAAACCAGGCATTGAACATCTCGTACTGTCGATGTATATCCTCCGTGAACTGACGTCCCAGGATGCACTCCTGGAAGTTGTGCTTCACAGGTGGATAGTCGAAAAGTCCCAGTTCCTTGGCGTGTTTCTTGGAGATATCTTCAAACTTGAAGATGGAGTGGGAGTTGCGTACCTTGTTCTCATAGGCGTGCTCTTCTGTCAGAGGGAAGAAACGGTTGCGAAAGTCGGCCTCGAGCAGGGGATTGGCACTCGACTGATAGTTGTCCAGTATGTCTTGGAAGGAGTATGACTGTCCAAAGCGCACGCCCCCTTGTATATTGACTCCAGTGAAGTGCAAGCGGTTCATGGGAGTGCCCCAAGTGCTGCACACATGGTCGTAATAGCTGCGACTGATGCTCTGGATGGTGCCATAGCTGGAGTACATTTCCCATTGCTCTGGATGAAAGACGTGGCGCACACGTGGCACAGCTTTGTAGATGACATTGCCCTTGCTGTCGCGCCCACATGGCACCTGCTCGATATAGTGTATCAGCTCTACCCAAGCCTCCTCGTGAGTCACCTTACTAATGTAGGAGCCCAAGAACTCGTCATCAGCAATACGCGACTTATACATCATCCAATGCACCAATGCAGTGAGTAGCCACGATGCCCCAATGGCGCAGGCATAGTACTCCCAACTCCACGGCACAGGAGAAGTACTGTAGAGAAAGAGACAAGTAAGGATGGGAAGCAAATAGACTATGGCGGTCATTTGCTACTTCTTGAAAACGCTCACTTCATCGTCGATGCCTGTGGTCATGGTACCCTTGGTGGCGCTGGATGAGATCACTTCATATTCTATCTTACTCTTATTGCTGATAAACCACTTAGCAGGATAGGTCTCGATAAGCGTCTCACGTTCCTTGATGACATCGAGCATACGGGTCTGGGCGTTGTTGAAATACTCACGCTGTATCTCGATGGCTTGCTGCAGGTCCTTATACAGTGCGGTGTCAAAGTTGGGATTAGACTCCTGTATCCACTTCATCACATTACCATTGTCGTTGGCGTAGCGACCAGAGATCAGTTCGGGATAGATTTTCTCGAAGGCTTCGCGGTATTCGTTGCTAACCTCGGCCTTCTGCTGAATCACTTTCCACATCTTGTCGTGCACACCTTCAATCTTACCCTTCTGGGCTTCAGCCTCTTTGCGCAGGGCTACTTCCTTGTTGTTGTAGGAGAAATACATGCCTACAAGTACTACAAGGACTACTATTACACAGATAATTGTAATCATCGTTTTTTAATATTTAAATTGTTACTCTTTGGGAGCAAAGATAGTGCAAGGTGAGCAAAATACAAAAAGAATTCATTCTTTTTTATTTTCTGTTCATTCTTTCCCACAGGGGAAAGAACGAACCAAGAAAACTTGTGCAAACCGAACGCAGAGCTAAGCTTGCTTGAGCTATGCTGAGGTGCAACCAAGTTTATGCAAAGGCTGCCGACTGCATTTTTTCCGCTAAAAACACTCGCGTTTTTGGGAGGGGCGCAAGACGACCGCTTCGCGCTCTTATTGGTGCACCCCTCTTTCCCAAAAACTTTCCTGTTTTTTAAAACGCTTCAAAAATGAGGTCGGGAGATTAATTGCTGTATTAAGAGTTTATCCCCTAAACCCTAAACAATCATCCCCAGTTCCTGCAACATCTGGGCGTAGGCTTCTGCTTTCTTTTCAAGGGCTAGGGGGTAGGCACGTGAGGAGGAGGGCATACGATAGAGGCGCAGTGGCTTTCCTTGATGTAGGAAGGTAGAGTAGTGCCCTACCTTTGGCTTCTCTGCTCCATACTTCTCACAGAGGGTGTCTGTGGCTTTTTCTCCAGTGGTTACGATGGCTTGGCAATGAGGGAGTTGGGAGAGGAGGGCATCCATGTCTGTGGATGTTACTACCTCCAGAAATTTGTCGGAAGCATTGTCTTGTAGGCGACGGATGGCTGTGGCACTATCATAGAGGGCTATGCCCTGTTCCTTGAGGAAGGAGATAAGTAAGTCTTTCTGAAAGGTTTTTTGACCAGACACAATAAAGTGGTTCTTATCTGAAAAATAGATAAGTCCCATGATGCGCCACATGTCGTTCGTAAAATTTGGATAATAGAAATCCATCGACCAACGCTTTGGCTGGGGAGGAAAACTCCCCAACATCAGCAACTTGGCATTCTCTGGCAGAAAAGGCTCAAAGGGATGCTGCTCAATTTCTGTCATCACTTCTTTTCAGCAGTTTCCTTTGGCTTTGGAGCTTTCTTGGCCAGCATCAGCACGTTATAGACATACTCAGACATCCATTGCTCACTATAACCTAGGCGCTCCTTGTACATGCGTACGTTGGTAGCAGTCTTATGTACGTCGTCCTTACTCCAAACCGTCTTGGTACACACCTTATGCACGCTCTTCTCCACCTCGTTTTTGATAACGCTCTTAAAGATAGATGGGATGCGGATTTTCCACTGCATCAAGGAACTCATCAGCATCATCAAGTCGTTGAGGAAGCCTTGGTAGAGGAACATGTAGGGCTGGATATCATTCTGATTGCGACAATGTTTCTTGACAGAGGAGTCTATCTCCTTGAAGAAATTATCTGATAGTCCGTAATCAGCCATCAGCATTTTCTTGGAGGCAGCCTTTTCTGCCAAACCCAAACGACCGTTCTGTGTAGGCACCTTAAATAGACGTTTGAATTGTGCCAAGTCGGGCATTATACGGATGTTGGAAATGCCAAGGTTTGAGGCTAGTACCGACTGAAAATATACTCTGGTCAGTGAGGCAAAGTCCTCCACATTGTTCTTTGGATTGTTCTCGCCTTTCTTTCCGAATAGTTTAGAAAATATACTCATTGCTTGTACCTTTTAAAATTATTAGGTGCAAAGATAATACAAGCCGAATGCAAAACAAAATAAGCTTGCTTATTTTTTTTGCTGAGGCGCAGTTTATCTTCATGAGCGTAGCGAATAAAGATAGTGCAAGCCTTGGTAAACTTGCTCCTTTTTTATTTCCGAGCCGCAGCCTATCTTCATGAGCGCAGCGAATAAAGATAGTGCAAGCCCTAATAAGTTTGCTTATTATTTTGCTGAGGCGCAGTTTATCTTCATGAGCGCAGCGAATAAAGATAGTGCAAGGCCAAATAAGCTTGCTTATTTCTGAAGTGTAAATACGAAACGTAGTCCTTGAGGAGTAGATGCTTGTGCATCAATGGTGCCACCATGCAGCTCGACAGTGTGCTTCACGATGGAAAGTCCAAGTCCTGTTCCTCCGCTCGTACGGCTTCGTCCCTTGTCCACTCTGTAGAAGCGCTCAAAGATGCGAGGCAGATGCTCCTCAGCGATGCCTTGTCCGTTATCGCTGAAAGTGAATTGCCAGTAATTACCATTCTCCTTAGCGCTCAGAGTGATGCAAGTCCCTTTTCCTGCATGCAGGATGGCATTGTCGAATAGATTACGGAATAGACCATAGAGCAACGTAGGGTCGCCGTTGAGGGATATGTCATTAGGGAGAAGATTCTGTAAGGTCATTTCCTGCTTGCTTAACATAAGTGATGTTTCGTGGGATACTTCCTCGACGATTTCGGAAATGTTCACCTGTACTTTGGCAATCTGCTCAGGCGCATAGTCTATGCGATTCAGTATGGAAAGGTCTTGCAGCAGTGAGGTAAGTCGTTTGGCTTGGGCATGGGTGCGAAGAATAAACTGGTGCTCAGTGTCTGGTCCTATATCCTGATGTTCTAGGAGAGTTTCCATGTATCCCATGATGCTTGCAATGGGGGTCTTCAGTTCATGGGCGATGTTCTGTGTAAGCTCGCGACGCATCCGACTCTCCTTCTCATTCTGTTCACGACTGATACGCTCGTCCATGCGTCGTGCATAATGATAAAGAAGAAAAGCAAGTCCTGTCATCACCACAATGGAGAAAAGTAGCAGGTGCCAGTCACTGGCTTCGCTGAAGGGTCTTAATACATGACGGTCGTAGTCTTCAAAGAGAATGAAAATCATAGCATAGATGGCAAAGATTACCATCACGCTGATAAACATTTTATGACCTTCCGTCAGTTTTTTCATATGTCAGGACTGAAATAATAGCCAAAGCCCTGTCGTGTCGCAATACAGTTGGCATAGGGTCCTATTTTTTTACGCAGGCGAGTGATGTTTACATCCACTGTACGATTTGAAATGACTACGTCGCTTGGCCACACTTCATCGATCAACTGCTGGCGAGAGAACACCTTCATGGGGTGACTAAGCAGGATGTACAGCAGGTCGAATTCCGTGCGTGTGAAAGCTATTGTTTCTCCATTTATTTTCACCACCTTGCTGGTCAGATCTACAGTCAGGTCACGATAGCAGAGAATTTGCTGGTTATTGGTTGCATTTTCCGTGCGATGCAATACGGCCTTTACCCTGGCTACCACCTCGCGTACAGAAAAAGGTTTGGACACGTAGTCGTCAGCACCTAATGTGAAGCCATAGAGCATGTCTTTTTCCATGTCCTTGGCAGTGAGGAAAATAATGGGGATGTTTTTGGTGTATTCGTTTTCCTTCAGTTTGATGGCCAGTTCGAAACCAGACATGCCTGGCATCATCACATCGAGTAGCAGCAAGTCGAAAGCCGCTGGGTTTTTCTGGAGTGCTTCCTCGGCTGAGAATGCTACCTCGCAAGAAAAGCCCGCCTTTGTCAGATTAAAATGCAGGATATCGCAAAGGTCCTGTTCATCATCTATCACTAGTATCCGTTTTTCCTTCTCCATAGTGCGAAAAAAACTATTTACCTAATCTGGCTTCAACTACGTTTACTACATAGTCACCTAATTTCTCACATTCATTGATGAGGTCAGTAAACATGGTACCTACTGCATAGTCGTATTGACGATCGTTGATGGCGTTGATGTTTTCTGCTTTTAGATGGTCACGCATTTCGTTCAATCGATACTCTAACTCGTTAGTCTTTGTGATGGAGCGTTCTTCACGACGTCCTGGAAGTACATGGTTCATCTGGGTAAGTGCATCATCTGTCAGTTGCATGATTTGTAGCAAATCGGCAGTTTGCTTTTCCGTAAACACTTTCTTCTGTTCTTGCTTGCGATGAAGGGTGCGTGCTAAATTGTAACAGGCATCGCCAATACTTTCTATTTCACTGATTTGACGCATCATAGAACGGATCTTAGCCTTGGTCTCATCACTCAGATGGGCATCGCTGACTTGCTCTAAGTAACGGGCAATCTCAATCTCCATATTGTCGGAGATATCTTCATACTTTTCAATACGGGAATAGAGTTTTATGAAATCATCGTTTTTAGCCTCCACTCCTGACATCTGGAACAAATCGCGTACCATGCTATACATACGCTGAATACGGACGGCGAACAATGCGATTTCTTTCTGTGCCTGAAGCACGGAAATTTCAGGAGTCTTCATGATACCGCTACTGATGTAGAGCAGGCGTGTGTCTTCTTCGTCCACATTGGCCTTTGGCTTAATGATGTAGCAAACGAACTTCTCAATCTGTGGGATAAACCAGATTAGAATGCCTGTGTTAATAAGGTTGAAACAGGTATGGAAAGCTGCCAGCACAAAACTCAGTTTGGCAGCATTGGCAAGGAAGACCTCACTGCTAACAGCGTCTTTGGTCATGGTCACATCAAAACCTACCAATGAGCAGACAAAATTCACAAATGGTTGGAACACACACAATATCCAGCATACACCAAATACGTTGAAGAACATGTGCGCTAATGCTGCTCTACGCGCTTGCGTGCCCGCGGAGAGTGCCACAATGTTGGATGTTACAGTGGTTCCTATATTCTCACCCATTACGAGTGCAATACCTTGGTATATAGGCAGTACACCACTAGAGCAAAGTATCATGGTGATGGCCATCACGGCAGCACTTGACTGCACACACATGGTGAGAATACCACCGATGATCAAGAATGTAAGGGTTGTGAGGAAACTATGTGGGTCGAAACTGGCAAAGAAATCAAGCACGGCCTGTTGTTCGCCCAAATGCATGTCGATACCCGTTTGACGTAAAGTTCCAAGTCCTAAAAACATGAAAGCCACACCATAAAGAAAATCTCCGACGGTGCGACGTTTTTTATTATAAATAAGGATAATGGCTATAACAAAGGCAGGCCAAACGAAATCTGTGATGTTGAATGAAAAGCCAGCTGACATAATCCACGCAGTGAGGGTAGTTCCGATATTGGCACCCATGATAACGCTGATGGCTTGAGCCAAGGTGAGTAGTCCTGCACTGACGAAAGACACGGTCATCACTGTGGTGGCTGTAGATGACTGTACCGCTGCTGTGACTAATATACCCGTGAGCATGCCAGTAAAGCGGTTGGTAGTCATGGCTCCCAAAACATGACGAAGTTGGGGACCTGCCAATTTTTGCAATGCATCACTCATGGTTTTCATACCATACATCAGCAAGGCCAATGAACCGAGCAGCCTGAGTATAAGCATCATAATTCCTGTTGTTTCCATATACCTATTTTATATTATAATTAATAGCAGTAATAACTAACAAAAGTAAAAGATTGAAATCTCATACTGAAATTTACAGTATTAAAAAGCTGTTACAATTAATCTAAGGATTACTCTTTCAGCTTGTAATGAAACTGCCTATCTACAAAGACGGTTTCTACGATTCCATAGCGTATGAATTTAGCCAATAACCTCACAGCAGCAGGATAGGGGATATGTGCCCGTCTGCAATACTGGTTGAGCGATAGCTTGTCATTTTGCTTCATCAGTTCCAGCAAGTGTTGCTCTCTAGGCGTGAATTCTAACAATTCACCATTCTGTCTATCCCCCTGTTTCCAAACATTCAGATGCACTGGAGTGGCCTGGATGTTCTCATCCTTTACGCGAACGTATGCCAGATACTTTCCATCTTCCGTTTTCGCACAGACAGGTCTGTGATCACTTTTCTCAATGGTAGCTATCAACACTGTGCGTCCTTCAATGAGGTAACTCTGCATCTCGCATTCCACATGGGGCTTGCAATAGACTTGAGCAGCGGCTTCTATCATGTATTGTTCTTCCTCTGAGCGCACACCAGCTATCTTGCCGTTGTCCTTCACGCCAATAAGCAATCGGCCTCCATCCGTATTGGCAAAGGCAGAGAGGGTCTTGGCTATCTTGCAGATGTCAGAGATTTCGAACTTAAAATCCTGTTGCTGATGCTCTCCCTGAGCAATCAAGGCATGTATATAGTCGCTCTCGCTCATCGCTACTTTCTTTTACGTGGTAAAAATACAAAAATACACGCGGAATTGTATCAACTTATCGATAAAAAATGTACTTTTGCTCAAAAATTAATGACTTATTTATTTTTTAAGAACGATGAGTAAAGTAGTAATCAATAATATTGAAGAGTTTGAGCAGTTGGTTGGCAAGCAGATAGGCGTGTCAGAGTATGTGGAGATTTCACAGGAGCGTATTAACATGTTTGCTGATGCCACACTGGATCACCAGTGGATTCATATAGATCCAGAACGTGCTAAGGTGGAGAGTCCTTTCCACACCACTATCGTTCATGGTTATCTGACGCTTTCAATGCTGCCCCACTTGTGGGACCAGATCATTGAGGTGAATAACCTGAAAATGATGGTAAACTATGGTATGGATAAGATGAAGTTTGGACAGGCTGTACTTTCTGGACAAAGCATCCGTATGACTGCTGATCTCCAGTCACTCACTAATCTGCGTGGTATAGCTAAGGCAGAAATCAAGTTTGTGATTGATATCCTTGGGGAAAAGAAAAAAGCACTTGAAGGCTTAGCTACATTCCTGTATTATTTTAATAATTAGCGTTTTAGTACCGATATTCTAATTCGCTAACATATAATTGAGGATAGGTCTGCATTTTTCCTCACAGGCAGGATAGTAGTGCCCACGCTTTCGTTCGGCACTATCGCCACCCCACCAAAATTCGGCCATTGCAATGGGAGTCCAATGGTGCAAGAATGCCTGTTGTAGCAATTTAGGCGCAGCACATTCGCCAGCACCAGATGGTGGTGCCTTATGTTGTGCTTCCATGAATATCTGGGTGAGGTCTTTGGCCTCCCCTTTTTTGTTGTACATCACGAACTGGTGGAACACCCATTCCTGCAGGGCTTGTGATCGAACTTTTCGTTCGTGTCTCAAGTTTGTAGCCCGTTGGCTGGTCTCTGCTTCCACCTTATCTATGGTATGGTTTATCTCGGTGATGGCTGCCTCTTCTATCTTGAAGTGCCCCTTAGGATTCAGTAGATCATAGACGGCAGGCACAAAGTAGGGTAGGTCGTTACGCCCTTGCAACAAACCGGAATAAGCTGCAAGATAACGTAGTCCACGGATTGTTTGTACTACCAGCACACCAAACATCTTGCCCGCCTTCAATTCTTCGCACCACAACGGGTGACTGTCAATATACCTTTGAACCTCATGCGCTGCGATTTGGCACAGTGCATGAGGCTCATAACTGAAAGGGTTTGTGAACTTCTCTGGAAGTTCAATGCCCGTTACATTTGTAGCAAAAGTATGTAGGAACGTAGGTTCACTCATCAGTCGCGCGCTGGGTCTTCATTATCGGCCACATCATAACGCACGTCCTTTGTGTCGGCTTCCAAAGTACTCTCGCCACGCACAGGGCTGGCTTTCTTGCCCGCCACTTTACGCTTTTTCTGCCAAGCTGCTTTCTTGGCTTCGTAAGCTTCAAACTTCTCTTCTAAATAATTGTCAGCCATAACCTTATGATTTAATTATTTCTTTTGATACTGCTGCTTTACACTTGGAAGATTCTTCTGAATGTCAGCAATACGGCGGGCATCGCTAGGATGTGTGCTCATAAACTCAGGGGGTGCCTGTGTGCTGCCTGACGACATCTTTTGCCAGAAGGTCACAGCTACGTCTGGATTGTAGCCTGCAATGGTCATCAGAATCAACCCCATATAGTCGGCCTCTGATTCATGTTTGCGGGAGAAAGGAAGCGTCATGCCATACTGAGCCCCCAAGCCATATACCTGACTAGCTACTGACTGTACGGCTGCGCTTTGACCAGAGAGGGCTCCGCCCAGTACTGCATAGCCGTATTCTGCCAATATCTGCTGGCTCATACGCTCGTTGCTATGCTTGGCTACAGCATGCGCCACTTCATGACCTAAAACCACTGCCAACTCATCGTCGCTTGACATCAGCTTCATAATACCCTCGTAAACCACAATCTTTCCGCCAGGCATACAGAACGCGTTCAACTGGTTATCCTTTACCAAGTTGAACTCCCAACTGAAGTTCTTTACTTCATCTGCCAGTCCGTTGGCTTTTAGGTATGCCTCCGTAGCATCAGCAATCTTACGTCCTACGCGGGTCACCATGGCCGATTGGGTGACATTGGTTGACTTGGTGGCGCTCTTCATATAGCTGGCATATTGAGTCAGACTGCTTGAAAGTACCTCAGAGTCAGAAACTAGTTGTAACTGTCTTCTGCCTGTGATAGGTACTGAACCGCAACTAGTTAGAAGCAAGGCTGCGATTAATAAAGATAAAATGTGTTTTTTCATAAGTATGCTATTTATTTTGTTCTACATGCAAAAATACAAATAAAATGGAAATAGTAATACTATTGATAAAAAAATAGCACTTAATTAAATGCTAATGAAGAGAAAAATTCGTATTTTTGTTGCTTAAAAATAAGAATAAAAACCAATTAATATTACAGAATATGACAACAGGTAACGTACGACCGGCTGATATGGAGCGCATTACAACTCCTGCCTTGGCCCAGAAATTCATTGAAGAACAGATTAAAGAGCTGCGTGCTCAGATTGGTGAAAAGAAAGTTTTGCTGGCTCTCTCAGGCGGTGTTGATTCCTCCGTGGTAGCAGCTTTACTTATTAAGGCTGTTGGCAAACAGTTAGTGTCAGTCCATGTAAATCATGGCCTCCTGCGTAAGGGTGAGCCTGAGCAGGTGGTACGCGTATTCCGCGATGAGCTGAATGCCAATTTGGTGTATGTCGATGCTACAGATCGTTTCCTCGATAAGTTGGCTGGTGTGGCCGATCCTGAGCAAAAGCGAAAAATCATAGGTGCAGAGTTTATTCGTGTATTCGAGGAGGAAGCCCGTAAGTTGGAAGGTATTAGTTTCTTGGCACAAGGAACCATCTACCCCGATATCGTGGAGTCTGGTCCTGTAAAGTCTCACCACAACGTAGGTGGCTTGCCAGAAGACTTACAATTTGAACTCGTTGAGCCTATTAAGTTGCTCTTCAAGGATGAAGTACGTGTCGTAGGTAAAGAATTAGGATTGCCGGATAACATGGTGTTCCGCCAGCCGTTCCCAGGTCCTGGTCTGGGTGTGCGCTGCACAGGTGCCATTACGCGCGACCGTCTGGAGGCTCTGCGTGAGAGCGATGCTATCCTGCGAGAGGAGTTTGCCAAGAACGGTCTGGAAGGCAAGGTTTGGCAGTACTTCACCATCGTGCCAGACTATAAGTCAACAGGTGTAAAGGACAACAAACGCAGTTGGGATTGGCCTGTCATCATTCGTGCCGTCAATACTCGTGACGCTATGACTGCAACCATTGAGGAGATTCCTTACTCTCTGTTGCATCATATCACCCAGCGCATTATCACAGAGGTTCCTGGCGTGAATCGTGTGCTGTATGACCTTACTCCAAAACCAACAGGCACTATCGAGTGGGAGTAATCTATAATTAGTTACTTTAATTTGTAAGTAAGCGCATCAGAAATGATAACTACTACTGAACGTGTGTTCCAGATATTCAAGGAACTGAATCAGATTCCCCGCCCGTCTCACCACGAAGAGCGTGTGGCTGACTATCTGTGTAAGTTTGCTGAGCGTTTGCATCTATCTTACAAACGCGATGCAGAGAATTGTGTGGTTATTAGCAAGCCTGCTTCCCCTGGTCATGAGAAGGCAGAACCCATCGTTCTGCTGAACCACATGGACATGGTTTGTGTGGGTATGAGTGATCCTCTCAATACACCTATCGATGCCTACGTAGAGAATGGATGGATGAAAGCTCGTGGAACTTCTTTGGGTGCTGACAATGGCATTGGTCTTTCGATGGCTCTTGCCGTATTGGAAAGCAATGATATTGTGCATGGCCCATTGGAGGTGATTACCACTACCAACGAGGAGGATGGCATGTCGGGAGCCTCAGGGTTGAGAAAGGACTTTCTGGGAGGTCGAAAGGTTATCAACCTTGACTCTGAGGACTATGACACTATCACTACTGGAGCAGCTGGAGCCTGCTTGCAGTTTCATCGTATCCCCTTGAAGCACAAACCTGCCCCCGATGGTTGCTGGTACCGCATCCGATTTGAGGGAGGATTAGGTGGTCACTCGGGAGTAGATATCAACAAAGGACGCTGTAGTGCCGTCAAGGCTACATGGACTGCTTTAGCTGCTATCCGTCGTGAATGCAGCTTCGCTGTGGCTTCAATCAATACGGGTGAAGCTAATGCCTCCATCGCCTCTTCTGCCGAAATCATCATATGCACCTCAAAGGATCTTTCGGAATACATGAAACAGCAGGAAGAAGAGATTAACAAATGGCTGTATGAGAAGTATTCAGATAGTGACCCTGGTATGCATTGCACCATTGTTAGGTGTGATTCACAGAAGATGGTTATTAATTCAGAGGCTATTGATGCCTTGATGACTTGTTTGGAACAGATTCCGCAAGGCGTGGTAAAGATGAGCGACTCGATGAAGGATACAGTGGAGACTTCTAACAACGTTGGGCGCGTCCTGACTGAAGGGGAGTGTATCTTCGTATCAACCCATACCCGGAGTTTCATTGATAGGGATATGGAGGCATTAAGTCGTAACATTGCCAACGTCTTTGAAAGTTGTGGTGCTAAGAGTGAGACAGTAATGTCTGCTCCCGCTTGGCAAGAGAATCAGCAGTCAGCATTTCTGCAACTGACTTCCGACACCTTCTTTGACGTGCTAGGATGGCGTCCTCGCATGGTGGCTATGCACTTCGTGCTAGAGGCAGGCTTCTTCGTGGAGCACTATCCTGGCATTCAGATAGCCAGCATCGGTCCGCGTATCGTGGAACCGCACTCTACTAGTGAGCGTGTGGAGCTTTCTACCATTGAGGATATCTGGCGTGTGCTTATTGAATTGCTGAAACGTCTTTCATAAAATAAAGAGTCTTATATTAGGATAATAAAAAAGGGGATATGCAGTGGCATATCCCCTTTTTGTCTCTTATCGTACACGATTACTTCTTATACTTTCCGTAGCGGCTCATGAACTTATCTACACGACCAGCGGTGTCAACCAACTTAGACTTACCTGTGTAGAATGGGTGAGAGGTACTAGAAATTTCCAGCTTGAATACTGGATAAGTTTCGCCCTCGAACTCAACTGTCTCTGAAGTCTTGCAAGTAGAACGTGACAGGAACATGTCACCATTGGACATATCCTTGAATACTACTGGGCGATAATTGCTTGGATGAATGTCTTTCTTCATATCAATAGTATGTTTTTTTATTTATTAATCAGTTATATATTTGGTAAAAATGTGTAATGGTCTTTATTTTCAGAGCGCAAAGATAATGCTTTTATCTGAAACAGAAAAAACTTTTGCCTTTTTTCTTAATATTTTCTTCTTCAAGTATGTGATAATTCAGCAATTATGATTAAATTTGCTACGGAATATTGTTGAATATACACTAAATAATTAAACAAAATGGTAAATTTCAAAGATTTAGGCTTGGTAAACACTCGTGATATGTTTGCCAGAGCTATCAATGGCGGTTATGCAATCCCTGCATTCAACTTCAATAACATGGAGCAGTTGCAGGCTATTATCAAGGCTTCTTCAGAGCTGCGTTCTCCGGTTATCCTGCAGGTATCTAAGGGCGCTCGTAACTATGCAAACCAGACTTTGTTGCGTTACATGGCTCAGGGTGCTGTAGAGTATGCTAAGGAACTCGGTTGCGAGCATCCTGAAATCGTTCTGCACCTGGATCATGGTGATAGCTTCGAGCTGTGCAAGAGTTGCGTAGACTTCGGTTTCTCTTCTGTTATGATCGACGGTTCTTCACTTCCATACGAGAAGAATATTGAGCTGACTGCTAAGGTTGTAGAGTATGCTCACAAATATGACGTGACTGTAGAGGGTGAACTTGGCGTTCTCGCTGGTGTAGAGGATGAGGTTCAGGCTGAGGAGTCTCACTATACAAAGCCTGAGGAAGTGATCGACTTCACTTCTAAGACTGGTGTAGATAGCTTGGCTATCTCAATCGGTACATCTCATGGTGCATACAAGTTCAAGCCAGAGCAGTGCACACGCGATCCTAAGACTGGTCGTCTGGTTCCTCCTCCATTGGCATTCGACGTTCTCGATGCTATCATGGAGCAGCTTCCTGGTTTCCCAATCGTACTGCATGGTTCTTCTTCAGTTCCTCAGGAGTATGTGGACATCATCAACGCCAACGGTGGCAAGTTGCCTGATGCAGTAGGTATTCCAGAGGAGCAGTTGCGTAAGGCTGCTGCCAGCGCTGTTTGCAAGATCAACATCGACTCTGACTCTCGTTTGGCATTTACTGCTGCTGTTCGCAAGGTATTTGCTGAGAAGCCAGGTGAGTTCGACCCACGTAAGTACTGCGGTCCTGCTCGCGACTTGATGGTTGAATTGTACAAGCATAAGATCACTGACGTGCTGGGTTCTGACAATAAGTTGGCTCAGTAATTCAGACGTTTGCAGAATAAAAGAAGCCCCGGCTCGTTATAGAGTCGGGGCTTCTTCTGTATCGTTTGTCTTATAGCTCGATGACCAGCGACTCTCGTGAGGCCATTGACAGCGTTTCACCAAACTGGATGGTGCGACCTGAGAGGATATCCTTGCCACTGCGAACATTTTTCAGCAACTCCTGATAGTAGGAGAGTGGGAGGTCTACGGCCTTGTTAGTACCATTGAGCATCACGAGGACGGTTTTGCCTTGGTATTGGCGGGCATAGACATAGACACCATGCTGCACTTGGAAGTGAATCATGCTGCCCTTACTGATCACCTCATTACCCTTTCTCCAGTGGAGCAATGTCTTGTAGAAATTGTAGCTCTCGTTTTGAATGGCCGTGCGACCAGCAGCAGTGAAGGCGTTCTGTGTATCGCCTTGCCATCCGCCAGGAAAGTCCTTGCGTACATAGCCGTCGGTAATGGCTTTCACGCCATTGAGCATCACCTCAGTACCATAATAAAGCTGTGGGATGCGACGGGTGGTGAGCAGCAGTGTGACGGCTTGCTTTAGGGCAGCAATGTCCTGCCCCTCTTCTAGGAAGCGATCGGTATCGTGGTTCTCGATAAACGTGAGCACAGAGGCTGGGTTAGGGTAGAGGAAGTCGTACACGAAGTTATTGTAGATACGATGCAGTCCACCATTGCCTTCTGTGTCTTTCTTCGCCTGGTTGATCTTGTCCCAGAAACTGAAATCCATCACAGTCTTGAGGTAGCTATTGCGTGGAGCAGAGAGTTTGCTATCCATCTGCCACCAAGCGGTGTAGGCAGGTTCAATGTTCCAAGATTCACCCACTACGTTGAAGTTAGGATATTCTGTGTTGATGGCTTTCATCCAACCACTCATGGCGTCATAGTCGGCATAGGGGTAGGTGTCCATGCGGATGCCATCGATATCGGCAAATTCAACCCACCACATGCTGCTCTGCTGCAGGTAACGGATCACGTGAGGATTCTGCTGATTAAGGTCGGGCATGGTAGGTACAAACCAGCCATTGGCCATGTAGTCAAAGTCGCGCTGTGAGGTGTAAGGATCTACGTGTGAGGTCAGCTCATAGCTGGTCTGCACATAGTTGGTCTGATAGTCGGAGTGGTTGAACCAATCCTTGCTTGGCATGTCCTTCAGCCAAGGATGCTCAGAGCCACAGTGGTTGAAGATCATATCCATCACCACCTTGATGCCACGACGATGGGCTGCATTGATAAGCTCACGATATTCTTCGTTGGTGCCAAAGCGTGGGTCTACTTTGTAGTAGTCGGTAGTGGCATAGCCATGATAAGAACCTCCTTCCATGCTGTTCTCCAAAACAGGCGTGAACCAGAGGGCTGTGACACCTAAGTCAGTAAAGTAGTCTAGATGATCCTGAATACCCTTCAGGTCGCCTCCATGCCGACTGCTTGGCTCTGAACGGTCCACCTTGTAGGGAGAAAGTCCAGGCAGTTGGTCGTTCTGCGGATTGCCATTAGCAAAGCGATCGGGCATGAGCAGATAGAGCACGTCACTGGCATCGAAACCATAGTGCTCAGAACCTTTCTTGGCGCGAGCTTTCAACTCATAGTCCTGCGTTACTTTCTTCTTACCCTGAGTGAAGGTGATAGGCATCTTACCTGGTTGGGTATCTGCACTCAGTGTGAGATATACCAGTAGGTAATTGTTGCTTTCCAGACGGACAGTGCTGCTAAGCGCCACTCCAGGATAATTCACGGATACTTCCGCATTGGCAATATCCTCCCCGTAGACCATCAGCTGTAGCTCATGGTCCTGCATGCCGACATACCAGAAGGGGGGATCAATCTTGTCCACATTGACAGCTGCACGGCTGCCTAAAGAGAGCATCAAAGCTCCAAATAAAGAGAGTGCCTTTTTCATTGTTTAATGGTTTATGTTTTTATGGCACTAAATTATAAAAAAAAGTGGAGAAAGAAATCTTTCCCCACCTTTTTTATATATAACGTTATACAAACGTTCTTTTAGATCAAGAATCCGAGGAGCACACCGGCTGCCACTGCAGAACCAATCACACCTGCTACATTAGGACCCATAGCGTGCATCAACAGGTAGTTGGTTGGATCGTATTCCAAACCAACGTTTTGAGAGATACGTGCTGCATCTGGCACTGCAGATACACCAGCATTACCAATCAATGGGTTGATCTGGTTGTTCTTTGGCAGGATGAGGTTGAACAACTTCACGAAAATAACACCAGAAGCAGTGGCAATCACGAAGGAGATAGCACCCAGTGCGAAGATCAGCAGAGAGTTCACTGTGATGAACTCAGAAGCCTGCGTAGAAGCACCTACGGTGAAGCCCAACAGGATTGTGATCACATCAATCAACTGGTTACGTGCAGTCTCAGCCAGACGACGGGTTACACCACTCTCTTTCAGTAAGTTACCAAAGAATAAAGTACCCAGCAATGGAAGACCTGAAGGAACCAGGAAAGCTGTCAGCAACAGACCTACGATAGGGAAGATAACCTTCTCTGTCTTTGACACGGCACGTGGAGGACGCATGCGGATAACGCGCTCCTTCTTGGTGGTGAGCAGACGCATGATAGGCGGCTGAATCACAGGCACCAGTGCCATGTATGAGTAGGCAGCCACAGCGATAGCACCCATCAGGTTTGGTGCCAATTTAGACGAGAGGAAGATAGCCGTAGGGCCGTCAGCGCCACCAATGATACCAATTGCACCTGCCTGCTGTGGGGTGAATCCCAACAGCAATGCCAGCATGTAGGCACCAAAGATACCAAACTGAGCAGCTGCTCCGATTACCACCAGCTTCGGATTGGATATCAGGGCGGAGAAGTCCGTCATGGCACCAATGCCCAGGAAGATAAGTGGTGGATACCAGCCGTTGGTCACACCGCTATACAGAATGTTAAACACTGAATTGTCTTCATAGATACCCACCTTCAAGCCTGCATCGAGGTTGAAAGGGATATTACCTACCAAGATACCAAAACCGATTGGAACGAGCAACATGGGCTCAAATTCCTTGGTAATGGCCAGGTAGATGAAGATCAAACCTACCACGATCATGGCGAAATGACCGGCTGTAGCGTTGGCATATCCGGTATAGTTCCAGAAATCGAGGAGGTTATTACCTAAGAAATTTAAAAATTCACCCATAATCTTTACTCAATTACAATAAGGTCAGTACCCTCAAGGACAGAGTCGCCCTTGCTTACATTAATAGCTACAACCTTTCCATCGCGATCTGATGGGATGTTGTTCTCCATCTTCATGGCTTCCAGAATCATCAGTACCTGTCCGCGCTTCACCTCATCGCCTACGTTCACCTTGATCTGCAGGATCACACCTGGCAGAGGTGACTTGATAGCGTTCTTGCCTGCCTTGGTTGCTGGCTTCTCTACCTTGGTGGTTGGTGCAGGAGCAGACTTAGCTGCAGGTGCTGCCACTACTGGGCGAATCACCTTCTTAGGAGCTGGAGCATTTTCCATCTCCACGGCATAAGGAGTACCGTTCACTTCTACGTGAACCTTGTTGCCTTCAATATCGCCAACGGTTACGTTATATTTGTTTCCGTTGATAGTATATTTATATTCTTTCATTGTCTAAAATATTATGAATTTATCTTTTTCTAATAGGTGTACGACGCATCAGCAGGGTCTTGGAACTCCAAGGTGAAGACAATTGATGATCCTCCATGTTGAGAGTAATCACAGTCTCCTCCGTGTCGTGCACGTCTTCCATTTCTTCATGCAGTGCCATAGCAATGGCGGCGAATACTTCTCCAGGTGTCTGGTTCTCCTTTGCCATAGCAGTCTTCATATCAGCTATGTCAGGATTACCGCCCTTGGCAGCGATGGCATTGCGCTGAGCCATGCGTACTGATGTCTTGCCTACGAACTTGAAAGCAACGAACAACAGCAGCAAGCAAGAGAATACCACGGTCATAGCGGTCAGAGCCATACCAATACCTGAAGGATCCTGCCTTGCAAAGTTCTCCTGCTTGGCATTCAGATCTATCACACGGTTGGCGGAACCTGGAGTTACATAGGTGTTAGGATTGCCGTCAGAGCTATCCTTTACTTCCCAGTTCTCTGCACCCAGTTCTGTGTAAGTAGCATCTTTACGACCATAAGCCTGATCAGCCTTCAGTGAACCACCCATAATCTCCACTTCGTCGATCTTGTCGAGGTTGGAGTTATAGAGGCGGATGGTAGTGAACTTTTCAGGATTCAGCGTAAAGTTGGTATGCAATGTACCACGATTTGGCTGGCCATCGGCCCAGAACACTATGTGCTGGCGAGGCTGAACCTTCGTGATCACGTCACCTTTAGGGATGTGGTAACTTACGGCTGGTTCGCCCTTAGGCTCTACCTCGATTACGTAGCCTGCCACATCGATAGGTCCATAATATTTAACGAATAATTCAATCCATGCAGGGTGGTCACCATACTCATCAGTGGCGCTGGTCTCATTGTCCATCATCACTTCGTTGATGAGTACCTTGCTACTAGTAGAGAGCTGGCGGCAAGATGACAGGCTGAATACCAGTGCGAGCGAAAGAATTATTCCAAAATTAATTTTCTTCATAAACTTTTTGGTCTTAAGTAAAAATTACAATGGAATATTACCATGCTTCTTAGCAGGATTCTCCTGTCTCTTAGTTCTCAGTTGCTGCAAAGCGCGGATTACGCGGAAACGAGTGTTGCGAGGTTCGATAACGTCATCGATGTAGCCGTACTTGGCTGCATTGTATGGGTTAGCGAACAACTTCTGATACTCGGCTTCCTTTTCAGCCATGAATGCCTTAGGATCTTCTTTCTCCTTTGCTTCCTTGGCGAAGAGCACTGCCACAGCACCTGATGCACCCATCACAGCGATCTCAGCGGTTGGCCATGCATAGTTGATGTCACCACGCAACTGCTTGCAGCTCATCACGATGTGAGAACCACCGTAAGACTTACGCAGGGTTACTGTTACCTTTGGCACTGTAGCCTCACCGTAAGCATAAAGCAACTTAGCACCATGCAGAATCACACCGTTGTACTCCTGACCAGTACCTGGGAGGAATCCAGGAACGTCAACCAATGTTACCAATGGAATGTTGAAGGCGTCGCAGAAACGAACGAAGCGGGCACCCTTGCGGCTGGCGTTGCAGTCGAGCACACCTGCCATAGCCTTAGGCTGGTTGGCTACTACACCTACGCTGATACCGTTCATGCGGGCGAAACCTACGATGATATTCTTTGCATAGTCCTTGTGAACTTCCAGGAACTGACCGTTGTCCACGATGGCGCTGATCACCTCGTACATGTCGTATGCCTGGTTAGGATTATCAGGGATAATCTCATTCAAGGAGTCCTCCAGACGATCGATAGGATCATCGGTTGGCTTGTAAGGAGGCTCTTCCATGTTGTTCTGTGGAATATAGCTGATGAGGTTACGGATGAGAGCCAGAGCCTCTTCCTCAGTCTGTGCAGTGAAGTGTGTCACACCACTCTTTGTAGAATGTACGCTGGCACCACCCAGATTTTCTTCGTTCACGTCCTCGCCAGTCACGGTCTTTACAACCTTAGGACCAGTCAGGAACATGTATGAAGTGCCTTCCATCATGATGGTGAAGTCGGTCAATGCTGGAGAATACACAGCACCACCTGCGCAAGGACCAAAGATACCAGAAATCTGAGGAACCACACCAGAAGCCAGGATATTGCGCTGGAAAATCTCAGAATAGCCAGCCAAAGCGTTCACAGCCTCCTGAATACGGGCACCGCCAGAGTCATTGATGCCAATGCAAGGAGCACCCATGCGCATAGCGAGGTCCATCACCTTGCAGATCTTCTGTGCCATAGTCTCAGAGAGAGAACCGCCGAATACGGTGAAGTCTTGTGCGAAAACATACACCAGACGACCGTCGATAGTACCGCAACCGGTTACCACACCGTCACCCAAGAAATGCTTCTTGTCTTGACCGAAGTTGGTGCAACGGTGCTCCACAAACATGTCGATTTCCTCGAAACTGCCTTCGTCGAGCAGCATAGTGATGCGCTCACGAGCAGTGTACTTACCTTTAGCATGCTGCTTCTCGATAGCCTTATCGCCACCGCCTAAACGAGCCTTAGCACGAAGCTCAATAAGCTCTTTAATCTTTTCAACTTGTTTACTCATTGTGTGTCTATATGATTTTATGATTATTTGTTAGGATTCTCGCAAAGCTCTGTCAGTACAGCTGCCGTTGATTTTGGATGCAGGAATGCGATGTTCAGACCTTCGGCACCCTTGCGTGGAGCCTTGTCAATCAGGGCAATGCCCAAGCCTTCTGCCTCTGCCAATGCATTGGCCACACCGTCTTCAATGCAGAATGCCAAGTGATGCATACCGCCACGGCCACCGTTCTTCTCAATGAACTTGGCGATGGTGCTCTCTGGGCTTGTTGGCTCCAGCAGCTCTAACTTCACTTCACCGACTTTCAGAAAAGCAGTCTTAACCTTCTGGTCTTCAACTACCTCGATGTTATAACACTTCAGACCTAATACGTTCTCGAAATAAGGCAGGGCCTTCTCGATGCTGGGAACAGCAATACCCAGATGCTCAATGTGTGAAATTTTCATTGTTTTAGTATATTAATTAAACGTTTATTGAAATAGCTATACATTTATGATGCAAAGTTACTAAATTCTGCCGAATATCTGCAAAAAATACTTAACAAAATCTGTCGTTATTTCCCACTTTTTTTACTCTTTGTGTGATGCTTTTTATAAGCTACACACAGAAAATATTTTTTCCTAACTAAGAAAAAAATTTTCCTAGTTAAGAAAATAAATTGGTGCCAATGAGCAATGGGGCATTCTGGTAAAATAGTAGAGAAAAGTTTTGATGGAATATTTATCTTTTTGTAATTTTGCCATTAAAATTTAAGGATAGGATATGTCAGAATTAGCTCCTTTGATAGCCGACTTGGCTGTGATATTGGTATATGCAGGTCTCATGACCTTACTTTTTAAGAGGCTGAAACAACCTTTGGTATTGGGCTATATTGTGGCTGGTTTCATGGCTAGTCCCCATCTGGGATTCTTGCCTTCTGTAGTCGATACTCAGAGCGTGCATACCTGGGCAGACATTGGTGTGATTTTCTTGCTTTTTGCTCTTGGTCTGGAGTTTAGTTTCAAGAAAATCATGAAAGTAGGAGGTTCGGCAGTCATCGCCGCTTTAACCATTATTTTCTGTATGATTATCGCAGGGGTCTCTGTAGGTACAGCCTTCGGATGGAGTCGTATGGATAGTATCTTCCTTGGTGGTATGATAGCGATGTCATCTACTACCATTATTTACAAAGCTTTCGATGATCTTGGGATTCGCAAGAAGCAGTTTACAGGTCTGGTACTCAGCATCTTAATACTTGAAGATATCCTGGCAATCGTGCTGATGGTAATGCTTTCTACGATGGCAGTAAGCAGCAACTTTGAGGGGATGGAAATGCTTTGGAGCATTGCCAAATTGGTGTTCTTCTTGATTCTGTGGTTTGTGGTGGGTATTTATATTGTTCCTTTATTACTTCGCAAAACCCGCAAATTGATGGGCGATGAAACTATGCTGATCGTTTCTTTGGGCCTCTGCTTCCTCATGGTGGTAATGGCAGCTTTGGCGGGTTTCTCTCCAGCATTTGGTGCCTTTATGATGGGCTCTATCTTAGCCGAAACAGTGGAGGCAGAGCATATCGATCACTTAGTAAAACCTGTCAAAGACTTGTTCGGCGCTATATTCTTCGTTTCTGTGGGTATGATGGTAGATCCTGCGATGATCGTTACTTACATTGTTCCTATCATTGTCATTACCCTTACGGTGATTTTGGGACAGGCCACTTTTGGAACTTTGGGCGTGGTACTGTCAGGACAGTCGCTCAAGACAGCCATGCAATGTGGCTTCAGTCTGACACAGATTGGTGAATTTGCATTCATCATTGCTTCACTTGGTGTGTCTCTGGGAGTTACCAGTGATTTCCTCTATCCTATAGTGGTGGCAGTCTCTGTGATAACTACCTTCCTGACACCTTATATGATACGATTGGCAGAACCGGCTTCTGAGTATGCTGAGGCTCATTTGCCTAAGAAGATGCGCAGGACATTGGCAAACTATACCTCCAGTACGCGTACGGTTAATAGTGAAAGTGTTTGGCGTAAACTGATTTTGGCAATGGTCAGAAACACATTCATCTATTCCATTATATGTATAGCTATCGTCATTATCTCCTTGAGGTTTGTAACACCAATATGCCAGAATTGGATACCAGGTTTCTGGGGAAATCTACTTATGGCAGTGCTCACGGTCGCAGTGCTCTCTCCGTTCTTGAGGGCCATCATGATTAAGAAAAACCATTCAGAGGAATTCAAGTCCCTCTGGCATTCACGTGCCAATCGTTTACCATTGGTTGCTACTGTATTTATCCGTGTCTTGATAGCTGTGGCGTTTATCATGTTCGTGTTTACAGAGCTAGTCGAACTCTCTGCTGGTCTGCTGTTTGGCATTGCCCTGTTGCTGATTGTAGGCATGATACTCTCTAGAGGATTAAAGAAACAGAGTATCATGATTGAGCGTACTTTCTTCAAGAATCTGCGCTCAAGAGAGATAAAGGCAGAGTATATGGGCGAGAAGAAACCTGAGTATGCAGGAAGATTACTATCTAGGGATTTGCACCTTGCAGATTATGAATTGCCAGGTGAAACAACATGGGCAGGACAGACTTTAGCAGAATTAAACTTTGGGAAGAAATATGGGGTGCAGGTGGTGTCTATCTTGCGAGGAAAACGTAGAATTAATATTCCTAGAGCACAAACCAGGCTCTATCCATTCGATAGAATTACGGCATTAGGAACTGACAAAGAACTTGAACTGTTTGGGGAAGAATTGATCAATGCTTCAGCAGTGATAGATGAGGATTTGATAGAGCGCAGTGAGATGATCTTAAAACAGTTTGAGGTAGATGCTGATTCTCCGTTCTTGGGTCTTACTCCTCCTGAAACTGGCATTCGCGACAAGTACCATTGTCTTATTGCAGGTGTGGAACGAGGTGATGAAGCACTCCATGCTCCAAATATCCGCGAACCCTTCTCTGAAGGTGACGTAATCTGGATCGTGGGTGAAAAACGGGATGTGTATAATGTCGTTGAAAGAGGAGATATCACCTATGCAGGTGAATCTCACTAAGCCTAAATCTTTCCAAGGATTTTATCCATCACCCAGTTGGTCAGTGTGGCGGATTCTCCTTTACAGCTACATTCTGCTTTCCCAAGCAAGTGATCCACTACACGCTGAATCATAGGTTGTTGGACATAGGTGGGGTTCTCTACAGGAATCTCTATGCGTCCATTTTCTGTATAGACTTCAATAGGGTCGTAGGTGTAGACTGAGAAACAAATCATGCCTTTGTCTCCCACCACCTCTATGCGGTCGTTTCGTGCAGAATCATGAGCCACAAAACTCCAAGATGCACTACCAACCAATCCACTTTCGAATCGGAAACAAGCACTCAGATTGTCTTCCACTTCATAGAGGTGCCCTCTGTTGCTCTTATACCCTTGTACATCGATGATGATGCCGAAAATGTACTGGATCATGTCTAGCTGATGTGGAGCCAAATCATAGAAATAGCCACCACCCGAAATGTCAGGTTGCAGACGCCAAGGTAATTGTTCTTTATTATAATCAAGATCGCGTGGAGGAACAGCAAAACGTAGTTGTATATTTAAAATATTGCCAATCGTCCCATCATCTATCATCTGCTTTACTCTCTGAAAGTAGGGCAGATAACGACGATAGTAAGCCACGAAACAAGGGACTCCTGTCACTTCAGAAATACGATTAATGCGACTGCATTCTTCATAGCTGCCAGCCATTGGTTTCTCTATGTAGCAAGGCTTTCCAGATTTCATGGACATGATAGCGAAAGTGGCATGAGAGGATGGGGGAGTAGCTATATACACTGCATTTACATCTGGGTCGTTCACTAAAGACTGGGCATCGTCAAACCATTTAGGTATGCCGCGGTCTTTAGCATAGGCCTCCGCCTTGGACAGATCCCTGCTCATGACGGCTACCACTTCTGAATTGGCTATTTTACTGAATGCAGGACCACTCTTGTATTTGGTTACCTCACCGCAACCAATAATACCCCATTTTATGATATTCTCTGCCATAATCTATAATTCTTCATCATTATCATCAAAATCAAAGTCAAAGTCGTCCATAAACTCAGGTGCTGTAAATTCATCAAGCTGACGACGGTCTTTCTTCGTTGGACGCCCTGTACCTTTAGCTCTGTTCATAAACCCACTGATCTTGCTCATTTCTAACAATTCCAACTGGTCTGGTGTAGTGACATTTTCCAACATTTGAGGAACGAGCTTAGCTCCTACGCGTTTCTCTATGGCTTGCAGCACTTTGAAAGAGTAGGTAATAGGAGGTTTGCGTACTTGTACCACATCATTGACCTTCACGTTATGTGAAGCTTTTACTTGTGTGCCATTGATACCCACACGTCCCATCTTACAAGCATCTGCAGCAATGCTTCTAGTCTTAAAGATACGTACAGCCCATAGCCATTTATCGATTCTAGCCTCCATCTTTACTTTTTATTATATTGGTTCATCGTAATGGTAATGCCAGCCAAGCAGAAACTTTTCACCATTTCCCCAGCTAGATCCAATCGTTTTGGGAGAATCTCCCACTCTTCATCCGTGAATCCACTGAGCACATAATCTACTTGAGCACCTCTTGGGAATTCATTGCCTATGCCGAATCTCAAGCGTGCGAATTCCTGTGTTCCTAGTACGTCTGCTATGTTTCTTAGCCCATTGTGTCCACCATCGCTCCCTTTAGGTTTTAGACGTAAGGCGCCTGTAGGAAGGGCAAAATCATCCACGATCACCAAAAGACGTTCTAATGGAATGTTTTCTTTCTGCATCCAGTATCTCACAGCGTTACCGCTGAGGTTCATGAACGTAGATGGCTTGAGTAATACCAGCTGCTGTCCCTTAATGCTGAGGGTAGTGACGAATCCATAACGCCTGTCCTCCCATGTCAGACCAGCCGCTGAAGCAAGTCGATCCACCACCATAAAGCCGGAGTTATGTCTCGTTTCATGATAGTCGGGTCCTATATTCCCTAATCCTACAATCAAGTATTTCATAATACCATTATACTAAATAAATTACGGATGGTAACACTCTGCTGATTTGCATCAGCGTAGCGAACCATCCGTATATAAGACGAAAAGACTTACTCTTTAAGACTGCGCAGCTTGCATAGCGGCACGTGTAGCCTTCACCATGCAGACAACGGCAGACTTAGGATTGATGAGCTCCAGACCATCATAGCTGAGGTCAACAACTTTGATAGACTTGCCTAAGCCCAAAGTGGTAACGTCAACGGTCAGAATCTCTGGAATGTCTTTGTATAATGCCTTTACTTTCAGTTTGCGCATCTGCTGTTGTAACTTACCACCAGCCTTTACGCCTTCTGCCAAACCTTGAAGTTTCACAGGTACTTCCATAACGATAGGCTTCTGCTCACTGATCTCCAAGAAATCAATATGAAGGATATTGTCCTTTACAGGATGGAACTGGAGTTCCTTCATAATAGCTGTGTGAACCTCACCATCGATAGTCAGATTTACTACATAAATGTGAGGAGTGTAAACCAACTTACGTAAATCATCAGCCTTTACTGTAAAGTTGATGTTCTTTCCACCGCCATAGAGTACGCATGGTACACCATTGTCCTTACGAATAGCCTTCAAAGCTCTTGCTTGCTCAGAAGAGCGCTCTGCAATAGTTCTTGCAGTTCCGTTCAATTCAAATGTTTTCATTCTTTAAAATTTTTGTGTTACTCTAAAATTAAGTTCTTGCTTAATTCACCATCGCACATTTGCAACCTTTGTATTATATTTGTTGCAAGGGTGTTTTGAAAAAGCGGTGCAAAAGTACTGCTTTTTTTTTATTTTGCAATGAATATTTACTAAAAATCGATATCTATCTTTATCTCATCTGAGATGATAGGCTCATTTCCTTCCACATCTTTTACAGCTTTTGTTGATGTAGGACTTTCAGGAGCTTGACGTTGATAAATATAATTCAAGACATCTTTAAGACCTTCTGAGAACTTCTCGAAGTCTTCTTTATAAATGAAAATCTTGTGTTTCTCATAAGAGAATTGAGCATTATCTCCTTCTCCTTGGACAATTTTTTTACTTTCGGTGATGGCAAGGAACAATTCACCCTTCTTGCTTTTTTTGACATCAAGATAATAGATCCGTTTACCTGCCTTGACAGCTTGTGAATAAACAATGTCCTTATCGCTTGTTTCATCTACACTTTTTTTCTTCTGTCCTTCCATAATCTTTCGTTTTTATGATTCAAATGTCAAATATCATGATTTTTTTTGAATATGTCAATAAAAACGTAAGATAAATCTTTGCGAGAGTAAAAAAAATGCGTTGCATTATGATTTTGTCATCAGAAATAGCTAATTTTGCAAACAAAATTATAAACACCTTTGATATGATTAACCGCGTTCTCATCCGTATTAAGATTATACAGATTGTGTATGCTTATTACCAGAATGGTAGCAAGAACTTGGATGCCGCTGAAAAAGAATTACTTTTTAGCCTTTCTAAAGCCTATGACCTTTATAATTATCTATTGATGCTGATGGTGGCAGTGGCCAATTATGCACAACGTAAATTGGATTCCCGTCTTAACCTAGATGATGTCACAAAGACAAAACTAACAGCATTAGTAGAAAATAAATTCATACGTCAGTTGGAAGTTAATAGGCAACTGGTGGACTATGTGTCTAATCAGAAACGTACATGGGATAATGACAGTACGTTAGTGAGGAACCTGTTTGATACTATTTTTACAAGTGACATTTTCAATGAGTATTTGACAGAGGGGGTGACTACCTATGAGGCCGATCGTGAGTTGTGGCGTAAAATATATAAGAATTTTATTATGGTTAATGAGGACATTGAATCCCTCCTCGAAGAGCAGAGTCTATACTGGAATGATGATAAAGCTACTGTAGATACGTTTATCCTGAAAACGATCAAGAAGTTTGAAGAAGCAAATGGCGCAGATCAACCATTGCAGCCTGAATTTAAGGATGATGAAGATCGTGAGTTCGCCATTCGTTTATTCCGTAGAAGTATTCTCAATGGAGAAGAATACCGTAAAATGATTGAGGAAAATACACGCAACTGGGAGTTCGACCGCTTAGCTCTGATGGATATTATTATTATGCAGGTGGCTGTAGCAGAGATGCTTAGTTTCCCTAATATTCCACTGAGTGTTACCTTGAATGAGTATGTGGAGTTAGCAAAGAACTATAGTACGCATAAGAGCGGTTCTTTCGTTAATGGGACGCTCGATGGAGTGGTATTGATGTTGCAAGACCAAGGGAAACTGCTTAAGAAATTCTGATGATAATTATAAATCTTTAATTTGTTTTGAATATGACACTTCTGAATTTATTGATGCTTCAAGCAATGGGTGCTGATAATGGCATGATGATGTGGATAATGCTTATCGCCATGTTTGCCATCATGTATTTCTTTATGATCCGTCCACAAAATAAGAAACAAAAAGAAATAAACAATTTTCGTAAGCAACTGCAAATAAACCAGTCGGTAGTAACTGCAGGTGGTATTCATGGTATTATCAAAGAAATCAATGACAATGACATTATCCTTGAAATTGACCGTAATGTGAGAATCCGCATTGATAAGAACTCTATCTTTGCAGATGCTTCAGATGCTAATGCTACACAGGCTGTTAAATAAACAGGAAGGCTGATGTCAGAACGTAGGGACATAAAGCATGCTTATCTGAAGTTTTCCCGTGGTTTATGGAACTTCCTGCTAAGCAAACAGAGCAGGGAGTTTTTTCTGTTTTTGTTCTTTATATTTGTTGCTGCTGGTTTTTGGCTTATCCAAACTTTGGATAATGATTATGAAACTGATATTACCATTCCTGTCCGTCTAAGGGATGTCCCAGACGATGTGGTCATCACTTCAGATCCTGTTTCTTCAGTCAAGGTACATGTGCGTGATAAGGGAACCTTGCTTTTTAATTATATCATGGGCAAAGTGTTCTCGCCACTTAATATAGATTTTGTAGCAGGAGAAGGTAGCCATGTACAAATTCCTTCTTCTTCTTTTTCTAAAATGATAACTAGCCAACTGAGTTCATCTACTCAGGTGGTTTCTGTCACTCCAGATACCTTAGATTATTATTATTCTACAGGACAGGCAAAGTTGGTACCTGTTCGTTTTCAAGGTATGGCTACAGCAGGACCTCGCCACTATCTTTCTGATACCATTTTTACCCCAGATTCTGTGCATGTCTATGCTCCATTGGCCTTGCTTGATACTATTAAAGCTGCTTATATGGAGCCACAAGAGTTTCGTGGGATAGATGATACACTACGTAAGGAAGTGCACTTGAAATCTGCTCGTGGCGCAAAGATTGTCCCTGATGTATCCACATTGACATTGGCGGTAGATATGTATACAGAGAAAACGGTGGAAGTAGAGCTTCATGGCATCAACTTTCCTCCCGATAAACAGTTGCGTTCTTTCCCCTCTAAAGTTGCCATTACCTTTCAGTGTGGACTTCGCCAATATAATGACTTGACTTCCGATGATTTCCATATTTTTGTCTCTTATGAAGATTTGATGAAGCTGGGTAATCAAAAGTACTCAGTTCGTTTGCGTAATATTCCTAAAGGAGCAACTAATATTCGCTTTAATCCTGCACAAGTTGATTTCCTAATAGAACATATTGATAGCTCTGAGAATAATGATTAGGTTGGGCATTACAGGTGGAATTGGAAGCGGGAAAAGTATGGTTTCCCAACTGTTTCGGGTTATGGGCATCCCTGTTTATGATTCCGATAAGGAATCAAAACGATTGACCATAACAAATGAAGGTATTCGCACTCATCTTACGGAATTAGTTGGAAAGGATGTCTATGCTGATGATGGAAGTCTCAATAAATCCGTTCTTGCTTCATGGCTTTTCAGTTGTGAAGAACATACTTTGAAAGTAAATAACATTATACATCCAGTTGTTAAGGAAGATTTTTTAATATGGGTAGATAAACAAGAGAAATCTGGTAATGTGGCTTGTGGTATTGAATCTGCCATCCTTATTGAGGCTGGTTTTCAGGATGTTGTGGAAAGAATTGTTGCGGTCACAGCTTCTTTAGAGACCCGTATTGAGCGTACTATGCAAAGAGATGGAGCTTCTCGTAAATCTGTTCAAAACAGGATAGCTAGACAAATGAATGAGGATGAAAAAAAAGAGAAGGCAGATTTTGTGATAAACAATGATGAGAATACGCCACTTATTCCGCAGGTTTGTCATGTTATAACTTCGCTGTTAAAAAAATAATATATATCTTTGAAATCTATTTATAAATTGAGAATATAATAAATAATAATGTAAAACTATGTTGAATTCGATTTTAGCAATCTCTGGCAAACCTGGTTTGTTCAAAATGGTTTCACAGGGGAAAAATATGATTATTGTGGAGTCCCTTCTTGACAAACGCCGTATGCCTGCATATGGAAGTGAGAGAATAATCTCATTGGGTGATATCGCTATGTATACAGACGAAGAAGATATTCCATTGAGACAAGTGTTCAAATCTATCCAGACAAAGGAGAACGGGTCGAAAATAGCTATGGATGTAAAGAAAGCTGGCAACGAGGAGTTGAGAGCTTATTTACAGGAGGTTCTTCCTAATTTCGACCGTGATCGTGTACATACTTCAGACATTCGCAAACTGGTTCAGTGGTATAATCTGTTGGTCGATAATGGCTTGACTGATTTTGAAGAACCTGCTGAAAATACTGAGGATGTAGCAACGGAGAAATAATTTCTAATGAAATTCTCTTAAGGTTTCTCCATTTCTGTCTAAGATAGAGATGGAGATTTGTTTCTTAGGACAAATCATAGCAGCAGCATTCTTAATTCTGATGATTTTGCTTTGATCCACGTCCTGAGCCAGTATAGTTATTGGTGTGGCGCCATAGGGTATCCCTTGTGTTATATGAATAGAGATTATACTTCCTTGTTTCTGAATGTTCCAAAGTCTAATCGGTTCATCTATCGTGAATTGATTGAATAAATCAATAAAAGAAAGTAATTCTTCTTGTGTGAAGTCTCCTGCATAATGCAGGTTGGCACCATTGCTGAAATGAATATAGTGGTCTCCATTAGTTCCTATATAGAACTGATAGGGATTGACGTATTTTGTTGCATCTGCATCCACGATGTGGTAGGGTTTATAGCTGTTTCGTGGCTTAATGTCTATTTTCAGGTTCGTATAACCAAAAGTTTTGAGTAAATTGCTCACTACCTTGAAACCTTGAGTCTCTGCCTGTTTATAGCAATCCTCCAACTCGCAGGTGCGTCTTATTAGTGCGTTGGCCCTTTGGGCCATCGTGTTATAGTCAGCCGTAGTCCATGTTCCATCCTCTATCGGAGTCTGTTTTTTGGCTTCGTCTATGTACCAAGCATCTTTATTTAGTATCTCAACAGGTGGTAAAGATACAATGACAGTATCTCCATCAGAGACAATCCAGTTGTCTTCGCATTTGGTTAAGTCGAAGCCTATATCTAAACGTCCAGGATAGATTGAATGAATTTGGTATTCATTTTGGTTAAACAAGAAGCCTCGTTCTTGGCGATATTGACTGATGATAACTTCTTTATATATAGACAATACCTTGAGTTTAGCCGTCTTAGACAAATCTGTGATTTGAATATGCCCAAATTCTGTGCGAGGCATGAATAAATAGTTGTAAAGACGGAAGAGGTTGTTCCGTTGTGTTCTAAAGAACAGGCAGATCATCAGTACGATGGAAATGGTAATCACCCATCTGAAGATTTTCTTCCGTTGCTGCTCCCTATGTTCCAGTTTCTCTTCCATGATTATTGATTTGTTTTTACAAACCGTATCAGCTCTTGATTCTCATAAACAGAGCGACGTTCAAAGACTGGCTCCAACCCCATTTTTCTAACGATATTGGTAATTATCGCCTCCGCTTGATCTTGGGCAGGACCTATCAAGTCGTATTCATTGAGTTTCTCCTCAATGGCATTTCTGCCTTTGCTGGCAATTTCTGTTAGTTCGTCAGCAGAGAAGTTGGCACGGAGAGGCCCCACCGAGGTGACTATTTGGTCATTAAGCACTTTGGTACTTTCTATCTCAATAGTGGGAGAGGGGAGAGTAATGTATGCTTTTCCTTCCGCAATTCTGACATTATTCACTTTGGATAGATCGATACCCGCCTTGATATTTGCTTCTACAGGAATAATAGCTGTTCGCTGCCCAAGCAAACTGCTGAAGAGGTCTGATCTTTCCACTACACAGGTTTGTGCCATGCATTCCACAGTATATACCATCGGCGTACTATTGATATTACGCAACAAGTCTTCCTCGGAGATACCAGAACCAATGCAAGCAGTCAATGCTAAACAGATAAATATGTATACTATTCTTTTCATGATTACTTGTTGTCCTCAAAATCTTTTATGAACCCCTCAAGCAACCAGTTGGCAAGTGCTTGACGGTTGGAACTCAACACAAAGCGTTTTTGGTCATGATTGTTCTGGATGTTTCCAAGCTCAACAAACACAGAAATAGGATTGGTGTTTCTGAGTACATATAGACTTCGCGGACCTACTGAGCCTCCGAATCCGCGACCAGGTTGGTGTTGCTGATATTTGGCCTTGAATTGTTGTTGCATGGTTTTGGCCAATGAACGTCCTTTTTGGCTACCGTCTGCATGATAGAAGAATACGTCTGTTTCCTCGCGTTTGCTGCGACTATCCACGTGGATGAAAATGGCACGGCAATATTTGTACTTCTTTTTATCCTGCTCATAGAGGGAATTGATTTTGTCAGAGCGTTGCTTTAATCGCTCAGTCTGGTTTAGTGGAATAGGGGTACCCATGCAGGTTTCACGCTTACTATTGCTCAAGTATTGATCATCACGTATACCATCCCTTGCATCTTGAATGATAATGCGCACTTCAGCACCTTCTTGCATTAAGTCACGTGCCAACCTTAGAACTACATCATATGCATATTCATCTTCATGTAACTCATGGTTACTTACTCTTCCGATGGCTCCAGGATCAGGACCACCATGTCCGCTTACTACATAGAAACATGCACCTTTAAGTTTATGACTTTCTATCTTGCCTTTTGCCAGTTTTGTGCCAAATAGCGGTTCGTTAAATGTACCTAGGTCTTCCGTCGTGGCAGGTTTTTGTTCTTTGGTAGCAGTCTGAATGCTGGTGGTGGTTTTTGTCTGCCCTCTCTTGTCGGGAATCAGATAACTCACTCCAAGCAGAAGCTCTTCCTTTCCGCGGAGTTTATCCTTGTTAAGTTCCAAAAATTGCTGGTAATAAGAAGGCCCTGGTCTTCCCATACGTATGAGGAATGTGGTAATACCTTCACCGCGTCGTGGAGTGGCTTTCTGGCTCTGTCCGAAAAGAGGTAACTGAAGGAACAGCAACAGGATGATGGTGAGGTATTTGAACATAAATTAGCTTCCAATAGTGATTTTTCAGCTACAAATTTAAATAAATTCATCGATTTAATGTACATTTGAAGACTGATTGTTAAGCTTTTTATTCATTTAATTAAGAATTATATAATATAATAAGGTATTAGAACAATGAAAAGACCTCTTTCTAAAGTTCAGATTTCTTTCATCGTCCTTATGTGGATGGCTCTCTGCTTCTTGGTAATAGTTAATGCCGAAGTTATCAATGGTCCTGTTATTGTCACGATATTGCTTTCTGGAGCATTCGTCTTCATTCCTGTCTATCAGTCACTGAAAAAGAAATAAAAGTGACATTTTTATGCAATTTTTGTGCAATTTATAAGAAAATGTCGCATTTTTGATATTTTTCTTTTAAAATTGTTTGCGGTTTACATTTTTATCTTTATTTTTGCAACCGAAATAAAAATAAAGAAAACAATATCCGTTGGATTAAAACAACCATTTAATAAATACTAATATGATTGCATCTAAGGTAATTGAAGATTTAAAGTGCCGTTTTCCTAACGAGCCAGAGTACATTCAAGCAGTTTCTGAGGTATTAGGTAGTATCGAAGAAGAGTACAACAAACATCCAGAGTTTGAGAAAGCCAATCTCATCGAAAGACTTTGCATCCCTGACAGAATCGTTTCATTCCGTGTGACTTGGACAGATGATCAGGGTAAGGTGCGTACCAATATGGGTTATCGCATCCAGCATAATAACGCCATTGGCCCTTACAAAGGTGGTGTGCGTTTCCATGCTTCTGTAAACCAGTCTATCTTGAAATTCCTCGCTTTCGAGCAGACATTTAAGAATTCTTTGACCACATTGCCCATGGGTGGTGCTAAGGGTGGTTCTGACTTCTCTCCACGTGGCAAGAGCAATGCAGAGGTTATGCGTTTCTGCCAGGCTTTCATGCTTGAGTTGACTCGTCACATTGGTCCTGAACTTGACGTTCCTGCAGGTGACATCGGCGTTGGTGGTCGTGAAGTAGGTTTCATGTTCGGTATGTATAAGAAGCTCACACGTGACTTCTCTGGTACTTTCACTGGTAAAGGCCGTGAGTTTGGTGGCTCTCTGATTCGTCCAGAAGCAACGGGTTATGGTAATATCTATTTCTTGAAAGAAATGCTGAAGACCCGTGGTCTTGAATTGAAAGGCAAGAAAGTGCTGATTTCTGGTTCTGGTAATGTGGCTCAATATACTGCAGAGAAGGTGCTCCAAGAGGGTGGTATCGTGATGACCATGTCTGATTCCGATGGTTATGTATATGATCCTGCTGGTATCGATCGTGAGAAACTCGATTTCATCATGGAACTGAAGAACCTTTACCGCGGACGAATTCGTGAGTATGCAGAGAAGTATCCTGGTGTGAAGTATGTGGCAGGTGCACGTCCTTGGGGCGAGAAGGCTGATATCGCTACACCATGTGCTACACAGAATGAGTTGAATGGTGACGATGCTAAGACTTTGTTGGCCAACGGTATTATAGCTGTTTCTGAAGGTGCTAACATGCCTTCAACTCCAGAGGCTATCGAGGCATTCCAGGCAGCTAAGATTCTCTACTGCCCAGGTAAGGCTTCTAACGCCGGTGGTGTGTCAGTATCAGGTCTGGAAATGAGCCAGAATGCTCAGCACCTCAGCTGGACAGCTGCAGAGGTAGATGCCAAGTTGCTCCAGATCATGCAGAGCATCCATAGCGATTGCGTGAAGTATGGTACAGAACCAGATGGATATATCAACTACGTGAAGGGTGCTAACATTGCAGGTTTCATGAAGGTAGCCAAGGCTATGATGGCACAAGGTCTAGTATAATAGATATTATTGTTTTTATGGTAAAGAAAAGCGGGCATTCTTATGGATGGCCGCTTTCTTTTTATGTTTCATGCAAATATTTTCTTTTTTCCCTTGCAGGATAAAATATTTTGCCTAACTTTGCACCCGCAAACAAGAAATGATGGTGTCATAGCTCAGTTGGTAGAGCAAAGGACGGAAAATCCTTGTGTCCCCGGTTCGATTCCTGGTGACACCACAAAGAAAGCCGAGTACGTTTTAGTACTCGGCTTTCCTTTTGTCTTCTCTATTCTACTTCGTTCCTCCGCCTAGGGCGATGTAAAGCGCTATCACGGCTTGAGCACCCTTATACATGTTCATGGCTTCACTGAGCTCTTTTTTTCATAGTTTTCATTTTTCAATTATTTGACTAAATAATTTCCGACAGATATACTATTTTATTACATACATAGTGTAATTTATGGAAAGACTAACGTATCCATACGTTGTTTTTATATAGAATAATCCATAGTATGAAATTTGACTTTCCTCGTGAGGTATTTTTTACGCCCTCACGAGGGAGGCTTAAAATTCAATTAATGAAAATAAGCCCAGACTACTTTGTCAGGGCTTATTATTTACCAAAACTTAGGTGGGTTTCCGGAAACGCAGGCAGTTATTACGGAAATACATAGTGATTATGTACACTATATTGAAGCATTTTTGTAGTAATACTGGACGTTTCCGCGATAATTGCCTACGTTTCTCTGGAATTATTAATGGATTCTTCTTATTTCAGCGGATTCCAGCCTTGAGCTTTCAATTCAAACTCTTGACCATCGCGCGTAATGAGGGCACAGCCAAGTTCTGCTTTAGTAATGTGTCCGATGAGGCGGATGCCTTCAATGTCTTGAATGCGTTCGTGGTAGGATAAAGGTACGGTGAATAGCAATTCGTAGTCTTCGCCACCATTTAAAGCGCAAGTAGTAAGGTTCATATTAAACTCCTCTGCCATAACAGCTGTCTGGTAGTCAATAGGGATGTGCTCCTCATAAATACGACAGCCGACTTTGCTTTGCTTACAAATGTGCATGAGTTCTGAGGAAAGACCGTCGGAGATGTCCATCATAGCTGTGGGTTGTATGTCTGCCTCCTTCAGCTTTTCGATGATATCACGACGGGCTTCTGGCTTCAATTGGCGTTCCAACAGGTATTCTTTACCACTGAAATCGGGTTGTACATCCGGGGTGCCTTTTAGAACGGCCTTCTCGCGCTCAAGCAGTTGCAACCCCATATAGGCAGCTCCTAAGTCACCGCTGACGCAGATGAGATCAGTTTCCTTGGCTCCATTTCGATATACCACCTTATCAGCATCGGCTTCACCGATACATGTGATACTGATGGTAAGACCAGTCAGTGAAGAGGTCGTGTCGCCTCCTACTATGTCTACACCATAGGCTTGACATGCTAGACGGATGCCAGCATAAAGTTGTTCCATGTCTTCCACGCTGAAGCGCTTGGAAATACCCAACGTGACAGTGATTTGGCGAGGAACTCCGTTCATAGCATAGATGTCAGAGAAGTTGACTACCGCTGCCTTATAGCCCAAATGCTTTAATGGAACATAGGTAAGGTCGAAGTGTACGCCTTCCAACAAGACATCGGTAGTGACCAGTACGCGCTTGTCGCTGGAGTAGGAGAGTACAGCAGCATCATCACCCACTCCATAAATGGTGGAGGCGTTCTGGTGTTCAATGCCTTCAGTAAGATGCTCGATGAGTCCAAATTCTCCGAGCGTAGCTATTTCTGTTCTCATGCCTGATTGATCATTTCGCGCATGATAGCCATCATGCGAGGTTGAGCCGCGTCGGCGGCTTTCTGCACATCTTCGTGGGTCACTTCTGCAAATTGTCCTTCGACACCCATATCGGTAATGACGGAGATTCCAAAGACGCGCATATCGCAGTGACGAGCGACAATGACCTCGGGGACAGTGCTCATGCCCACGGCATCAGCTCCCCAGATGCGGTACATACGATACTCGGCTGGAGTCTCGTAGGTAGGGCCTTGATCGGCAAGATATACACCATGCTGCACCTTGATGCCCTTAGCAGCGGCGATGGCATCAGCTCTACGGATAAGTTCCTTATCATAGGCCTCGTGCATGTCGGTAAAGCGTGGACCATAAGGAATATTCCGTCCGCGCAGTGGATTGTCACACAGGAAGTTGATATGGTCTGTAATAATCATTAGGTCACCCACACGGAAATCGGGATTGATACCTCCACTGGCGTTACTCACAAAGAGGGTTTTGATGCCCAATTCGCGCATCACGCGGATGGGGAAGGTGGTCTCTGTGAGGGAGTATCCCTCATAGAAGTGGAAGCGTCCGTTCATGGCAAGGATGTCCTTCTGTCCTAATTTCCCAAGGATAAGGCTCCCTTTGTGCCCTTCAACTGTAGAAACAGGGAAGTGAGGAATGTCGCCATACTTGATTTCTATCTTATCGGTGATTTCATCTACTAGTCCGCCTAGTCCTGAACCTAAAATAATGGCCGTTTCTGGCTTCGTAGTCATGATCTGCTTTAGAAATTCAGCAGTTTCGTTTATTCGCTCTAACATAACTGATTATTTGTTGGTTAAAAGTTTCTTCTCGGTCTTGTAGGAAGTGCATCTTGATAGGAAGCACATAAATATAGGGTTTCATCTCTTCACTGATGGCGGTATTGCCAATGAGACGATAAGCATCTTTCTCTGTAGTGAGAATAATCTTTTTGGGGCCTTGCATCCGGTTGAATGCCTGTTCAATAGTCTGCATGTCCTTCCGCTTATAGCTGTAATGGTCTGGGAATGGAAGGTGTTGTACATGGTCACTGAGTGACTTAACTTTTTCGACCATAGGAAGTGGAGATGCTATGCCTGTTACTAACAGCACGTTGGTATCCTTCTCTATGATTTGAATGTCTTGTTCTACTACGCTTTCTGGATAGAGTGGAAAGAGTATATCATACTCTATGGTAGAGAAGAATAATCCCTGATAAGGGTACAGATTGAGCTTCTTGCTCAAAATGTTGAACTCTATAGGTTTCATCTCAGAGTTGCTCTTGGTAACGATGACCATTTGGGCACGCTCTTTCTCTTTTACTGGTTCCCTAAGATTACCCGCAGGAAGCAGATGATCATCGGTAAAGAGATTGTTGAAGTCGGTCAAAAGGATATTCAGTCCAGCTTTTACACGACGATGTTGATAGGCATCGTCCAGTAAGATGATGTCTATGCGTGGGGAGTCCAATTTAAGAAGATTCTCTATTCCATGACATCTGTTTTCATCAACAGCCACAGTAATGTCGGGGAACTTGCTTTTCATCTGGCAGGGCTCATCTCCAATTTCTCTGCTGGTGCTATTCGTCGTGGCAAGTATGTAGCCATTAGTAGCACGCTTATATCCACGACTTAGTATGGCAATATTCAATCCTTGGCGTTGAAGCAGACGAATGAGGTACTCGATGTGTGGAGTCTTTCCTGTTCCGCCAACTGTGAGATTACCCACACAGATAATGGGAATGGAATAACTCTTCGACTTAAGGATATTCCAGTTGTAAAGGGTATTCCTAATGCGTACTCCGATACCATAGAGGTAGGAGAGTGGCAATAGCCATTTCCTGTATGTCTGCTTCTCTTCCGCCATTTGTGAGATTTAGTGAATGTCTAGTTCGTATGGCATACGCATCTGCAACATATCATTGATACTGAAGTTGTTGATAAACTCATACTGGTAATACAAATCTCCAAATTTGCTCTTCAAAAGATTAGATCTTACGTATTTGGTAGGATTATTGTTCATCAATTTACTCAGCATGCTCTCTTCTTCTGGATAGGAAAGAAGACTGTACTTCTCTACACCTGCTCTCTCAACTGCGATGCTGATGGCTTTGTCAATACCTCCCAGTTCATCAACAAGGCCTAGCTCTTTAGCACGTTCGCCGGTCCAAACTCTGCCTTGCCCGATTTCATCAACGCGTGTTTTAGAAAGATTTCGCCCATCAGCTACACGTGTAGTAAAGAGGTCGTAACCATTGTTTACATACATCTGCATCAGTCCTTTCTCTGATTCTGTCATCGGACGGGTAAGCATTTCGGTGCTTTCCATGTCGGCATGTTCATTAGTCTTTACTGTTTGAATGTTTATACCAAACTTTTCTTTAAGCTTTTGGGCATTTGGAATCAATCCGAAGATGCCGATAGAACCGGTTAAGGTAGTTGGCTCTGCCACGATAAGATCAGAGCCACAGGAGATATAGTAACCGCCAGAAGCAGCATAGTCGCCCATAGATACGATGACCGGCTTTTCTTCCTTTAATTGCTTGATGGCATACCAGATTTGTTCAGAACCATAAGCACTTCCGCCAGGAGAGTTGACGCGCAGCACTACGGCTTTCACATCTTTGTCTTCTTTCAGTTTTCGAAGGTCGCTGATGACTTTCTCAGAGTTAATGCCAGAGGAAGATCCTGTGTTTACAACGCTGGTACCATCGATTTCTCCTGCTGCATAATATACAGCAATGATGTTACCGCTCTTGTCTTTAGGAACATTGCGGTTCACATTCACCATTTCGCTGATACCCAATAACGGAAGGTTGGCGTCTTTGTCAATACCCACCATCTTCTTCAGATAATCACGTACATCGTTTTTGTAGATTAACGTGTCGAGCATACCATTGGCCACCGCTTCAGTAGCAGGATGGAACATCAAGACCTTGTCGGCCAGTTCGTTCAACTTCTCCTTGCTTATATGACGTGATGCTGATACATCTTCTGTTATATTGTTCCAAATGGAGTTTACAATCTCTGTCAGTTGCTCACGATTGGCATCGCTCATCTCGTTGAGAATATATGGCTCTACAGCCGACTTGTAGGTTCCTACTTTGAAAACTTGCATTTCCACACCTACCTTGTCGAGTAGTTCTTTGTAGAACATGGTTTCTAACTCCATTCCTTGCCATTCAAGCATTCCCTGTGGATTCATCATCACTTTGTCGGCGACACTTGCTAGATAATAGGAACTTTGGGAGTAGCTGTCAGCGTATGAAACGATGAATTTGCCTGATTCCTTGAAATCTACTAGGGCATCGTGTATCTCTTGTAATGAAGAAGGAGAGGCCGCCAATGTCGAAGCGCCAAGGATGTAAATACCTTTTATCTTATCGTTTTCTTTTGCTTTCTTGATAGAGGTAAGGATGTCGTTTAGTCCGATAGAAGAGGTGCTATTTCCCATGATGTACGACCAAGGGTCAGATGTTGAACGCTCTTCAATGACACCGTTTAAGTGAAGTGCCATCACGGAATTTTTCTCTACGCGGGTTTCAGAATTTGATGGCGATAATGCCGAAAATAATATAACTAATCCTGAGAAAAAAACAATCAGGAGAATCACCACAATACCAGTAATGGTGGCCAGTGTGTACTTTAGAAAGTCTTTCATTTTAATTAATTGATATTAGTTTTAGGAAACAAAGATATATATTTACATTTATATTTCACAATTAAATGCTTTTTTTTGTTGTTTTGTGGTAATGAATGTGACATTTTGATGTCTTGAACATTTCTTACTATATATAATATAAGGTGTAGTTTTTATTTTCTAGTTAGGAAAATATTTTTTCCTAGTTAGAGAAAAATAATTACCTCGTGTAGTAGCTATTTTTATTTTTGGGTCTAAGAGCTTGATTCAAAGCATCGTGTATTCTTTTTGTCCGCTTCATGCAAAAAAACTTCAAAAAAATAGTTGAAAAAGTTTTGTGGATTGGTAAAAAGGTCCTACCTTTGCAGCCGCTTTCCAGGAGAGGAGGCTCGGATATGGTTTATTTCATGATGTGAAATTTTCCTGAAAATTCCTTCCGAAAAATTTGGATTGAATGTGGAAAATTCCGTATCTTTGTATCCGCTTTCCGCCTTTCGGAGGGGAGTTCGTCCAATAAAATGCTTACAATGAACAGAAACAGAGTAGTACAAGAAGCCCGTTGCGGCCTGCCTGTATTTAT
>JAFRTL010000009.1 GCA_017427065.1 Bacteroidaceae bacterium | reverse complement strand
CCCAGATGGCGGTATCGGGTAACGTTAAACATTAAACATTTAACATTAAACATTACGGCTGCGCAGCCAAATCCCCGACCTCATTTTTGGAGCGTTTAAAAAATCGTAAGCGTTTTCGGAAAAGAGGGGTGCACTAATAAGAGCGCGAAGCGGTCGTCTTGCGCCCCTCCCGAAAACGTGAACGATTTTTAGTGGAAAAAATGCAGTCGGCGGCGCTTCTTTTGGTTCTTTTCTTCGAGCTGTAGCGAAGAAAAGAATGAAAAAACTCTAAACCCTAAACCCTAAACTAATGACACTATGAAAAACAAGAAAGAACTTTTAAAATACGGTATCCAGCTGTTGATAGCAATCCTAACAGCTATTGGTACAACGATAGGAGTAACCTCCTGCATGACAGCGATGTAAAGCGAAAGCCCAGTTCAGTTATATCTGTGCTGGGCTTTTCTATTTATAATCAACGGCATAATTTCTTCAAAAAAATATTTCAAAATAATGCGATTTTTGTTTGGAAATTAAAAATAAAGCTATACCTTTGCACCGTTTTTATTGAATTACCCTCAAGTCTTTCACAGGTATGTGAATATTATGGTGGAAGATTTATACTCCCTAAGTATAGGTAATTATAATAGTTTTGTCGTGTTTTATTTTGTGTTTGTATTGATAGGGGACTGCTTGTGAAAGTGGTCCCCATTTTTAATAGAGTTGGCTCGTAAGAGTCGGCCTTTTTCTTTATTATTGATGACAGTAATGACAGATGACAGTTTTATTTTGCGGTATATCATTCAGCAACATATAGAACGTGAGAGTCGGCTTTTTTCCTTCATAGAGTGATAGTTTCTGAAGAAAACACTACCTTTGTAGTATTAATTCAACAGATGATGTTAATTGACCACGTAGCATTATATTGTCAGGACTTAGAAGCGATGAGGGATTTCTTCATCACTTATTTTGAGGCATCTTCCAATGATTTATACCACAATCAGAGTACAGGGTTACGCACATATATCCTGTCTTTTCCAAAGGGAGATACACGGCTAGAACTTATGCAACGACCTGATGTTACTAGTCAGGTGGTGCCTGAGCGTGCCCATTTGGGCTACATACACCTCTCAATGGCAGTAGGAAGCAAGATGCAGGTAGATGCCATGACCTCTCGCCTTCAAGCGGAGGGCTATCATGTGCTTAGTGGACCTCGTACCACGGGTGATGGTTATTATGAGAGTTGCATTGAGGGTCCAGAGAAGATCTTAATAGAAATAACAGTTTAATAAAATAAGAATGTATTCACCTCGGGTCTGGTTTACCGCATGGCAAGGACATTTGTCCTTTGCCGTGCGGTTTTATTTTATCAAAAAAGTTCGCGAGAGTCAGTCACTTTGTATATTCTATATTAAAGAAATCAGATAGCTTCTGAGTGCATTCCTACAATCTTTATCCCTTAGCAAATTGAAAAGCTCTACATCTATTAGTGCGTAGTCGAAACAAGTTTGGAGCATCCACAAGCTATATTCCTTCCGCTCCACATAATCCTTAGACTTATGCAGTTGCCAGAAAGACTCATTCTGCATGTGGAAGAAAGGATACTCTATGCGACATTGAAACGGATAATCCTCACACGATTCCTCTGGCTGTCCTTTCAATTTCATTATTTGTTTGTTGGTGTATTTACTATGCACCTCAAACTCCCATTCCAACTCGAACGTCTTTATCAGCATATTGCTTAGTTTGATTCTGGGCTCACGAATGTAGTTCAGCGCCACCAAATCTGCTATGGCGATAAGCAATATCAACTTATGAGGAGCCTTGTAGCCATTCGAGGAATTGCGATTAATAAAGGTGAAGGCACCTATGTATTTCTTTAGTGACTCTTCCATTGTATAATACTGCTTTATGTGTCAGGTATTCCATTTTCCATCTTCAACACAATATGTTAGTGATCAGAAATAACTATTTCTTTTTTAATACTTCATAGAGGAAGGGTAAATCATCAATTTCTACTATTTTCCCACTATTTGTTTTTACGACTAATTTTTTAGAAGTCCATGAACCTTTCTTTACACTTATTATTTTCCCTTTGCTCTGAGAAGGATATAACTTGACAATATACCCAATTCTTTTGTCATTTATTTCATCATCATTTTTAGTCGCTGATTTATTATTCTTCTTATATTGCACATCAGGATTATCTTTTGTTGATGAAGGGAAAGATGTATTGCCATTAATATAAGTTTCTATTTTCTGCCGCAATTTCTGTGAAAATACACATGTCATACCCCACTTCGGAAGATATGTAAAACATCCACCTAAGGCTTTCAACTCTTCCTTATATGGGTCTGTGTTGCCTATAACAGCCAATAATCCTTTTCTTAATTCAATCAATTTTAAACTTTTAGTAGAACTAGTAGTCTGCTCGTTTTGAATCGTTTGTTCGGATTTGTTCTCTTCGCTCGAAGGCATTATCTTTTTTGTACTTTCTTGGCTAACATAATCTCCGTTTTTATTAAACCATTTCTTGTTAACTTTTACATAGTATTCATTAGTTTCTTTATTGAAATCAAATCTTTTTATCTGATCCAAATATGAATACACATCAAGGTTGGTATAAAGTGGAGAACGATATTGAGCATGTATTATCCTTTCACCTAATACGTAATTGCCCAAAAAGTTCTTTATTACGAGGTTAATTGAGATAGAAGAATATGTATAATAAACCCTATATATATTATCTCCAATCATTATTAATTTTCCATTTGAAGAAAAGATGATATTTCCTTTATTATCTAATAATTTGCAATTATTACTTTGGTTTTCTATTTTGATATTTGTACTTGTTGTATTATCGTCACTAGTTTTAGAATATACTACATCTTTTTTCCCCTTTTCACTCTCTGGGGTTAAAACAGAAAGATAAGATTTGGACTCAGCGCTAGAATCTATTGCTTTTTCGTCTAGAACTTCATTCTCAGATTCACTTATAAGATCAACATTAAGACCAAGTTTTAGTTTCTCAGAGATGTAATTAATTTGATCATACTTTCTATGAGTATCTGAACGAGTATTACATAACCAACCTTTACCTACAGGTTTGCAGGCATCTTTATATTTAGTAGGAGGAATTTTAATTATCAGATTATAGCCACAATTATTGATATGAAGTGAATGAACACGTTCAGCCCCAGCATATTTTACAACTTCAACTAAAGCTTCAAGAACCTTTGATGGTTGGATAATTCTACCATTAGGAAATTGAACTCTTATTTTCTCACGTTTACCACTCTGAACATGAGGTATTATTGAAGAGTTATCATAAAAAGAAGAGTTAAGAGGAACTAATGATACTTTTGTATCTAAACCATACTCTTTAATTATTTCATTAATATGATGAAATTTTAGCAAGGTTGTACTATTTGTCAATACATACCAACCACCTCCAATATCACGTTGATAAGAAGCGTATTTTGAATTTAATTCTTTAGATACAATATTAACGCCAGCATGACGAATATTTAAAATACTAATCTCCTCAGCACCAATATTTTTAATAAATTCACAATATGTTGTACTAACGTTTTTATCCTCAATAATGCGCCCATCTGAAAATTCAACTCGTATAATTTGAGTTTTCTTCTTACTTGGTAGTTTTTCCTCTACAACAATACCAGCCTCATTTTGTTTAGACCAATCAATGGCGCTAATAAGTTTCCCCCAATCTTTAAACTGCATATTAGGGTACCTGTCTCCATAAAACTCACTAATAATATTGTAAACTGGAGGTAAGGAAGGATACTCGGTATCAAGATAAGGTCTTATCTGTTCTAGTAATTCTGGATTAGCTATTTTTGTGAGATTCCCATTTTCATCTTCATATTCCTTTTCATTGAAAGAATTAACATTTCCTTCATTAATATTATCTGATCTCCCGTCTGTATGTCTTTCAACACCTCTCAAATCTTCTTTGACCAGACTTCCTTTTGTATCTGTATCAAATAATCCATTTTGCTTTTGTAAAAACCTCACATATGAATTTAATGCATTGTAATATCCCATATAATCAGGCCTACAATAATATTTGACTTCTTCCAAAGTAAAAAATGAATCGACTGCCTCTTTGTACTCACTTAATGAATTATGAGCTAAAAATATTTTTCTATGAGAAGAAATAAGGGAACTTTTAAGTAGTTTCTTTACTTTTATACACTTATCTTCAACATCAAATTTCATATTGCCAGAGGCAATAAGAGACTTAGCATAATCATCTAAATTCCGTGTATTAATAAATACTTTGTATGCCTCGTTGGCATCTTTTCTCCGTTTTGAGCCAATTGCTACATATTCAGGAGATTCTGGAAAATACAATTCAATGTTTGAAAAAACATCAACAAGCCTTTCGTGTGGGAAAACCAACACCTCTTGGTCATTGTTTAATGTCATCATTTTTATTTCTTTCGTTTTTGAGACTTCTCTTTGAAGTGAAAGTCTGGAATATAATGATGGGCTATTAGCCGTCCCAATGCGCTGCTTTATTTGATAAGGGTCCCATACAGCATATACATCATTCTTGTCATCATATCCTAGTAAAACAAACAGAGCTGGAGATGCTTTTATTTCATTCAGTTTTTCAATGCCTGTCATTTGAGCTCTCCAAATATCACGATTACTAAAATATGCAGGAGAAAGATTTTTTATATACACATAAAATTCTATCCCGTCAAAGATAAAATGACTAGGATTTACGATTTCTGGATCCAGCCTTCTGTATGAAACTGAATCTTTGAAAAATTTTTCAAAATGTATAATCAAATCTTTGCTACTAACGTTCCCCATATTAAATATTAAATAAGCTACTAAATAACGGACTATCTATAACATTAAAAGATGAATCTGAATCTTGAACATCAACAATGCCAGTCAAATCACTATCAAAGCCAATCTTGGAAACCCCTCTCATAATGGAATCTTTATTAATACCAGGGATATCATTAAAATCAAAAAACTTCAATTTATCAGAAGCTTCCACGTAATCAAAAAATACATTAGTTAACTTCTTATTATCTGCACCTAATGTTTCAATTATGACCTGATAAAGATGAAGTCGAGCGTCAACTGAAAGCACTCTTTCGCATATTTTGTCATAAAGGTCAAGAATAGATAACCCTGTTTCGCATTGTCCAGATTCTCTAACAATTACAGACGCTATAAGTAAACGAGAATTAACTGAAGGGTTAAGTTGGTCTAAGGAAAAATGATGCTTACGAACCTCAGATGATGTGCTTTTTACTTCTATTTTATCCCGACCTAAAGTGAAATCATATTTCGATGTAGGTGACTCATGCCATGCATTAATCAAATTCTCAGGAGATAAGCTACGTTCAATCACTAGAAGTTCAGCCCATAAGCCTTGAATTTCCTTTCTAGGTGGGCATTTCATTGCTGAAAAAATAGAAATCAAGTTTTCTACTTCTAAAGCAATTTCTCTTTTTGATGGAATTGAAGGTAAGCGTTTTAACACCATTAAAACGATATCTAAAAACTCAGATTGGAGTGTTTCATCAATAGACCTTAGTGTAATAATCGTATAATGTTTCTGGAGAGGTATACCTATATCATCGACAAAAGTACATAACATATTATACTCTACAGACAGAATCTCAAGATTAGTATTCTGAGTGGAAGACCCGCTATCATTAGTACAAACGAAAAACTTGGGATACCCTTCTTTAGATACACCTATTTTATGCTCCATTCCTTCAATAGGGAATACATTATACTCATTCCCTTCGGAATAATTAGCTTTTAATTTTTTAATTTGTTCTAATAATTCACTTCTTTCCATATCCATCATATCATGTAATCATCGTCTTCTTCATCCTGCTTAGAAGACTCATTGGCACAATAGTTTATAGCAAGTTGCTCAGGATAATTAATAGCTAGAGTATATGCTTCATGGGGATATTCCAATTCTGCACCATCTAAATAAATATGGTGCAATTGTATAGTAATAGAATCTTCCCCAAATATCTTTCTATCACCTGGATAGTTAGTTGAATCATGAACTGAACTAGGACCCGCGAATATATCCGTATTGGCAGCTAAACGTAATGTGTTTTTATCAAAAGAACGTCTTCGTACAGGAGCTGCATAAGCCATTTGAATAAAATAAACAAAACTCAAAGCATTGGGATTATCTGAGCCAGACAAATAGCGTAAATACCTAATAGTTGAAGCTTTTCTGGCAGCATCTTTATAACTACCAAAGCGGAAGGATTCTAAAAACTCTATAGCATCTTCAATCTGCAACTTTAACCACCTGTGTGTACGATCCTCTGTTGTATAATCTGTATTAACAACAAATTCTTTCTCGTGTTTTGATAGGAATGATTCGACTATAGATTTATTTGATTCAATACGTTCTTTGCTTTCAAATGCCTGTAAACCATGCATACCTTTTAGTTTTGTATTAACTACAGATATTGGTAAAACATTTGAACGTGTAGGTCTAAGACGGGGTGATAATAATATTTTACGTTCTGCTTGTTCTAAAGTATCGCAAGACTCGAGAGTTGAACGAAGTTCTTCTTCATGATCGACATAATCTAGATAATCTTTTATAGTCCAAGATGGTAAGAAGACTTTGCATGACTTAATATAGTCTTTTTTATATCCGAAGAAACGGCATCTTTGTTGAATTGTGTCAGCGTTAGAAAGACCTTTCGTATATCGCGGCATATATGTAGTTGCAAGTTTTTCGACAGTAAAACCACGGTTCAGCATCTCTGCACCAACAAGAATATGCATACTATAGCGATTCCAGTCAATATCTGTTTCCGCTTCGCTATCAGTATTAACTAGATAGGTCTTATAGTCATTAAGAACTTCTGGGATCAATTCTTTGATTTCATTAAATGATGGTCGTTCGAATTCCTCATAAAATGCAGTAGCCATTTTGTATAATTGTTTAAAACGCACCATCATTTCTTCTTTGTCTATCTCGCCATCAGGTTGTCTTAATAATCTGCGCCATTTTATAAGTTCTGCATCAATCCAGTCTTTAAAAGTTTTATTCCAAATAATAGTGTTGTCAGGATGAACCATCATTGAAAGATACTCGATCCCATCGACTTTCAGATATTTCACAACAATTGCTACAGCAAGAATATGAAGCATCAATGCATCTTTCAGTGATTTGGGTATACGGTATAACCTATTATATTTCTTATGAAAAACTTCATCATCGGGAATATTGTAGATTAAGGCACCCCTAAAGAGATCATGATTTTTGCCTTTGCCAAAAAATAATTTCCCGCCAATATAATCTTCTCCTGGAGTTAGCAAAGTATGGCTTTTTGGTGATAAAAGATCTTGCATGCTTATTAGCAAGTTTGCTTGAGGAGTCGCTGTATATTGAATATATGTATTGCCAGGTAGAACGGCCCTCATCTTTAAAATAGATTCATACGTCTTGGATTGGCGTTCTTCTGCTGTATATCCGTCAGCATCAACTCTACTGTTATATCTCCCATAACTATTTAAAGACGCTTGATCAGCTTCGTCATCAATAATTAATGCAGTTTCCCCCTCCATAGCCTCTTTAAAATCGGGACTTGTCAAGATAGTCACAAGATTATTTATATGCTTCCAATGTTTTAAGATAGGAATTAAAATAATAGGATGGCTATTAAGACTCAGGTGGCCTACGATTTGGTCTACTTCATCTTTATTAGGGTCAATGTGCAATCGATAATAATTCCTGTTTTTACTCTTTCCACCTATTAAGTCTTTTTCTAAGCGTTTAGCTGTTTGGTTTAAAAGATTATTTTTTGTTCCTGCGAGGTAGATGACTACACGATATCCATTATCAAGAGCTAATGCCGTAAGAGCAGTAAAAGACATAGTCTTTCCACTCTGGACATATCCTACAACAAGATGTGTGGTTTCTGGATTGTTCACTCCGTCATGGGGGTTGCAATGAGCTAAAATATGGGAGGTTTCTTCGCGTAGATTAGCAGCTCCTTGCGTAGTAATACCTTTTAATTTATAGGTACCATCTTCCTTTGGTCCTTGTTTTTGAGATTCAACAAAGGCATTGAAATGATCGCCCATCTTAACTTCGTTTAGAACTGTTGGATGGGGGGATGTGTTGTTGTTATTTATTATTATTTTTTGCATGGTTAAACCTTTGTTTTTAGAATCAATTGATTAAAATAATACATTAATTCTCCAGTAGAGTCGTTACCTTCTTTCTGTGCAACATATTTTGAAATAGCTATAGCTTTCAAAAGAGCAATTATAGCAGGGGAAGGTTTGCCAAACTGATCAAAATAAGGATGATTGGTGTTGATGTTACAAATAATAGCATGCTCATCTGTATAATCAAGTGATAGATAAACTAAGTCTTTTGCGTCATCAACAAATTGAACTTTTAATGTATATTGAATGCCATTTACAGCAAAATTGTCCTCGTATTGATTAATAACTAGAGGTTCATTGACTACAAGGGTAGGTGTTTCAGGTAAAAGTGATTCAGGAATGGGATTTGTTTCAATCTCAATCTTTGTATTTTTATCTTTAGAAGTATTATGTGCCTTTACAATTTTCTTTATTTGCTTAATTCTCTCATCTTCTCTATAGTTATCAGCTTGAGTGTATAGGTCAAATTCCTTTGTATGTATAACGCTTTTTAATGCATCCATTAACATTTCAAGATTTTCTCTATCTTGTATGTCGTTTTTATTAAAGGTCACATCAAAACCTTCTAATTCCAACTCACCAAACATACGTTTATATCTAGGACTTCCTACGCTTCCAAATAAAGCTTTTGGGAAATAACGACCGTCAGTTTCTGCACCAACAACCACTCGGCCTCTGCGTAATAGCACTAAACCATTTTTAGTTTGTTGCATAGTATTTAATAAGGCAATGAATCCATTAGCACGATACTTCCCAAAACGGAAATCAATTTCTTTGCGCCACAATAGTTTATCACCTTCTGGTTGGCCAGTCTTTTTATGAAAAGGTGCAGTTAAAATAACAGGGTCTTCAAATGTCAATATAGTATCATTAACAATGATTTGTATTTCATTGTTTCTTAGATATTTTCTGTAAATGCTGGCTAGTTCATCTTTAATCTTCTGTAAACTTTTAATAGAAGGAATATTTTTAGTTGGGGATGTTATTGAAACAAGGGTGTAATGGTCATTGAGATAATTAGGTTTATGGGTTACTGGAAGGGTTTTTAGATCGTCTGCCATTACTCTATTTAAGTCAAAAATTATTTTTCTTGACACATCTTCCCCAATAGCAGAACTCTCAACACTCCAAGTCTCACCAAGCCATAACGCAGCAGTTTTCATGCCCATTCCATACTCATTTAAACCAGTGTTATCATCTGGTGTATGGGCTAGTTTAAACGCATCAACAAACTTTTTTTCTCCAATTCCTCCAGCATTGTCTCTTATCGTAATCTTTGAGGCTCTGTTCTCATTATTAGAATCCCATTCAAGATTAACTTCTACTCTTAACTTGTAATCAGGTTCTAAAGCCTTTAATACCGATTTGTGATCTTGATATGATTGAATAGCATTATCAATAAACTCAGCCAATACATGAGAAGGAGTATTTGTGATATCAGAAATACGTCCGTACATATTGGCGCCAATTGTGATGTCTACCACTGATATTTTATCGCTGCTTATCATTCTATCAGATTCTTAGCTATATGTTTTACAATCGTAACATTTACGGCATTTCCTAATGCTTCAAATGAGCGTGTAGTGGAAAGAGAGAAATTATTACCCCCAAACACTAATTTCTTCATACCTTGAAGTAATGAAGCTTCTTTACGAGTCATATATCGCCCATGATCAGGTTCGCCAGGCCTAATAGTATCTAGTGGCAATTTTACCCATGGGAATATAGGAATTTGAGTTCCAACCAAGTTTAAGGCTGGAGAAAAAGTTGGCAATTTTACACGAATACCTGATGCACGGAATTGAATAATCTTATCCTCCAGCGTTGGAGGCGCATCATCTCCACAATTCCATTCGAGTTTTAAATGGCTATTTTCCAGTTGTTGAATTTTTGCAATCCATGGGTCTAGCCATTGTTTATTTTTGAGGTAGAATGCCCGATTTTGTTCGATATATCTTATTTTCCAAGATGGGAAAACTTCCGATTTGTCTGACTGGGCATAAATAGGAAGCATTTTAAGGCAAAGCTGTTTGTTGGTACCATTTACAGAACGCCCTAAATGTCCGTGTTTCCCTTTTAATTCACCTAATTTCTGAAATGCTGGTGCCTTATCTTTAAAATCATAGTCGGCTCCAAATTCCATAGCCCAAATAGGGAAATGGGGAATCTTCTGGTTATGAGAAATAATTAGATTAATAAATTCTTGCCAAAGAGTTAATTGCTGTCGAGTTTCCTCTTTTATTGGAATATAATCTGTGTCTTCTCTATTTATTACTTTGTTGATATCACAATTGACATGTTCAGGGAACTCAGGAAACTTAAAATAATCTAGATTTCCATATAGTTTACTTTTGCATACAATATATATACGTTTACGATGTTGAGGTATACCAAATTGATGGGGTGACAATATTTGTTCCCGAACAATATATTCTCTTTCCTCTAGCATATGCTTAATAGTAGCCCATGTGTTACCATGATTATGTCCTTTCAAATTAGACACATTTTCTAGCAATACGTATCTTGGATGATGCTCGTCAATGATATCACAGATTTTATAAAAGAGGTTACCTCTATCCTTTTCATCATGGAATCCCTGTCGCTTACCTGCCTGGCTAAATGGCTGGCATGGGAATCCTGCACAGAGAATATCATGAGGGGGTATATCTTCTGATTTTATCTTTGTTATATCTCCTTCAATTCTTGTACCTGGGAAGTTTATGGCATATAGCTTGCGTAAATCTTCTTTCAATTCAGAAGCAAAAACACACTCATGCCCCAATTCGCTTAGAGCGAAGTGGAAACCTCCTAATCCTGCGAATAAATCAATAAACTTCATATTAATTAATCCAGAAATAACCAGCTATTAGCTATCTCAGATATCTTATCATTGTCTGATTCTAAGTTGCCATCTTCACCATTACGTACTAAATCTTTCAACGGGTAAAGTTCAGTTGTTTTTCCAACTTTTATATTCTCTGAAGCATCTGCTTTCAAAATAAGTTTTCCACATCGTTTACTAATGGAGAAGACATCATCTTCATTATAAAGACAATCTAAATATTGTTGTACAATATCAAATATACGCTCTTCGAGTGCATGAATGTCTTGTATGGAACTCATAATATCTAATTAATTGGCAAATAACAAGGTTTATTATTCATTTTTGCAAAGATAGTATTTTCTAAAATAAACAAGAGAAATATTCAGAAAAAACTAAAGATTGAATATATACCGAAAAAACTGTTTATTGTTATTATTGTTACCGCAGGATTGGTTTTTTATTAGTATTCATTATCTTTGCAAAAACGATAGGAGGATATACTATGAATTTCTTTGATAAGTTTTTGGTGTTTCTGGGCATCAGGAGCGTGCTCGGAAAGATAGATGAAGCTAATCGCCAAAGAGAGGTTGAGGAGGAACTGCGTCGTCAGAAGGAATGGGAAGAGTGGGAGCATCAGGACTACATCAATGAGCTGGAGGATAGGATTGATGAAATCAGGGACCGCATTGATGATCTGGAGTATGAGAACGCCATGCGGGGCCATGATTATTATCAGGATGAGATTGATGAACTGAATGACGAACTAGATGACCTTGAGAGTGATCTGGATGACGCTTACGACGATTATTGATATGAAAAGATATCTGCTTCACATAGTGCTTTTATTGTTTGCTGTCATGACCATGCTGTCTTGCGAAGACAAGAGGCCTCCACGCCGTATATATACGGCAGAAGAGCAAAGAAGGATAGATTCTGCGATGGAAGAGGGTAGGCGCAAACGACGTGAATATGACTCTATTCACAGAGTATTGGAGAAGGAACGCAAGGAGGCTCACGATGCGTATATCCGCCAGATGGCACGGGATATAGTGAACTCTGGAAGCAAGGGGCGTAACTATAAGGAGCCTACGGATGGAAAACAAATGTATGAGGATGCGATGGTTGGATTCGACCGCTATGAAGACATAGACGATGACGACGATATGCGAGGTTTTATGGAGGATAATGATTAATCACTTTCCCATGGTGGCTTAGTGTCTTTTTGGTTCTTTCAAGTTTGTTATACTTATATTTACAGGATAAGTACTGGAAGAAGAAAAACGAATGTGACTGCGGAGCACTTCATTTCATTTCAATTTATTTCAATTATTTGTACACACACATTATCTGTGCAACCTTATTACTTACGCTGCTTCTTTCTGTAATTCATTGCTCTTACATATAACTCGGGATTGAAGAATACGCCATCTAAGATATATAGACTGCTTGTGAAACTTCTTTAGAAACAGCAATGCGTTTTTGTATAATAAGGCTATAATTTCAATTCTCTTGATTAATTAGGTTTACCACAACTTTTACCATTACATCTTTTTCCTCTGTCTTGCTCTCTGCTATCATCAGCGTAAGGGCTACAAGGGTATTGTCGGCTATGCGCTTTGTGCCATCAGCACGATAAAGGATGCTGTTGTTATTGAGGAACCAAAGGAACAAGGTGGCAGCTATACGCTTATTACCATCGCTGAAAGAATGGTTCTTCGTTACCAGATAGAGCAGCATGGCTGCTTTCTCCTCCACGCTGGGGTAGAGTTCTACACCGTCGAATGTCTGGTAAATCTGCCCAATGGAGCTCTTGAAAGAGTCGTCCTTCTCATTACCAAAGAGGGAGCTTCCGCCAAATTTCTGGCGCAGTGACTTTATGGCTTCCATCGCATTGTCGTAAGTGGCATGGAACTTGTCTTCCTGCGTGGTCTTCTCCAGTTTTAAGCGCTGGTAGTCATAATCGTCCAGAGTGTCGAGGGCATAGGTGTAGTCAGTGACCACCTCAAAGAGGGCATTGGTTTCATCGGTAGAAATCATTGGCTGGTTTTGGATGGTACGACCAAGCATGCCAACCAACTGGCGCAATTCGGCTATTTGCTCGCTATGAGCGCGCTGATTCACGGCAAAACCTTTAACGAGGTAATCCTTGATTATTTCTCGTGCCCAGATACGGAAAGCTGTACCGCGTTTACTCTTAACACGATATCCTACGGATATGATGACATCAAGACTATAAAAAGGTACGGGCTTCTTGACATTATTAACGTGTAAAAAATGCACGTTATTCTCATCATTGTATGCTTTTAGTTTTTTTTTGATACTTTTTTAAAAAAAATATGCGATTTTGTTTGGAATTAAAAAATAATATGTATCTTTGCACCATGTTTTTATTTACCTGTAAATCTTTCATAGGTATGTGATATATAGGTGAAAGATATTATACTCCCAAGTATAAGGTAATTATAATAGTTTTGTCGTGTTTTATTTTGTGTTTGTGTTGTATAGGGAACCGCTTGTGAAAGTAGTTCCCCTTTTTTTTATAAGATTTAGGTATTCTTTTTTGCTTTTCTGTCGTTTTTCCCTATATTTGCCAAATAATGCCTACTAGGGCATTTTGAAAAGGATTAATACTAAACGTAAATACTATGGATTTCGAAGAGAAAAAACAGGCTTTGAAAAATTATCTGATGGAACTGGCAGAGAAGGATGTGCTGGTGGCGTTTTCTGGTGGTGTGGACAGCAGTCTGATGCTGCGCCTCTGCTGCGAGTGTGCGAAGGAGAAGGGCACGAAGGTGTATGCCGTAACCATGCAGACGGGTCTGCATCCGCATGGTGATGTGGAGATTGCCCGCAGGGTGGCTGAGGAGGCTGGCGCTGAGCATATGGTGATTCAGCTGAACGAACTGGACGAGGCTGGTATCCGCGATAATCCACTGGACCGCTGCTACCGCTGCAAGCGTCTGCTGTTTGCCAAGCTGCTGGGTAAGGCTGATCAGCTGGGGGCTACCTACGTGGTGGAGGGTACCAATGAGGATGACCTGCACGTGTATCGCCCAGGTACCAGGGCTTTGAAGGAGCTGGGTATCATCAGTCCGCTGGCTAAGTTGGGCATCACGAAGGCGGAGGTTCGACAGATGGCTCTGGAACATGGGGTTTCAGTGGCGCGTCGTGCTTCTACGCCTTGCATGGTGACGCGCTTCCCTTATAACACGCATCTGACTTACGAGGATCTGGAACGTGCGGACAAGGCGGAGGATTGGCTGCGTCAGCAGGGTTTCTACAACGTACGCGTGAGAATTCACGGGGAGGTGGTGCGCCTGGAGATCGATATCAAGGATATGGGTGCCTTGCTGCTGAAGCGTGAGGAGATCGTGGAGGAACTGAAGGGTCTGGGTTATACGTACATCACGCTCGACATGGAGGGCTATCGTCAGGGTAGTATGGACATCCATGTGAAACCTGGCTACGAGGGCAGATTATAGCAGGCGGCTCTGAATGGATAGCATCAACGCTTTTTTTACGCAACTGGGGTCTTTCCTTTGGGGCTGGCCCATGATTATCTTACTGATAGGAACGCACTTGTTCCTGACAGTGAGGCTGCGTTTCCCTCAGCGGAAGCTCTTGACGGGTATCCGACTTTCGATGAAGCAGGACAGCGGGGCCAGTGGGGAGGTGAGCCAGTTTGGCGCCTTGACCACGGCTTTGGCGGCGACCATCGGCACGGGTAACATCGTGGGGGTGGCTACGGCGGTAGCGCTGGGTGGCCCGGGGGCTGTGATGTGGTGCTGGCTGACGGGCCTCTTTGGCATCTCGACGAAGTATGCGGAGGGGTTGCTGGCTGTGAAGTACCGCATCAAGGGGGCCAACGGGCAGTGGGTTGGCGGACCTATGTATGCGCTGGAACGTGGCCTGCACATGAAGTGGCTGGCTATCATCTTTTCTATATTTACGGCTTTGGCGGCTTTTGGCATCGGGTGTACCGTTCAGGCTAATTCCATCGCTTTGCTCACGAATGAAACGTTTGGTGTTCCGCAGTGGATCACGGGCTTGGCGGTGTGTTTCCTGGTGGGTATCGTCATCATTGGGGGCGTGCGTATCATCGCGCGGGTGTGTACGGTGCTGGTGCCTTTCATGGCTGTGTTCTATGTGCTGGGCTGTATCGTCATCTTGTGCATGAACGGGTCGTTCGTATGGCCTGCCTTGAAGCTGATCGTGGAGAGTGCTTTTCATCCTTCGGCTGCTGGTGGCGGACTGGTGGGGGCGACGGTGATGATGGCTGCGCGTTATGGTATCGCTCGTGGATTGTTCAGCAATGAGAGTGGTATGGGTAGTGCGCCTATCGTGGCGGCTGCAGCTCAGACGCGCAATCCGGTGCGTCAGGCGTTGGTGTCGAGCACGGGCACGTTCTGGGATACGGTGGTGATCTGTGCGCTCACGGGCTTGGTGTTGGTGAGCAGCATCTTGGCGCATCCTGACATCAGTTATGCGGATGGGGCGGCGCTCACGAAGGTGGCGTTCAGTAAGATTCCTTATATCGGGGCGCCCTTACTGACGTTTGGTATCCTGACGTTTGCGTTCACTACCATCTTGGGATGGAGCTACTATGCGGAGAGTGCCGTGGAGTATCTGAAGGGTGGCAGGTTCCGCATGATCTATCGTGTGTGTTTCATCATCGCGCTGTTCCTTGGCAGTGCCATCAGTCTGGACATCATCTGGAACATTGCTGACTGTATGAATGCGCTCATGGCGATCCCGAACCTTATCTGTCTGCTGTTGCTCAGTGGCGTGGCCGCACGCGAGACGAAGAAGTTTTTGTGGAGCGGAAGGTTGGATGAGGGGGAATAGTTTAGAGTTTAGGGTTGAGAGTTGAAAATTATTGAGGATTGAAAATTGAGAATTGAGAATTACGGCTTCGCCGTTCCCATCCGGATGGTTATCCTCAATCCTCAATTCTCAATCCTCAATTAAAAAAAATAGGAAAATGAAAAGAATCGTATTAATCACTGGAGCTACCAGTGGCATTGGATTGGGATGTGCAAGGAAATTTGCGCAGAATGGGGATCGACTGATACTGACGGCGCGTAATGCGCAGCGTTTGGGAGAGATTGCGGAAGAACTGAAGGCTCAAGGGGTGGAGGTGCTGACGCTGGTCTTCGACGTGCGCGACCGTAAGGCTGCGACGGAGGCGATACAGGGCCTTCCTGACGAGTGGAAGGAGATTGATGTGCTGATCAACAATGCTGGCTTGGCATTGGGTCTGGAGCCTGAATATGAGGGCAACGTGGACGATTGGGAAACCATGATCGACACGAACATCAAGGGATTGCTCACCATGACGCGTCTCATTGTGCCTGGCATGGTGGAGCGTGACAGGGGCCACGTGATCAATATAGGCTCTGTGGCTGGCGATGCGGCCTATGCTGGAGGTAATGTCTATTGCGCCACCAAGTCGGCTGTAAAGGCCATTTCTGACGGTCTGCGCATCGATGTGGCGCACTCTGCTGTGCGTGTGACGAACCTGAAGCCAGGATTGGTGGAGACGAATTTCAGCAATATCCGCTTCCATGGGAATACGGACAGGGCTGCCACGGTGTATAAGGGCATCAAGCCACTCTGTGGGGATGACATCGCGGATGTGGCGCTCTATGTGGCGAATGCGCCTGCGCATGTGCAGATAGCCGAGGTGCTGATCCTGGCTACCCATCAGGCGAATGGCACGGTGATCGTACGTAAGTAGGATTTAGCTCAAAATAATTGCTTTCAGTTGCTCCGCAGTATCGACAATGTGCTGCGGAGCAAATTGTTCTAATTCGGTTCGTGGACGGAAGCCCCAGGTGACGCCACAGGTTTCGACGCCTGCATTAAGCCCTGTCTGCATATCCACGCCTGAATCGCCTACGTAGAGGACGTCTGCTTTCTCTACGCCTGCGAGGCGGATGATCTCTTCGGCAATGGCGGCATCGGGCTTGATGGGGCAATCGTCGCGCTGTCCCAGAATGGCTGTGAACGCGATGTCGGGGAAGTAGTAGGGGATGATCTTGGCCGTGGCTTCCTGGTACTTGTTCGAGGCAACTGCCATCTGGATGCCTTGCTGCTGCAGGAAGGCTAACAACGTCTCCATGCCTGGATAGGGGCGACTGAGGTCGGTGTTGTGGGCGTTGTAGTAGGGGATGAATTCCTTACGTACGCGCAGCACATTCTCCTCGGTCTTCTCGCCTTCGGGCAGGGCACGCTCGAAGAGCTTGTTGATGCCATTGCCCACACGGAACCTGTAGGAGTCTTGCTCATGGGTGGGATAACCCAAGGCCTGCAGGGCATGGTTGGTGCTCTGAGCCAAGTCGGCAATGGTATTTATCAGCGTGCCGTCTAAATCGAATATGACCAGTTTCTTCATAGGTTTTCCAAACAGTTATAATTTGACGCTGCTGATGTCCACCAGTCCGTTGACAATGGCGTAGATGGTGAGTCCAGCAGGGGAGTGGATCTGCAGCTTGCGGGCAATGTTGCGTCGATGGGTGATGACGGTATTCACGGAGATGCAGAGGCTGTCGGCTATCTCTTTGTTCTGTAGGCCTTGCACCACACCAATGATGACCTCACGCTCACGATCTGACAACGCTTCTGTGGCATCGGGTCCACCCTTGAAGACCATCGAGGAGATGTTCTTGGACACGTCGTCCTGCCTCGTCAGTCGTTCCAGACGCTTGATGGCTGGCGTAAAGATGCGGTCCTCCACCTCGGCATGCTGGCGCAGCCATTCCTCGTTGTTGTAGATATCGTAGAGGGTGGCCGTGAGTTGGTTGTTGCGATGGGTATCGTTGGGCAGGTATTTGATGATCATCAGCTTCAGTTCGCGCAGCTTCTGGTCCGTCTGTTCGTGATGCTTCGAGAACGTCTCGATGTCATAGTTGCTGATGGGCTGTCCGTCGAGCAGGGATTCCACATAGGGGAAGAGGGTCTTCTCTTCGTACTTCATGTGGCGTTTGATTTCCTGCGCGTATTCATCGTAGAACTTCAAGATGAGCAGGCCCAAGGGGTCTTTCTCGTTGATGCTTTCTTGCAGTTCGCGACGTATGAAAGGCAACTGGAAATCAAGGTAATAGGTGTGACTGGCCTTCAGGTAGTGCAGAAGGGTGGGGACGCTGATCTGCTCGTCGTCCTCGAAATTCATATAGCCATTGATGGTATAGTTGACTACCGCCAGAAAGGTATAGGTATCCACCCCGTTCATCTCACACGTCTCGCTGACGGTCTTGTCGCCAAATCCCAGATGGATGCCAAAGGCGCCCAGTGCTTGCAACACACTGTAATTATCTTTGATCAGCGTAATCATTAGGTCGCTGGATTCATACATCTTCTGATTCTTCATTGTCTGCTCCTTTCTGTTCTAAAAGAACGGTGCTAAGTTAGTCATTTTCCTTAAATAATTCAAGTAATTGAAAAATGAAGTGTGGGAAACATGCATTCACTTGTCTCGATCTGAGGCTTTCGCAAGGCCTTGTAACAAAAATAAGCGAAGCAGTATCCCACACAAATTATATCCAAAGATATTCTTGAATATCTGTTTGTATATCTATTTTTTATCTCAATTGCAAAAATCATAATATCGTAAATAAGGTACTTGTTTTAATCAAACAAGCGATTGTTAAATCCAAACAATTCTATAAAATACTTAGGCTCCCTGCGTCTGGCGATTCCCATCGACAGAAACAAGGAGTATATCCTAAATGTGTGTTACGTAATTATGACTAACTAATTCTTACGCTACAAAGGTACGGCGTTTCACGAACCTGTGCAATCCCTAAAAGTAGGTATTTTGCGCTTTTTTTGTTAAAACGCCCTTATCCAGCGTAGCTGTGCATGCCTCCAAGTACATAATTTACGCCAAAATAGGTCATCAGGATGGCCAGGAATCCCAAGATCATGTATAGGTGGAACCACTTGGGATTGCGAAGCCAGGACAGACTTTGACGGTGGAAGGCTGCGCTGTAGATAAGGAAGGTGATGAGGGCCCATACTTCCTTGGGATCCCACGACCAGTAGCTGCCCCAGGAGACATTGGCCCACACGGCGCCCAGGAAGATACCTGCGCCTAGGAAAAAGACGGCGGGATAGAGCAACAGGCGACTGAAGAGGGTGAGTTGCATCACGCGTGGATCGTCCGCTCCATGCAGACGGATGTGCACCAAGGCCAACAGGCCATTGAAGAGGGTGAATGCCAAGAGGGCATAGGCGATCATGATGACGGACACGTGACTGCTCAGCAGTGGGGAGGCCAAGACGGGCATCAGGGGTGTGATCTGCGGATTCATCTGTCCCAGATAGGATACCAGCAAGGTGAAGCCTGTGAGGAGGAATCCGAAGGTGATGGTGAACGGGAAGCGGCGTTGGAGCAGGACGGCCAGCACCAAGGTGGTGAGCGCCATGAACTGCATGGTCTCGTAGCCATTGCTGAGGGGGATGCGTCCGCCTATGTACCAACGCAGCAGATAGCCTGCCAAGTGGAAGAGGAGGGCGATCCAGAGGGCGATGCGGAAGAGGGTTTCAATGGTGTTCGAAGAGCTGATCTCTGACGGGGATTTCTTGGTTCCTTTATACAGCATCCAGAAGAAGGACAGGAAGCCCAGCGTGAGGCAGGCCATGAAAAGGATCTTGGTGAAGGGGATGCGATTGTATCCCAATTCTGCCAGCAAACGGGTGTGGCTGATGGGTTGCACATGGGGCATCTCTGCCACGGGTTTAATTAAAGTACCACTTTCGAGCATCTTTATAAGTCCCACTTTTTCATCGACTTCCAGAATGCCTTTAGCCAACTGGTTTTGGGGTTCGTTCTGCACGGAGGTCCATAGGGTTTGCAAGCGGTAGGTGTCGCTCTCATAGAGTTGTTCCAGGGTGATGTACTTGTCCGAAAGGCCCAGTTCTTTGAGCAGCGCCGCGCTCTTCACCTTGATGAAGGGCTCTTTCTTCCAGACGTCGGGACTCAGGAGCCACCCACCCACGACCTGCTCTGCGGTGAATCCGTGGTAGGAGGGACGGCCATAGATTTTCTGAACGAAATCGCGTGCCAAGGTATTGAAGGGAACCACCCTGTCTTGATAGACCACCTGTACACGACTCAATGAATCGGCTTGATTACGGTTCAAAACGGGTAGGGTACGTGTCTGTGCTTGGACTGTCAGCACACTGGCTAGCAGCCAAACAAACAGGCCACTCTTCTTCAGCAACGGATGGTGGAGCAACTTGTAGAACTCTTCTTTCTTGGAAAGCAGGGTCCAGATCATGGAGAGGCCCAGCAGGATATACCCAAAGTAGGTGACACCCGTGCCCCAAGGGTCGTAGTTCACCATGAGCCAACTGCCTTGCTGGTCTTCATCGAAGGACGACTGATAGAGTCGGTAGCCATGCAGCTTCAGGATATGGTTCATGGAGACGGTGGTTTGGACGGTGCTTTCACCTGTTTGGTAGGTTACCCGACTGATATAGTCGGAGGGGGCATCGGTGCCGGGATAGTGCTCGATGAGGAACGTGTCCAGCGTCAGCGTGAAAGGCAAGGGGTGTATCTCGCCTGTCTCCATCAGTTGGTAGTTGTCCACAAGCATGCCTGAACGCAGGTGCATCACGCCTTGTTTGCCCCATATAAACGTAAGCAAGGCACCTCCCAGGATAATTAGGAAAGCGCCATGCAAAAACAAGAGGGGCAGTCTGCGCCAAAGGGTGCGACGGATGAGGGCGATGGTAGCCAACAGGGCAATGAGGCCCCAAAACCCACAAAACCAGAGGGTGTGGTAGATGTGCTGACTGACGAAGGAGGTGCCCTTGGCCTGCTCGATGAAAGTCGCTGTCCCCAAAAGGAGGATCAGCGCTACCATCAAGACCGTTAAACACTTTGTCAATAGATTGTATTTGTTCATATCATTAACCTTAGAAATTGGCAAAAAACGGATGGGTGGTTTTCTTGGTGGCCATGCATTCCATCTCGATCAACCATCCCGGGCGACAGACGAAGGCATTGACAAAAACTTTAGGAAGGGCAGGGAAGCGTTGCTCATAGATTTCCTTTACCACCTGATAATCGGCAGGATCGCGCAGATAGACCACCATCTGATCGACATCGCCATAGCTGCAATCGGCTTCCTTGAGCAGCATCTCCACGTTCTCCATCATACGGGCTGTCTGCTTGCGGATATCACCTTCGTAGAGAATCTCGCCCTTATTATTGATGCTGGCCGTGCCAGAGATATAGACTTTGCGACGGTCGCCAAAATCGATGTAGGTGCCACGCTCGAAACTCACGCCATATTCATAGGTAGGATTGAGGTGGGTGCGGGCATAGAGGTAATGCATCTGTCCGTCCATGAGACCATCGATGGCCAACGCATCCATGAGCACCAGCGACTCTACCTGCGGATTGCCTCCACCAATGCCCGTACTGGCAATGAAATGGGTATCGGAGGTGAGGTCCTGCGTCTTGAACACTTCATTGCGGGCTTTCACCACGCCACTGTAGTTGCGGTCGATGTCCTGCACAAAGAACCAGGTACGCACACAGTTGTCGGCCAACTTGAGGCCTTGTTCATTGAGCTTGAGGACATAGTCGCTCAGCAGCAGGCGTGTCTGGTATTCGGAATTGGCAGCACCATTGAGGTTGCCTGTGGACCAAAGGTCGCGGTAGGCGCCATGGGACACCTCGTACATGCCATCGGAGAGCATCTTGCCAGCGACGCCTTCGATCAGGTAACACCACAGGGCTACCTTGGTGCCATTGAGAGGCGCCTGCTGTACGATGGAGATGGCACAGTCGGATCCTTCGGAAGCCATGCCTTGCAGGATGTTGGCCTGATTGGCTGCATCGCTGAGGAAGTAGCGCTTGAAGACGGAACTGGTGCCTTTAGGCATTCGCTCCAGCACGGTGTCATAGGCCTCGAAAAGGGCTTCCAACTGCTCCACAAAAGGGAGGCGGCTGTCGGTGACATGCACCATCAGGTGGTGTTCTGCGGTGCCTCCTTCGACTTTAAAACTATTTACTTCTACTTTGGCTTTCTCGAATTCAAATAACTGATGTTGTCTGTTGTTCATAAAACTCATTCTTCTGCGCCTTGGTTGATCCACGTCCTGATCAGTGCCAGCATGTCATCGTTGACCACTTCGGCGGTATGATTGTATCTCCAACTCTTCTCTATCGAAATATCGGTGGCTATGGCTTGATACAGCGCACTCTCACTGGCCTTGCCTGGCTCTACGATATTCATTCCTTCTATCTTCTTGGAAGGCACGCCTACCATGGCTGCATGACTGCGTCCTTCGGTGAGATAGAGGCCTGCAGCGGCAGAGGTGGCAGCGCCGTGACAGTTCACGCAGGTGGTGTTGAACACGCGCTCCTGGATGGTAGGGAACATGCCCACATTCAGGGTGCCTGCATCGACATTGATCTCGTTGCCAGAAGCCAGCTCTGCGGCGGAAACAGTATAGTAGCTCAGTACACGCTGACGCAGACGACTGATGACGCAGAGTTCGACACTGGTCACCTCTTCTTTGATGCCCGAGAGGGTGATGGTGACCTCACCACCTTCGACGGAAGGGGCAGGTACGGTCTTGGAAATCAGGGCATAGTCGCTCTCATTATTGAACCCTGCGATGGCCACATAGAAGGAACTCTGTGGCCAGGTCTTGATGCCTGTGAGCCTTGCTTTCAGATTGACGGTGCGTCCCTCTGTGGAGAAGGGAATCTCCTCTTCGTAGAGACGGCCGTCATCGCAGGCATTCAGACTGACGAGCAGGCAGAGACCTAGCAGTATATATACATACTTTTTCATTGTCTATCACCTATTAGAAACTATATTGCAGCATGACGGTAGCTGAATGGGTAGCGAGTCCCAAATCATCGATGTCGCGATCGAGCTGGGTGTTGTGGCCCGTACGTCCGATGTACTGGTACATGGCTTGCAACTTCAGATTGCTGTTGGGGAAGAAATAATTCACACCCACGGCAGGCATATTCAGCAGACCTTTCTTGTCGGTACCATTACGGTCCATGAAGTCGTAACGGGCAGCTGCCTGCAGGCGTGGAGCCACGAAATAACCTCCCTGCACATAGCCTCCCCAATAGTTGTAGCTCTTGTCCAACTTCATGCGATCGGTGAAGCCCACATTCATGTAGTAAAGCTCTGCGGCTAAGTAAAGCTTGTTCTTCAGCATGGCAAACTCCAAACCTGCACGGAAGTCGTTGGTACTCTCGCTCTCGCTCTCCACATTGAGGGAAGAAGACACGCCAAAGAGGATCTTATCCTCGTGCAGACGGTTAGGATTACCTTGCGTCTGAGGCATCACACCCTTAGGCATGTAAGTGAGACGTCCGGCATAGAGTAGGGAAGGAATGTGCCAGTCGTCACTGAACGTCTTGCCAGCCGTATTCACAGAGGCTCCTGTGCCATTGAAGATACCCAGTTCATAGCCCACTTTGTTCAGCATACCATGGATCTCGATACCCAGATCAAAACCCGTTCCGAAGTTGGGCGTCACGGCATTGAGCGAATAAGGCATGATGACAGCGGAAGTCAGTGAGGTAGGAAGCACGGGGAGCAAAGTCTCACCCAATGTGGTGAGATAGGCATGGGTGTAAGGGGTCTTGAATTTTCCCAAACGCACCGCGAACTTCTCACTCGCTGCATAATCGAACCACGCCTGTTGCAACAATGCGCCACCGCTGCCAGCAGCGTTGATGGAGAGGTTGAAGGACACCTTTCCGAAAGCCTTTCCTGTGAATCCCAATACGGCATAAGGGATAGAGAAGCCCGAATTGGCTACATTATCCTGATTGTAAGCCTTGTCAAGCCCCTCGTCATCGTAGTAGTTGAACTTTCCTGCCGTCTGTACCAACAGGTAGGGTTTGAACACAAAGTCTCCTTTCTTCGATTGGATGGAGAAACCTTCGCGACCAGCCAGTGACACCACACCGTTGTCCGTATCCTCCTCGTATTGTGCCATCGCAGCTACAGGGAGTAAAGCCATCAGGGTGATCATTACATATTTTTTCATATTGTCAGTTTTTAGTTGTCTATTATAAGGATTTTAAGAATGCTATCAAATCGTCTCGATCGGTCTTCGACATGTTCTTGAAGAGGTTCTTGGAAGCCTCTCCCTCGCCACCGTGCCACATGATGGCTTCCACGAAGTTGCGTGCACGACCGTCATGCAGGAAGTAGGTATGTCCGTTGACCTTCTGCTGCAAACCCACGCCCCAAAGTGGTGTGGTGCGCCACTCGTTGCCACGAGCCAAGCCGCTGACATAGTTGTCGTTCAGTCCCACGCCCATGATCTCGCTGCCCATGTCGTGCAACAGGAAGTCGGAATACGGATGTATCACCTGACTGCCCAACCATGGGAGCTCCGTACCTGCCAGCAGCGTAGAGCCACGTGGTTGGGTATGGAGGGTGGTCACATGACAGAGGTGGCACTTGGCTTGATAGAACATCTGCTCACCGTGGATCACATGCGGATCGTTCACATTGCGACGGGCAGGTACGCCCAATGCCTGCATATAGAGGTCCACGTTCTCCATGTCCTCGGTAGTGACATCGAGCTGGTCGTAGAGCAAGCCCATCATGCTTCCTTGATTGATCTGCAACTGTCCCTCACTGATTTCCTCGGGATAGCGGCTGTTGGTCATACCCATATCACTGCTGAAGCCCAACTCCACGGTAAGGTCGGCATGCTGTGCTTTGTTGCCAGAAAGACCCAACTGCCTTATGCCACGCTCCACGATGTAGTTGGCCTTGCCACTGATGCCATATTCAGGATAGTTGCTCCGTGCAGCCAACTGCTCGATCTCATGGCGATCGATGGCCATGATTTGTCCCATACCCACATGACGCAAAGGGATGCGTACGGTGCAGAACAGATCCTCGGGAGCGATACTGTCGGCATACCATTCGTAGATTTCAAAGTTGGGTTTAGCCAGTTCGTAGGCTTCACCATCAGGGAACTGGAACTTCTCGAAATCCCAAGTCACACGGAGCTTGCCTTCAGGCTCCACGCCATAGATGGCATTGTCGTGTATCACACGTCCATAGTCCTGGAAGAAGGCGCCATTCTTGCGGGTGACGTAAATCAAGGCAGAGGTAAAGCCATAGGTACCAGAGCCCCCTTGTGTCCAAAGGGTTGGTTCCGTACGTCCCGCATTGCGGTGGCAACTGCCACAGGAGTATCCCGCATAGACAGGTCCCAAGCCTCCCATGTGCCCATTATTGTTGATTGTCTTCACGTTGTCGTACAACTGGTCACCACGTGTGAAACGCGTATCATAAACGCCTGACACCCATTTCGCTGGTTGGTCATAAGCTACGGCAGAGTTGAAAAACACCGTAGAGGTGCCAGCAGAAAGGGCGTATCCCTTGGGGATGGTCATTTCTTCTGCCACAATCTGATCACCCGTTTCATCACAGGCAGTCAACGCTCCAAGCGTAACGACAAGCAGTAAAAGTTTGATAGAATGATTCATAATTACGTCATAAATCTTTTAAACGTCAAAAGTAAAGTGAAAGCTGAACGCACCTGGCATTCAGCATTCGCTTTACTTTGTAAGGGTTGTAAAATCTTTGTGGACTTTACTTCGTATGATCCTGAATATAAGGTTTCAGTTCCTCGTCCAAGATAGATTCCAGTTCGCCACAAGCAGCCATGGCAGCCTTCGCTTCTGCACTGTTGATGTTGTTGCGGAAAGGCTGTGGAATGGCCAAGATCGCATCGATGGTACCCTGAATGGCATTCTTCACTCTAGCGTCAAGGTCGGCATCCAGCTTTGCAACGATGGCAGACAGGGAGTTGGCATTCACCTTCCCATCGCGAGAGCCAAAGTAGGCATTGCGGATAGAGCGGATGTTGTTGGCATAATCGTCGCGTGAGTGCCAACTGTACCATGATTCTACAGCGTAGAGTGCACCTTCGGTATCACCACTGGTGTAGAGGTTGTATGGATCGCCAATCTTGGTAGAGCCCACCTCACTGGCAATGTCGGTGCAACCATCGATGAGTTGCTCCACACAGTTCAAGGCACTGCTGAAGTCCTGACGACCATCGTGGGCCTTGAAAATGGCAGCATAGCTGTCGCCACCATTGTAAGACTTTGTCCAATCGTCGTACAGGGTAGTGGCATCTGCTCTCAGTAAGCGAGCTACATTCTCCATATAGTTGCCCCATGCGGCAGCGTCCGCATCGGCATATTCCAAGTCGATGGCATCTTTAGAGCCCGACTTGGCAGTTGTGCTACGAGCCTCACCGTCTTTGAAGATCAGGTACTCCAGTGTATGGAAACCTCTCACTTCCTGCTTGGAAGCAATTGCTTCATCGTCCTCGTCATAGTCGCCTTCCCATTCCATCTCTGCCCAATCCTGTGAGTTCAGGATGGCCACAATGGCTTCTTGGTCGAGAGGCCAACTGTCCATATTAGGATCCAAACCTTTGTCGGCTACCGGACCGAAGAGGAAGGCCTCACTGGATTCCCATGGCTCACGTGCAGAAAGCCATGCCTCGCAAGCTGCCTTGAAATTGGCATCGGTAGGATCCTGACGGAAGGCTGTTACGGCATTATGAAGCGCCACATTCTTAGTCTGCAATTCAGCATAAGTAGGTACTACCACTGCATCGACATACTGGTTCACAGCAGCCGTAAGTTGGGCTTCGGTGATAGAAGCCACATCTACTGGTTCTGGAGTAGGACTTGGCTTTGGATCATCATCGTCACTACAAGCTACGAAAGAGAAAGACATGGCCAATGCCAGCATTCCTGATAATAATAAATTCTTTTTCATCTTCTTATAATTATGTTAGTACAAATAATCTCTCAACTCTCAACTCTATCTCTGAAAAAACCATCCAGCATAGGCAATGCCGATAGCAAACTCATTCTCGCTGTTGTACCTACCCGTTCCGAATACTTTCTGTGTACCAATCTGGCGAGTGGTATAGTCGGCTTTCACCACCAAGTTGGGCAGTGGCTTCCAGTTGAAACCTACACGCCACATACTCACCTGACAGCGAGCATCCATCGTCTGTCCCACATCACCTTTCTCCTGTGGATTGTAATACTCATAGTGCACAAACGGGATGAAGGCTTTCAAAATCACACCCACTTCAGCACTGTAGGTGACCGCCTCTGAAGCAAAGGGAGCCTTACGTCCATAGGGGGACAACTTGGAGTAGGAATTATTCACGGAAGTGATCCCTGCAGCATGCGCCACATGTCCGCGGATATAGTTGGCACGTGCCGTGAGATACTTATTGCTATACTGCGCATCGAAGTTCCACAGCTTTACAGGAATCTTACCCAACTGATCGTAGGTGGTCAGCTTGTCAGCATTCTTGGCGGCATTCGCAGAGAAATAGAAAGAACCGCCCACACGCAAGTTAGGGATACCCTTATAATCTAAACGAAGGATATAAGCAGGAGAGGTGAAGTTGTCGCTCTCGAAGAAACCTTGACGGCCACCCTTAATCCAGTCGTACTTGCTGAAACCATTGGGATTAGGACCAGAAACGATCATCGCCTCATAGTCGAAGGTACCATAGCCCTTGCCAAGGGTACCGTAGAACTCGATACCTGTCTCATGCCAAGTGGAAGGGATGATGACCGTCTCACCTTCAGGACGAGAGGTCCCGAAGAAATTGATAGGTTCGTGGTGGGTATTGGTCAGACCAACGGGCAGCACCATGTGTCCCACACGTACGTTGAACTCAGGGATGATCAGACGAGTGATGTGGAACTGCTCCAAGGCCACTTCGCCGCCTTTCTCAAATTCCTGCTCGTACTCACCGTTCTCAGAGCCCGTACCAGCTTCCAGTTCATAAGCAGCGCCCGTGCCTCCAGATTCGAATTCGATCTCGGCTCCAAGCATCCATTTCTTATTGAACTTATAGTCGAGTGCTAATACGAAGCGGGGGAGAGAAATGTCGTTATGGTCTATTTTCTTATTGCCTGTCGCGGTGCCTGTGCCCCAACGGTTCAGTCCGTAATCCATGCGACGTGCCAGCATCTCACCATAGCCTCCGAAACGGAATTTCCAATCGTTCTCAGCATTTATCTGCTCTTTGTTGACAGATTGGTATGCTTCTGGATTCTGAGCTTTGACTGTAGTGGTAAGCGCCGTGAGGCCGCACAATAATATAAAAAAAACGTTCCTTTTCATACTCGATACTTTCTTTTGCGTTGCAAAGATAGTAGGAGTATGGAGGAACGGAAATACCTAAAAATAGGTAAAATAGGGTGATGATCAGAACTGGACTTCCCTTACTGGTGCAGTGAATGAGAAGAATCGGGCCGTCGCATTGGTGATGTATAATACGGCCATGTTGTCATCATCTGCCTTGTACATGGATTTCAATTCTTCGTTGCGATTCAAGAACTCTTCCTTGACACTCAACGTGTCATCGTTGACCAATGTACCACTCAGGCGCAGCCACTCAGCACCAGAGGATTTCATGGCACAGATCTCGAACTTGCCATTCTTGGCCAACTGCTTAAACACGTCCTTCACTTTGCCTGTCATGATGTAAAGACGGCCATCGATGATCTCTGAAACGCCAAAAGGACGTACACGTGGTTGATTCTCTTCATCTGTGGCAATGAAGAATGCGCCGCACTCCTTCAGATATGCCTGTACTTCTTGCATGATTGTTTCTTTCATTTCTTTAGAGTATTTATTGTTAATGATTATGTATCGTGTGCAAAGATACAAAAAAGGAGAAAAATATGTATCTTTGCAAAATGAAAAAGGATGGAATGCGATGCTTAGGAACTTTGTAGCGATAGACTTTGAGACGGCCAACGAGCACCCTTGCAGTGTGTGTTCCGTGGGTATTGTCCTGGTGCGACAAGGGAAGGTAGTGGATACCTTCTATAGTCTTATCCATCCGGAACCTGAATACTACAGCTACTTCTGCCAACAGGTACATGGGATCACGCCTGAGGATACGGAAGAGGCACCAGTGTTCTCTGTGGTGTGGCAGGAGATAGAGCAGCGCATAGCAGAAACATTTCCTGAGGCGACCAACATCCCTTTTGTGGCACATAATGCGCCTTTCGACGAAGGATGCCTGAAGGCCGTCTTTAAGGTCTATCAGATGGACTATCCCGACTATCTGTTTTACGATACCCTTAAGGCTGCCCATCGGGAGTTTGGTGGCGAACTTCCTAATCACCAATTGCATACGGTAGCTGCGGCTTGTGGGTATGATCTGCAGCATCATCACCATGCCCTGGCTGATGCTGAAGCGTGCGCAGCCATCGCCCTCTATTTGTTGTAGAAAGCAAAAGCAATGGTTAATAGAAGTTAAATCATGTGTGGGAGTAAGCAGTAAGTGGAATAATAACTACATTTGTATTTTAGAACATCTTTATGTGGATTAATATAACTTAATGAATAAATATTATGAAGAAGATTAAACTTTTTATCGCAGCACTGGTGTGCTTAATGATGGTGCCAATCGTGTCATGTGCAGATGGTCGTCCTATCCCTGTAGAACAATTGCCAGCTGAAGCAAAGGCATTCGTTCAGAGCAACTTCCCTGATTTGAAGATCGTTTATGCTGAAAAAGATGGTTCGTTATATGAGACAAGACTCAGCAATGGCTCTGAGATAGAATTCGACAAGAAGGGCGCTTGGACCAAGGTGGATTGCAACTTTGATGCTGTGCCTGATGCTATCGTTCCATCTTTTATTTCCACCAATGTGAAGTCCACCTTCCCAGATGCCAAGATCAATAAGATTAAGATCAGTCGCAGGGGCTATGAGGTAGAGCTGTCGAACGATATCGATATGTCATTCAGTAAGGACGGACAACTCCTGAAGATGGATGATTAATTCGTTCTTTTTTATCATACGATAGAGGCTGCATCGTGGTGACGGTGTAGCCTTTTTTTTGTTGCTTTTTCAGATCAATCCGTAAAATAGATAAACTTATCGGTGTTTTTGGTAAGTGCTTAGTGTCTTATTCATACTATCTTTGCAAACGGAAAAATAGAACTTAATAAGATATGAACACATTTACCAGACTTTCATCTGTGGCAGTAAGCCTCATGCTCTGCACCAACCTCCTGGCGCAGGAACAACGTCGTGACACCACCAAGACCGCAGGCGAGGGTAGCAACCGCAATCTGCTGATGAATGCCGCCTCTGCCAGTCAGCCACGCCAGATCTCCCTCGGATTGCCCATCAGCGGCAATGCCTATATCTACGAGGACGGTCTGCCAGTGTCTTACTACAACTTCCAGATCTATCCCTATAAGAGTTGGCACAGCGGTGTGAGCCACGAGAGCACCGCTACCATGAGTCCGCAGGACATGGTACTGAAGTATGGTATCATCAGCTATAGTGTAGACAGCAAGTCGCGCCTGGCAGGCGATAAGTTCGAAGGGCGTGTGAACTATACCCTCAATCAGTTCGGTCGTCAGGCCATCGATGCCAACCTCTCCACACCGATAGGTAAGGGGTGGGGCATCAGTCTGAGCAGCTACCAGAACTTCGATCCAGGAAGCAACCGCATGGCGATGAGCTACCTCATGGAGCGCACGCAGTTCTATAAGGGCAGTCTCTCCAAGACCTTTGCTGATGGCCGTGGTAAGGCAGGCATCATCTACCAGTATTCCAACTTCCGTAACCATATAGAGAACTTCGGTCCTTTCATCTTTGTGGGCGATGGCAGTGTGAAGGAACTCGAAGGCTTCAAACTGGGACGCGACAGCTACCGTCCAGCCGACACCTACATCCAGTTCTTGGATGTGCGCAACGGACAGATGACGGAACAGCACATCGACGATGCCAATACCGACAAGATACACAACGTGAACTTCGTGTTGGACTACGACCTCAACAATGGCATGAAGTTGGCCGTACACAGCAAGTACAAGAACGGTCGCAGCTATCGCGCCAATCCTACGATCTCAGGTGTGACACGTGCCACCGCAGAGACAGGTTTCACGTATGAAGACGGTACGCCTTTCGAGGGCTTGGTGCAAAATCGTCGCTTCATGCACTTCGATGCCTTTGAGGAGAGTTGGATGACCAATGCCTCCCTCAGCGGTGTCAGCGCCAACCGTCGCCATCGTTGGATGGTAGAGGCCGACTACTGGCTCAATCATGGTGGCACAGCCACTTCCATGTGGATGGCTTCGCATGAGGTGAAGAAAGATCCTAAGACGCTCTATCTGAACGGACAGAGTGGACGCGCGTACAACAGCTATGCGGAGTATTACCATGGCCATGAGCATAAGCTCTTCGCCTTTGCCAGCGATGAATGGAACGTTAATGATCGTCTGTGGCTCAAGGCAGGTCTGCGTCTGGAGTACCTCAACGTGCGTGGACGTGCCGCCAATGATGTCACTCCTGGCAATGCCCGTCACACAGGCTTCAGCCTCGTAGAAGCTGGCGTGCAGCCCAATAAGTTCAACGACAGCCACTTCAATCATGCCTACTTGGTGAGTGCCCGCTATGCGCTGCTCGATGGCTTTGGCTTGCAGGCAGAGTACAACAGCGCCACCATCCATTCACAGATATTCCATTACGGCACCTATAGCTATCCGTCGCAGAAGGGCATCACAGCCAACTACTTCCGTGGTGGTATCTTCTGGAAGAACAGTTGGATAGACCTCACCTCACAGATCACTTACATCGAGCAGAAGAATGCGCAGGAGCGTCCTAACTTCAGCCATGTGCTCACGAAGGATGCCAATGGTATGAAGGCTGGCCAGGAAGAGAACCTCACCATGTTCACTTACTACGACCTTGCCACGCTCGGTTGGCTTACCGATGCCGTAGTGACTCCGTTCAAGGGTTTCAACGTGCATGTGATGTTCACCATGCGCAATCCGCAGTACAAGAACTTCAAGCTTACGCCAACCTTCAGCGATGGCGTGACCGAGGAGCACGATTTCAGCAACAATAACATCACCGCCCTCTCGAAAACCGAGCTTGAGATAGAGCCTAGCTACACGTTCGACAAGTGGCGCATCTGGTTCAGCGCCCGCTACTTCTCCAAGCAGTACATCAACAAGACCAATTCGCTCTACTTCAACGGCCGTTGGGAGACCTTCGGTGGCGTGGACTATAAGTTGAACGACCATGTGAGCTTTGCTGGCAGCATCGTGAATATCCTGAACCAGAAGGGTGCTAGCGGCTCCATCACTTCTGCCGACTTGGTGACCGATCCTACACCTTATAAGAACTACGTGATGGCAGGTACCTTCATCCGTCCATTCACCGTGGAGCTCACCACCCGCCTCACGTTCTAAAGCGCTTTTAGTGAAAGTTTGCAGGCAAATAGGATAACGTCGTATCGACACATTATCCTTACCTTTGCATTGTCAAACTTTTAAACTAAGAACCGTTATGGATATTTTCGAGAAACTTCGTTCAGGTGCCGATGTAGATATGGCCACCCCAGAGTATGCAGTCGCCATTCAGCACATGACTGAGTGCAACAATCTCTGCTTCAAGATCAATACCTCAGAGCCTAAGCCAGAGGTGATCCGTCCGCTCGAGGAACAGCTCTTTGAGGGTCGTCTGGATGCCACCAGCTACCTCATGCCACCCCTCCAGATAGACTTCGCGTGTCAGATGAACATAGGTCAGCATGTATTTGTGAATCATTCACTTACCTGTATGGCAGCTGGAGGAATCACCATCGATGATGGCGTGATGATAGGTCCTAATGTGCGCATCGTGACCGACAATCACGACTTTACCAATCGCATGGTGCTGCGCTGCAAGCCCGTGCACATCTGCCGTAATGTGTGGATAGGCGTAGGTGCCATCATTCTGCCAGGTGTGACCATTGGTGAGAATGCCGTCATCGCTGCTGGTGCCGTGGTGACTAAGGATGTGGCTCCCAATACCATCGTGGGAGGCAATCCTGCCAAGTTTATCAAGAATTTATAAACAAATCTGACATTATCTGCAATGTTTGAAAATCTAGGAGCACTTTGTGTAACAGAAGGGTGAATGAAAGGCCTTATCTTTGCAGTATGAAATATAAAACAAAAATCAATATGAAAAAGTTATTCTTAATTATTATCATGATGACAGTATCTATGGGTATCAAAGCACAGCAGACTATCTCTGCACAGGAAATGAGTGACAGAATCCAAATCCGCGCCCTCGTTGATCGCTATGCAGTGGAGAGCGATCAGTTCAAGCAGGAGAACTACAGCGAGATTTTCGCTAAAGACCTGAAGCTTCGCATCCACATGGGTGATAATGTGAATGAAATCAACGGCGTTGACAACATGATCAACATCTACAAAGCAGCTGGAGCTGTTGACATCTCTTTCCATCAGACAGGCCAGCAGACCCTCGAGTTTGCCGACGCCACCCATGCCAGCGGATGGGTTTACCTCACCGCTTTGATGGTCAATGGTGGCAATGCCCGCCACATGTACCTCCGCTACTTCGACAAGTACGAGAAGATCGATGGCCGTTGGTGGATCGTGGAGCGCGACCAGTACATCCTCTTTAGCGAGTAAGACAGTGTTGAAGTATGAAAGGTCTGTTCTTAGCCGCCCTGACGCTGTTTGCCTCTGTCTCTTGCAGCGCTGGAGGAGGCTCAAAACAAGTGAATGAAGAGACAGCAATCAATAATACAACAGATATGAAAGCAAACGGAAAAGCATTGGTTATATTCTTCTCACATGCAGGTGAGAACTACAGCGTAGGGAACATCGAAGTGGGCAACACCAAGATCGTGGTCGATTACATTGTGGAACAGACTGGCGCAGATGTGTTTGAGATTGTGGCAGAGAAGAGCTATGACATGCCTTACAGTCAGCTCATTAAGTTGGCCCAAGACGAAGAACGCAATGGTGAGTTCCCTGCTTATAAAGGCCAGGTACCAGACCTCTCACAATATGACACCATCTTCATCGGAGGTCCCATCTGGTGGGGCACCTATCCACGCGTGATGTTTACCTTCTTCCGCGACAACGACCTCAATGGCAAGACCATCATTCCATTCACCACCCACGAGGGCAGCGGATTGGGCAATGTGGTGAGCGATGTCAAGAAGGCTTATCCAAATGCCACCATTACCGGACAGTTCTCCATCGCCGGCCACAATGTCCGCAGCGGTAAGGCTACCGTTCTGCGTTGGCTCAATGGATTGGGGTATTAATTCACAATTGACAATTCATAATTCATAATTCATAATTCATGAAAGTAGCAGTATTAGTAGGAGCAGGTTCCATAGGACAGGCCATTATCCGCCGTGTGGCTATGGGTATGCATGTAGTGCTGGCCGACTATAGTCTGGCCAATGCCGAGCAGGCAGCCAAGACCCTTGAGAACGCTGGTTATCAGTGCTCTACCATCAAGTGTGATTTAGGTTCAAAGGAAGACATCTTGAATCTGGTGCAGTTTGCCACCAGCAAGGGAGACGTGATGTATTTGGTCAATGCCGCTGGTGTTTCCCCTTCACAGGCCCCCGTGCACCACATCCTGCAAGTTGACCTCTACGGCACCTCCGTGCTTCTGGAGGAGTTCGGCAAAGTGATAGCCGAAGGTGGTAGTGGCGTGATCATCTCTTCACAGAGCGGCCATCGCTTGCCAGCTCTACCGCAGGAGCAGAACGATGCCCTCGCCATGAGTCCATGCGATGAACTGCTGGAACTTCCTTTTTTGAAGCAGATCACAGACACGCTGAAGGCTTATCAGTACAGCAAGCGCTGCAATGTGCTGCGCGTGATGTACGAGGCCACCCGTTGGGGCCGTCGTGGAGCCACCATCAATAGCATCAGTCCTGGCATCATCATCACCCCGCTGGCCAACGATGAGCTGCATGGACCTCGCAAAGATGGTTATCTGCGTATGATAGAAGCTTCTCCAGCCGGTCGTGCTGGCACACCCGATGAAGTCGGGGAGTTGGCCGAATTTCTCATGTCTAAGCGTGGTCGCTTCATCTCTGGTACCGATATCCTCATCGACGGAGGTACCACCGCCAGCTACTGGTATGGCGACCTGCAATACCTCAAGACTACGCACTAGTATTTTCTTCTGCAGACATTGTCAGTTGGAGAGATAAGCTCAGAAAGATTCAGAAATGAACGATAAGGAGCAGATAATGCAGCTATACAGGGAGATGTACCAGGTCTTCATGCAGACGACTTTGTGTTAAAATAGCTGAATAGTGGACTGCCATTCTTCTTTTTCTTCTTATTTTTGTCACCACAAAGAATTTACAATATGGAAGAAAGATTCGGATGCAACCTACTGAATACCGCCGTGGATGGGCGTCTGCCCTCTGAGTTTACGGATGCCTACCACGTGCATGTATTGGTGCGTAGGGGAGAGATGGAGTTCTTCGATGGGAAGAGCCTTTTCACCTCACGCAAGGACGACCTCGTGATTTGGCAGATGTCCAATCGCATCTCACGCGTGAGCTATTCTGACGACTTTGAAGCCGACTTCCTGATTGTCGATTCCCAGTTCCTGCTGCACTACAATCCAGAGATGATCTGGGCCACTAAGGGCTTCATCTTCATCCGCCTGAATCCTTCTTTCCACCTCGACGTGGAGAGCCTTCGACTCATCGATGCCGATTTCCGTCTGTTCCGTTTCCGCTTGGAGCAGACCGATGAGACCTTCAAGCGTGAGGCGCTGGGCCGTGTGATGCAGCTGTTTCTCTACGACATGTGGACCGTCTATCGGCACGGCCTCTCCAGCATGGAGACCACGGACAATGCCGCACGTATCTTCCTCCGCTTCCTCGCTTTGGTGCAGGAGCAGGTGCGCGAGAACCGTGAGCCAGCATACTATGCCGATCAGCTCTGCATCACGCCTAAGTACCTCTCACAAGTATGCCGTGAAGTGACCAATCTGCCAGCCTCGGAGTGGATCACCTATTATGCCGCCTTCGAGCTGGTGTCCTTGCTCAACGACACCTCGAAGACCCTCACGGAAATCTCAGAACTGATGAACTTCTCCAACATCTCTTACTTCTCACGCTATGTGAAAAAAGTGCTTGGCAAGTCGCCTTCAGAGTACCGCCAGCAATAAGCATCCTAGGTGATAAGCGATACAGACAAGGGAAGGTGTCTCCAAACAGATATTTTTCTTATCTCTCCCTCTCCTAAGATAGGGGTTGTCATTTCAGTACACGATTTCGAAAAAATGTTGCTGGTATTTCAGAAAAATTGTTATCTTTGCAGAAACGATTAATCAGACTTATAATAAAATAGAATTATGTGTACATGTGACAAATGTGGGGCTCCAACCCCTGGCACTGGTGGTCAGACCTACGTGCCTTATGAAGAGCGCTGCGGCAATGAATCAATCGTGTATTTCACCCGTAAACTTTCTGCAGAAGGACTTATCAAGGCCTATGAGCAAGTATGCTCCAGAATTAGCGGACATGTGGGTGTGAAGCTGCACACAGGTGAGCAGCACGGTCCAAACATCATTCCGCGTGAATGGGTAAAAGAACTGATAGAGAAAGATCTGCGTGGCGCCAATATCATCGAGACGAATACCTACTATGATGGTGATCGCTACACCACCGACTTGCATCGCAAGACCATCGAGGTGAATGGCTGGACGTTCTGCCCTGTGGATATCATGGACGAGTTTGGTACCACTACCTTGCCAGTAAAGGGCGGAAAGTGGTTCAAAAAGATGTCTGTAGGAGCTCACCTCACCAATTATGATTCCCTGGTGGCTCTCACGCACTTCAAGGGACATACCTGCGGAGGCTTCGGAGGTTCCAACAAGAACATCGGCATTGGCTGTGCAGATGGACGCATCGGCAAGATGTGGATTCACACTACGCCTTTGCAGGACGACCAATGGGACATCGTTGAAGAGGAGTTCATGGAGCGCATGACGGAATCTACTAAAGCTACCATCGACTACTTTGGCAAGCACGTCACTTATGTGAATGTGATGCGCAATATGTCCGTATCCTGTGACTGTGAGGGACTGGCTGCTGAGCCTGTGGTAACTCCTAATGTAGGCATCCTGTCTTCTACCGATATTCTGGCCATCGACCAGGCATGTGTGGATATCATCTACGCCATGACTCCAGAAGACCAGCACGCCATGGTAGAGCGCATTGAGACCCGTCACGGACATCGCCAGCTTTCTTACATGAAGGAGTTGGGTATGGGCAACAACCGCTACGTGCTCATCGACCTTGACAATGGTGGCAAGCGCATTACGGCTGCTGATGCTGTGATAGGCCTGAAGCCGTTTGTGCAGGAATAATTTATTTCCGCCCCTCAATCAGAGGCAGCAGCTCCCGCTCGAAGATCCTCCGCTCCACGATGCGGTAGTGCGGGTCGTACACCTCGCCATAGGTGTCGCTGTGGTCCATCTGATACTGGCCCTTCGCCAGCACGTCATTTATCTGCCTCTCCTGCTCAGCGAAGTGGGGGAGGCTTTCTAGTTTCATGTCGCCTATCACCTGGCGTATCTGGCGCCACTCCTTCTTCCACTTCTTCACCGTGTAGGGCTTGATGCTGTTCACGCTGCGCACAAAGGCAGAGAAGAACGTGTCATAGTCTATCAGTCCCTCGTGCAGCACCCGCAGGTTCACCCGCACCAGGTTTCCCTCAAAGCCCGTAGGCTCGTAGTAGGCCCCCTCGAAGCGCTTGGCAGTAGCCATCTCCCGTCGCAGATAGTTGCCTGCCGAGGTAGTGTCGGCTATGATGTGCCCTGGTCCGAAGCGGTCTTGGAAGAACGACTTGTACAGATCCTGCAACTCCGACTGTGGATAGTCCGCCATCTGTCGTTCTATGGCAGCCCGTATCTTCTGCTTCCGTGTCTGTCCGCTGGCCTGGGTGCATACCATCAGTCCTGCCACCAGCAGCCACATCGCCCATGTATATCTCACCATCGTTTTCATGTCCATATAATTAAGTATTCCGTTGCAAATGTAGAAAAAATAATTGTATCTTTGCTGGTAGAACAATTATTTCCCGATTATGATAGAACTGAAGAACGAACAGCTCACGATACGCGTGGCTGAGAAGGGAGCCGAGCTCCAGAGTGTGAAAGATGCCGATGGGCGAGAGTACATGTGGCAGGCAGGTCCCGAGTGGAGCCGCCATTCACCCATCTTGTTCCCCATTGTCTGCAGCGTGAACAACAACACCTACGTGGTGGATGGCAGGGAGTATCACTTGCCCCGTCATGGCTTTGCACGCGATGCCGAGTTCACCGTGGTGAGCCAAGGCCCTCAGAAGGTCACCCTGGCGCTGCATGAGTCGGAAGACACGCTGAAAGTCTATCCCTACTGCTTCAACCTCGCCATCTCCTATAAGTTGGAAGGCAACAAGATTCAGGTCATCTGGCATGTGGAGAACACCGACTGCCGCGAGATACATTTCCAGATAGGCGGACACCCTGCGTTCAACGTGCCAGGCGGTAAGCTGGAGGGTAGAATCAAGCTCGACAATGAGGCGCCTATGACTACGCTGAAGAGCTATCCCGATGGCAGTCACGACATGGACGAAGTGCCGCTGGAGGCCGATATGGGCATCATGGAAATCACCGAAGACTTCTTCCGCAACGACTCTGTGAAGATTCATAAGTGTCAGACCCACCGTGCCATGCTGGTAGATACCAATGGCGAGCCCGCTGTGACGGTGGACTACAAGACGCCTGTCTGTGCCTTCTGGAGCCCCTACGGCAAACATGCCCCCTTCGTCTGCATAGAGCCTTGGTATGGCATCGGCGACCCACGTGGCTTCAGCGGCGAGTTCAAGGACAAGCCTCTAATGAACCACCTCTTGCCAGGCGCCTCGTTCATGAGCAGATACACCATCACCATAGGTTAGGAATCACCATGAAAGCAAGCATCTTTTCCCTGATGAAAGTCGGCACCGCAGCTGCCTGCCTGTGGGCGTTTGGCATGCTGTGTCCCCAAGCCGCCCAGGCACAAGGCACCACCCAGACCTTCACCCAAGAGCAACTGAAGGCCTATTTCGACCTTCGTCCTACACCCGACAAGTGGGTAGATCCCACGGGCAAGTACCCTGTGGTGATGGAGGTAGATCCCACCTTGGCCGACCATACCATCTACCATCCCGTAGATCTGAGTGCCTTCCCCAAGAAAGACAAGCTCCCCGTGGTGCTCATGTCGGGTCCTGGCTGCGATGACGATGGAGATTCCTTCCGTCCGTTCTGGACAGAGATTGCCTCACATGGCTATCTGGTCATAGCTACCGGTGAGCCTGTGCCCGATGGGGTGCGTGCCGCGATGGGCGCCACTACCGAGGAAGACATGAAGGCTGGCATCGACTGGATATTGGCAGAGAACCAGCGCCCTGGCAGCAAGTACTATCAGAAGGTAGATACCCGCCACATCGCCCTCTTTGGCCAGTCGTGTGGAGGTGTGCAAGCTTTGAAGCTCGCAGGTGATCCCCGTGTCTCTCTGCTTGGTCTTTGGAACAGCGGCTTAGGCGCTATGGCCGACAATGCCGATCCCACCCGCAGCAGTCTGATGGGCATTACCCCCGCTGTGAAAGAGTTGCTCATCCACCTCACTATCCCCATTGCCTACTTCGTGGGAGATACCGATGCCGCCCGTCCCAACGCAGCCATGGACTATGACCGCATCCAGAGCCCAGTGCCCGTGGTCTATGCCGTGCGAGAGATTCCAGGCGATGCCCATGGCGGCACCTTCCGTGAGAAGAACGGAGGCTCCTTTGGTCAGGCAGGCGTCGCTTGGCTCGACTGGCAGTTCAAGCGCAGCAAGAAAGCCGCCAAGATCTTCAAGAGCACCAAGTCCCTGCTCTATACCGATAAGAAATGGGTAGAAGTGAAGACTAAGAATTTGAAGTAGGAGAAGGTAGCGAATACTATAAAGAAATCCCCCGCCAGCAGTCTGAGGATTTGCTTGGCGGGGGATATTTGTGTTTTATCTTGGCATATCCACCAGCTTCCAGCCTTCACGATAGTTGTGGCGTATCAGTTCACGGGCAAACTCCTGAGCGTTCACAGGATCGGTGTAGATCTTGTTGAACTTCGGATCACCGTCCACTACCTTAAAGTCATCTTTCTTCACGATGCGGATTTCCTCATTCGGATTGATGTTGGTGAACTCCATGTTTTCGCCATCCCAGAGAAGTTCCTTGTTAAGTGTCTGCAAACGAACGGCCAGCACTCCCATCACTACCACCTCATTCAGCGGACCAGAGATGTTGAAGTTGGACTTGGTCTCCACGCGGTTTCCTGGACTTTCCTTGCAAGCACGGATCCAGTCTTGCTCATGGCCGCCGCTCATGGCATTCTCAACCCTGCGGCATACCTTTGGCGCATTAGGCACACGGCCTGAGAGCAGCCAAGGCTCCTGTCCGTAGCAACTGCAAATCAATGTGTCCTTGGTGCCGTGGAAGATGCAGAGGCCACCATTGTCAGGCATCAGGTTCTTGCCTTCTGGGAAACCCTCTGGACGATCAGGCATAATGCCGCCATCGTACCAGTAAACTTCACACTCGGGCATGCCAACCTTCGGCATATTGTCGCGTGCAGGGAAGGTGAACTTCACGCGCTGAGAACTTGGGGCACAATCAGCCAACAATAAGGTAGAAGAACCCTGTATCTTGGTAGGATAGCCCAACTTCAAAGCGGCTACAACTGGCTGCATGATGTGACAAGCCATATCGCCAAGGGCACCCGTACCATAGTCCCACCAGCCACGCCAGTTCCATGGATGATACACTTCGTTGAATGGACGCATCTTAGCAGGGCCTGTGAAGAGATCCCAATTCAAAGTCTTTGGCACGCGCATCGCATTTTCAGGAGCATTGAGTCCCTGAGGCCATATAGGACGGTTGGTGGCACATTCTACTTTAGTCACCTCACCGATTTCACCATTCCATATCCATTCGCATACCAGATCGGTACCCTCGGAAGATGATCCCTGATTACCCATCTGTGTGGCCACCTTATATTTATTAGCCAACTTCGTCAGCAGGCGGGTTTCATAGACAGAGTGAGTCATTGGTTTCTGGGTATAGACATGCTTGCCCAATGTCATAGCATCAGAAGTAATGATGGCATGCGTATGATCTGCCGTTGCACAAAGCACAGCGTCGAAGCTGTTGCCTATCTCATCGAACATCTTGCGGTAGTCCCAATACTTCTTGGCAGCAGGGAAACGAGCCATCACCTCCTTGGAATACTTCCAGTCCACATCGCAAAGAGCTACGATGTTGTCGGTCTTCTCCATGTTCTTAATGTTACTGTTACCCATACCGCCGATACCTACGGCAGCGATGTTGAGCTTGTCGGACGGTGCAGCGACGAAGCCATGACTCTTACCAAATATACTTGCCGGAGCAATGGTGAAACCAGCCAATGCAGTGGCGCTGGTACGCAGAAAGTTTCTTCTAGAAATGTTTTTCATAATATAATATTTTAAGATTGTCTGTTACAAATGTACGACAATAATTCAGAATGTCAAACGATAGGGATAATATTTATTAAATAGAGTTAAGGACTGGCGCTGAAAACGCTGTGTGCATCCAATACTTACGTCAAGGTGGCTGACTCACTTCTGCGTGGGTGCTTGCAGGGATGAATATTTCTGACTATTTTTGTGGTGAGATAGATGTTTCACTAAATAGATTCTTATGGAGACAAAAGAGCGACTGGACAACCTGGATTTCATCATCGGCTATATGCTGAAGGAGCGGGGTGAGGAGATAGCGCTACCTGCCTCATTGCAGGAGAAGCAGCGGCTGATGCAGGCCTTGATGAATGTGCGACAGCCTGGTGAAGTGACGGAGGATTTCCTGAAGGCTCAGGATGCCGAACTGCAGCAGCAGAGGGCGGACAAGGGCATAGTGACGCTGGAGGATGTGGCGCGTGAGGGGATAGTTGGCAAGGCTGGCGAGGGCGTGCAACTTTATGTGTGGCGGGGGGATATCACTCGCCTGCAGGTGGATGCCATAGTGAACGCTGCCAATGCGCAACTGCTGGGGTGCTTTGCGCCGCTTCATGCGTGCATAGACAATGCCATACACTCGGCGGCGGGCATACAGCTGCGTGAGGAGTGCCATGCCTTGATGCTGGCTCAGGGGCATGAGGAGCCCACTGGCAAGGCGAAGATCACGGGTGGATACAACCTCCCGTCGAAGCACGTGCTGCATACGGTAGGACCTATCATCAGCATCGGACTGCCTACGGGCAGGCAGGAGCTGCAATTGGCCAGCTGCTATCGCTCTTGTATGGAGGAGGCAGAGAGGCATGCCTTGGAGAGCATCGCTTTCTGCTGCATCTCCACGGGGGTGTTCCACTTCCCTAATGAGCGGGCGGCAGAGATAGCCGTGGAGACGGTGCGTCAGTTCCCGTGCCAGAGTGTGAAGACGGTGGTGTTCAACGTGTTTAAGGACAAGGACCTGGAGCTGTACAGGCGCTTGGTTTAATTTTTACTACGATGCTTATTTTCAATCAATTTATAGGTAAGGATGCGAAGGTGCAGGAACCCTTTGAGCAACGTGTGGCACAGGTGAGGCATCTCATCGAAGAGGCCGACTATGTGCTGATAGGGGCAGGGGCTGGACTGTCGGCTGCTGTGGGACTGACCTACAGCGGAGAGGCATTCGAGCGTGAATTCCGCCCCTGGATAGAGCGTTATCACATCAAGGATCTCTACACGTCTTCGTTCTATCCGTTCCCTACGGAAGAGGAGAAGTGGGCTTACTGGGCACGCCACATCTGGTATGCCAGGTTCAGACCCGAGGCCATGCCTCTCTATAAGGCATTGCTGGAACTGGTGAGGGGGAAGGACTACTTTGTGCTTACCACCAATGTAGATGCGCAGTTTGAAAAGGCTGGGTTTGAGAAGGCACGCATTTTCGCTACGCAGGGCGACTATGCCTACTTTCAGCCTGCATCGGGATATCCCAAGAAGCTCTATTACAACGAGGAAATGGTGATGCGGATGCTGGACGCTACGACTGACTGTTGCATCCCTACGGAGTTGGTGCCTAGGGTGCCAGAGACGGGTAAGCCGTTGGCACCCAACCTGCGTTCGGATGATACATTCGTAGAAGATGTGTACTGGCATGAGCAGGCGTACAGATACTGCCAGTTCAGGGATAAGGCCAGCGCGCATAAGCTGCTGTTGCTGGAGTTTGGTGTGGGGTTCAACACGCCTGGCATCATCCGCTTCCCCTTCGAACGTCTGGCAGCAGAGAATGATGACACCACGCTGGTGAGGTTCAACCGCGACTATCCACAGTTGGCCTTCCCGCAGCTGAAGCGCTATGTGGTGTTTCAGGAGACATTGGATGTGGAGTTGCTGGAAAGACTTAAATAGAGTTAAGGTTTAAGGATGAAAACGCCGTGTTCATCCAATACTTACCATAAGTAAGTGACTCACTTTTCCGTGCGTTCTTGTGGAGATGTATTTAACGTACTATTTTTGTATCAGAATTAATGGATCAAATAAACTGAAAGTAAAATGAAAAAGATTTTTATGGGTGTAGCTCTGATGAGCGTAGCTTTTATGACAGCTTGTAGTAACAAAGGTAATCAACAAGAGGCTGCTCCTGCAGCTGAACCTGCAGCTGAGCCAGTAGCAGAGGCTCCTGCCTTTATCCGTCTGAATGCCCCTCTGGTAGTGACAGCCGACAAGGCTGGTGCAGCCATTGAGTTGGCTCGCCAACTGATTCCAGCTTCACTGAAGGATGCTGGTGCTATGGAGTATGATATGTTCCAGAGCGAGACTCGTCCGGGCTGGCTGCTGATTTATGAAACTTGGAAAGACCAGGCTTCTCTGGATGCTCACAGCGCCACCTCACACTTCACTACCATCGTACCTCAGATGCAGGCTTTGGGTGAGCTGAGCATCGACGCCCTGACTCCAGAGGCTAAGGGTACTACCATCCGCATCAACTGCCACGTACAGGCTAAAGATGAAGCTTCTAAGGCGCAGATCATTGCCAAGGCTAAGGAACTGGTGGCTGCTTCTCTGAAGGACAGCGGTGTGATAGAGTATGACATCCTCTCAAGCGTGACTCGCCCTATGGAGCTGATGATCTATGAGACTTGGAAGGATCAGCCTTCTCTGGACGCTCACAGCGCTTCTGCTCACTTCACCCGCCTGGTGCCTGAGATTCAGGGCTTGGCAGCTGGCATGAGCATCGAGACTTTCCTGAAATAAGTTTCACTGTTCATAACGAAAAAAGCGGGAATCCTTTCACGTAGGGGATTTCCGCTTTTCTTATTCTAGGAATGAAGGGTGAGGATGATCTTTCCTCCGGCTCCTCCTTTCTCCAAGAGGGTGTGTGCCTGGACTATTTCATCGAGTGTGAACACTCGGGAATAGAGGGGGCGGATGTGGGCTTCACGTATCAGGGCAAACAGATCGTCTATGACCTGCTGCGTAGGGAAGTTGCTGAAAAAGCCCGTGAGGAAGGTGCCGTTGGGGATGTACTTGATGGGGTCGAAATCTCTTACCGTGTACACATTTCCCAAGACGCCCGTACTGCAGACGTAGCCTGGATGGGATACCGTGAGCAGACTGTCACGCAAGGTCTTAGGGCCTACCAACTCCAGAATCTTATTGGGCTTTATGGGTAACGGCTGTTCGCTGATGTGTCCGTCATCGATGAGACAGAAATCGGCACCTATCTGCTGCAGCTTCTCGAAGGAGGTCTCTTTTCTGCAGGCTGCCATCACGGTGGCTCCCATGGCCTTGGCTAACTGGATGGCTGCCTGTCCCACCGTACTGGTGGCACCACGCACCAGCAGGATGTCTCCCTGACGGAGCATGAGGCATTCTGACAGCGATCCGTAGGCGGTGTAGTAGGTTTCTGGAATGGCTGCCAACGAGAGCCAGTCGAGGTCGGTATCTACCTTGAAGACGTGGTGCGCAGGGAGTAGGGCATACTCCTGGTAGCTGCCGTTGAAACTGCGTCCCATGCCTCCCATCAAGGCTATCACCTTGTCGCCCTTATGGAAGTGTGTGTCTGAGGCATCGGCGATTTCACCTACACACTCGATGCCTGGCACGATGGGGGTGGCGATGTAGTCATTGTCGGCCTCGAACATGCGGAGCAGCGCTTCGGAATGGTTCAGACCGGCTGCATACACCTTCACTAAAACCCATCCGGAGCGGACTTCGGGAACGGGTATCTCACTTATCTGCAGGTCTTCAGCCTTGCAGCATTTCTTTAATACAACAGCTTTCAAATGTCTCTATTCTAATCGGATAATGGCTTCTGCAGGGCAGTTCTCGAAGCAGTTGCCACAATGCAGGCAATGCTCGGGCTGGATATGATAGGGTTCGCCTTCTTCGATGCATCCTTGTGGGCAGTTGGCCTCGCAAGTACCGCACTGGATGCAGGCATCGGTAATCTCGAATCCCTTGACCTCTGGCTTGACATCCCCCATGGTATAGTAATAGCGTTCGATGGGATGCACTCCGAGGTTGAAGTATTCTATCTGAGCCTCACGGATGCAGAAGATGATGCCGATGCTGCGTGTGTCGCCAGGATATACATTGGTGAGATAGGGCTGCTCTTCGAAGATGACATTCTTCCAATGCTCCTGTTCGTCATCGGGCACGGGCAGGGCTACGGCAGAGAGGCGAATCATCTCCTTGAACTTGGTCAGGGCATGAATCTGCACATGTCCATCGGCGAGCAACTGGCGGCAGAAATTCTTGCCACGGGCTGTATAGAAATAGATGGCATCGGGCTCATAGTGGACAGCTGAAATGCTGCGCACCTGCGGATGCCCATGTTCATCGACTGTGGCAAACGTGAGGATGCCGACATAGCCAAGTTTCTTGATACATGTTTGTGCGTCCATAAGTAAAATGTTTTAGTCAGTTTGTTTCCAACATTGCGGATCGGGGGCATAGAAGCGGTGTGTGTAGCCAAAGGCAACGGCTGGGCATCCGCGACAGAAGCGGAGCAACTCACACTTCTGGCACTTCTCAAAACGCTCATGCTGGCGGTATTGCTCCATCTTCGGGCCTTGCCACACGTCGTACATCTTTTCATCGACACTACCCACATAGCTCTCAAAGCGGCGGCAAGCCATCAAGCGGCCCTCTGCAGAAACCGTGAAGTGGCAGTTGGCGCAGTTGCACCCATCGTATATGGTATCTTCATTCAGCCCGTCGGGTATCTTGAACAGCCCTTTCTCATAGAGGAAGAGGGTCCAGAGATGGTCCTTCAGGTTGAATGTGGTATTTGAGTCCTTGTATTGTTCAAACTTTGCCCAGCACTTTTCCAGGAGGTCTCGGTATTGCTGTGGCTCTATGTGCCATCCCTTGTCGGGCGAGGCCTTATCTTCGCTCGTAGGGCAGTAGCGTCCGAAAGCAAAGATGTCCACCTGATGCTCCACTACGATATCGATAATGTCGGGGATTTCATCTATGTTGGTTCCAGACACAGTAGTCATCACGGCACTATGCAGGTTGGCTTCACGAAGGGTCGCAATGGCTTCCAGCGTCTTGTCGAACGAACCAGGCTTGCGGAAGTAGTCGTGTGTCTCTCGCTTCCCGTCGATGGAGAGTTGGTATTTCTTGCACCCCAATGCCTTCAGCCTTCGACATACGTCTGTCGTGAGATGGAAGGGATTTCCCATGATGGTGAAGGGGATGCCATGACTATGCACCAGTTCGAGGAAGTCCCAGAACCGGCTATGCAGGATAGGGTCACCCCCTGTGATGTACAGATAGGGCAACCGCTTCATGCGTTGGCACATGTCCTCCATATTTGCAAGCACTGCCACTAATCGTTCCCATTGCATCTCTATAAGCTTGGGATGCCCCTCGGAAAAGATGTAGCAATGCTTGCAACGTTGGTCGCACTCATCAGTTATGTGCCACTGGAATGCAAAGTAATCCATACAGACAGCTTATTTGTCGGCTGCGCCACATGCACTACCGCAAGCAGCTGGTTTCTCCTCTGGTTTGTCAGCTGTACCACAAGCGCTACCGCAGGCAGCTGGCTTCTCCTCTGGTTTATCTGCTGTACCACAAGCGCTACCGCATGCTGCAGGCTTCTCCTCTGGTTTGTCAGCTGTACCACAAGCTGCTCCGCAGGCTGTTCCTGCCTGAGCCATGTAACCCTGAGCAACGTGTGCAAAGTTCAGATCTTCTCTTTTCATTTTTCAAATAATTAAATGGTTCAACATCTTTTTAATAATACCTTAGCAAAGATAGCAAATGGGATGATTGGTTGCAAGAGGTGTTGAAAATGTGAGTAACTTTCCGTTGGAAAGCAATGATGAGTTACATATATTTTCTAAAACAAATATTATGCTTTATTAACGACAGGAGGGTGAATGTGCGGTCTGTTCTGGCTATCTGTAATTCCAGAGAATGGATACGAGGCAGGCATTCGAAGAAAAAGCTTAAATAGCGTTAAGGTTTGAGGCTGAAAACGCCGTGTTCATCCAATACTTACCAAAGGTAAGCGACTCACTTTTCCGTGCGTTCTTGTGGGGATGGCGAAAATGCGGTATCTTTGTATCAATAAAAACAAAAAATAGAATGATGATGAAGAAAGTCTTTATTTGCTTTGTGGCCATGCTTGCCGTAGTAAGTGTACAGGCACAGAAGACCATTATGTTTGACCTAAGCCATGGCCAATGCCGCGATGTGTATGAGGGTTATGAAACCTATCCGCTGGTGGTGCCTGCCTATACGGAGATGGCAGCAGAGGTAGGTGCCCATCTTGTAGTGAATGAGGAGGCGGAGATCACCTCTAAGTTGCTGAAGGGTGTCGATGTGCTGGTGATGCTCTCACCGCTGAGCAACAAGCTCCAGAAGGATCTTACGGATGTGGAGAAAGAAGCACTGGTGAAGTATGTAAAGAAGGGTGGCTCGCTGATCTTCTTCGTAGATGATAATCATCGTGTGGATGTGGAGCGCTATGGTGCAAATGATGTGTTCCGTCCCTTCGGCATAGAAGTGGGCAAGGATGTGCCTCTGCCAGGCAACGTGGGGGCTGTATCCTTCAAGAACGAGATATTCAAGGAGCGCTACGAGATTCCTTATAGTGGGGCTTGCCTCATGACGGGAGGTACACCTGCCAGCGTCTGCATGGAAGAGGGGTATCTGCATGGTACCTACGTGCAACTGAAGAACGGTGGTAAGCTCTTCGTAGGTGGCGACACGATGGTGGGGCTGCTGCTGGGGTATCCCGATGGTGAGCGCAAGTCTTTCAATCGCATGGAGACCCGCTGGTGGGGCAAGGACAGTCGTGCGTACATGACCGACCTGCTGGCTTGGGGACTGAGGAAATAAACATTAAACATTTATAAACTATATATTAGAACGATTATGAAGACAATAGAGAAGATTTCAGAAGGTCAGAACTACACCGCTGTGAACATGGGTGCTACTGACGAAGTGATTCAGTATGAGTTGCCATTGGGTCCCGACATGGTAATTCCAGGCAAGGTGTTCGTCGGTCAGGCATTGGGTTTGACGGGTGCCGACATGTCTTATCAGACTTTGGTTCCTGGACAGGACGGTGGTTTCTATCACACACACAAGACACATGAGGAGGTTTACATCATCCTCAAGGGTAAGGGTGAGTATCAGGTAGATGGCAAGAATATTCCTATTCAGGAAGGTAGTGTGATTCGCGTGGCTCCTGCTGGCAAGCGCACCATCCGCAACAATGGTACGGAGAACCTTACCATGATCTGCATCCAGTACAAGGCTGGCAGCTTCGCTGAGGGCGACTCTCCTATGGAGGATGGCGTGATTCTTCAGGAACCGCTGAAGTGGTAAGTGAATGTATAAAGAAAAGAGGGCAGCGACGCCCTCTTTTTTTATTTCTTCTCAGCAAACCGTTGCCTGTCGCTGATGATGGCATCGAAATGATCGAGCGACCAGTTCACCAGATTGTTCAACAACGGCATCAGACTGGCTGAGCGCTTAGTGAGGCTGTATTCCACGCGGGGAGGTACCTCTGCATAGGCTTGGCGAAGCACCAGGCCATCGGCTTCCAGATTGCGCAGGGTAGCCGTGAGCATCTTTTCAGACACATCGGGGATGCTTCTCTGTAGTTCTTTGAAACGCAGCGGGGTGCCTTTCCCTTCCAGGGTGAGCAGCACCAGCAGGGTCCACTTATCGCCTATGCGTGTAAGCACGTTACGGATGGGACATCCGGGGAATACAGGGTCAAGGAGTTGTTCTCTTAGCATATTTGTCTTATTACTATTTTACTGGTGCAAAGATAACAAAAAATTGGGAAATCATAGCCCGAAGGTTTCTACTATCTTTTCCAGATTATCACGGATAGGGATGTGTTGCGGACAAACTTCCTCACACATGCCGCACTGGACGCATTCATTGGCATGGGCCTTGCCATGAGCACCTACCAGCCAACCTTCCTGATGCTTGGCAGCTTTCAAATCGCCATAGAGTGTGTACATGTTCATGGCTGTAAACGAACCGCTGATGCCGATGTTCTGCGGACAAACTTTGGCGCAGTAGTTGCACGTGGTGCATGGGATGATAGGGTACTTCTGAATGACCTCCTGTGCTTGCTTAATGGTCTTTTCTTGGGCAGGGGTAAGTTTACGGAAGTCCTTCATATAAGAAAGGTTGTTCTCCATCTGCTCCACATTACTCATGCCAGAGAGCACGGTAATCACGCCTTCCAGATTGGCAGCAAAGCGGATGGCCCATGAAGCAACGGAGGATTCAGGCTCCGCCTTCTTCAGCAAGTCGATTACTTCCTGTGGTGGTGTGGCAAGCATACCACCTTTCACGGGTTCCATGATGACGACAGGCTTACCATGCTTGCGGGCCACTTCATAGCAGGCCCGACTCTGAATGGCAGGATTCTCCCAATCTGCATAGTTAATCTGCAGTTGCACGAACTCTGCTTCGGGATGCTTCGTCAGGATCTCTTCTAATTCCTCAGGGGTGGAGTGGAAGGAGAAGCCCACATGCTTCATCAGTCCCTTTTCTTTCTGCTCGAATGCCCAGTCCCACAGTCCGTAATCCTCAAAGAAATGCGTGCGTCCTTCACCCAGATTGTGTAGCAGATAGAAATCGAAATAGCCAGCACCCGTGCGTTGGAGCGACTGTTTGAACTGTCCGATGGCATCGTTGCGTGACTTGCATACCCATGCAGCAAGTTTGGTTGTCAGCTGATAACTCTCACGAGGATGGCGCTTTACCAGTGCCTCACCAATAGCAACTTCACTTCCGGGATATACCCATGCTGTATCGAAATAGGTGAAGCCAGCAGCGAGGAACTTGTCCACCATGACTTTTACCTGCTCTACGTCAATCTTACCGTCCTTTTGCGGAAGTCGCATCAGTCCGAAGCCTAGTTTCTTAATGTCTTGTCCTAATTCCATAATCCACTTTAGTTTAGTAAGTCATGAGACAAAGATACGATTTTCTGTTCCTTCCTACAAGAAATGCTCCCATTTTTAAGCATAAGCGCTTACGGATTTTCAAAAAAAAAGTTATATTTGCAATTCGTAAATAGTAAAAACTGAAAGTCTATGAAGAGAACTAACATTCTGATGGGCTTCCTGATGGGAACCGTGATGATACAGGCTCAGCCACAGCACTCTAGAATGATGGACGAAGGTGGTACAGGAGCCTACAAGGCAGTAATGACAGATGATGCGAGTCTGCCTGGTTTTACCATCTACCGACCTGCCGATTTGCAGACAACTGCCAAGGTGGAAGGCCCGCTACCGGTGGTGCTCTTTGGCAACGGAGGGTGCCAACGCACGTCGTATGGCTACCACAACTTCCTTACGGACATCGCCTCGCATGGCTATGTGATTTTGGCTGTGGGACCTTGGAACGACGGTACCATTGAAACTGAGGACGTATGGAAGCAGGACGATGACACACATGCACTGAAGGTGGCCGATGCCAAGGAATTGGTGAATACGGCGCTGAACTGGCTCTCGGCTGAGAATCAGCGCCCTGGAAACGACTATTACCATGCCGTGAATACGGAGAACGTGGCTGCTATGGGACAAAGCTGTGGCGGTCTGCAGGCGCTTATCATGGGCACTATGGGAGATTCCCGCATCAAGACTACAGTGGCCTTGAACAGCGGAGCGAACAGTCCGGGTGACTTGCTGGACAAGATGATCAGCAAGGACGATCTGAAGAAACTCTCGGCACCTATCATTTATATATTGGGCGGCAGTACCGATGGGGCTACGCCTAATGGCAGCGATGACTACCGACTGATAGACCATGTTCCTGCTGTGGTGGCACTTTATGAAGCGGGTCACATGGGTACTTATGCGGAGCCTCACGGTGGTACTTTCGCCAAGATGACACGTGCTTGGCTGAACTATCAACTAAAGGGTGACCAAAGTCGGGAGGCACTGTTCCGCTATGCGGAAACAGGCAACGAATTCGAGGGTTGGACCATTCATTCCAAGAATTTCTCCACGATGCAGACCATGCGCCTATATCCAGAAAAAGCTATAACAACTTCCGATGAGCAATTGGTACTCAATGAATTGGGTGAGGTGACTAATATACAGAAAGTAACCGATTCAAGCATCACGGTGAGTCTGCCCGATGCCGACAAGGCTACAGGGGCAGCTGCTATCGTCTGCCCTGGTGGGGCACTGATTTCTCTCTCTTGGGATACGGAATTCCGCCAGATTGCGCAGTGGCTGAATGCTCATGGCATAGCTGCCATCGGATTGAAATATCGCCTGCGTGCAGGCTTCCCAGACATGAGTAAGGTGGATCAAACAAAGGGCATGCCACGCCGTATCACGGTGACGGAATTTGCCGATATAAAGAATGCCAATGCCAACCCATCTGTATTGATTGGTGGTGATCCGGATATAGACAATTCTGTAAATGATGCCTTGGAAGCTATGCGACTGGTAAAGGCTCATGCGGCTGAGTGGCACATCGATCCAGCCAAGATAGGGTACATGGGTTATTCGGCTGGCGGTGGTGTAGCGGTAGCTGCTACGGTGAAATCGACACCAGAGCTAATGCCTGCCTTCCTCTGCTCACTTTATGGTCCAGCATTGGACGATGTGGTGGTTCCTGCAGGGGCTCCACGCCTCTTCATCGGCGTGCACGCCGACCATCCCAGCGTGGCTGCAGGCTGTCTGGCCCTATTCTTGGAGTGGAAAAAGGCTGGGGTAGATGCCGAGCTTCATATTTATGGCGAGGGTACTGGTGGCTTATTTGGCGGTGGTCCGAATGCTGATCGCAACACGCCCAATGGCTCTTGGCAAGAAGCCTTTTATAGTTGGCTGGTGGCCAACGGGCTGAATTAGAAATACAACATTAACTTAAGATAGAAAAATGCAGTTTGTTATTAAAGCTTTTGACGGCGAAGGCATGCTGAACAGAAGGATGGAGGTGCGTCCCCGTCACTTTGAGGGCATGGAGAGAATGAAGGAGCACACATTGTGTGCAGGTGGATTGCTTGACGATGATGGAAAGATGATAGGTTCTTTGCTGGTGATGGAGTTCCCGAGTCGTAAGGAATTGGACGAGTACCTTGCCAACGAACCCTACGTGGTGGAGCATGTGTGGGAACGTATAGAAGTGGAGCGGATGAATGTCGTGGTGTTTGATGGTGAGATTATCAGGCAACGGATTTAAGCTGTGAGGATGCAAATAAAAAAGCGTCGGTCCTTTTGTTGAGCCGACGCTTTATATTTTTTAGAATCATTTAGAATATCGTTTTCAGCCAAGTCTCCAATTCCAGCATCATCTGGGCATGGTAGGGGAAGGTCTCTAAGATGCCAAAACCATGCTCGCCTGCGGGATAGACATGCATCACGGCAGGAACGCCTTTCTCACACAGGGCAGCATAGTAGCGGGCACTGTTGAGCGGTGGCACAGCAGAATCATCGGCAGCAAGCACGATGAAAGCCTTTGGCGTCTTCTCCGTCACCTGCAGCTCGTTGCTGTAAAGGCGTACCATTTCGGCAGAAGGTTCCTTGCCAAGCAGGCCTTCACGAGAACCTTGGTGGGTGAACGAAGCATCCATGGTGATCACCGGATAGAACAGAATTTGGAAGGCTGGGCGCACATCCTCAGTGGCATGGGTAGCCACGGTGCTGGCCAAGTGGCCGCCGGCAGAAGAGCCCATCACACCTATCTGATTAGGATCGATGTTCAGTTCGCGAGCATGTGCCTTGAGGTAGCGGATGCAAGCATACACATCGCTGGCTGGTACCAGGTGGTTGCCATGAGGCATGCGGTAGTTCAGCAGTACGGTAGCGATGCCTTGACGTTCGAAGAAATTGCGCCAGGCATAACCTTCGTGGTAAATGGCTGTCATCATGTAGCCGCCACCTGGGCAGACAATTACTACGGGCACGGGCTTGTCGCTCTTCGGCACGAAGACCTCACACTTTGGTGCTGTTTCTATGGCATTGGCAGGCAGATTATTGTAATCCACGCCGTTCTGTGGCAAGGAACCATCGCTCCACAGGTCAATCTGTGTGCCGCCTGAATTTCCCAACATCTGTCCGATGAAACGCTCTTCCATCTGCTTGGCTATCTGGGCATGCGCACCAGCAGCCAGAAAGGTCATAATGACCAACGAAAAAATGCTCTTTCTCATAGTGGTATATGTTTTATATCTGTGCGAATTTAGACAGAATATTTGGGATAAGCAAAATAATCTTTATTTTTGCAGCATAAGATAAAGTTATGGGGATTGGATTCATCATATTTACGGCAGTGGTGCCGGCGCTGGTGCTGCTCTTCTACATCTGGAAGAAGGACAAGTGCAACCAAGAGCCGCCCATGCAGCTAATCAAGGCGTTTCTCTATGGCGTGTGTGCCACTTGGGTGTCGCTGGGTATCTCTATACCACTGCGCTCGATGGGATTCTTCACTGATGCCCCTGCCAACTGGTTGGATGAGATCAGAGTGGCTCTCTTCGGTGCCGGACTGCCGGAGGAGACAGCTAAGTTGTTGATGCTGTGGCTGGTGGTGCGACGGAACAAGTACTTCGACGAGCGGATGGATGGGGTGGTGTATGCCGCTGCGGTATCGTTGGGCTTTGCGGCGCTGGAGAATGTGATGTATGTGACTTCCAACCTGGATCATTTCTTCTATGTGAGTATTTCAAGGGCGCTGCTGGCCATTCCTGGTCATTTCTTCTTCGGCGTACTGATGGGGTATTATTATTCGCTGGCGCACTTTGAGGGTGGCGAAAACAAGCGACTCTATCAGATTCTTACCTTGGCAGCTCCTGTGGCCGCACATACGGCCTTTGATGCCGTGCTGATGGTGATGGAGGTGGCTCCTGCGCTGAGCTATGTTCTCTTTGCCGTCTTCTTCGTCCTGGTGCATTTGCTCTACAAGCGCAGCAGTAAGCACATTGCTGATCTGTTGGCTCGCGATGAGTGGCAGAAAGGACGGGAGGCGTTTAGAGTTTAGAGTTTAGGGTTTAGAGGCAGAGCGTCACACGTCATGCATCACAGCGATTTTAGGAACTGGTCTGCTTCTTGAAGCGTTTCCATTTTTCCGATATCAAACCAATAACGGTCGGGCTGTATGGGACTGGCCATGAGGCGTGCTTTGTGGCAGACAGAGAGGTAGAAGGGGATGATGGAGAACTTGCCGCTCCAGCTATCCTCACGCATGTAACGCAGCAGAGTGGGTGAGATGACGTGAATGCCTCCGAAAGCCCAGGCATTGTGCAGAGCAGGGTCGTAGCTGAATCCCTCGGGTTTCTGGTCACCTGTCTTCTTGTTGATCCATCCGCAGAGGGAGTCTGTATGGTCGAATATTAGGTAGCGGGAGGTGTCGCGATGGCCGACCAGCAGGGTGGCATCTGCCTCATTCTCGATATGCTGCTGATAGAGCTGGCGCAGATCTATGTTGGTGAGGATGTCGGAATTGTGCACCAAGAAAGACTCGCCATCGTCCAACAAATCGGCAGCCTTCAGAATGCCTCCGCCTGTTTCCAAGACCTCGCTTCGCTCATCGCTGATACAGATATTCACGCCGAAATTGTCGTGTGCCTTCAGGAAGTCGATAATTTGCTCGCCCAGGTAGTGGATATTGATGACAATATCCGTGAACCCCTGCTCCTTGAGGTGCAGGATGACATGTTCCAGCATGGGTCTCCCCGCTACTGGCACCAGTGCCTTCGGCATGGAGTCTGTGATGGGCTTAAGTCGGGTGCCGAGCCCTGCGGCAAATATGAGTGCTTTCAATGCTCAATCCTCAATTTTCAATTCTCAATAGTCTTTCTATTAAGTTGTTGTTGAATATTCTGCTCCCGATGAATGAGATTCACTTCTACACCAAACTTCTTGTTGAGATGCTCTGCCAAATGCTGGGCTGCATAGACGGAGCGATGCTGGCCGCCAGTGCATCCGAAGCAGATGGAAAGGTTGGTGAACTTACGCTCTATATAACGCTTCACGGTGGCATCCACCAATGCATAGACATGCTCCAGGAAGGTGAGGATCTCACCATCGCCTTCCAGGAACTTAATGACAGGCTCATCCAGTCCGATAAATGGCTTGTAGCGGTCGTATTTGCCCGGATTATTGATGGCACGACAATCAAACACAAAGCCACCGCCATTGCCCGTCGGATCATCGGGGATGCCCTTCTTGTAGGCAAAGCTCATCACCCTGACGGTAAGATGCTTCTCTGTCTCAGTAAACTGCTTCAGTTGGGTAAGCTCGTTGAGCACCTGACAGAGGTAAGGATACTCCGTGAAAGGCTGCTTGAGCAACTGGCGCAGATTCTCAATGGCAAACGGGACACTCTGGATGAAGTGAGGCTTCTTCTCGAAATAGCCACGGAAACCATAGGCGCCGAGCACCTGCATGGTGCGGAACAGCACGAAGTGGCGCAACTGGGCGAAGAAGTATTTCTCGTCTATCGGCTGGTATTTACGCAGGCCCTTCAGGTATTCTTCCAACAGCTCCTGGCGCAGGCTCTCTGGATAGTTGGCCTTAGCCTGCCAGAGGAAGGAGGCCACATCGTAGTAGAACGGCCCCTTGCGACCGCCTTGGAAGTCGATCAACCAGGGCTCTCCGTCCTTGACCATCACATTGCGGCTCTGGAAATCGCGGTACATGAACGTGGCCGACGAACTGCGCAGAAGCACATCTGCCATTTTCTCGAAATCGTCTTCCAGTCGGTCTTCCTGGAACACCATGCCAGAGGCTTTCAGGAAGCAGTATTTGAAGTAATTCAAGTCCCAAAGGATGCTGCGCCGATTGAACTCAGCCTGCGGGTAGCACACGCTGAAGTCCATGCCATCGGCACCGAGGAACTGCACATCGGGCAGCAGGCGGATGGTCTTCTTCAGCAAGGTCTTCTCCTCCTCGCTGAATACATGCGTCAGTCGGCCCTTCTCAATGGCCTTGAAGAGTAGGGTGTCGCCCAGGTCCTCCTGCAGATAGCACATGCCGTCTTCGCTCTGCGCCACCACTTGAGGTACGGGCAGCCCCTTGCTCCTGAAGTGGCGCGCCATGTAAAGAAATGCCTTATTCTCAGCCTCAGACTCTCCGCAGACACCTATCAGCGTAGGGTCTCCATGCAGGCGGAAATACCTGCGGTCGGAGCCAGAGGCAGGCATCTCGTCCACCTGCTCGGGCTCGTGGCCGGTATAATCGCGATATAATACTTTTAAATCTTCAATCATCAAGTAATCTCATTTAACTCCGTTGATTATCGGCTACACGCGATAATTATCAATTTTATATCTCAATTTATTAGAAGTTGCTACCCTCAAACAACGCACCACTGCTGGTATTGTTGTTGTGCTTGCCGCCCGCATTGAAGCTGTAGCTCAAGGAAACGAGGATGTTAGGATACTTCGGACGCACCCAAGTCTCTGAGCGCAGGGTCTCATTCATACGGCGGTTATAGTATTTCGCGGTGTGGAAGATATCGTTGGCCACAGCCGTAAGAGAGAGCTTGCCCTTGGCGAATGTCTGGCGGTATGCCAGGTTGAAGTACACATAGCCGTGCTCCTTACCTTGCGTCAGACTCTTAGGACCTATCCAGTGGCCGTCGAGCTGCAACTTACTATTGGCGCCGAAGGAAATGGCATTGATCCATCCCAGTTGGAAGGTAAAGCCCTCGGCATCGGTGGTGCCAGGATACTTGGCATCGAAGTCGTACTGATAAACGCTTCCGTTGAGGGTAGTGGTGTACCAGTCGGATGCCTTCAGCACACCGCTGAACTCGAATCCGCGCTCGTCCTGATTACCAGCATTCACATTACGGTCGAGGGTCACACCAGGCTCGTAAGCCTCACGTACCCAGTCCACTACATCCGTGCGGTAGCGATAGAAAGCGGTGGCAGCCACACTGTGCCCATCCTCGAAGGAATTGCGGTAGCTGATCTCCACGCTGTGGATAAACTCAGGCTTAATGTCGGTGCTACCTATCTTGCGGGTGTAGTAGTCTTCATAGGTAATATATGGCTCTGTCTGCCAGATACCTGGGCGATTGGTACGGCGTGAATATCCCAGCGTGTAGATGCCGCCTTCTCCTGTATTATAAGAAAGGTGTGCAGAAGGGAACCAGTCCAGTCTCTTCTTGTCCAAGCTGCCGCCTGGGATGGTGATGTCCACATAGTCGATGATGCGCTCGGCACGGAGTCCGGCATCGAACTCGAAGTTACCGAACTTATCGTTCAGCATGGCATAGAGGGCATGCGTCTGTCGGCGGTAGTAGAATGGGGCATGCTGGTCATCGGCCCAGATGAACTGCTGCGCCTCGCGGTCCCAGTACTTGATGTTGTACTCTCCATGCTCGCTGTAGGTGATGTATTGGTAGCCCGACTCAAACTTGCCCGTAGGGCTGTAGTTGTTGACCCAAGTCAGAGAGCCGTCGCAATCCCAGTGGTGCTCTTCCTCGTAGCCTCGGGTACCTTCGTAGCGTGCTCCGCTGCGGTCGAACATATTACTCTCGGTATATTCGCGGGAGTACCAGTCGTAGCGGAAACGGTTCAAGGTATGAATGCTATTACGATCATTGATTTTCCAGTTGTATGTCAGCGTCGTCTGGAAGAGGTTCTTCTTCAGCTGATAGACGTCATGGCTGGTGTAGGAGGCATCGTTCAGCACCTCGTCATTGAAGAGGCGGAGTTCGTGATACTCCATGTCGCCGCCGCGTGTCATGCGCGTCTGTCCGCTCTGGAAGTCGAGCGAGAGGTCGTGATGCTTGCCATCGTTGAAGTTCCATCCTGCCTTGCCAATGTAGGAGCGATTGCTGGAGAAGCGCTCGCCATCCGATTCGGAAGTCGTGGTGTAATCATCTACGATGGTCTTTTTCTTCTGCTGGAAATCACTCTTACCCTTGATGGTAGTAGCAGTCTCACCGATATAGAAAGTATGCTTGCCCGTGCGGTAGCTCAGCTGGGTGTCCAGAGTCCAGGTGCCCAAGGTGCTACCAGAGGCATTCACCATGCCGCTCCATCCGTTTGTATTGCTTCGCTTGGTGGTGATATTGATGATACCTACATCACCTTCTGCACGATAACGTGCTGATGGTGTGGTGATTAATTCGATATCTTCAATCGTTGCAGCTGGTATCTGTTGCAGGGCTTGCGTGCCTGTAAGCGGACTCAGTTTGCCATCTACATACACCAAGAAGTTGCTGCTTCCGCGGAAGGTCATACCTCCATCAGCATCCACCTGAACAGAAGGGGTATTGGCCAGAATATCCACAGCTGTGCCACCTTGTGCAGTAACTGAAGCAGAACCGCTGATGCGCTGACGATCCAGTTTATAGACTATCTGATTCTTCTCGCCCACCACCGTTACTTCGCTCAGTCCGGTAGCCAATACTTGCAGGCGGATGGTGCCAAGATCGGTGGTCTGCCCATCGATCAACGTCAGTTTATCACTCACATAGGGGTCGTATCCCATTAGGCGCACCAACACCAGCACATCGCCAGCAGGCACGTTCTGCACGGTGAAAGTACCATTGTTCACCATGCTGGTTGCCACCACTTTGTCATTTAGGTCGGTCACTATCACATCGGCATAGTCTATGGCTTCGCCTGTCTGGGCATCCACCACCTTGCCCTTGATCACAGATGCTGCCATCAGTGCGCACTGCATGGATAGCATCAGAGCTAAAAGTATAAATTTACGCATGAGTTATTATTAGCATTTACAATTAACAAGTTGTGCAAATATACATAGAATATTTCATAAAGATATGGTGATATGTCAAAAAATCCTTATCTTAGCGCAAAATCCAAGAACAATAAAGAGTTTTAATGCTATGAAAAGTTTCAATTACTATGCACCCACCCAAGTGGTGTTCGGAGCAGATGCTGAGGAGCAGATTCCGCAGCTGGTGAAGTATTATGGTGGAACCAAGGTGCTGATTCATTATGGTGGCGGCAGTGCCGAGCGTTCTGGTCTGCTGCAAGAGATAGAGCAGCGACTGACTGATGCTGGTATTCAGCACCTTAAGTTGGGTGGTGTGGTGCCAAATCCCCGTCTTTCGAAGGCAAAGGAGGGCATTGACCTCTGCCGCAAGGAAGGCATCGACTTTATTTTAGCAGTTGGTGGAGGAAGCGTCATTGACTCTTCAAAGTGTATGGCGCTGGGTGTGCCTTACGAGGGCGATGTGTGGGACTTCTATGCCGGAAAGGCTGAGGCAAAGGCCTGTCTGCCACTGGCTGCCGTGCTGACCATCCCTGCTGCTGGTAGTGAGATGAGTGGTGGCAGCGTGATCACCAAGGACGAAGGCGACCTGAAGTGGTCGTACGACGACAACCTGTGCCGCTGCAAGTTTGCCATCATGAATCCTGTGCGCACCTATACACTTCCACCTTATCAGACAGCTTGCGGTGTGACCGATATCATGATGCACACCATGGAGCGCTACTTCTCTCAGGAGGAAATGGGCATCACCGATGCCATCGCCATTGCCCTGCTGCGTGCCGTGCATGAGTATGGTCCACTGGTGTTGGCGCATCCCGAGGACTACTACCTGCGTAGCCAGATCATGTGGGCTGGAAGCCTGGCACACAATGACTTGACGGGTTGCGGCACCATTGGCGATTGGGGTACACACAACATGGAGCATGAACTCAGTGCTCTCTATGGCGTGGCACATGGTGCAGGACTTGCAGCTTTGTGGTGTCATTGGGCGACTTATGTGCTTGATGCTGGACCTGCTCGCTTTGCCCGTTTTGCCAAAGATGTACTTGATGTAAATATCAAGGATCCTGTTATGGCAGCCAAGGAGGGTATTCGCCGTATGCGCGACTTCTATCATACCATTGGCATGCCTGCGAGCATTCCAGAACTGATAGGGCGTAAAGCAACTAATGAAGAGCTGCTATCAATGGCGGAGAAATGTTCTCGAGGACGCACCATCACTAATGGTAATTTCAAAAAACTAGCTTATGAAGATGTGTTGGCCATTTACACAGCTGCCAACAAATAAAAGCATAGGGGTTGTGCAATGAAGCACAGCCCCTATTTCTTCAACACAAAATACAGTTAGTTCTTGGGATAGAGATTTACCAATAACTTCTCGGAACTTTTAATACCACTTTTATATTATAATAATGAAAATATATGTACTTTTGCCTATCAAAAATACATAATTTTACAGATATGATGAACAGAAAACTATTTCTAGCCATGCTGCTGGCAGGATCTGCCGCCATGGCGAGTGCCGACGAGGCGCGACTATTACGCTTTCCTGCCACGAATGGCAACCAGGTGGTGTTCACCTATGCAGGAGACCTCTACACGGTTTCTATCAATGGTGGCGAAGCAAAGAGACTAACCTCACATGTGGGTTATGAAATGTTTGCGAAATTCTCTCCAGATGGGCAGAGCATTGCTTTCACAGGTGAGTATGATGGAAACAGGGAGGTGTATCTGATGCCTGCCAATGGGGGTGAACCTAAAAGACTGACTTACACCTCAACCAACTCTCGTGATGACCTAGGCGACCGTATGGGACCAAACAACATCGTAATGGCTTGGACCAACGGCGGAAAGCAAGTGGTATATAGAAACCGTATCGGTGATGGTTTTGAAGGCCAATTGTGGACCATCGGAAAGGATGGCGGTATGTCTGAGCAAATCCCTCTGCCAGAAGGTGGTTGGGTGAGCTTCTCACCAGATGGTAAGCAGATGGCATACAATCGTGTTATGCGTGAATTCCGCACCTGGAAATACTATCGTGGTGGTATGGCCGATGATATCTGGATCTACGATCCTCAGCAGAAGACGGTGGTGAATGTGACGGATAATATCGCACAGGACATCATGCCTATGTGGATTGGCGACGAGATTTTCTTCATCTCCGATCGTGATATGACCATGAATATATTCGCTTATAACACGAAGACCAAGCAGACAACGAAAGTGACCAACTATACCGACTTCGATGTAAAATTTCCAAGTTCGAATGGTAAGCTCATCGTGTATGAGAATGCAGGTTATCTCTATAAACTGGATCCTGCTACCCGCCAGAGTACCAAGATTAGCATCACATTAGCTTCTGACAATATTTACGGACGTGCAGAGCAGCGCAACGTGAGCAATCGCATCTCCAGCATCAGCGTAACGGACGATGGTAGTCGCTTGGCCATCACTGCACGTGGTGACGTGTTCGATGTTCCAGCAACCCAAGGTGTGGTGAAGAATATTACCCGTACTCCTGGAGCCAATGAGCGTGGTGCCGTGTGGAGTCCTGATGGCAAGTACATCGCCTACATCAGCGACAAGACGGGTGAGACGGAAGTCTATCTGCAGCCAGCTGATGGAAGCAATGTGATTCAACTTACTAAGAATAACGATACCTATGTGCGCAGCTTGTTCTGGACACCAGATAGCAAGAAGGTGTTCTATACCGATCGTAAGAACCGTTTGGTAGCTGTGGATGTGGCTTCAAAGAGCAAGAAGACGGTGATGGAGAATCCAGAGCAGGAGTTCCGTGGCATAGAGTTCTCTGCCGATAGCAAGTGGATCACCTACACCAAGCCTGCCAGCAATGACATGAGTGTGGTGTATGTCTATAATCTGGAAACTGGCAAGGAATATCCTGTGACAGAGAAGTGGTACAGTTCTTCGTCACCTACGTTCAGTACGGATGGCAAGTACATCATATTCACTTCAAATCGTGACCTTAATCCTACCTACAGCAGTGTGGAGTGGGATTATGCCTATACAAACATGGGAGCAGTTTATCTGGCTACACTTGCTGCTGACACCCCTTCACCATTGCTGCCAAAGGATGATGTGGTAGGCGCTGCTGATAACAAGCCTGCAGCCCGTCCTGGTGCCGATGCTGCCAAGAGTGATGCTCCTGCTGCACTGAAGATAGATCCAGATGGCATCTTCGGACGCATCATCAAGTTGCCTATCCGCATGAGTGGTTACGGAGGTGGTTTCTTCTCTGATGGCAAGAAACTCTATTATAGTAGTGGACAGGGTACCCGCGTGTTCGACTTTGCTACTCAGGAGGATAAAGAAGTGCTTCAGGGTGGTCGCGTGCAATATCGTGCAGGTGCCAAGAAAGCCGTGGTGAATCAGCGTGGAAAGGTCTATGTGGTGAACTTCCCTGCTGATCGCGTGAGTCTGGATAAGGCTGTGAATACAGACAATCTGGTGGCAACAGTGGACTTCAGTGAGGAATGGCCTCAGATCTACGACGAGGTTTGGCGTGCATTCCGCGATGGCTACTACGTAGAGAATATGCACGGACGTGATTGGAAAGCCCTGAAGGAGAAATATGCTGTATTGCTTCCTTACGTAAAGACGCGTTTAGATTTGAACTATGTGATTGGTGAGCTTATCAGTGAATTGGCCAGTGGTCATGCTTATGTAAGTACTGGTGAGAAGCCAGAAGCAGAGCGCATTGACATGGGTCTGCTCGGTGCAGAGATCAGTCGCGACAGAAGTGGTTTCTATCGCATCGATAAGATCATGGAAGGCGCTCCATACAGCGAGAGCTTGCGTTCACCACTGACAGAGCCTGGTATTGGCGTGAAGGAGGGTGAGTTCATTACAGCTATTGATGGTATCCCGACCAATACAGTGGACAATATCTATAAGTTGTTGGTAGGCAAGGCCAATGTGCTCACAGAACTGACTGTGAACAGCAATGCCGCTGCTGGTGGTCGTAAGGTGGTGATCAAGCCTATTGCCAACGAGTATCCTCTGGTACACTATGCGTGGGTACAGAACAACATCCGTAAGGTGGAGAAGGCCACCAATGGACGCGTGGGCTATATTTACATTCCAGACATGAGTGCTGAAGGTCTGAATGAATTTGCCCGCTACTACTATCCACAGTTGGATAAGGAAGCCCTCATCATCGACGACCGTGCCAATGGTGGTGGTAATGTATCTCCTATGATTATTGAGCGCTTGCTCCGTCAGCCTTATCGCATGACCATGAGCCGTACTTCTACCCGCACCGAAACCGTGCCAGATGGCACGCAGGTAGGTCCGAAGGTGCTTCTTATTAATAAGTATAGTGCATCGGACGGTGACCTCTTCCCATGGAGCTTCAAGGCTAATAATTTGGGAACTGTGATTGGTACTCGTACTTGGGGTGGTATCGTAGGTATCAGTGGCTCATTGCCTTACCTGGATAATACAGACGTGCGTGTGCCATTCTTCACCAACTACGACTATAAGACAGGTCAGTGGATAGTGGAGAATCATGGTGTAGATCCTGATATCTTGATCGACAATGACCCAATTAAGGAGTTTAATGGTGAGGACCAGCAGCTTAATAAGGCAATCGAGGTAGCATTAGAGCAGCTTAAGACCCGTCAGGCTCCTCCAAAAGTTCCCGCTCCAAGAACCTTCCCAGACTTGGGATTGCCACAGATGCCATAAAGATATTGAGCATTGAACATTGAGCATTGAACATTAAAGGCTGCGCGATCTTTCGATTGGCGCAGCCTTTTTTAATATCCGCATGGATAATTCTCAATCCTCAATTCTCAATGTTCAATTAATTAAGAGCGTACGTGATCGTCGTCACCACACGAAGCTTCTTGATATAAGGCGTATTCATGTCGCGATCTTCGATAGAGAACTGTCCCTGAGTAGCACTAACGATAGGGCCTAACTTGCTGTTGCTGCTCTCTGCAAACTGATTGGCAGTTACTTGGGCATTCTTGATGGCCTCTTCCATCATTGTGCTCTTGGCCTCCTGGAAAGCAGTGAACTCATAGGAAGTGCGAGGAGCGTCATAACCACCATCTACGATAGCAATGCCATCCTTCAGCAATTCGCCTTGACGATCCATGATGGAACGCACCAGATCTACCTTTGAAGAGGTTACCGTAATCACAGTAGTGATGTTGTAGCGATAGCGAACGTCGTAGCTGCTGTAACGCTCAGCGGTGAGGTCTATCACCTGTGGGGCGTTGATGCTGATTTCACTCTCGCTGATGCCGCTGCTTGTCAAGAACTCCTTCACGGTGTTGTTGATGGTCTTGATGCGGTTGTAAAGGGTAGGGAGGTCGTTTCCCACTTCCTTCAGTACGATAGGCCAAGTCACCTTATCGGCAGGCATTTCCACTTCTGCCAATCCCTTCACTGTAACGCGACGATCCTTGTTGGTAAAATTGTCCATGCCCCCTTTGATGCACAGACCCAAGAGAATGAGGCCAATGGCTAAGATGACGGCCTCAATGATTTTGTTCTTCTTTTCCATAGTTCTATAATTAATGATTTGAATTTATAATGCAAAGGTAGTGAACTTACTGCATCGTTGTTACTTAAAAGATGTTTTTTTACCTTGGCATGAACTCGTAGCGCCCTTGAACCCTGCCTGTAAGCAGATTGTGTACAACAATCTGTAGCTTACCATTGCTTACTTCTCCTTCAATTACAGTGGGGAACTTCGCTGGATTTTCGCGACGATTCTCTCCACTTCCAGTGAATCCCATCTCTGGTCCGCCACCAACAATCTGTGCCCAAGGTCTATCGGCAGTAGGAGCATCATAACGATACTGGTGTTGATGAGCCGTAATGATAAGCTGACAACCAGCTAACTCTAGGAGCGGACACCACAAACGTGCACACGTACGTTGCCATGCAGCATAGTCGGTGGTATACTGCGGATCTTTGTCAGCTGGTGCTACATCACCTGGATTACTCCTTGGATTTGATTCGTAGAGCGGAATATGGCAGAATGCCACTAAAAATGGAGCACTGGCAATTTCCGGTCGTGCCAATGCATCACGCAGCCAATCTACTTGTGCCTCGCGATAAGGACCACTGGTAAAGAGATCGGCAAAGAGTGGATTTGTATCCAGTTTATCCTCAGCAGTATCCAATCCAATCATGGCAACGTCTCCCATACGCACAGCAAAGTTGCGTCCTAAATCCCAGTCACGTGAAAGACGCTCCTCCGGTTGCCGATACATCCATACCCGTTCCAAATGCCTGTTGGCCATACCGCGAGAATCATGATTGCCAGGACAGAATATATAAGGAATCTCTGCTGCGTAGTCTTTTCGTTCTATTTCAGGAGTCAGAAATATACGCATCTGAGCTTCGATGGTCTCTTCTGTATTGCTGGCATCACCATTCCAAATCACACATTGCGGAGCCAGTTCTGCAATCTTCTCCATAGCCAGACTGATAGGTTCCCAGCGCACATGTGTGTCGTTGATGACACAGAAATGCGCCTTACTATTAGCTCCCGCTGTGGTGAAGTGATAAATACGATTATCCTCTTCATTCCCTGTAATTTTCATATCATAGCCACCGCCATAATGGATACTGTCTGCACCTATTTTATAATAATAAGTCGTGGCTGGCTTCAATCCTGTAAGTCGTACTTGGATTACACGGTCGCTGATATCCGTTGTGCGATAGCCACCACACTTCACTTTCTTGGCATCGCTTAGATCAGGCTTCTCACCATAGAGAACATACCCATTGGCAAGGGCACTTACCGCAAAAGCCACACCCATCGACTCCTCTGCATAGTTCTGGAGCATGGGTGCCGAGATAATCAGCTTTTCAGACTGCTGTGGATTTTGAACGTCTATCTGACCTTGCTCTTTAGCCTTGGCTATATTACCTACACTTGTTGCTGCCGCTAGAATAGCCGTGCGTTTAATGAAATCTCTTCTTTTCATAGTATCGTTAGTTTTTATGCGAAGATAGCGAAAACTTTTATATCTTTGTCACATAAAAGCAAATAATTATGGAAACATACATTGTCATATTAATAGCCATAGCAGTGGCAGTTATTGCCGTGCTCATCACATATCTTCTCTGTCAACGCAAGCAAGGAGATTTGCAAAGTCGCATCGTACAACTTGAAGGTGTGGTACAAAGTCGCGATGAAGACCGTGCGGAGAAAGAAGGAATGTTTAACGAGCTTAAGCAACGTGCCGTAAGTGTGGAACAGGAGAACCGTGAACTGCGTGCGTTGAAAGAATCGCAAGGTAAGGAACTAGAATTGCTTCACCAACAGATGGAGCAGGAGAGTACCCGTCGTGATGAGGAGCTCGAACGTCAACTCCGATTAGTAAAAGAGCAACTTACTACCACTACACAGGAGATGCTGCGTCAACGTACTGCCGATCTCCATGAAGCCAATGCTCAACAGATGGGTGCAATCATAGATCCCTTGAAAGAAACCATCCGTGAGATGAAATCATCAATGGATAGTAGTCGCGACCAAAACAACAAGAATACAGCAGCCCTTGGTGAACAAATCAAACAGATGTTAGCCAGTGCCCAAAATATCGGTCAGAAAGCTGACCATCTTGCCGATGCATTACGTAATGAGAGTAAGGTGCAAGGTAATTGGGGAGAAACCATCCTCAGCGAACTTTTACAAAATCAAGGGTTGAAAGAAGGTGTCCACTACGATGTACAGACTGCCTTGCGTGATGATCGCGGCGACTTAATGCTCCATGAAGAAACGGGCAGTAAGATGATTCCCGATGTGGTGCTGCATTACCCTGACAATAAGGATGTGGTGATCGATTCCAAAGTATCACTTACTGCTTTTCTGGATTATATGGAGGCTGACAATGAAGACCGTCGTAAAGAGGCATTGGGGCGCCATCTCTCCAGTATGCATCAACACGTCAAGGAACTTAGCCGCAAGAACTATAGCAGTTATATTAAGAACGGACATCAGTCGCTGGATTATGTAATCATGTTTGTGCCCAACGAGTCTGCCCTCCAATTGGCATTATTGAACGATACGCATTTATGGCGCGAAGCATTTGACAAAGGCGTATTTATCACCAGTGAGCAAAACCTCATTGCAGCATTGCGCATGATTCAATTGGCTTGGACTCAAGAACTTCAGCATCAGAATCAGGAACGCGTTTATGAATTGGCCAATACTCTTGTGGATCGTGTAAGCGACTTTTCGGAGCGTTTTGATAAACTTGGCGAAGGCATCACCTCTCTGCAGCGTCAGTATGAAGAGAGTCGCAAGAAACTCAACACTGGTCGTCAAAGCCTTTTGGCCCCTGCTCGCCAACTGGTAGATATGGGTGCCAAGGAAAACCCCAAGCGTCCGCTTCCTCCTCCAGAAGAAGACATAGAAAAACAGGAGTGATTCACATCACCCCTGTTCCAATCAAATAAACTTGGCAGGTTTATTTGCTTTAAGTTCTCTACTTTCTCTGAAAGAGGGATGATAGTTTTCGACGAAACCTGCACAGTTACTGTACAGAACTGTCTAAAGACTCCACGCTTTTTCCTCGAAAGCAATGACAAAGCAATGCATGGCAGGTCTTCTGACTCGTTTCTGTCTCACGCTGCCTTCCCAGAGTAGTTCAGCCCTCCAGTGGCGATGGTGTTGCGTGTGACTCATTGTGAAACTTACAGCAGCGGGACTGTTCAGGACTTTCACCTGATTCCCTTTTAATCGTTCGGGGGAGAGATTAGACCCTTCACGAACCTATGCGCGACAAAGATACAAACATTATTTATTACGTCAAAATCATTCTGCTAAAATTTTCTTAGCATTTGTCACTTGTTCCTTTTCATTTTCAGAGAGTTTATTGTAGGCAGCCTTTGCCTGCTCTATTTGTTCTTCACGAGAAAGGCGACGGTTAGGGCCTCGCTGATCTTCTGTCTGCACAATTTCCGTTTCAGGAATGGCATCTATCAGTTTGATAGTGGCACTTACAGGTGTCCAGCCCTCTCCATAGATGGCATCTGCTCCGCCAGGTGTGTATTGTCCAGAGTTCAGGTGGTTGGTGCCAGATCCTGCTCTGATTTTGCCTCGACTGTCTCTTCCCAACCATTCGTTTCTCAGTTGTTTCACCTTTTCACGTTGCATTTCCGTGCTTCGATTCTGGGCATAGAGCCAGTCGAAGCAGTAGTCCAGTTGGTAGCCGTATTTCCATGTGGACATGTGACTGCCATCTGTGAATCCCACCCAACTGATACCACTTCCTGGAGTGCTGTTATCATGGTTAACCACAGCTGCACCTCGTTGGTTTTGCACTTGAAGATCATCGAAGGGGCTCCATTCATCGTAAGGAATCTTCACGCCTGCAGCCTCGTAATAATCTGCTAATGCCAACCAAAGCCCAGTAGCCATAGCATCGCCTTTGCAGGTCTGCACCAAGATGTTGTCATCACTTACCATATAGTACCAGTTCTGATAGTTCTCCCGATCCAGTCCCCAACCATTGAAGCTGATAGGGTCATTGTCTGGCGTACGCTCTCCACCGTTTTGGAAGGTTTTGTTGTAGCTGTTGCTCCATTGGGCACCAGTAGCCACTACGCCAGCGAAGAAATTATCACGCTGAGCTGCCATATTCAAGATGGTCATGCCCCCCATCGACTGGCCTGTGCCATAGATGCGATTCTCGTCGATGTAGCCCTTGTATGTATCAAGGATATGGTCCGCCAGCTCCCAGATAGCCGTATTGGCTTCGCTCGAAGCTACTAAGTCGTTGGTAGATCGGCGACTCTCTTCTATCTGAGGCACCAGAACGATGGTAGGATGCTCCTTCTGCACCAATGGACTGGCATGTTTCACAGCGGCGCGAGAAGACGTGACAGCAGCCATAGGGTCTGTATCATTCGCCCCAGCATGCTCCATGTGGATGGTCAGACCTATCTTACCCTTATTGGCTTCCAACACTTCTTTTGAAGGCACATAAATCGAGTAGGGCAGTTCAAAGTCCACATATTCGCCTGTGTATTCGCTATAGCAATGCGTGGCTTGGAAAGCTCCGTCGCCTATACGGTGGATGTTCCAGCCATGGGCTTCGCTCAGTTCTGGCAACAGGATGTTCGCTTTGTCAGTATTTACTACTTGCTGCATCCTTCCGCCAAATCCCTCACGCTCCTCGACGGTATAGTTAGTCAGCATCTTTTCCGTTGGTGGAATGGTGCCTCTCTTTCCCTCAATGCTTCGCAGCTGTCGCACACCTGCCATCATGGTAGTGGTATATGCCAGATTCTGGCCAGTGAGAATGTAGTCTGTATTCACTTCAATGATGACGTATCGCCCATCCTTAGAGACCCTGTCGTTTGCTGGTTGTGGCTCATTGTTCACATACACGTAAGTGATCTGCCCTTCGTTCCCAAGCGTGCCATCCTTATCTGTCTCTATGGTGCGCTCAAAGCCATTCTCCTGCTCCTGCCAGATGGTATAGTCTATGATCTCAAAATCTTTATCACTAAAGGCATCAGCCTTGAGGTCTTGGCCATATTCTACGATGATGGCAGAGGTCTTGGCCCCTTCCAGATCGACGAAACCGTATGACAGCACACGCTGAATGCCGTCATCGCTTGAACCACAAGCAGTGAGCAGCAGACTGGCGCAGAGTGCAAATAAAACGATTGACTTTCTCATGGCTCAGCCCTCCATAGGTTAGGATTCCCCTGCAGATAGCGAGAGAAAGGCTTTACCTCATTGCTGATGAAGATGGTAGCTCCTGTGGCTATCATTGGGTCGAAAAGCTCTGAAGGATTATCATCGTGCGTCATGTCACGGAAGTTACCAGCATGCCCCTTTACAGAGATATCGAACGCCACACGGCATATAGCCAAGGTGCGCTGAATGGCTTGCTTTAGCAGAGGGTTGTCTGCTTTTGCAAAACGCAACTCTACGGCCACAGGTTTCTGATTCAGAAGACTCTGCAACTTGTCCATAGCCCCAGTACTGTCAAGGTCCACCTGAGGCATGAACATCAGGCCCTTAGTGTCTGTAGGCTCTGTGATACCACTGAGCATCACCATGTTTTCTGCTCCAAGGCGTTTCACGACTTCTGCAATCTTATTGATATAAGGTGTGGCGTTTTTCACTTGCAGGATAATCTTTCCTTGAGCAAAGGCGATGGCATCTGCCAATGTAGGTACCCGCTTGTCTGTCGAAGGGTCGTTGCCATTTTTCCGATAGGCATAGTGGCGCAGCTCCTTCAAGGTGAGGTCTTTCACGTAGACGGGAGCTCCCTCTACGTACATCAGTCTATTCAGCGAGTCGTCTGTCAGCACCACCAGCTCACCGTCTTTGGTCAGTTGCACGTCGATAGGTACGATGGCAGCCTGCTTCTCCACCGCTTTCTCAATGGAGCGCAGAGAGTTCTCTGCCGTTCCGTGCCAGTCACCCTTGTCTGCTGCAAGCAGCACTTCCTTACTGTCCTTGTCTCTCAACAGATGTCCCAGACTCACGCCCCTGCGCTGACTGAAAAGCCAGTCGCGGATGGCCTCTATGCTATAGGTGGTCAGCCACGAACACATGTGGTCAGGAGCTCCACGCATGCTGCTCAATGCTTGAGGCACCACATCGCTCAGCACTAAATAAGTGATATTGGTGTGATGGCGCAGCATGTCCTTCACCTTGAAGTCCAACTGGTCGTCTGTACTGCGGGCACTCACATAGCCTTTGGTCAGCGTTGCCCCTTTGGCTTGTAGAAACTCCGTGATGGCATTCATGCCAGGATAGGCACGTACATCGCCCTCTGCCACAGTGATGAAGATGTTCTGCTTGGCAAGGGGCTCCGTCACAGTAGGTTCCCACTGCCCAGAGCAGAGGTAAGAGGCAGCGAAGAGTTCTGGATATTTGATGTCGAGGGCAATGCTTGCCATGCAGCCACCCGACTGTCCTGTGGTGTAGATGCGGTCTGCATCGATGGAGTATTGCTGCTGCAACTGTCCGATAAGGTTTACTGTAGCATCAAGGGCCGGACTGGCCTCACTACGATCGTTGGCGATGGTGGAGGCATATTGCGGAGCCAGCACGAAGCACGGATGTTTCTGCTGCTCATAGTCGCTGGCCCAGACCACAGCCCCTAGTCCCTGTGTCAAGGTGGCCGTCACCTCACGTCCTGTCACGCTGGCATCATGCATGAAGAGCACCAGAGGGTATCTCTTCGTTGCGTCATAGTCTTTTGGGACGAACAGATTATACTCCAACGTCTGCCCAGTGGCTTGATCTTGGTAGGTCAGCTGCTTAAACTTCTTGATGATCTCCCTGAAAGTGGTAGAGTCGGGGACAGCCTTGTCATAGCGGAAGTAGGGCACCCAGTTTTGTGTCATTCCTCCGCCTCCTCCACGTGGTCCTCCGCCTGGTCCGCCTTGCTGACCGCGTGGAGGTTGTGCACTCACGTTACTTGTCAGACACAGCATTGCCAGACACAACACCATTGTTGCCGTCTGCCAGATCTTTCTTCTCATATTAAAAAGGTGGAGTTTAATTTGAGCCGAAGCTCAGGTCTCTACCAAGACCTATAGGTGGTTTACAAATGAGTTAAGGTTTCTCTTTGCAAATATAAATAATTGTTATTAGAATTGCAAAAGAATCCAACGCAATCCTTCATCATACCTATGCTTCGATTTTAGTCTTCACACTTCACAGATGGTATTTAAGTTCCTTATTTATAGCAGTTTATTAGTGTGAAGTGTTGTCGTAAACACTTCACAACACTTCACACACTTGCTACTTGTTAAGCCCTCTTGCTGATAAGCTGGTAAATCTGGCCATTGCGACTATGCTGGGAGGCACATCCCATAAAGCGGAGGGCCTGCCCAATCTTCACTTTGGTGGAATGGTCGCATATCAGTGCAGGGAACTGTTCTTGCAACTCCTCGAACACCTCTTTGCAGAGCATCCAGCGGCCTTCTTCTGTTTCTGAAGGCACACGGAAGCAGCAGGAGATCATGGTTTCCAAATCATCGCTCTTAAAGAAAGGAAGATTCACCTGCTGAATACGCTCCACTTCATCGTTGCTGAACCAATAGGGTACCTGCTGCTCTCGGAGTTCATAAACCAGTTGGGCATAGAGCTGTGGGTAGTCGATAGGCGTCTCATTGTCAATGAACTGGCCATTCGGAATCTGCAGGCATAGATAGCGACGACTTCCAGTGACATCACAGAGTGGGTGTTCATCGTTGGTAGTGGCCAGGAAGGAAGCATAGCGAGGACGGTCTTCCTGACTCTTTCCAAAAATGGGACGTCCATTAACTTTCACTCTCGAGAGCGTCTGTTTCAGTTTCCCTTGCTGCGAGGCTCCCATATTGGCAAACTCATCGATATTCACCAGCAGATTGTGTGTCAGGGCCATATCACTATCGAACTTGTTCCCGAAATTGATATGATCTAGATAGTATTCCCTCAGTTCAGGAGGTAGCAGACGCACAGCAAACGTGGATTTTCCACACCCTTGTTTACCAATGAGGATAGGGACACTTTCATTGCCATGAAGCCTGTCAATACCTAGCCAATGTGCCACAGCAGAGCGAAGCCATGTGCTGCACCATGAAAGTTGCTCACTGGTAAGCCCTGGAATACGCTCGAAGAGTTTTGCCACATGGTTCTGCTTATCCCATACGGGCAGATGCTCCAGATAGTAAATCACAGGATTCCATTCTGGGATGCTTTCAGAATGCACAATCTGCTGTATGATACCTTGCACAAGGTTGCCTCCTATATCCTCTTTCTTTGCGCGAAGGATAATGGAATTGAGGATTACATCTGTCATGATGTCCCATTTAGCATCTTCTGTTTTCATGGGTTTCATTTCAGTTTTGCCGTTCAATACATTACGACGGAATTCGTAGTTCTCACTGAGGAAGCTCTCTGCTTCGAAAACTGCCTCACTCATGGTTAATTTTCTGTTTCCATTTAATAGTTTTAAAGGTTTAGTTTTGCCTTGCGGAATGTTAATATATTACATCTCGAGGGCAAGAAGCGTGAAGTGTTGTGAAGTGTGCGCGCCAACACTTCACACTCGTTAGTCCTTGACTCACAAGTGATTGAGTACCTCTTGTGAAGTGTGAGGAGTAAAACAGAGCCGTAGCTACTACAACGCGACGTCTTTCGTCTTCTCAAGATCGGATGCAAAGATACAACACTAAAACTACGGTTTGCAAATAATTCGCCATTTATTATTCAAAAAAAAACGTCGCTAATTCAAGAAATATATTATAAATCATATTGTATTAGCATGCAAAAAGCGCATTTTCTTGTACTTTTTTGACTAGTAATAGGTTTGAAGTAGGCAAACTACGGGTTTAGTTACGGCTAAGTTATGCTTTGCCGTAACCAATCTATTTGCTAGAATCCTGTGCATGGCCGTTTTCGCATATTTCCCAGTTTTTGCATAAATATACATAAAGGGGGAAAATAATAATTGTAACGCACAGAAAAATTAGTTCCTGTGCACAGAAAATATTTTTTCCTAACTAGGAAAATAATTTTTGCTAGTTAGAGCGATTAAAAGAGGGTATATGTAGATTTTCAGAGAATTTCTGCATAAATATGCAGATAGGAAATACGTCATTTCACGAAAAAATAATCTCATAGCTTTTATCTGTTTTTATTTTGCTGTTTATTGAGAAAGATTTTGTATATTTGCGCCTTAATAATGAACTTATGTCGAGAAACGGCATGAGAATGTGCAAATAATACATAACCAAAATGAGATATGAGCAAGAAATTTGCTGAATATAAAGGACTGAATCTTACTGAAGTTAACAATAAGGTGCTGGCGGATTGGCAGAAGAACGATGTGTTCCATAAGTCGATCGACGAGCGCGAGGGTTGCCCGCAGTTTGTGTTCTATGAGGGACCTCCATCTGCCAATGGACATCCTGGCATTCATCATGTGCTGGCACGTAGCATCAAGGATACCTTCAACCGATACAAGACCATGAAGGGCTTCCAGGTGAAGCGCAAAGCTGGTTGGGATACACACGGACTGCCTGTGGAGCTTGGCGTGGAGAAGGAACTAGGTATCACGAAGAAGGATATCGACAATAAGGAGAGCGAGAAGTATATCTCCGTGGAGGATTACAACCTCCGTTGTCGCGAAAACGTGATGAAATTCACTGCCGAGTGGCGTGATTTGACAGAACGTATGGGTTACTTCGTGGATTTGGACAATCCTTATATCACTTACGACAATAAGTACATCGAGACTTTGTGGTGGTTGCTTCGTCAGCTTTACGACAAGGGATTGCTCTATAAGGGCTATACCATTCAGCCTTATTCTCCAGGTGCAGGTACTGGTCTTTCCAGTCATGAATTGAACCAACCCGGTTGCTATCGCGATGTGAAGGATACCACAGTAACCGCTCTTTTCGAGGCTCTCAATCCAAAAGAGGAGTGGACCAAGTGGGGCAAGCCTTACTTCGTAGCTTGGACAACGACCCCTTGGACATTGCCTTCTAATACAGCGCTCTGCGTTGGTCCTAAGATCAAGTATGTGGCCGTTCAGACTTACAATATCTACAACGATGAACCTATCACCATCGTGATGGCGGAAGCTCTGGTGAATGCTTATCTGAAACCAGAGGGTAAGGATCTGCCATTGGAGGATTATAAGCATGGCGACAAGGTGGTGCCTTACCGCATCGTCGGTGAATATATGGGACCTGAATTGGTGGGCATGAAGTACAAGCAACTGATGCCTTGGGTGAAACCTTCACAGAAACTGGATGGCAATGCGCCTGATTTCGTGAAACAATATGCTGCAGCTCATCCTGAAAAAGTATTCGTAGGTGAGAATGGTAAGGACCGTTTCGTGGAGATGGAGGAATGCGCTTTCCGCGTGATCCCTGGCGATTATGTGACGACAGATGATGGTTCTGGTATCGTACACATTGCGCCTACCTTTGGTGCTGATGATGCCAAGGTGGCCAAAGATGCTGAAGTGCCTGCACTCTTCCTTATTAATAAGAAAGGTGAAACTCGTCCGATGGTGGACTTACAGGGTAAGTACTACGTGATGGAGGAGCTTGACGATAACTTTGTGAAGTCTTGTGTGAATGTAGAGGGCTATAGCCGTCATGCAGGTGACTATGTGAAGAATGCTTACGCTCCAGAATTCAATGTGGATGGTAAGTATGATGAGAAGGCTGCCAATAAGGCTGAAGACCTGAACATCGTGATCTGCATGGAAATGAAGCAGGAGGGTATTGCCTTCAAGATAGAGAAGCATGTACACAACTATCCACACTGCTGGCGTACGGACAAGCCTGTACTATATTATCCATTGGATAGCTGGTTTATCCGCAGTACTGCCAAGAAAGACCGTATGGTGGAGCTGAACCATACCATTAATTGGCATCCAGAAAGTACAGGTACAGGTCGCTTTGGCAACTGGCTGGAGAATCTGAACGACTGGAACCTTTCTCGTTCTCGTTTCTGGGGCACTCCGCTACCTATCTGGCGCGATGAGGATGGCGAGGAAATCTGTATTGGTTCTTTGGAAGAGCTTTATGCAGAGATCGAGAAGAGTGTAAAGGCTGGCGTGATGCAGAGCAATCCGCTGAAGGATAAAGGCTTCGTGCCTGGCGATATGAGTCAGGACAATTATAACAAGATAGACCTGCATCGTCCGTATGTGGACAACATCGTATTGGTAAGCAAGACTGGCAAACCAATGCAACGTGAGGCAGACTTGATTGATGTTTGGTTTGACTCTGGCTCTATGCCATACGCACAAATCCACTATCCATTCGAGAACAAAGAGATGATCGATAAAGGTTTGGCTTTTCCAGCAGACTTTATCAACGAGGGTGTGGATCAGACGCGCGGTTGGTTCTTTACCTTGCATGCCATTGCCACAATGGTATTCGACAGCATTTCTTTCAAGAACGTGATCTCTACAGGTTTGGTACTCGATGCTAAGGGCAATAAAATGTCTAAGCACGTGGGCAATGTGGTGAATCCGTTTGAAATGATTGAAAAATATGGTGCAGATGCTGTACGTTTCTATATGATGACCAACTCTGAGCCTTGGGACAATCTGAAGTTTGATCCTGAAGGTGTAGATGAGGTTCGTCGCAAGCTGTTTGGCACCTTATATAATACGTATTCCTTCTTCGCTCTCTATGCCAATGTAGATGGTTTCGACTATTCGGAGCCAGATGTGAAGTTGGAAGAGCGTCCAGAAATTGATCGTTGGATCCTTTCTGAACTCCACACGCTGATAAAGGGCGTAGATGCCGAGTTTGCGGATTATGATCCTACACGTGCTGGAAGATTGATAGATACGTTTGTGAACGATAATCTGAGCAACTGGTACGTGCGTCTGAATCGTAAACGTTTCTGGGGTGGTGGTATGACACAGGATAAGCTCAGTGCTTATCAGACACTCTTTACCTGTTTGGAAACAGTGGCTAAATTGTTGGCTCCATTGGCTCCATTCTATGCTGACCAGCTCTTCTTGGACTTAAATGCAGGTCTGTGTGAGGCTCGAAAGAATAAGGCCCTTTCTGTGCATCTGGTAGAATTCCCTAAGGCTGATGATACGTTGATTAATAAGGAATTAGAAGCACGTATGGAAGCAGCACAGAAGATTACTTCTATGGTTCTAGCCCTTCGCCGTAAGGTGAATATCAAAGTACGCCAGCCACTACAGAGCGTAATGATTCCTGTAACTGACGAGGAACAGCGTGCTCATATTGAGGCAGTGAAGAACCTTATTCAGAACGAGGTGAACGTGAAGGAAGTGAAGTTCGTGGACGATGCATCAGGCATCTTGGTGAAGCGCGTGAAATGCGACTTCAAGAAACTGGGACCTAAGTTTGGCAAACTGATGAAGGGTGTAGCTGCTGCCGTGCAACAAATGAGTCAGGAAGATATCGCTACCTTTGAGGATCAGGGCTTCTTTACCTTTATGATTGATGGTAGTGAGGCGAAGATTGAAACCAGCGATGTGGAAATCTTCAGCGAAGATATTCCAGGATGGTTGGTAGCTAACGAAGGTAAGTTGACTGTAGCTTTGGAGGTGACTATCACTGAGGAGTTGCGTCAAGAAGGCATAGCCCGCGAGTTGGTTAATCGTATCCAGAACCTGCGTAAGAGCAGCGGCCTGGAGATTACAGATAAAATTGATATTGTATTGTCAAAGAATGAGCACAGCGATGCCGCTGTGGAGACTTTCCGCGACTACATCTGCAATCAGGTGTTGGGTAATTCACTTACCTTAGCTGATCATGTAGAGGATGCTACTGAACTCGACTTAGATGAGTTCAAGTTGCAGATCAATATCAGTAAATGTTGAAAATTGTGACCTTAAAAATAATTACTAAACCATTAAACACTGACAATTATGACAGAAAGAGTAAGATACTCAGATGCTGAGTTAGAAGAATTTAGACAGATTATTCTGGACAAGTTGGAAATTGCCAAGCGCGATTATAAAATGTTGAAAGACAGCTTGACTGGTCAGGACGGCAATGACGTGGACGATACTTCTCCTACTTATAAAGTAATGGAAGAGGGTGCCAACACGTTGAACAAAGAGGAAACTACCCGTCTTGCTGCTCGTCAGCTGAAGTTTATCCAGAACTTGCAGGCAGCATTGGTGCGCATTGAGAATAAGACATACGGTATCTGCCGTGTGACCGGTAAGCTTATCCCTGCCGACCGTCTGCGTGCTGTTCCTCATGCTACACTCAGCATAGAGGCCAAGAATATGAATAATAAGTAAAAGGAGAAAATGCAGAAGATTTTCACCAAAGGCCGTATGGCGCTACTTATCATTTTCGGGGTGCTGGTTATTGATCAGCTCGTGAAGGTGTATATCAAAACCCACATGTTCCTTCATGATTTCAAGAAGGTAACGAGTTGGTTTTACATCTATTTTACCGAGAATAATGGTATGGCCTTTGGTATGGAGATTTTCGGTAAGCTATTCTTGACGGTATTCCGCATTGCAGCTGTAGCTGTGATAGGTTGGATGCTCTATAGATTTGTGAAAGCCAACCTGAAATGGGGATTTATCGCATGTGTAGCATTTATCATGGCTGGTGCCATAGGAAACATTATCGACAGTGTTTTCTATGGGGTACTGTTCAGTGAGAGTAATTATTCACAGATGGCTACGCTACTGCCCGATGGTGGTGGATATGCTCCCTTACTTTATGGCAAGGTGGTGGATATGCTTTATTTCCCTTTGATTGAAACAGACTGGCCTCAATGGATGCCTTTGGTAGGAGGGGAGCATTTCATCTTCTTCAGTCCTATCTTCAACATTGCAGATTCATCAATCAGTTGTGGTATCATTGCAGTGCTTCTGTTCTACAATAAGTATTGGGGCGACTGTTTCCAAGTACTGAAGAAAACCAATGAGGGAAAAGAATAGGCTGAGAACGAGTTTGCTGGCAGCCATCATGGGTTTGCTGTGCCTGTCTGCGTGTAATGTGCGCAGGCCAGAGATGGTTATTTCCAATAACAAGATGGCAGATGTGCTTTACGACTATCACATGACCAAAGCGATGATCAAGAATCGCACGGTACCTTCTGATGATGAAAAGCAAGCTTATATGGACTTTGTGTTTAAGAAGCATGGCATCACTGAGGAGGTCTTTGATTCTTCCCTGTCTTGGTATTCTCATAATCCAGATCAGATGACATCTGTCTATGATCAGGTATTCGCTCGTATGAATCGGGAAAGTGAAGGCATCAAACTGCGTATTTCTGCTCGTGACAATCTCTCCGTAGTTTCAAAACCTGGCGATACTGTAGATGTGTGGACAGAGCGTCGGATGATAAGAGTTTCAAACAAGGCGTTTGAGAACTTGCTTACTTTCAAGATTGATGCAGATCAATATTATGAAGCTACAGATACCATGCGCTGGAGCATGAATTACCACTTTATGAACGGAGAACCTACATCAGAGCGTGCGCCTATCATGATGATGCAGATTTGGTACGATCGAGACAGTGTGATTTCTGAACAACGGATTGTTCGTCAAGATGGAAGACAGATCATTACATTACAAAATGACACACTGGGAGATCTGAAATCCGTTCAGGGATTCATCTACTATCCTAAACAAGATGATTCAACCAAGTTCTTGTTGCTTGATGACATTTCATTGATGAGGTTGCATTCTGAGAAGAAACGTACAGAAGTGGCAGACACGTTGGGTTCTGAAAAGAAAGAAGCGCCACTTACAAGACCAGTAAGAGTAAGCACAGGCTCACGCTCGAATACTAGGCCTTAACTCTAGCCCCTTAGCTCTAAACTCTAAACTCTAAACCAAACACCTTCTCCTAAACTCTGCGCAGATAATAGATGTAGCAATAGCCACATTCAGAGATTCTGAGGTAGGACGGCCTATCGGATAGTTTGGAATAAACAAACGTTTATTGACAAGAGATGCAATTTCCTCACTGATACCATTTCCTTCGTTACCCATAATAATCAGTCCATTGGTGGAAAGAGTTTCATTATAAATGTTATCCCCATCAAGAAAAGTACCATAGACTGGAACATTTGGTATCTGACTGATAAAGTCTTTCAGAGAAGTGTAATATGTCTTGACTCGAGCAATGGCTCCCATTGTGGCTTGTACTACTTTAGGGTTATATACTTCCACAGTATCCATTGAACAGAAAATATGCTCAATTCCAAACCAATCGGCAACACGGATAATAGTTCCCAGGTTTCCTGGATCTTGTACACCATCTAGTGCTAAGCAAAGCGATTGTTGGGGTAGGGAAATGTCAAAAGAATAAGTAGGTTGGCTAAATACCGCTAAAACTTGTTGGGGGGTTCTTAATAAACTGGCTCTGGAAAGCTCTTCTGAAGTGACACAAAAGACCTCATCTGCCAGAGCATTTGGATGTGCCTTCAGCCAATCGTCAGTTGAAACGAGCATTCTACAATGAAAAGTTCCTAGCAGGTCGGACACTATCTTTGGCCCCTCTGCCAAAAACACTTTATCAATGCGTCTCACCTTCTTCTGGTCAAGTGAGCGGATGTATTTGATACAACTATGGCTTATCGACATACTTTCTGAGATTTTCCTCTGCAAATGTACGTATATTTTAAGAAATAGAGCTATCTTTGCTACATAAAAAGCAGAGTTAAGTTCATGAAGTCGAGAGCATATCCTTTTCTAGTGGTTATAGTTATGATGTTGCTGGCATCATGTTCAGCCACGAAGTATGTGCCAGAGGGGAGTTATTTGCTCGACGGCATTTCTGTGGAAAGTGACAATAAAGATATCAATACCAACGACCTGTCTCTTTATCTTCGCCAAAGTCCTAATTCTAAACTTTTTGGACTTTTTCATACGCAACTTTACATTTATAATCTTTCGGGTAGAGATACCACCAAGTGGGTGAACCGCATGTTTCGTAGGATAGGTGATGAACCTGTGATTTATAGCGAAGAGGAAGATGAGCGTACACGTGATCAGTTGACCCGTGCTGTGCGAAACATGGGGTACATGGGAGCCAGTGTGGAAAGTGTCATTAAGACGCATAAGAAAACAAGAGAAGTCACCTACAAGGTGACATCGGGTCGACCATATAAGGTACGCTCGTTAAGTTATGATATTCCCAATGAACCTATTCGACAACTTATTCAGGCTGATTCTGCGAATTCCCTGCTTCATGAAGGTATGAATTTCAACATCAATCTGCTGGATGAAGAACGACAGCGTATTGCAGCGCATTTGCTGAATAATGGTTATTATCGTTTTAATAAGGAATTGCTGACTTATACAGCGGACACGGCACGCAACACATACCAAGCTGATGTTACATTACATTTACATCCCAATATAATAAATGGGGTAGAGCAGCCTTACCGTCCTTACAATATTAATAAAGTAAGTTTTGTGACCGATTATGATGTGTTGCAACGGAATGTACAGGATGCTTTTGATGTGTCTGATTCTGTCCATTATCGTGGCTATCCTATCTATTATAAGAACAGATTGTATATCCGTCCGCGTACACTAGTGAACACCACATGGATTAATCCTGGAGAATTGTATAATCAAGCAAATATTCAGAAGACCTATAACAACTTTGGGCGACTTTCTACGCTGCGTTATACAAATGTGCGCTTCGAGCCTGAAGCCAATGACAGTACAAAACTTAATGCTTACATCTTACTCACGAAGAATAAGTTGCAATCGGTATCATTGGAGGTAGAGGGTACCAACTCTGCTGGGGACCTTGGTGCTGCACTTTCCGTTTCCTATCAAAACCGCAACCTTTTCCGTGGATCTGAGTTGTTTATGTTTCGTGTTCGAGGAGCGTATGAGGCCGTGTCTGGTCTGCATGGACAATACCGTAATGAGAGCTATACAGAACTTGGTGCAGAGACTTCTATCAACTTCCCGCGTTTCCTATTTCCTTTTCTTTCAAGTGATTTCAGACGCAATGTCCGTGCAAATACCGAGTTTGGCTTACAGTACAATTATCAGATGCGCCCAGAGTTCACACGTATAGTAGCATCAACTAACTGGAGTTATAAATGGCAGTCAAAAAGTCTGCATACCCGTCATCAGATAGATGCAATTGACATAAATTACCTTTACATGCCATGGCTTGATCCTATATTTGAAGAGCGTTATCTGATTGAGAAACAAAACTATATCTTACGCTATAATTATGAAGATCGCCTGATTGTACGTGCAGGATATAGCTATGTATATAACAGTGCCACTGGGGCATTGCCAACAACAACGGTAGCTGATAATTCATATTCTCTACGTTTTAATGTTGAATCGGCTGGTAATGTGCTTTATGGCTTGGCTAAGTTGACGAGCATGCATCAAAATAAAGAAGGAGAGTATTCCATCTTGAATATTCCTTTTGCTCAATACATCAGGGCGGATTTCGATTATGCGAAGAACATTGCTTTTGATCTTAAGAACTCCCTTTCTTATCACTTGAACCTTGGCGTGGCATTTCCTTATGGCAATGCTAAGATGGTACCTTTCGAGAAGCGCTATTTCTCTGGTGGTGCCAATAGTGTACGAGGGTGGTCTGTGCGCGATTTAGGTCCAGGTTCTTTCCCTGGTGACGGAAACTTCCTCAATCAGACAGGTGATATAAAGTTTGATGCTAGCTTAGAATTTCGCAGCAAACTTTTCTGGAAAATCCAGAGTGCACTTTTTGTGGACGCTGGTAATATCTGGACTATTCGGGATTACGAAAGTCAGCCAGGAGGTAAGTTCCGATTTGACAAGTTCTATAAACAGATAGCTTTTGCCTATGGTTTAGGAATCCGCCTCGACCTTGATTTCTTTATCCTTCGTTTGGATGGTGGTATGAAAGCCATCAATCCAGTCTTTGAAAGTGGCAAGCAACGTTATCCAATAATCCATCCGCGTTTCAGTCGCGATTTTGCTTTCCACTTTGCCGTAGGTTATCCATTCTAATTCATAATAACAGAAAAGGCGTACAGTAACTGCACGCCTTAATTGTTTAATAATGTTTCAAAGATTCTTATCTCATTGCGAAAGAAGTTGCTGCACGGAGAGAAGCGATACCTTGAGCATCAGGCATAACGATCATAGCCTCTCCATTAGGAAGGGCATATTCCACAGAACCGTTCTCATTGATGCGGAAGAGTTCTCTTGTCTCGCCATTCTGAGTAACATTCCAAGAATTGTTGTCATGGTTGTAAACCAGGCTCATGGAAAGGTCTTCGCCTTCCTTACTGATGGAATAACCGTTCTCCAAAGTAGTAACGAAATAGTTGCCATTCTCGCCTTTTACCTGACGCACATCGCCGATGCTAGCAACTGGATTATCTCCACTCCAGAACTCAATGGAGTTAATAACTAACGCATCAGCTAAATAGCAAATCCCATATACAGGAACAATGTTCAGTGCCAAGAAAACAACTTCATTCACCCACTTGTCACCAATGCCCTGATTCCAGTTCAACACCTTACGATGTAGTGCAAAAGAGCCGATGCATGATGAAAAGACAAATGTCACACAAATCATAAGTGTCGCAATTTTCAAACTTAACTTTTTCATAATCATTACTTTTTAATAGTGATACATATTGTTAATTCTCTTTTTCTTTCTCTACTTCATTTTTCTGAAGCTTCTTCCCCTTCCAGCGATTCCAGAACATCAGTTCACTCCATCTGTCAAAGTCCTTCCGGAAAATAATGCCAATTCCTTGAGTAGTAAGGTTCGTACGTATATAAGAACGATCATTCGTTTCATTATAAGCTTTAAGACGGATGTTTCCTGAGCTATTCACTAACCATTCTGCCTCAAAGTCACCTACAAAGTTAGTATTTGTATTCATCATTTGATTCTCTCTGTAGCCAAAATTACCATTTATTAGCAATCGGTTATTCAGCAATTGTCCAGACAATATGCCTTCTACTTCCATATCAGTCCATCCATCTTCACCCGTACTGAAATTGGTTCCGAAGTTCCAATTGTTATTGTTTATCACATTGGAAAGCATACTATTAAGCTGTCCAGAAAGGGTAGAGGATACCACGCTGGAAGCAATGTTGGATTGCGTCCCGTTGTTTTCAGGCATATAAAATTTACCAATGGTAAGCAGATAAAGAATCTGGGTATTCATCTGTTCATCAGTGGCAATATAGTTCTGTACTAACGCTTGGACTTCATCGCGTTCCAGAGGTAATTCAAGTCCCATGGTAACAGACGGGGTAGTAAGGCGTCCAGTCATGTTCAAGAGACAGTTTACGCGTACCAGCGTCTGATCCACATATGCACTCGCATTAGGGATTAGGTCGTTCAACGAAGCAGAGTTCACCTGATAACGTGTCTGAAGATTAAGTACACCATCAAGTGGTTCACCATCGAAAGTAATGGAACTACCATCAAGAATGGCAAAGTCTTTCTTCATAATTTGCTGGATGCTCATCTTATAGACTCCCTGATTAATGTTGTAAGCACCAAACAAGCGGAAATCTCCCTTATTGAAATACTCAGCACTGAGATTTCCAGAACCATAGCAACTGATATTATCGCCAGAGAATGGATCCATCACGATGCGCAAGTTCATATCTCTTGTAATATCTGCTACCAAGTTCAGACGGATGTCACCAAAGGAGTCGTCCTCTTCCTCCTCTTCTTCCGTTTGTTGTGCTAAATCAAATTCAGAAAGTGGGAGAGGATCTTGTATAGTACGTCGAGGAGTTTTGTCCACAAACTTGATAAATCCATCTTCTGTTGCCGTAGATACATAGTCTTTAATATAAGTAAAGACAGAATTTCTGTTAGTTGTCACAGCAACATCAATGTTCATGCCAGTCTGAGGATTACCAGTAATATTCACATTACCAGTGCCATAAACGGTACCATAGAAGGGGAAGTCTACGACGGACTTGGTATTCAACAGAAGCATGTTGTCCAAATCGATATTGAAATTATAACTGATGTTCTTGAAATGCTCATAGTTCAGTTCCCCATTTGCGCGTCCCATATGACCTTCATCGTCAAAAATACGATTATTTACAAAGCGCAATCCCCCTGGATGCACCTGTATGGTGTCAGTGAGATGGACGAAAATGTTCAGAAAATCAATCTTCATCGCAGCATCCACGGCAGCCATACCTTCCAAAGTAAGCGCCTTAAACTTGCCAAAAATATGCACATCACCAAAGGCACGACCATATAAACTTGGCGTGATGTCTTCAAGAATGCTTTCCAAGAACTGTAGGTTCGTTCCTCCAGCCTTTACCTGAAGATCGAGCGAACTGGTAGGCTTTAAAGGATAGATGTAACCCTCAACATGGGTTTGAGCTAATTCTTGTTCAGTAATGTCAACATCTATATATAATCCTTCCACAGGATGATGCCATTCCAAATGTGCCTGAGCATCACCTAAGTAACCGTTTTCAAAGCCAATGCTCTGTATGAAAAGATCGGCATTTAGTTTAGGCTCCTTCATTACACTGCTTGCAACTGCAGGTCCTGTAGCGAATCCTGAGAGATTGACACCTAAATCAGCTACGTCAAACACGTACTTTAAATCGATGCCTTTCAAATCAAGATAGACGCTGTCTTCCTCCGACTCAGAGAGCATACCATCCACACTGAGGTGTCTGTCTTCATGATTGATAAGGAAGTTGTCTATGGCGACCTTTCCATTCTCTATAGTGACCATTGAAGGATGTATGTTCCAAAGTGTATCACTGATGACAAGATTGGACGGCTGTACTTGAATAGTTGTTTTTAGTGCAGACTTTCTATCTGTTTGCACGCGTTCAAAAAGCGCAAGAGCAGCCAAGCGTCCGCTATAAGTGCGTGCTCCATTGTTTCCCCAATTCACGCTTGCCTGAAGGCTGTCATTCTGCACAAACGCCTGAGCAGAAACATTCATAGAGTTTTGCTGATTGACGTTATTGAAGCGCACATTCAGACGCAATCGATCGTCTTGATTATCGCAAAGGAGAGTACCCGATTCTATAAATCTATTGTCGTAACGAAGTCGTGGAAAGAATCCTTCCACACGAATTTGCTGCAAGCGTTCATTCACATAACCAGAAAGGACGGATTGGGAGTAGAGCTTCACTGGTATCTCTGTAATGGCAGCCAACATATCCGTATTTGAGAGATTGAAACTGAACTCAAACACATTACTGGATTGTTTCTTCTGATTACCTGCACTGACTAAGGAAGGGATATATCTTTCCAAGATCTTCATAATGCTAGCAGGCAAAGTTTGATAGGAGAAAGCACCACGTATCTCGCCTTTCATCACCTCTGAATTTAAGTGGATAAGTTTGTTGCCGTCTTCAGCGATGCTGGCGTCCACATGTAAGTTTCTCAAGAAATGCTCTTCTTCTTCCGTACTGAACGATAAGCTATCAAGATCAATGCTGCCTATCATGTCGTCTATAGTACGTCCACGGAAGTTGGCTCTCAATATACCTGAAGCTTTCGTTTGTCGTAAGGTATCTGTCAGATGTATGGCAGCTGGATATATACGATCCAAACGGGCAGTAAAGTCATAAACGGGAAGAGCGCTCTGTGTGTTGAAATTGCCATTCAAACTCAATTGAACATTTTCATCATCAAGAAGTAGATTCCCATTAAAGCCTCCATGTATGTATTCGCCATCAAGCAATATGTTCTGATAAGTGTAATCCTTAAAAACCAGTGATGATATCAGTCCATTCATCTTTATGGTAGGATAGCCTTGCGGAACAGCATCGCCGCTTAGTTCCATCTCCATTGATACTTTTCCTAAATCCTTCTGAGCTAACAACTGTCCCAAAAGAAAATCGCTGGTTTCCAACTCTCCTGTATAATGCAATGGAGCGTTTGCTTTAGCAGAACTGAGGCTCATCTTTGCTTGAAGGTCACCTAAGTCGGTCTGTAATAATCCCTTGGCACTGAAACTATGAAGGAATCCATCTATATCACCAGAGAAATTTAAGGTTCCCAATCTCTGTAGAAACTCCGAATTGTTATCGGATCCTGCATTAAGGTTACGCAACACCATCGGAATACCAAGCACATCACTCCTCAGTCTTGCCAATCGACCTCTTACATAGGCACTGTCCGGATGGGAGAGATTACTGAATGTGGCATTTCCTTCAGCAACGACATGATTATCTGCATTGATGGCTAATTGTGGACAACGTAGATTATTCAGCATTCCATCGGCTTTAAGGCGCAGGGTTAATGGATCGGTAAAAGATTTGAACAACGGAAGGAAAGCCGAGAAATCCCTGAGTGTAACACGACGAGATTCTAAAAGAAAGTCGAAGTTAACATCGTCTGCAATATTCTTTATTTCTGGTAGATTATAGTTAAGCCGAATGGAATCCATTTCGATGGAGGTAGCAGGAAGTTCAATGTTGAATGTCTTCACAAGTGCCTGCTGTTTGTTGCCCATCACGTGAAAGTTGAGATTATTCAGTTGGAATCCAGAATGCAATTCTTGAAAACTCATACGGCGAATGGCCGCATTGACAGAATCATTGGTCAATGCCTTCAAGGAGATATTGGCGACTATATCATTGAAATTCAAATGATTGACATTGAAGGTGTCAGGAGTAAGAGGCTCTGAAAGCACATCGTATGAGACCACACCATTGCGTATCAAAAGTGAATTGATGCGCACGTTCAAATTGGTCTTTGATTCTGTGGAATCTTTAGGAGCGAAAGCATCTAGAATAAACTGATAATTAGGTGAAGCCTCAGGATGCTCTTTCTGCAAGCGCATCTGTAGTCCGAAAAGCTGTGCTGTTCCTATGGAAATCTTTCCGGAAAAGAGAGACATTAAGCTGATTTTAGCAGAAGTACGAGCGATACTTGCCATCTCTTCGCCAGATGGATCTTTCAGTGTGACATTTTCCAGTATAAATCTGTTGGGCAATCCTAATTCCACATGTCCAATGGACAATTCTGAGCCGAGAGTCTTGGAAAGTTCACGACTGACCATACGACCAATACTTTGCTGAACGAATGGAATGTTCAACAAGATAATGACAGCGATATAAGCTCCCAAAATGCCTATCACTGTCCATCGTGTTATATTATTTATCTTATTCCCCAGCTTTCTCTCTATTATTGATAAATCGAGAACAAAAATACTAAAAAAAGTCATACATACCACTTTTATCACTACTTTTGCAGAAAGTTTTAAAAAGAATAACATGAGCTTAATTATATTAGGTATTGAGTCATCGTGCGACGATACTTCAGCCGCTATCATCAAGGATGGGTATCTGCTTTCCAATGTCACTGCTAGTCAGGCAGTTCACATGGCATATGGTGGAGTAGTACCCGAATTGGCTTCTCGCGCACATCAGCAAAACATCGTTCCTGTGGTTGATCAAGCCTTAAAACAGGCGGGTGTGAAGAAAGAAGAATTGAGCGCAGTGGCCTTTACACGCGGTCCAGGATTGATGGGCTCACTCTTAGTTGGAGTGTCGTTTGCCAAAGGTTTTGCACGCTCCTTAGGCATTCCAATGATTGACGTTAATCATCTGACTGGTCATGTATTAGCCAATTTCATTAAAGTAGATGGAGAAGCGAATGAAGTGCCCAATTATCCGTTCCTCTGCCTTCTGGTATCTGGAGGAAACTCACAGATCATCTTGGTAAAAGCCTATAACGATATGGAGATTTTAGGCCAAACCATCGATGATGCTGCAGGAGAGGCCATCGACAAATGCTCTAAAGTGATGGGATTGGGATATCCTGGTGGTCCTATCATCGACAAGTTAGCACGTCAAGGTAATCCTCAAGCATTTACCTTCAACAAGCCACACATTCCAGGATTGGATTACAGTTTCAGCGGACTGAAGACCTCTTTTCTTTATTCTCTGAAGAAATGGGTGGAAGAAGATCCTGATTTCGTGGAGCATCATAAGGCCGATTTAGCAGCTTCGTTGGAAGCAACCATTGTGGATATTCTGATGGATAAGCTTCGCAAAGCAGCCAAACAGTATAAAATAAAAGAGGTGGCACTTGCTGGTGGCGTATCTGCTAATACTGGACTACGGGAAGCGTTTCGCGATCATGCCAGACGATATGGCTGGAAAATATTTATTCCTAAGTTCAGTTATACAACAGACAATGCGGCGATGATAGCCATTACGGGCTACTATAAATACCAAGATAAAGACTTTTGTCCGATAGAGGCACCTGCTTATTCACGTGCATCTATTAAGTAAATGTATATATATGCAAAATCCATCTCCTGTTTTTGTATATCTCAAAATGGAAAAGATGGGGTACGCGTAGAAAATATTTTTTTCTAGTTAGGGAAATATTTTTTCCTAACGAGGAAGTAAAAATTTCCCAATTTGGATAACTTTGACACCAAATGAATATTTATGCAGAAGAGTACGAAAATAGAAAAGGCATTGGGTGATTTGCTGAAAGAGAAGCACCTGACAATGGCCACCGCAGAGAGTTGTACGGGTGGGGGAATAGCTGCAAGAATGACCTCCATTTCAGGCAGTTCCGAGTATTTCATTGGTGGCATCGTGGCCTATCAGAATGAAGTCAAGGAACAGATACTCCATGTAAAGCCTGAAACCATAGAAAAGTTTAATGTGGTAAGTGCTGAAACCGTGGAAGAAATGGCTCGTGGTGCCATGAAAGCCTTAAAGACAGATTGTGCAGTTGCCACATCGGGCATAGCAGGTCCTACAGGAGGTGATGATGAACGTCCCGTTGGCACCATTTGGATAGCAGCTGCTTATCACGATAAAGTGGTGACGATGAAGCAAGAAGGAGACAATGGAAGGGCACAAAATATAGAAAAAGCCATCCAAAATGCCCTCAAACTCCTAGAAAAACTCCTAAAAGGATGAAAAAATAGCGCTTTTTACAATAATTATTCTACAAAAATTTGTGTGGGTGAGAAAAAAACACTAACTTTGCGCTCTGTTTGAAAGAACCTATAGATAAAAACAATAAAATATAAGATAGAAATGTCAAAGATTTGTCAAATTACAGGTATTAAAGCCATGAATGGCAACAATGTTTCACACTCAAAGAGAAGAACAAAGAGAACCTTTGATGCGAACTTGTTTACTAAGAAGTTCTACTATGTAGAGCAGGATTGCTGGATAAGTTTGAAGTTGAGTGCACAGGGTCTCCGCCTTATCAATAAGATTGGCTTGGATGCAGCATTGAACCGTGCAGTAGAGAAGGGCTATACCGATTGGAAGTCCATTAAAGTGTTAGATTAAAAGTAAAAGGAGATACAGAGTATGGCAAAGAAAACGAAGGACGCAAGAGTTCAGGTTATTCTGGAGTGCACTGAGATGAAAGATAGCGGTATGCCAGGAACATCTCGTTACATCACTACCAAGAACAAGAAGAATACCCCTGAGAGATTGGAGCTGAAGAAGTACAATCCAATCCTGAAGAGAATGACAGTTCATAAGGAAATCAAATAAAATAAGTATACACCATGGCAAAGAAGGCAGTTGCAACATTGCACGAAGGCAATAAGGAAGGTCGTGCTTACACAAAGGTGATCAAGATGGTTAAGTCTCCTAAGACTGGTGCTTACATCTTCGACGAGCAAATGGTACTTAACGAGAAGGTTCAGGATTTCTTCAATAATAAGTAATCCACAAGTTTTTCTTGTTAGTTAGGAAATATAAACTCCCTCACTAGTTTCGAAACTGGCGAGGGAGTTTTTTTTGTGCAAAAGTTTTGAAGTGCCCACGATTTGCACTATCTTTGTGTCTATATAATAATAAGGTATAGAAATGGGATTATTTAGTATTTTCTCTAAGGAAAAGAAAGAGACTTTAGATAAGGGTCTGTCGAAGACCAAGGAAAGCTTCTTCGGAAAAATGGCACGTGCTTTGGCTGGAAAGACCAAAGTGGATGATGATGTGTTGGACAATCTGGAGGAAGTTCTGATTACCTCTGATGTAGGTGTAGAAACCACTCTGAAGATCATCGAACGCATCGAGCAACGTGTGGCCAAGGATAAGTATATGAATACCAATGAGCTGAATGGTATCTTGAAAGATGAGATTGGCTCATTGCTGACGGAAAACAACTCGGAGGACGTAGATGACTTTGAGGCTCCTATTAATAACAAACCTTATGTGGTACTGGTTGTCGGTGTCAATGGAGTAGGGAAAACTACAACCATCGGAAAATTAGCTTATCAATACAAGAAGGCTGGAAAGAAAGTGTACTTGGGAGCTGCCGATACCTTCCGCGCTGCTGCTGTGGAGCAGTTGGAAATATGGGGTGAACGTGTAGGAGTGCCCGTCATCAAACAAAAGATGGGAGCTGATCCTGCATCTGTGGCATATGATACCCTTAGTTCTGCCATTGCTAATGATGCAGATGTCGTCATCATCGATACGGCAGGACGTTTGCATAACAAGATTGGTTTGATGAACGAGCTGACAAAAATCAAGAATGTCATGAAGAAAGTAGTGGCAGATGCTCCTAATGAAGTGTTGCTGGTACTGGATGGCTCTACTGGACAGAATGCATTTGAACAAGCCAAGCAATTTACTAAGGCCACAGAAGTTACCGCTATGGCAGTGACGAAACTTGATGGAACGGCAAAAGGTGGAGTAGTGATAGGCATCTCTGATCAATTCAAGATTCCAGTGAAATACATAGGACTAGGTGAAGGTATGGAAGACTTACAAGTTTTCCGTCGCGCAGAATTTGTGGATTCTCTATTTGGAGAAAATGCATGAAACGTAAGACAGTAGATATTATTACATTAGGTTGTTCCAAGAATCTGGTAGATTCTGAGAAGCTGATGGCTCAGTTTGTGGCTGCCGGCTTTGATTGTACGCATGATGATCCTAATCCTCAAGGCGAAATCGTAGTAATCAATACCTGTGGTTTTATTGCTGATGCCAAGGAGGAATCAGTCAATATGATTTTGGAGTTTGCAGAAGCCAAAGAAGAGGGAAGAATCAAGAAGCTCTATGTGATGGGATGTCTTTCAGAGCGTTATCGTAAGGAACTTCAACAGGAGATTCCGCAAGTTGACAAGTTCTATGGGAAATTCGATTGGGTGAATCTGTTGCATGATTTAGGAAAGGATTCTCCTGCTTCTGACAACCGTTGCCTGACTACTCCTCGTCATTATGCTTATGTGAAGATCGCAGAAGGTTGTAACCGTTTCTGTTCTTATTGTGCCATTCCATTAATAACTGGCCGTTTTATTTCTCGTCCTATGGAGGACATTCTAAATGAAGTGAGGTTATTAGTATCACAAGGAGTAAAGGAATTTCAAATCATCGCTCAAGAGCTTACTTTTTATGGCATAGATATTTATGGAGCTCCTAAAATAGCCGAACTTATAGAACAGATGGCTTCGATTAAGGGAGTGAAATGGATTAGGCTTCATTATGCATATCCCGCTGAATTTCCAATGGATTTGTTAAAGGTAATGCGAGAAAAGCCGAATGTCTGCAAGTATCTGGATATCGCCTTGCAACACATCAGTGACTCCATCTTGGAGCGTATGCGTAGGCATGTGACTAAAGAAGAAACTCTCCAACTCATCAAAACCATTCGCAAGGAAGTTCCTGGCATTCATATTCGTACCACATTAATGGTGGGATATCCTGGAGAAACGGAGAAAGATTTTGATGAACTTAAAGATTTTGTGCGAACAATGCGCTTTGAACGTATGGGAGCCTTTGCTTATTCTGAAGAAGAAGGCACTTATGCAGCATTACATCATTCAGATAATGTTCCTCCAGAAGTGAAACAACAAAGACTTGATGAACTGATGGCCATTCAAGCGGAGATATCTGGTGAGATCAATGCGTCGAAAGTAGGGAAGATCCTAAAAGTCATCATTGATAGAAAGGAAGGCGACTATTATGTGGGGCGTACTGAATTTGACTCTCCTGAAGTTGATCCTGAAGTCATGATTCCTGCATCTGAACGTCGCTTACGCACTGGCTGTTTCTATCAGGTTTTAATAAAGGACTCTAGTGATTATGAACTTTACGGCAGTGTAGTAGAATAATGAAGATATGAACAACAAGGAATTTACATCAGAATTAGCTAAGAGATTGGGACTATCTGCCAGAAGAACTTCTGTCCTCATCAGTTCATTGATGGAGGAACTCTCCAATCGATGGACAGAAGGTGATTCTATCTCCATTCAGCACTTTGGAGTTTTTGAAGTGAAGAAGAAAGAAGAACGAATAACCGTACATCCTACTACAAAGCAGCGTATGTTAGTACCTCCCAAATTGGTCCTGACCTTCAAAGCCAGTCCGCTATTGAAAGAAAGAATAAAGAAAGACCTATGAACGCAAAACTCAACATGCAGCATCTCGTAGACCTGATGGCCGAAAGGAATGGGACCACTAAAAAGAGTGAAGAGCATTTCTTGAAGGAGTTTTTTGCCTTGATTCAAGAAGGTCTGCAACAAGATAGCTATGTAAAGATTAAGGGTCTTGGAACCTTTAAATTGATGGAAGTTGAAAACCGTTCAAGTATAGATGTGAACACTGGTAAACCTATAGATATAGAAGGACACACGAAAGTTTCATTTACTCCAGACAGCGAACTCAAAGAATTGATAAATAAGCCATTTGCTAATTTTGAGAATGTGATACTTCATGAGGAATCCATCCTAAAAGATACTTTGATTGAAGTACCTTCGGAAGAGGAGGAGAAGCTTGAAGAAGTTCGTGAGGAATTGGAAATTACGGAGGAGTCTGTACCTGTTGTAGAGGAAGAGAAGACCCCTACAATGGCAGCATTTATTTCAGAAACGCAAATAGAAACTTCACACCAAAGCCATTCCAAATGGCTAAACTATGCTGTAGGTATTCTGTTAATAGTGTTGACAATCCTTGGTATTGTCTTCTTAGTCTTATGAGAAAAAGCAGTTTTCTTGTTGTAGATTTACTAAAGTGTATAAAAGTATTTTAAATAGGCCTTTTATATACTTTTTTTAATACTTAATAATTGGTTAGAAGGATAGAAAGAAGTATTTTTGGGTCGCATTTTGAAAAAGGAAAGAAATAACATAATTTATAACAATTTATGTCTGAAATAATTGATATTCGAGAATTGAATGAACGCATCGAAAGGCAAAGTACTTTCGTGGTAAATCTGACCAAAGGAATGGATCAAGTAATCGTTGGTCAGAAACATTTGGTAGAATCATTGTTGATAGGTTTGCTTTCAGACGGTCACGTGCTGCTTGAAGGTGTTCCTGGTTTGGCTAAGACCTTAGCCATTAAGACATTGGCTTCACTGATCGATGCCAAATACAGTCGCATTCAGTTTACTCCAGACCTGTTGCCTGCCGATGTGATAGGTACGATGGTTTACAGTCAGAAAGATGAAGGCTTCCATGTGAAGAAAGGTCCAGTGTTTGCCAATTTTGTATTGGCTGATGAAATAAACAGAGCACCCGCTAAGGTGCAGAGTGCACTGCTTGAAGCCATGCAAGAACGCCAAGTTACTATTGGTAGTGAGACGTTCACACTTCCAGAACCATTCTTGGTGTTGGCTACCCAAAACCCTATTGAGCAAGAAGGAACGTACCAGTTGCCCGAAGCTCAAGTGGACCGTTTCATGCTGAAGGTAGTCATTGACTATCCAAAGTTGGAAGAAGAGAAGCTTATTATCAGACAGAACATCTCTGGAGAAGAGCAGGAAGTGAAACCTATCATGTCTGCTCAGGAAATCATGGAGGCTCGTAAGGTCGTTCGTCAGGTTTACATCGACGAGAAAATCGAAAAATATATCGTTGACATCGTATTTGCCAGTCGATACCCAGAAAAGTACGGTCTTGATGAATTGAAGGACATGATTAGCTTCGGAGGTTCACCTCGTGCATCTATCAATTTGGCATTAGCTGCAAGAAGCTATGCGTTCATCAAGCGTCGTGGCTACGTGATTCCTGAAGATGTACGTGCGGTGGCTCATGATGTGCTTCGTCATCGTATCGGTTTGACTTACGAAGCTGAAGCCAGCAACATGACTGCAGATGAAATAGTAAGCAAGATTCTGAATAAGGTAGAAGTGCCATAACACCTAGCGCTTTTGATATATGGAAGCAACTGAGCTTATAAATAGAGTACGTCGCATAGAAATCAAGACACGCGGATTGTCGAACAACATCTTTGCAGGCGAATATCATTCGGCCTTCAAGGGTAGGGGTATGGCATTCTCTGAAGTGAGAGAATACCAATATGGAGACGATGTACGCGATATTGACTGGAATGTAACGGCTCGTTTTCACAGACCTTATATCAAAGTATACGAAGAAGAGCGCGAACTGACCGTCATGTTGCTGATTGATGTCTCTGGTAGTTTGGAGTTCGGAACTGTCAAGCAACTGAAAAAAGACATGGTCGCTGAAATTGCTGCGACATTGGCTTTTTCTGCTATCCAGAACAACGATAAGATTGGGGTGATTTTCTTCTCTGACAAGATTGAAAAATTCATTCCTCCTAAAAAAGGAAGGAAGCATATCCTCTATATAATCAGAGAATTGCTTGATTTCCAGCCAACCAGCAGAAAGACGAATATCGGTGCTGCTTTGGAATATCTGACAAATGTTATGAAACGCCGTTGTACGGCATTCATTCTTTCTGATTTTTTAGATAAGGCTGACTTCCAGAATGCCATGACCATTGCCAACAGAAAACACGATATGGTTGCCGTTCAAGTATATGATCGTCGATTAGCAGAGCTTCCGTCTGTTGGATTGATCAGAGTCAAAGATGCAGAAACTGGAGCAGAACAATGGATAGATACCTCGTCAAAAGCTGTACGTAAAGCACATCATGAATGGTGGGTCAACAAGCAGTTGCAACTTGGTGAGATGTTCACCAAGAGCAATGTAGATGTGGTTTCGGTAAGAACAGATCAAGATTATGTGAAAGCATTGATGAATCTGTTTGCCAAAAGAAATTAGTATACGGATGAAAAGGATTTTTATACTGATATTTTTCTCAACTATATTTGCGCAGGTATTTGCACAATCTGTCACTGTGAATGCCCAAATTGATTCTTTGCAAATCTTAATTGGAGAGCAAACAGGCATCACATTGGAGGTTTCTGCCGATGCAGATAAACACATCAAAATGCCGATATTCAGTGATACACTCGTGAGTGGAGTAGAACTGATTGAAATGGCGAAACCGGATTCTGAATACTTGAATGATGGAAAACGTCTGGTTTTAAAACAAAAATACATCATCACATCATTCGATTCTGCCCTCTATTACCTTCCTCCGATGGAAGTGGAAGTAGGAGGGGAGGTTTATCAGTCCAATCCTTTGGCATTGAAAGTATATTCATTTCCTGTAGATACCTTGCATCCTGATCAATTCTTCGGTCCTAAAGATGTGTTGACTCCTCGATTTGTGTGGTCAGATTGGTATTTGGTTATCGCATGCATCGTTTTGTTTTTCCCATTGGCGTATTTGTTGTATTATTTCATCAAACGCATCAGGGATAACCAACCGATTATTCGCAAAGTCAAAGTTGATCCCAAATTACCTGCACACGAATTGGCTCTGAGAGAATTGGAAAGAATCAAAAACGAGAAGGCCTGGCAGAAAGGACTCCAGAAAGAATATTACACAGAACTTTCGGATGCGATACGAAATTATATCAATCGACGCTTTGGCTTCAACGCCATGGAGATGACTTCTACAGAAATCATCGATAAACTCCTGGAGGTTAAAGATGAGAAGGCCATAGAAGAATTGAAAAGTTTGTTCCAGACTTCTGATTTGGTTAAATTTGCAAAGCATGTTCCACTAATGAACGAGAACGACGCTAATTTATTGAGCGCGCTGAAGTTTGTCAATGAAACAAAGGAAATAGCAGATCCAAATGCGAAGCCTGAACCTACAGAAATAACAATCATAGAAAAACGTCCTCTTCGTACCAAGTTGATATTAGGAGGAATTATTGTGCTGATAGTAATAGTGCTCCTGTTAGCTGTCATCTATGTTGGACGAGAGCTATATTACTATTATGCTTAAATACTAAAATTAACTGAGAAAATGATATTTGCTAACAAGGAATATCTGTTTTTACTGTTACTTCTAATACCATATATACTATGGTATGTTTGGAAACGTAAGAGCGCTGAAGCATCGCTTCAGGTCTCAGACACGAATGTATATGATACTGCCCCGAAAAGCTATAAGAATTATTTAATCCATGCTCCTTTTGTATTAAGGACTTTGGCACTGGCGATGATTGTGATTGTATTAGCGAGACCACAATCGACAGATAGCTGGCAAAACAGTGAGACCGAAGGCATCGATATCATGTTGGCACTTGACATCTCTACGAGTATGTTGGCAGAAGACCTGAAGCCAAACAGATTGGAAGCTGCGAAAGAAGTGGCCACACAGTTCATTAACGGAAGACCGTATGATAATATTGGTGTGACACTTTTTGCTGGCGAAAGTTTTACGCAGTGCCCATTAACCGTAGATCATTCCGTACTGTTGAATCTGATTGGTCAGGCTGAATGTGGCATGATAGAAGATGGTACTGCAGTGGGTATGGGCATTGCAAATGCCGTTTCAAGGTTGAAAGACAGTAATGCCATTTCTAAGGTCATTATCCTTTTGACAGACGGAACTAATAATATGGGAGATATTTCTCCGCTAACTGCAGCAGAGATTGCCAAGAGTTTTGGCATCAGGGTCTATACGATCGGTGTGGGAACAAACGGAACGGCTCCTTATCCATATCCTGTGGGTGGAACGGTTCAATACATCAATGTGCCTGTAGAAATCGATGAGGGAACGCTGACACAGATAGCTAATGTGGCAGATGGTCTTTATTATAGAGCAACCAGCAATTCCAAGTTGAAGGAAGTGTATGAAGAAATTGACAAGTTGGAGAAGACTAAGATCAGCGTGAAGCAATTCAGCAAGCGTAATGAGGAGTTTGAATTGTTCGCCATAATCGCTTTCCTGTGTGTTTTGTTGGAAGTCCTATTGCGTCACACGATTCTTAGGAGAATACCGTAACAATGAAGAAAAAAGATGTTTAGATTTGAAGAGCCTACATATTTATATTTGTTGTTGCTGATACCTTTGGGATTGGCTTTCTATTTCTATTCAGATTACAAGCGTAAGAAAGCCATCAAAGATTTTGGCGATGAAGAACTGATGGAGTTCCTGATGCCTGATGCCTCTATCGGTAGAATTAGGATCAAGATGATTCTTATGTTGGTTGTCATCGCACTCTTTGCAGTACTTCTCGCTCGTCCTCAGTATGGAGCTAAATTAGAAACAGTAAAGCGGGAAGGTATTGAAGCAATCATTGCAATTGACATCTCCAACTCCATGTTGGCTAAAGATATACAACCGAGCAGATTGGATAAAGCCAAACGAATGGTTGCACAGTTGGTGGATAGAATGGAAAACGATAAGATAGGTATCATCGTATTTGCTGGAGATGCTTATACACAGTTGCCTATCACCAGCGATTACATTTCCGCAAAGATGTTCTTGGAAACCATTTCACCCTCATTAATTTCCAAACAAGGTACCTCTATTGGAGCTGCGATTAACCTTGCCATCAATAGTTTTACACCACAAGAAGGAGTAGGGAAGACCATCATTATCATTACTGATGGTGAGAATCACGAAGGAGGTGCTGAAGCAGCTGCTAAAAAAGCATCTGATAATGGTATTCAAGTCAATGTCTTAGGCATAGGCTCTCCAGAAGGTGCGCCAATTCCTAGTGAAAATGGGGATAACCAATATCGGAAAGATCGTGAAGGAAATATCGTGATAACAAAATTGAATGAACAGATGTGCCAAGATATTGCCCGACTTGGAAACGGCATGTATGCACATGTAGATAATTCGAACGTTGCACAGAGGGCATTGGAGAAAGAAATCGATAAATTGGCGAAAGCTGATATTGAATCTAAAATCTATACAGCGTTCAACGAACAATTCCAGGCTGTTGCTTGGTTGATTCTTATCTTACTGGTATTGGAAATGGTCATATTAGAGCGAAAGAATCCTTTGTTCAAGAATATACATCTATTTTCAGTAAAACGTTGATAATAGGATGAATATGAAGAAATACATAGTCTTACTCTTACTCTTGCTTACTGGCGCAAATCTTATGGCGCAGAAAGCAGAACGCAACTATCTGCGTAGAGGGAATAGATTTTATAAAGATAGTACCTACGTGGATGCAGAAATCAATTATAGGAAGGCGCTTGATGCAAACCCTAATTCTACGATGGCCATGTATAATTTAGGTAATGCGCTTCTTTATCAAAATAAACCTCAAGAGGCTTTGGAGCAATATGCTACGGTAGCCAATATTGAGAAAGACAAAGAGAATTTGGCCAAAGATTTACATAATGTGGGAGTTATCTGGCATACGCAGAAAGATTATCAAAAAGCCATTGCTGCCTACAAAGAGGCACTGAGGAAGAACCCACATGATGATGAGACGAGGTATAATCTTGCCCTAGCAATGAAGATGCTCAAAGATGGACAGCAACAGAATCAGAATCAAGAGCAGAATCAACAAGAGCAACAACAACAGCAACAAAATGAACAGCAACAGCAGCAACAGAATCAAGAACAGAACAATGATAACCAGATGTCTAAGGAGAATGCCGAGCAATTGTTGAGATCGGTGATGCAGGACGAGAAAGATGTTCAAGACAGAGTGAAAAAACAAGTGAATATCAAAGGTAACAGATTGGAAAAGGATTGGTAATGAGTGGAAAAATGAAGAGATATATTCTTTTAACGTGGCTCTTTTTGTTTGCATGCATTTCTACAATGTATGCTGCAGACAACGTGTCATTCAGAGCAACAGCCCCAGATGCTGTGGCAGTAGGAGATCAATTCAGATTGTCATTCGTTGTCTCCACTACCAATGTAAAGGACTTTAAGGCACCTACCATCAATGGATTTGATGTACTAATGGGCCCTAGCAGGTCACAGCAAAGCAGTGTCCAGGTAATCAATGGCAATACGACTTCTACAAGCAGTGTGACTTTCACCTATATTCTGATGGCTACAAGTGAAGGAACTTTCACTATTCCTGGAGCAACAATTGTGGCCGATGGAAATGAAGTCATTTCTAACTCTGTGCAGATCAAAGTGCTTCCAGAGGACAAGGTGAATGGAATAAGCAGCGGAGGAGAGTCGGGTACAAGTTCCAGCAGCGCTTCCTCCATTTCCAATTCTGATTTGTTTGTGGTGGCCAATGTCAATAAAACCACGGTGTACGAACAGGAAGCGTTTTTGCTGACTTACAAGATCTATACAGCCATCGACTTACGTGGATTCGATAATGTGAAACTTCCTGATTTCAAGGGCTTCCATTCACAGGAAGTAGATTTACCATCCGATCGTAAATGGGAATTGGAACATTATAGAGGTCGTAACTACCGTTCCACTGTGTATCGACAGTTTATCCTATTCCCACAACAAACGGGGGAACTCGTGATAGATGCTGCACGTTTCGATGCTTCTGTGGCTCAAGCCAATCAAGCCATTGATCCTTTTGATGCGTTCTTCAATGGTAGAAATGCTTATGTGGAGATAAAGAAATCGTTGTTTACGCCTAAGTTGACCATCACTGTCAATCCGCTACCACAACCGAAGCCTGAAAACTTCTCAAATGGAGTAGGGGAGTTCACCCTTAATTCTTCGATCAATAGTACCCAGTTGAAAACGAATGATGCCATTACCCTGAAAATAGAAATAGCAGGAACTGGTAATCTGAAACTGATTTCCAATCCTGAAGTAAAATTCCCCGAAGATTTTGAGACTTATGACCCCAAAGTAGAATCATCCTCTCAACTCACCACAGGAGGCTTGTCGGGTAATATGGTGATTGAGTATTTGGCAATTCCAAGAAATCCTGGTACTTATAAGATTCCATCAGCCAAATTCAGCTATTTCGACATCAATTCCAAGTCTTATAAGACCTTATCAACAGAGGAATATGTACTTCAAGTAGAGAAAGGAGAGGGTGGTAGTTCTACTCAGACCATCGCTAATTATTCAAAGGAAGATCTGAGGGTACTTAATCAAGACATCCGTTTCATCAAACAAAACGATGTGACATTGACACCACGAGGCGATTATTTCTTTGGAACATTACCTTATTGGTTGTGCTACCTGATTCCTCTTGTGATATTCATTATCCTCTTCTTCCTGAATAGAAAGAGAATCGCCGATAATGCTGACCTTGCTATGGTGAAGAACCGCAAAGCCAATAAGGTGGCTACCAAGCGTATGAAGAAGGCAGGAAATCTGCTGAAGAATAATCAAAAAGATGCGTTCTATGATGAGGTTCTTCAAGCGCTGTGGGGTTATGTAAGTGATAAGCTCAGCATTCCGGTTTCAAAATTGTCTAAGGATAATATCGAAGATGAATTGAAGAAATATGGAGTATCTGACGAGCTTGTAGAAAACTTCATCAACGTACTGAATAGTTGCGAGTATGTCAGATATGCTCCAGGCGATGCCAATCAAGCCATGGATAAAATCTATGAATCTTCCTTGGATATTATCAGTAAAATGGAAAGTTCTATTAAACAATAAGATCGAATCAGTATGAAAAGGTTTTTTATTATTATATGTTGTCTTACCTTAGCCATCCCGTTTCGGGGAGCTTCTAAAATAGATGCCGATAGTGCCTATGTACGAGGCGATTACGCGCAAGCCATAGCCCTCTATGAAGAACTGTTGGAAGAAGGAGAGTCCTCTGAGGTTTATTACAACTTAGGAAATAGTTATTTCAAGGCAGATAATATAGGAAAATCAATACTTAATTACGAAAGAGCATTGCTCTTGAATCCTGGGAATTCAGACATTCGAGCCAATTTAGACATTGCCAGATCAAAGACACAGGACAATCTGGTTTCAACACCAGATATCTTTTTTATGGTGTGGATTTCTTCATTGGTCAATATGATGAGCGTGAAGCAATGGGCTTATTGGGGCATCGTTGCATTTATTTTGTTCCTGGTAGCCTTAGGTATCTTTTTCTTCACCATGTCAGAGCGAACCAAGAAGATCAGTTTTATCTGTGCTATCGTCATGCTGTTTGTTTCGCTTTTAGCCAATCTCTCTGCATACAGCCAAAGGAAACGATTGATTAATAGAAACGACGCCATTGTGATGCAATCAAGTGTGGTTGTTCATAGTACGCCAAGTGAAACAGGAACCAGTTTGTTTATTCTGCACGAAGGAACAAAATTGACCATCAAAGATAATTCCATGCAAGAATGGAAAGAAATAGAGTTGTCTGATGGTAAAGTTGGCTGGATTTCCGTAGATGCTATCGAAATCATCTAATCTTCATTTAATTTAAATAATTGAGCCTTAGGAGAGGGTTAAACGCCTTTTCCTATAAAATCCGATTTTTATATTAAACATAATCGTGATTATAATAATATCGCTACTATATAATGATACGATGAATTATTATCAATTATCGATGAAAAGGATCATTGTTTGAGTAACGATTCAATTTCGCTAAATTGATCGCCTAAATGTAGATTATAATACACGCGATACAATCCGTTCAACCATAATTCCTTTTGCTCTGGTCGCAGTTCTCGCGCCTTCTCGTATGGATCTTTAGCATGCTGATAATAATCCCTTAGAATCTGTTGGTCGCGTTCGTATTCAGGACTGTTGACATTAGTCGAAGCTTTTATGGAGTAATCTTGAGCCAATATGCAATAAACCAAACCTAAACCCGAATAAGCTTCTGCATTCTGCGGATCTAAAGCGATGGCTTTATGAAACATTTCAATGGCATTCTCATAATCTTGCTGATTTTGGTATAGAAAGCCTTTTATGTAAAAACAATATGAATTATTAGGATTTTTAGCAATAATGTCATCTATGGCATTCATGGCATCTTCTATCCTATCCCTTCTGATGTAATAATCCAGGAGATTTGCAAAGAAGAATCGATCATTCGGATATTTCTGAACCCCTTCTTCCAACGAAGACAGATAGTTGATACTGTCCCCTTGTTCCAAGTAAGACATGGTAAGCAGTTGCTTGGCAGATTGTGCATACGTAGGACTGTTCAAGGCATACTTTCCAAACTTAGAAACCGATTTATAATCATTGATTTTTAGCGCCGTTACGCAAGCATAGTAAGCGACATGTGGAATCATTGTATCCTTTTCAGTATCATGTATTTTCTCGAGCATAGGATGGTATACCGCCTTAATGTAAGTATCAAAGTAATCAAGGGCGATTCTCTTGTCGTCTGCCTTTTCTGATGACATGAAATGATAACCACCATTAATCAGATGATTTATTTCATTACTGATGCTCTCTGCATTATCCTTTCTGAATTTGTTCTTGATATTTCCTTTGGCATCTGGAATCTGAGACAGACTATCACACTGGATGAAGTATTTGGTCATCTTCAGTACACTACTATTGAGCAGCAGTGTATCGTAAGGTTTCCTCAGATAGGCTTTCTGATTCTCTACCTCATGTTTCCTTAATTGAATCTGACCTGCGATATCCCAAGCATTGGGATTGTTCTTGGTTTCTTCGTTTTGAAGGATTTTATCTATGGCTTTCTCTGCATCAGACAACTTATTTGATTTCAATAAACTCTTCGCTTCCTTTATGGCACGAGTTTGGCCAAAAGTTCCTAAAGAAAGAAGAAAGAATAGAAATGAAATGATATATCTCATGTGGAAAGCTAAAATGATTGTCGTGATAATACAATAAATAAAGGAAGTCTAAGTCCCTTTCGAGACTTAAACTTCCTTTGAAAAATCTTTAATTAATTGTTCATCAGAGCCTCGATCTCGTTGAACTCATTCTGCAAGTGCAGGTTGTAATAAACGGTGTAAAGACCATTCAGCCACAGATTTCTCTCATCTGGCTTCAACTGACGAGCCTTCTCGTATGGCTCACGAGCCTTAGAATAGAACTCTCTCAGAGTCTGCTGATCCTTAGCATACTGTGGAGAATCCATATCCATCGTTGCATTCTCAGAGAAATCCTGTGCCTGCAGACGATAAGTATCACCTAACATAGACCAAGCTTCTGCATTTTCAGGATCTGCCTGAACAGCCTGCTGGAAAGTAGCGATTGCTTCGTCATATCTCTTAGCCTGATCCAATACAACACCCTTAACATACATTTTGTAAGAGTTCTGAGGATCGCTTGCCAATGCATCGTTTACATAAGCGATTGCATCGTCGTACTTGTCCTGATTAGTGTAGTAGCTAACGGCATTAGCGAAGAAGTATCTGTCCTGTGGGAACTTCTGAACACCTTCCTTCAAAGCCTGAAAGTAAGCATCCATATTACCCTGACGCTTCAATGCTTCAGCAGCCAACTCAGCAGCTGACTGGCCATACTCAGCATCGTTAGCAGCAAATTTAGCATACTTGGCTACGCTTGCCCAATCTTCCATACGCTGTGCAGCAGCACTTGCATAGAAGGCAGCCAGACCAAGGTTCTGGTCAGTTTGCTGTAAGTTAGCGCTCTCAAGCATAGGATTGAAAGCTGACTCTGCGTAAGCACCCAGGAAGTCAATAGCCTTCTTACCGTCCTCTGCACTGTCAGACTGGTTGTAGTTGTTGAAGAACTGAATACCACCCTCGATCAGGCTATTGCGCAGTTCCAAAACAGCCTTTGTATTGGCACCTCTAAACTTGTTATTGATCTTACCCTTAGCATCTGGCATCTGAGCAAGCTCATCGCACTTAAAGAAATACTCGATAGCCTTCTTAGCGCTGGTGTACATCTGAGCTTCATCAGCTGGCTGACCAAGAACTTTCTTCTTGTATTCATTGTCATACCAGTTCTTCTGAATGTTGCCTGCAACATCCCAAGTCTCTGCCAAATCCTTAGTCTCAGGATTTGTCAAAGCAGGAGCAAGAGTAGTCTCAGCGGCACCAAAGCTACCTTTCATCAGCTTCTTAGCCTCTTTAATAACACTCTGCTGTGCGAATGCTCCGCTGGCAGCTACCAACAAAGCCATTGTAAATAACACTTTTTTCATAATAGATAAATAATTAAATTAATTTTACTTGTTTTTCTTATTTTATTCCTCACTCAATTCTTCATTATCTCTTATCTGGTCTGATTCGCTTTCGTCGTAGTTCTGAACACCTGTGAAGTCTGTCCCTTCTTCATTGTCCAGTCCTTCAGCGATAGCTTCCTCTTCCACTTCGGTTGGAACCTTACAGATGGAACCTATTTCATCACCTCGTTTTTCCAGGTTGATAAGCTTCACACCTTGAGTGGCTCTACCCATAATGCGGATGTCAGCAACTTTCACACGAATTAAGATGCCCGACTTGTTGATAATCATTAAATCATTATCATTTGTCACAGATTTCAAAGCAACGAGCTTTCCAGTCTTCTCTGTAATGTTCAGAGTCTTAACTCCCTTGCCGCCTCTGTTAGTCTTTCTATAGTCGTCAACACCTGTACGTTTACCGAAGCCCTGCTCAGATACCACCAGCACTGTCTCGGCCTCAGGATCCTTGACGCAGATCATACCTACAACCTCATCGCTGCCGTCATTATCGAGTTCCATACCCTTAACGCCTGTGGCTGTGCGACCCATGGCACGTACCGTCTCCTCGTTGAAGCGAATGGCACGACCATTTCTGTTGGCCATAATGATCTCATCATTACCTTCTGTCAATCTGACATTAATCACACGGTCGCCTTCCAGAATGTTGATGGCGATAATGCCATTTTGACGTGGACGGGAGTATTCAGCCAACTTGGTCTTCTTGATGATACCGTTCTTGGTACAGAATACTATATAATGTGTATCATTATATTCCACATCGCTCAAGTCCTTGATTCTCAGGAAGGCATTCACAGAATCACCAGGCTCGATGTTGAGCAGATTCTGAATGGCACGACCCTTTGAGGTCTTTCCCTCCTGTGGAATCTCATAGACTTTCAACCAATAGCACTTACCATTCTGCGTGAAGAACATGATGGTGTTGTGCATCGTTGCATGATAAATGTACTCCACAAAGTCATCGTCACGTGTGTCAGAGCCTCTAGACCCTACTCCACCCCTATTCTGTGAGCGGAAGTCGCTGAGTGACGTGCTCTTGATGTAACCGCGGTGTGAGATCGTAATCACAACTTCGTTGTCGCTGTAGAAGTCTTCTGGATTGAAATCCTTTGACAGCGGTACGATTTCCGACTTGCGGTCATCACCGTATTTCTCCTTCACCTCTGTGAGCTCATCCTTGATCACCTTCTTGCAAAGTTCATCGTCAGAGAGGATTTGCTCATAGTAAGCGATCATGCGCTCCAGTTCCTCATACTCTGCATGCAACTGATCCTGCTGCAATCCCGTAAGCTGACGGAGGCGCATCTCAATGATGGCACGTGCCTGTAGCTCATCCAATTCAAAGCGATCCATCAGGCCCTGCATAGCATCTGCAGGAGTCTTCGCTGCACGGATGATGCGAACCACCTCGTCGATATTGTCGCACGCAATGATCAGGCCTTCAAGGATATGTGCACGTTCCTTAGCCTTTTGCAGATCGTACTTAGTGCGGCGAATCACCACTTCATGGCGATGCTCTACGAAGTTCTTAATCAAGTCCTTAAGGTTGAGCAAACGTGGACGTCCATGTACCAGAGCCACATTGTTCACACTGAAGGAGGTCTGCAACTGCGTCATCTTGAACAACTTGTTCAGCACGATGTTGGCATTGGCATCACGTTTCACATCGATCACGATGCGCATACCTTCACGGTCGGACTCATCGTTGGCATTGGAGATACCTTCAATCTTCTTCTCATTGGCCAGCGTGGCGATCGACTTGATCAGTTCCGCCTTATTCACACCGTAAGGAATCTCTGTCACAATAATCTTATCATGCGTTCCGGCATCCTCGATGTTGGCACGGGCGCGAATCACTACCCTACCGCGTCCGGTGAGGTAAGCCTCACGCACTCCAGAGAGTCCGTAGATGAATGCTCCTGTAGGGAAATCAGGCGCTTTCACATATTCCATCAGTTCTTCGATGGTAATGTCATTATTGTCAATGTACGCTTCACATGCATCGATTACCTCTCTGAGGTTGTGTGTCGGCATGTTAGTTGCCATACCCACGGCGATACCCGATGCACCGTTTACCAGCAGGTTCGGGATGCGGGTTGGCATTACAGTAGGCTCCTGCAAAGAGTCGTCGAAGTTGTTCTGCATGTCCACAGTATCCTTTTCCAGATCCTGCATCATGTCCTCGCCAATCTTCTGGAGTCGACATTCCGTATATCGCATGGCGGCTGCACCGTCGCCATCCACAGAACCATAGTTACCCTGACCGTCCACCAGGCAATACCTCATTGCCCAGGGTTGAGCCATGCGCACTAATGCGCCATATACTGATGAATCTCCGTGTGGATGGTACTTACCCAATACTTCACCAACCACTCTGGCAGATTTCTTGTAGGGCTTATCTGACGTGTTTCCTATCCCCATCATACCGTAGAGTATTCTACGATGTACCGGCTTAAAGCCGTCTCTTACATCAGGAAGAGCTCTCGCCACGATTACCGACATAGAGTAATCGATGTACGACGATTTCATCTCGTCCTCGATGTTAATTTTAATAATCTTGTCTTGTTCAGGCATTTATAAAATAATTAATACGTTACAAATAATGGCTCTCTAAAAACCATGTAAAGGTACGGTTTTTTTGTGACATACAAAAACTTTTTGCCATTAAAGTTTAATTTTACCAAATACCCTTCACTGATAAGAATAATGCTAAAGCCCAAAATACTGCATGCTATTTTGAAAAAACTGTAGCTAAGAGCATAAATTGGCATGGTGTATTCAATAAATCATGGTACGTTTTACAGACGGATTCATCAGGGCCCTTTGACTTCCCCGTCTATATTATATAATTTACAACTTCAGATAGGCGTTTGTCAATACCCTAGAGATTATTTAACATTTGTTTACATTTAGGCATATAATAATCATACGCTTTCTAATTTCGTTGAGTTGAAGATTTTTGGTAGGTATGGAGAGAAGTTTTGACATAAGTAACTATTTTACGCACATATACTACAAAACGCTATCTTGTAAACACGTATAATTATGCAATATCCAAGGAGAATATGCATAAAAATTTCTGGTATGCAAATTCCGCCTCCCTCACGAGGGATTTTTTACGCCCTCACGAGGGAGGTCAAATTTCAGCGCAAGGATCGTAAGGCACCTACCCTTGTTTCTGCATAAATATACAGTTTGAGGGACCTAAATTTCATTTATTTTATTTCAGTTATTTTAAAAAATAAGTGCACGCTTACTTATATAACCCTCTACCTATGAATAGAATTTACTATATATAATTATATATATATAAATATATATAGTAAAAATTCGTTCTTAGTCTTTATTTATGTATGCGCACATATTTTTTAAAATAATTGAAATGAAAAAAAATGTGTTCTCTTTATCTTTTCCTGTATAATGTTGACTCCTCTAGAGCGTTTGTTTGATGATTATTTGTTAACAACTGTTTATCGTACTACTTTTGTTTACTCTCTCATCTGAGTCTGTTGCCAACTTTCCTACATTAGTTGACTCTTTTCCCAAGAAAATTGACCCTATTATTTCGCCTCTGCGCCAATTTTATCGCTTTCATCGGCATTTTTCGCCCTACTCAACCTCACGTTTTCCCGCTAAAACCAATCGGGAAGCTAACGAAGTGACGGGTGCAGTGATGTCTGCAGTGTTTACAATTTGAGGAGTGCCTTCAATATTGAAGGTCAAAGTTGCTCCATCGTTGCGCACATCTATGGTTACAGGGGCACCCATAACCAACGGAAGGTTCACGTCACCATGTCCGCCAGGGTAACCACAGAGCACAGGGATATGGTAGGCTACCAAATACTCGTGCAACATAGCTTCCACGCTCTCATAAGTGAATTCTGTGCCACAATCTGTGAATTCACCTAATATCACCCCTTTGCAGCGATCGAGTACGCCATTCATCTGCAAGATCTGGAACTGGCGATCGATGTTGTGCATGGATTCTTCAACTTCCTCAATGAAAAGGATGAGGTCTTTGCCTGCCGTGGCATCCGCTTGTGTGCCTAAGTTGGGCACATACGTACAGATGTTTCCACCTACCAATATGCCTTCTGCCTTACCGATGATGTTTTGAGGATGGGCAGGAAGATTATAGGTAGGGATGCGGCCTAAAAGTATATCGCGCATGAGCGTACTGGTAGCATCGGTGCCGCCTTTAGCCAAGAACGAACTCATGGTGCCGTGAATACTCATGACACCAGCACGGGTAAATAAGCCATGAAGGGTGCTGATATCACTGAAGCCCACCAACCATTTGGGCGAGGCAGCCAGTTCCTTCAATGTGAGTTGGTCGATAAGTTGGATAGTCCCATAACCTCCGCGATTACAGATAATCGCCTTAATGGAGGGATCAGAAAGTGCCCAACGTATATCACTTACGCGCTCTGCGATCGTTCCAGCATATCTGCCCACTTCTATCTTGCCTACATTAGCACCAACGACAGGCTCCAGTCCCCAAGATCGTAGCACTTCGGCCGTCTTCTCCACGTTCTCCATAGGAGTATAGTACGACGGGGAGATGAGTGCCACCTTGTCGCCCGCTTTCAGGTAATCAGGTTTGACACATTTCAGCGTAATTGATGAAGGAGTGGGATCCACAATGGGATCATCGTCCTCATAACAAGAAGTCATGGACACGAGGGTGCTAATGCACAGCATAAGGGCCAAAGCCCGTGAAGTAATCATATTCATTGTCTTTGATATGTATGATCTTTGTGACAAAGTTCGGAACAATTCTTGAGATATGCAAGAAATAAACAAGAAAGGCGAGTTTTTGGCACTTCCGAAAAAAATTTTCCGAAAAATTTGGTGGAGTGAAGAAAACGCCTTATCTTTGCCCCGCTGAAATAAAGAAATGCGGAATTTTAGTGCAAGCCGAGCGCAAATCAAGCTTGCTTGAATTTGCCGAGGCGCAGCCTAAAAAGCCGTAAATTATGAAATAATTTGCGGAAATAGCTCAGTTGGTAGAGCACAACCTTGCCAAGGTTGGGGTCGCGAGTCCGAGTCTCGTTTTCCGCTCTCCCTCAAGAAGGCCGCCCGGATGGTGGAATCGGTAGACACGAGGGACTTAAAATCCCTTGGCCATTGCGGCTGTGTGGGTTCAAGTCCCACTCCGGGTACCAGAAAGGTACAAGAAAAGCCCTGATTTCTCAGGGCTTTTTCTTTTTATCTATCATTAATTATTTCTCTGCACTATCCAATAATTTTCGCTCTGCCTCCTCCACTTTTTCGAAATGGAAACCCGCAAGAACCTCGTTCATCAAGGCTTGTATCTCTGTATTGCAGAGGTTACCGATGCTGCCTTCGTGGGTATGGTGTACCTCCTTGCTGTGTGTGAACTCGCCACGCTCGAACTCCAAACCAACTTGCTTATAGGCATCGCGGAAGGGCACGCCTTGCAGCACCAACTCATTGACGCGCTCCACGCTGAAGATAGGCAGGTAGCGAGGATCGTCGAGGATGTGCTCATTCACGGTGACGCGACTCAGGGTATAGGCGGCCATGTGCAGACAATCAACCAACTCGTCGAAAGCGGGCAGGAAGACTTCCTTCAGAAGCTGATAATCACGGAAATAACCAGTTGGCAGGTTGTTCATCATGAGCACAATCTGCTGGGGCAGGCTTTGGAGTTTGTTGCACTTGCTGCGCGTGAGCTCAAAGACATCAGGATTCTTCTTATGCGGCATGATGCTGGAGCCTGTAGTACATTCATCGGGCAACTTCACGAAACCGAAGTTCTGACTGTTGAACATACAGGCATCAAACGCCAATTTAGACACGGTGCCTGCGATACCTGCCAAGGCAAAGGCGACGTTACGCTCCATCTTGCCACGTCCCATCTGCGCATAGACCACGTTGTAATCGAGGCTGTCGAAACCCAGCAAACGGGTAGTCATGGTGCGATTCAATGGGAAGGAAGAGCCATAGCCTGCTGCCGATCCTAACGGATTACGATTCACCATCTTATAGGCAGCCTGAAGAAGTTGGAGGTCGTCCACCAATCCTTCGGCATAGGCGCCAAACCAGAGTCCGAAGCTGCTGGGCATAGCAATCTGAAGGTGAGTATAACCCGGCATCAGGACATCTTTATAGCGTTCGCTTTGGGTGATCAAGACTTGGAAAAGTTCTTCCACCGCCTCGGTGACACGCTGTATCTGGCTGCGTGTGAAGAGCTTGAGATCAAGCAGCACCTGATCGTTGCGGGAACGACCACTGTGTATCTTCTTGCCTACATCGCCCAGGGCACGGGTAAGCATGAACTCCACTTGTGAGTGCACATCCTCCACATCGTCCTCGATATGGAAATTGCCCGCCACTGCCTGATCGTAGATCTTATGCAATTCAGCCAAAAGCACTTTCAGCTCATCAGCCGTAAGCAGTCCGATGCTCTCGAGCATGGTGATGTGCGCCATGCTACCAAGCACGTCGGAGGCAGCGAGATAGAGGTCCATCTCACGGTCGCGCCCCACGGTGAAGCGCTCAATCTCCTTGTTCACCTGTACGGTTTTTTCCCAAAGCTTGTTGCCCATGATTGTCAAATTTTACTATACGGTATCTGCGCCAACAGGCCTGCGATTTTCTCTACGGCATCGGTCAGAGGCTTACGCACCATGGCCATCATGAACGAGTTCATGTTCAGGCCTACAGTGACGCGCATCTTACACTGACTGCCTGTGATGGGAAGCAGCTGCACCCACATGTCGAATGGCAGTGGCGATTGCACCGTGCTGTACTTGATGGTTTTGTTGGGTTCTTTCTCCACCAACTTCAGCGTCACCAAACCCATAGGGCTCTTATAGGAGATGCTGTCCTCACCTATAACCACATCTTCCAACTTATCCTCTGGGATACGCTCCTTCAGTCGGGTAAGGTTATCTACATTGCTCAGTACATCGAACACCACGCGCTGCGGCGCGGTAATCTCCTTTTCACTGCTATGTATTTGCTCCATTTTTTGCTTTACTGTTTGTATTTATATTATTGAGAATTGAGGATTGAGAATTGAGAATTTTTGGCTGCGCCATGATAACTCTTCCGGATGGTAATTCTCAATTTTCAATTCTCAATTTTCAATTTTCAAAGACTGTCTCCCCAGTGTGCAGGGTCGCTGCGCCACTTATTCAAGGTTTCTACATCTTTCTCCTCAATGTATCCTGTACGCAATGCCACGTCAAGTACCATCTCATAGTTGGTCAGTGTCACCAAGGTGACTTTGGCATCCTTGAATGCTTTTTCTGCTACTGGAAATCCGTAGGTATAGGCTGCCACCATGCCGATAACCTCACAGCCGTCGCGACGGATGGCTTCTACGGCCTTCAGGCTACTGCCACCAGTGGATACCAGGTCCTCGACCACCACGACCTTCATGCCTGGACGAAGTTCGCCTTCGATGAGGTTCTCCAGTCCATGATCCTTTGGTTTAGAACGTACATACACGAAAGGCAGGTTCAGGGCATCGGCCACCAAAGCACCTTGAGGAATGGCACCTGTGGCCACGCCAGCGATGGCATCCACCTCACCAAAACGTTCCAAGATGATGCGGGTGATTTCGGTCTTGACAAAGCTGCGCAATGCAGGGTAAGAAAGGGTCTTACGGTTATCACAATAGAATGGCGATTTCCAACCAGAAGCCCAGGTAAATGGGTTGTTTGGTTGCAGTTTAATCGCTTTGATCTTCAGTAACTTCTCAGCAAAAAGTCTCTCTAAGTTTTTCATAATTTTACAAACGGTTTGTTTAGTTGGCAACAAAGATAAGCAAACCGCTTCGATTATGAAAACGATAGAAGATATTTTTTATTGACAATCCGACGCATCGATGTCGGAAATATCCATACACTGACGGATCTCATCGTAGCTGAATCCACGGCTTATGGCGAAGCGGGTAAGCTTAAGCTTGCGCTGATAATCTCCGTCTTCGGCCTTCAGTGTACGGGCTTTCTGTTCCAAGGCTTTACGAAGTATCTGCAGGTATTCTTCCTCATCGATGGCATCGATATAAGGTTGAAAAACAGCGTGGGGTACATGCTTCTGTTGCAAAGCCAGTGCTATCTTGCGCTTTCCCCATCCCGAGAAACGGAGTTTGTCGTTCACAAATGCTTTGGCATAGCGCGATTCGTCAAGGAAGTTGGTCTTTTCCAAGCGACTGATAATGCGATCCGTCGCCTCTGCAGAAAGGCCCCACTTCTGGAGTTTCTCACGTACGTCGGCATGGCAGTGCTCACTGATGGAGCAATAGGCTGCCAAACGATTCAGGGCATCGGCTTCAGTGATGGGTTTTCGGTTCATAGACATGCTTTTATGAGGCGGTCGTTGTGAGAGATATCCTGATAGAGGGACACCTCGCTATATCCTTGCTTTTCAAGTAATTGCTTTACGGCGGTTCCCTGTGTGCGATTGATCTCAAAGTAGAGTCGTCCAGCAGGTTTCAAGGCCCTACGTCCCATTTCTCCTATCTTGCGATAAAACAACAAAGGATCGTCATCGGGTACAAAAAGGGCGAGTTCGGGTTCATATTCCACCACATTGGGCGCCATCGTGGTGCGCTCCTGTTCCAAGACGTATGGTGGATTGCTGACGATGAGGTCATAGCGTTGCCCTCCTTCCCACTGACAGGTAAGCATATCCTGTAAGTGAAAATCGACCTGTGCATGGAGTTGGTCGGCATTGTGCATCGCCACCTCCAACGCTTCCATCGACACGTCCCATGCCTCTACCTTAGACCTAGGGAGCGACAATGCTAAAGAAATTGCTATGCAGCCGCTGCCTGTACCCACATCGAGTATAGAACCCCCAGTTTCAGTTTCTTCGATGATGCGCTGCACCAGTTCCTCGGTCTCTGGACGAGGGATCAGAACGGCAGGCGTCACAAGAAAACGACGAGAAAGGAACCATGAAAAGCCCTGCACATACTGGATAGGCTCGAAACGCAACAGTCGTTCGAGAATGCTTTGCAGATTTTCTTCCTGATTCGCTGATAATTCTATATCTTTGCAGAGAAAATAGTCGGCCTGCGACTGTCCCAGCATTTCCGTACAGACTATGCGTGAAAGCGCAGCAGCCTCACTGGGTTCGTAGGCTGTGCCCAAAGTACGACGGATCTGTGTGGGATTGGTGGTCATATTTTCAAAGTTTGGGTGCGAAGTTAATGCATTTTGAGAGAAAATGGATATGAAAGTGGAAGAAAAATACATGTGGCGCTGCATAGAGCTGGCGCGCAACGGCATCGGTGGCGCTGCTCCAAATCCGATGGTGGGGGCCGTGATAGTAGCTGAGGATCGCATCATCGGAGAAGGGTATCATGCGCATTGCGGGGAGGCTCATGCCGAGGTGAATGCCGTGAACTCCGTGCGCCCAGAAGACAGGCATCTTCTGAAGGAAGCCACCATCTATGTGAGTCTGGAGCCTTGCGCGCACTATGGCAAGACACCGCCTTGCGCAGATCTGATCATTCGGGAACAGATCCCTCGGATTGTCGTAGGATGTCAGGATTCGTTTGATAAAGTGGATGGCAAGGGCATTCAGAAATTGCGCGAGGCTGGGCGTGAGGTCGTTGTGGGAGTACTGGAAAAGGAATGTCGTGCCTTGAACAAGCGTTTCTTTACCATGCAGGAGAAGCATCGGCCTTTCATCACGCTGAAATGGGCACAGACTGCCGATGGATTCATCGACCGCAAGCGCAAGGATGGGGAGCCTGTGAAGCTTTCTTCCACTCGTTCACTTATCTCTGTACATAAGCTCAGAGCGGAGCACATGGCCATCATGGTGGGAAGACGCACGGCGTTGCTGGATAACCCTACGCTGAACGTACGTCATTGGACAGGAAAGAACCCTGTGCGTGTAGTACTGGACCGTACGCTAAGTCTGCCTTCCGACTTACATCTGTTCGATGGGAGTCAGCGCACTTTGGTGTTCACTGAGAAAGTGTGTCCGCCAAAGCCCAACGTGGAATATTGCCCCATCGATTTCACAGAAAACGTGTTGCCCCAAGTGCTGGAAAAGCTCTATCAAGAGCAGTTGCAATCCTTATTAGTGGAAGGTGGAAGTCAACTGCTTCAATCCTTTATCGATGCCAACCTGTGGGATGAGATTCACATCGAACATTGTCCCATCTTACTGGGTGATGGGGTGCCAGCACCTTTAATAAGTCTGAAAAAACCTTACAAAGAAGTCTTAAAATGGGGCAGAAAGTACCATATTATATATAATTTTGTATAAAACTTGCTTACAAAACGTCCTATAACAAAATACTTTCTTATCTTTGCGGGCGAAAAATGACTGTTGGAATGAGAAACAAGTTTTTGTACACTATATGGAGCTTGATGCTCTTCACCTTCATACTGAGTTCATGCATCAAAGGAGACAATGAGGAATATGAATACAGTACTGATGCGTCTGTCCGTGCTTTCAGCATAGACACCATCTATGGGAAGAAATACAAATTCAACATCGACTTGCTGAATAACCGCATCTTTAATGCGGATTCCCTGCCTTATCTCTCGGATACCTTGCTGCATCATTTCGCCATCGACACGTTTACCGTGACGGGCTATGTCTTTACGGGTGACACCGTATTGAAGACCCCTGCCTATACCGACCTGACTAAAGCCATGAACGGCAAGGACGGCATCATGTTTACGGTCTTTGCAGCAGATGGACGGACGTCAAAGAACTATCGTCTGGATGTGCGTGTACACCAACAAGACCCAGATTCCCTGACTTGGGGGCAGCTTAAGGATGTGCCTCAAGGATTCGCAACTGCAGCGTTGGGGGACAACTACAAGGTATTGTCGAACGACAAGGAGGTGCTGATCTTCAGTGGCAATGAGATGTGCGTTTATCATGCCGCCTTGGGCGATGGTACCGGTTACACCTGGAGCCAGGACAATCTTAATGGAGTTCCAGAGAACGTAACTTGGAGTACGGCCTTACGCTATGGAGACAAGCTCTACGTCAATACGGACAACGGCGAGGTTTATGGCAGCGAGGACGGTGTAAACTGGACAAAAGTGGAAGCATTAAGTGGCAACGTCAAGACACTGTTGGTGGGTATGACGAAACGACTGCTCGCTATTCAGACCATCGATGGAAAGGATTATTTCTGCCACACAGAAGCAGAGAATGTAGCATGGAGCACTGGTGTGGAAGTTCCCGCAGGATTCCCTACAGAACAGATAGAATCCACCCTCACGATCACTTCCACGGGTGTGGAAAAAGCCACCATCACAGGCATGCCTCTGACGCATGAGGATGAAGTGGTACCTTGGTTTACTTTCGAGGGCAACGAATGGGCAGCGCTGGATACCGAGACTCTGGCTTGTCCTGCCATGGGACATCCTACCATATTCAGCTTAGACAAGACGTTCTTCATCTTTGGCAACAACTTTGAGGACATGTACTACTCGCCAAGTGCGCTGACATGGGGCAAGGTTACCAGAAGGGTGATTCTTCCCGAAGCTCTGAAAGGCAAGGCGAACTATAGTACCACAATGGACAAAGATAAATTCATCTGGATAGTCATCAGCGAAAACGGCAACAACCAGCTGTGGAGGGGACGACTGAACAGATATGGCTTCAAACGCTAAAACAAAAAAGGAAATGGGAGATACTTGGAACATCGACTTGGAACGCATCCCTGCGCACATCGCCATCATCATGGACGGCAACGGACGTTGGGCAAAGCAACAGGGAAAGCCGCGTAGCTTCGGGCATCAGGTAGGGGCACAGACGGTCCATGTCATTGCCGAAGAAGCTGCACGTCTGGGTGTGAAGTACCTCACCCTATATACCTTCTCTACGGAAAACTGGAACAGACCCGAAGAGGAAGTCACCGCATTGATGAAACTGCTGTTCGACCAGATTGAAGAGGAGACCTTCATGAAGAACAACATCCGATTCCGCATCATCGGTGAAGAAGAACGACTGCCTTTAAAGGTACAGGAACGACTGAACCTGTGTATCGAGCATACCTCAGGCAACACGGGGATGACCATGATACTAGCACTAAGCTATTCTTCACGTTGGGAACTGACGGAAGCGGCACGACAGATTGCTGTGGAGGTGAAAGATGGGAAACTGGATGCTAAAGACATCAGTGCTGAGACTATCGAAAAGCATCTGAGCACTAGTTTTATGCCCGATCCTGACCTTCTGATCCGTACAGGTGGCGAGGTTAGGCTAAGCAACTACCTGCTCTGGCAATGCGCTTATTCGGAGTTGTACTTCTGCGACACCTTCTGGCCTGATTTCAAGGAACAGGAGTTGCGCAAAGCCATTGCGTACTACCAACAAAAGGAACGACGCTTTGGAAAGACCAGCGAGCAAGTGAAGGTTTAGGGTTTAGAGTTTAGAGCTAAGAGTATTTTTTGAGTTTGAATTATATAAAAGAATGCGATATAAATTACTGACCATATTCATGGCATTGTGGGGGATGGTGAATTTCTCTCCTACCCTCTATGCCCAGAATCCAACTGAGCCCGAAGGGGAAACTCCGGTAGTGCTTTATAATGCACAGCCTAAGAAATACGCCATTGCAGGCATCGAGGTACATGGAGCCGATACATATGACGATGCGGTCATCCTGGCAATCTCTGGTCTGGGTGTGGGACAAACAGTTACCATCCCTGGTGATGACATCACGGATGCGGCAAAGCGTTATTGGAAACATGGCCTTTTCTCTGACGTCAGCATTCAGATGGACAAGGCCACGCAGGACAGTGTATGGCTCTCCATTTATCTGCAACTGCGTCCGCGTGCTTCGGAAGTCAGAATCGTAGGTGCGAAGAAATCGGAACGCGATGAACTGCAAACCCGTATCGGCATGATCAAGGGTGGACAGGTGACACCAAACACCATCGATCGTGCAACCACCATTATCAAGCGTTATTACGATGAAAAGGGCTTCAAGAACGCAGAGGTGGAAGTGATGCAGATAGATGATCCTACACAGGAAAATCAGGTCATCGTACAGGTGAACATCGATAAGAAAGATAAGATTAAAGTCAACCAGATTACATTCGAAGGTAATGAGGCCATCACATCCAAAAAGCTGAAACGTGTAATGAAGAAGACCAATGAGAAAAACAAGTTGGTCAATATCTTCCGTACCAAGAAGTTCACAGATGAGAACTACGAGGCTGACAAGCAGTTGATTATCGACAAGTACAATGAACTGGGTTATCGTGATGCCGTGATTGTGGAAGACAGCGTCACCCCATTCGATGAAAGTACAGTGAATGTCTTCATACATGTGGATGAAGGTCAGAAGTATTACCTACGTAACATCACTTGGGTAGGTAACACCGTTTATCCAACGTCACAGCTTGAAAGCTTGCTTCATATGCAGCGCGGTGATGTCTATAATCAGAAACTGCTCGATGAACGTCTGGTTAGCGATGATGATGCTATCGGTAACCTTTACTATAACAACGGTTACCTATTCTACTCCCTCGACCCTGTGGAAGTGAACATAGAAGGTGACTCCATCGACTTGGAAATGCGTATCGTGGAAGGACAACAGGCCACGATCAATAAGATTATCATCAGTGGTAACGACCGCGTCTATGAGAACGTGGTACGTCGTGACCTCTTGGTACGTCCAGGTGATCTGTTCAACCGTGAGTACCTGATACAAACCATGCGTCGATTGATGCAGATGGGTCACTTCGATCCTGAGCAGATTCAGCCTAATCCAGTGCCACATCCTGAAGATGGAACGGTGGACATCGAGTTGCCATTGGTATCAAAAGCCAATGACCAGATAGAGCTTTCAGCAGGTTGGGGACAAACGGGTGTCATCGGACGTATGAGTCTGAAGTTCACCAACTTCTCTATGGCCAACTTGCTGCATCCGGGGAAGAACCATCGAGGCATCATGCCACAAGGCGATGGTCAGACCCTTACCTTAAGTGCGCAGACCAATGCGAAGTATTACCAGTCGTACAGTATCTCTTTCGCAGATCCTTGGTTTGGTGGTAAGCGCCCTAACACGTTGCAGCTCTCAGCCTTCTACTCAGTACAGACCGACATCAGTAGCCGCTACTACAGTCAGGCATTGATGAACAACTATTACAACAGCATGATGTATGGTGGTATGTATGGAGGCATGTACGGTGGTTATGGTGGTTATGGCATGTACAACAATGCCTATTACAACATGGAGAACTACTACGACCCCGACAAGTACGTGAAGATGTTCGGTTTCTCCGCCATGTTTGGCAAGCGTCTTACCTGGCCCGATGATTATTTCCAAGCTTCTGCAGAGCTTTCTTACCAGCGTTACATGTTGAGTGAATGGAATTACTTCCCTGTGACAGATGGCAACTGTAACAACTTGAGCCTTGCTTTCACACTGGGACGCTACAATACCGATAGCCAGATCTACCCACGTTCTGGTTCTGAGTTCTCTTTCTCTGCAGAATTCACTCCTCCATTTTCTGCCTGGAACGGTGTGGATTACAGCAAGTATGACCAAAACAACCAAAACGATGTGAACCGTATGCACAAGTGGGTGGAATACCACAAGTGGAAGTTTAAGTCCAAGGTATTCATCCCATTGCTCGACCAATACAACGTAAAGCGTACGCCTGTCATTATGGCACGTGCCGATTTTGGTCTGATTGGGCATTATAATAGATATAAGAAGACTCCGTTTGGCACCTTCGATGTGGGTGGTGACGGTATGACGGGCTACTCTTACTACGCTACAGAAAACATCGCCCTGCGTGGTTATGAGAACAGCTCATTGACCTATTATAAAAACCCTGGTTATGCCTACACCCGTATGGTACTTGAACTGCGCTACCCGCTCATGCTGGAAACCTCTACCAGTATCTATGCATTGGCCTTCATCGAGGGTGGTAATGCCTGGCATGAGGTGAGCGACTTCAATCCTTTCGACTTGAAGCGTTCAGCTGGTGTGGGTGTGCGTATCTTCTTGCCTATGATCGGTATGATGGGTATCGACTGGGCGTATGGATTTGACTCTGTTAATGGTTCCAAGGAATATGGTGGAAGCAACTTCCACTTCATGCTTGGTCAAGAATTTTAATAACACTAAATCGAGAGAGACATGAAAAAGTTTGTAACCTTTATGATTCTGTTATGCACTGTTACATTTGGTGCATATGCTCAGCGTTTCGCTTTCATCGACATGGAATACATCTCACAGAATATTCCAGAATATCAGACAGCCACTGACCAACTCCAGAAACTGTCTGAACAATGGCAAAGTGAAATTGAGAAGGTTTCTAATGAAGCGAAAACCTTGTACGAAAACTATCAGAAAGCCACTGGCCTTTCCGATGCCGTAAAGCGTCAGCGTGAAGATGCCATCGTGGCAAAAGAGAAAGAAGCTGTGGAACTGCGTCAGAAATACTTTGGTCAAGAAGGTGAGATGATGAAGAAGCAGCAAGAACTGTTGGAACCCCTGCAGGATGAAATCTATCAGGCTGTGAAATCCATTGCACAACGCAAAGGATATGCGGCTGTCATCGACCGTGCCTCAGCTTCCAGCATCATCTTTGCACAGCCAAGTATCGATATCAGTGAAGAGGTTTTACAGGAATTAGGTATTGAAATTAAATAAAAGGTTGTATCTTTGCGCAGTATTTTGCGCTAGTCGCTTATTATATATAAGGAATAACTCAAATAATAATAAAAACTATGTTTAAGAAATTTGCTATCGCCATAGTGATGTTTGTTCTCCCTCTGGGGGCTATGGCACAATCAAAGTTGGCTCACATGAACTCTCAGGAGATTATCGTGGAGATGCAGGAGTATAAGGATGCTGTTGCTAACCTGGAGAGCAGACAGAAGGGCTATCAGGATGAATTGACACGTATTCAGGAAGAGTTGCAGAAAAAGTATAATGAATATGTAGCTCAGGCAGACTCACTGCCACGCAACATCGCTGAGCGTCGTGAAAAGGAAATCAATGATATGAACCAGCGCTACCAGGAGTTCCAGCAGGAAGCTTCTCAGGCTATGCAGCAGGCTCAGCAGGAAGCTATGAACCCTATTCTGCAGAAGGTGAGCGATGCAGTTCAGGCTATAGGTAAGGCAGATGGCTACACCTATGTTATTGATCTGGCCAATAGCTCCGTCACCTATGTAGGTACCGATGCTGTTGACATCACAGCTAAGATCAAGGCACAATTGGGTATTAAATAAAGCCTATGCGTAAGAGACTCACATTCGCCCTATGGATGCTTCTTCTCCCCGTAGTGGGAGTATTGGCACAAAGCAGGTTTGCGCACCTTAACTCACAAAATATCATCTCTGAGATGCGTGAGTATAAGGTAGCTACTGCCACATTGGCCGATATGCAGAAGAAGTATCAGGACGAGTTGAATCGCACCAAGGAAGATTTCAACAAGAAGTACCAGGAATACTTGGCACAAGCCGAGGGTTTGCCTCGCAACATTGCGGAGCGTCGCCAAAAGGAACTGCAAGATTTGGCACAACGTCAGGAACAGTTCCAGCAAGAAGCTTACGAATCGCTTCAGAAAGCCAGAGAAGAGGCATTGGCACCTATCTTGCAAAAGGTAAACGATGCCATCAAGGCTGTGGGCGAAGCCGAGGGGTACATCTATATCTTCGACTTGAGTAGCACTCCTATACCTTATATAGGAAGCGAAAGTGAGGACATTACAGACAAGGTAAAAGCACTATTGGGAATCTGATGATTTCGCCTAAATTTATGCTTAAATATTATAAAAGGTGTGGGCAATGGCCTACACCTTTTATATTTTTTATAAATTTGCAGCAGATAACAAATGTAAGTAAAGATGAAACAGCAGTTATCCAATGCACCCGGCCCAATCGGAGTATTCGACTCTGGCTATGGCGGTCTCACCATCCTGAGTAAGATCAGAGAGGTATTGCCCCAGTATGACTATGTCTATCTGGGAGACAATGCCCGTGCGCCATACGGCTCTCGCTCTTTCGAAGTGGTGTATGAGTTTACACTGCAAGCGGTATGCAAGCTCTTCGAAATGGGATGTCATTTAGTGGTCCTGGGATGTAACACAGCTTCTGCAAAGGCGTTGCGCAGCATTCAACAGAACAACCTCCCTCATATCGATCCCCATCGCCGTGTGTTAGGCGTGATTCGTCCTACAGTGGAAGCTATCGACAGCTTGACAGAAAGTCGTCATGTGGGTGTATTGGGAACCCCTGGTACCATCAAGTCGGAATCCTATCCTTTGGAAATCCACAAACTGTTTCCAGACATTTATGTGGAAGGACATGCCTGTGCCTTGTGGGCTGCACTTGTGGAAGCAGGAGAAGCAGACAGTGAGGGTACGGACTACTTCATTCAGAAAGACATCAATACCCTTTTGGCAAAGGACAGTGAGATAGATACCATTATTTTAGGATGCACCCACTACCCCATCCTGTTGCCAAAAATCAGGAAGTATGTTCCAGAAGGCATCCATATACTGGCACAAGGAAATTTGGTGGGTGAAAGCCTCAAGGACTATCTAAAACGCCATCCTGAAATGGATGCCAAATGTACCAAAGGTGGGTCTTGCACCTACTTTACCACGGAAGCAGAGGAGAAATTTGCGGAATCTGCATCGACCTTCCTCAGTGAGAAGGTGGACGTGAAGCATATAGAATTAGGTAACAATCAAACCAACATTTACGATATGGAAGCAACAAATGATAATAGTCGTACCGTAGAAGTGTTTCAAGGCACTTCTTGGGAAGCAGAATTAGTGAAAGGGCTGCTTGAAAGTAACGGTATCGCCTGTATGACCAGAATGGGCGCTGCTGGCGCTTATTCCCTGACCATTGGGAACGACTACAGTGTATGGGTATTTGAGAAAGACAAGCCACAAGCATTGGAAATCATAAACAACCGGACAGAGATCGATGAAAAAGACGTGGAATAGGATCATCGTAAAGATAGGCAGCAACGTACTGAGTCGTAAAGACGGGACATTAGATGTCACCCGTATGTCTGCCATTGTTGACCAAATTGCTGAACTACGTAAAGCTGGTTTAGAAGTAATTATGGTCAGTTCTGGAGCTGTGGCCTCAGGACGCAGTGAGGTGCATCCCCTCAAGAAGCTCGACAGTGTGGAGCAGCGTCAATTATTCTCCGCCGTGGGACAGGCCAAACTAATGGGGCGTTACTATCAGCTTTTCGGTGATCATGACATTACCGTTGGTCAGGTTCTTACTACCAAGGAAAACTTTGCCACACGCCGTCTTTACCTTAATCAGAAGAGTTGCATGAACGTGATGCTGGGCAATGACGTGATCCCTATCGTAAATGAGAACGACACTGTTTCTGTGACGGAGTTGATGTTTACAGATAACGATGAGCTAAGCGGCCTCATTGCTACGATGATGGATGCGCAAGCGCTTATTATCCTCAGCAACATCGATGGCATCTACGATGGGAACCCTAATGAACCAAATGCGAAAGTCATTCAGGAAATCGCTGCCAATGACGACCTTACCGCCTACATTCAGACCACGAAATCGAATTTTGGTCGTGGAGGCATGCTCACCAAGACACGTATCGCTCGGAAAGTGGCAGATGAGGGCATTGAAGTCATCATCGCTAATGGAAAGCGCGAGAATATCCTAGTGGACCTCTTCCTTCATCCTGAAGATACGCTATGCACACGTTTCATCCCTTCGGATGCGCCTATCTCTGGAGTAAAGAAATGGATTGCGCATAGCGAAGATTTTGCTAAGGGAGAGATACACATCAATCGTGATGCTGCCTTGAAGCTTACTTCTGAAGAAGCTGTCAGCTTACTCATGGTGGGTATCACAGCTGTAGAAGGAGATTTTGAGAAAGACGACATCGTACGTATCATTGATGCTGATGGACAATTTGTTGGTGTGGGACGTGCCAATTATGCTTCCAAGGATGCCCGTCAGCAAATGGGTAAGCATGGAGGTAAGCCAATGGTACACTATGACTATCTTTACATTGAGAATTGAGAATTATAATTCATAATTCATAGTTTATAATTAGATAAATATGGACTTAACAAATACATTCAAGAGTGTGCGTGAGGCCAGCCGTAAATTGCTGAAACTCGACACAGAGACAATTAATCAAGTATTATTGGCTGTGGCTGATGCTGCGGAAGCTAAAGCTGACTATATTTTAGCAGAGAATCAGAAGGATCTTGACCGTATGGAACCGAGCAATCCTCTCTATGACCGTTTAAAACTGACAAAGGAACGCTTATACGCCATAGCAGCAGATACGCGTAACGTCGTTTCTCTGCCTTCACCTTTAGGAAAGGTATTGAAAGAAACGGTGCGTCCTAATGGGTTGATTATCCGTAAAGTCAGCTTTCCTTTCGGTGTGGTAGGTGTGATTTACGAGGCTCGTCCCAATGTGACATTCGACGTGTTCTCCCTCTGCTTCAAGAGCGGCAATGCGGTATTGTTGAAAGGAGGCAGCAATGCCCATGCCACCAACCTCGCCATTGTAGAAGTGCTTCATGAAGTACTGAAACGATTCGACATCGATACCCACGCTGTAGAATTGCTTCCAGCTAGCCACGATGCCACTGCAGAGATGTTACAAGCGGTAGGTTTAGTCGATGTGATCATTCCACGCGGAAGCAGTCGTCTCATTCAATTCGTACGCGAGAATGCCAAAGTGCCCGTGATAGAGACAGGTGCAGGCATCTGCCATACCTACTTCGATGCCGAAGGTGATTTAGAGAAAGGAAAGGCCATTATCCACAATGCCAAGACACGCAGAGTCACTGTATGCAACGCCATGGATTGTCTGTTACTGCATGAAAGTCGCCTTTCTGATTTGCCAGCCTTATGTGCTCCTTTGGCAACAGAACATGTGGTACTCTATGCAGATGAACCTGCATATAAAGTTTTGAAGGATAGTTATCCTACCGATTTGCTCTATCCGGCAACCCCAGAAAGTTATGGAACAGAGTTCCTGGATTATAAGATGGCCATCAAAACAGTATCTGGACTTCAGGAAGCCATAGAACATATCAATGGCATTGGATCTGGACATAGCGAGAGCATTGTCACGGAAAATAAAGCTTACGGGCAACAATTCTGTCGTGATATTGATGCTGCTTGCGTCTATGTGAATGCACCAACTTCTTTCAGTGATGGCGCCCAGTTTGGTTTGGGGGCGGAAGTCGGAATCAGTACACAGAAGATGCATCCGCGCGGACCAATGGGATTGGAGGAAATCACTACTTACAAGTGGCTGATTGAAGGCAATGGACAGACAAGAGCGAAATAATTAACTACGTTGATTTTGACAATTCACAATTAATAATTAATAATTCATGAATAAGTTTTTAAACGTAAGTGATATCGGCAACCTGAATGATGCTATTCAGGAAGCCTTAGAAATAAAGAAGGACCGTTTTAAGTTTGTAGAACTAGGACTCAACAAAACCTTACTTATGGTTTTCTTCAACAGTAGTCTGCGTACGCGCCTAAGCACTCAAAAGGCCGCATTGAATCTGGGGATGAACGTCATTGTACTCGACGTCAAACAAGGGGCCTGGAAACTGGAGACCGAACGTGGCGTGATTATGGATGGTGATAAGTCCGAGCATCTTTTGGAAGCTATTCCTGTGATGGGTTGCTATTGCGACATCATTGGCGTGCGTTCCTTTGCAGGATTGAAAGACCGTGATTACGACTATGCGGAAACTATCTATCACCAATTCCTGCAATATAGTGGGAAACCTGTCTTTGCAATGGAAACGGCTACCGTGCATCCTCTTCAAGCATTTGCCGACCTCATCACTATCGAGGAACACAAGGAAGTGAAACGCCCGAAGGTGGTACTTACGTGGGCGCCTCATCCTAGATCTCTACCTCAAGCAGTGCCTAACTCTTTCGCAGAATGGATGAATGCAGCTGATGTGGATCTCGTCATTACCCATCCTAAAGGCTATGAACTGGATCCTAAGTTTGTGGGGGACGCTGTGGTGGAATACGACCAGCGTAAAGCCTTGGAAGGGGCCGACTTCGTCTACGCAAAGAACTGGAGTTGTCCAGGCGTAACCTCTCCTGCTGATTATGGACAGATTTTAAGTAAGGATATGGGATGGACTATAGATACGGAACATATGTCATGGACCAATAATGCCCAATTCATGCATTGTCTGCCTGTACGCCGCAATATGATAGTGACGGACGATGTAATAGAAAGTCCACGCTCCCTCGTCATTCCTGAAGCAGCCAACAGAGAGATATCTGCCACCGTTGTGCTGAAACGGATGCTTGAGGGTATTGGACAATAAACAGATTAAACCTAAACCTGTTAACTATGAGTATGAGAAATTCCCTCGGAAGTTTAGCTTTAGTTTCCCTCCTACTGCTTTATGCAGCAAATGCCATAGCCCAACAACCAGTATGGGATGTTTCTGCTTTGGGTTTTTTCGACAATTCTGAAGGCGACCATACCTTACGTCCCACCCAAACCTATGCAGGAATGAGTTTGAATCCAAAAGTAGGTATCAGTTGGAATGAAGGTCAGCATAGAATCATGGGAGGTGCCAATGTCATCACCCGTTGGGGAGCTGACAAGGACGCCATCAAGGCAAAGCCTCTGGTCTATTACCAATATAGTAGCCCTCGTTTCCGTTTCCTTTTTGGCAACTATACCCGTGACAAGTTGTTGGGAGATTTTCCCGATTATCTCTTATCTGATACCGTCCGCTATTTCCGTCCTGTAGTACAAGGTATGGCAGCACAATATGTGGGGGAACACGGCTATTTTGAGGCTTTTCTGGATTGGACCAGTGCTATCAGCAAGAAAGACCGTGAACAGTTCATGGCAGGTATCAATACCAAGTTTCTACTTGGGCATTTACTACTTGGAGCAGAAGGGTATTATTACCACTATGCTTTACATTACGGTAGTAGTGAAACAGAACACATACACGACTATCTCATTGCCCATCCGTTTGTTGGGCTAAGTTATACCCAGCCGGCTTTCTTAGATAGTCTGGAACTGAAGGCTGGACTCCTTACGGCTTTTGATCGTGAGCGTGGCATAGAGAAAGGTAGTCATACCCCTCTTGGTTTTCTAGGCGAACTCTCCGCTGTATTGAAACGATTACAGTTCAAGGAAACCATCTACGCAGGTGGTAATATGCAACACTTTGGTAACGAGCACTTTGGCCAATATTATTGGGGAGATACTTATACGCAAGCACCTTTCTACAGTCGCACTGATCTAAATTACCGCTTCATCAGCAACGATTATGTCAATGTTTTTGGAGGCGTTATTGTGAATGCTACTAAATACGGCATCAACCATCATCAGGTAATTACCTTGCGCCTCAACCTTGGAGGCAACAAGTAAGAATCCCAATGCCCACACTAAGAACATAAATGTCCATAACTGTGGACATAAATGTTCATAGTGGTGGACATTCTATTATTTAACAACTGGCTTCCCAGCTTCTACCCAAGAAGTATAGCCTGCTTCGAGGTTGTAAATGGTCTTAAAGCCTTTCTTTACAAGAATATCGGCAGCCGTGAGACTGCGACGACCACCACGACAATATACGGCAACGGGCTGGTCCTTTACCAACATCTCATCTACTTTGTCAGCAAAATCGTCGGCTTTCACATCTATCATTGTAAAACCTTTAATATGACCCTCGGCATACTCTTCTGGAGTACGTACATCGAGCAACTGCACGGCATCATCCTGAATAATCTGCGCAAACTCCTCCACACCTACGGTTTTGATGGCAGAATCTGGTTGACAAGAAAAAAGGCTTACTAATGAAAGTACAACTGCTGCGAAAAATGTTTTCATATCAAATATCTGTTATTGGTTATAATAAAATTCGAATAGGACAGGCCCTTCCTCATAAGTGTTCACCGTGAAATGGACCGTATGTTTAGGATAGGTTTCTTGATAAAAAGCCAATGGTAAGGAAGCATAAACGAAATCAGTAAATGCCTGCATATCTGCTGATGCATCATGATAAAGAGATAACCAAATATCTGCAGGTCCATCAGGAGATGGTTGGTTTATACTATCTTCTACAAAGTCGAAATGATGCTTTTTATCACCATGGAGCACCGCCAAACGCATATTCAAATAACGAGGCGTCTTCCAAATGCTTACCACTTGTACTGGATCCGTACGCAAGGAGTCGGGATGTGGAAGCACATGAGGTTTCTTAGACATCACATCCTTAGCCGTATACAACTTAACCCCACCATCCTTTAGCTCATAATAGCCTAAACAACGATAGGAAGAATCAGGAGTTCCCGTATAGTCAGACTTGTTTTCTAAAACAGCAAAACGTTTACCATCATCTGTCTCAATCGTTGAAATGGTGCTATCAGAGGCAGTATATGCCACAAAGAAATCTTGCACAGCTGAAGGAAAATGAGAATCATCTTCTGAACAAGCTGCTAAAAAAGCCAAGCAGCCACACAAAATCACCCCTATATTCAGCAATGCACGCATGAGAATCAATCCTCCAAAGCAGCCAGATGATTTATCAACGGATTAGCATACATCTGCAGCATCTTCTCACGCAAGAAAGGAACATCTTTACCTGGCAGTTCTATCTTCTGAAGCTGCATTTCCAGATAATCTACAAAACGTTTGAAATCCTCAGAGGTATATTCATCAATGAAGCGACGATCTCCATGAATTAAATCGTAGGCCACATAGTTATTTGGATAGATTTGATACCCAGCATGGATACGACGGTCTATTAAAGCAGAAATGGTGGAGAAGAGTTCCTGTTTTGGCAGTGAAGCATCTATCTGGTCTAATGCTTCGTTGATACATCCATTGGCCTGGAAGTGCACTCTTCCCTTCATTCCATAAATACCTGTTTGCATATTCTTCAGATCATCCGCAGTGCTTTTCTTATAGTTGGCATTATCACGCTTCTGCTGAAACTCCTGTGCTTTCAGGTAGTCGCATGGGTCGAATTCATAAGAAATGGAAAGCGGCTGAATATTCATCTCCTTCAAGCGATCGATGATACTCCCATCACCTCCCATGACCAACATCTTCAGGATACTGTCTTGCGTACGGTCGTCTGAATCCTTGGCTCTACCTTCACGCTGGGCAATCCATATAGACTGATGTTTCTCACTGATGGCATAGTGCATATAACGCGACATACGTGCAGAAGAAAGCAACATCTGTCGCATGGTAAGGGCACGTTGTACAATAAACGACTTATTGATACGAACCAATTTCTTAATCCATGGGAAGATCAACAGATTATCACCAATAGCAATCTCAGGAGTATCCCCGCCAGCTTCTACCAGAAGCAACGAAAGGAAACCGCTGTCGAGTACAATGTCTCGATGATTGGAAATATAAGTATAACAACCCTGTGGATCATCATTGCTCATGGTCACACCTTCAGTACAACGCTTTATCAAGTCTTTCAAGAACGGATAGACAAACGTTTTCTGAAAGTCCAGTTTCGTGCGACAGCTACGCATACGTGCAGCCAAAGCCTCAAATGGAATACCTGGCATCACATAGGCAGCAACCTGACGAAATGCAGGGTCAGCGATGAGTTCCTCATAGATTTCAGGAAGCTCCTCATCGTGGTAGGGGCGAATCTCATCAAACTCAGTACTCATGGTTAAAACTTATTTTCTATGATATCGGTCATTACATCTTTAATATCAAGTCCAGCTGCACGAACTTGTTGTGGAATGAAACTAGTTGCCGTCATACCTGGAGTGGTATTCACTTCCAGCATATTGATCTTTTCACCAGCTGTAATGATATAATCTATGCGGATGATTCCTTGTGCGCCTAAGATATCATAAATGGCAGAAGTGAGTTGCTGCACACGATCGCGCAAAGAATCAGGAATGCGAGCAGGGGTGATCTCATCCACGGCACCATTATATTTGGCATCATAATCGAAATATTCATTATGGGTAACCACTTCCGTAATAGGAAATACCACCTGCTTTGTCTTCGTCTTATAGCAACCACAAGTAATCTCCGTTCCTTGTAAGAAAGACTCAATCATTACTTCTTGTGCCTCCTCAAAAGCCTTCTTGATAGCAGGTTGTATCTGAGAAACCTCTTTTACCTTAGTAACTCCAAAGCTGGAACCACCTAAACTCGGTTTTATAAAACAAGGCAGACCAATATGCTCCACCACTTGGTCATCTGTAATTGTCTGTCCCTTCTTTAACAATATGGAATCTGCCACAGTAACGCCAAATGCTTTCAAGTATTGATTACATGCAAACTTATCATAAGTCAGGGAAGCTGCTAAAACACCACAGCAAGAATACGGAATGTGGAGCATATCAAAATAACCTTGGAGGTGTCCGTCTTCTCCAGGAGTCCCATGAATAGTGATATAGGCAAAGTCGAATGTTAGCTTCTTTCCATCTTTCATAAAACTGAAATCATTGCGATCAATAGGTGCATTGACATCATCTTGCAGTTTCACATGCCAATCCATACCATGCATCAAGACGATGTAAAGTTCATAGGCATCCTTGTCAATAAAAGAATAGATGCCTTTTGCACTACGCAAAGATACTTCATACTCAGAGGTATCGCCCCCTGCCACAATAGCTATTCTACGTTTCATTGTAATTCACTTTTATAATAATTTCTCCACTTGTCCAAGAGAGCCGTCATGTCTTCTGGCAATTCAGAGGTGAAATACATCTCTTCACCCGTAACGGGATGAATAAACCCCAATGTCATGGCATGCAATGCTTGCCGTGGGCAAATCTCAAAACAGTTGTTTATAAATTGTTTATATTTTGTTGTTCTATTTCCTCTTAGCACTTCCTGACCGCCATAACGCTCATCATTGAAAAGCACATGACCTATATGTTTCATGTGTACCCTAATCTGATGGGTGCGACCAGTTTCCAGGATACATTCTACTAACGTAACATAACCAAAACGTTCCAATACACGATAATGTGTCACAGCATGTTTGCCTTCGCCTTCAGGGAGTACAGTCATCTGCATGCGATCCTTAGGATTTCGACCAATATTACCAACAACCGTTCCCTCGTCTTCCTCAAAATTACCCCAAACCAATGCTTGATAACGTCGTTTGGTGGTCTTGTTGAAAAACTGCTCCCCCAAATGAGTCTTCGCTTCTGGAGTCTTAGCAATCACCAGCAAACCTGAGGTATCTTTGTCTATACGGTGAACCAATCCTACATGCGCATCATTCATATCCCAATTCGGAACGTCCTTCATGTGCCACGCTACCCCATTAATTAAGGTGCCTGTATAGTTACCATGTCCAGGATGGACAACCATCCCTGCGGGCTTATTGACAACCATCAGCACATCGTCTTCATATACGATATTCAAAGGGATGTCCTCTGGTACAACCTCATTATCATAATAAGGGCGATCGAGCATCACAGTGATTACATCCAAAGGCTTCACTCTGTAATTACTCTTTACTGGCTTTTCATTAGCCATGATATAACCCGCATCCGCTGCTTTTTGGATACGATTCCGGGATACATTCGTCAGCTTATCGAACAAGTATTTGTCCACTCTGACTAGATCCTGTCCCTTATCCACAGTGACACGAAAATGTTCATAGAGCTGTACTTCCTCGGGGGAAGGCTCTATGTCATCCAATTCCATATCATCTGCCAGTTCTTCTATCATCTTCTCAAAGAATAATCAGAACCAGGAATCATCATCACTTGAGGTACTGTCCTCTACTAACTGGGGAGTTTCTATACGAAGTGAATCTACGGATTCTTCACCATCACCTGCGACAATAACCAATGATGAACCCATTGGCACCTTCTCTCCAATCATCAGCGTTTTTCCACGATATTTAATGCCATAGACCCAGTCTTTTTCTCCACGGATAAACTGTACAGAGTCGAGTTTAAACCCTGATGCTGTAATCTTCACCTGTGCCTCTCTCAAAGAACTATTTTCCACCACATCTGGTACAGCCATCAATGGCACACTCAGAGAATTAATGGTCAGACGAATCACTCTCCCTTTCTTCACCAAACGGTCTTCTTCTGGTGTTAATTCCAATACTGTACCAGCTGGTTTATCCTCCATGTAGGTCGAATCTGAAACCACAGGCACCAAATCATGGTTCTTTAGCATCAGAGATGCTTCATTCACACCCATCCCCTTTACATTCGGTACACGCACACCTTCTCCATGGTGTGTATAAAAATCCAATCCTTTTAAAATGAAAAAGAGCATTAATATAATAAACGCCACCATGGCGATAATGTTCCACCAGAAGAACTTGTTGCTCTTGAATGAAAAGAATTCCTTAATTGTCATAACTTCAGCAAATAATAAAGTTAATCATTACTTCGATGCAAAGATAATGTAAAAATCCGATTAATTGAATACAAAATAAAAAAAGGATGCGCCACAAGTGACGCATCCTTCTATCTTAATCAGAAAAAGATTAATCCTCAAATTTACGGTCGAGAATGCTAGCTCTTTCAGCATCGTCAAAATCAAGGACTGTACGCTTATTTGCCTGAAGACGCTCGTAGTCTTCCTTAGAGTCTACGATAATCTTATCAAACTCGCGCAAACCAGTACCTGCAGGAATCAGATGACCACAAATCACGTTCTCCTTCATGCCTTCCAGATAATCAGACTTACCATTGATGGCTGCTTCATTAAGCACCTTGGTAGTTTCCTGGAATGATGCAGCAGACATGAAGCTTGAAGTCTGCAAAGCAGCACGGGTGATACCTTGAAGAATCTGCGTTGATGTTGCAGGAACTGCATCACGTACCTGAACAAGTTTCATGTCACGACGTTTCAGCATACTGTTCTCATCACGCAACTTACGGGCAGTAACAATCTGACCTGGTTGCATATTCTGGGAATCGCCAGCATCTGTCACCACTTTCTTACCCCAGATACGATCATTCTCATCCTGGAACTCCAGCTTATCTACTACTTGCTGCTCAAGGAATCTGGTATCTCCAGGTTCTTCAATCTGAACCTTACGCATCATCTGACGTACGATAATCTCAAAGTGCTTATCATTGATCTTCACACCTTGTAGACGATACACGTCCTGAACTTCGTTAACGATATATTCCTGAACAGCCGTAGGACCCTTGATGGCCAAGATATCTGCAGGTGTAATAGCACCATCAGACAGAGATGTACCAGCACGTACATAGTCATTCTCCTGTACCAGAATCTGCTTGGACAGAGGAACCAAGTACTTCTTCACATCACCAGCCTTTGAGGTTACGATAATCTCACGGTTACCGCGCTTTACTTTACCCATAGTGATCTCGCCATCGATCTCAGAAACAATAGCAGGATTTGACGGGCTACGAGCCTCAAACAACTCGGTTACACGTGGAAGACCACCCGTGATATCACCTGCCTTACTTACGGCACGTGGGATCTTAACGATCACATCACCAGCCTTCACTTGCTGTCCATCTTCTACTACCACGTGACCACCTACAGGAAGGTTGTAAGTTCTGATGACCTCACCATTCTCATCAACGATTTTGGCACCTGGAACTTTCGCTCTATCCTTAGATTCAATGATAATATACTCACGCAGACCTGTAGATTCATCAACCTCCACATTGAAGGTCACATTCTCTACAACGTCTTCCAACTCAATCTTACCAGCAGACTCCGTGATAACGACAGCATTAAATGGATCCCAGCGAGCAATCAGCTTACCCTTCTCTACCTGCTCCTTATCGTTGGCAAACAATGTAGAACCATAAGGAACGGTATGTGTTGAAAGTACGATGCCAGTATTTACATCCACGAAGCGAACTTCAGTCAAACGGCTTACAACCAATTTAGCTGGTTCACCAACTTCATCGACGATATCCACCGTACGAAGTTCCTCAAATTCTACCTTGCAATTATTCTTAGCTACAATGGTAGCATTTGCAGCGATGTTAGCAGCAGTACCACCCGCATGGAATGTACGAAGAGTCAACTGAGTACCAGGCTCACCGATAGACTGTGCGGCAATCACACCTACAGCCTCACCCTTCTGAACCATCTTGCTGGTTGCCAAGTTGCGACCATAGCACTTAGCACACACACCCTTCTTAGACTCGCAAGTCAATACCGAACGGATTTCTACGCTCTCAATAGGTGAGTCTTCAATCACTTGAGCAATACTTTCTGTAATCTCTTCACCAGCTGCGACAATCAGTTCACCTGTTGTAGGATGAATAATATCATGTACAGACACACGACCCAAGATACGTTCGTACAATGTTGCCACAACCTCATCATTATTCTTCAGAGCTGTGCAAACCAAACCACGCAACGTTCCACAGTCTTCTTCATTGATAATCACATCATGAGAAACATCAACAAGACGACGAGTCAAGTATCCAGCATCTGCTGTCTTCAATGCCGTATCTGCCAAACCCTTACGAGCACCGTGAGTAGAAATAAAGTACTCCAACACGGTCAGACCTTCCTTAAAGTTAGAAAGAATTGGGTTCTCAATGATCTGGGCACCCTCTGCTCCAGCCTTCTGAGGCTTGGCCATCAAACCACGCATACCAGAAAGCTGACGAATCTGCTCCTTAGAACCACGGGCACCAGAATCCAGCATCATATATACAGAGTTGAAACCATCATTATCAGCAGACAAGGTCTTCATCAGGATGTTAGAAAGTTCTGAGTTGACATGTGTCCAGATATCAATCACCTGATTATAACGTTCATTATTAGTAATGAAACCCATGTTATAATTGTTGATCACCTGTTCAACCTCTTCGTAACCCTTTTGTACCAAAGCGGCCTTCTCCTCTGGAATAATAATATCACCCAAGTTGAATGACAAGCCACCCTTAAAGGCCATATAGTAACCCATATTCTTGATACCATCCAGGAATTCGCAAGCCTTGGTAACACCTGCCACCTTGATTACATGACTGATGACGTCACGCAAGGACTTCTTTGAGATAACGGTATTGATGTAACCAGCCTCATCTGGAACAATCTGATTAACCAATACACGACCCACAGAAGTCTCACGCATCAACTTCTTAACGAGATTACCATTCTCGTCGACATCATTGACAAGTACATTGATAATGGCATGGATGTCACACTTGCCCTCATTGTATGCGATGATCGCCTCTTCAGGACCATAGAAAGTGAGACCTTCACCCTTTGCTCCCTTACGAAGTTTCGTAATGTAGTAAAGGCCAAGAACCATATCCTGTGATGGCACTGTAATAGGTGCGCCATTGGCAGGGTTCAGAATATTGTGAGGCTCCAGCATCAGCAACTGAGCTTCCAAGATAGCCTCATTGCTCAATGGCAAATGCACAGCCATCTGGTCACCATCAAAGTCAGCATTAAATGCCGTACATGCCAATGGATGAAGCTGAATAGCCTTACCTTCGATCAGTTTAGGCTGGAAAGCCTGAATACCCAAGCGGTGCAATGTAGGAGCACGGTTCAACAATACCGGATGACCTCTCATCACATATTCCAGGATATCCCAGATAACAGGCTCTTTACGATCCACAATCTTCTTGGCACTCTTAACCGTCTTAACAATACCTCTCTCTATCAGTTTTCTGATGATAAATGGTTTGTAAAGCTCAGCTGCCATCAATTTAGGAAGACCGCACTCACCCATCTTCAGTTCAGGACCTACCACAATCACTGAACGTGCAGAATAGTCCACACGCTTACCCAACAAGTTCTGACGGAAACGTCCCTGCTTACCCTTCAAGCTATCAGAGAGAGACTTCAAAGGACGGTTAGACTCAGACTTCACTGCACTTGCCTTACGAGAATTATCGAACAAAGAGTCAACAGCTTCCTGGAGCATACGCTTCTCATTACGAAGAATCACTTCAGGTGCCTTGATCTCAATCAGTCTCTTCAGACGGTTGTTACGGATAATCACACGACGATACAAATCATTCAGGTCAGAAGTCGCAAAGCGGCCACCATCCAGTGGTACCAACGGACGAAGCTCAGGTGGAGTGACAGGAATAATCTTCATAATCATCCACTCTGGTTTGTTACGTCCCTTAGATGCACGGAATGATTCTACTACCTGAAGACGCTTCAAGGCCTCAGTCTTACGCTGCTGAGAAGAATCGCTACCAGCGCGGTTTCTCAATTCATAAGACAAAGAATCCAAGTCAAGACGGCTCAATAAGTCATAAATAGCCTCAGCACCCATCTTGGCAATGAACTTGTTAGGATCTGTATCCTCTAAGAACTGATTATCTTTAGGAAGTTTCTCTAATAAATCCAGATACTCGTTTTCCTCAAGCATGTCATACTGCTCTACCTCATTGCTCAACACACCAGGCTGAATCACAATGTAGCGCTCATAATAGATGACAGCATCAAGTTTCTTGGTTGGCAAACCCAACAGATATCCTATCTTATTAGGAAGCGAACGGAAGTACCAGATATGGGCTACTGGAACAACCAACTGGATATGTCCAGAACGCTCACGACGTACTTTCTTCTCTGTTACCTCTACACCACAACGATCACAAACTATACCCTTATAACGAATGCGCTTGTATTTTCCGCAATGACATTCATAATCCTTTACCGGACCAAAGATACGCTCGCAGAACAAACCGTCACGCTCAGGTTTATAGGTACGATAGTTGATTGTTTCAGGCTTCAATACCTCACCAAATGAGTTCTCAAGGATTTCCTCTGGAGAAGCCAGACCGATAGAAATCTTGGAGAAATTGGTCTTTACTTTATTTTCTTTTCTAAAAGCCATACTTTATTATATCTTTTTGATCGTTGTCAATTATTATTCAAGATGTATGCTTAATCCTAAGCCCTTCAATTCATGCAACAGCACATTGAGAGATTCAGGAATACCTGGAGTAGGCATAGGCTCACCCTTCACGATAGCCTCGTAAGCCTTAGAACGACCATTCACATCATCCGACTTGATTGTCAGGATTTCCTGCAATACATGTGCAGCACCGAATGCCTCGAGTGCCCAAACCTCCATTTCACCGAAACGTTGGCCACCAAACTGTGCCTTACCACCCAGAGGCTGCTGTGTGATAAGTGAGTACGGACCGATAGAACGGGCGTGCATCTTATCATCAACCATGTGACCAAGCTTCAGCATATAGGTTACACCTACGGTAGCCTGCTGCTCGAATGGTTCACCAGTTTCACCATCATAAAGGGTAGTCTTTCCATAACGTGGCAAACCCGCCTTGTCTGTCCATTCGTTCAACTGCTCAATCGTAGCACCGTCGAAAATAGGAGTAGCGAACTTCACGCCTAACTTTCTACCTGCTCTACCAAGAACAGCTTCCAGAATCTGACCAATATTCATTCGAGAAGGCACACCCAATGGGTTCAGACAGATATCTACAGGAGTACCATCCTCAAGGAATGGCATGTCTTCCTGACGTACCACGCGAGACACGATACCCTTATTACCATGGCGACCAGACATCTTATCACCAACGCCAATCTTACGTTTCTTGGCAATGTATACCTTAGCCATCTGAATGATACCTGATGGAAGTTCATCACCAATCGTAATAGCAAACTTCTTGCGCTTCAGGTCTGCATCGAGCTCTTTGTACTTCCTGATATAATTCATAACCAAGGTATGAATCAAATCATTGGTATGCTCATCCTTGGTCCAGTTATTCAACTGAACACCCATGAAATCGAAGTTAGCAAAGCTGGAAGCAGTGAACTTAGCACCCTTAGCGATGACGTCAGTTCCCATATAATCCTTCACGCCATCAGAAACATGATTGGCGGTCAACTTCAAAAGTTTCTCAACCAATATCTTTCTAAGAGCAGCTACTTTCTCTTCAAATTCTTCATCCAGCTTAGGCATCAAAGCCTTGTCAGCCAGTTTAGAGCTACGAGTCTTGATGGCACGTGAATACAGACGCTTACCGATAACCACACCTCTCAGTGATGGGTTGGCCTTCAAAGAAGCATCCTTCACATCACCAGCCTTGTCGCCAAAGATGGCACGAAGCAACTTCTCTTCTGGAGAAGGATCAGACTCACCCTTAGGAGTAATCTTACCGATGATGATATCACCTGGCTCGATACGAGCACCTATACGGACAATACCATTCTCATCCAAATCCTTTGTTGCTTCCTCACTGACATTAGGAATATCAGCTGTCAACTCTTCCATACCACGCTTGGTCTCACGAACTTCCAGTGAATATTCATCCACATGCACAGAAGTCATGATATCCTCACGAACAATGCGCTCGTTCAGCACGATAGCATCCTCATAGTTGTAACCCTTCCAAGGAATGTAAGCTACCAGCAAGTTCTTACCTAATGCCAACTCACCATCAGCAGTAGAGTAACCTTCAGTAAGGATCTGTCCCTTCGTCACTCGATCACCCTTCTTGCAAACAGGACGCAAGTCGATGGTCATGCTCTGATTGGTTCTACGCCACTTAGGAATCTTATATTCCTTCAAAGCAGGTTCAAAGCTTACATATTCTTCTTCCTCCGTACGGTCGTAAAGGATCTTGATGGTAGTGGAATCCACGAACACCACTTCGCCCTCACCCTCTGCAGCAATCTGTGTGCGAGAGTCACGAGCCAACTGTGCCTCAATACCAGTACCTACAATAGGAGATTCGGTTCTCAACAATGGAACAGCCTGGCGCATCATGTTAGATCCCATCAACGCACGGTTAGCATCGTCATGCTCCAAGAATGGAATCAATGCAGCTGCAATAGAAGCAATCTGCTGTGGAGAAACATCCATGTAATCCACCTGATCTGGAGAAACTACAGGGAAATCAGCATCCTGACGGCCCTGAATTCTATCACCGATAAATGTACCATCATCTTCCAATGGGGCATTACCCTGAGCGATAATCTTCTCTTCTTCCTCTTCTGCGGTCATGTAAATCAAGCCCTCTGGAGAAAGATCCACCTTACCCTCAGTGACCTTACGGTATGGAGTCTCAATAAAGCCCAAGTCATTGATCTTAGCGAAAACACACAATGAAGAAATCAAACCGATGTTTGGTCCTTCAGGAGTCTCGATAGGACAAAGACGACCATAATGGGTGTAGTGTACGTCACGTACCTCGAAACCGGCACGCTCACGTGACAAACCACCAGGACCCAATGCAGACATTCTGCGCTTATGCGTGATTTCTGCCAATGGGTTGGTCTGATCCATAAACTGAGACAATGCATTGGTACCGAAGAATGAGTTGATCACAGAAGAGATGGTCTTCGCATTAATCAGATCGGTAGGTGTAAACACCTCATTATCTCTCACATTCATGCGCTCACGGATGGTACGAGACATACGTGCCAAACCAATGGAGAACTGGTTGGACAACTGCTCACCTACCGTACGTACACGACGATTGCTCAAGTGGTCGATATCATCCACATCAGCCTTGGAGTTGATCAGTTCAATCAGATACTTGATAATCTCAATGATGTCCTCCTTTGTCAACACGCGGACATTCATATCCGTGGTCAGGTTCAGCTTCTTGTTGATGCGGTAACGACCTACATCACCCAAATCGTAACGTTTCTCAGAGAAGAACAAGTTAATGATCACCTCACGAGCACTTGCATCATCTGCAGGGTCAGCATTTCTCAACTGACGGTAGATGTACAGTACAGCTTCCTTCTCAGAGTTACTTGGGTCTTTCTGTAAAGTATTATATATAATGGAATAGTCAGACTGGTTAGGATCCTCTTTATGTACAAGGATATTCTGAACGCCCGACTCCAAGATAATATCAATATGGCTTTCCTCAAGAACGGTTTCACGGTCGATAACCACTTCATTACGTTCGATGGAAACCACCTCACCAGTATCTTCATCTACAAAATCCTCTACCCATGACTTCAAGACACGAGCAGCCAGTTTTCTGCCCATTATCTCCTTCAGATTGGCCTTAGTTACCTTCACTTCTTCAGCCAAGTTGAATATCTCAAGGATATCCTTATCAGTCTCGAAACCGATGGCACGAAGCAGTGTCGTCACAGGCAATTTCTTCTTTCTGTCGATATAAGCATACATCACGTTGTTTATATCGGTAGCAAACTCAATCCATGAGCCTTTAAATGGGATGATACGTGCAGAATAAAGTTTAGATCCATTCGCATGGATACTCTGACCGAAGAATACGCCAGGTGAACGATGCAGCTGTGACACAATCACGCGCTCAGCACCATTGATCACAAAGGTGGCATTGTCGGTCATATAAGGGATTGTTCCTAAAAAGACATCCTGGACTACGGTATCGAAATCCTCATGATCAGGATCTGTGCAATACAGTTTCAGTTTAGCCTTCAATGGGACACTATAAGTGAGCCCCCGCTCCATACACTCTTCAATAGTATAATGCGGCGGATCAATGTAATAATCCAGAAATTCTAAGACAAAATTATTTCTTGTATCAGCAATAGGAAAGTTTTCAGCAAATACTTTATACAATCCCTCGTTTTTTCGTTTTTCAGTAGGGGTGTCTAGTTGTAAAAAGTCTCTGAACGACTTCAGTTGAACTTCCAAGAAGTCAGGATATTCCCTGGGGCTTTTGGTCGAAGCGAAATTAACTCTTTGGGTTACAATATTAGAAGACATCTGGTTATGGATTAGTAGAACTTAAAAAGAAATAAAGACACAAAAAGGTTAAGAACCCTTTCAAAGGGTTCCTAACCGAGATTACCTGAAAAACAGGATAGTTTTTTATTTAAGTTCAACTTCTGCTCCTGCTCCTTCAAGGGCTGCCTTCAAAGCCTCAGCCTCGTCCTTAGATACGCCTTCCTTCACTGTGCTAGGAGCTGCATCTACGAGATCCTTAGCTTCCTTCAAACCCAGACCACAAGCTTCCTTAACGGCCTTAACAACCTGAAGCTTAGCAGCACCTGCGCTCTTCAAAACTACATCAAAAGATGTCTTCTCTTCCTCAGCTGGAGCACCAGCAGCAGGACCAGCAGCAACTGCAACAGCTGCAGCAGCAGGCTCAATTCCATACTCGTCCTTCAGGACTGTCTTCAATTCTTGAACTTCCTTTACTGTAAGGTTAACCAACTCTTCAGCAATAGCTTTAATATCTGCCATTTTGTATAAAACTTTTAATTGTTATTTCTTAATGATAATTCTTTAAATTTTTAATCAGCGCTCTTCCAGTGTCTTAAGCACGCCATGGATTGTGTTGGCACCAGATTCCAAAGCAGAGATAACACCCTGAGTTGGACCTTCCAACATAGCCACCACGTCGGCAATGAGTTCGTTCTTGCTCTTGATAGCAACAAGTTCCTCTAATCTGTCTGCGCCTACATAGAAACCTTCCTCTGCAAAAGCAGCCTTCAGGCTAGGAACGCCACCTTTAATATCTTTCAGCATCTTAGCCGGCTTGTTCGCTGTGTCAGTGAACATCACGGCAGTGGTGCCTTTCAATGTATCAAAAAGCGGAGAGAAATCTGTATCCTGCTTTTCCAGGGCCTTCTGGAACAATGTATTCTTTACAACCACCAGCTTAATGTTCTCAGAGAAGCACTTTCTTCTCAGAGCACTGGTAGCCTCAGCATTCATTCCAGTTGTATCTACCAAATAGAAATGAGGATAATCCTTTACTACAGCAGTAAGTTCTTCAATAATTCTTGCTTTATCTTCCTTTTTCATAACTACTCCGTTTTATTAAGCTTCATCAACAGATTTTGGGTCAATCTTAATACCGGCACTCATCGTGCTAGAAAGATAAATACTCTTAATATAAGTTCCCTTAGCTGCACTTGGCTTCAGTTTGATCAAAGTATTGATAAACTCCTTTGCATTCTGAGAGATTGCCTCAGGAGTAAAAGAAACCTTACCGATGGAAGCATGAACGATACCCGTCTTGTCCACCTTAAAGTCTATCTTACCCTGCTTTACTTCTTTCACAGCCTTAGCCACGTCCATAGTAACAGTACCACTCTTAGGATTAGGCATCAAACCACGAGGGCCGAGTACACGTCCAAGAGGACCGATTTTTCCCATACAAGATGGCATCGTGATGATAACATCCACGTCTGTCCATCCACCTTTGATCTTTGCAATATAGTCATCAAGACCAACATAATCAGCTCCAGCTTCTTTTGCAGCAGCCTCAACATCAGGAGTACAAAGTGCCAATACGCGCACCACCTTACCTGTTCCGTTAGGAAGTGATACCACGCCTCTCACCATCTGGTTAGACTTACGAGGGTCAACGCCCAGACGTACGTCGATATCCAGAGAAGCATCAAACTTGGTATAAGTGATTTCCTTAACCAGTTTGGAAGCCTCAGCAAGAGTGTAGGTTTTCCCTGCTTCAATTTTGCCTGCAGCCAACTTTTGATTTTTTGTCAGTTTACTCATTCTAATTGAAGTTTATTAGTTATTACTAGGGAACTCCCCTTTAACAGTGATACCCATACTTCTGGCAGTACCTGCGACCATCTTCATGGCAGACTCCACTGTGAAACAGTTAAGGTCAACCAACTTGTCCTGAGCGATAGTGCGAACCTGATCCCAGGTAATTGAAGCAACCTTCTTGCGATTAGGCTCAGCAGAACCACCCTTTACCTTGGTTGCTTCCAGCAACTGGATGGCAACGGGAGGAGTCTTCACAACAAAGTCGAAAGACTTGTCAGTGTAATAGGTAATAATTACAGGCAGTACTTTACCAGCCTTGTCCTGAGTCCTGGCATTGAATTGCTTGCAAAAATCCATAATGTTGATACCCTTAGAACCCAAAGCAGGGCCTACGGGAGGTGATGGATTTGCTGCGCCACCTTTAATCTGTAACTTGATTTGTCCAGCAACTTCTTTAGCCATTTTTACTAGATTTTATATAAACATTAAGAAGAAAAAAATGATACATATCAGCTAAGTATCATTCTTTCTCGACTTGCATAAAGTTCAATTCGAGAGGTGTAGGCCTTCCGAATATCTTCACCATAACCTTCAAGCTCTTCTTTTCGGTATTGATTTCTTCAATCACACCGCTGAATCCGCTGAACGGACCGTAATTCACCTTTACGGTCTCACCGACAACATACGGGATATTTGCATCTTCTTCAGTATCCTGCAATGCATCGAATGTTCCAAGGATGCGACTGACTTCTGATTGCCTTAATGGAGTGGGATGGTCCATGCCACCTAAAAAACCGAGTACATTCGGAGTATTTCTGAGATGATGCGCAATTTCGCCCACAAGGGCAGCCTCCACCAAGACGTAACCAGGGAGATAACTCTTTTCCTTCATAACTTTTTTACCGTTACGAACCTGATAAACCTTCTCGGTAGGAATCAGCACTTGAGAAACGTAATCGCCAAGGCTTCCGTTCTTCATATCGGCTTCGATATATTCCTTTACCTTAGCTTCCTTACCACTAACGGCACGCATCACGTACCATTTCTTCTCAATCTCAGACATTCTCGAATCAGTTTTTTAATTTGGATAAACCAACTCCATCACATTTTGGAAACAGAAATCCATCACAAATACTACTAATGCAATGAGTATGGAAGCATATAATACTGCAACTGCACTATTAGTCAATTCCTTGTAAGTAGGCCATGATACCTTATATACAAGTTCGTTGTAAGTTTCCTTTACGTAATTAATAATCTTATTCATATCATTATTATTAGCACGGGAGGAGAGGCTCGAACTCCCGACAGCCGGTTTTGGAGACCGGTACTCTACCAACTGAGCTACTCCCGTGTAAATCAGTTCCCCTGCTTTCTACGGCTGGGGAACTGACAGAGTATCATGTATTAATCTTCGTCAAGAATCTCAGTGATCTGACCAGAACCTACGGTACGACCACCCTCGCGGATAGCGAAGCGCAGACCTACGTTCAGTGCAACTGGGTAAATCAGATCAACGATGATCTCTACGTTATCACCAGGCATTACCATTTCAGTTCCCTCTGGGAGAGTGATCTCACCTGTACAGTCCATAGTACGGAGGTAGAACTGAGGACGATAGTGGTTGTGGAATGGAGTATGACGACCACCCTCTTCCTTCTTCAATACATAGATAGTAGCCTTGAACTTCTTGTGAGGCTTGATCTCACCTGGCTTGCAGAGCACCATACCACGCTTAACCTCGTTCTTGTCGATACCGCGCAGCAACAGACCTACGTTATCACCAGCTTCACCCTCATCCAGGAGCTTGCGGAACATCTCAACGCCAGTAACAACTGACTTCTTGTCCTCACCAAGACCCAGGATTTCAACCTCGTCACCTACATGGATACGACCAGCCTCGATACGACCAGTAGCTACAGTACCACGACCAGTGATAGAGAAGATATCCTCAACAGGCATCAAGAATGGTTTGTCAACATCACGTGGAGGCAGTGGAATCCAGCTGTCAACAGCGTCCATCAGTTCCATCACCTTGTCTTCCCACTTAGCTACACCGTTCAGTGCACCAAGAGCAGAACCCTGGATGAAAGGAGTGTTGTCACCATCGAACTCATAAGCTGCCAGCAGGTCGCGCATTTCCATCTCAACCAGCTCAAGCATTTCAGCGTCGTCAACAAGGTCGCACTTGTTCATAAATACAACCAGACGAGGAACGTTTACCTGACGAGCCAACAGGATGTGCTCACGAGTCTGAGGCATAGGACCATCAGTAGCAGCAACTACGATGATAGCACCATCCATCTGAGCAGCACCAGTTACCATGTTCTTCACATAGTCAGCGTGTCCCGGGCAGTCAACGTGTGCATAGTGACGGTTAGCGGTCTCATACTCAACGTGTGCAGTGTTGATAGTGATACCTCTTTCCTTCTCCTCAGGAGCGTTGTCAATCTGATCGAAAGACTTCACCTTACCTTCATTACCAGCAACTCTTTCAGCCAACACCTTAGTGATAGCAGCTGTCAAAGTAGTCTTACCGTGGTCCACATGACCAATTGTACCAATGTTTACATGGGGTTTGGTACGTTCGAATTTTTCTTTAGCCATAGCTTTACTTTAGTTATTTATTTGATTAATAATCGGCATTTACACTCTCTTCGAGCTGTTACCGGGACTTGAACCCGGGACCTCTTCCTTACCAAGGAAGTGCTCTACCACTGAGCTATAACAGCAAACAGGTGTACTACACCTTATTTATATATTAGTGGGCAAAGATGGATTCGAACCACCGAAGGCGTGCGCCAGCAGATTTACAGTCTGCCCCATTTGGCCACTCTGGTATTTGCCCTTTTTAAGCTAAACTTCTTGTTGGATTGGCTTTCGCCCATCCTTGAGCCTCTTGTCGGATTCGAACCAACGACCCCGAGATTACAAATCACGTGCTCTGGCCAACTGAGCTAAAGAGGCGATGCTAAATACACCCGTTTCGCAGAGTAAACCGAGCGAAACGGGTGCAAAGTTAGTCATTTATTTTACATCCACAAAATATTTTGGGATTTTTATTATTGATTTCTTAGTTTTTCCTTGTACTTCACCAGTTGCTTGTTCAGTGCATCCATGCACAAATCGACTGATTCTTCAAATGTATCACACACTTTGTTGGCATACAACTCATCGTTCTTCACAAGCACTTTCACGGAAGCTTCCTTATTTGCTGCCGTTTCTGGCTTCACTACTTTCAGTGACACCTCTACTTTCTTAATATCATCGTAAAACTTCTCTAACTTAGCAGCCTTTTTCTGGATAAAGGCCTGCAACTGCTCTGATGCGTCAAAGTGAATCGCTTGAATTCTTACTTCCATAATTACCTCCTTTTTCTTCGGCTCGAGGATGAGCCTGGTTATACACTTCTTTCAACTCCTCGAATGTGGTATGCGTATAGATTTCGGTAGTCGCCAGACTCTCGTGACCCAAGAGTTCTTTGATGGCCCCTAATCCAGCATGATGATTCAGCATCGTCGTTGCGAACGTGTGCCTCAGCACATGCGGACTCTTCTTTTTCGCAGTCACCACCTTCGAGAGGTGTTTTTGAACAATAAGTCTTACCTTATCCGGATAAAGCCTTTCCCCGTCTTTCTTCACAAAAAATGCTTCCGATCTTACGGGTAGCGCCTCATTCCGTTTGTTGACATAAGCTGTCATGGCTTCCTTCAGTTCTTCACCGAAGGGTATCAGGCGTTGCTTGTTGCGCTTGCCTGTCACCTTGATCACTTTTCCGGAGAAATCCACGTCCTTGTCATTCAGTCCTACCAGTTCGGCACGTCGCATGCCCGTCTCATAGAACATCTGCAAGATCATGTGATCCCTGCATCCTTCAAAGTCATCCCCGAAATCTACCTCGTCCAGCAGTTTATCCATCTCGCTTTCTTTTAGGAATACCGGTAGCGGTTTTTTCTTCTTCGGACCATTCACCTTTCGTGTAGGATCCACCGTCACCTCCCCTTTTTTCAGCAAGTACTTATAGAACGACCGCAGTGCGCTGAGCTTTCGGTTTACCGAGGTTTCCTTCACCCCTTTCTCCATCAAGGACATCATCCATTCACGGATCAGGGAAGCATCCACCTCTTTCGCGCTTACCTCTTTCTGGCATTCTCTGGTCAGGAACTCATCAAACTCACGTAAATCGGTGCTATAGCTCACCACCGTCAGCTCGGAATAATTCCGTTCATATTTCAGATAATCCAGAAAAGATTCTGTCAACAACATTTCGTTACATTCAAATTTCTGCAACGAATTTAGGAAAAAGAATTCAATAATTCAAGGAAAGAACCAAATATTTATTATTCTTCTATCTGCTGCAGCTGCTGAATATACACTGCGTGTTCTTTCTGAAGTCTCTTCAGTACAGATGGCTTGTCAAATTGCTGACGTCTTCTGAGCTCTTTAACAACACCAGTTTTCTCAAATTTTCTCTTGAACTTCTTGAGAGCTTTCTCAATGTTCTCGCCTTCTTTTACAGGTACAATAATCATTTGTTTTGTTAATAAATAAGTTAGTTAATAATTAAAAAATCGGTTTTGAACGGCAAAATTACACATACTTTGTCATTTCCCAAAAGATTTTTGCGGTTTTTTAGTATCTTTGCTTGTAAATAACCGTATTTACCGTTACACCTTATATAATAATATATGGATAATCTTACCATCAAAGCGCGCATAACCGCCTTACGCAGTTATTTGAAAGACAAGCGAATGAACGCCTTCATCATTCCGAGTACCGACCCACACATGAGCGAGTATGTGGCTCCCCATTGGCAGAGCCGCGAGTGGATTTCCGGATTTACAGGGTCTGCAGGAACGGTGGTTGTCACACTAAATGAGGTGGCTCTTTGGACCGATTCACGTTATTTTCTGCAGGCTTCTGACCAGCTCCAAGGCACAGACATCCAGTTGATGAAAGACGGACTGTCCGAGACACCCTGCATCGAAGACTGGCTGTTGGAGAAGCTGCAAGCAGGCGATACGCTGGGATTCGATGGTTATATATTCTCCACCGCTGAAGCCAAACGACTCATCTCCCTATTCAAGGACAAAGCCAAGATGCATGTTGATTTCACTCATGACCCAATGGATACCATCTGGACCGACCGTCCTGCCCTTCCTTCAGATCCTGCTTTGGCCTATCCTACAGTTTATGCAGGCAAGGATGCAAAGACAAAGCTCCATAAAATAAGGGAGTTAATAAAGGCACAAAGCATGGATGCTTTGCTGGTTTCAGCCCTTGATGAGATAGCCTGGACCCTCAATCTGCGAGGTACCGATGTACACTGCAACCCTGTCGTTATCAGCTATCTATACATCAGTCAGAACGACGCCCACCTTTTCATTGATCCGCAGAAGGTGACGTCAGAGGTGCAAGCTCACCTCCAAGAAGCCGAGGTGACGCTACACAATTACTCCGACATCAAACCATTTACGGACTCTTTAGAGAAGCCAAAGGTGCTAATCAACCCGTCGAAGACCAACATGCAGGTATTCACGCTGTTCGAAGAAAGCAGCCATGTAAAGGAAGGCACCTCCCCCATCGCTGCTATGAAAGCAGTACGCAACGACGTCGAGATAGCCGGCATCCGTCGTGCTATGCAACGCGACGGTGTAGCTTTGGTCAAATTCCTCATGTGGCTGGAAAGATTTGTGCCGAAGGGGAATGAAACAGAAATCAGCGTGGACCGCAAACTGCATGAGTTGCGCGCTGCCCAGCCGCTTTACATTGGTGAGAGCTTCGACACCATCGCTGGCTACGGTCCTCATGCCGCCATCGTACACTATGAAGCTACTCCAGAAACCGATGTCCCATTGAAACCTCACGGCTTCCTGCTTCTAGACTCTGGAGCGCAGTACCTCGATGGTACCACCGACATTACACGCACCATTGCTTTAGGACCACTTACTCAAGAAGAGAAGGAAGACTACACACTGATTTTGAAAGGACATATTGACCTCGCCATGGCTGTATTCCCCAAGGGTACCCGTGGCGCACAGCTCGATGTACTGGCACGCATGCCTATCTGGAAGAAGCGCATGAACTACCTGCATGGCACTGGTCATGGTGTGGGCCACTACCTCAACGTGCACGAAGGACCTCAGAGTATCCGCATGCAGGAGAATCCTGTACCCCTTGAAGTGGGAATGGTCACCAGCAATGAGCCTGGTATCTATAAAGCCGACAGTCACGGCATCCGCACAGAAAACCTGGTGCTGACTGTTCCTGCTGGCGAAGGGATGTTTGGCGAATACCTGAAGTTCGAGACCATTACCCTCTGCCCTATCGACAAGCACCCCATCCTCCGCGAATTGCTTACCGATGAAGAGGTGGCATGGCTCAATACCTACCACCAGCAGGTGTACGATGCACTGTCGCCTGATCTTAACTTCGAAGAACGCTACTGGTTGGCCAAGGCAACAAGTGCACTTTAAGATGAAGAGACTTCTTACTCCCACTCGATGGTCGAAGGTGGTTTGGAAGAGATATCGTAGCAAACGCGGTTCACGCCCTTTACCTTATTAATAATATCATTGCTCACACGTGCAAGGAACTCGTAAGGCAGATGTGCCCAATCGGCAGTCATAGCATCCACACTGGTCACAGCCCTCAGTGCCACTGGGTGCTCATACGTCCGCTCATCGCCCATCACACCCACACTCTTGACAGCAGAGAGCAATACAGCCCCAGCCTGCCAAACCTTGTCGTAGAGTTCCACGCCATCGGCATCCTTCCATTGATGCAATCCCTCGATAAAGATATCGTCAGCTTCTTGCAGCATTCGTACCTTCTCTGGCGTGATGTCGCCTAAGATGCGCACTGACAATCCAGGACCTGGGAACGGATGACGCTTGATGAGTCGTTCTGGCATCTCCAGTTGATGCCCTACTCTACGCACCTCGTCCTTGAATAACCACTTCAGCGGTTCACAAAGCTGCAACTGCATCTCTTTGGGCAGACCACCTACATTATGATGACTCTTAATCACCATGCCTGTGATGCTCAGACTTTCTATGCGGTCAGGATAGATGGTTCCCTGTGCCAGCCACTTGGCATCTGTGATCTTCTTTGCCTCTGCATTGAACACCTCCACAAAGTCGCGTCCGATGATCTTGCGCTTCTGTTCAGGCTCTGTCACACCCGCAAGGTCGCTGAAGAATTTGGCGCTGGCATCCACACCTATCACATTCAGTCCCAAGCCTTGATAAGCCTCCATCACTTTACGGAACTCATCCTTACGCAGCATGCCATGATCCACGAAGATACATGTCAGATTCTTTCCAATGGCCCGATTCAGCAAAACAGCACATACACTACTGTCCACCCCACCACTCAAGCCCAAGATCACCTTGTCGTTTCCAAGTTGTTCTTTCAACTCTTGCACTGTGGTCTCCACGAAACTGGCGGGACTCCATTCCTGACGACTACCACAGATATCCACCACGAAGTTCTTCAGCAATTGGAAACCCTGTGTACTATGGAACACCTCAGGATGGAACTGGACTGCCCACATAGGCACCTCCTCACTGGCGTAAGCTGCAAACTCCACATCATCTGTTGAAGCTATCTTGCGACAACGACGAGGCAACTTGGTGATGGTATCCCCATGACTCATCCACACCTGTGAATCAGGCCCAAAGCCCTTGAACAACGGATTCTCCTTCTCAAACTGACGCAGATGTGCCCGTCCATACTCACGACTGCCAGCAGGCTCCACCTTTCCTCCGCCCATATAAGCCATGAACTGTGCCCCATAGCAGATGCCAAGCACAGGATAGCGACCCATAAACTGTGAAAGCTCCACCTTGAAAGCCTTCTGGTCATAGACAGAATAAGGAGAACCACTGAGGATGACACCTATCACGTCAGGATCGTCCTTAGGGAACTTGTTATATGGTAATATCTCACAAAAAGTGTTCGTCTCACGCACACGGCGCCCGATGAGTTGGGTGGTCTGAGAACCAAAATCTAGAATGATAATTTTTTGTTGCATAAGGCTCATTGATAATTGATGCAAAGGTAAGCATAATGTGTTAATCTACAAGTGAACAACCTACTTTTTGGTGTAACTTATTTCTTCAAATAATATGAGGGGCTCGAAGCTATCACAGCATCGAGCCCCCAGCGGACTTAAAACAACCAAAATGAGATACTTGTCTATCTGATGAACAATAATTCTCTATACTTTGGTAGTGGCCAAAGGCTATCATCTACAAGAAGTTCCAACTTATCAATCTGGTAGCGAATGTCATCTAGTTTGGGCTCTACCAAATCATGATAGGCTATAGCCTTTTTATACTCAGATTCTATCTTGTTGGCTTTTTTGCGAGCATTTACCAATTCTTCTACCTGACTTTCAATCGTTGAGGTACGTTCTGCTATTTCTTCGATGAGCTTAAGATTGCGAGCTGATAGTTTCTTAGCCTTATCTGCAGGGAAGGCGGTAGCCATGTTCTCAACATTCTTCAATAACGCACTCTGATAGCGAGTAGCCACAGGAATGATGTGATTCATCGAAAGATCGCCCAACACACGAGCTTCTATCTGAATTTTCTTGGTGTAAGTCTCCCACTTGACTTCGTTGCGTGCCTCCAGTTCTTTCTTTGTCATCACGCCTAAGCTCTCAAACATCTGGATACTCTCAGGATCAAGGTAACGTTCGAAGATGATCGGGCATGACTTTTCTACATCAAGTCCACGTTTGGCAGCTTCTACTACCCATTCATCACTATAACCATTGCCATCGAAACGGATAGGTTTACAGGTCTTGATGTCTTCACGCAGGATATCGATGATAGCATGGAAGGTGGCATTATGCTCTGTTCCTTTAAATTTATCTGCAGTTTCTGCAATACGCGCATCCACACGTTTCTTAAAGTTGACAAGGGCTTCTGCGACAGCTGCATTCAGCGTAATCATCGCACTGGCACAGTTGGCTTCAGATCCCACAGCACGGAATTCAAAACGATTGCCTGTGAATGCAAACGGCGATGTGCGATTACGGTCGGTATTATCGATAAGAATCTCAGGAATCTCAGGAATATCCATCTTCATACCCTGTTTGCCGTTCATAGAGAGGATATCTTCACGATCGGCTTTCTCGATATGATCCAGCAACTCTGAAACCTGCTTGCCCAGGAAAGAAGAGATGATGGCTGGAGGTGCTTCATTGGCACCTAAACGATGGGCATTGGTGGCAGACATGATGCTGGCTTTCAACAGGCCATTATGGCGATATACACCCATCAAGGTCTCGACGATGAATGTCGCGAAACGCAAGTTCTGCTCTGGTGTCTTTCCTGGAGCATGAAGTAACACACCATTGTCAGTACTTAATGACCAGTTGTTGTGCTTACCACTACCATTGATACCTGCAAAGGGCTTCTCGTGCAGTAACACACGGAAACCATGTTTACGAGCCACCCGTTTCATTACAGACATCAACAGCATGTTATGGTCAACAGCCAAGTTGGTATCCTCGAAAATAGGTGCTAATTCAAACTGGTTAGGTGCTACCTCATTGTGACGAGTCTTACATGGGATTCCCAATTCGAGGGCAACGATTTCCAATTCTCTCATAAAGGCTGCCACACGCTCTGGAATACTGCCAAAGTAGTGATCGTCCATTTGCTGATTCTTGGCAGAATCATGTCCCATCAAGGTACGTCCAGTCAACAGAAGGTCGGGACGGGCAGCATATAACCCTTCATCCACCAAGAAGTATTCCTGTTCCCAACCAAGGTTTGACGTTACCTTTTTCACACTAGGGTCAAAGTAGTGGCATACCTCTGTAGCAGCAACATTGACGGCATGAAGCGCACGCAACAATGGTGCCTTATAGTCAAGAGCCTCTCCACTATAAGAGATAAACACAGTAGGAATACACAGGGTATCGTCAATAATAAAGACAGGTGAGGTAGGATCCCATGCAGAATAGCCACGTGCTTCAAAAGTAGAACGGATACCACCTGAAGGAAACGATGAAGCATCAGGTTCTTGCTGAACAAGCAATTTACCGCTGAATTCCTCCACCATACCTCCTTTGCCGTCGTGCACGATAAAAGAATCATGTTTTTCTGCAGTACCCTCTGTTAGAGGTTGGAACCAGTGAGTATAGTGTGTCACACCATTTTCAGTGGCCCATTGCTTCATACCTTTGGCCACCATATCAGCCACAGCAAGGTCGAGCTGTGCCCCATTATCCATCACGTCTATCATCTTCTCATAGACATCTTTGGGAAGATATTTGTACATCTTCTCACGATTGAAGACCAGTTTGCCGAAATACTCTGCAGGTCTTTCACTAGGTGCCTTTACGTCGAGAGGCTTCTTCTTGAATGCCTCACCGACAACTTGAAATCTTAACACTTCCATAATTGATCATTGTTTATTGTTGTATTGTCCATTTTTCTATTCTTTGTAAGGCTTCTTGGGTGTTTTCATGAGTGGCGAATGCAGTGAAGCGCACGTACCCCTCACCTGAAGGTCCAAAACCTACACCTGGCGTACATACCACATTGGCTCCATAAAGCAACTCCTCAAAGAATTGCCATGAAGCACTTCGGGTAGTCGAATGCAGTTCTGGTCTTTTTGCTCCTGAAGGTGTTTTCATCCAGATATAAGGAGCATTCTCTCCACCATAAACCTCATAACCCAAGCGGCGTAAAGTGTCAAGCATCAAGTGGGCATTTTTCATGTAATAGTTGATAGTTGCCTGCACTTGTTGCTTTCCCTCTGGAGTATAAATAGCCTCAGCTGCCCTTTGTGAGATATAGCTGGTTCCATTGAATTTCGTACACTGCCTACGGTTCCATAATGGATTAAGGGGGATACGTTCACCACTTAGTGTGGATGCTGTTAGTTCCTTAGGAACAATGGTATAACCACAGCGTACCCCTGTAAATCCAGCTGTCTTGGAGTATGAATGAAACTCAATGGCACATTTCCTTGCCCCTCGTATCTCATAAATGCTATGAGGAATCTCAGGATCCGTGATATAAGCCTGATATGCTGCATCATAGAAGATAAGCGTATCATTCTTAAGTGCATAGCTCACCCACTTGCGTAGTTCCTGCTTTGTGATAACCGTTCCCGTAGGATTATTAGGATAACACAAGTAGATAACATCCACATGTCGTTCCCTTGGAATTCTTGGGACAAAACCATTTTCTGCCGTACAAGGCATATATACAACGTTAGACCAACGTCCGTCCTCTATCGTACCTGCTCTCCCTATCATCACATTAGAATCAATATAAACGGGATAAATGGGATCGGTCACACCAATGGAGTTGTCCCAACGAATGAGTTCTTGGATATTGCCTGTATCTGACTTAGCACCATCATTTATAAATATTTCATCCATATCCAGATGAATTCCACGAGGCAAAAAATCGTTCTTAAGTATGGCCTCACGCAAAAAGTCGTAACCCTGTTCTGGGCCGTAACCACGAAACCCTTGAGTGGTAGCCATCTCATCTGTAGCTTTGTGCATTGCTTCAATGACAGCAGGACAAAGAGGTTGTGTCACATCCCCTATGCCAAGGGAAATGACATTCACTTTAGGGTGCATTACCTTGAAGGCATTCACCTTTTTGGCAATGTCAGCAAACAGATAGTTGTTTGGCAACTTTAAAAAATGTTCATTTACTAAAGCCATAACTCTACACGATTACATATTATCTTAACATTCTATTTCACCATCAAACACAAACTCTGCAGGACCAGTCATATAGACATGATTGTCAGATTGACACCACTCTATCTGAAGCGTTCCTCCATCCATCACTATTTGCGATTGCCGATTGGCTCGACCAGTATAGGCGGCAGCAACGGCAGTTGCACAGGCTCCTGTTCCACAGGCCATAGTAATTCCACTTCCACGTTCCCAGACACGGGTACGAATTGACCCATTGGGCTCAATGCGAGCAAACTCTATGTTGCAGCGTTGTGGGAAGGCTGGATGATACTCTAATACACGTCCTTTCTCTCCTACTAGGTCCACATCATCTGTAAAGATGACATAATGCGGATTACCCATCGATACGAAAGTTCCCTTTATCATTCCACAAGATCCCGTAAATTGCGTTTCATCCTTAAACACAGGTTCAAGCATATCAACAGTGACACTATGCACCATACCATTACTAGTATGAAGCTTTAGGGTCTTTATCCCTGATCTAGTGAGTAACTTGATTTCCTCTTTATCTGTCAAACCACGTTCATAAAGATATTTTCCTATACACCTCGATGCATTGCCACACATCATCGCTTCACTACCGTCGGCATTAAAGATGCGCATGGAGAAGTCTGCCTCTGGCAGAGGACTGCTTCCTATAAGCACAAGCCCATCGGAACCAATGCCCTTATGCCGATCACTCCAACGGATAGCTGCCTCAGAGGGATTTGGTACCTCATAGAGCATGGTGTTGACATAGATATAGTCATTACCGACTCCGTGCATCTTGGTAAAAGGAATCGTCTTCATATCAGCCTAAGTATTTATGTACGTTAAGTGCTGTCTGCTTACCACTTGCCATGGCACGAACCACGAGACTGGCGCCATTGGCTGCATCCCCACAGACAAATACATTTTCAGCATATTTCGGATGCTCTGGCTTGAGAAATCCCATGGCAAGTAGCACCAATTCAGCCTTGATAATCTCAGGTTTACCTTTCTCAATCATGATAGGGCGACCACCTGCAGGATTTGGTTTCCAGTCTATCTCCTGCACTCTCACACCCGTCAACTGACCGTTTTCGCCTAAGAATTCAAGCGTATTGATGTTCCAGCGACGCGTACAACCTTCCTCATGACTACTGGTCGTTTTCAAGGTACGTGGATAGTTAGGCCAAGGATTCTGCGGATCTTCGGGGCCTTCTACAGGACGTGGCATGATTTCTATCTGCGTCACACTCTTACAACCTTGTCGATGAGCTGTACCTATACAGTCTGACCCTGTATCACCACCACCTATGACAAGCACATCCTTTCCAAGAGCAGTAATGCGATCCTCTTTTGAGAACTCCATTCCTGCTAATACTCGATTCTGTTGACTGAGTAGTTCTAGAGCGAAGTGGACTCCTTTTAGCTTACGACCAGGGATATTCATATCACGGGCTGTAGGAGTACCTGTGGCTATGACTACAGCATCATATTGTGAAGCAAAATGTTCATCACACAAAACGTTTTCCCCATAACGGAACTCAATACCTTCTTGTTCCAACAGTTTAAGACGACGATTAATAATGGCCTTGTTGAGTTTGAAGTTAGGGATACCATAACGCAATAGACCACCTGCGGCTTCGTTCTTCTCGAATACAGTGACGCTATAACCCAACAGGTTCAAGTCGTATGCAGCTGCCAATCCTGAAGGACCAGCACCTATGACAGCCACACGCTTGCCATTTCTTTCTGGATGATGAACCGTCACATAACCTTCTTGAAAGGCCATCTCTGTGATGGCTGCTTCATCCTCACGGTTAGTGGTTGGTTCATGGTTATAGCGATTGAGCACACAAGCTTTCTCACATAATGCAGGACAGATGCGTCCCGTAAATTCTGGGAAAGGGTTAGTACTGTTTAATAAACGATAAGCCAACTCCCATTCACCTTTCATCAGGGCATCATTCCATTCTGGTGCCTTATTGCCCAGCGGACAGGCCCAATGACAGAAAGGTACACCACAATCCATGCATCGACTCGCCTGTTCGCGACGTTGGTGTGTATTGAGCGTCTGCTCCACTTCACCAAAATCGTGGATTCTATCGTGAATGGGACGGTAACCTGCCTCTTGACGATGTATCTCTAAAAATGCTCTTGAATTTCCCATTTTGTCTATTGATCATTGAACATTAATATTCTCTTTGCATGTCTGCAATCTTATCTCTCAGCTTCTTCATCTGCTCTTCTTGCAACACACGTTTATATTCGATAGGTACCACTTGAATGAAATCTTCTACATAACGTTGCCAGTCATCAAGCATCCTGCCTGCGAGTGCAGAACCAGTATGCAGATAGTGCTGACGTATCAATTCCAGCAATTCCTTACGACTCACATTGTCCTCCACCAGACTCAGCTCTACCATGTCCATATTACAGAAATAATCGAAGGTGTGTTTGCGATCATACACATAAGCCACACCACCCGACATACCAGCAGCGAAGTTGCGTCCAGTCTCGCCAAGCACCACCACACGACCGCCTGTCATATATTCGCAACAATGATCTCCTGCACCTTCTATGACAGCAATGGCTCCAGAGTTGCGCACACCAAAACGTTCGCCCACCTTACCATTAATATAGAGTTCTCCACTCGTGGCACCATACAGTCCTGTATTTCCTGCAATAATATTTTCTTCCGCCTTGAAACTACTCCGCATTGGAGGCAGAATGGAGATACGTCCACCACTGAGTCCTTTAGCGAAGTAATCGTTAGTTTCTCCCTCCAACTTGAAGCTGATCCCATGGGCAAGGAAAGCTCCAAATGACTGTCCTGCAGAGCCTTTGAACTTGACATTGATGGTATCATCAGGAAGTCCTGCCTGTCCATATTTCATGGCTACCATCCCCGATAACATCGTACCAACAGCGCGGTTCGTATTCTTGATGGCGTAATCCAGGTTCACTTCTTCCTGATGCTCAATGGCCTGTTTAGCTGCTGCAATCATCTGCTGATCGAGTATGGTATTCTGCATGCCAAGTGGCACGGAAGGTTTCTTTTCATCACCTGTAAAGTGTAGAATTCCGTCTTCCTTGTTCAATAAGCGCCTAAAGTCAATCACCGAATCTTTGGTTTCAATAAGATCCACTCGTCCCACAATGTCATTCAACGTCTTAAAGCCCATCTCTGCCAGATATTCCCGTACTTCTTGTGCAAGGAACGTAAAGTAGTTTACCAAATATTCATATCTTCCCATGAAATGTTTGCGAAGCTCAGGATTCTGAGTAGCTACACCCATTGGACAAGTGTTTAAATTGCATTTACGCATCATCACGCAGCCTAATACGATGAGTGCTGCCGTACCAAAACCAAATTCCTCAGCACCCAATATGGCCATAAGTACAATATCACGCCCCGTCTTAATCTGTCCATCAACCTGTAAACGCACAAAATGGCGGAGTCCGTTTCTCACCAGTGTCTGCTGTGTCTCTGCAATTCCGATTTCAGGAGAGATACCAGCAAACCGCATACTTGAAGCTGGAGAGGCTCCTGTACCACCCTCGGAACCACTAATCACAATGATGTCTGCCTTAGCCTTGGCCACACCAGCTGCAATTGTTCCCACACCACTCTCTGCCACAAGTTTCACGCTGACTGTTGCATGTGGATTTACATTTTTCAGGTCGAAGATGAGCTGAGCAAGATCTTCAATACTATAGATGTCATGATGAGGAGGTGGTGAAATAAGGGAGATTCCAGGAATGGAATGACGCGTCTTGGCTATCACTTCGTTTACCTTGAAACCAGGCAACTGTCCACCTTCACCTGGTTTAGCCCCTTGTGCTACTTTTATCTGTATCTCCTCAGCATTCACTAGATATTCAGTAGTGACGCCAAAACGACCTGAAGCTATCTGTTTGGTCTTTGAACAGAGACTAATACCATCACGCTCAGAATGGAAACGCTCAGAGTCCTCACCGCCCTCACCTGTGTTGGATCGAGAGCCCAGTTTATTCATAGCCATACAAATGGCCTCATGGGCCTCCTTACTTAGTGCACCAAAACTCATGGCACCTGTGACAAAGTGCTTCACAATGCTTTCTACGGATTCCACTTCATCTATGTTGATAGGATGTTTCTTCCAACCCATGAAATCACGGATAAAGATTGGACTCTCTTTGGCATCCACGAGTTTAGAGAACTCCTTAAACTTCTCGTAATTACCTGTTCGTGTTGCCAGGTGTAATGTGGCTATAGTCTCTGGATTCCAAGCATGTTTAATGCCATCCTTTCGCCAATGGAACTGTCCAAGATTAGGTAAGTACTCAGTAGTTCTAAAGGCAGCCTCGTGCATAGCCATTGCATCCTTTGCTATCTTCTCCAACCCGATGCCTCCAATAGTGCTAACCTCTGTTCCGAAATATGTTTTTAGCAGGTTTTCGCTCAATCCGATACTTTCGAATATTTTTGCACCACGATAAGAGCGAATGGTGGAGATTCCCATCTTTGCCATAATCTTAAACAAGCCCTTCTTCACAGCCTTGATATAGTTCTTCTCTGCCGTTTCGTAATCCTCCTGTATCTTGTGCTGTTTCACAAGGTCATCAAGAATGGCAAACGTCATGTATGGACACAGGGCACTAGCTCCGTAACCCAACAACAGCGCAGCATGCATCGTTTCACGAATCTCTCCACTCTCAACAATCAGTGCCGTTTGTACACGCTTACCGACACTGATCAAATAATGATGCACTGCACTGACAGCCAGCAGACTTGGAATCGCAACGAGCTCAGCGTCTATTTCACGATCGGAAAGGATGATATAGTTGTACCCCTCATCCACACTTTTCTCAGCCTTATGACACAACGCATCAAGTGCTTCACGTAATCCTTCGCCACCTTTGGTTCCGTCGAATGTCATTGGTAGCTTTATTGTGTTAAAGCCTTTATATCGGATATTACACAGGATATCTAGTTGTGTGTTATTCAATATCGGATGAGGCAAACGTACCATCTTGCAATTCGTTTCATCTGGGTTCAGGATGCCTGTACCTACCCTACCTATATACTCTGTCAATGACATAACCAACTCCTCACGAATAGAGTCGATTGCAGGGTTCGTCACCTGTGCAAACTGCTGGCGGAAATAGTTGAAGAATGTCTGCGGCTTATCACTAAACACGGCTAGTGGTGTATCGTTACCCATCGAAGCTGTCGGCTCTTGACCATTTACAGCCATAGGTATGATGGTCGATGAAATGTCTTCTTCACCAAAACCAAACATCACTTCCTTTTGCAATAGATCCTTTATTGCATTCTCTACATGTCGGCCACTCTTCAACTTCTCTAATTGAATACGATTCGTACTCAGCCACTGACGATAAGGATGCTCGTTGGCCAACTGTTGCTTTATCTCACCGTCATAGTAAATCTTGCCTTCATTTGTATCGATAAGCAAAATCTTTCCTGGTTGCAAACGTCCCTTCTCAGCAATTTCCGTAGGTTCAAAATCCATTACTCCCACTTCCGATGCCACCACCATCGTATCGTTCTTGGTTATGGTATATCTAGCAGGACGCAAACCATTCCTGTCGAGCATTCCACCAGCAAACCTTCCGTCTGAGAAAAGCAAGGCGGCAGGACCATCCCATGGTTCCATCAAAATGGAGTGGTACTCATAGAATGCTTTCAAGTCTTCTGAGATGGGGTTCTTATCGTTAAACGATTCAGGAATTAATACACTCATGGCATGAGGCAGTGACAGGCCAGACATCACGAGAAACTCCAGTACATTATCGAGAGATGCAGAGTCAGACATGCCTGGTTGCACAATAGGAGAAAGAGCTTTGGCATCACCCAGAGCCTCGCTAGACAATACGCTCTCTCTGGCCTGCATCCATCCTCGATTGCCTCGAATAGTATTGATCTCCCCATTGTGGGCCAACAATCGGAACGGCTGCGCTAAACTCCAAGTAGGGAATGTATTTGTACTAAATCGTGAGTGTACCAATGCCAAACCACTCGTTAGATAAGGGTTCGACAAATCAGGGAAATATTGGCGCACCTGAATGCTCGACAACATTCCCTTATAAATCATATTCGTATTGCTGAGCGAACAAATATAGAAATCTTTGTGGTTTATGCGTCGCTCTATTTTCTTTCTTATTTTATATAAACTTTGAGGGAAACTTTCTGCTTTACCATCACTCATGCCTGTTACAAATACCTGTTTGATGGCAGGTTCTGTATTCCTTGCTGCCTCACCCAAGCACTCTGGATTCGTTGGAACATTCCTTAGATGCATCAATTGAAGTCCCTCTCGTTCTATTTCTTCAATCATTACACTCAGAATAACCTGCTGCTCCTGCTCGTCTTTAGGCAAGAATACCAATCCAGTACCATACTTACCTTTCTCAGGTACTGGTATTCCTTGCAATAATATAAATTCATGGGGAATCTGTATCATGATGCCTGCGCCATCACCGTCTTTTCCTACTTCAGCACCACGGTGCCTCATGTTCTCCAAAACGCGAAGCGCATTGTTCACCAATTCATGGCTCTTGTTACCATGGATATTCACGATCATTCCCACACCACAAGCGTCATGCTCATACGCACTATGGTATAGTCCGCATTCTTGCTTTTTAGATTTACATTTTGTCATATATTTATTTAATAAGCTAACTATTCGTCATAAATCTTTGCAAAAGTAAAACATGATGGTGTAAAATAAAAATATTTGCTTTCTTTTTTAACGTACAATGTTGGTAATTCTTACAAATCGTCAATATTTATTATCTTTTCGCAATATTATGATACATTTATCATTTGATTAGTTACACTTTATTACATATAACCATAATCTAAAAACAAAATGGTATATATTTAATGGCATTAATAACAGAATAATATAATTTTGCACTCGAAGCAGCGTATGTATTATTAATATAATAAGGTAAAGGAATATGAAGGTAAAAAGACGTTGGATTATCCTAATGACGGCGATGACACTGATAGCTTTAGCTGGTTTAGCAGTGGGTGAGCCTTCATTTGAGTGTGATTGGACAGTAATATCAGCTGCTGATGTTGCTTGGCTTATTACGGCTACTATTTTTGTGTTAATGATGACACCTGGTTTATCATTCTTTTATGGAGGTATGGTAGGAGCAAAAAACGTCATCAGTACCATGTTGCAATCGTTTATTGCAATGGGACTGATTTCTGTGCTTTGGGTAGTTATCGGATTCTCTTTATGTTTTGGGGATGATATAGGTGGTGTAATTGGTAATCCACTGACATTTTTGATGTTTCAGCATGTTGGATCTGCTGTCTATACTACACCTGCAGGAAATATATTAGGAGGGGCAACGATTCCTTTAGCTTTGTTTGCTCTATTCCAGATGAAATTTGCCATCATCACGCCCTCGTTGATTACAGGCTCATTTGCTGAACGTGTACGCTTCTCTGCTTACATGTTCTTTATGATGTTCTTTTTCTTTTTTATTTACTGTCCGCTCGCGCACATGACATGGCATCCAGAGGGCTTATTTATGCGCTGGGGAGTTGTGGACTTTGCGGGTGGTATTGTGGTTCACGCCTCATCGGGTATAGCCGCATTAGCTGGAGCAATCTTCCTAGGGCGTCGCAAGGCTGTAACTAGAAAAAGTGAACCTGCAAATATTCCTTTTGTCTTACTTGGTGCTGCGATGTTATGGTTAGGATGGTTCGGCTTTAATGCGGGTTCATCACTCCATGCCGACGGACAGGCTGTTAAAGCCTTCTTAAATACCAATACTGCATCTGCAACAGCGATGATGACGTGGATATTCTTCGATTGTCTGCGAGGCCGTAAACCTTCTGCTATGGGTGCTGCTGTTGGTTGTGTAGTAGGCTTGGTGGCTATTACCCCATCTGCAGGTTATGTCACCGTTGGACAAAGCATCTTTATTGCCTTTGTCATCACGCTCATTTGCAACATAGCTGTCTATTGGCGTTCACGTAGCAGCATTGACGATGCGCTCGATGTATTCCCTACCCATGGTACTGGTGGCATCTTTGGAACATTGCTCACAGGTATCTTTATTCAGGAGGGACTTATAGCAGGCACATGGGAGGGAATTGTGGTGTTCCTTTACCATCTTTTAGCTATCGTCATGGTGTTTATCTATACTTTCGGGGTCAGTTGGCTTGGTTACAAGCTCATCGATTGTTTGATTCCTATGCGTGTATCAGCATTCAGTGAAAAGGTTGGTCTTGACTTCTCACAACACGATGAGCATTATGGATTAGCCCACATTGGAGAGCGCGAACTGGCAGAGTATGAGGAACACATTAAAGAAAAAATGAAATCGGAAAGTTGAAATATATGAGAAAGGTCAGAGGATTGGGGTTGACAGCTTTGCTACTCTTTGTATCAATTGCTGTAGAGGCGCAAGAAGTGATAATAAAAGCAGATGTAGTAAATCAATACATCTGGCGCGGACAGGACTTGGGGCATGTGTCGTTACAACCGACACTCAGCTTCAATTATAAAGGATTATCATTAACTGCTTGGGGTAGTGTGGGACTCAGTGACGCACAAGACACTGAAGAGTTTGACCTAACCCTTGCGTATTCCATTAAGGGTTTAAACATTGGCATTACTGATTACTGGTTCAGCAAGGGGCTTGACCCTGAGGGACGTTATTTTAAATACGATGCACATGGTACAAATCATGTGTTTGAGGCTAACATAGGTTATGATTTCGGATTAGCAACGATTCAGTGGTTTACCAACTTTACGGGCAATGATGGTACAAACAAGGATGACAAACGGGCCTATAGCAGTTACTTGGAAGTAGCTATGCCATTTAAGTTCATCAAGGCAGATTGGATAGCTACAGTTGGTGTCGTCCCTTTCGCCACTACATTGTATGGCACCTCAGGATTTGCAGTTACCAACTTGTCTTTACGAGCAACGAAAGACATCAAGGTGACAGAAACGTTCACGGTTCCGATTTTCGGACAAATAACGTCAAACCCTTGCGCCCAAAAAGCCTACCTGGTCTTTGGTATAACGCTGCAACCATAGTTTTACCAGGTGTCCCTCTCTTCTACCTATCACGGTAGCAGGGAGGGCTTTGATTTAATAATATTTGTAACATAATATGGAGACAAGGTACATTTTTATCACAGGAGGGGTAGCCTCATCACTTGGTAAGGGCATTATCTCAGCATCATTGGGAAAACTGCTGCAAGCGAGGGGGTACAAGATTACTATTCAGAAGTTCGATCCTTACATCAATATCGATCCTGGGACGTTGAACCCATACGAACATGGGGAATGCTATGTAACGGCTGATGGGATGGAAACAGATTTAGATTTAGGTCACTACGAGCGGTTTACAGGTATTGAAACTACTCGTGACAATAGCGTGACTACAGGTCGCATCTACCTAAGTGTGATAGAACGAGAACGTCGTGGCGACTATTTGGGTAAAACCATTCAGGTGGTACCACATATCACTGATGAGATCAAGCGCCGTATTTTGTTAAATGCTACCAAGCAACCACTTGACTTCGTTATCACAGAGATCGGCGGAACCATAGGTGATATAGAGAGTCTACCTTTCTTGGAAGCAATTCGTCAATTGCGCTGGGAGCTAGGGCCATCAAGGGCACTAAATGTACATCTTACCTATGTACCTTATCTGGCAGCAGCAGGAGAACTGAAAACAAAACCAACACAGACCAGCGTGAAACAACTGCAAGGTCTCGGAATTCAACCTGAGGTGTTGGTTTTACGTACAGAACATGAATTAATTGAGGAACTTAGGGCAAAGGTGGCACACTTCTGTAATGTAGATGTTTCAGCAGTGATTCAAAGCCAAGATTTACCCAGTATCTACGAGGTACCTGTAAATATGTTGCGACAAGGGTTAGACACCATCTGTCTGAATAAAATGGGCATAAAGACAGAAACGAAACCATCATTGGGTTCATGGCTCGATTTCCTGGAGCGAAGGAAACGTGCCACGAAAGAAGTAAAGATTGCTCTGGTAGGTAAATACGACCTGCAAGATGCCTATAAAAGTATTATCGAGAGCCTTGCCCACGCGGGAACCTACAATGATCGCAAGGTCAAGGCTATCTTTGTGAATAGTGAGGACATCACACAGGAGAATGTAAAGGAACGATTGAAAGGAATGGCAGGCATAGTAATCTGTCCAGGTTTCGGGAGTCGTGGAGTTGATGGAAAAATCATTGCTGCTGAATATGGTCGTATACACGATATACCGACTTTCGGTATTTGCTATGGTATGCAGATGATGGTCATTGAGTTTGCACGTAACGTGTTGGGCTACCGCGATGCTAATAGCAGTGAAATAGATAACGCTACTACGCATAATGTGATTGATATGATGGAAGAACAGAAAAACATCACACAGATGGGAGGTACCATGCGGCTTGGCAGTTACGAGTGCGAACTGATAGAAGGTAGTCACACTTGGAAAGCTTATGGTGAAGACAGGCTAATCAAGGAGCGCCATAGACACCGCTACGAATTCAATAGTCTCTATCAAGAAGAGTTTGAGAATCATGGGATGAAATGTGTAGGAATCAATCCTGCGTCAAGCTTAGTAGAAATCATAGAAATCCCAACGCTCAAGTGGTATATCGGCACACAGTTTCATCCAGAGTATTCATCAACAGTGTTGCATCCGCATCCACTGTTTTTGTCGTTTATAAAAGCTTGTATCCATGGAACAACTGAAGCATGAGTGTGGTGTAGCAATGATTCGTCTATTAAAGCCATTGGCGTATTACGAACAGAAGTACGGTACATGGCGGTACGGATTGGATAAACTCTATCTGCTGATGGAGAAGCAGCATAATCGTGGTCAAGAGGGTGCTGGTGTGGCTTGCGTCAATATGGATGCTCCTGTAGGTAAGGAATATATGTTTCGTGAAAGAGCTGAGGGCAAGGATGCCATTACAGAGATTTTCAATCTCGTGGATGACTCTTTTGCGGGACAGCTCTATATGGGTCATTTACGCTATTCCACTACAGGCAAGAGTGGATTACAATATGTGCATCCTTTTTTACGTCGTAATAATTGGCGAGCGAAAAACCTCTGTCTGTGTGGAAACTTCAATATGACCAATATTGATGAGGTTTTCCATTTCTTGACGGAGCAGGGGCAGTCTCCTCGTATTTTAGGCGATTCCTATATCACATTGGAATTGATGGGGCATCGCCTAGATCGTGAAGTAGAACGTCTTTACAATGAAGCATGCAGTCAAGGATTAGAAGGTAAGGATATCACACAATATATCGATGACCATGTAGAAATGGCCAATGTATTGAAGACTACAATGTCGCATTTTGATGGAGGATATGTAATGTGCGGACTGACGGGTAGCGGCGAGATGTTTGCAGTACGAGACCCTTGGGGAATCCGTCCTGCATACTATTATCAAGATGAGGAGATCGTGGTATTGGCAAGTGAACGTCCCGTCATTCAGACCACCTTTAATCTGAGAAAAGAGGATATCAAAGAATTAGGAGTAGGCCAATCACTGATAGTCAAGAAAAACGGAGAAACACATCTTGAGCAAATTCTAACAGCTCAAAAACTTTCTTCATGTTCATTTGAACGCATTTATTTCAGTCGTGGCTCTGATTACGATATTTACCATGAGCGAAAGCGATTGGGCGAACAACTTACGCCTGCCATTATGCAAGCCATTGAGGGAGATGTAGCACATACCGTTTTTTCTTATATTCCCAATACTGCAGAAGTAGCTTTCTATGGTATGACCGATGGTCTCCGTAGGCTCAACCATGAAATAAGGATAGAAAAGGTGGTGTGGAAGGATATTAAATTGCGTACCTTCATCACTGAGGGAAAAGAACGCGATGATCTGGCTGCCCATGTTTATGATATTACCTATGGTTCAGTCTTACCCTATGAGGATAATCTTGTCATTATCGATGACTCTATCGTACGTGGTACCACTCTCAAAGAAAGTATCTTTAAGATACTTGACCGTCTGCATCCCAAAAAGATAGTAATGGTCAGCAGTTCACCACAAATTCGCTACCCTGATTACTATGGCATCGATATGTCAAGACTAGAAGAGCTATGTGCTTTCCGTGCCGCTATTTCTCTCATTAAAGAACGGAATATGCAGCAGCTCATTGCCCAGACCTATCAGGCATGCAAGTTAGAGCCAATGACAAGAAATCACGTCAGGGCTATCTATGCTCCCTTTACTGTCGATGAGATAAACCAAAAGATTGTTGAGATGCTCTGTCCTGAAGATATGCAGACTCCCATTGAACTGGTATTTCAAAGCATCGACGGCTTGCATAAAGCCTGTCCAAATCATCCCGGCGATTGGTATTTTACGGGACATTATCCAACAGCAGGTGGTATACGTATGGTGAACCAAGCCTTTATTAATTATGTGGAAAAGATATTAAAGTTACAACTATAAAATGAAGAAACGAGCAAAACTGATCCTAGATGATGGCACAGAATTCTGCGGATGGACATTTGGCGCTGCTAAAAATGTGTCAGGGGAGGTGGTGTTTAACACTGCTATGACAGGCTATCCCGAAAGTCTGACAGATCCAAGTTATGCGGGTCAGATATTGGTAATGACCTATCCACTGATAGGAAATTATGGAGTGCCATCTTCAGAAATGACTTCCAATGGATTGCCAAAGCTAATAGAGAGTGAACACATCCATGTAAAGGCACTAATTGTAGCAGACTATAGTGAATCCTATTCACATTGGAATGCAAGAGAGTCACTTGATGCTTGGCTGAAACGTGAAAATGTGCCAGCACTGACAGGCATTGATACCCGTAGGCTCACCATGTTACTTAGAAAGTATGGAGTGATGATGGGTAAGATAGTGCAAGAAGGTACAAATGATACTACAATCTCTGAAGACTATAGCACCGTGAACTGGGTGGAACGCGTGAGTTGTAAGGAAATTACCACATATACCCCTGATTCTTCTGTGTTCAACACTCAGTGCTCACTTCCTAATACTCAGCAACCAACTAAACGTGTGGTTTTAGTGGATTGTGGAGTAAAAGCTAATATTATTCGTTGTCTATTACGTCGCGGTATTGAAGTAATACGTGTACCTTGGGATTATGATTTCAACGCACTCGATTTTGATGGTCTTTTTTTAGCCAATGGTCCAGGAGATCCAGAACTTTGCAACATAACAGTAAGTCATATTAGGACTTTCTTGAATAGTGAACGTATAAGACCATGCATGGGGATCTGTCTAGGTAATCAGCTGCTAGCGCAAGCTGCAGGAGCAAAAACATATAAATTAAGATATGGTCATCGTTCACATAACCAACCAGTGCAACGAGTAGGAACCACACAATGCTTCATCACTTCTCAGAATCATGGATATGCAGTGGACGCAGACACACTGCCTGTTGACTGGGAGCCGCTGTTTGTCAATATGAACGATGGTTCCAATGAGGGTATTCGACACCGATCTAAGCCATGGATGTCTGCACAGTTTCACCCAGAAGCATGCAGTGGTCCTGTGGATACAGAGTTCTTATTTGATGAATTTGTAAACATGCTTAAATGATGGATAAGATAAAAAAGGTATTATTGTTGGGTAGTGGAGCCTTGAAGATAGGACAAGCAGGCGAGTTTGACTATAGCGGGTCACAGGCATTGAAAGCTTTGAAGGAAGAAAATATCAAGACCGTGCTAATCAATCCAAACATCGCAACAGTCCAGACTTCCCAAGGGGTTGCAGATACCGTGTATTTCCTACCTGTGAAGACTAACTTCGTAGAGCGTATCATCGAAAAAGAGCGCCCTGACGGTATTCTTTTGTCGTTTGGTGGACAAACTGCTTTGAATTGCGGAGTAGAGTTATATCAGAAAGGAGTGCTCGACAAATATGGTGTTCGTGTTCTAGGAACCTCCGTACAAGCCATTATGGATACAGAAGATCGTGACTTATTTGTGCGTCGTCTCAATGAAATTGGTGTAAAGACTATTAAGAGTCATGCATGCTGTACGGTGGAAGAAGTGCGAGAGGCAGTCTTGGAACTGGGATTCCCTGTCATTCTTCGTGCAGCATACGCCTTAGGAGGCTTGGGCTCTGGTTTTTGCGATAATGAAGAAGAACTACAGATACAGGCAGAAGAAGCTTTTTCGTTTTCACCACAGGTATTGGTAGAGAAGTCATTGAAAGGCTGGAAGGAAATCGAATATGAAGTGGTACGGGATTGCTATGATAATTGTATAACTGTGTGCAACATGGAGAACTTTGATCCATTGGGTATCCATACAGGCGAATCCATAGTAGTGGCACCCAGTCAGACATTGAGCAATGCTGAATACCATAAACTGCGTGCACTCTCCATACAAATTATCCGTCATATTGGCATTGTGGGGGAATGTAATGTACAGTATGCCCTCGATCCTAAGAGTGAGGACTATCGCGTCATTGAGGTCAATGCCCGACTCAGCCGTTCTTCGGCTTTAGCTTCGAAAGCCACAGGTTATCCACTGGCATTTGTGGCTGCCAAACTCGGATTGGGCTATGGGCTCTTTGAATTGAAGAACTCTGTGACCAAAACTACCAGTGCTTTCTTTGAACCTGCCCTTGACTATGTGGTGTGCAAAATTCCTCATTGGGATCTCACAAAGTTCCATGGCGTAAGTCACCAACTTGGTTCATCCATGAAAAGTGTGGGCGAGGTGATGGCCATTGGGCGTACGTTCGAAGAATCATTACAAAAAGGACTGCGCATGATAGGACAAGGCATGCATGGTTTTGTAGAAAATAAAGAGTTTCACGTAAACGATATTAAGGATGAGATGCTACATGCTACTGACAATCGTGTTTTTGTTATCTCGAAAGCCATGCAAATAGGTTACACCATTGAGCAAATACATGAGCTAACAAAGATTGACTGCTGGTTTCTACAGAAGTTGCAACATATCATCGCTATTGACAAACAACTACATAAGTATTCATATATTTCAGAGATGATGACATTTATGGAGCCATCGGAACTGATGGAATCTCTTGAAGAACCTGCATTCACAGATTTATTTTATGAAGCTAAGGTTTATGGCTTTTCTGATTTTCAGATAGGTCGTGCGTTAGGATTAGAAAACCACATGACTATGGAAGAAGCCATTTTAACAATCCGCAAATGGCGCAAGCAACTTGGTATTTTGCCTGTGGTAAACCAGATTGACACTTTAGCTGCGGAGTATCCTGCCCAAACTAATTATCAATATTTGTCTTACCTATAATATCATTTATAATATGTGTGGAATAGTTGGATATATCGGAACAAAAAATGCTTATCCTGTTTTGATGGAAGGCTTAAAGAGACTGGAGTATCGAGGATACGACAGTGCAGGAGTGGCTATGATAGATGAGCAAAGAAAGCTCAATATTTATAAGACTAAAGGTAAGGTAGCTGATCTGGAATCATTCTGTGCAGAGAAAGATACCACAGGGCATGTTGGTATAGCCCATACACGTTGGGCAACTCATGGAGAACCAAGCAGCATCAACGCTCATCCTCATTATTCATCAACGGGACGTTTGGCTCTGATACATAACGGGATTATTGAGAACTTTATTACAATCAAAGAAAAACTTACAGCTAGGGGTATCCAGTTCAAAAGCGTTACCGACTCAGAGGTACTGGTACAACTCATTGAATACATCATGCTCAATAATAAATTGGACTTGCTTGAAGCTGTTCAAGTGGCATTACATCAGGTTATTGGTGCGTATGCCATAGCCATTCTCGATCGCGAGCACCCTCAAACCATTGTCTGTGCCCGTCAAAGTTCGCCACTTGTCATAGGTTTGGGGGATGACGGTGCATTCTACTTAGCTTCAGATGCAAGTCCTATTGCAGAATACACTGATAAGGTAGTCTATCTGAACGATGGTGATATTGCCGTTCTCCAACAAGGAAAAGAGTTGAATGTAGTAAATATGGAGAACGAAACACAGCATCCTAAAGTGAGACAGATTGATGTCACGTTAGGACAGCTAGAAAAAGGTGGTTTTCCTTACTTTATGTTGAAGGAAATCTTTGAGCAACCCAACTGCATTCGCGATTGTATGCGAGGACGTATTCATAAGGAAGAAAAAAGCATCACACTTTCCGCAGTGATTGATTATAGGGAAAAATTAGTGAACGCCAATCGTATCATCATTGTTGCCTGTGGTACAAGTTGGCATGCGGGACTTATCGGAAAACAAATCATCGAAGATCTTTGTCGTATCCCCGTAGAAGTGGAATATGCTTCTGAGTTTCGTTATCGGAATCCTATAATTTATCCAAACGACATAGTGATTGCTATCTCTCAGAGTGGCGAAACTGCCGATACACTCGCAGCCATTGAATTAGCTCGAGATTCAGGTGCCTTTGTTTTCGGCATCTGTAATGTCATCGGTGCATCCATCCCAAGACAGACTCAGACGGGTATCTATATTCATGTAGGACCAGAGATTGGTGTAGCCTCCACAAAAGCGTTTACGGGTCAGGTAACCGTTCTTTCAATGCTTGCGCTTTGCCTGGCAAAAGAACGCCATACCATTACTGCTGATAAGTATCAGAAGATTTTGAACGAATTGATGAGGATTCCCGAGAAAATGGAACAGGCACTGGAAACTAATGAACAGATTGAACATCTGGCACCAATTTTTACTTATTCCAAAAACTGTTTGTATCTCGGACGAGGATATAATTATCCTGTGGCACTAGAAGGAGCGTTGAAGTTAAAGGAAATCAGTTACATACATGCAGAAGGATATCCTGCTGCAGAAATGAAACATGGTCCGATAGCACTGATAGATTCAGAGATGCCCGTTTTTGTTATTGCTACTCACGACAGTCTCTATGAGAAAGTGATCAGCAATATCCAGGAGGTCAGGGCAAGAGGCGACAGGGTAACAGCCTTGGTAACTGAGGGTGACGAGCGAATAAAGAAGTTTGCCAATCATGTCATCGAGTTGCCTGATACACTCGATTGTTTTCAGCCTCTTCTGGCCTCCATTCCACTTCAACTTCTAGCTTATCATATCGCTGTATGCAAAGGAAGAGATGTGGATCGGCCAAGAAATCTTGCAAAAAGTGTAACTGTAGAATAAAACCAATGATATTATGTGTGGAATAACAGCAATTTTAAATGTGAAGGAGCAGAGTTATACTCTGCGTGATAAAGCACTGAAGATGAGTCAGAAGATCCGTCATCGTGGACCCGACTGGAGTGGCATCTATTGTGGTGGGTCTGCCATCTTGGCTCACGAACGATTAAGTATAGTAGATCCAGAATCTGGTGGACAACCATTATTCACACCTGACCGCAAGCAAGTATTAGCTGTGAATGGAGAAATCTATAACCACCAAGAAATCCGTCGTCGCTTTGCAGGACAGTATAAGTTTCAAACAGGCAGTGACTGCGAGGTCATTCTTGCACTATATCGTGAGAAAGGCATTGATTTCTTGGAAGACCTCAGCGGCATCTTTGCCTTTGTACTCTACGATGAAGCCCTTGATGAGTTTCTCATTGCACGTGATCCCATTGGCGTGATTCCACTTTATATAGGTTACGACTGTAATGGTACCATCTATGTGGCGTCTGAACTGAAAGCCCTAGAAGGTCAATGTGAAAGGTACGAACCGTTCTTACCTGGTCATTACTACTGGAGCAGAGAGCCAGGCATGAAACGCTATTATAGGCGCGACTGGATGTATTACGATGCAGTAAAGGACAACAAAGCCTCTATTCCAGCCATCCACGATGCACTAGAAGATGCCGTAAAACGCCAATTAATGTCTGATGTGCCCTATGGAGTACTGCTCTCGGGAGGTCTTGACTCTTCTGTAATATCAGCCATAGCGGAGAAATATAGTGAGATGCGTATAGAAGATGATAGTAAAACAAAAGCATACTGGCCTCGCCTGCATTCCTTTGCCGTTGGACTGAAAGGAGCACCAGATCTAGCGAAGGCAAAACTTGTAGCTGATCATATTGGTACAGTTCATCATGAAATCAACTACACCATCCAGGAAGGACTCGATGCCATTCGGGATGTCATTTATTTCATAGAAACATACGATGTAACCACAGTTCGTGCCTCTACACCTATGTACTTATTAGCGCGTGTAATCAAGTCGATGGGTATTAAGATGGTTCTTTCGGGAGAGGGGGCAGACGAGATATTTGGTGGTTATCTCTATTTCCACAAGGCACCTAATGCCAAAGCCTTTCATGAAGAGACAGTTCGAAAGTTGGGAAAGCTTTATCTATACGACTGCTTACGAGCCAACAAAAGCCTATCTGCCTGGGGGGTAGAAGGGCGTGTTCCATTCCTCGACAAAGAGTTTCTAGATGTAGCTATGCGTACCAACCCTGCAAGTAAGATGTGTTCAGGAAACACCATTGAAAAGAAGATTGTTCGTGAAGCCTTTGCAGAATTGCTGCCTGAGGAAGTAGCTTGGCGCCAGAAAGAACAATTCAGCGATGGAGTGGGTTATTCATGGATAGACACCCTGAAAAAGATGACCTCTGAAGTTGTTAGCGATGAAGAAATGGTTCATGCAGCAGAACGATTTCCAATTAATCCTCCTAAAAACAAAGAGGAATACTATTATCGTAGCATTTTTGCTGAACACTTTCCAAGTGATTCGGCTGCTCTCAGTGTTCCTAGTGAGGCCAGTATAGCCTGTAGTACAGCCATCGCTTTGGAATGGGATGCTTCTTTCAAAGGAATGAACGAACCTTCAGGACGTGCAATAAAGGATGTTCATGAACAAGCCTATTGATTACTATTAAGCAACTCTTCTAACACCTTATATATCTCTTCTTCCTTTTCATAGGGATGGATGTAGAAATAAGGATTGCCAGTGAGCATGGCGGAGAGTTGAGTTTTTGTGCGGTCGTAGAAGATATGGACAGGGATGCCGAGGTGTTCGGCAGAGGCTAACTCGTACCCTACCCCTAATGACGGACAGGTACATTCTGCCACCACCAGATCGCTCTGACGAAGCCATGCCATGTCACGATCGTAGATCCTAGCATCACGGTCGCGACCTTGCTCCATCAGTTTCAATTCCTTGCTTCCCACATGCTCCGTGAGTACGGTATCTGTACGCTGCATATAGGTAATCAGTCGCTGATAGAGGTCGGCATCCACCCGTCCACCTCTGATAGAACCTGCAAAATAGATTTTCTTGTCCATGTAGCTTCATGAAGTTTACTTCACAAATGTAGGGATAATTTTCGGAAAAAGTTGTATCTTCGCACTCAATAAACAACATTGACTATGGCTATCATCAAATCAGTAAACGGACTGACCCCGAAATGGGGCAAGGAGTGTTATTTCAGTGAGAATGCCGCCATCGTGGGCGAAGTGACCATGGGCGACGAGTGCAGTGTGTGGTTCAATGCCGTGGTGCGTGGCGATGTGGCTCCTGTGACTATGGGCGACCGTGTGAACGTACAAGACGGGGCTGTGGTGCATGTAACCAACAAGATTGGTCCAACCATCATCGAGGATGATGTGACCATCGGGCACAATGCGACCGTACATGCCTGTACCCTTAAGAAAGGTTGCCTCATCGGTATGGGATCTACCGTGCTGGACGATGCCGTGGTGGGCGAAGGGGCTGTAGTGGCTGCTGGTGCCTTGGTATTGGGCAAGACGATTATTGGTCCTCATGAGATTTGGGGTGGTGTGCCTGCCAAGTTCATCAAGAAGACCAATCCTGACCAAGCCGAGAGCTATGCCCGCCACTACGTGGCTTACTCGAAATGGTATCTGAAAGAGGATGGAGAACTATAAATAAAGAAGCGGTGCAGATCTGCACCGCTTCTTTTGTTTTTATTCTACCGTAGGCACTTCTATCTGAGAGCCGTAACGGTGATACTCGTTAGAGATGGATTGCTCTTGGATGTAGAGCGCCAACTCTATGCGACCATCTCGTACAGGAGCTGATTGAGCAATATACTTATCACAATTGGCTGCTGCCTCGAACACCACTTCAGGCACATTGGCAGAGATTGTACGTACACGACCATATAGCTTCATGCGCTCACAGAATGCAGCCAAGTTCTCTTCCTTCACTGTTCCAGAAAGTTTACCAGCCAATGGATGCTTGCTATCTAAGGAAATGACGAGCGCTGTACCTACGGTCTGCGCTGCCAGTTGTACCATCTGTACCTGTTCCAAGGTCTCATCTCCAAAGAGGCGAAGCACCATACCATCCTTCACAGGTAGGTAACGGAATACATTCTGCTCTCCACGAATCTTTGGCTGGATGTTGCGTGCATGCTTGAATTCCTTCTCGTACCAAGTGGCATACGACTGGCGATAATCGGTATCAGTGCCTGGTTTATCCGTGATATGCATGAACTGCAGGCAGTAATTAGGTCCACCTGCCTTCAATCCAGGACCGAAGGCTGAGAGTTTCATGCCACCAAATGGTTGACGATTCACCACTGCACCCGTGATACCTCTATTAATATATAGGTTGCCTGCCAAGACATGATTCTTCCAATACTTCTGCTCCTGCTCATCGAGCGACTGCAAACCTGAGGTCAGACCATAGTCCAAACTGTTCACCAGCTCCACAGCTTCTTCCAGCGTGTCGTATGGAGTCACTGCCAACAATGGGGCGAATAACTCCGTACGGAACGTGAACGAATCTGGTTTCACATTTACCTTCACCGTTGGCTTGAGGATATACTTCTTGTCATCCACAAACTCAGGAGCGATAAGCCATTTTTCTCCAGGTTCCAACTTGCAGGCCTTCTCCAACTTCTCATTATAGTTGGTAATCATCGGGCCCACAATATTACCCGCATTCCATACACCACCTACTTTGAGTGAAGAGGCGCAGTCTTTCAGCTTCTCAAAGAACTCAGGATCATTGTACACGGATCGTTCTACCAATAGAATAGAGCAAGCAGAACACTTCTGACCAGCGTTTCCAAAGGCCGAACGACAGGCATTCATAATGGCATGATCGCGATCACCCTTCGCAGAAAGAATCATCACGTTCTTACCACCAGTCTCTGCAGACAACGGTTTACTAGGATTGGCATGGGCGATGGTCTGTGCGGTTTCCGTACCACCCGTCAGAATGATATGCTTCACCACAGGTGATTCAGTCAACAATGGTGTAGCCTCCTTATTGGTGATTACCACCTGCAACGCCTCCTTAGGCACACCTGCCTCCCAGAAAGCCTTGGCAAAGAGCCAAGCCACTGGAGCAGCTACGGTAGCAGGTTTCAAGATACAGGTATTGCCAGAAGCTAAAGCAGCCACCACCCCGCCACAAGGAATGGCGCAAGGGAAGTTCCATGGTGAAAGTACTAATACAGTACCCTTCGCCTTCATCTCTATATCCTTTAAAGCAGCATACTTCTTCATTGTGGTCGTATAGAAACGGCAGTAGTCGATGCCCTCAGACACTTCCACATCTGCCTCTTCTACCGTCTTACCTGTGATGGCACACATGGAGCCGTTCAAGTCACCACGCATCTGTCCAAGGATATTGGCAGCCTTGTACATAATGCGATGACGCTCTTCAATGGTAGTATTCCGCCATCCAGCAGGATCCTTCTCCGCAATCTCCAGGATCTTCTCCGTCTGAGCCTTATCGGCTCGTGACATTTCACAGACTAACACATCCCCGTCCTGACTGCGGTCGAAATACTTCACATGATCGTCATTATATACCAACTCCGAACCAATCTGTGTAGGTAGCAAATCACCAGGCTTCCAATCGCCCCAGACTGCCTTCTCGAACGACATCTTGCCAGTAGATTTCCACTTCGCGAAGATCTTTTCCACCCATTCCTGGTTGCAGAAACAATCGAAATCCGTATCAGGCTCGTTGATCATCTCATCCTGCGGTTCCTGTCCCACGTAAGGTTTGTTACGATCCTGCGTACGGGTAGGAATATGCGTGATGGTGTCCTTCATGTTATAGGCATCGATGAACTGCTGCTCCAACTCCTTCCATTCCTTGGTATCAGGCTTCAGAGAGAAAGAATGCGTCAGGAAATTGTCAGGTGCCGTATTTTCGTCCATTCTGCGCACTAAATAAGAAATGGCATTAAGGAAATGCTCTTTCTTTACCACAGGCGTATAGAGGATCACATGGTTACCGAGTTTCTTCTGGGCCCTCCACACATGGTTGGCCATACCTTCCAGCATCTCGAAGCAGAAGCAGTCCTTTGGTGTATGGTACTGTTCTGTAAGTAGGTAAGCATAAGAAATGGTAAACAAGTTGTGCGAAGCCATACCGATGTGCAGCACCTTAGCATTCTCTGGCTTCAAACCACGCTCGATGATGTGCAGGTAGTTGGCATCTACTTCCGTCTTATTGGAGCGGACAGGATTAGGCCATCCACGCAAGTCACTGACTATGTTCTCCATATCAAGGTTGCACCCTTTCACAATACGCATCTTGATGGGCGATCCGCCTGCAGCCACACGTGCCTTAGCAAACTCAAGCAACTCCGTCTGGAAGTCCCAAGCATCGGGCAGGTAAGCCTGCACCACAATACCAGCCTCATAGTTCTTGAACTGTGGCAATGAAAGCACGTCCTTGAAGAGTTTCATGGTGAGGTGGGCATCCTTATACTCCTCCATGTCCAGATTGATGAACTTTGGTCTAGTTACGCCCTCTGGGGCGGTATAAGGATAATCTATGGCCGTCTGGTAAAGTTCTGACATACGACGTATCAGCTCTGGGAAGCACTCCTTGTAGTTTAAGGCATGTGTCTGGGCATAGATACCCGAGATCTTCACTGAAATATAGTTGATGTCTGGCTCTTTCAGGGCTTCAAGGTAGGAATGGTAGCGCTTATCTGCTTCCCCGTCTCCGAGTACCACTTCACCCAACAGGTTCACATTCTGTCCGATGTTTTGGTCGAAACGGGTAGCCAAATGTTTCGTCAGATGTGGACGGGCAGCATCTATGATCACACGACTGGTATCACGACGCAAGCGCCACTTGATAATAGGCACAGCCAACCAATTGAATAAAGGCAGATAGGCAAACTTCTGATACATCCAGAAGAGGAAATGGTCACCAGCGCTGAGGAACTTAGGGATTCCGTACTGGTCTATCAATTCTTTCACACGGAGCGCAAGTTTCTGAGTATCGCGCACCTGACTGGTTTCATCCAGCATACGTACGATGAACTTCTTGTCGTTTGGTGTAGTCACCATCGTTCCGTACATGTGCTGCTCATTCTTTTCTGTCTTGGTCAGTCCGGCATAACTTTCGTCATACAATTTCCGCATCCAAGAAAAGACTTCTTCGACAGAGGGCAGTGGCTGCCCTTTGACATTCGTTTGTTCGGTCATCATAGTATAGTTTTAAGATTTAAACTATGACAAACTTACTCATTAATATGGAAACGGCAAAATATTTATGCAGAAAATATGCAACCAAAGATTTGCTTAGTGGCCCCTGAACGACTGAGAACATACTCCCCTGCATTCTTACCACTTTGAGCCAAAAAGACCTTATCAGAAAGCAGATGGTCAAGCAACGCCTTCAACTCCTCATAGTTCTTAATGGAGAAGGCTCCCTTGCTCTCCAGCAGTTGGATGGCCTCCATGAACTTCTGGTATTTAGGTCCGAAGATGACAGGTATGCCATAAACGGCTGCCTCTACAGTGTTATGGATACCCACACCAAAGCCACCACCGATGTAAGCTATTTCTCCATAGCGATAAATGGATGAAAGCAGACCGAAGCAATCGATAATCAGACAACTGGCTTCTCGTACATTCTCCATTGTAGCCTGAGTATAGCGCACATAAGGTCGCTTCAACTTACCAATGATTTCTGTCAGGTGTTCTTCTGCTATGACATGTGGAGCAATGATCAACTTCACCTCTGGATGGGCATTGAAATATTCTATGAACAGGTCTTCATCAGGCTGCCATGAACTACCTGCCACAAACGTAAGCTGCCCTGCCTTGAAAGTCTCTACCAAAGGCAACTCCTTGGCAGCCTCACGAATCTGCAGGACACGGTCGAAACGGGTATCTCCCACCACAGTCACCTTCTCAATGCCGATGGTAGAAAGCAGCCTCTTCGACTCCTCATTCTGTACGAAAAGATGAGTGAAATTGTCCAATACCTTCGCATAGTTCTTCGCATAGCCCTTAAAGAAGACTTGGTTGGCACGGAAAATGGAGGAAACGCTATATACCGGAATATGACGACGATGAAGTTCGTCCAAATAGTTTTTCCAAAACTCATACTTGATGAAGAAGGCCATGCAAGGACGTGTCAAGTCAAGGAACTTGCGTACATTCTTCAGTCTGTCGAATGGCAGATAACACACGATATCTGCCCCCTCATAGTTCTTCCTGACCTCATAACCCGAAGGAGAGAAGAACGTCAGCAAGATGCCATAATTGGGATAAGTAGCCCTGATCTTTTCTATCAAAGGCCTACCCTGTTCAAACTCTCCCAAGGAAGCGGCATGAAACCAGATGTACTGCTTTCCTGGAACTACTTTATTACGCAACAATCCATAGGCTTCAGCCTGTCCTTTTACCAACAGGCTAGCCTTCTTATTGAACAACGCGTAGATGCGTGCCAAAAAAGCATATATCGCTATGAACAGATGATAAACCATGCTTCGAATCTTATTTCAGCACGTCAATAGCGCGCTGCATGCGACGCAAAGTTTCTTCCTTACCCAACACAGAAGTAATTTCAAACATGTGCGGACCCTTACCCTCGCCAACTAACGTAAGGCGGAAAGCATTCATCACATCGCCTGTGCCATAGCCCTTCTCGGTGATCCAGTTCATCACCACAGGCTCCTGACCTTCAATGCTGAAGTCCTCAATACCACGCAGTACTTCCATCAGTTCCGTCATCTGCTGTGCAGAGTATTCTTTCCAACGCTTGCGAACAGTCTTCTCGTCGTAAGTCTCTGGAGCCACGAAGAAGAAGCTGGCCACATCCCACAGTTCACTGACGAAATTCACGCGGTTCTTCATCAGGCCCACGATGGTCTGTACCTTATCAAAAGGAGCTTCGATGCCATGTTCTTTCAACACGGGCACGAAGAGACAAGCGATTTCCTCGTCGCTCTTTTGAAGGATATACTCGTGATTGAACCAAATACCTTTCTTATAATCAAACTTGGCGCCTGCCTTACTGCAACGGGAAAGGTCGAAGAGTTTAATCAGTTCGTCCATCGACATGATTTCCTGATCGTTGCCAGGATTCCAACCCAACAAAGCGAGGAAGTTGATGACAGCTTCTGGCAGATAGCCTTTCTCACGATAACCGCTGGATATTTCGCCACTCTTAGGGTCATGCCACTCCAAAGGGAACACAGGGAAACCCAGACGATCGCCATCGCGCTTGCTCAATTTGCCGTTACCTTCTGGCTTCAGCAACAGAGGCAGGTGAGCAAACTGCGGCATGGTATCTTCCCATCCAAAAGCACGGTAAAGCAACACATGCAAAGGTGCAGAAGGAAGCCATTCCTCACCACGGATTACATGGCTGACTTCCATCAGGTGGTCGTCCACAATGTTGGCAAGGTGATAGGTAGGCAGTTCGTCAGCCGACTTATACAGCACTTTATCATCCAGAATGGAAGAATTCACCACCACATGACCGCGGATAAGGTCGTCCACATGTACCTCCTCCCCTGCTTCTATCTTGAAGCGAACCACGTATTGGGTACCTTCTGCCATCAGCTGCAGCACCTCTTCTTTTGGCATCGTCAGCGAGTTACGCATCTGCATGCGGGTAGAGGCATCGTATTGAAAATTGGGAATTTCCTCACGCTTCTTGGCCAATTCTTCTGGTGTGTCAAAAGCGATGTAAGCATGTCCTTCATCGAGCAGCACCTGTACGTATTTCTTATAAATGTCTCGACGTTCTGACTGGCGATAAGGGCCGTAAATACCGCCAAAGCTCACCCCTTCGTCAAACTGTATGCCCAACCAACGGAACGACTCCAAGATATACTCTTCGGCACCTGGTACGAAACGGTTACTGTCTGTATCCTCAATACGGAAAATCATATCTCCCCCATGCTGGCGGGCAAAGAGGTAATTATACAAGGCTGTGCGCACACCGCCGATATGTAAAGGACCCGTAGGACTCGGAGCAAAACGAACTCTCACTTTTCTTTCTGTCATAATAGTAAGCTTTAGCGGATTAAAGTCGAAAATAGGGGGCAAAAATAGCTTTTTGTTATTCTATATCGAATAACTTTCCTAATTTTCAGCGCAAAATTAAGCAAAAATCCCCATTCTATTGATTTTTTTTGTACTTTTCGCAAAAATATAGACCATAGAACTAAAAAAAGTAGCGATGAGCAGTATAAATACCCCCAATAGGATGTCCTTTAAATCCATCATGCGCCGTGCCCTCATCTATCTGGCAGCCGTGGCACTGATCGTCTATTTCCTTCCAAGAGACGTGAGGTTCATCTACCAGTTCGATTTGAACAAGCCTTGGCGTTACGGTCAGTTGATGGCCACGTTCGACTTCCCCATCTACAAGCCCAATCAGGTGATTCAGCGGGAACAAGACAGCATCATCCGTCATTTTCAACCCTATTTCAGCATGGATGTCAACGTGGGTACCGATGCCATCAACCAACTACGGGCCGACTACCAATCAGATTTAAAAGAAGTACTGCCTTCTTCCGACTACCTTCGATACATCATCAATACCCTGGGTGTCATTTATCGACAGGGCATCTTGGATGTGGGAAGTTCCGACCGCTTGCAGCGGGACAGTACGGCCAACATCCGCATCATCAATGGCATGATGGCAGAGCAACAGAGCGTTGCTGAGACCTATACCATCAAGGATGCTTATACCTATCTCCTTAATTCAGATTCTGCGCGCTACAAGCCTGAAATCCTGCAAAAATGTGCCTTGAACGCCTACCTTGCCCCCAACCTTATCTACGAAAAGGAACTTACTGAGACAGCTAGGCAAGAGGCTATTGACAACTTCCCTTGGGCCATGGGTATGGTGCAGAGCGGACAGAAAATTGTGGACCGCGGTGAGATAATCAGCGAGAACACCTATAATATATTGAAGAGCCTGGAAAAGGAGATGCAGACACGTAGTGATGTTTCCCATAGCCAACGTCGCTTGATGCTGGGCGGACAGGTGTTGTTTGTGGCACTCTACATCTTTTTACTGATGCTGTATCTGGGAATCTATCGAAAGGACTATTTCGACGGGTGGCGCGACCTGCTGTTGATCTTCAGTTTCATGGTGTTCTTCTGCCTGTTTACCTCTTTGCTCATGTCGCGCAACATGTTCAGCGTCTATATCATTCCGTACGCCATTCTCCCCATGGTGTTACGCACTTTTCTGGATTCACGCACAGCTTTGTTGGCACACATCGTCACCATCCTGATCTGTTCCATCACGCTGCGTTATCCGCATGAGTTCATCCTTATTCAGGTGGCTGCGGGCATCATTGCCATTTTCAACATGCGCGAACTTTCACGTCGCTCCCAGTTGTTCCTTTCGGCCTTCCTAGTGGTCGTGGTTTCCATCGTCATCTTCTTTGCCTATGAGTTCTTTACCGAAGAAGACATCAGCAAGATCGATTTCAGCATTCCTGTCTATATAATCCTCAACGGTATCCTGCTGTTGTTCACTTATCCGCTCTTCTTTATCATCGAAAAGACGTTCGGATATACATCGAATGTGACCTTAGTGGAACTGTCGGATGTAAACAACAACTTGTTGCGTCACCTTTCAGAGACTGCTCCAGGTACCTTCCAGCATTCCATGCAAGTGGCCAACCTTGCCACAGAGGCAGCCAATTTCTTAGGTGCCAATGCCCAATTGGTTCGTACAGGTGCCTTGTACCACGACATCGGTAAGACGGAAAACCCTGCATTCTTCACGGAAAACCAACTTGGTGGTGTGAACCCTCATGAGAACCTAAGCTATGAGCAGAGTGCCAAAGTGGTGATCAATCATGTAACCGATGGATTGAAACTGGCAGAAAAGAACAACCTACCGACGATTGTCAAGGACTTTATATCCACACATCATGGCAAGGGGAAGACCAAATATTTCTATATCTCGTGGAAAAACGAGCATCCTAATGAGGAACCCGATGAGGAGATGTTCACCTATCCTGGTCCGAACCCCTTCACCAAGGAACAGGCCATCTTGATGATGGCAGATGCCGTAGAGGCAGCCTCACGCAGTTTGCCAGAATATACGGAAGAGAGCATCGGCAACTTGGTCGATAAGATCATCGACTCTCAGGTAACCGAGGGTTACTTCAAGGACTGCCCTATTACCTTCAAGGAGATTGCCCAAGTGAAATCTACCTTCAAGGAGAAACTGACCACCATCTACCATACCCGCATCAGTTATCCGGAGTTGAAGAAATAAGGCAAGCTGAGTCATGAAACGTAAGCATGTAAAAATCACTCCTCTGGTTTGGCTTCGCCGTTTCAGAAAGCGACGGGGATATGGGGTGCATTCTCCCTATGCTTTCGACTATATCACACGGGTTTGCAATGAAACTGCACCTTACTATAAATATAAGGAATTGAAAACAGAGGAGAAATCACTTCGTTCGCTGATGGACAAGCAATGGGCCACTGCAGAGTCTTCCAAAGTCAAACGACTGCTGTTCCGTCTGGTCAATCGGGCACAACCGTTGACACTGGTAGAAACGGGACCAGATACAGCTGCCACGCTCTACATAAAAGCGGCCAAGGAGCAAATGGACATGCACCACATCTATCAGGAAGAAGACCTGAAAGATCTAGCGGAACTTCAGATTGACTTTCTCTATCTGCGCTGGCAAGAAGGGACATTTATGGAGCAAGTATTTCAGTATTGTCTGGATAAGTTGGCTCCTCATTCTGTGGTAGCTGTGCAGGGCATTCACCGCAGTCATACGATGGAAGCACTGTGGGAACGGATGAAGAACGAGGGTGTCCTTTCCTTCGATCTCTACGACATAGGGATCCTGCACTTTGACAAGACCTATTATAAACAAAACTACATAGTAAATTTCTAATCACATGAAAAAGAGTTTGGTATATACACGCACTGGCGACAAAGGCACCACTTCCCTGGTGGGTGGTACCCGCGTGCCGAAGACTCATGCCCGCCTGGAAGCATACGGCACCGTAGATGAGCTCAACTCCTTTATCGGACTGCTCATCACCTACTTGAATCTGGAAGAAGAACAGGCATTTCTCCAACGCGTACAGAACAACCTGTTTGTCATCGGTTCTAATCTGGCAACCGACCAAAGCATCACAGAGCTACGTGCTGCAAGTATCATCACAAAAGACATGATTGCCGAAATGGAGCATCGGATAGATTGTGTGGATGCCAGCTTGCCCCCACTTACCGCTTTCGTGCTGCCTGGAGGGAGCAGAGGCACTGCCGTATGTCACGTATGCCGCACGGTTTGCCGTCGTGCAGAACGTCGCATCTTAGCCCTTGCAGAGCAGGCAGAAGTGTCTCCGGAACTCATTGCCTATATAAACCGATTATCCGATTATTTATTTGTACTTTCAAGAAAAATTAACCAAGTAGATAAAAAAGAAGAAATATTTTGGAATAATAGTTGTAGATAAGAATATTTGTTATACTTTTGCGGAAAATTTAGTGAGACAACATTTATTCACCATCGTAATACGATAACAACTATGTATTGGACTTTAGAATTAGCTTCAAAACTGGAGGACGCTCCATGGCCTGCAACAAAGGACGAACTGATTGACTATGCTCAACGCTCTGGCTCTCCACTCGAAGTAATCGAGAATCTGCAAGAGATAGAAGACGAGGGCGATGTATATGAAAGCATAGAAGATATCTGGCCCGATTATCCAACGAAAGAAGATTTCTTCTTTGATGAGGATGAATATTAGCAGAAGATCAAGAGAAACCCTCTATAAGAAAGAGAAGGAGGAAATCATTCCTCCTTCTCTTTCTTTTTACTAAAAGCATCTATCAGCTCTTTAATTTCATCAACTACCGACTTTACACCTGTAGTTACAGCACCCACGCTACGTGCAGTACTCTGTGTCACACCCTTACCAAAACCTGTGATGCACTTCCCTTGCAGCACAGCAATCTCGGCCAATTCTTCAGCCGTATATTCACTGCGGTGTTTTAGAATGCGCTGATTAGCCTTTACATACTTATCCTTCGCCTTGTTCCAGTCCTTCAAGGTGTACATATCACCCTTTACCTCCATATTGGTAGAAAGGCGGCGGAGTGTATTCACAGGCATCATCTTATTACTGCAGGAAGACAGTGTCCATACACTGAGGAGCAGTAAAGTCATCATTAAAACAATATTCCATCTTTTCATAACAAGCCATCTTTAGAAATACGGGTGCAAGGTAAGGAATATTTATGACTTATGCAAAAAGCAAAGTAAAAAAAGAGGGGTGCCTAAGTGGGCACCCCTCTCGGATAGATTATCTATTCAACTGACTATAGTCAGTGATTAGCATTCATTAGCGCTTCAGCACAGTCATTGGAACTGTAGCCTCATGTGTCTTATGGCTGTACATATCAATCAACTTGATATGCAATGTAGATGGAACATCAGCCTTAGGATTAGAAGCACCATTAAACTCAGTACCAGTTGCAATCTCAGCTGGGATGAATTCCAGAATAGAACCGTTAACCTGAATGTCGAAGTACTCTTCCTTACCATTAGCATCAGAAGTAAGAGCTGCATCGGCAATCTCCAAGCTGCCCTCATATGGAGCACTCAATGGAGCATTGTACAGACCGTCAGGTGCGCAAACACCGAGGATGTACTGCAGATCAACAGTGAACTGAGGATCGTCACCAGGCTGACCACTACCAGCACCATACTTAACCTTAGTAGGACGAGCAGCATCAAGCTGAGCCTGAGTAGCCTTATTGTTACCAGTGAAGTCCTTATACTCAGCCAGGTTCATCCAATGCCAAGTGTATAACTTGTCATAGATGTCGTGGAATTCGGTCTCGAACTTGTCAACATCAACGGTGTAGTCAGCATAAACATCCTTCTGCTTGTCATACAGAGCGGTAGAAATCTTACCGAAGTTGTAAACAACTGAAGTAGCATGCTTAGTCTGGTTGTCGATGAAGTCCTTATGGATTGAGAGGATTTCATCACCAGCTACGGTCACATCCTTGATAACAGGCTTACCATCCTTAACTACGATTACAGTTGAAACTTCACCAGTATCAGGATCAGTTACTTCCTTAGTCTCGTAAGCAGACTGAGCGAATGTAATGTTGTAGTTTGGAGCCAATGATGTTACATCATCAGACTTAGTACCAAAGTCGAATACATGAGGCATAGGCATTGTACCATAGGTAGCAGATTTAGCTGCCCAACTTTCTGGCTGCAAATAAGCTACGTAAAGACCATCAATAATCTGCTTATCCTTAGGTGAGTAACCCTTAGGAGCTGTAGTAGGCAGAACCTTCTTGAAGGTAATCTTGATAGTTGCCAAAGTACGAACCAAGCCACTTTCAACACTTTGCAGAGTCAAAGTACCAGAGTAAACCTGATCATCGTTGTAAGCCAACCAGTCACCAATCATAGGAACGGTGTACAGCATGTTCACATCCTTCAAAGCACCTGTGATATCACCCTCAATGAAAGGAACACCATCTTCATCGTAATCAAGAGTAGCATCGAATGCCTGGATGTCAGTCATAGTCTTACCCTTCAGCTGAGCGAATACTGGATAGAATGCGAGAGACTCATTCAGAGTACCTTCACCATCACCTGTAGTCTGGTCTGATGTACGGTTGTAGTAAGGAATTACGTCAGCAGTCCAGATGAAGTGGTTAGCCTTCGTAGTAGAAACGGTGAATTCAACAGGATCAGATGTTGGCCAGCCTTTATCACCAACCTCAAGATCATCAAACTCATCCTCGCTTACAGGATAGATCTCAGTAGCAGCAGAGTTAGCAGACTGAGCATCACCAACGTTTACGTAGAATGCACGACCGTCTGGGTCAACCAAAGTACCATCCCAGTTGATACCGTAAACACGGAAACCGATGATGTCACCTCTCTTAGAGATCAATTCATCGCCAGAAACGGTGATGTCGATTGAGTTACCTTCAACAACCTCGTTGATACCAGTGTACTCGTAAGTCATCCAAGCGTTCCACTCTGATGGGATAGACTCAACTGAGTTAGGCTGATCCAGAACAACGTACATAGCACGTACAGCACTCTTGGTAGAAACAGGCATAACACCAGAATAAGTACTTTGTCCATACTTTTCTTCATATGCCCAACCCTGGAATTCATCCAAAGTTACTGTGAACTTCTCACCAGGAGCTACAGCCAGCATATTCTCAGAAGAACGGTTATCATTATTAGCATAACCAACACCCTCAGAAGTATCATCTGTTACATTCTCAGTAGCATCGGCATTCTTATTCTTATCAGTAGTGCCCTTTGCACCTACCATGAAGATGTTAGGCTTCACATTTACCTTGTTAGCCAACCAAGTGCGCTCAGCATATTCCTGATCTGTGTTAGGATAAGGATAGAAACTGATACTATTCTCATCGTAGCGGTTGTTGATCTTCTCAACAGGAGTAGTGTTTACAGAGAAGTGCAGACGGTTAGCCGGCTGATACTCACCCCAATCCAAAGTCAAATCATAAGAAGAAGTTACGTATCTTTCAGCAGCATCTTCAGCAGTGTTGTTTACCTGAACAGCATACAGAATCTTATTAACCATCTTGTATTCAGTCTCACCAGCATGAGGATCATTGCCCTCCTGATTTACAGTTGCACGAGTGTTAACTGCACTAAGCACATAACTAGGATACCTGTCATAATCAGTCATATACATAGTCAAAGGATAGAAGGTTTCCTCATTGTATTCCTTCAAAGCAACCTCAACTACCCACAGACCTGTTTCTTCAGCAGCACGGGTCGTAGGAATAACACCGTCTGGGCGTGAAAGTAAACCATCAAACTTAGTAACTTTCTTAACTTCCAGAATCTCATCCAAATTGACACCCTGGCTGTTTACCAAAGAAATCATCTCAGGGGTTACAACAGCATTGGTAGGAGAAACGCGAACAACGAATGCGTCTGGACGGTTCACCTGACGATCTTTCTTGAATGTGATAGCATCCTTCAAGTCAGCACCTAAACCAGGGAAGTTGATTGGCTTAGCCTCATACTCGGTCATCCACTTACTCCAACCTTGAGCTACGGTGATATCAGCAGCCTCGAAAACGGTGGTAAAGTTCAGATCCAGAGGATTGTCCTGATATCTAGAAGTATAGCCATATTGGCTCGTTGGCTGTACCAACTCATAATAGAAGTTTGCAAATGTACCCTGACCAGCAACCATATTGTATCTATAATATGGATACAACTGAGTCTTCTCATTCTGAGCATACTGAGCCAAAACCTGTGCAGCAGTGTAAGAGTCTACCAAAGAAACCTCAGTTACGGCACCTGCAATCTTGCCAATGATAGCATCAACTTTCTCTTTAGCTGCAGCTACCTCTTCGGCAATCTTCTTAACATCAGCGCCCTTCTCCAGAGCCTCAATTCTCTTAGCCAATTCGGCTAATTCAGCCTTGCTAGCAGCAGCGGCAGCTTCCTTAGCAGCCTCTTCAGCTACCTTCTTAGCAGCCTCAGCAATCTCCTTCTGAGCATCAGCAACAGCACTCTTGGCAGCCTCAGCAGCAGCCTTCTGGGCAGCCTCTACGCCAGCCTTGGCGTCAGCAGCGGCCTTCTGGGCAGCCTCAGCAGCAGCCTTAGCCTCGGCGATAGCCTTGGTAGCATCTTCACCGGCAGCCAATGCCTTAGCAGCATCCTCGGCAGCCTTAGCAGCCTTAGCAGCGGCATCGGTAGCAGCCTTAGAAGCAGCTTCAGCGGTAGTAGCAGCAGCCTTGGCACCATTGATAGCCTCGGCAGCCTGGCCAGTAGCTTGACCTGCACCAGCGGCAGCCTGCTCAGCCTGAGCAGCAGCTTCCTTGGCGTTAGCCAGAGCGTTGGCAGCTTCAGTAGAAGCCTGAGCAGCAGCAGCCTGAGCTGCGCTGATCGTGCTTGTCAAAGAACTAACCTGGGCAGCCAGCTCGTCCTTGCTTGACAAGGTGTTCAGCTTCTGATTGATTTCGTCAATCTCGTCATCGTAATCTTTACAAGACGTGATTGTCCCTGCAGAACCCAAGATAAGGGCTCCGAAGAGAATCGCATTTAGAAACTTTTTGTACATAATAAAAAACTTTTAATTTATAAATTAAAAAAACAATAATTGATTTTTCAAATTAATTAATACCATATCTCGTTTTACAATTTTAATACTGTTCACTGTCTTTTTGGTACCTCCTTTCTCATGTAACCACGATGTTCACCACCATCAATAACAATACTTTCCACCAAGAAAACTCCTTGGTAGAAAGCCTCGTTTAGGCTCCTTGTCAACACCAAATAGTTCATGTTTTCTATAACTTCTATAATATTTTATTTGTATTCAAAAGTACTGCAAATTCTCACGAAAATGCATTAAAGTCACATAAATCTCTCCCTAAAGAGATGCATATCTCGGTGCAAAATTAAGCATTCTTTTGAAATATAAAACATTTTTGCAAGAAAATTTTACGATAATTCTAAAAAAAACTTTCTACAAAGCGTTTTCAGCTCCTCTTAACGTACTAATTTTTTCTAAATAACTATCTATAAATTTCTTTCTTATTATATATAAATAAGGTATATGCAATATTTACCTCTATTTACGCCGGATCTACGTCATAATACACGGTCAAAGTCTTAAACTTGTCCTCAGAAAGCAGGTCTTGCTGCACCTTCAGAAGCAATTCCCGAATGCGTAAGGGATTTACTTTCATTTCAAATTTCAGCATAATCTTGCGGATAAAGAGCTTCTGCACCCTAGCCACAGGAGGACGGTCGGGCCCCATGACCCTATCCCCGAAAATAAGGCGAAGCCTAGTGGCCATGGTTTGCGCCATCTGGTCCAACAACGAAGCATTACGGTGCTTCAGATAGACATATACCATCCTATAATAAGGTGGGTAACGGAACATCTGGCGTTCTGCCAGTTGCATCTCCACCATGCCCTTATAATCATTGCGTCGCACCTGATCGATGATGGGATGCTTTACATCCGAGGTCTGAAGCAGCACCAAGCCTCGCTTGTTCTTACGCCCAGCGCGTCCTGCCACCTGTGCCATCAGTTGGAAAGCACGCTCATACGCTCGAAAATCGGGATAACTCAGCATCAGATCGGCATTCAGGATACCCACCACACTGACATTCCCGAAGTCCAACCCCTTGGAAATCATCTGCGTACCTATAAGAATACGTGTTTTTCCCTGTTCAAAATCACGAATCAGTTGCTCATAAGAGCTACGACTTCGGGTGGTATCCAAGTCCATACGCGCCACCTTCACTTCAGGGAAATAGGTCTTTATCTCCTCTTCTACACGCTCAGTACCAGCCCCAATGCTTCGGATATCGGCTTCTTCACACGCTGGACATACTTGTGGTGGCGTGATGCTATGCCCGCAATAATGGCACACTAACTGATTACTACTACGATGATAAGTTAGGGTGACATCACAATTTACACAACGGGGAATCCATCCACAGTTGTGACACTCTATCATGGGCGCAAAGCCTCGACGGTTTTGGAAAAGAATCACCTGTTCTCCCCTTCCCAACGCATCGCGCATAGCATTGAGCAAATCGGGCGAAAACGCTCCATGCATCAGTTTCTTATGCCTCAATTCATGGATGTCCACTGCCTTTATTTCTGGGAGTTGCAATTCCCGATAGCGCTCCGTCAGTTGCACCAATCCATACTTCCCTGCTTCAGTAGCATTGTACCAAGACTCTATGGAAGGAGTTGCAGTGCCCAACAAGGTTTTGGCACCTGCTTTATGTGCCAACATGATGGCTGCATTGCGTGCATGATAGCGTGGAGCTGGGTCTTGTTGCTTATAGGTATTCTCATGCTCTTCGTCCACAATCACCAAACCAAGTCGCTGGAAAGGCAGGAATACAGAGGAGCGAACCCCCAGAATCACGTCGAAGGGTTCTTGAGAAAGTTGTTTCTGCCAGATTTCCACCCGTTCATTGTCGGAAAACTTGGAGTGATAGATACCCAGTTTGTTGCCAAAAACCCGTTGTAAACGCTGAGTAATCTGTGTAGTCAGTGCAATTTCAGGCAAAAGGTAGAGCACTTGCTTCCCTTCAGCCAAAGCCTGTTCTATCAGTTGGATATAGATTTCTGTCTTACCACTGGAAGTCACGCCATGCAATAAACAGACGTTTTTCTGTTGAAAAGTTTCGAGGATTTCCTCCAAAGCCTTTTGCTGAGGGGCATTCAGCACATGTTTCACTACCGTCTCTTGATTATTCGAAGAGGACAAACGCCCGATCTCAACCGTGTATGTCTGGAACACACCTTTACCAACCAGGCCATTGAATGCCGCTGCAGAAGAGGCTTCGTCTTTCATCAGTTGGTGTTTGCTTACTTCCTTACGTTCTTTTCCGAAGTGATTGGAAAGTTCCAACAGCCGCATCAACAAATCCAGTTGTTTGGGGGTTTTTCTCAGGCTATCAAACAATGCATGAAGGGATTCTTCTGACTGAAAATTCTCTCCTAAACGCACTCGAGCCTCTTCCTTGGGCTTAAACCTACGAACAATCTCTTCCCCATCGCTTTCCAATTTCAATCCTGCGGGAAGGGCAGCCTTATATACATCGCCCAAGGCACAGAGGTAATAATCGGCCATCCATTGCCAGAATTCCAGTTGTGAAGGGAGAAGGATAGGTGTGGTATCTATTAGCTCAGAGACGGATTTTACAGCATATCCTTCTGGTTTCTCCTTATGTATGCGACTGACTATCGCTGTGTAGTATTTGGTCCTTCCGAAAGGCACAATGACCCTACACCCCACTTGCACGAGCGCTTCCATGGAAGATGGAAGCGCGTAAGTGAAGAAGCCTGGTAAAGGCAAGGGCAATATGACATCTATGTATTTTTCCGTAGTTAGAATATATAAGCCAGTGAGAGTTGCCAAGTATTGAACTGAGCGCCTTCCTTATCCTTCACGGCATCCACCACTTTCTTGAAGGTGAAGCTGTCGCCCAATGGCATTTGGTAATTCAGCCCAATCTGCAGATGGTTAGCCAACTTGATACCACCTCCGAGGTTCAGGCCTACCTGTGCCCGCTTGTCTTTCGACTTGTATCCATCGATGGTGGCATCGATGGCTCCTAAATCTATTTCCTTAAGATTCAGGAAGAAATCGGGACCGGCAGCGAGGAAGATGCTCATGGTACTACCAGCTCCGAACGTAAACTTCAGATTCAGCGGAACCTCCACGCCCTCCATCTTCATCTCATCCTTACCGCGTTGGGCATACATGATGGCACCATCTACCCCAAGTCCCACGCCAGGCGCAGTAATTTCTACCATCGGACCAACGAAGTAGCCCATAGAGTTATTCTTAAGACCATTGATATTCGTTTCCAACTCGGTTAGGTTCAAACCACCTTTTATTCCGAACTTTATTATCTGAGAGTGGGCAGGTATAGCTATGAGTAACGCCGCAATGGCCATTACCAATGTGCATAAATACTTTTTCATAAGCTGTATCGTTTATTGTTCAACAGGACAAAGGTAGGAATAATTTTCTAAATGCAAAATATGTTTTGCTTTTGTGTGCGATTTGTACTATCTTCGCGCCTTGAAAAAGGAGAGATGCCAGAGTGGTCGAATGGACCGCACTCGAAATGCGGCATACGGGTAACTGTATCCAGGGTTCGAATCCCTGTCTCTCCGCAGAGATCGAAGGATTATGTCCAAGAGGGATGGCAAATATGTCATCCCTCTATTTTTTAACTGTACACTGTATACCTGTATACTTTTTCAACGCTACTATATGAATAAATATGCAATATACGATGGTATTTGTTGAAGAGGTTTTTTATAATACCTCACGAGGGAATATTTATTTCCTAGTTAGGAAAATATTTTTTCCTAGTGAGGGAGATGTATTTTGTAGGTGAAACAAGAATCGCATAGATATGCATACATCCTATCGAAGACTGCATAAATATGCACATTGAGGGTATATTAAAGAGTTCTCCCTACAATAAGAAAAGAGGGCATACCTAAGCACACCCTCTTTATGTATTTCAGGAATCTATAGAATGACATAGATCCTTCGTGTAATCAAGCTATAAAACCTCTAAACAGGTAGATTTACTTGATATAAGTCAGTTTTGCAACGTTCAAGTGGATGCCATAGTAATTGGCAGAATTTACTACGATCTCCAAATCACGGCCCTTGTAATATGTAAACTGACCAGGAGCCGGATTTCCTGATGGAGGTGTAGCATAACCTTGAACCTTGATTGCATCAGTTATCCAATTACCATCTTTGTCATACTCCTGAAGCACCCATTTACCATCATTCTCTGGAGCAATTTCAAAGATGTTCTCAAATACCATCTTAACCTTGCCTTCTCCAGCAGGAGTCAATGTTACTGTCATATCAGTCTCTTTCTGACCTGCTAAGAAGATAACAGTAAGAGGTTCGCCATTGTACTGGATGTACTTTGCCCAATTACCCCCATACTCATGGTCAGGACTGTCAAATGCCCAAGCAGTTTCTGTTTTAAGTGTATATTCAGTTGGAGGCGTTGGAGGATCCTCTGGTGGGAATTCGGTGCAATAGCCTTCTACATACATAGACCAATTGCCCTTCTTCACGAACTTAGTGCCATCTCCCCATGCAGTTTCTTCTTGCCATGTGCCATCTTCTTTCAGCTTCAGAACCTCGGCATGTGCAGCAATGATAGGACATACATCCACTTCCATATCAAAGTCCAATCCAAACATCGCATACAACTCTGTCAATGGGAGTGAGAATACCCATTCCGTTACGAAAGGATCGAAATACTCACCATAAGGAAAATGACCGTTCTTAGGAGAGCCATTTTTGTTTACATAACCATTGGCAGGATCAAGAAGGATTTCCTTTGGACCAATGAACAGATGTGTTCTTCTAATCTGCCAACCATCTTTGGTAGCAAACTTAACATATACATTGTCATAGTCATTCCAGATAGATACCGTTCCTGCTTTAATCTTCTGTCCTGCAAGAAAATCGGTTTCAAAGAGCCCAAACATTTGATCGGCATTGGCACGAGTCGTTGAGAATGATACCCCACTAGAAAGGCCTTCTTCAACAAACTCCAAATCGTTATTACATGCGTTAAAAACAAATCCCAATAATGCCATCGAAGCAATCATTGAGAAAAACCTCATTTTTTTAATCATATTAAAGAACGAATTTAAAAATTAAAAAATAAAACAACATCACAACTATATACATAGCTTTTATAGTGCATAAATATACTAAAATAATTGAAATGAGCAATATTATTACCTAATGCCATAACGAGGATTTTACATTCTTTAACAAAAGAATGACTAGTTGTTCTTATTTCTGGAAAGTTCATTTTACAAATTCGCTATTTGGCACTATGAAGATGATCTATGAGATGACTGCTCATTACAAAATAAACGCTATCTTTGCAAAAAAAAGGAACAAGCCCATGTTATTACCTTATTATAAAATAGGAGTGGCGGAAGCCGGATGTGATGAAGCTGGACGCGGATGTTTGGCTGGGCCTGTGTATGCCGCTGCGGTTATTTTACCACCCGATTTTCAGAACGAGTTGCTTAACGACTCGAAGCAACTCACTGAGCATCAGCGCTATCAACTGCGACCTATCATCGAAAAGGAAGCAATGGCATGGGCAGTGGGCGTAGTGAGTGCTGAAGAAATAGACAAAATCAATATCCTAAATGCCTCTATTTTGGCGATGCATCGAGCTTTGGATCAACTCAAAGTGAGGCCAGAGCATATCATTGTGGACGGAAACCGTTTCAAGCCTTATCACGACACACCGCATGTGACGATAGTAAAAGGAGATGGCAAATACCTCTCCATCGCTGCCGCCTCCATTCTTGCCAAAACCTATCGCGACGACTATATGAATGCCATAGACGCAGAGTATCCTGTTTATGGATGGAAGAAAAACAAGGGGTATCCAACGAAAGCACATCGTGCAGCCTTGGCACAATACGGCCCTTCACCCCATCATCGTATGTCATACAATCTGCTTGGCGACGGACAATTAACACTAGATTTTTAAAATTTTTCTCATTTTTGTATGGATATTTAAAACTAATATCTATCTTTGCGCCGGTTTTTTGCACAGACAACAAGAAACATACTTAACTATTATAATAAATAATTATGGAAAAAATGAATCTTAAAGGGCATTTCGCATGCCTGATGATGGCAGTAGCCATCACTTCATGTTCGCAAGAACTAGTCGTTAACGAAGAAGTTGGCCTCGCCACGCTTACCTTCAATGTTTCCCCGTATGAAAAGACACCGATGGATGCTTCTACTCGTGCAGTAGCAGCTAAGGATGCCGTATCAAGGATTTCTTTGGCTCTTTTCAAAGATGGAAATGCGGTAATCAGTCGAAACCAAACCTATGGTGGAAGCAGTGATACTTCCTTTGGCACCATGGAGATGACCGTGTCTTTCGGTACTTATCAACTGGTGGTGGTGGGACATAAAGGCTCTGCAGATGCCACTATCACCTCTCCTTCCAACATTACCTTCGCCAGCAACGAACTCAGTGACACCTTTTATTATTATGAGACTATCACGGTAAACAAGGACAGCGAGAAAAACCTCTCCATCGTACTACAGCATGCGGTGGCTAGGTTCAGATTGGCCACGCAGGACAAATTCCCGAGCAACATCAGCCAATTCACATTTACCATCAATGGAGGTGGTACTGCCTTGGATGCAACGACAGGTACAGCAGTTGCCACTGCCAGTCAGACAAAGGTTTACAACGTATCTTCTTATGCTGGGAGAGAGGTGCCTTATATTCAGGTATATAGCATCATGAATTCCGCGAATGAAGAACCTCTGACCATCACTGCCACTGCTACAGATGTCGATGGTAATATCATCGCCACACAGACTTTCCAAAATGTGCCGATGCAACGAGGCTACAGTACCACTTACAAGGGCTATTTCTTTGCCAACAATGGTACTTGGAACATCACCGTAGATGATGCTTATACAGAAAAAGATGAATACAACTTCTAAAAACACGATAAAATGAAATCAAAACTATTTATAGGCCTAGTGATTGGCCTGATGACCATGATAGGCATTATTGCCTGCGTGAATACCATTTCTATGGAAGACGAGACAGAAACAAATGTAGAGGGAAGTGAAGGTAAGAACATCACTTTCCAAATCACCGCATTGGAACAGATTTCGGTAGATGCCACTACACGTGCAGAAGTGCCTATCAGCGAACTCTGCACCAACATCAATATGGCACTCTATCAAGGTAATTCCCGTGTGCAGAAGATTGATCAAGATGTCGACGACAATCATTTTGGTACCATTTCTGCTCGATTGCCGTATGGAAACTACACTTTAGTTTGCCTAGCTCACAGCAGTGAAGGGAATGCCACGACTACCAATCCAGAGAAGATCACTTTTCCTAGCAGTTACATCACCGATACGTTCTTGTATTGTGCCGAGATCGAAGTGAGTGAAGACTCTGAGACCATTCAACACATTTCCTTACGTCGTGTAGTGGCGAAGTTTGAGTTGGATATCACCGACAACATCCCTGAAGAAGTCACCCAACTACAAATCAAGTATTACGGTGGCAGTTCTTCTCTGAATGCACACACAGGAGCAGGAATGACGCACTCGAACCAACACGAGGAATTTGAAAATCTTTCCCACAATGGCGAGAGCATCTTTGGCGTTTACTCGTTCCTTTTTGAAGAGGAAGGCAGTTTCAAGTTCACCATCGTGGCTTACGATGAAGAAGGTGAGGAGGTCTTTTCAAGAGTGTTTGAAAATGTCCCGATGAAACGCAACAACATCACCCGTTACAGAGGCAAGCTCTTTGGGAAAGGCGTCAATGGTACCATTACCGCTGATAGTACGTGGACACATACGCATCATAATTTCTAACCATACATTTAAAAAAAAGACATTTCCTTTGCAAATTATCATTGAATCGTTTATTTTTGTCAACGTTAAGAAGCAAATGAATCCATTAACTATTAATCTAATGCGTATGAGTAAGAAATCTCTTTTCTTGAAAGGAGCATCCATGCTGTGTATTGGTGCTTCCCTGTTACTGATGTCTGCTTGCAACGGTGCGCAAAAAGAAACTACCGTGAATGAAGCTGACGAACAGCAAATCTACATTGGCGACAACATTGCCGTAGCTCAAACTCAGTATGGTAAGGTGCGCGGCTTTATCCAGCGCGGCGTTTACACTTACCTGGGTATTCGCTATGGTGCCGACACCAGTGGTGAAAACCGTTTCATGCCAGCTAAGGCTCCAGAACCTTGGGATGACATCAAGGATGCCGTAGTTTATGGCAATTGTGCTCCACAGAATGATCCTAACTATGCTAACAACCGTGGCGTATGGCGTGATCACTGGAACTATGGTAACCTTAGTGAAGACTGTCTTTTCTTGAACGTTTGGACTCCAAATACTGATAACGCCAAACGCCCAGTATTGGTTTGGTTCCATGGTGGTGGCTATGCTGCTGGTAACGGTATCGAGCAGGATGGTTACAATGGTGAGAACATGGCCAAGAAGGGTGATGTGGTATTCGTATCTGTAAACCACCGTCTGAATGCCTTCGGTTTCAGCGACTTCTCTGGCGTTGATCCTAAGTTCTTCGAGAGTGGCAACGTAGGTACTACGGATATGGTAGCTGCCCTGAAGTGGGTGCATAATAACATTGCCAACTTCGGTGGCGATCCTGACAACGTGACCATCATGGGTCAGAGTGGTGGTGGCGCCAAGGTCAGCGTATTGGTAGCTATGCCAGAGACGCAGGGCCTCATCCACAAGGCTGTGGCACTGAGTGGCAACGGTACCAGCGCACAGTCACAAGCTACCAGTCGTGAATTGGGTAAGTTCATCGTGAAGAAGTCTGGTAAGACTATCGCACAATTGCAGCAGATGCCTTGGAGAGAGTATCTGGCACTGGCTAATGCTTGCTCTGCTGAATTCAACCGTAACAATGCGGCTTCTGGCATGCGTGCAGGCTTCTCACCAGTTGCTGATGGCATCCATGTACCTGTAGAAGGTTACTACAAGGATCCTGATGCTCCATCTGCCAATATCCCTATGATCTATTGTACCACAACTGCCGAGTCTTCTCCAAGTGCCTTCAATGCAGAATTGGAAGAAATGGATCGCGCAGAGGCCATCAATAGAATAGAACAGCGCTACCACAACGGTAAGGCTGAGCAGATTTTCGATGCCTACAACAAGGTGTTTGAAAACCTGAAACCTATCGATGTATTTGCATTGGCTAGCTCTTCACGCGTAGGTGTGATCAACTCAGCTAACACTAAATATGCCCAGAAGAAGGCTCCAGTTTACCTGGCTTGGTTTGGTTGGAATCCACCATTGTTCGATAGTCGTGCACGTGCTTTCCACTGCGTTGATATCTGCTTCTGGTTTAAGAATACTGACCTGATGCTTTCACACACTGGTGGTGGCAAGCGTCCTCGCGACCTTTCCGATAAGATGTCTGAAGCACTGATCGCTTTCATGCGTACTGGTAATCCTAACTGTGCAAGCTTGCCAGAGTGGCCAGCCTACACACCAGAGCAGGGCGCTACGATGATCTTCAACGATGTGTGCGAAGTGAAGAACGATCCAGATCGTGAAGCAAGAGCATTGCTGAATTGATTTTTCGTGAATCAATCATACCTCTCCCTAACCCTCCCCTATCTTAGGGGAGGGATTTTTTCCTATAATCACCTTATAAAAAATATAATGAGAGCATATAATCTTTTACCCATTGTGGCTCTGTTCCTGGCTGCTTGTTCAGGAAATGTGAAGCAAGAAATAGTCAATCCTGTGCTTACCATCGAAGGCGGTCAAGTGCAAGGCGTAGTGAGCGACTCCTCCCAAGTGATTGTCTATAAAGGAATCCCTTATGCTGCTGCCCCTGTGGGCGATCTGCGTTGGAAGAAACCGCAACCTGTCACACCGTGGCAAGGCGTGAAAATGGCCGATAAGTGGGGCAATGCCGCCATACAAGCCAGTGCACAGGGCATGGCTCTCTATACCAAGGAATTCTATTCAGATGGTGACCCAGAGCGTAGCGAGGACTGTCTATTCCTGAATGTATGGACACCAGCCAAAGCTGCTGGCAATACCAACGCCAAACTGCCTGTGGCCATGTGGATCCATGGTGGTGCTTACGACCACGGATGGGGCTATGAGAAAGAGATGGATGGCGAGGCTTGGGCTCAGCATGATGTCATCTTGGTGACCATCAATTACCGCGTAGGCATTTTCGGTTTCATGGCGCATCCACTGTTAAGTGCAGAGGATGCCAACGGCGTATCTGGCAATTATGGAACGTATGATCAGATAGCAGCCTTGAAGTGGATCAAGAACAACATCGTCCAGTTTGGCGGTGACCCCGACAATATTACTATCTTTGGACAAAGTGCAGGTGCTGGTAGTATCAAGAACCTGGTGACCTCTCCTCTCTCCAAAGGATTGGTAGCCAAGGCAATCATTCAAAGTGGTGGCGGTTTGACACAACCCATTCAGAACCCTACAGTGAAAGAAACTGAAGAAGCCAAAGGTAAGAAAGTGATGGATGCTGCCGGATGGACCACTCTGGCACAAATGCGTGCTGCCAGTGCAGATGAATTACAGCAGGCGTTTGTGGATTTCAATGCCAAAGCAGAAAGTCCACAAGACCGCGTAAGTTTCCGTCCTTTCACTGATGGAGTTTTGCTTCCAAAAGATTTTAATCAAGCCACCTATGACAATGATATTGCCGATGTGCCTTACATGATAGGTTATGTGACAGGCGACCGCAATGCCAATGAAGCAGTGATGAGATTCTGTACCGTTCATAGCAGCCAGACTTCAAAGCCGATCTTTGCCTATCACTTTGCCCGTCCATTGCCAGGTGATGATGCTGGTGCTTTCCATTCTTCAGAACTGTGGTATATGTTCCACACACTGGGCAGGGCATGGCGCCCCTTTACAGAGGCCGACTATGCACTGAGTGATAAGATGGTGGACTATTGGACCAACTTTGCAAAATACGGCAACCCCAATGGTAAAGCTACTGCCGCACAGAGTTGGAAGGCAAGTACAGTAGACGAACCTTACTTGCAAGTGTTGGATATTGAATAAAAAATCACTATCTTCGCAGCCAAATAAAGAAAAGCACTTTTATGGAGAAGAAATTTAAACGTACCACAGTGACCTCGGCTTTGCCCTATGCCAATGGTCCTGTACACATCGGTCATCTAGCAGGTGTCTATGTGCCTGCTGATATATATGTTCGCTATTTGCGACTGAAAAAGGAAGATGTACTGTTCATCGGAGGTTCTGATGAGCATGGTGTTCCTGTGACACAGCGTGCCCGCAAAGAAGGCATCACCCCACAAGATGTGGTGGATCGCTATCATAAGATCATCAAGGACTCTTTCAAGGAATTCGGCATCTCATTCGATATCTATAGCCGTACGACCTCAAAAATTCATCATAAGTTTGCCGCTGATTTCTTCCGCAAGCTCTATGACGATGGCAAGCTGATTGAGAAAACCAGTCAGCAGTTCTACGATGAAAAGAGCCAGAAATTCCTTACCGATCGTGATGTGGTGGGCGAATGCCCATACTGTCACAAGCAGGCATACGGCAACCAGTGCGAAGAAGGCTGCGGACGTGCTCTGGAACCTACAGAGTTGATCAATCCACGCTCCAAGGAGACGGGTGAAGTCCCTGTACTCCGTGAAACGAAGAACTGGTATCTGCCTCTGAACCAGTACCAAGACTGGCTGAAGGAGTGGATCTTGGAAGGACACAAAGAGTGGAGGCCCAATGTCTATGGCCAATGTAAATCATGGTTAGACCTGGATTTGGAACCACGTGCCATGACACGCGATTTGGATTGGGGTATCCCTGTGCCAGTAGAAGGTGCTGAAGGCAAGGTGCTCTATGTGTGGTTTGATGCACCTATCGGCTACATCAGCAATACTAAGGAACTGTGCGACCGTGAACCTGAGAAGTGGGGTCCTTGGGAGAAATGGTGGCAGGATGAAGACACCCGCCTGATTCACTTCATCGGCAAGGACAACATCGTGTTCCACTGCATCATCTTCCCAACCATGATGAAGGCACATGGCAAGTACATCATGCCCGACAATGTTCCATCCAACGAGTTCCTGAACTTGGAGAACGACAAGATCTCCACCTCTAAGAACTGGGCGGTATGGCTCAATGAATATTTGGAAGACTTCCCTGGCAAGCAGGACGTACTGCGCTATGTGCTTACTGCCAATGCGCCTGAGACCAAGGACAACAACTTCATGTGGAAAGACTTCCAGGAGCGCAACAACAGCGAGTTGGTGGCTATCTATGGTAACTTCGTGAACCGTGCTTTGCAGCTGACGAAGAAGTATTGGAACGGCATCGTGCCTGAATGCGGAGAGCTGACGGACTACGACGAGCAGACCATTGCAGAATTCAAGGACGTGAAAGCAAAGGTGGAGAACCTACTAGATAACTTCAAGTTCCGCGATGCACAGAAGGAAGCCATGAATCTGGCACGCATCGGTAATAAGTACATTACCGACTGTGAGCCTTGGAAGGTATGGAAGACCGATCCTAAACGCGTGGAGACCGTATTGAACATCTCCCTGCAGTTGGTTGCCAACCTCTCTATCGCTTTCGAGCCATTCCTGCCATTCAGCAGTGAGAAACTGCGCCAAATGCTCAATATGTCTGATTTCGATTGGAACCAGCTTGGCAGCACTGACCTTATCAAAGCCGGACATCAGTTGGCAGAACCATCTCTGCTCTTCGAGAAGATTGAAGACAGCGTGATAGACGCACAAATTCAGAAACTGCAGGAAAAGAAGAAAGCCAATGAGGCTGCTCAATGGAAACCCGCCGCTTTCAAGGAAACTGTCAGCTTTGAGACATTCGAGAAGCTCGACATCCGCGTAGGATTGGTGAAGGCTTGCAAGCCAGTGCCAAAGTCGAAGAAACTCCTGCAATTTACCATTGACGATGGCACAGGGATCGAACGCACCATCTGCTCTGGTATTGCACAGTTCTATGAGAATCCTGAAGAACTGGTTGGGCGCCGCATCCTCTTTGTGGCCAACTTTGCTCCTCGTAAGATGATGGGTATCGAGAGCCAAGGCATGATCCTGAGTGCTGTTGACAGTGACGAGAGCCTCAGCGTGGTGACCACCACGAAGGACGTGAAACCTGGAAGTCAGGTGAGCTGAGAATTGACAATTAACAATTCAAAATTGACAATTGACAATTTAAAAGAAAAAACCGCCCAAGGACTACTATGGGGAGGCATCAGCAACGGCATCCAGCAGTTGCTGAGCCTCCTTTTTGGTATCTTCTTGGCTCGCTTGCTTACCCAAGCCGATTATGGATTAGTGGGTGTGCTTACGGTCTTTTCCGCCACGGCTTCCGCTTTGCAAGAAGGTGGGTTTATCTCTGCGCTCAACAAGAAGAAGGAAGTATCACATCGCGACTATAACGCCGTGTTTTGGTGCAGCACTCTTTGCAGCCTCTGCCTGTATGCCTTGCTTTGGTTGGTGGCACCGCTGATTGCCAACTTCTATGAAGAGCCCATCCTCACGCCTCTTTCGCGCTACCTTTTCATTGGTTTCGTGATATCCAGCCTCAACATCGCGCCACGTGCCTATCTATTTCGCAACCTGAAGGTGAAGGAAACGTCGATCATCACCATTTGCTCCATTATTATCTCGGGCATTATCGGTGTGACGATGGCAGCCAATGGCTATGCTTTCTGGGGCATCGCCACCCAGACCATCGCCTATGTGGGCTGCATGACGGTGCTGTGCTATGCGTTCACCCGCTGGCACCCCACCCTGCCAGTGGACTTCACCCCTATTCGTGAGATGATAGGTTTTAGCAGTAAGCTGATCATCACCAATGTCTTCAACATCATCAACAACAACCTGTTTTCCAACATTCTAGGAAAGTTTTACTCCATGTCGGTAGTAGGCAACTTCTCGCAAGCTAATAAGTGGAACCAGATGGGGCACAACCTGATCACCAACATGCTTTATGGTGTAGCGCAACCCGTTTTTACAAAGGTTGAAGATGACAAGGAACGCCAGTTGCAAGTGCTGCGTAAATTGCTGCGTTTCACAGCTTTCATCAGTTTTCCAGCCATGTTCGGATTGAGCATTGTCTCTAAAGAGGTCATTGTCATCACCATCACAGAGCGATGGATAGAAAGCGCTGGCATTCTACGTCTGCTCTGTATTTGGGGAGCCTTCGTACCCCTGGCGAGCCTGTTTTCCAACCTCATCATCAGTCGTGGACATTCTTCCGTCTATATGTGGTGCACCATCAGCCTCTGCCTCACCTTATTGGTGGCTGTCATCGCTGTCAGTCCGCTGGGTTTCCAGTGGATGCTGCGACTTTTTATCGGCATCAACATCCTATGGCTCTTTGTTTGGTTCTGGTTTGTACGCCAGGAGATAGGTCTCCGCCTTCGTGACATGCTGCTCGACATTGCACCTTATATATCATTAGCAGCAGCCTTGACCTTTTCGGCTGCCTATCTCTTTGGTGACATTAGCAACCTCTACCTAAGTCTTCTCGCTAAGGTAGCCTTCGTTGCCACACTCTACCCTCTTATTCTTTGGTTGGCTGGTTCGCACATCCTAAAGGAAAGCCTGCACTATATCTTGAAGAAATAGTAAAGTATTATTATACCCTACGCTCTCACGATGAACTTTTATGCTCACCACAGTGGGCATTATTGCTCAAGGCGATGAGCATTTTTGAGCATAACTATATAAAAGTAACTGGCATTTTTGTATTTTTGCAGCTGAAGATTTTGAAAATAAAGAGATGAGACGGGAATTTGCCCCGATATTGCTTTTCGTGTACAACCGTCCACAGCATGTACGACAGTTGGTTACAAGTCTGCTGGCCAATGAAGAGGCTGCGCAGAGCACGCTATATGTCTATGCCGATGGGGCTAAGGATAAGAATGACCAAGCAGCCGTACAGGAAGTACGCCAGTTCTTCATGGACATTGATGGCTTCAAGACGGTACACCTCATCCAGAGGGAAGAGAACTGGGGATTGGCACGCAACGTCATTGATGGGGTGACGAACGTAGTGAAGAAGCTCGGGCGTGTGATTGTCTTGGAAGATGACTTGGTGGTGGCACCATACTTCCTACGCTTCATGAACGATGCCTTGGATACCTATAAAGACGAGCCTCGCGTGGGACATATCCAGGCTTGCGACTACACGCAAGACCCTTCCCTGCCCGATACTTTCCTTATCAAATGGACTGGCAGTTGGGGATGGGCCACTTGGGAACGGGCTTGGCAGCTCTTCAATCCTGATGGGGCAGCTTTGCTCAAAGAACTGGAAGCGCGCAGACTTACCAAAACCTTCGATTTCAACGGGAAATATGGCTACACCCGCATGCTGCGTCGCCAAGTGAAAGGCCTGAATAATTCTTGGGCCATACGCTGGAACGCCTCGTTGTTCCTGCATGACGTCCTTTCTCTGAATGTAGGCAAGGCGTTGGTGCAAAACAATGGTTTTGACGGCACAGGAACCAACTGTGGCGGTGGGGGACTCTATGCTTCCAATTTATGGTTGAAACCGCTAGAAGTAAAGAAGATCTATCCTATTCAAGAGAATAAAGAAGCACGGAAAGCTTATGAGCGCTACTATGCCCGCACTAACTCTTTCTGGGCCAAAGCAGTGAGAAGAATTAAACGCACACTGAAAGGAGATTTCGGAAGATGAAGATACTATTAGTCAATACTTCAGAGCGTACAGGCGGGGCAGCTGTGGCTTGCAAGCGTCTGATGGAAGCCCTTGGCAGACAGGGTATTGATGCTCGGATGCTAGTACGTGACAAGCAGAGCGATCTCTCCGAAGTTACTGGTTTAGGACTAGGCAGATGGTCGCTACTTTGGAAGTTCGTATGGGAACGCATCGTCATCTGGAAAGCCAATCATTTTAAGAAGAATAATCTTTTCAGTGTGGATATTGCCAATACGGGTACCGATATCACGAAATATCCTGCCTTTCAAGAAGCTGATATCATTCATCTTCACTGGATAAACCAAGGCATGCTGTCACTGAAGAACCTTGAGCGCATCTTCAGCAGTGGAAAGCCTGTGATATGGACCATGCACGACCTTTGGCCAGCTACGGGCATTTGCCATCATCCGCGTGAATGCAACCATTACGAGACTCATTGCCATAATTGCCCTTTGTTGCTCTATCATGGCAGCAAGCATGACCTTTCTTTCCGCACGTTTGAGAAGAAACTGAAATTGATGCAAGGGAAACAAGTCACGTTCGTGGCATGCAGTCAGTGGCTGCAAGGCATGGCTGCCAAGAGTGCTTTGCTTCAAGGACAGCATATCGCCTGCATCCCTAATCCACTGAACCTGAATATCTTCAAACCAAAGGATCGCCAAGCGGCACGTTCCCGACTTTCCCTGCCTGCTGACAAGAAATTGCTCCTTTTCGGTGCCGTAAAAGCTACTGACAAACGCAAGGGCATCGACTACCTCATCAAGGCCTGCAGACTGCTAGTAAAGCAAGACCCTGCCTTGAAGGAGCAAGTTGGCATAGTGAGTTTCGGTATGATGTCTGAAGGACTACGTAAAGTGCTGCCTTTCGAGGTCTATCCACAAGGCTACGTCACTGATGACGATACACTGACCGATATCTATAGCGCCGTAAATGCCTATATCACTCCATCTTTGGAAGAAAATCTTCCCAATACCATCATGGAAGCTATGGCATGCGGAACGCCCTGCGTTGGTTTCCACGTAGGTGGCATCCCAGAGATGATCGACCACCAAGTGAACGGCTATGTGGCTGAATACAAATCAGCAGATGACCTTGCGGAAGGTATCCGTTGGATACTCAACCATAAGAACATCCCAGAATTACGTCAGCAAGCGGTAAAGAAGGTACAACACTGCTATGAAGAAGGTGTAGTGGTGCAACAATTCATACAACTCTATCAAAACCTTTTGTGACCATGCATTACCACTATAGTCCTACATTCAGTGTCATTACAGTGACTTTTAATGCTGCCGATACATTAGAAACCACTATCCAGAGTGTCATTGCACAAACTTACCATCAGGTGGAATATCTCATCATCGATGGAGCCTCGAAAGATGGTACATTATCCATTATAGAATCATACAAGGACCGTATTAGCAAGGTAGTCAGTGAACCCGACAAAGGGTTGTATGATGCCATGAATAAAGGATTGGCCTTAGCGACAGGAGACTATGTGTGTTTTCTAAATGCTGGGGATGCATTTCACGAAGACGATACTTTAGAAAAGATGGTGCATGCTCTTCATACTGCCACCTCTTTGCCCGATGTACTTTACGGTGAAACTGCCATCGTAGATAAGGACGGGCATTTTAAACGGATGCGCCGCTTGTCCGCTCCAGAAAAGCTCACATGGAAGAGTTTCAAACAGGGGATGCTGGTGTGCCATCAAGCTTTCTTTGCCAAACGCGTACTTGCAGAACCTTACGACCTGAAATACCGCTTCTCTTCCGATTTCGACTGGTGTGTAAGAGTGATGAAGAAATCAAAGTCGCTCTTCAATACACATCTCACCCTGATAGACTACTTAGAAGAAGGCATGACTACCAAAAACCATAAAGCGTCCCTCAAGGAACGCTTCTGGATTATGTCAAAGCACTATGGTTTCTTCCCCACCATGCTTTACCATCTATGGTTTGTACTTAGGACTCTAATAAAGAAGTAAGCTTAGCCACACCAGCTGATGCACCCGACTGTATCACATGGATATCACGCATGGTATGCGCATCCACCGGCTTAGGATCTATAAGATAAATCTCAGCCTCATCGGGAGCATAGTAGAGCAATCCTGCAGCAGGATAAACATTCAAGCTAGTGCCTATCACAACTAGAATATCCGCTTTCTGCACATAGTTTATAGCCGTTTCTATTTCTGGCACTGACTCCCCAAACCACACGATGAACGGACGGAGTTGACTGCCATCGCCAGCCTTGTCGCCTAGATGAATCTCCTCCCCTTCTTTCAACTTGCGGATATAACGAGGATCGTTCGGACTGCGTGTAGAGCATGCTTTCATCAATTCTCCATGCAAATGAATCACATGCGAACTACCTGCACGTTCATGCAGATTGTCCACATTCTGTGTGACTACAGTCACATTGAAGTCTTTTTCCAATGCAGCTACGCCGATATGTCCTGCATTCGGCTTAGTATTCTTCAATTCATTACGGCGTGCATTATAAAAGTCGAGCACCAATTTAGGATTACGCAAATACCCTTCGATACTGGCCACATCCTGCACATCATACTGCTCCCACATGCCACCCGAATCTCTAAAAGTGCTGATGCCGCTCTCTGCACTCATCCCTGCACCTGTTAGGAAAACCAAATTTTTCATTACCTATATCTTTAAATAGTTATTTTCATCCCTGCTAAATTAGAAAGAATTCTTGAGAGTAAGAAAAATTAATGCCATAATTATCAAACATTCAAATAAAAGCAGTATTTTTGCAGCCAAATTGTAAAAAAGCAATATTATATGGATAATAAAAGTTATGCACTGGGATTAGGCATCGCCCAAAATCTGCTCGGCATGGGTATCAAAAAGAACGACCTTAACGTTGAAGATTTTGCGAAGGCTGTGAAAGATGCTTTCGAGAACAAACCTGAGATGGATTACCGTCAGGCTCAAATCATCGCTAGTCAATATATCGATGAACTAGACAAGCAGATGACAGATGCCCGCATTAAGGCTAATGAGGAATATCTGGAGAACAATAAAAAGATCGAGGGAGTCATCACTACTGAAAGTGGCTTACAATACCGCATCATCAATCCTGGAGATCCAACTGCCAAGCATGCCAGTGCCACAGATACTGTTAGCTGTCACTATGAAGGTTGGCTGCTCGATGGAACCCTGTTCGACAGTTCTTTGCAGCGCGGCATTCCTGCTGAGTTCGGTGTCAACCAAGTTATCCCCGGATGGACCGAAGCACTCCAGTTAATGAACCCAGGCGCTAAATGGCACCTAGTCATCCCTTCAGAGTTGGCCTATGGCGCACAAGGAGCAGGTGGCGTGATACCTCCTCATAGTGCTCTAATTTTCGATGTGGAATTATTAAAAGTATTATAAGACAAATTTAAAGCAAAATGAAAAAGTTTACATTTATCATGGTTGCAGCCATTGCCATCGGTATGGCATCCTGCACCGCACAAAGTCCAAAGCCAAGTTTGAAGAATGACATTGACACCCTTTCATACAATTTCGGTTTGGTACGTACTCAAGGTCTGTCTGATTATTTGCTGAGCCTCGGCGTAGACAGCACTCAGAAGAATAACTTCATCGAAGGATTTTTGAAGGGAGCACAGAACCTCAGCATGGCCGATTTGGCTCACGCTGCAGGTATTCAGGTAGGTCAGCAAGTTGCAAAATCTTGGGTAGATGGTTTGAATCAGCAGCTTTTCTCTGCCGATAGTACTCAGACTGTTAACGTAAACGACCTGCTCGCAGGTTTCGTTGCTGGCTACATGGGCAATCCTACTGAAGAACAACTCACTATGGCTTCAAACATTGTAGATGTGAAGATGAAGCAATTGCAGGACATCAACAACGAGAAGCTATATGGTTCTAATCGTGAGGATGGTGAGAAGTTCCTTGCAGAGAACAAGACTAAGGAAGGTGTTCAGACCACTGCCAGCGGTCTGCAGTATAAAGTCATCAAGGAAGGTAAGGGTGCCATTCCTACTAAGGACGACAAAGTAAAAGTGCTTTACACTGGTAAGACCATCGATGGCACCGTATTCGACAGTACTGACAACCGCAATGGTGAGCCTGCTACATTCGGAGTAGGTCAGGTAATCTCTGGTTGGACCGAGGCTCTTACCATGATGCCTGTTGGCTCTAAGTGGGAAATCTTCATTCCTCAGGAGTTAGCTTATGGTGCATCAGGCGCAGGAAGCAGCATTAAGCCATACTCTGCACTTATTTTTGAGGTAGAACTGCTTGGTATAGAGAAGTAATTTTTATACATCATACAATTGACGGATGTCACAAAAGTTGCAAAACGCTGTGCACATCCGTCTTTTTTTGCCCATTATGGAAAAATAATTGACATTTTGTCGTAAAAACTAAAAATAAGTGCTATATTTGCTCTCCGATAATCAGTTAATCTTAAAAATAGTTTTGGAAACATGGAAAAGATAGACAATCTAGACAAACAAATACTGGAGATTATTACCCGTAATGCACGTATCCCTTTCAAAGACGTCGCTGCGGAATGTGGTGTATCCCGTGCAGCCATCCACCAACGTGTGCAGCGCCTTATAGACCTGGGTGTTATCATCGGTTCTGGCTATGATGTCAATCCTAAATCATTAGGATATCGAACCTGTACTTACATAGGACTAAAACTGGAGAAGGGCTCCATGTACAAGTCTGTGGTGGCCGAACTTAATAAAATCCCAGAGGTGGTGGAATGCCATTTTACTACAGGTCCTTATACTATGCTGACTAAAGTATATGCCCGTGACAATGAGCAGTTGATGGACCTACTGAATAATAAGTTGCAAGAAATACCTGGCGTAGTTTCCACCGAAACCCTTATCTCATTGGATCAGAGCATTAAGAAAGAAATACCTATCTGTCCAGAAGACTAAGGCATGGATTTCCTTACGACACACCATCTAGGTGGTTTGATGCTAGGCATCTGCACCTTTTTGATTATCGGGATCTTCCACCCTATCGTGATTAAAGTCGAATATTATTATGGCACACGCAGTTGGTGGTTCTTCTTGATATTGGGCATTTTAGGTATCATAGCCTGCCTTTGGGTAAGTGATCTGTTTTGGTCATCGCTCCTTGGTGTTATTGCCTTCTCCTGCTTTTGGAGCATCCATGAAATCTTCCAACAAGAGGAGCGTGTGCGTAAAGGTTGGTTCCCCAAGAATCCCAACCGCAAATATAAGTTTTGAGCAAAACACTTGCTTTTTTCTTCCAAAAGCACTACTTTTGCTCCGCAATTCTCGAAAGAGAGGCATTGGACTTGTAGCTCAGTTGGTTAGAGCAACAGACTCATAATCTGGAGGTCCTTGGTTCAAGCCCAAGCTGGTCCACAATAACAATCAAGCAGTTACGAGTTATCGCAACTGCTTTTTTCTTTATTTTTATCCAAAACATTTGCAAATAAACCTACACTTTCCTACTTTTATTGCGCAATTTGAAAACTAAATAGAATCAAGATATGAAAAAAGAACTTTTAATGGCTGCTGTAACAATGTTACTCATGACAGGCTGCTCTCAAAAGGAGACCTCTACTAATCCTTTCTTTGCTGAGAAATATGGTACTCCGTATGAAATTCCCCCATTCTGCGAAATCACGATTGATGATATCCGTGAAGCGATGCTGAAGGGTATAGAAGAAGAGAAGGCAACTATCCAAGAAATTGCGAAGAATAAAGAAGCTCCGACTTTCGAAAACACTATTCTTGCTCTTGACAATGCTGGTGCCCTGCTCACTAAGGTCAGCAATGTATTCAGTCCCTTATCAAGCAGTGATTCTAATCAAGATTACCGTGATTTGCAAAAGGAGATTTCACCGCTGACTTCAGAACTCAGCAACTCTACTTATATGAATGATAAACTGTTTCAGCGTGTAAAGAAATTATACGACAAACAGGAACAGGCGGGTTACAATAAGGAACAGAAGAAGTTGATTGAGAATTATTATAAGCGTTTCGTGCGTAATGGTGCCAATCTAAATGAATCTGACAAGCTGCGACTTGCTCAATTGAATAACGAAATCTCCATGTTGCAGTTGCAGTTTGATCAGAACCTTCTGCATGAAACTAACAATACTTTCATTACTGTTGATAAGTTGGAAGATCTGGAGGGACTGCCACAGTCGAACATCGATGCTGCTGCTGAAATGGCCAAGAAGAATGGTCTGGAAGGCAAATGGATGTTCAATATGCAACGTGCCAGTTGTAATCCTGTGCTTCAGTATTGCAACAATCGTGAGCTTCGCAAGAAGGTTTATGACGCCTATTACAATCGTGGCAATCAAGGGAATGAATGGGATAACAACGAAATCTGCGTAAAATTGTTAGACCTGCGTCTACAGAAAGCAAAGCTGATGGGATTTGAAGATTATGCCTCTTTTGCTCTTGACGACCGCATGGCCAAGACCAGTGAGAATGTGTACAATCTGCTTGATCAGATCTGGGAACCTGCCGTTAAGAAAGCTCAGGAGGAACTGAATGATATTCGTGCTGAAATCCGTAAAGAAGGCAAAAACTTTGAGCCAGAAGGCTGGGACTACATGTATTATATGGAGAAAGCAAAGAAGGCGAAATTCAACATCGATGACAATGAGGTTCGCCCTTACTTAGAGGTTTATAATGTGCAACAAGGCATTTTCTACGTGGCCAACAAGCTTTATGGCCTGACTTTCACAGAACGGACTGATTTACCAAAATATCATCCAGACACCAAAACCTTCGAAGTACGCGATAAAGATGGCTCATTACTGGCATTGTTCTATAGCGACTATTTCCCTCGCGATGGTAAAGGTGCAGGTGCTTGGTGTACCAGTTTCCGTGGAGAATATTACAAGGATGGCGAACGTGTCATACCTATTGTAGTAAATGTGGCCAGTCTTACTCCTCCAAATGGAGACACTCCTGCACTTCAGAATGTGACCAACATCACTACAGAGTTCCATGAATTCGGACATGCACTGCATTCTTTCATGCGCGATGTACAGTATCGCGGGACGGGTGGTGTAGAGCGTGATTTCGTAGAAGTACCTTCCCAAATCAATGAACATTGGGCTTTGGAGCCAGAGATTCTAAACGTTTATGCCAAGCATTATCAAACGGGAGAAGTCATTCCTCTGGATTTGGTGAAGAAGATTCAAGAGAGCGAGAAATACGGACAAGGCTTCGCAACGGTGGAATTGGTAGCTGCTTCTTTAGTGGATATGGACATGCATACACTGAAAGAAATTCCAGCTAATTTCGACGTAATGGCATTCGAACAACAGAAACTGAATGAGCGTGGCATCCCTCGTCAGATATTCCCTCGCTATAGAGTGACCAACTTTGAGCATACGATGGGTGGTGGTTATACGGCTGGATACTATAGCTATCTATGGGCAGAAGTCTATGAATGCGATGCTTTCCAAGCATATAAGGAAGCAGGAAACATTCTCGACAGCACAATTGCACAGCGTTTCCGTGATGCAATTTTCACTCCTGGAGGCATTGATGATGGCATGACCATGTATCGCAATTTCCGTGGACGTGATCCGAAAATTGATGGATTGTTGGAGAACAGAGGACTGAAATAATAGAAATCATTGAAGTCACTACTCGTTATAGGAACTTTGGCATGTCTGATGATGTGTACTCAAGTACAACAACATCAAGAGGCAAATGACGATACTATCTCTGAAATATCGGAGATAGTATCGCAAGTGCCTTTACCTCCCGAAAAAAGCAACATGGCAAAGCAGTTGGATTCACTTGGATATCTGAATATCGCCGAGCAAGATAGCACCATCATGGTAAGTCTGATGTATGCTCGTGCCGATAATTTCACAGGAAAGGTGCTTTACACAGAGCTACAAGAAGCCTACCTGCATCCCGATGCCATGCGCTGCTTGCTTAAAGCTCAGAAACTGTTAAAGGAACGAAGACCCGACCTTACATTAGCTGTCTTCGATGCCGCTCGTCCGATTCGTGTACAACAAGTGATGTGGGATGCTGTGAAAGGAACTTCTAAGCAGAACTATGTGTCGAATCCTGCACATGGAGGAGGAATGCACAACTATGGTGTAGCAGTGGACATCACGTTGGCAACGTTGGAAGGCGACACTCTCCCTATGGGTACTAAGATAGACCATTTGGGAAGGGAAGCCAATATCAGCAATGAAGCGACATTGGTAAAGCAAGGGAAGATGACACAAGAAGCCTTAGCAAACCGCCTTTTACTCCGCCAAGTAATGAAAGAAGCAGGTTTCAAAACCTTGCCTTCAGAATGGTGGCATTTCAATTTAGTGAGTCGCAATGAAGCAAGACAACGGTATAAGGTAATAAAATAAACATTGGAAATTAGCGAACATACACGGATCTTTATCAAGCAGCATCTGACGGACGATGTACATGCCCTTGCCTTGAAAGTCAAGCCTCAAGAGGATGTTGACCTTCCCTTTGCGCTTACACAGATAGAGGGATGGCAAAAAGCAAAGGATAAATTGCCTTCTTGGGCGGCTGATGAAAACATACTTTATCCGCCACATCTCTCAATGGAGCAGTGTTCTTCTGAACTAACTGCCCAATTTAAGCAACAGATAGTCGTGGAAAGTAAAACCAATCTTGATACTTTTGCAGATCTAACCGGTGGCTTTGGAATCGACTGTGCTTTTATCGGAAAATTATTCCAACAGGCTTACTACGTAGAGCGGCAAGAATTACTTTGCCAACTAGCAAAAAATAATTTCCTAGTTAGAAACCTTAAAAACATCCATATCTGCCATACTGATGCCAAAGATTTTCTACTCCAAACTTCACACTTGGATTGGCTATTTATTGATCCCGCACGAAGGAATCTTAGCGGAGGAAAGGTGGTCGCTTTAGAAGATTGTGAGCCTAGTATTTTGGAGCTAAAGGACCTTTTGCTGGAAAAAGCCGACAAAGTGATGGCTAAGCTTTCTCCAATGCTTGACATCAAAAAAGCGTTAAGTACCCTTGGGAACACTATCGAGCAGGTGTATGTGGTAAGTATGGATAACGAATGTAAAGAAATTCTCATAGTTATGAGCAAAAATGTCCACAGTGGTGAACATTTACTGACAGCCGTCAATCTCTCCAGTAAGGGCGAACCATCACAATTATTCAGCTTCCACTATGAAGAGGAAGAGAAACCATGCGACTATGCCACAACCTTACAGACATACCTCTATGAGCCTAATGCTTCCATCTTGAAGGTAGGTGCATTTAAGAGCATTGCATCACGCTTTCAATTAAAGAAATTGCACCCCAATAGTCATCTATACACTTCTGATACTTTACATTCAGATTTTCCTGGACGCATTTTTCATATAGAGGATTATTCCTCTTTTAATAAAAAAGAACTTGCTTATCTTTTAGACGGAATCGACAAAGGCAACTTGACTGTAAGAAACTTTCCACAAGACGTTGCTACATTACGTAAAAAACTGAAACTAAATGACGGAGGCTCCACATACCTTTTTGCCACAACACTAAACGATGGGAAGAAAACACTGATAAAATGCAGAAAAGTAGTAGTCCCGCCGAGAATCGAACTCGAATCTAAAGTTTAGGAAACTTCTATTCTATCCATTGAACTACAGGACCCCAATGTCTTAAATCGGCAGCAAAGATAGTGCAATCAAAGGGCAAAAACAAAAAAACTTCAGAAAAAGGTATAGTAAACTGCATGTTTATGCATTATGACTTCAAAATCGCAGGAAAACGCCCAAAAAGTTTTGAGAATACAATTAACTTTCCGACCTTTGCACTCGTTTTATGAATAATGTGACTTACAAATCAATAACAACAAGATGACAAATGACATTGAGGTAAAAGAACTGGAGCAAGTAGTAGTACGCTTCTCTGGTGACTCTGGCGATGGAATGCAACTCGCTGGCAACATCTTCTCAACCGTTTCAGCTACCGTTGGAAACGGTATCAGTACTTTTCCCGACTTCCCTGCCGATATCCGTGCACCACAAGGTTCGCTGACTGGTGTATCTGGTTTCCAAGTACACATTGGTGCAGGTAAAGTCTATACTCCTGGCGATAAATGCGACGTGTTGGTAGCTATGAATGCTGCTGCACTAAAGACACAATACAAGTATGCTAAGTCTACGGCTTGCATCATTATCGACACTGACGCTTTCCAAAAGGCCGACCTTCAGAAAGCACAATTCGTTACCGATGATCCTATCGAAGAGATGGGCATCAAGCAGGATGTGATTGCAGCGCCTATCACTACCATCGTGAAAGAGGCATTGAAGGACACAGGCATGGATAATAAGAGTGCACTGAAATGCCGCAATATGTTTGCGTTGGGTTTGGTATGCTGGCTCTTTAATCGCGATCTTAATCTGGTGGAGAACTTCCTGCGTGAAAAGTTTGCTAAGAAGCCTGAGATTGCAGAGGCCAATGTAAAGGTAGTCAGAGCTGGTTACGACTATGGAGCCAACACACATTCATCTGTTGATCATACTTATCGTATTGAAAGTAAATCGAAAGAGCCTGGACGCTATATGGACATCACGGGTAATAAGGCTACCGCATACGGTTTCATCGCTGCTGCTGAAAAGGCTGGTAAGCGTTTGTTCTTAGGTTCTTATCCTATTACACCTGCTACCGATGTACTCCACGAATTGGCTAAGCATAAGTCTCTTGGTGTGATTACCGTACAGTGTGAGGACGAGATCTCTGGTGCTGCTTCAGCTGTTGGTGCTGCTTTTGCAGGGGCTTTGGCAGTGACTTCTACCTCTGGTCCTGGTGTCTGCTTAAAATCAGAAGCCATGAACTTAGCGGTGACAACTGAACTTCCTGTGGTTATCCTTGATGTTCAGCGTGGTGGTCCTTCCACAGGTCTTCCTACTAAATCAGAGCAGACCGACTTACTTCAAGCACTTTTCGGACGCAATGGTGAGAGCCCAATGCCTGTCATTGCAGCGACTTCACCAACCAACTGCTTCGATGCGGCTTATCAAGCTTCCAAGATGGCTTTGGAGCACATGACGCCTGTCATTCTCCTTACCGATGGTTTCATCGCTAACGGTTCTTCTGCTTGGAAGCTCCCTAATCTTGCAGATTATCCAGCCATCAATCCTCCGTATGTCACTGAGGATATGAAGGACAATTATACACCTTACAAACGTAATGATGAAGATGTGCGTTATTGGGCTATTCCTGGACAGGAAGGCTATACTCACATCCTCGGAGGTTTGGAAAAAGATGGTAATACTGGTGCAATTTCTACCGATCCTGAGAATCACGACAAAATGGTACGCTTGCGTGCCTCTAAAGTGGCTAAGATTCCTGTACCTGACGTAGAGGTGGAAGGTTGCAAAGAGGATGCTGATCTGCTGATCGTTGGTTTCGGAAGCACTTACGGACATCTGCACTCTGCAATGGATGAACTCATTAAGGAAGGTAAGAAAGTGGCTTTGGCTCAGTTCAGCTACATCAACCCTCTGCCAAAGAACACTTCCGAAGTGCTGAAGCGCTATAAGAAGGTGGTGGTTGCAGAGCAGAACCTCGGCCAATTTGCTGCCTACCTTCGCATGAAGGTGGACAACTTCGTACCTTATCAGTACAATGAAGTGAAAGGTCAGCCTTTCGTCATTGCAGAATTAGTAGAAGCATTCAAAGATATTTTAAACAAGTAAACTCCAAAACATAGAACTATCATGAGCGAATTTACAGCAAAAGACTATAAGAAAGGACAACCCCGTTGGTGTCCGGGATGTGGCGATCATTTCTTTCTCGCCTCTCTGCATAAAGCGATGGCTGAACTTGGAGTTTCTCCTTGGGACATTGCAGTGATTTCAGGTATCGGCTGCTCCAGTCGTCTACCTTATTATATGAATACCTATGCCATGCAGACTATTCATGGTCGTGCAGCAGCCATAGCAACAGGTGCGAAAGTAACTAACCCTAAGCTTACCGTTTGGCAGGTTTCTGGTGATGGCGATGGTTTGGCTATTGGAGGTAATCACTTCATTCATGCTGTACGTCGTAACATTGACCTGAACATGATTCTGCTGAACAACCGCATCTATGGTTTGACAAAGGGCCAGTATTCTCCAACCTCCCCACGTGGTTTCGTGAGCAAATCTTCTCCTTATGGTACCGTAGAAGATCCATTCCGTCCTGCTGAACTTTGCTTCGGCGCTCGCGGTCGCTTCTTTGCCCGTGCTGCTGCTGCAGATGCTGCTGGTACCGTGGAGATTCTGAAGGCCGCAGCCCAACATAAGGGTGCTGCTGTTTGCGAGATTCTGCAGAACTGCATGATCTTCAACAATGGCGTTTACGACTATTTAGCAAAGAAAGAAGACCGTGCCAAGAATGCTATCTACCTGCAACATGGCAAACCTATGGTATTTGGCGAGAACAACGAGTATGGTTTGATGCAGGAAGGATTTGGCATTAAGGTAGTAAAGATTGGTGAGAATGGTGTGACGCTGGATGATATCCTTGTTCACGATGCTCATTGTCAAGACAATACCCTGCACCTTAAACTGGCCATGATGGATGGTCCTGACTTCCCTGTGGCATTTGGTGTGATTCGTGATGTAGAGGCTCCTACTTATGATGAAGCCGTTCATGCCCAGTTAGAGGAAGTCAGCGCTAAGAAGAGATACCACAACTTCGCCGAGTTGTTGGAAACCAACGATATTTGGGAAGTGAAGTAATCCTTAATAATATATTGACTATGAAAAGATTTATAATGGCAGCATGTTTGTTCGCTGCAGCTGTTGGGTTGGTTAATGCTCAAACTGCACGCAAGCAAGTGGTAGAGAATGGTGGCACTGGGCCTTATAAGGCTGAAGTGGTGGAAGATGTATCTTGTCCTAAGTTCACCACTTATCGCCCGCAAGACTTGAAGAGTGTGGTGGCAAAGACAGGTAAGTTGCCTGTCATCGTCTATGCCAACGGCGGTTGTGCCAACAACAATGTGGAAATGCGCTTTCTGCTGAGCGAACTCTGTTCCTATGGCTATGTGGCCATTGCCATAGGTCCTTATGACGAAGAAGACGTCGTTGCCAAGTGGAAGGACGTGCTTACCTATTCTTATCCAGAAACAAAGGCGAAGGTAGTGCTGGCCAATGGCGAGGTTATCGAACCTAAATCTCCAGAGGAAGTAAAAGCTTACCAAGAGCAGATGCGCGCTCAGATAGAGAAAATGATGAAGGAGCAGGCTGAGGCTCAAGCCAAAGCAGCTAAGAAAGGACAACCATTGCCAACTGTACAGGAGACTTATCCAAGGATGCTGTTAGAGGCACTTGATTGGTTGATTGACCAGAATGCAGATCCTAAGTCAGACTATTACCATTGCTTAGACCTCGATCACGTGGCAGCTATGGGACAGTCATGTGGTGGTGCACAAGTATTAGGCGTGGCCCATGACCCTCGTATCAAGACTTGTGTAATGCTGAACACAGGTATCGCAGATATGGAGATGCAAGGCACCACAAAGGAAGCGCTGAATAGTTTGCACCAACCTATGTTTTACTTGATCGGTGGTCCTGCTGATGTAGCTTTCCCTAATGCACAGAAAGATTTTGACCGTATCGAAAACGTGCCTGTTGTAATGATGAATACACTCGATGGTCATAGCGGCACCTATTATGAAAAAAACGGTGGCAGTTATGCTGTAGCGGTATTAAAGTGGCTCAACTGGCAGTTTAAGGGTAATGTAGGAGAGGCAGCCTTCTTCCTCGATGACGATTTCTTGAAATACAAGTATCCAGACTGGAAGGTTGTTCGTAAGAATTTCTAAAAAAGTGAGGCTCGAAAGAGCCTCATTCTTTTTTATTTCTTATCTGCAATCTTGCGGAACGATTGCAGCTTCTCACCATAGCAAAGGTCACCACAGTCGCCAAAACCAGGCACGATGTATTTCTGTTCATTCATACCATCGTCTATGGCGGCACACCAGATAGTCGCGTCATCTGGCAAAGCACTTTTCACAACCTCAATGCCCTCTGGGGCAGCAATCACACAACACACATGAATAGTCTTCGGATTACCTGCTTCTAACAGCGCCTCAATTGCAGCAACCAAACTGCCACCAGTGGCCAGCATTGGGTCAACGATGATCAGCGTTCTGCCTTTGACACTTGGAGTGGCTATATACTCTGCATGAATGCCAACTTCCGTATGTTCAGGATTCAGATACATACGGTAAGCTGATACAAAGGCATTATCGGCACCATCAAACACATTGAGAAATCCCTGATGGAAAGGCAAGCCAGCTCGAAGTACGGTGGCTACCACGATATCTTCTTGTTTCATCAAAGGTATGTCGAGACTACCTAAAGGCGTCGTGACTGTTTGGGGTTTATATTCTAAGGTCTTGGATACCTCATACGCCATCACTTCTCCAATGCGTTCTACATTATGACGGAATGTCAAACGATTCTTTTGATAATTCTTGTCACGCAATTCTGCCATATAATGGTTGAGAATAGAATTCGATTCCGCGAAATTAACGACTTTCATATACCCTGATTTAACGATTCAACATGCAAAAAAAGCAAAAAACATCAAAATTTGCAATATAGAGATAGCACTAATTGTTAGTAAGTTATAAAAAAGTTTTTTCTATGCAGAAATATTTGCTTAAAGCAATGTTTATCTGACAAGAAAATACTATTTTTGTACTCGATTTAAAAGGTACGATAGATTTAACATTAATAATTACATACTTTAATATTAAAAAAATGGCAAATTTGGATTTAACAAAGTACGGTATCACTGGTTCAACCGTGATTGGTCACAATCCTTCTTATGAGGAGTTGTTCGAGGCTGAAATGAAGCCAGGTCTGGAAGGTTTCGACAAAGGTCAGCTGACTGAACTGGGCGCAGTTAACGTAATGACCGGTATCTTCACTGGTCGTTCTCCTAAGGACAAGTACATCGTAATGGATGATGTTTCTAAGGACACTGTATGGTGGACAACTGAAGGTTACAAGAATGACAACCACCCAATGAGCGAGTCAACTTGGGCAGCTGTGAAGGAAATGGCTATCAAGGAGCTTTGCAACAAGGATCTGTATGTTGTTGACGCATTCTGCGGTGCTAACGAGGATACTCGTATGGCTGTTCGCTTCATCGTTGAGGTAGCATGGCAGGCACACTTTGTAAAGAACATGTTCATCCAGCCTACAGCTGAGGAACTGGAGAAGTTCGAGCCTAACTTCGTTATCTACAATGCTTCTAAGGCTAAAGTTGAGAACTTTGAGGCTCTTGGCATGCGTTCTGAGACTTGCGCAGCTTTCAATGTAAAGAGCCGCGAGCAGGTGATCCTGAATACTTGGTACGGTGGTGAGATGAAGAAGGGTATGTTCTCTATGATGAACTACTACCTGCCTCTGCAAGGCATCGCTTCTATGCACTGCTCTGCCAACACTGATATGAAGGGTGAGAATACCGCTATCTTCTTCGGTCTGTCTGGTACTGGTAAGACTACTTTGTCAACCGATCCTAAGCGTCTGCTGATTGGTGACGACGAGCACGGATGGGACGACAATGGCGTGTTCAACTTCGAGGGTGGTTGCTATGCTAAGGTTATCAAGTTGGACAAAGAATCTGAGCCTGATATCTACAACGCTATCAAGCGCAATGCACTGTTGGAGAATGTTACCGTTGATGCTAACGGCGTAATCGACTTCAACGACAAGAGCGTGACTGAGAACACTCGCGTTTCTTACCCAATCGAGCACATCAACAACATCGTTAAGAAGGTGAATGGTAAGAGTGCTGGTCCAGCTGCTAAGCAGGTGATCTTCCTGAGCGCTGATGCATTCGGCGTACTGCCTCCAGTATCTATCCTGACTCCTGAGCAGACTAAGTACTACTTCCTCTCTGGCTTCACTGCTAAGTTGGCTGGTACAGAGCGTGGTATCACTGAGCCTACTCCTACATTCTCAGCTTGCTTCGGCCAGGCATTCTTGGAACTGCACCCAACTAAGTACGGTGAGGAGCTGGTTAAGAAGATGGAGAAGAGCGGTGCCAAGGCTTACTTGGTAAACACTGGTTGGAACGGTACTGGCAAGCGTATCTCTATCAAGGATACCCGTGGTATCATCGATGCTATCTTGAGCGGTGCTATCAACAATGCTCCTACCAAGAAGATTCCTTACTTCGGTCTTGAGGTTCCAACACAGCTTGATGGTGTGGCTTGGGGTATTCTTGACCCACGTGATACTTACCAGAATCGCGCTGAGTGGGATGAGAAGGCAAAGGATTTGGCTGCACGCTTCATCAAGAACTTCGACAAGTACACTACCAACGAGGCTGGTAAGGCTTTGGTAGCTGCTGGTCCACAGCTCTAATTTAGAGTAATTAATCTCTTAAATAAGGAGTGGGATTCTTCGGAATCCCGCTCTTTTTTGTTTATTTAACGTACACCTTATTTATATATATCGTAAATTAGCGCCCGATTTTACAAACCATTTAAAGCGAATGAATATGAAAACATTTAAGAACATGTTGATGGGAGTTGGCTTGCTGGTGCTGGGAAGTTGCGTACAGCCTACAGTGAACGTAGAGCCTGCCCCTGTAAACAAAGCAGACATTGTAATTGAAAACATTATGACACGTGTGAGCGTGCGTAGCTTTACTAATGAGCCTGTAAGCCGCGAGGATCTGCAGACACTGATAAAGGTGGGCATTCAGGCACCAAGTGCCAACAACCGCCAAGACTGGGAAGTGCGTGTGATAGACAACCAGCAGACGCTGAATGAAATCTCTGATTTGGTGAAGAAAAGTGAAGCTGGTGCACAATTGGCTGCCCGCGTAGGCGACAAGACCATCTTCTCCAACGCTCCTGCCGTATTCTTCATTGCACAGGAAACTGGCGCTCCTTACTCTGGTGTAGATACCGGACTTCTGAGTGAGAACATCATGTTGGCTGCCAATGCCATGGGTCTGGGTACTTGCTATCAGGCTGGCACAGTGCGCGCTATGACTTCAGTTCCTGAGGCAGTAGAGTATCTGAAGAAGTTGGGCTTCAGCGAAAACTATGAACTGCTGAACATCATCTTGGTGGGACATCCTGCAGAGAATCCAGCAGTGAAAGAACGTGATGCTTCCAAAGCGAAGTTCGTAGAATAATAAAAGAAACCCCCGCCAATTGGCGGGGGTTTTTATTTATTCCTCATTATTTCTATTTGCACGCTTACGCTCCAACTCGTCAAGAATTATCTTGCGCATACGCATCGACTTTGGTGTCACTTCCACATACTCATCAGCTTTGATATATTCCAAAGCCTCTTCGAGTGAGAACTGCAAAGGTGGAGAGAGACGTACCTTCTCTTCAGAACCACTGGCACGCATATTAGTCAGTTTCTTTGCCTTGGTGACATTGATTACCAGATCCTTCTCATGAACGTGCTCGCCAACTACCTGACCCGCATAGACTTCATCCTGTGGATTGATGAAGAAACGGCCACGATCTTGCAACTTGTCCAGTGCGTATGCAAAAGCCGTTCCCGTTTCCATTGCTATCATGGAGCCAGCTGTGCGACGGGCAATCTCTCCCTTGTAAGGCGCATACTCCTTAAAGCGATGGGCCATGATAGCTTCACCTGCTGAAGCAGTTAGTACATTGGTACGTAAACCAATGATACCACGTGAAGGAATATTGAACTCAAGGTTTACACGGTCACCTGCATTTTCCATCTTAAGAAGGTCACCCTTACGACGTGTTACCATGTCGATAATCTTACTGCTATATTCTTCAGGTACATTGACCGTCAGTTCTTCGATAGGTTCACAACGCTGGCCGTCAATCTCCTTGAAAATCACCTGCGGCTGTCCTACCTGCAATTCATATCCTTCGCGACGCATGGTTTCAATGAGTACGGAGAGATGTAACACTCCACGACCAGATACGTTCCACTTACCTTCCGTCTCTCCCTTGGTGACACGCAGTGCCAAGTTCTTGTCGAGTTCTCTATCCAGACGGTCTTGAATATGACGAGAAGTAACATACTTACCCTCCTGTCCGTAGAATGGCGAATCGTTGATGGTGAAAAGCATACTCATGGTAGGCTCATCGATGGTGATAGGAGGAAGAGCCTCTGGATTCTCGAAATCGCAGATAGTATCACCTATCTCAAAAGCATCTAAGCCGATAATGGCACAGATATCGCCCGATGAAACCTCTTCGACGCGCTTCTGTCCCATACCCTCAAATACATGGAGTTCCTTGATTTTAGTCTTTATCATTTCCCCATTTCGTCGAGCTAGCGTCACGTTCATCCCTTCACGGATAGTTCCACGATGCACACGTCCTACGGCTATACGACCCGTATAATTGGAGTAATCCAGTGACGTAATGAGCATTTGAAGAGAGCCTTCCAATTGCTCAGGAGCAGGAATATTGTCAATAATGCAGTCAAGCAGAGGTAGAATGTTTTCAGAAGGCTGTTTCCAATCGGTACTCATCCAGCCATTCTTGGCAGACCCGAAGATCAGCGGATAGTCCAACTGCTCCTCTGTAGCATCCAGATTGAACATCAGATCGAACACCATCTCATTCACTTCATCAGGGCGGCAGTTAGGTTTGTCCACCTTATTTATCACCACAATGGGCTTCAATCCTATCTGCAATGCCTTCTGCAGCACGAAACGCGTCTGAGGCATCGGACCTTCGAAAGCATCTACCAACAGCAGACAACCATCTGCCATGTTGAGCACACGCTCCACCTCACCTCCGAAGTCGCTATGTCCCGGAGTGTCTATGATGTTGATTTTCGTTCCTTTATAGTTGATGGAAACATTCTTGGAAAGAATCGTGATACCTCGCTCACGCTCCAGCTCGTTATTATCAAGCATTAACTCACCTGTGCTCTGGTTTTCACGGAACAGGTTTCCTGCCAGGAGCATCTTATCTACGAGCGTGGTCTTGCCATGGTCCACATGGGCAATGATGGCAATATTTCTAATATTCTGCATAACTAATACCTTGAAATCGGGTGCAAAGTTACGAATTTTACACCACATATAATGTATGCCGATAAAAAAATCGCACATAAAGTGTTGCATATTCAGAGATTATGCCTATCTTTGCACCCGCATTACAAAAATTTGTTACACTTTTATTCAAAACATTATGTATTTAGACGCTGCTAAAAAGCAAGAAATCTTCAGCAAGTACGGAAAGTCTAACACTGATACTGGCTCACCAGAGGCTCAGATAGCTTTGTTTTCATACCGTATTGCTCACCTTACTGAGCACTTGAAGCTCAATAAGAAAGATTATACTACATCTCGTTCATTGACGAAATTGGTAGGTAAGCGCCGTTCACTCCTCCGTTATCTGCAGGAGCGCGACATCAACCGCTACCGTGAAATCGTCAAGGCTCTGGGTCTGCGCAGATAATACTGCGAAGCGAACTTCTAAAAAGGGGAATCTTCTATGTGGAGATTCCCCTTTTCTAGTCAAAGAAAGATTATTAACACATATTAAGTAAAGCAAATGAAGAAGTTAGTTTTAATGATGCTTGCAGGACTGTTCATGATATCTTGCGCATCAAAGCAAAATGCCGAGCAGCAAGCCGAAGAACCTGCTGCCAAGAAAGTATTGGTGCTCTATTTCTCTGTCACCAACACCACAAAGCAAATGGCTGAGTACATTCAGCAGAAGACTGGTGCCGATATCGAAGCCCTCGAACTGGTGAATGCCTATTCTACTGTGTATGACGAAATTATCAAGCGTTCTGGCGAGGAGCGTGAAGGCAATGTACTGCCAGAGCTGAAGCCTCTGAAGGCCAATGTAGCTGACTATGACGTTATCTTCCTAGGTTACCCACTTTGGTTTGGCACCTATGCTCAGCCTGTCAAGACCTTGCTGGCTAGCGGTGCGTTGAATGGCAAGACCGTAGTTCCTTTCTGCACTAGTGGTAGTAGCGGTGTAAAGCAGAGCGTAGACGAGATGCACAGCACTTATCCTACCATCAATATTGCCGATTGCATGGGCGTTCGCAGCTCACTGATGGACAAGATGCCTGCCACTGTTGATCGCGTGCTGATCAACCTCGGCCTCATCGAAGGTCAGAACGAGGCTTTGGCCGACTATTCTGCTCAGCAGGCTCCAACTGCAGAAGAAACAGAGATCTTCAACGCAGCCATCTCTACCTACCCTATGATGAATGGCACACAGGCCGTGAGCGTAGGCAGTCGCACCACCTCTAAAGGTACCGACTATAAGTTCGTAGGCGAAGCCAACGGTGCTAAAATGGATATCTATATCACTAAGGAAAACAGCGGTGCAGCTCCTTACTTCACTGCTGTTGACAGATGATAGAACGATACTCTATAATTAAGTTAGGTTACGGCAAAGAGACAATTAGCCGTAACCTAACTTATACTTTAAGCCTTGTAACTTTTCCTACCAAACGGTAACAATCTGAAAAAAAAGTCAGTATCTTAGTACCACGAAAAACGTTAGATTCTTATTATGGAAGTTATACAGAGTTTTACCATCGATCATACCCAATTGAAGCCGGGTATCTACATTTCACGTGTAGATAAAGGCTTCACCACATACGACCTACGCATCACGGAACCAAATAAAGAACCTGCCGTTGCCCCTGCTGCCATACACAGCATGGAACACCTGATGGCCACATGGTTTCGCAACAGTGAGGTAAAAGAGGATGTCGTCTATGTAGGCCCTATGGGGTGTCTCACAGGCATGTATATCATCATGACGGGAGAATACAGTGTGGAAGACATGAGACGCCTGACCATCGAGTGTCTTCAATGGATTCTGACACAGACAGAAGTACCTGCTACACGTCCTGAGGCCTGTGGCAACTACTTGCTCCACGACCTCCCAATGTGTAAGTGGGAAAGCGCACGCTATCTAGATCGCTTGCAGAACGATTTCCACAGCGAATATACGAAACTGCAGGTTACCCTTGATGACGGAAAGATTTTTGCTGACGCTTAATCGTTAAAGTTTTTCAAGGAAGCTCTTGGTGACGTGAAAGGAACCATCAGCCATGCGGTCCCAGAAGTCATAGTACTGTGATGCCTGATGATCTTTAAGAGGCACATCACTGATGACACGGAAGGAGATAAACGGCACCTGATAGATATAGCAGGTCTGCGCGATGCTGGTGCTCTCCATATCTACTGCCACAGCTTCTGGAAAACGGTCGAGTATCTGCTGCATCTTCTCGCGACTGTTCACAAACCAGTCGCCTCCGACAATGAGTCCTTCGTGCACTCCTGCGCCATGCTCTACTTGCTGCGCCATCAGTACCAACTGAGGATTGGCCTTGAAGCGTGCAGGCATACCCATCACTTGTCCGAAAGCCTGCTGCTCCCCACAATAGGCATCGTGATACACCATCTCTGTACCTATGACCACATCGCCCACCTCCATCTCTGTGGATGCACCACCTGCACATCCTGTAGAAATAATGATATCGGGCTTATATTGATGAATCATTTCTACAGTGCCTATGGTTGAGTTCACCTTGCCAATGCCGCATTTCTGCAGCACTACCTCGTTGCGACCAACACGTCCGCTGATAAACTCTAAGCTACCTATAGTTTCTGAAACACCGTTTTCCAAGAGGGCACGGAGTTGCTTAAGCTCCTTGTCCATTGCTACTATCACACCTATCTTCATCTTGTTTCTATCTTTTTAACGACAAAAATACAATAATTCGCGTAAAATCTGCTATCTTCGCTGCCAAAATAAAAGAATCATCACCATGACACTGAAAAAGATACTCCCCGACCTTATCGCCATAGTGGCGTTTATCCTGATTTCATTTGCCTACTTCTTCCCTGCTGATATAGAAGGGCGAATTCTCTTCCAGCATGATACCTCGGCAGGCACGGGGGCTGGTCAGGAAGCTAAGGTCTATAAGGAAGAGACGGGAAAGACGACGAGATGGACCAATGCCCTCTTTGGCGGTATGCCCACCTACCAGATCTCTCCATCGTATGAATCGGGACAGCCGCTGAAGTGGACGGAGAAGGTGTATCAGCTATTTCTGCCCGACTATGTGAAGCTGACGTTCATCTTGATGCTGGGATTCTTTATCTTGCTGCGTGCCTTTGGTATATCGGTATGGTTATCGAGCTTAGGAGCTATCCTTTGGGCATTCTCCAGCTACTTCTTTATCATCATTGCTGCAGGACACATCTGGAAATTTGTCACATTAGCTTATATTCCGCCCACGATTGCAGGTATGGTACTTGCATACAGAGGAAAACTGTTGCAAGGTGGACTGGTCTTTGCGTTGTTCGTGGCACTGCAAATCATGTCGAACCACGTACAGATGACCTATTATTTCCTCTTCGTGATGCTCTTCATGGCCATCGCCTATCTGGTACAGGCTTACAAAGAGGGCAAGGTGCCACAGTTCCTGAAAGCAACGGGCGTGCTGGTGATAGCAGGACTCATTGGAATCTCGACCAACCTATCGAACCTCTACCATACGTATAAGTACAGCAAGGAGACCATGCGTGGCAAGAGCGAACTGGTACAGATGGGCGATGCTGCTAAGCAGACCAGTAGTGGACTGGATCGCGACTACATCACACAATGGAGCTATGGCATTGGGGAAACGTTGACCTTCTTAGTGCCCAACCTGAAAGGGGGCGCTTCAGTGCCTCTTAGTCAGAGCAGCACAGCTATGGCGAAAGCTAATCCTCAGTATAGCAGCCTCTATAGCAGCCTCACACAGTACTTTGGCGACCAACCCATGACAGCTGGTCCTGTCTATGTAGGCGCTTTCGTGCTGTTCCTTTTCTTCCTGGGATGCTTCATCATGAAAGGTCCTATGAAATGGGCTTTGGTGGCAGCGACTATCTTCTCCATCGTTCTGTCTTGGGGTAAGAATTTTATGCCCGTGACAGATTTCTTTATCGACTATGTACCTATGTACAGCAGCTTCCGCACAGTGTCTTCCATCCTTGTGATAGCAGAGTTCACCATTCCCCTAGTAGCGATATTTGCTTTAAGGCAATGGCTTACGGAGCGCGGAGCTCTTAAGACCTACCGCAACGCATTCCTTATCAGTTTGGCACTCACGCTGGGCATAGCCCTACTTATCTGGCTAGCCCCAGGCATGTTTACCGACTTCATCCCTGCACAAGAAGCACAGATGCTTACGCAGGCTGCTGATCAGGGCAGCATCCCTAAAGAGATGCTTGGCGGCATCATGGCTAATCTTACTGAAATGCGCCAGGCATTGGTGACTGCAGATGTAAGACGTAGTGCGCTGATCATCATCGTGGGATGCCTACTGTTGATGGCATACTCTAGTGGCAAGCTGCGCAAAGAATTTACCATCGGAGGTGTGTTGCTGCTTTGCCTTGCAGATATGTGGATGGTCAATAAGCGCTACCTCTACGACGACCAGTTTGTATCTCCCAGCATCCGTACTGACAGTTTTGTGAAAACGGCTACCGATGAGGAGATTCTGCAAGATAAGGCGTTGGATTATCGCGTACTGAACTTTGCAACCAGTACGTTCAACGAGAACCAGACCTCCTACTGGCACAAGAGCGTTGGTGGCTATCATGCTGCCAAACTGCGTCGCTATCAGGAATTAATAGACAACCATATCACCAGTGAGATGCAGAATACTTACCGTGAAGTGGTGAATGCAGGAGGGGATATGGAGCAAGTAGATGCAACAAAGTTCCCTGTGCTCAATATGCTGAACACACGCTACTTCATCTTTCCTATCGGCGAGAAGGGAGAAACAGTACCTATACAGAATCCTTATGCCTTAGGCAATGCCTGGTTTGTGAACCAGGTGATGTATGTGGCTAACGCGAATGAAGAAATTGCTGCGCTGAGTGGCTTCAAGCCTAACGCTACAGCCGTAGTGGACAGCAAGTTTAAGGTCTCTCTTCACGATGCATCTATCTTGACTGCTGACAGCACTGCTAACATCACCCTTCAGGTATATGAACCCAACCATCTGCGCTACAGCACTGCCAATACCCAGGATGGTGTAGCGGTATTCTCAGAGATCTATTATCCTGATGGATGGCTGGTCACTATCGACGGGCAACCTGCAGAATTAGCACGAGCCAACTATGTGCTACGTGCGCTGTATATCCCAGCAGGGCAACACACGATAGAGATGACCTTCGACCCTAAGAGCTTGCATACCACAGAAAGTCTGGCTTATGCAGGATACGGATTGTTCATCCTCGTGCTCATTGCTCTGGTTTGGAAGAAACGGAAAGAGTTGATTAACTAACAGAAAAGGGAGCCACAACGCTCCCTTTCTTTTTATATTGGCATCTAAGTATTTCAGAGACAAACCTTCACTTCTTCACCATTATACTCTATCAACATGCCTTGCGGATTATCCAAATTCAAGGCTTTCGGAGTATCTTTGTTTATCAACACCACATTGAAACGACGTTGCTGAAGCATCCCTTCGAAGCTACCTTCACGCTGAGCGATAGTCAGAGTATGGGTAGCATCCTCGTAACGGATGTCGATGGTGGAATAATCACCACGTTCATAATTATAGTTGATTCCCTCATCCTCATAGAGCTGGAAGGTGGCATCCTTACCAGCATAGACATAGAGGTTGATAAGCTCTGCAGGTTTCTCATCGCTCCACTCCATAGCTGGGCCTATAGGCAGAATGCTTCCCTCTGGTACAAACACTGGAATACGCTCATAAGGAGCATCAACTTCCAGGTGTTGGCCTCCTTGAATGTAACGACCCGTATAGAAATCGTACCATCCGCACTGACTTGGGAAGTACACCTTACGCGTACGTGCTTGATACTCGCTGACAGGGCAAGCCATCAGTGAAGGGCCAAACATCCACTGATCTTTGATGTTTAGCACGTTACGATCCGCACCGTAGTCCATCACCAACGCACGCATCATGGTATAGTCATTCAGATGTACCCATCCTGCCATTGAATAGAGGTAAGGCATCAGGTGGTAACGCAATTGATGGTACCACACTATACTCTGATAAGCAGGATGGTCATCAGGAGCAATATTGAACACCTCTCGTAATGGCCATTGTCCATGCGCTCTATAAAGTGGAATAAAACAACCAAACTGATTCCAGCGAGTTTGTAATTCGCGCCATTCCTTCAAGTCTTCATTCTCTTTTCCTGTCTGGTCATACAACCGTTGCGCTGAAACATAGCGGTTCTCCACACAGAAACCACCTTGATCCATCCCCCAGAAAGGCAAACCAGAGAGACTATAGTTCATACCCGCTGTCATTTGTGCCCGCATATCCTCCCAACGGGTACCTATATCACCACTCCATGTAGCCGTAGAATAGCGCTGCTCTCCAGCAAAGCCACTGCGTGTCAATAAGAACACACGTTGATTAGGATTTACGCTGCGCTGACCATTATAGATAGCATCGGCATTTACGATGCTATAGGCGTTGAAATACTCTGTAGAAGAACCTAAGGCTGTAGGACCACTTAATGCCTTACGATACCAAAGAGGAGTACAGTCGCGTATATTGGGTTCCGAAGCATCCATCCACCACGCATCAATGCTATAGTGGTATTTCGAATAGAGGTTCTCATCCATCTGACGCCAGAACATGTCACGGGCTCCTGCGGCATAGGCATCATAGAAAGAGCCAAAATAACCAGGTCCTACCCAGTCTCTGATACTATCCACCACTGCTTGACGATACATCCAGCCATTATTGTCCAGTTCCTTGTAGTTGTCAGTCGCCACATAGAACTTCGGCCATACCGATATCATGTAGCGCCCATGCATCTGATGTATGGAATCTAACATAGCCTGCGGATCTGGGAAACGGGTTTCATCGAACACATGACTGCCCCACTGATCTTCGTGCCAATAGAACCAGTCCTGCACAATGTTGTCAATAGGAATATGTCGTTTTCTGAACTCTGCAAGCGTTTCCTCAATATCTCGCGCACTACTATAGCGTTCACGACTTTGCCAGAATCCCAGTACCCACTTCGGATAGACGGGAGCCTTACCTGTAAGGGTACGATATCCGGAAATCACTTCATCCATGTTTGCCCCAGCAATGAAGTAGTAATCCATATCCCTGCTCATCTCACTCCAGATGCTCAGACGTCCACGTTCTTCAAGCGTACGAGGTTCCGAAACGCGCAGACCTATGTAACTCACCCCTCCATCGGGATCCCATTCTATGCGTAGCGGAGTCTTCACCCCAGCTTTCAAAGTATATTCAAACTTATAGGCATTCGGATTCCAAGCAGTGCGCCAACGCTCAGGTACTACTTCCTCACCTCCAAGAAATACTTTGGTATAGCCCGCATAATAGAGAATAAACTGATACTCACAATCCTGTGTAGCCTCTAAAGCACCTTCATACACCACCTTTGCACCTCCAAGGTTAAACCCCTTTGGAAAGTTCTGGATGCCCCCTTTGTCGGTCTTTCCTATCTCCGAAGCCTCAGGCAAGGCATACTCAAAGTAGATGGAATCTTCTTCTCTCACCAGTGTCTTATGATTTCTATCAGTATAAGTTCCTGTCAGATGTCCCTCTTGACCATTCTTGTCGTACAACTTGAACACCCCACCAAGTTGCTTATAGTCGTGTGGGTTGCCAAATCTGCCATAAGAGTAGGAGTCCCACAACAGTCCGTAGTTCTTATTAGAAATAACAAAAGGCACACTCACTTTTGTATTATATTGGAAAAGGTCCTCGTTGCGCCCTTTCATGTTCAGTTCCTCGCTCTGATGCTGTCCCAATCCGTAGAAAGCCTCATCATCCGGACTCTCGAAAACGGCATTCCAAGTCAGTCCATGCCGTTGTTCCTCCGTCAGCGTACCCATGCCTATTTCACGTTCAGGTACCGTAAAATCCTGGAACTTCTTGCCATCTTTTGCTTCCTTCAGCAGGACCTTCCCCTCAGCGTCGTAGAAGGTCACTTCCCCAGTCGACTTACTTACCACAGCCTTCACTTGTTTGGTTTTCACAGTCACTTGTGCGTCATCTTCCTGCACGTCGTAATCCACCCTAGCCGTTTGTGGCACCACTATCAGACTCTGTTTCTGCGGAAGGGCGTCTTCCGAGGTAGCCTGCACACGGATAATCTGGTCATTCACTACTTGTAATCGCACCACTTTTGCTTGTCCGCTATCAGGATAAATGGTCACAAAACCGCTTTGTTCCTTGGTGCAACCAACCATAAGGAACAGACCTATGCACCATAAAGACCATTTCATTAGGATTCTATTCATACATATTGATTTTAGGATTAACTACGCAAAGATAAAAATATTTTAGTATCTTCGCACCAAAAAAGAGGAAACAATATGGAAACAACGCGTCAGAGTAAAATAGAACGACTGATACAGAAGGAATTGAGTGAAATCTTCCGACGTGATACGCAAGCGATGCATGGTGTTCTGGTTTCAGTGACCAACGTACGCATCAGCCCCGACCTTAGCGTAGCCACTGCCCATCTCAGCATCTTCCCTTCAGCACGAGGAGAGGAGTTGCTGAAGAACATCAATGCCAATGTGAAAACTGTGCGTTTCGACTTAGGCAAGCGTCTGGGAAAGCAACTGCGTATCATCCCAGAACTACGCTTCTTCATCGATGACTCTCTGGATTATATCGAGCATATCGACGAATTACTCAAGAAGTAATGAACCTCAGTTTGTACATAGCACGCCGCTACCTCTTCTCCAAGAAGAAGCACAATGCCGTTAATATTATCTCAGCCATCTCAGTGTGCGGGGTAGCTTTGGCCACTATGGCGCTGGTATGTACGCTTTCTGTGTTCAATGGCTTTCAGGAGATGGTGTCGAGTTTCTTTACCAACTTCGACCCTCAGCTTAAAATCACCATTAATCAAGGCAAGGTGTTCGATCCCAACGAATCGCGCATCAAGCACATGGAATCGCTGCCAGAGGTAGAGGTATGGATGCCTACGCTTGAGGAGAATGCCATGGTGCGCTATAAAGACCGCCAACTCATGGTCACCATCAAGGGAGTAGGTGCCAACTTCGAGCAACTGACGGGCATCGATAGCCTTCTTTATGGAACAGGAAGATTCATCTTACAAGATGAAGTGGCAGATTATGGGGTGGCAGGTGCACAAATTCTAGCACAACTGGGTACGGGATTGGAATTTGTGGACCCTCTGGAAGTTTATGCCCCCAAGCGTAATGTGCATGTGAACATCGCCAATCCTGCGGCGGCCTTTAATCGGGAACACCTACACTCTCCTGGTCTTACCTTCTTAGTGGGACAAGACAAGTACGATGCCCACTATGTGCTCACCTCCATGAACTTTGCCCGTCGCCTGTTTAATTATACCAACGAGGTCTCCGCCATCGAAGTTAAACTCAAGGCAGGCAGTAACATCAATAAGGTGAAGAAAGAAATGCAGGAAATTGCTGGAGATCGTTTCTCTGTGAAGGACCAATACGAGCAACAGGCAGATGTGTTTAAGATTATGGAGATAGAGAAGTTCATCTCTTACCTCTTCCTTACGTTTATCCTCATCATTGCCAGTTTCAATGTCATAGGTTCCCTATCCATGCTGATTATCGACAAAAAGGAGAATGTAGAGACCTTACGCAATCTTGGGGCAGACGATAAACTCATCACACGCATCTTCCTGATGGAGGGCTACCTCATCACCCTCTTTGGAACCATCGTAGGTATTCTGTTGGGATTATTACTCTGTTTCCTTCAGCAGCGTTTCGGACTAATTACCCTTGGTACTGGTGAGAATTTCCTCGTGGAGTCTTACCCTGTGAGTGTACATGTTACGGATATTCTCCTTATCTTCATCACTGTCCTAGCCGTAGGTTTCATTGCCGTACGTTACCCAGTGACCTACCTCAGCAAACGACTTTTGAAAATTGAAAATAATTTATAGTTTACGAATGATGGTCAATCCATCGCGAAGGGGGAGAATCACCTTCTCCACCCGCTTATCCGCTGCCACAAAATCATTGAATTGCATGATGCCCTGTGTCTGAAGGTCGTGCTCCTTCACCTCCTCTACCACATGCCCGTCCCACAGTGTATTGTCAGCCAAGATGTAACCATTAGGGGTAAGGTGATCCAGTACCAGTTCGTAGTAATCCAAATAGTGGCGTTTATCCGCATCAATGAAAGCCATATCGAAAGTCACGCCAAGCGTAGGTACCAGTTTCAGTGCGTCCCCTATCAGCAAGTCAATCTTCTCCGCATAAGCAGAGTTCTCCAACCATGGACGCGTGAACTCCTCCTGCTCATCATTTATCTCAATGGTATAGAGATGTCCATCGGCAGGCAAACCCTCGGCCATACAGAGGGCCGAGTAGCCACTGTAGGTACCTATCTCAAGCACATTTTTGGGCTTGATCATATGTGTGAGCATCTTCAGGATACGTCCTTGCAAATGCCCAGAAGCCATGCGAGGGTACAGCAGTTCCAGGTGGGTGTGACGATAGAGCGCATGCAGATACTCGCCCTCCTCGTCGATGTGCGACAGTATGTACTCGTCGAGCGTCATCGCTACAGTTCCTTCAATGCCTCGATAGCCAGACGGTATGAATCCATACCAAAGCCCAGGATCACCCCTTTGCAGGCAGCTGAGATCATCGACTTATGCCTGAATTCCTCACGGGCATGCACATTGGAGATATGCACCTCCACCACAGGCGTCTGGATCGCACGAATGGCATCATGCAGTGCCACAGACGTATGCGTGTAAGCACCCGCATTCAGTACGATACCATCGGCACTGAAGCCCACCTCGTGCAACTTATTGATCAGTTCCCCCTCCACATTGCTCTGGAAGTAGTCTATCTCCACCTCTGGAAAGTGCTCACGCAGCACCTCCAGGTAGTCTTCAAAACTCCCGTTGCCATAGACAGAAGGCTCCCTTATCCCTAGCAAATTCAGGTTAGGACCATTGATAATCTGTATTTTCATCGTCTATACATTATATATTTTCAAGGCAAAGGTAATATAAAAACGCGCATGGATGCTGTTTTTTGAGTTTTTTTTATACATTTGCGCTCAAAACACTAAGAAATAGACGAAATGGAAGAGAATCTGAAAGAAGATCTTGAAGCACAAAACCTTATTATCAGAAAATACCAACAATACCTAAGGTTGGAGAAGGGACTGTCGCCCAACACCTACGAAGCCTACATGACCGACCTTCAGAAATTACTCAACTATCTACGTGTTGCTGGAATCGACATCAAGAATGTAACGCTGAAGGACTTGGAACAGTTTGCCTCTGGTCTGCACGACATTGGCATCCATCCGCGTTCCCAAGCCCGCATCCTCAGTGGGGTGAAATCTTTCTTCCACTTCTTGGTGGTTACCGATGAGATAGAAGCCGACCCCAGCGAACTGCTTGAAGGACCTAAGATTGGGCTTCATCTTCCCGAAGTGCTTACCCTTGATGAAATCGACCAACTGATTGGTGCCATCGACCGCAGTTCCTATGAGGGACAACGCAACTGTGCCATTCTGGAAACCCTCTATAGCTGTGGGCTACGCGTTTCTGAGCTTTGCAACCTCAAACTCAGCGATCTCTACCTCGACGAAGGTTTTATCCGCGTAGAGGGAAAAGGCAGCAAGCAGCGTCTGGTACCCATCTCCGAACGGGCCATCAAGGAAATCAACCTTTGGTTGCACGACCGTCGTCGTTGGCGCTATCGTCCAGGCTATGAAGACTACCTGTTCCTTGCAAGATGGGGCAATGCCATTTCACGCATCATGGTTTTTCGCATGATCAAGAACCTCCAAGAAGCCATAGGTTTGAAGAAAAATATCAGTCCGCACACTTTTCGCCACAGCTTCGCCACCCACCTTTTGGAGGGTGGAGCCAACCTGCGTGCCATCCAAGCCATGTTGGGACATGAGTCTATCGCTACCACGGAAATCTACACCCACATCGACCGTAGTTTGCTTCGTGCCGAAATCATTGAGCATCACCCACGTAACATTAAATACAGAGAGAAAAATACTTAAAATAGTAAAAATATAGACAAATGAGTTTGTTTCATAGTAAAGATTGACTTATCTTTGTCAAAGCTAAACCTAACAATAAGATGTAATTAATAAATAATTTTGATATGAGTAAAAAACTATTTTTGCCAATACTACTGGCAGTCCTTGCCGTGCTGACGTCATGCAGCAGCAAGATGGGAGCTTTAAGCAGTGACAATTTTACCTGCACTCCTCAGATATTAGAGTCTGTAGCTGGTACGGTTCCGGCCACCATCAATGGTCGTTTCCCTGCCAAGTATTTCAATAAGAAAGCCACCGTGCAAGTTACCCCCGTCCTCCGTTGGAACGGTGGTCAGGCAGTGGGCCAGGGCATGACCTTCCAAGGTGAGAAGGTGCTGGGCAATGGTCGTACCGTGAACTACAAGAACGGTGGTACCTTTACCATGCGCACCGTGTTCGACTATGTACCTCAGATGGCAAAGAGCGAGCTCTACCTCGACTTCACTGCCCGCATAGGCAACAAGGTCATCACCATCCCTAGCGTGAAAGTAGCCGATGGCGTCATCAGCACCTCCGAGCTGTTGGGCAACACCCTCGACAATGCCAACGTATCTCTTGGTGAGGATGCCTTCCAGCGCATCATCAAGGAGAAGCTGCAGGGTGAGATCCTCTTCCTTATCCAGCAGAGCAACATCCGTAGCAGTGAAGCCCGTGCAGCAGCCGACTTCAACGCTGGTGTGAAGGACATTCAGAACACAGCCAACCGTCGCCTCGAGAACATCGAAGTGAGTGCCTACGCCTCTCCAGATGGAGCAGTGGACCTCAACCGTGGTTTGGCAGAGAAGCGTCAGGACAATACAGCCGACCTTGTGAACCGCAACCTCCGTCGCGACAAACTTGATGTCGATGTGAACACCAACTACACTGCTGAGGACTGGGAAGGTTTCAAGGAATTGGTAGAGCAGAGCAACATTCAAGACAAGGAACTCATTCTGCGCGTACTGTCTATGTACAACGACCCAGAGCAGCGCGAGCGTGAGATTAAGAACATCTCCTCTGTGTATAAGAACCTGGCAGACGATATCCTGCCTAAGCTCCGTCGTTCACGCCTCACAGCCAACTATGAGATCATTGGCAAGAGTGATGAAGAAATCAGTCGCCTGGCAAGCAGCAACCCTCGTGAGCTGAATGTGGAAGAACTGCTTTATGCAGCCACCCTTACTGACAACGCAGCACAAAAACAAGATATCTACACCAAAGCATCCCAGCAGTTTGCATCCGACTATCGTGGCTTGAACAACCTCGGTAAGTTGGCCTACGAAGCTGGCGACTATGCCAAGGCCGAAGACTACTTCACTCAGGCCGCCCGTCTGAAAGATGCCCCTGAGGTAAACAACAACCTGGCACTCACAGCCATCAAGAAGGGCAATCTGGAAGCTGCAGAAGCCTTCATTGGCAAGGCAGCAGGTGCCAAGGAACTCAGTGAAACTATGGGCAACCTCTACGTAGCACAGGGTCAGTACGAGCGTGCCGTGAACGCCTTTGGCGATGCCAAGACCAACAGTGCCGCGCTAGCACAGATCCTTGCCAAGGACTATAGCAAGGCCAAGAACACCCTCGATGCTGTGCAGCATGCCGATGCCTACACCGACTACCTGAAGGCCGTGCTTGGTGCCCGCACCAACAACGAGAGTCTGGTACTCAGTGGCCTGCGCGATGCCATTGCCAAGGACCGCACCCTGGCACAGAAGGCAGCTACCGACCTTGAGTTCGCAAAGTTCTTCACCAACAGCAGCTTCACCAGCTTGCTTAGATAAGTTGAAAATAAGAAGTAACATGCGCTTCATATTTCAGTGCCTCCTATTTACCCTACTCCTCACAAGCTGTAGTGGTAACAAGCAGCAGATGTGTCGTTTGAGCGGTGAGCTTACGGGTATCACCGACGACACCCTGCTGCTTTGGGGTACCGACCGTCTCTATCAACGCATAGACACCATCCCCGTCAAAGGAGGGAAGTTCGACGTGCGTATTCCTCTCGACACCCTCGTAGAGGCCATCCTCTATACCCCTGACGGTGAGCAACACCCCCTGTTTTTGGAGCGTGGAACCCGCGTCACCCTCAGAGGTTCATTACCAGATAGCCTCTATGCCAGTGGCTCCTACAACGACTCCATCTATGCCCTGCTCGACACCATACGCAGCGTCATTCCCAACGACACCCTGCTGCCCCGTCAGTTGGCATTGCAATACCTCCGTCGTCACCCAGGCGACCCCAGTGCCGTCTTTGTGGTCCGTCATTTCTTTGCTGAGGAAGACCCTGCCCCTGTGCGCGAACATGTGCGTGAGGCGCTTTCACTGCTCAATCCCTTCATGCGCGACTATCCCCTGATCGCCCAACTTGATGATCAATATAGTCGCAACGACGAAGTCAGTTTGCAGCACAGCCTCCCCACGTTCAGCATTCCTGATAAAGACGGAGTCATCATCAATCGCTTCCGCTACGGTGGTCGCCCTATACTCCTCCATTTCTGGGCCACATGGAGCCCTGAGAGCCGAGAGCAGTCGCGCGCCCTACGCCCCCTCTACGAGTCGGAAAAGAAGCAGTATCGCAAAGAAACTGATCGTCTCGCCATACTTGGCATCTCCCTCGACAGCGACCGTAGCCAGTGGCTCGATGCTGTGGCAGCCGACAGCCTGGAATGGGATCAGGCCTGCAACTTCCGTGCGTGGGACCTCGACCTCCTCCGTCGTCTCAACATCACCACTCTCCCATGTAACATTTTGGTGAACGACCGCGGATCCATTCGAGGCATCAACCTCACCACAGAACAGATAGAAGAAGAACTGAAGGCCATCAGGAAAGAGAAGGAGGAACAGGAAAAAGCCCAAAAGGAAAGAGAACGAGAGAGACGGGCGAGGAGGTAATGAAGAACGAGAAATGAAGAATGAAACAGATAAAACCATTATAATTACTATAACAAACCAAAAACATGCTGACTAAAGTTTATGCGGCTGCCTTGCAAGGCATCGACGCCACATTGATCACCATCGAGGTAAACAGGACCAAAGGGTACGCCTTCTACTTAGTGGGGCTACCCGACAATGCCGTGAAAGAGAGTCAACAACGCATCCATTCGGCCCTGTCTGTGCTGAACATCAAACTCCCCATGGGCTCCTATACCGTGAATATGGCTCCTGCGGACATCCGCAAGGAAGGGTCGGCCTACGACCTCCCTCTGGCCATTGGTATGTTGGGAGCCTCAGAACTGATACAGACCGACCATTTTGCCGACTATCTGCTGATGGGCGAATTAGGGTTGGATGGCAACCTCCAACCCATCAAAGGCGCCCTTCCCATCGCCATTAAAGCACGTGAACTGGGTTATAAAGGCATGATTCTCCCTCGCCAGAATGCCCGTGAAGCTGCAGTGGTCAACCAGCTCGATGTGTATGGCGTGGAGAACCTTCGCGAGGTCATCGACTTCCTCGATGGAAAAACCCAACTCCAGCCCACCATCGTCCATACCAGGGAAGAGTTCTATGCCAAACAGAATACCTACGAGTTCGATTTCAGTGAAGTCAAGGGACAGGAAAATGTGAAGCGTGCGATGGAAGTAGCCGCTGCTGGCAGTCACAACATCATTCTCATCGGAGCCCCTGGAAGCGGCAAATCCATGTTGGCCAAACGCCTACCCTCCATCCTGCCCCCATTGTCCTTGCATGAAAGTCTGGAAACCACCAAGATCCATTCCGTGGCAGGACGCATCCACAACGATGGAGGACTCATCACCACCCGTCCTTTCCGTCATCCGCACCACACCATCTCCCAAGTAGCCATGACAGGCGGAGGAAGCTATCCACAGCCAGGTGAAATCAGTTTGGCCCATAATGGAGTCCTCTTTCTGGACGAACTGCCCGAGTTCAATCGCAGCGTCCTCGAAGTGCTGCGCCAGCCTTTGGAAGATCGCCACATCACCATCAGTCGTGTGAAGAGCAATGTAGATTACCCTGCCAGTTTCATGCTGGTAGCCGCCATGAACCCCTGCCCCTGCGGCTACTACAACCACCCCACCCGTCCCTGCGTATGCAGTCCGGGACAAGTGCAGAAGTACCTCAACAAGATCTCAGGTCCTTTGTTAGATCGCATCGACCTCCAGATCGAGGTCGTCCCCGTCCCCTTCGAGAAGATGGCAGAAACCCGTGCTGCAGAAAGCAGCAGTGTCATCCGTGAACGCGTGATACGTGCCCGTCATATACAAGAAGAACGCTATAAAGACGAAGCGAATGTGCATTGTAATGCCCAGATGAACAAGCGCCTGCTCGACCGCTATGCCCAGCCCGATACTGCGGGTCTGCAACTGCTGAAAACCGCCATGACGCGCCTGAATCTTTCTGCACGTGCCTACGACCGCATCCTGAAAGTCGCTCGCACCATTGCCGACCTTGAAGGTAGTGAGCACATCCAGGCTCCGCATCTCGCAGAAGCCATCGGGTATCGTAATCTAGACCGTGAAGGGTGGGCAGGGTGAAAAGAAAGCCCAGTCCTGGCAGTGCCACGCTGTGACCCTCAGTGGCCCACGCCTTAATTACCTCGCCAGCTGCATCCCAGCACGCCTGCATCACACCTTGGCTTACACCACTGCGCAGGGCAGCCTCACGAATCACTTTCTCCTGAGTCAAGGCCGTGTAGAGGTCGGCCATCAACTGATAGCGGTACTCGCCCGCATACTTGCCTATCTTCTGTAGGCGTTCTCTTGCTTTTACTTTAAGTGCCAT
>JAFRTL010000008.1 GCA_017427065.1 Bacteroidaceae bacterium | reverse complement strand
TGTTTCTGTTCATTGTAAGCATTTTATTGGACGAACTCCCCGTTTCTCTCGGAAAGCGGGTGCAAAGGTAAGCACTTTTTGCACAACCGCAAAATATTTTAAGGGGAATTTTTACCAAAAGATGCAAAAATTTTCAAATCCCGGCAAAATTAAAGAGAAGACACCTTATTATATTATATAAAAAGGGAGAGGAGAAGAATTATTTCAGCTAACTAAGAAATTTTATTTTGCTAACTAGCAAAAAATATTTCTCTAACTAGGAAAGTTATTTTTCTAACTCCTGAGGGATTCTAAAAGCCGTATAAAGTTCAAGAATAGCAGCTACAGATAAGCAGACAATCCACTCGTTCCGATGAGTGAAAAACATCAGTGCACCCGTTACAACAAGCAAGATAGCTCCTATAATTTGCTGCGCACGCAGTCTCTTTAAAGTGAGATTATCTGTCTTAATAGGAGAATTTATTTGCGCCAATGCCACCATCGTTGCACCGATCGTATACATATAAGGAGAAAGAGACCAATGCGTGATATAAAATGTTACTCCCACCAATGCGAGCACAGCACCGACGAGCATTAATGGTTGAACCAATCGTTTCATTTCACCAAATCCTCCTCAAAAACATACACATCTTCGTTGGGCTTCTTCATCAGATATTTCTCACGTGCAATGCGCTCGATAGAGTTGGAATCAGCATCAAGCTCATTCAGTCTCAACGTGCTTTCCTCAAAATCTTTGCGATACTTTTCTATTTCATTACGCGTATTTCGAGCCTCGTTTGCCACTTCCATCCTACGCAAAATGCTGTTCTCATCGAGGAAGACGATGATGACCCCGAAGATGAGAAGCGTAATAATATACTTATACCTTCCAAAGAAACGAAGAATAGAAGAAAACCTGTCCATGCACTCTGACTTAATATTGTTTGCAAAGATAGGATTTTTTTGTTACTTTTGCATGAGAAAAGACACTTTTTATGGAGAATTATATCGTATCCGCACGAAAATACCGTCCCACCACTTTTGAGTCCGTCGTGGGACAAGAGGCACTGACTACTACGCTTAAGAATGCCATAGCTACGGGAAAATTGGCACAAGCCTATTTGTTCTGTGGTCCTCGAGGCGTTGGAAAAACCACTTGCGCCCGTATCTTTGCCAAGACCATCAATTGTCTGAATCCACATGAAGACGGAGAGGCCTGCAATGAATGCGAATCATGCAAAGCCTTTAATGAGCAACGTTCTTTCAACATTTTTGAGTTGGATGCCGCGTCAAACAATTCCGTTGATAACATTCGACAATTAGTAGAGCAGGTCCACATACCACCTCAAATCGGTAAATATAAGGTATACATCATTGACGAGGTACACATGCTCTCTACATCTGCCTTTAATGCCTTCTTAAAGACTCTGGAAGAACCACCTCGTCATGCCATCTTCATTCTTGCCACAACAGAAAAACATAAGATATTACCCACCATCTTGTCGCGTTGCCAAATTTACGATTTCAATCGCATAGGAGTGGAAGACATTGTGGCACATCTTGCTAGAGTAGCTGCCAAAGAAGGCATTCATGCGGAACCGGAAGCGTTGAATGTCATTGCTTTAAAAGCAGATGGAGGCATGCGTGATGCTCTTTCCATCTTTGATCAAGTGACAAGCTTCACCAAAGGGAACATTACCTACCAGCAAGTTTTGGAAAACCTCAATGTACTGGATTATGAATACTATTTCAATCTTACAGATTATCTGTTGGCAGGAAAAGTTACGGAGAGCTTACTATTACTCAACGATGTCATCAACAAAGGGTTTGATGCAGGTAATTTCATTACAGGATTAGGTTCCCACTTCCGTGACGTACTTGTCAGCAAAGACGAAGCCACTACTTCACTCTTGGAAGTTGGTGCCAGCATAAGAGATCGTTATAAGGAACAAGCCAAGAAATGTCAGTTGCCGTTCCTTTACAAAGCCATGAAACTTTGTAACGACTGTGATTTAAGTTACCGACTAAGCAAGAACAAGCGTTTTTTGGTAGAGCTGACGCTTATCCAGTTAGCCCAACTTACTGGCAGCGAAGAAGAACCGTCGGGGGGGCTTAGCCCTAAGACGACTATAAAACCCATATTCAATAAGCAGGCATCTAATAATGCCTCGGCTACTCCCAATAAGCCAGTAACATCATCTGTCCATCCCTCAGAGAAAGCATCAGAGAAGGTTACTGCCAATGGGGGAGTAAGTTACCCACAACCTCTTAAAACAGAAGAACATAAGGTAAAGAAGATAAAAGACATATCCTCTTTGAGTATTTCCATTACGAAACGGTCTAAAGACGCTTCCAAAGAGACAACACAGGCGCCCAAAGAAAGTGCCTCTGCTACCACTTTGGAAAAACAGCCAATCAGTTTAAATGACTTAAAGAGCAAATGGGAGCAATATGCCAACAACCTGCCTTTTGAACAAGTGGCAATGGCAAAAAAAATGCTCAATACCCCAATCGATCTACTCGATGAGTCGAAAATCGAAATCAAGGTGGACAACAAATTAGCAGCCAATGATTACCAAGCCATATTACCAGATATAGAGCAATACTTACATAAAACTCTACATAATGACCTTCTTGAGATAATCATCACTATCAATGAAAGTAAAGAACAACCCAAAGCTTTCACCAAGACAGAACGATTCCAAGAAATGGCAGAAAAAAATCACACACTTCTGGATTTAAAAAATGAGTTTGCTCTTGAATTTTCCAGTTAAAACTTATTTAGAAGATATATAAATTGAATATTTAACCCTTTAAACCGATACAAGGAAAGAATAAAAGACGTATTTTTGTCGAGCATTTTTTAACAATTTAATTCTTAATAAAATGGCTTACGTAATTAGTGACGATTGTATTTCCTGCGGAACTTGCGTAGATGAGTGTCCAGTAGGAGCAATATCAGAAGGCGCTTCTCACTACGAGATCGACCCTGATAGCTGTGTAGAATGTGGCACTTGCGCTGGTGCATGCCCTAATGAGGCTATTTCTTTACCAGAGTAATCACACTTCTAAAATAATAAAAGCCCGACTTTAAAAAAGCCGGGCTTTATTATTTTCATCAAATCCTTATTTCAGCTTTTCTAAAGCTTCTTTAATTCGGCGTATCGCCTCAACGATATTCTCATCACTTGTGGCATAACTCATACGGAAACAGTTAGGATCGCCAAATGCCGCCCCACTTACACAAGCCACATGCCCTTCCTCCAGCAAATACATTGCCAAGTCATCCGCATTATTGATTCTCCTTGAACCAAATGATTTGCCAAAGAAAGAACTGCATTTAGGGAAAAGATAGAATGCACCGTCTGGAACATTCACTTCTAAGCCAGGCACCTCCTTTGTCAGTTTTACAATCAAGTCTCGTCTACGTTCAAATGCCTGACGCATCTCCTCTACTGGTTCCTGAGGTCCGTTGTACGCAGCTTCTGCAGCTTTTTGAGACACAGAGCAAGGTCCTGATGTATACTGACCTTGCAATTTATTCACAGCCTTTACTATCCATTCTGCACCTGCCACAAAACCTATACGCCATCCCGTCATCGCATAAGCCTTGGAAACACCATTGATGATTACCACCCGATCTCTTATCTCAGCGAACTGAGCTATACTCTCATGTTTACCCACATAATTAATGTGTTCATAAATTTCATCAGCAATGACAAACACCTGAGGATGTTTTGCCAACACTGCAGCCAAACCTGCCAGTTCTTCCTTGCTATACACAGAACCAGTTGGATTAGAAGGAGAACATAGAATCAGTGCTTTCGACTTAGGCGTGATAGCAGCCTCCAATTGAGCAGGAGTGATCTTGAAATCCTGTTCTATCCCCGCATGAACAATAACAGGAGTACCTTCTGCCAGTTTCACCATCTCTGTATAACTTACCCAATAAGGTGCAGGAACGATCACTTCATCCCCAGGATTCACCAAGACAAGCACAGCATTGCAAACACACTGCTTCGCACCATTGCCACAAGAGATCTGGGCAGCTGTGAAATCCAAACCATTTTCGTTTTTCAACTTCTTCACAATGGCATTCCGCAGGTCTGGATATCCTGGCACAGGAGAATAACGTGAATAATTATCATCTATAGCCCTCTTAGCAGCTTCCTTAATATGGTCGGGAGTGTTGAAGTCTGGCTCTCCCACACTCAGATTAATCACATCTACACCTTGTGCTTTCAGTTCAGCACTCTTCTGCGACATCGCCAACGTAGCCGATGGAGACAGGCTGTTCAAACGATTGGATAACTGGTTCATATCAATGATGAATTATGAATAATTAATACTTTTTCTACTATAAATGAAGGTTGTGGCCCATACGCTCTTTCTTTGTACGCAGATAGCGCTGATTGTATTCATTAGGAGCAATTTCTATAGGCACATTCTCTGTAATTTGCAAACCATAGGCTTCCAAACCCACTCGTTTTACAGGGTTATTGGTAATCAGACGCATCTTATGCACCCCCAGTTCACGCAAAATCTGAGCTCCCACGCCATAATCACGTTCATCCGCCAAATGCCCTTGGCAGAGATTAGCCTCCACCGTATCCATACCTTCCTCTTGCAACTTATAAGCCCGGATTTTGTCCATCAATCCTATGCCACGCCCCTCTTGAATCAGATAAACTATCACGCCTTTTCCAGCCTTTTCTATCATCTGCATGGCCTTATGCAACTGCTCGCCACAGTCACAACGCTTAGAAGCAAAGATATCTCCAGTTGCACAAGAAGAATGCACCCTTACCAACACAGGTTCATCAGATTCCCAAGAGCCTTTGAAAAGTGCGATATGTTCCAATCCGTTGGATTTCTGACGGAAAGGAATCAGACGGAAATCACCAAAGGCTGTAGGCATACTCACCTCATCACCCTTTTCAACCATAGATTCCTGGTTAAGACGAAAAGCTATCAAGTCGTGAATAGAGATGAGTTTCAAGCCCCATTCATCGGCCATCCTACGAAGTTCCGGCAGTCGTGCCATAGTACCATCTTCGTTCATAATTTCCATTAACGCCCCCGCAGGATAGAGTCCTGCCAAACGGGCCAAGTCAATAGTAGCCTCTGTATGACCAGCTCTGCGAAGCACACCTTTGTCTTGCGCATACAATGGATTTACATGCCCTGGCCTACCAAAAGTGGTAGGTGTAGACGTAGGATCTGCCAATGCGCGAATGGTAGCTGCTCTGTCTTTGGCAGATACCCCCGTCGTGCATCCTTCCAACTTATCCACAGTTACAGTGAAAGGAGTACCCAATACAGAGGTATTGTCAGATACCTGACGAGGAAGGTCCAATTCCCTACAACGAGAAATGGTAATAGGTGCACAAAGTACACCTCTGGCATTCTTCAACATAAAGTTGACCTGCTCAGGAGTGATTTTCTCAGCAGCAACGATCAAGTCACCTTCGTTCTCCCTGTCCTCATCATCTACCACAATCACGAACTTACCCTTGGCAAAATCTTTTAATGCTTCCTCTATTGTATCCAACTTTATCTTATCCATAGACATCCTATAAGTTTATTCCGTCAAAATGCCTTTAACTACGTTAATGGCTTCATTATCAACCTCTACCACGCGTTCCAGATCTTTCTGCAATCGCAATCTATAAATCCAGATACGAATATAGAAAAATAATCCCAAAGGGAAAAATATTCCGCAAGCTAAATTCAGCCAACGGTTATTAAATGGTCTCACATGAGCATTGGTAGATAACACAGGGTAGTTGTTCAACGCATTCAGCAGATATCCAGAACGCGTATTAGACATTTCCTCTATCAAAGCCTCCAATTGTTCATTAATATTCTCTGCCTCCACATCATTCTCCGTACTAGTCCAAAGCGTATAGTAGTTAGGCGCATGTTTCAGATTCTTCAGTGCCATATAATCAGCACATTCCGCACTCAAGGCCTCCAGACGCTCTGGCAATGTAGGATAGTCAGGATCATCGATGATTACATCTTTGCGTACTAAATTGCGTTTACTTCTAATGCCGAAGAATTTTTTCACAGCAGCCGTCACTTGATCCATATTGATCACCACCGAGTCATTGTTGCTCTTGTAAGTCAAGAACGCCCCAATAGGTGCCAGCACTGCCGTACTCAGCCACATGCCCGACCATATCAGCCACTTTCCTTCCCTCGCCATCTTGAATCCCGTATTGTTCACTATATAGTAGAAAATGAAGATAATGACAGAGATTACTACTGGCATACCCAACCCACCTTTACGGATGATGCCACCCAAGGCCACCCCGATAAAGAGGAAGATCATACAAGCCAGCGAAAGCGTCAACTTCTCGTGCCAAGCCGTCTGATGGCGACGCATGTTACCAATCACAATCTTCATGTTCGTATCCTTGTTCATCCAGTCACCCTGCACTTGCGCCACTTCCGCAAAAGCATCCCCAACAATCTTCTCTCTGTCATCCAAACTGGCAGTATTATAGATGCTGTCTACATTCACATAGGTAGTCGAAGTGATGTGCGTCAAGTCCTTAGCGCTGGTCATATATTCCTTCTTCTCCTCTTCTGCTGTTTCCTCTTCCGTCTTGGTATTCAGTTCTCCCCTTACAAGCAACTTTGGTTCCATACCAACGGGCAGATACACCCGATCCACCACATCATGAAAGTTCATGCTGCCCAAACTATCAACCACCTGCATCATTGAGTCAGCATCCGCCTCCAACTGAGCCATGTTCTTGCTGATAGACTGATTATCCATGATACCCTCATCCATCATGTTGAAGTTGGAATCAAACTCTATCAGCGCATGCTTCTCCACGAAACTCTCTCTTCTGTAAGGCACACTCTCCTGACTAACCGACTGTGAGCGGAGGTTCTCGAACTCCTCCCCATTGTAGAGATGCAGATATAAATGTTGCTTATCCGATGTCAATTCCATGTGCGCAGAGTCAGCATAAATAATCTGCGCATTGTCAAATCCATTCTGAAAATTATAAATCAACACATCGAAGAGTCCGCCAGTATCCCGGTTCTTATACCCCACATAGATATTATAACCTGGAATCTGGTCATAGAAAGCCCCTTCTGGAATATCAAGTTCAGGAGATTTCTGCTTCATGGAAAGTACCAATGTCCATAATTTCGACTGTGCGTAAGGTCCTACAACATTCTGGAAATAAAACGAGACGACACAGATGAAAGCGATGAAGACCACCAGAGGACGTAATATCTGCACAAGCGAGACTCCTGCGGCCTTCATGGCCATCAGTTCAAAACGCTCTCCAAAGTTTCCAAAAGTAATCAATGCAGCAAGAAGTACCGCCAACGGTAAGGAAGCAGGTACCAACGTCAGTCCAGCATAGATGAAAAACTGTGCCAACACCGATATATCCAATCCCTTTCCCACCATCTGGTCCACATATTTCCACAGAAACTGCATCATGAAGATAAAGAGACAGATGAAGAAGGTGCCCGTGAACAACAGGCAGAAACTTTTCAGAATAAATATGTCTAGTTTCTTTATTCGGAGCATACTTTACCAATTTCGCTGCGAAGATAGCATAAAATCGGTTTGCAAGGGGTATAAAATATGAGAAAGTTTCCTAAAAGCCGTAATTTCTGCACAAAGTTTGTACCTGATGGTCCCATAATAGGGTATAATCCTCCGCCTCAGCCACATCCGCAAAGTCGGTGATCACCAATGTAAAATCGCTAGTCAGTTCATCATGCGCCATCTTTATCTCAAAGTACTCTCGTGGAAATTCGCTATCTGCCCACCTGAAACGGATGTATGAAAAACTCCTAAATCCCACCACCTTGGCGTGTTTTTCCTCATCTGCCCATCTGAATGTCACTTCACGATTGTTTGTCATAATCACCTTGTCGGCAAACCACGATTCCAAGCCCGAAGGTGTACTGATGGCATCCCATAAGATCATCTCAGATGTAGGTTTCAGTTGATATTGAAGTTGTATCTTTTTTCGTTCCATCGTTTCCATAAACTTACTGTTTGCAAATGCGGTGCAATATTAGATACTTTTATCGAAAGCAGAAAACATTTGCGCAAAAAAATTACATAAAGTTTGGCAGATTTAAATAAAGTACCTATCTTTGCACCCGCTAAACAGCGATGGCGGGATAGCTCAGCTGGTTAGAGCGCATGATTCATAATCATGAGGTCGAGGGATCATGCCCCCCTCCCGCTACAATTTAACCCACTAAATTATAAGAAGTTAGAGACTTGATTTTCTAACTTCTTATTTTTTCAACAAAACGACGAACAAATTTTTCACAGTTGACAAAATCGTACATCTGTTTTGTATTCAATCTTTTAAAACGTATTTTTATTTTTAGACTTCGCGCTTCACATCTCGTTTATAAAAATTTGTTTATCAGGCACTTATATTATAAATTGATAGAATAAGACTTCACAAGACTTCACGTAGACTTCACACATTTATTCCTTGTATTATTATGATTTTCATTCTCTATCTACAAACAATATATGACAAAAATCCCATGTGAAGTCTGTGTGAAGTCTTGTGAAGTCTCTAGAACCAATTCTACTAAGAAAAACAATATAGAACATTCACTTTCTGATCTCGCGTGAAGTGTGAAATCTATTTTTAAATTCGTCCTCTTTTTTTATTTACGAATTTATGCAAAAACACCTCACACCTCACTTTGCGCGAAATAATTATTGATTCATTTATATTAACAAAGGTGAGGTGTTGAAACAACACCTCACCACATATCACCTCTATGCATACAACTTGGTGAGGAGTGGTGAGGAGTGGTGAGGTGTCATGATAACACCTCACCACGGAAAATGAATATCTATCATGAGGTAACTAAGCAAAGGTGAGGTGTGAGGTGTTTTGGCATAAATTCATTTGTAACGCTTACGCACACCATATTGCTCAGTCATTACGGTGACTTAGAACTTTCATCACGGTGATTTAGCTCAGTCAAGGTTAGGACTTAGCTCAGTCATAGCCATGACTGACTATGAAGGACACAAAGTGTTACATAAAAAATATAAAAGGATCAAACTTAGAATTTGGCAAACGAAGGATTGGAGAGCAACTTGGTTGCCATGCACTCCATCTCTATCAGCCAACCAGGACGACAAACGTAGGCGTTAACAATAACTTTGGGGATAGAGGAGAAACGTTGCTGAAAAATGTCACGCACCACCAAATAGTCGGCTGGATCGCGCAAATAGATCACCATCTGATCTACATCATCGTATGTACAATCGGCTTCTTTTAAGAGCATCTCCACGTTCTCTATCATGCGGGCAGCCTGCTTGCGGATATCACCTGCATACATGATTTCTCCCTTATTGTTAATGCTGGCAGTGCCCGAGATATAGACCTTGCGACGATCGCCATAATCCACATAGGTGCCACGTTCGAAGCTTACTCCATACTCATAGGTAGGATTGAGATGGGTGGGTGCATAAAGGTAGTGTACCTGACCAGGTTTCAAGCCGTCAACAGCAAAGGCATCAAACTGTACGAGAGAATCCAACTGTGGATTTCCGCCTCCAATGCCAGTACTGGCAATGAAATGAGTGTCAGAAGTAAGGTTTTGTGTCTGAAAAACCTGATTGCGAGCACGTACCACGCCAGCATAGTTATGGTCGATGTCTTTCACAAAGAGCCACGTGCGAATACAATTAGCAGCCAACTTAAGGCCTTGCTCATTGAGCTTCTGCGCATAATCATCGAACAAGAGACGGGTTTGGGATTCTGAATTAGCAGCACGATTAAGGTTACCCATAGACCAGAGGTCACGATAACCTCCATGTTGCACTTCATACATACCATCGGAGCACATCCTGCCTATAGCTCCTTCAATCAAATAGCACCAGAGAGCCACTTTTGTTCCGTTTAAAGGAGCCTGTTGGACAATTGACACAGCACCATCGGAACCTTCAACAATCTTTTCTTGTAAAAGAGACGCTTGATTGGCAGCATCACTGAGGAAATATCGCTTAAAAGCGGGTTGAGCATCCTTTAAGACACCTTTCTGTAATGTATCATAGGCTGCAAAAAGGGCATCGAGCTGAGCAGTGAAAGGTAGCATAGCATCAGTGACATGCACCATAAGGTGGCATTCAGAAACACCACCTTCTATCTGGAAACTGCTAAGTTCCACATAAGCTTTATCAAACGCTATAAACTGTCTGTTGCTCATACCAACCTTTGAAATGCGGCGCAAAGATACACTTTTTTTCGATAATAGTTATGAGATTAGACATCAAGTTCCCCGATACCTTGTCGGATAATCTCTGGCGAACCTTCTGTACAATCAACTACCGTAGTAAGGTCTGCACCTCCCATGCCCCCATCAATAAATATATCTACCTGATCTTCCCATTTCTCCGCAATAAGTTCAGGATCAATAAGGTAGGCAATGTCTTCGTCTTCATCGTAAGGCAGAGAGGTTGTAAGAATTGGTGCTCCCAACAACTGGGCAATCTCGCTGACGATGGCATTATCGGGCATGCGTATCCCCACTTCCTTTCTTCCCTTGAAAATCTTAGGCAAACGACTAGATGCTTCCAGAATAAAGGTGAAAGGACCAGGCAAATGGCGTTTCATCAACTTGAAGGTGTTGTTATCTACCTTAGCGTACTCGCTCACAGTGCTGAGGTCATAGCAAATCACGGAAAGATGACTTTTCTTAGGATCTATGCCCTTAAGACGACAGACCTGCTCGATAGCGCGTTCTTTCAAAGCATGACAACCAATGGCATAACGGCTATCAGTAGGATAGATCACGATGCCACCATCATTGAGCGTGTCAACTATCTGCTGTAAAACGGCAGGTGCGTTGTTTTTTGTGTAAAGTTTAAGTATCATTGTTGTCTTCCTAATAGTTCTTTTTCTGTTTTACGAATTTTCTTCCAGGCTTCCTTGTATGTGGGACAAAGAGTGACAGCCTTATCGTAGTTTTTAAGGGCAGCCTCCATCATGCCGTGTTTCAGACACTCATCGCCCATGACCACATACTCCCTGGCATAGCGCATCAATGCTTTGTTCTTGTCTTTCTCAGCCTGTTTCAAGGCTTCGATCTCTTTCTTCAGTTCGTTGATAACATTTAGTTTCCTACGCATCAGACGCACCACAGCTGGTTTTTCAATGTCGTATCGAGCATGAATGGCCTTAAAGAAATGAGGGAAGAATGCCTCAAAATCTCCTTTCTCGAACGCTTCATTGGCTGCAGCATAAGAGAGGTCGGCCTGTGCCTCTCGCATGGCTCTATCCAGATCTTGCTGATTATTGAAACGCTGGGAGAACTGCACAATCTCTGGGCGCACAAAAACATCGCTTCGACTCAATGGAGTCTTAAGTTCAATGCCTTGCATAGAGCGACAACGGCTCAATGCCACATAGGTCTGGCCCGCTGCAAAGGCGCCTCCCGTAAAATCGATAACAACGTTGTTGAACGTAAGTCCCTGACTCTTATGTACGGTGATAGCCCATGCCAAGCGCACAGGGAATTGTGTGAAAGTGCCCAGTTCTTCTTCCTCTATCTGTTTCTTCTCTTCGTTATAAGTATAGCGAATGTTACGCCAGGTTTCTAGTTTAACATCGTATTGTTCACCTGCTTCCGTAATAATATAGAGTGTTTCCTCTTCCACATCAAAGCCTTCCACCACACCAATAGTGCCATTCACCCATCGACGATCGAAATCATTGCGCACAAAGATAACCTGTGCCCCTGGTTTCAAAAGAAGGTCTTTCGTGGTAGGCAGACTACTGTCGGGAAAGTCACCCATAATCTCTCCTTGGAAGATGGCAGGATCGCCAGGTAGTTCTGCCAATTTGCGCTCGTTGATATAATCCACCTGATCGCGACGAGTAGCCAAAGTAATGCGCATTTCTCCGTCTTCAGTGGATTCGGCCTCATAGCGATTATTAAGCAGCTGCAAATCCATGCCACTTACCGTATTCTTGCGAATATGGTCCAGTATATTCACAAACTGAGCATCAGTCTGACGATAAACTTTCTGCAGCTCTATGGAGACCAATGACAATTCCTGAAACGCTCTGGCAGAGAAGAAGAAGGGATTAGGATAGAAACGGTTCAAGATGTCACGTTCATCAGCTTTGACAACAGGTTCCAACTGATAAACATCACCCACCAAGAGCAACTGTTTACCTCCGAAAGGCTCTCGCAAGTTATGTGAAAACACGCGCAGGATACGATCCACAGCATCAATGATATCTGCACGCACCATGGAAATCTCATCGATGATGATGAGTTCCAGTTCCTCAAGCAATTTGCGCGTCTGTCGGTTGTATTTGAAAAACTCGAAAATACGTCCTTTCTGAACGCTGAAGTTGGGATCATCGGGCAACAAGGGATAAAAAGGCAATTTGAAAAAACTATGCAGCGTACTTCCTCCTGCATTGATGGCAGCAATGCCCGTTGGTGCCAGCACTACATGCTTCTTCTTGGTATGTTCTGACACATAACGTAGGAATGTACTTTTTCCCGTACCAGCCTTGCCCGTCAAGAAAAGCGAGCGGCGGGTGTACTGAATCATGTTCAGCGCATCCTGAAACTCTTTGTTGGATTTATCGGGTGCAAACTCCATGGTTCAGATTACTTGAAAGTGTCTTAATGCATGTGCCACTCCACCGTCATCGATATCAGTAGTCACATAATCGGCAGCCTCCTTTGCTTCATCAATGGCATTCCCCATCGCCACTCCAATGCCTGCATGACAGAGCATGGGAATGTCGTTTCCCCCATCGCCAAACGCCATGGTTTCATTTAGTTGTATACCAAAGTATTTGCAAAACACATCGATACCTTGGTGCTTGGTGACTCCCTGTGGTGTAATGTCGGCAAAAGCAGGATGCCAACGCCCATATTCCACCTTATTTGCAGAGGGTTTTATCTCCGCCTCTTGTTCCACAGTAAGGAAGGCCGTCAACTGTAGCACATCCTTCGTTTCTTCTAATACAGCTGCCGTGGTTCTCTCTGGGATATGAATGCCTACTTGAAGTTGTCCATAGAACAGACTCTCATAAAGCTTATCTGGTTGGCAGATACAAATATCATGCTCTCCTACCACCATACAGGGAATATCCCGTTGTTCACAGTAAGACATGATGCTCTTCACTTCTGCCTTATCAATGGCTTTCTTATTCACTATCTTATCGCCAATGAAGCAATAAGCACCGTTCATGGTGATGAAGCCATCTATCAATCCTCGCTTTTCCATCTCTCCCAGCACGGTGATAAGTACTTTAGGTCGGCCTGTAGAGATAAAGATATAGATACCACGCTGCTTCGCTTCTTCTAGCGCCTGCAACGTGGACAAAGGGATTTGGTGAGTCTTGAAACTCACCAAAGTCCCATCTATATCAAAAAAAAGTGCTTTTATCATTCAAGCATATTATCTGGATCAAGGTTTGCAGCCTCAATATCCTTGAAGTAGCGGTAAGTTCCTACTTTCAGTTCATCGGTAGCAGCATCATCGCAGACAATGATGCCTTTTGGATGCATCTGCAATGCACTGATGGTCCACATCTGTGTGACAGCGCCTTCAATACCGTGTTTCAAGGCACGAGCCTTACCATGTCCATTAACCAGTATCATCACTTCCTTGGCATCCATCACTGTACCAACACCAACAGTCAAGGCTGTCTTTGGAACTTTATTTACGTCATTATCGAAGAAACGAGAATTGGCGATGATGGTATCTGTGGTCAGCGTCTTCTGACGGGTACGTGATGTCAAGGAACTACCTGGCTCGTTGAAAGCGATATGTCCATCAGGGCCAATACCACCCATGAACAGATCTACGCCACCATAGCGCTTGATTTTCTCTTCAAAACGGGAGCACTCAGCCGCTAAGTCGGGCGCATTACCATTCAGAATGTTGGTATTCTCTGGCTTAATATCAATATGGCTGAAGAAGTTGTTCCACATGAAGCTATAGTAGCTTTCAGGATGTTCTTTTGGCAAGCCTACATACTCGTCCATGTTGAATGTCACAACATGCTTGAAGGAAACCTTGCCTTCCTTGTTCAGCTTAATCAGTTCACTATACATGCCTAGTGGTGAAGAACCTGTTGGGCAACCCAATACAAATGGTTTTTCTTCTGTAGGTTTCGCAGCATTGATACGTGAAGCTACATAGCAAGCAGCCCAGCGTGACAATGTCTTGTAGTCGGGTTCAATAATTACTCTCATTTTGTTTAGTTTTAAGTTTACTATTTATATAAAATCTCAATTCTTAGCAATACTATGCCATTTTAATGTCCTAAAGCCTTTGCCATTGCCTCTGCCAGTACAGCAGCCTTCTCAAAATCATCACCTTTCATGGCTTGTTTGAATTCTATAGGCTCACCTACCAACTCGAACTTGCTCTTCTCCACAAACTCTGCCATCTTCTTCACTGCCATACCTGCCCATGTGAAAGAGCCGAAATAGCCGAAGAAACGACCCTTAACCTCACGAAGCAAAATCTTGCTAAGCAATGCCTCGATACCTGGATAGAGATTGGCATTGTATGTTGGCGAACCAATAATCAATCCTTTATAGCGGAAGATATCCGCAATGATATCGGAAGGATCACTCTTGCTCACATTGTGCAACACAATGTTCTTTACTCCTCGAGCAGAGAGTTCGGAAGCAATCTCCTCTGCCATCTGCTCATTATGGCCGTACATCGTACCATAAGCAATAACTACACCCTCATCGGCATCGTAGCGTGAGAGACGGTCATAAATACCTACTACCTTCTGGATATTTTCTGTCCACACAGGACCATGTGTAGAACAAATGGCCTGAATAGGGAGGGTACCAAGCTTTGCCAAAGCACGTTGAACAGGAGCGCCATATTTGCCAACGATATTGCTATAGTAACGTACCATCTCATACCAATATTTATCAAGGTTGATACGGGTATCAAGGAAACCACCATCAAGGGTACCGAAACATCCGAAAGCATCTGCGCTAAAGAGCACCTGTTCTGTGCTGTCGTAACTGACCATGACCTCTGGCCAATGTACCATTGGAGCCATGTAGAAAGTCAATTTATGGTAACCTAAATCCAGCGTATCCCCTTCCTTCACAACCAACTGGTTGCCTTGAACGCCATAATATCCTTCTATCATTCCGAAGGTCTTGGCATTGCCCACAATGGTGATATCAGGATATTCCTGCTTTATCAGTCGGATGGAGCCAGAGTGATCGGGTTCCATATGGTTGATGACAAGGTATTTGATGGGCTTGTTACCAATGAGGCGATGAATTTTCTGCAGGAACACTTCAAAGAAGCTGACTTCCACAGTATCAACCAGAGTAACTTGCTCATCATCAATAAGGTAGCTATTATAAGATACACCATAAGGCAACGGCAACATATTTTCAAACAAATGCTTGTTGCGATCGTTGACACCTACGTAATGAATCTTTCCTTTAATCAATGTCTTGTTCATAATGCACGTTTTAATTTTAATGGGGCGAAGATAGTGATTTTTTTTAATATTGTTTATCGTTATTTGTTCTTTTATTTGCCACTTCGCAAAGAAAAGAATCATAAAACTTTCCTTGAAATAGATTGTTATCGATAAGATACTTTTCAAAGAGCAACTGGAAAGCTTCCGGTTTCATCCCCCACCGTGGAGCTATCAACAGTTCAGATGGTGATTGTGATACTAGTCGTTCGATAGCAATATCTGGGCGCAAATGAGATATAAAAATGCCCAATTCATCGATGTATTTTGAAAGAGAGAGGCATAGGAACATTTGTTGACAACAAGTTGGCTCACTCGTCTGTTTTCGCTGGGCTTCATCATAAAGATGTGCTATTTTTGTGCCACGTAGAATTTGTAGTTGATGGATTTTTACCGATGAAATCGGCGTTTTTGACAAACGTAGAGCTTCTTCACGTGCCGTATATGTACCAAAATGCGACAAACCGAGGATTATGTGCGCACAAACAGGAATACCTAGTGCCACTGCCCTCCCGATGGCATCTTCTGATTCAGAAAAAGTGTGACAGCGGTTTACCGCTTTCAGAATCTGGTCGTCTGTACTCTCCACTCCTATCTCAAGCATCACGAAAGAGCGCTTATGGAGTTGTTGTATATAGTTAAGTACCTCATCGGAAAGGCAATCAGGACGTGTAGAGATGACCAATCCCACCACATCGGGTGCTCGCAATGCTTCTTCGTACTTAAGTTTTAGCTCTGCCAACGGAGCATAAGTATTGGTAAACGACTGGAAGTAAGCCAGATACTTTATATTGGGATATTGTCCTGCAAAAAAGCGTTTGCCTTGTTCCAACTGCTCCGTAATAGAAAGGGACGAGGGCCCATAAGCTGGATGAAAGGAACTATTCAGACAATACGTACAACCTCCCCTACCCTTTGTTCCGTCACGATTGGGACAAGTGAAGCCACCGTCTACTGGCAGTTTCTGTACTTTATAAGGAAAATACTCAGCCAGCAAGTCGGCATATTTACGATATGGTGTCTGTACAATCATGTTGCAAAGATATAAAAAAGCGCCATCTCCTTTAACTAGTGAAAACGATTTCTCTAACTAGGAAAAAATATTTTTCTAACTAGAGAAATAAAAAATGGTGTACTGTCACATCGGTGCAACCATCCCACAAGATGCCGTAAAAATATTGCAATCTGAAAAGAAATATATTATCTTTGCATCCATAAAACTAAAGAACAATGATTATGAAAAGATTTACATTGATAATGCTTTGCGCGCTTTGCACATTGGCATTGGCAGCTCAAGGCAAGAAAGAGATACAGTTCAGCGATGTAATGCAGGGAACTTTCAGTGCCAGAGGCATCAGTGGCATGACGCCCATACCTGGCGACGGAGAACACTTCACACAGATGACGCGCGACGGCCAAGTAGTGAAGTACAGCTACAAGACTGGCGAACAAGTGGAAGTGCTTTTTGATGTAAAAACGGCACGCGACTGTCCATTCGAGCGTTTCGACAGCTATGAATTTTCACCTGACGGCAATTACTTGCTCATTGCTACAGAGAGTCAATCAATCTACCGTCGTTCTTTCACTGCCGTGTATTACCTTTATAGTCTCAGACGCAATACTGCGGGACAAATTCGCAATGCCGTCCAACGGCTCAGTGATGGTGGTCCACAGCAAAGTCCAGTGTTCTCTCCAGATGGCACGATGGTGGCTTTTGTACGCGACAACAACATCTTCCTCGTGAAGTTGCTCTATAATAACAGCGAGAGTCAAGTGACCACTGATGGCAAGCGAAACGAAATCATCAATGGTATTCCCGACTGGGTTTATGAGGAGGAATTCAGTTTCAATCGCGCTTTGGAATTCAGTTCCGACAGTCAGATGCTGGCTTACATCAAGTTTGATGAAAGCGGCGTGAAACAATATGAATTTCCACTCTTTGCAGGTTTGGCCCCACATAATGCCGACCTTGAGAAATACCCTGGAAGCTATGTGTACAAGTATCCGAAGACAGGAGAAGCCAACAGCAAGGTGAGCGTTCATACGTTTGATATCCAGAGTCGTGTGACACGCAAGATGGAAGTGCCCATCAATGAGGACAGCTATATCCCTCGCATACGCTTCACAAAGAATGCTGACCAACTGGCCATCATGACATTGAACCGTCAACAAAACCAGTTCGATCTTTACATGTGCAATCCTCGCAGTACCAACTGCCGACTTATCCTTCGTGATGAGACAGATACTTACATTAAGGAAGACATTTTGGACAATATTCAGTTCTTCACCGATGGATTCACTTTCATGAGCGAACGTAATGGCCATAATCATCTGTATTGGTATAATCTGAACGGCGAACTTCAAAAGCAGATCACTGATGGTAATTATGAGATTACCAATTTCCTGGGATATGCGCCAACAGAAGGAGCTTTCTATTTCCAGAGCAATGAAGGCAGTCCTCTGCGCAAAGCCATCTATAAAGTAGATAAGAAAGGGAAAAAGACATGTCTCACGCCACGTGAAGGCACTAACAGTGCCCAATTCAGCAGCGACATGAAGTACTTTGTGAATCGCTATAGTAACCTCAGCACACCAACTATCATTACCGTACACGACAATAACGGCAAGGAGCTTCGCACACTGGTGGACAATAAAGAACTGGTACAGCGACTGGCGGAATACAATCTGCCTACCAAGGAGTTCTTTACCTTTACTACCCAGCGCGGCGATGAACTGAACGGATGGATTATGCGTCCGGCCAACTTCAATCCTTCACAGAAATATCCCGTACTGATGACACAATACAGCGGCCCGGGTTCACAGGAAGTGCTCGACTCCTTTGGAGGAGTGGATTGGGAAACCTTCATGGCAGCACAGGGCTTCGTGGTTGCTTGTGTTGACGGACGTGGTACTGGTGGAAGAGGTACTGACTTTGAGAAATGTACCTACATGCAACTAGGAGTGAAAGAAGCTCAAGATCAAGTGGCTGCCGCACAATATTTGGGTTCACTCCCCTATGTGGACAGCAGTAAGATAGGTATCTGGGGATGGAGCTTCGGTGGATACATGACCCTAATGGCCATGAGTGAGGGAACACCTGTATTCAAGGCCGGAGTAGCTGTTGCTCCCGTAACTGATTGGAACTACTACGATACCGTGTATGGAGAACGCTTCATGCGAACGCCACAGCAGAACTTCGACGGATACAAGGCCTCCTCATGCATGGAGCGTGCCGACAAACTCAGTGGTCGTCTACTTATCGTTCATGGAATGGCAGATGACAATGTGCACTTCCAAAACACGGCAGAGTATGCAGAGAAGTTGGTACAAGTAGGCAAGCAGTTCGAGATGCAAGTTTATACCAATCGTAATCATAGTATCTTCGGAGGCAATACTCGTAATCACCTTTACACCCGACTGACGGAATTCTTCAATCGTGAGTTAAAATGACAAACCATCTGAGAAAGCCTGAGTGGCTGAAAGTATCTATAGGTGCCAATGAGCACTATGCAGAAACCAAAAAGATAGTGGACAACCACCACCTGCACACTATCTGCAGCAGTGGACGCTGCCCCAATATAGGGGAATGCTGGGGGAAGGGTACTGCCACTTTCATGATAGGCGGTGATATCTGTACACGTGCCTGCAAGTTCTGCAATACTCGCAGTGGCAAGCCTTTACCATTGAATGAAGAGGAACCAGTACAAGTAGCACAGAGCATCAGATTAATGAAGTTGAAACACGCAGTAGTTACCTCGGTGGATCGTGATGACCTGCCCGATTTCGGAGCAACTCACTGGGTTAATACTATTAAAACCATTAAGCAGGTAAATCCAGAAACCACGTTAGAAGTACTGATACCCGACTTTCAGGGACATATGGAATTGGTAGGGATGGTGGCAGCCACCCATCCCGAGATTATCTCGCACAACATGGAAACCGTGCGACGACTCACCCCTGTGGTGCGCAGCGTAGCGACATACGAGAGAAGTCTTGAAGTCATCAAGACCATTGCACATTACAGCATTACAGCTAAAAGCGGCATTATGGTTGGACTTGGTGAAACACTTCAAGAAGTGGAAGAAGTGATGGACGACTTGCTGACTATGGGGTGTCAAATCCTGACCATAGGGCAATATCTGCAACCAACCCATAGGCACTATCCTGTACAGGAATACGTCACTCCTGAGCAGTTTGCCGTCTATCGAGAAATAGGTTTGAAGAAAGGGTTTCAGCAAGTGGAAAGTGGTCCTCTAGTACGCTCATCCTATCATGCGGAGAAACACATCAGACATATTGGATCAGGACATCCCACACCGCAATGATGTGACAAAGAGAGCCAAGAAGTACGAAAAAGTGAAACACCGTGTGCATATACTTGCGCTTGCGCAAACTATAGAATAAGGCCCCTGTGATGTAGCACACGCCCTCAGCAATGATCCAGGCAATAGCTGTAGTCGATACACAGTCCATCAGCGGTTTGAAAGCCACCAGCACTGAGAGCCCCATTCCCACGAAGCAGAGGGTTTCCAGATGACTATGTTCCTGAAGTCTAACAAAACTCATTACCGTACCCACTATAGCACAAATCCAAATGAAGCAGAAGATGCTCCATCCCCAATAGCCCTGCTCACGCATAGCAACTAAAGTAATGGGAGAATAAGAACCAGCAATGTGCCAATAAATGGCGGCATGATCCCACTTACGTAAATGTTCTTTCCAATTGCCTACAGGCAGCGCATGATAAACTACCGAAGCGATATAGGACATCAGCATACCAAAAAGGTAGAGAATAACCCCAGCTGAAGCCCAGTTGTTTTTCTCAGAGAAACACCAATACAAAAAGATAAAACCGAAAACTACGCCCAGGACAATGCCGCCGACGTGTGACCACGAGTTCCACAGTTCTTCCTTATGTGTATAGCGTTTGATCATAACTCTGATTTTGTGATTACAAAGATAAGCACTATCTTTGCAAAAAACAAGAAATATGGCAGCACTCTACCTAATACCTGTATTGCTGGGTGATACTGCTTTGGAACGCGTATTGCCAGCCTATAATCAAGAAGTGGTACGGAGTATCCGCCACTTCATTGTGGAGGACGTACGCTCTGCCCGCCGCTTCCTTAAAAAAGTGGACAAGGATTTCGATATAGATGGTTCGCTGTTTTATCCGCTAAATAAGCATACCTCACCCGAAGAAATCAGTGGCTACCTTAAACCATTGGAAGAAGGACATTCCATGGGAGTGATTTCCGAAGCTGGATGCCCAGCTGTGGCCGATCCCGGAGCCGATGTGGTGGCACTAGCACAACGCAAACACTTAAAGGTGATACCACTGGTAGGTCCTTCGAGCATTTTTCTCTCTGTGATGGGGGCTGGTTTCAACGGACAAAGTTTCGCCTTCAATGGCTATCTACCCATCGAGGCTGCCGACCGAGCCAAACGTCTGAAGTTATTGGAACAACGTGCCTACACAGAGCAACAGACCCAGATTTTTATCGAGACCCCGTACCGGAACAACCGACTGGTGGAGGATATCCTTGCCACCTGTCGTCCGCAGACACGACTCTGTATTGCTGCCAACATCACCTGTGATGAGGAGTTCATCATGACGCGAACGCTAAAAGAGTGGAGAGGCCATGTTCCTGACCTCACGAAACAGCCATGCATCTTCCTTATTTATAAATAAGATGCTGCCCAATGCATCAATCGGGCATATAGTGGACTCTGTGCCATAATCTCGGGCTCTCCAATGATGAAAAGCTGACGGCGAGCACGCGTGAGAGCTACGTTCAGTTTACGATCTATCTGTACGCCATGGTCTTCGGTAAGACAGGAGAGCTGCTCTAACTGGCAAGGACGATTCAAGCAGCAGGAGTAGATAATGACATCACGCTCACTACCTTGATAACGCTCCACGGTATCAACCGTAATCTCCTTCAAGGCAGGAATGCCTAAAGCTGATAATTCCTGCCGAATTAAGGCTATCTGGCTTCGGTAAGGCGTAATCACACCAAGCGTCTGCAAGGGATTGAAATCATCCATGATAACATATTGTTTGAAAAGAGAATGTGCCAAGCGAGCTACCAAACGGGCTTCAGAGGCATTGCGCTTGCTGGAAGCTAAAGGAGGTTCAGGTATCGATGGCAAGAAAGCTACACGACGGTCCAGCAAATATGCCAAATCGATGCCTTGAAGGCCAGGGGCTACAGAAAGCGTATCAAGCTGATGTGGCAAACCTACTGGTATAAGGCGTTTCTCATAAAAGGTTTCGTTGGAAAAGGCTGAAACCTCATCATGCATTCGCCCTTGGCGGCAAAGCATATCAAAACAGTGTTCATCGGTCAGGTTTCGGTATAGTCGCTCAAAAAGAGAATCCCGAAGGTTGAGCAAACCGATGTTTCTCAATTGCTCATTTTTTACCTCAGATAATTGAGTTGCTTGCTGTACAACGGCAGGCAACTGCTTGTGGTCACCTATCAGTACAAACTTTCCGACTGCGTCTTTTCCTTCGGGAGTTTGTGCACAAAGGATACCTAGCAACTGAGGTTCTAAAATCTGTGTTGCCTCATCAATGAGCGCCACATCGAATTGTTTTATGTGGAAGAGTTCAGGTTTGGAAGAGATGGTGGAAACAGTACCCACTAAGATATGGCAACGCTCCATACGCTCGCGCACTTCACGCCGATTGGTCAGTCCATCCAATATATTCTCCAACAAATGAGGACGGTAGGATTCCTCACAATTCAACTCACTACCTATACGAATATAGTCAGGTACAGGTCCTATGTTTTCCAACATTTTGCAGATTTCATCCACTGCACGATTAGTATAGGAAAGAAGGAGCATTTGTTTTTCTTTATTAAGAAAATCTTCCACCATAGTTCGCAAAGCACGAGAAGTCTTCCCCGTACCAGGAGGACCTATCAAAAGGAAATAATCCTTTGCTGCTTGCGCCTTGAGAGATATGCGTTTGAAGTCATCCTTCTCTGCAGATATTCGTTCATCATAAGCAGAATCATAACGAGGTAACTGCTGTCCCAAGAGCAAAGCCCTGCGATCACCACTTGCCGAAAGGAAAGTTGCCAAACCCTTGAACATTGTGATATACGAAGTATCCATGTAGTCACGCTCTACGGCATAAAGACTATCAGATGGAAGTACTCGTGGATTCCGTTGTGACATTCGCAAACGAATCACTAGTCGTTCACTCCCGATATCCTCCACATTCCCTTTGAATATTTGTTGGCAAGTTACATTGTCGATTGGTTTATTCCGTTTATAAAGCACTACTGCATCACCTGCACGGAAATTTGGCTGCATGGACGAAGTTACTTTTCTTTTCAATACCACAAAAGGTTTTTGCTCCGAAGCACTTTGATTATCAACCAATTGAAGGTCATATACAATTTCTCCAGCTTCTTCCTTTTCTTCCAACGTAGAAAGCCATAGCGAAGCTGCTCCACGTTGAAAATCATACGCACCTCCACCAGCCTTGGAGGTATAGAGTTCTGTTGTGACGAATTGATATAGTGTATAAAAATAAGAGCGTTCCAACGAATTAAGAGCCTGCAATTTTACGCCAAAACTGGCTATTTGAGGTTTCAGATAACTATCCCAAAACCTATCGTTTACCTCCTGTTGCTTCATCAGCTCAGGATTAATCGCAGCTAGACAATTGGCCGTAAACTCCTCGGAATGCTGTTGCTGCACATCATACTCCGTTGCCACAATCTGATTCCGCACATTGATGACTCTACGCAGCAATGCCCACGATGGACGTGCCGGATAAAGGAAGGGATAACGTGAATAGAGCAGGTAGGCCTTTGTATGCCTATGGTCTTTCCCCATGGAATACTCCAGTACTGCCTGATAGAGCTGCATCTGCACTTGGTGGTTTTCCTTCAATAGTAAATGTCCTTTGGACTTAAACTCCTCTGCTTTGCCTGATTTCATCTCAATGAAAGAGCTCATGTCACGCTGCATATAGTCCAAACGACCTTGCACACCTAAGGCCTCACAAATAAAGCTAGGCTCCAATACGGCATCCTCTTTCTTAAGTTTATACCCTTCAGCCTGAAAAGTCTTCTCCACCGTTTGCTTCAAATTCAGGAACTGCTGCTCACATTGTTTGAAGAAAGTCCTAGCCTTCGCTGGATCATTCAATTCGTCACAAGCAACCAGTTCCAATGCATACCTACGAAATGCTTTCTGCATGCATTTCTGATAATTGGGAGTCTCTGCTGCATAAATCCATTCATCCAAGAAAAGATTGGCAATGTTTCCAAGAAGCATGGCAGAGGTATTCTGTGAAGGAGAAAGTCGATTAAACAGGTAATTAGCTGGATGATGGCCATACTCCTTATAGCACTCTGCCAAAGAACTGATATCCAAAAGATAATCTGGTTCAAGTACGATAATTGCAGGGGTAAGGACACCTTCAGCATCAATGCCGACATCCAATAGATTCAAGACAGCTTGGCACCATAGCAAGGAGCATGTTTCTGCAAACTCAGCATTAACTTCCTCTATGCCATATCTTACTTTCAAAGGTGCTTCAAAAGACTTATCCAGTGATTGAACGTATAAATACTGATCATCTTTATAAAGGAAAGACACACGCATACGCTTTTCCTTGCCTACAAAGGAAGGAGAAGCGGTATAAGTGGCATCAGCTTGTGGAAGCAAGTGAAGCAGTGAAGGAGGAATGGGTTGGTCGGATATAAGTCGCACAAAGAATGCCAAGGTTTTGACATCCCTAAGTAAAGAATCTCTAGTAGGTTCCTCTTGATTATTTAAGATGGCATTGGAAGTTAGACGAAACGTATGCAATCTATGCTGTGCTACATTATCGATATTAAGCTTTACTGCCACATAATTGATACTAGCAGCTAAATCAGCTTTTTGAAACGTTGTTTCGTCTAACTGTGATTTGCAACATTCCTCAAGGAGTTCACGCAACTGCCTATAGGCTATTTTCAGCTCATCCTCCCTACATAAGGCCGCAGCCAAAAGAATGTCGTAGTAGTCCTGTGGTTTCACGCTTTTGGAGGCAGACTGTCTATGTCATAACGGATCTTGCTCACATCGATGATGGGCTTGATGGCTTTCTTCAGTTCCTCTTCCTCTTTACGACGTTCCATCTCCTTCAGCACTGCCTCAGCCTTACGGATAGCTTCTTCTGCTGCCTCAGTAGCACGCTTTGCGGCTTCCATAGCTTCTTTAGCTGCATTCTGCGCCATCTGCGCAGCAGTGTCAGCCGCTTTCTGCGCGGCCCGCGCTTCCACGCGAGCAGCTTCCAAATAATCCAAACCTTCCAATGCCTGTGGTGCTACATAGGAGACAGTAGCGGGATGCTCAACAATTTCCTTATAAGGAGCGTAAGGATCAATAGGAGGAGTTCCTGGGAACATATAGCCAGACTCATCTCCACCATCAACAAACTGATCTTCTGGACGTACATAGAGTTTCTCATAAGGAGCCACGCCATCATCATATACTTTCGTCGTAGCTTCAGTAGAAGTTGCCTCTACAGTTTTTCCAACTTCATCAACAGGAGTTGTTTCAACGGTATTTGCAGCTTCCTCGACAGGGGCAGGATCGACAGGCTTCTCTTTTGGTACCTGACGAACTTGAACCATATCGTTCTCCATATAATATTCATCCTCATATTCCACCATCTCTGGAGCAGCGAGATTAGGTCCCTCACTCTCAGGTGTAAACTCACTCTCTTCAGGGAATTCCATCGTTGTAGGTGCAGGAGTTTCTGCTTTCACTTCTTCTGTAGTATCAGCCTCAGAATTATTCTCTGCATCAACAAGAGAAGAATCTTTTTCCTTAGTAGTTTCGTCTTCATCTTTAGAAGGCAAAGCTTTTGTTTCTTCTGCCTTGTTTTCTACCAACTTATTTTCTTTGCCTTCAGAAGTCTTAGGTTCTTCTTTTTCTGTTTCTTCTTCCTCTTCGTCCTCATCCTTATCTTCCTTTACCATGAAAATACTTAGTTCATAGAGAAGGTAAAGTGGAAGAGATACGGCGGAAAGCGTAAATGGATCACCAGTAGGAGTAATAACAGCAGCAAAAATAACTATCAACAAGAAAGCATGCTTACGATACTCGCGCAAGAAACTGCGTGTCACCAATCCAATGAGAGAAAGCAACCAAGTAACCAACGGAAGTTCAAATGCCACACCCATCATGAGTACCAGCATCATGAAGTTGTCAATGTAGGAAGTCAGTGAAATCTCATTCTCAATGGCTACACTCAACTGATAGGTAGAGAGGAAACGCAGCGCAAGTGGGAAAATCATGAAATAACCCACAGCCACTCCTAAGAAGAAAAAGACAGTACCCAAAGAGAAAGCCTTACGTACTCCCTTCAATTCATTAGGATAGAGGGCAGGACGCACAAAGCGCCAAATCTCATAAACCAGATAAGGAGCCGTAACCACCACAGCCATGAGGAAAGAGGTGGTGATGTGCGTAAAGAACTGGGAAGCCAGATTAATGTTCTGCAAGTGAACCTCAAACTCGTCTTGTGTGAAGAACGGGTCGTTGAGATGCAACTGCAGTCCTATCCATCGTAAGAAATCATAGAAGACAAAGTCGTTGTAACAAGGAGCCAAAATAATCTTGTCGAAGAAATCGGGCATAATGATGAAGAAGCCCACAGCCAATATCACCCATGCACAGATTACTCGGAACAACAGCCAACGCAAGACATCCAAGTGGTCCCAAAAACTCAGTTCTCTCTCTTCTATGATTTGCTTAACGATTCCCATGTGTTCTTATTGTCAGGAATTCCTAAAAAAATTACTTCTCAGTCTTCTTCTCTTCTGCATCCTTCTTTTCCAGTTCCTTAGCGGCATCATCGATCTCAGCCTTAGCTTCGTTCACACCGTCCTTGAACATCTTAACACCCTTACCTAAACCCTTCATCAGCTCAGGAATCTTCTTTCCACCAAAGAGCAACAATACAATCACGAGGATAATAATCCACTCGGAGCCCGTAGGCATTCCAAATAAAATCAAGTTTTCCATAATCTCTGAATTTTAAATGTTTCTACTATTCTAATTTTTATTGTTTTAATCTTGATAATACACTCTCTTCACACGGTTGCTGATGCCTGTCAGTACCTCATAAGGTATAGTGTCCAACGCATCACTTAGCACATGCACAGGAAGGTGGTCGCCAAAAATCTCAACTTGATCTCCTTCCTTACAGTCAATGTCTGTCACATCTATCATGCAAACATCCATGCAGATGTTACCTACATATTTTGCTTTCTGGCCATTCACCAAACAATAAGCATTTCCCCTACCCAAGTGACGATTCAATCCATCAGCATAGCCAATAGGAATGGCAGCAATACGTGAAGTCCGTTTCAATTCACCTCTACGACTATACCCGACAGTTTCATCAGCAGGAACCTCATGAATCTGGAGGATAGTGGTTTTCAGTGTACTGATGTTATGTAGCGTCCCATTATTAATAGGATTGATACCATAGAGTCCCAAGCCCAAACGCACCATATCATACTGCGCTTCAGGGAATCGCTCTATGCCCGCCGTATTGCAGATATGACGCAGAATCTTATGCGGGAAAGCCGCCTGCAATTCATTCGAAGCTTTATCAAACACAGCAATCTGGTGATGCGTAAAGGCATCAAATTGAGGAGAGTCACTTCCTACGAAATGAGAGAATACAGAACGAGGCATTACTGCATTCTGTGCTTTCAGACGGGTAATCAATGTAGGAATCTCATCTGGCAAGAAGCCCAAACGATGCATACCTGTATCCAATTTGATATGAATAGGGAAATTCGTCACACCCTCTTTCTCTGCAGCCTTTACCAATTCATCCAATAAATGGAAGCTGTATACTTCGGGCTCCAGATGATAGTCGAACATGGTTTTGAATGCCGTGAGTTCCGGATTCATAATCAATATATTGGCAGTAATGCCTGCCTTTCGAAGTTCCGAGCCCTCATCTGCCACTGCCACAGCTAGATAATCTACCCGATGTTCCTGTAATGTTTTCGCCACTTCATAAGAACCAGCTCCATACGCAGAGGCCTTCACCATACAAACCATCTTGGTTTCAGGTTTCAGGAAACTACGATAGTGATTCAGATTGGCAATCATGGCACCAAGGTTAACTTCCAATATCGTTTCATGAACTTTCTTCTCCAATAGTTCTGTCAAAGCATCAAAGCCAAACTTTCTTGCTCCCTTAATCAGAATGATTTCATTCCGCAGTTCCAACTGGTGATGATTAATGGCATCCAACAATTCTGCAGTATTCTCGTAGAATTGACTTTCCTTTATCTTTTCAAAACAAGAGGCAGCCTTACTGATCTCATGTCCCACGCCTACCATACGCTCTACTGCATACGTCTCTGCCAACTTTGCCACTTTCTTATACAGCGTACTCGATGACCATCCCGTTTCCAGCATATCACTTAGTATCAGAGTGCGCTTTAATTGGTGACTTTCTGAACGACGGCCTAAGAAATCCAAAGCAATGTCCAACGAGCCTAAGTCACTGTTGTAACTATCGTTGATAAGCAAACAGCCATCCTTGCCTTCCTTCACTTCCAGACGCATGGCTACTGGTTCCAAAGTTTCCAGACCTTTCAGCAGACCTTCTGGTATCTCGCGAAGTAGGAACAAATAAACTGCCAGACAGTGAAGTGAGTTTTCTATAGAGGCATCATCGATGAAAGGCAGATTGAAACCTGCCATAAAATCATGTAGGTAGGTAAACCTTACTTTTGTAGATTGCTCTCCCTTTACTATTTCATTAATATATAAGAGCGCTTCTGGATCCTTTCTACTCCAAGCCATTTGGCGAGTAGGCAAGATAGTTTCCTGTACACAACTGTTAATAAGTTCGTCGTCAGCATTGAAGATAATCACGTCACTTTCACGGAAAAGTTTGAGTTTTTCCAGACATTTCTGACGCATATTAGTGAAGTTTTCCTGATGGGCCCCTCCAATATTCGTCAGTACACCAATGGTAGGCTTGATAATATCTGCCAACGCATCCATCTCACCAGGTTTGGAGATGCCTGCCTCAAAAATGCCGACTTCTGTATCCTCATCGAGTCCCCATACGGAGAGAGGGACACCCACTTGCGAATTATAGCTGCGTGGAGAGCGCACCACTTTATGGCCACCCTTACTGAGCAACTGATAAAGCCATTCTTTCGCCACTGTCTTTCCATTACTGCCAGTAATGCCCACCACAGGACATTGAAAACGACGGCGATGATGCTCTGCTAAAGTCTGCAATGCTTGCAACGGATGATTGACCACTAACAGATTGGCATCTTTCAGAAGGGCAGTATCCAATTTACTAAGACCTTCTTCGTTCAACACAAAGTTTCTCACTCCTCTATCATAAAGCTGGGGAATGAATCGCGCACCATTATTCCTTGCCGTCTGAAGGGCAAAGAATAAAGTCTGCTCGGGATTGGTCGTCAGAGAACGACTGTCAGTCAGCAGCCATGTTATCTGCTGCGTAGAATCGCCCAATCTTCGAGCACCAATGATATGCGCTATTTTTCCAATTTCGTAAGGCATTCTTTCCTTTCCTCTTTAAAATCCAGCTGCGGATATTTGTCCGTGAGTTGGTCTATCTTCTGTATTAATTGTTTCAAAAACTGTTTGTTGGCCTCCGTATCCTCATGTAGAGGCCGATGGCACAACATGCGCTCCACATTCTCCACTTCTTTCATCTGCTCTTTAGTGGCTGCATTCATGGTGTATTCCAGAAAACGCTCCCAAATCAACTGCTCCGCCACTTCAGATGGATGCGCCATATCGGCTGCATAGAATCGATAGTCTCTCAATTCATCCATCATCAACTCATAAGCAGGAAAATAATGAATCCTTTCCGAATGTAGATTTTTCCTCAAAGTGTCGATGGCTATCAGCAATGTGGCCTTACTAAGTTGATTCTCATGCAAACCGTCGCGAATATGGCGAATAGGACTGACAGAAAATGTTACATCCATGTCAGGACACTCCGCAAGCATTTGATCCATCAATTTACCATAATCGTCAACTATTTCTTCCACACTCAAGCGCCTTCTAACGAAGTCAGATTCTTGGCGTTTATGACAATTTGACACGACACAATTATCCGCTTCATACACCCAAGCAGTGCCAAAAGTGATGAACAAGTGTTTCAATGAGCTAAGATGTTGGTGGGCCTTACTGATACGTTCGTTTATAAGTCGCAGGGTTTCAGCTTGTTGCACTTTAGAGAAATCTCCGTGATGCATCGCACTGTGCCAACATCCATTATAAAAGTACAAATCTTGTGCCAAATACTCTTTTCCCTCTATGATTTCGCGCAAAGCCCTGCTGATAGAACACGGATTATACAATGTCCCGTAGGGATTCACATCGCAAGCGAACTTCATATTCATCAGGCGTTTCCCCATTTGGTCGGCAAAGCATGAACCCAGCATCAGCATATCTTCTCCATAATGCAGTGCAGGCATGGAGACAGGCTTTTCCACAGCAGTGCAGAGTTTCAGCATAAGGCATCAAGTTTTTGCATATTATCGGACAAAGATAATGCATTTTTTTCACATGATAGACTTACATCTTTCATTTCTTCTCAATTAGGATAGAAAAATTAAAAAACTGGCAAAATCTTTTTTTCTAACTAGGAAAAAAATTTTTCCTAACTAGAAATATAATTTTTACTCGTGAGAGTATTTGTTGCTGTGTGTAAGAAAAAATGTTGCTGTGCACAAGAAAAAAAATGACTACACGTAGTAAAAATACGAATATCTCTCCAAGTATCTTTTTTTTTATTATCTTCGCAGCATAATTGATTTGCAATAATATGAATCAAGATACAGAACAGCAGCAATTGCTGAATGATATAAATATTCCAGACGACCTGCGCAAATTGGATATAAATCAGTTGCCAGAGTTGTGTAAGGAACTTCGCCATGACATCATCAAGGAGGTTTCTTGCAATCCTGGGCATTTTGCAGCCAGTCTTGGAACCGTTGAACTGACTGTAGCACTGCACTATGTGTTCCAGACACCATACGACCGTATCGTGTGGGATGTGGGTCATCAAGCATACGGACATAAGATACTGACAGGAAGACGCCAGACTTTTTCCACTAATCGTAAATTGGGAGGTATCCGTCCCTTCCCTTCTCCGCAGGAAAGTGAGTATGATACGTTTGCATGCGGACATGCATCAAACTCCATTTCCGCTGCGCTTGGAATGGCTGTAGCTGCCCAACTGAAAGGAGAAAAAGACCGTCATGTAGTGGCAGTGATCGGCGATGGCAGTATGAGTGGCGGATTGGCATTCGAAGGATTGAACAACGTGTCGACCACTCCAAATGACCTGCTGATTATCCTGAACGATAACGACATGTCGATAGACAACAGTGTAGGTGGCATGAAAGAATATCTGGCCAATCTGCATACGTCGGAAGGCTATAACAACCTTCGTGATAAAGCATCGAAGGTGCTGAAGAAAATGGGATTGATGAATGATGATCGCAGAAAGAGCCTCATCCGTTTGGGCAACAGTTTGAAAAGTACCATTGCCCAACAGCAGAACATTTTCGAAGGCTTGAATATCCGCTACTTCGGTCCTATCAATGGGCACGATGTGCTAAACTTGGTGCGTGTGCTCAAACAACTGAAGGAGATGAAGGGGCCAAAGTTGCTGCATCTGCATACCAAGAAAGGCAAAGGCTTCGAACCTGCAGAGAAGGATCCAACAGCTTGGCATGCAGCAGGAGGATTCGATCCTCAAACAGGAGAGCAGAAAAAGGAAAGTCATCAGGAGCTCCCACTGAAATATCAAGATGTATTTGGAGAGACATTGATAGAACTGGCAAAGCAGAATCCACGTATTGTAGGCATTACACCTGCGATGCCATCAGGCAGTTCGATGAACAAACTGATGGAAGCGATGCCCGACAGGGCTTTCGATGTGGGTATTGCAGAGGGACATGCTGCCACTTTCTCTGGAGGTTTGGCAAAAGAAGGTTTGCAGCCGTTCCTAAGCATCTATTCATCGTTCATGCAACGAGCTTTTGACAATATCGTACATGACATAGCTCTGTTACGTCTTCCTGTAGTAATCTGCTTAGATAGAGCAGGATTGGTAGGCGAAGATGGTCCTACACATCATGGAATGCTTGATATGGCTATCCTCCGTACAGTACCACATCTGACCATCGCCTCTCCACTGAATGAGCATGAACTTCGACGACTAATGTATACGGCACAACTGCCAGATAAAGGTCCGTTCGTCATCCGCTATCCAAGAGGTCGAGGAGTATTGGCAGATTGGCATTGTCCTTTGGAAGAAATACCTGTTGGAAAGGGGCAGATGCTGAAAGAAGGAAAAGATTTGGCAGTAGTGAGTATCGGCCCTATAGGGAATCTGGCTTCAGAAGCCATCAAGCAAGTAGAAGCAGAAACAGGGAAAAGTATCGCTCACTATGACCTTCGATTCTTAAAACCTCTGGATGAGGAGATGTTGATGGAAATAGGAAAGCGCTTCCAATGCATCGTAACCATCGAAGACGGAGCGGTTACTGGCGGTATGGGAAGTGCAGTCTTGGAATGGATGGACTTACATGGATTTCATCCACTAGTAGAACGTTTGGGTATTCCTGATCAATTCATCGAACATGGAAAAGTGACTGAGCTTTATCACATCTGCGGTATCGATGTGGAAGGTATAGCTAAGTGCTTGTCAAAAAACTTATAAGGAATGAAAATCGTTATCGCTGGCGCAGGAGCCGTAGGAACCCATCTCGCCAAGATGCTTTCGCGCGAGAATCAAGACATTACCCTCATTGATGAGAATGAGGAGAAACTCAGTGCACTTAGCAGCAACTTCGACCTTATGACGGTGGTGGGCAGTCCAAGCAGTATCCATACACTGAAGGATGTAGGAGCTGGCAAGGCTGATCTCTTTATTGCTGTAACACCCGACGAGAGCCGTAACCTTACTTCCTGCATGTTTGCTGCAGATTTAGGTGCCCGCAAGACTGTGGCACGTATTGATAACTATGAATACTTAGACCCTCATGCACAAGAGTTCTTCCGAAAGATGGGAGTAGGCTCTCTGATTTATCCAGAGCATTTGGCAGCGAAGGAAATCGTCTCTGCCATTAAGATGAGTTGGGTGCGACAATGGTGGGAAATCTGTGATGGTGCCCTTATCCTTGTAGGAGTAAAAATGCGTGAGAAAGCAGAGATTCTCAATGTGCAGTTAAAGACATTGGGCGATCCCAACCTTCCTTATCATGTGGTGGCGATTAAGCGAGGAAGTGAAACGCTCATTCCTCGTGGTGATGACTTCATCCGTCTTGGAGACATCGTCTATTTTACCACCACGCGTAAATATGTACCGTATATTCGTAAAATAGCAGGAAAGGAAGATTATCCTGATGTTCGTAATGTAATGATAATGGGTGGGAGCCGCATTGCTATCCGTACAGCCATGTACGTTCCCGACTATATGAATGTGAAGATCATCGAGCAAGATCCTGACCGTATTGCTCGATTGAATAATGTGTTATCAGGAAACGTGCTTGTCATTGGAGGAGATGGACGCGACACAGAAATGTTGCTCAATGAGGGACTGGAGAATACGGATGCTTTCATCGCTTTGACTGGAAATGCTGAGACCAATATTCTTGCTTGTATGGCGACTAAACGCTATGGTGTGCAAAAATCTGTGGCTGAAGTTGAGAATATCGACTACATATCTATGGCTGAAAGTCTGGATATTGGAACGGTCATCAATAAAAAGAAGATTGCAGCCAGTCGTATCTATCAGATGATGCTTGATGCTGACGTAGAGAATGTGAAATGCCTCACCTTTGCTGATGCTGATGTAGCAGAGTTCATCGTCAAGGAAGGCTCTCGAATCACGAAGGACAAGGTGAAAGATTTAGGTCTGCCTAAAGGAACAACCATTGGAGGACTGGTACGTCGAGGGGAAGGTATGGTGGTGAACGGCAACACCCAGATTGAAAAGGGCGACCACGTGATGGTGTTCTGTCTTAGCAGTATGATTCAGAAAATCGAGAAGTTTTTCAAATGATAAGGTTCAAAACCATATTGAGGTTAGTAGGTGTATTGCTAGGAATAGAATCACTGATGCTTGCTATTAGTGCAGGCGTGTCATACTATTATCAAGACGATGCCCTACATAGTTTCCTTATCTCTACACTAATCACTCTTGTTGCAGGACTGACGCTGTTCTTTATTGGCCATAAGGCACCTCGTCAGTTTACTAGACGTGACGGTTACGTATTGGTGACTTTTTCATGGTTATCATTTACTATCTTTGGAACCCTTCCCTATCTTATTGGCGGACATATTCCTAACGTTTCAGATGCATTCTTTGAATCTATGAGTGGCATCACCAGTACAGGAAGTACGATATTGATGGACATCGATTCCATGCCGCATGGACTTCTTTTCTGGCGCTGTTTCACACAATGGCTTGGTGGATTGGGCATATTGATGTTTACCCTTGCCATACTTCCTATCTTCGGAAGTAGGAGTTTACAGGTTTTTGCTGCAGAGGTGAGTGGACCTACTCGTAGCAAAGTCACTCCTCGCATTGGTGTCACTGCTAAATGGCTGTGGTCGCTTTACGCGGGTTTCACCATTATTGTCTTCGGACTTCTTTTATTAGGGGGCATGAGTCCTTTCGACAGCATCTGCCATGCATTCTCTACAACTGGTACTGGCGGTTTCTCTACCCATCAAGAAAGCATAGGATACTATCACTCTGCCTATATTGAATATGTCATCACACTTTTCATGTTTATCTGCGGAATTAACTTCAACTTGCAATTGATGTTCCTACAGCGAAAGTTTCGCAAATTTTCCGATGATACAGAGTTACGATTCTACTTATGTTCTGTTATTGTTCTAACGCTGATTATCACACTGATACTGTTTGCCCGTACAGGCATGGGTGGTGAAGAATCATTCCGTAAAGCACTCTTCCAGGTAGTCTCATTACACACTTCCAGCGGTCTTGCCACCAGTGATATTATGACTTGGCCAGCTGTAGGATGGGGATTACTTATTATCCCCATGATGATAGGTGCATGTGCAGGAAGTACCAGCGGTGGTATGAAGATGATACGCTGGGTTGTACTTATGAAAACTGTGAAAAACGAATTCCGTCATATCCTGCATCCTTATGCCGTATTACCTGTTCGTATAAACAAACAAGCGGTAGCACCACAGCTTATCAGCACTGTAATGGGATTTACCATGCTTTATTTCATTATCGTGGTAATATGTACACTCATTTTCATGGTTATGGGATTGCCATTCATTGAAGCAGTAGGATGCGTTGTTTCTCCTCTCAGCAATATGGGACCCGGACTTAGCTCCACAGGACATGAATTTCAATGGAATTTACTTCCTGATGCAGGGAAATGGTTGGTTTCATTCTTGATGTTGCTGGGTCGTCTAGAATTATTCACCATACTTATACTATTCAACCCCCATTTCTGGAATCGCAATTAGAAAACGCGACTACTTCTTTTCGCACTCCTCCAAGAACTGCTTTATGTCCTCACGTATCCATTCATAGAGGAAAAGGTCCTTATAATTGTCGTTCTTGCGCATAATGACTTCAACAGGAGATGCGCTGTTATTGTAACCAGAGAGTTCATTTTCATATTGTTTGCGATGTTGAGCCAAACGCCGGATTTGTTCTTCGCGTTCGCGACGTAACTGAATACACACAGGAGTGACAAGTTTCATCACGACATTCTCCTTTATATGATGACCTTTCATGAAAAGATAAGTGTACTGTGGAGTTACTCCCAATCTTTGCAGTTCTTCATCCATCCCTTCGAGTTTATCCACAAACTGAGGTAGTCGTGTGGCCAACTCGTCCATCTTCCTTTCCACCTGCAAACGGAGGGCATCGAGACTGAATTTAGGCTTTCGAATGTCAATCGTAGGTGGAATAGTAATATTACAAAAGACATTCATAGGAAAGCTATTGTTCATGTGATGACGATAAAGTAGGATGTTCCATACAAAAAGAGGCCAAACAATCTCAGAATATTCACGCATATAAGCTGGAAAATTGAATATCTGATGATCATTTAACGTAGATTCCACACAGATGTCATGAAGATTTTCGGCATAACATTGATAATTTTCTATAGCGTATGTATAAGTCTGGAAAATGTACGGATTCGTATTCATTTCCCTAGAAATATCTGTAGAATCTTGAAGCAAGTAGTCATAATCACTGTCCACACATGCAATAAGGTTCTTTCCAAGTTGGGTACTACGCAAGCAGCTGGTAAGCACCATTTTTTTGCCTTTGGAAAGAGACGAATTAGAAGGCAACATCACACGGAAATAACGCGTCTCATTCTCAAACTCTGATAAGATGCTCCGCCAAAAAAAGATATCGTCATAGCTTTCTACGTAAGCCACGATGCGACGACGCTTCTGCCTGGGACTAAGCTTAGATGCAGCCTCCAGGTATTGGGAAGATAGGTTATTTCGAAGAGAAAGGCTCATAACTCTGTTGCTATCTCACTGACTTCGGTAACAGCATCCATCCAACCATCCATGATGACAGCAGGAGAATGTGTGGTAAGGATCAACTGCATATTGGGATTCAGTTCTCTAATCATACTGATAAGTCGCTGCTGCCATTCTATATGCAAAGAAGCTTCAGGTTCATCCATGAAAAGCACGCTGTGCTCACCTTCTCGCACCAAAACGGTGAGCAGAATTACCAACACATGTTTCTCTCCAGCAGAAAGTTGATAGGGAGTGAGACGTTCACGACCTTGATAGAAAATAATTTCATTGCTTTTACGATCTATCTTCTTTTTAGTATAACTGAAAAGGTCATCAATGAGTCGTTGGAACTTACGCTTTGGCTCAGACACTTTAGTGGCATTTATTCGATCTTCATCGTCTCCACCCAACAATTCAATCATGCGATTCCCTATATTGACTTGATAATTCAAGTAACGTCGTTGGAGAAGATAAATTTGCCAATCTAGTTCCGAACGCACTTGCGGATCTGCCATACGTGCAGTGAACTCTCCCTGCACGAGTGGACGGTCATAGCTACGAATCACATCGTATGGTATGAACGTTGCTTCGGGGTCATCAAAAAATACCTTGACACCATTCTTCTCATCATTCTTCACATGACCCGAGGTTTGTTCCAGATAATCGATAGATCGATTCAATATGGTCGTTTTCCCAACACCATTTATACCCCCCAAGATGTTCACATCAGGGCGCAGGTCCCAAGCAATGCGATAACGATCCCATAGATTCGGGATCTCTATGCGTTTGATATAATTGGCTTGTTTATCCATGACCTTATAGTTTTAAATGTTATTTCCTCATTTCATCAAAATACGTATCGAGTAAATGCTTTGCTGCCACAAAGGAAGTGACCTTGCCTTGTAATACCCTCGCCTCTTCCATAGCAAGCATTGGCTCTATTAGATCATTCTGATAGAAACTATTGCGCAGTTGTTCATTGATACTTTCATACATCCAGTACTTGCTCTGCTCATTACGGCGGTATTCAAAGTAGCCATTCTGTTTTACAAAATTGATGTAACGATAAATCATATCCCAAACCTTATCTACACCAAGATTATAGAAACCAGAGTAGGTATGCACTTCAGGAGTCCAACCTGATTCTGGTGCAGGGAACATATGCAATGCTGAGCGGAATTGACTTGCTGCAAGCTTTGCACGCTCAACATTATCACCATCTGCTTTATTGATGACAATGCCATCTGCCATTTCCATGATTCCACGCTTAATGCCTTGGAGTTCATCACCAGTACCAGCCAACTGGATGACCAAGAAGAAATCCACCATAGAATGACAAGCAGTCTCACTCTGTCCAACGCCTACAGTCTCTACAAAGATCTTGTCAAATCCTGCGGCCTCGCAAAGCACGATAGTCTCGCGAGTCTTCCGTGCCACACCTCCCAAAGAACCAGCAGAAGGGCTAGGACGAATGAATGCCTTCGGATGAATAGCTAAGTGTTCCATACGAGTTTTGTCACCTAAGATACTTCCTTTTGTACGTTCACTACTCGGATCTATGGCTAATACTGCCAATTTACCTCCCTTTTTCTCAAGTACATAAGTACCGAACACATCGATGGAAGTACTCTTTCCTGCACCAGGTACACCGCTGATGCCTACACGTACAGAATTGCCAGAATATGGTAAGCATTTCTCTATGACTTCCTGTGCAATTACCTGATGCTCTGGCTTCACACTCTCTACCAGTGTCACAGCACGACTGAGCATGGTTATGTCACCCTTCACAATACCTTCCACAAACTCAGACACTGAGGGTTGTGGTTTACGTGGATTCTTCTTGCGGTATGGATTTACAATAGACACACCGCCTTCTACTCCTGCATTTACCTGCAGACCTTTGTATTCTTCATTATTTTCAGGATGATCCATCATACTATCTTCATTACTGTTATTCTGTCTTAATATTGATAATCTCCATCGTATGATCAGGGTCATTGCTAATAATCAGAAGGCTCATCCGACTACTTGGTCTTATGTCCTTTTTGTTTACAGTAACTCTCAATGGCACTGATTCTCCAGGAGCTATTTTTGTATTTTTAATATCAGCATTCACGGCTCTGCTGAAAACCTGCAACTTTCCTATTCTAAGTAAAGAATGTCCTGTATTCGTGATGGTGATGTCTTGCCTTACTTTCGATTTGCTTTGTAATTCCGTACTCATGTCTATTTCTGTAGTTGAAATCTGAATATGCGGACTATTCATGCGATCATTCTCTGTAAGACCAGAAAAATCTGGCAACAACACGATAGTAACAGGTATTTCATTAGCTGCGCCAACCTTATCACCTGGGAAGCGAGACAGATAAACTGATGTCTGTGTAAGACCATAGTCAGGAAGCATGTAAGAATCCAAAGTCAGTTCCACATCACACTTGTCTTCTGGAGCTAGAATCTCCTTTGTAGACATGATTGTCATATAAGGAGGAAGATGCATCAAGACCGGTTCCCAATTCTCTTGAGACATATTTGCCAAGCTCATATGAAACACAGGACGTTCACCTATGTGTACCTCAGGAAAATCAATATTCATGGTATCCAATCGGATATCGCCTATCTGATAGGGATGTGATGCTGTGTAGTCTTTCACTTCTGGAAGTACCTGCCCTTTGAATGACAGATAAGCGATATGAGGTTCTGTATTGGTCCACACCGCTACCGACTTTTGGAAATGCCCCAAAGTCTCAGCCTCAAAAGTAAGGTTAATCTGTCCACTTTCACCAGGAGCTATGGGACTCTGTGTCCAATCTGCCACTGTGCAAGAGCAATCAGGTTCTACGTCAGATAGTACCAACGGAGCATTCCCAGAGTTGGTAATCGTATATTTTATTTGAGTTGGTTTCTTCCATTCAACTTTTCCAAGATCAATAGAAGTAGCTATCGGATTGAACTGCGGTTGACACAACGCACAGCCCACCCCGATGACCAAAAAATATAGGATGAGTAAAAAACGTTTCATCTCAATTATAGCTTTAATGCTACAAAAGTACAGTTTTTATTTGAAAAACCCTAATTTCATCCAGAAAGACTTACCTCAAGCAAAAACTCACTCCACTTCTATCGTCATTCCAGAAGAGTGAGAGACATATTCTGGAGCATAGGCACATTGCATACTTGCGATGCCTACTTGATAAGTTCCTGCCCTTGAAACACGATATCTGCTTTCCAGAACATAGACACCCTTACCTAAAGCATCGAAAAAGAAGTTGGTGGCTATGTCTTCACTTTCTACATAGTATCCAAAACCCTGACTCCATCGATAACCCGACAACACATTGAGTGGTTCGAAACAAGAAGCCAGACGATCTTTCAGTTGTATGAAATCCATACTTCGATCTAACTTGATGGAAATGCGCGACACTATCATATCCCCTACTTTCAGTTTTGCTTTATCATTCACCTGTTCCAAAGACTTTCGCCCATTTTCATCCACACGCTCTACATAAAACTTACGTTCAATGTTCAGTTCTGACCCTTGTTGTACAATGTTCGTCATCGGTGAGAGATATTGAGCATAAACGGCTCCCCATGCAATACCAGCATCTCTTTTCTCCACCAAAGCCTCATGAGCATCCAGTACTTTTCTATTGTCGGTAAAACTCTGTTTCACATAACCCAAATCAGGAATAATTGTCTTTGCAGGAGCCAATGTCTCCACGACCTCATTTCCAATGCTTATTCGTACATCTCCTTTATTTTGCAGCAAGTCTGTTCCCGTACACAATAAAGCATACACCGCATCGGCAGTGGCTACGTTATTACTCCAAGCATGGGTTTGTTTCTGCTTTAGCAGCCAGATTTTCATTTCATCAATCAGAGACTCATTACCTTCGAACTCACCAAAAGCCTCCATCACTGCTACATGAGTAGGAATGGGAAGCATACCCCAAGCAAAAGGCTGATCAAGGAAGGCAAAATGAGCGCCAAGTTCATCTTCTATTATTAAATGCTCTTTTAAAGAAGCAATAAACTCAGCAGCTTTCTGCTGCTGTCCTGTCTTCTTTAGAATCACAGCGCTCATGGCTTTACAAGTCAAAGATCCATTCGTCAGATTATTCGGCACACGCTCCATGAAGAAAGCATAGGCTTCCTTGTTCTGCCTAGGCACTTCTGCTCCTGTTATGGCAATCAGATAGAGGTAATCCATCATATCATTTGACAAGTACTCGTACTTATAGTGTTTGTCACGCTTCATCCAACGTTGAATCTCCTTATATGTTTCCAAAGCCTCATCATGCAGATAACCAAATGCTTTTTCTTGCATCTGCTCACTTTGCTGAGATAAAGTCGTCTGTGTAAGTATAGGAATACGCGCCAGTTGCCCAACAATGAAAGTAGTGGTATACCAACTGCTTCGCATTCCCTTATACCAACTCCAGCCTCCATCCTCATTCTGCAGACCTTGCAGTTTTACCAAAGCCGAGGTCTGCTTATCCTTCATCTGATTAATATCGAAGAGCGCAGCGATACGCTGTCGCTGATCTGCTTCACTCTGTGCCTCCAATACCCATGGCGATTCATTCAATAAGATTTCCTTTAGATCTGCATTCTTCTGAAGTTGACTGATAAAAGTTTCTTTGTCAGCATCAGTATTCTTCCAGCGATTAAACACCTGCTGAATGCGAGGCTGACTATTGGCAATATGACTAGCTAACGTATTGACATAATATGAAATGGCCCAATCAATCGCATTGTCATGTAATGGAGTACTAACCGATGGTAATGCCTGAACGGCATACCACGCAGGGTTTCCTGTAAATTCCACTGTCAGACGTTTCTGAGTAGCACTCCTATGATGATGATTAAATAGCGATTCCAAACTGAACATGCGAGTTTGATTGCCACGGATAGGCATGGCCACGCTTTCTATCACATATTGTTTATTGCTTAATACGGCCAACACATGCTGTTCTCCATCGCTGAACTCCTCAGCATTTGCCATCATTCGGATGCCCATAAGGTCGATGTCCTCGGGAACAGTAAAGTCGAAGTTCACGCTGCTCGTTTCACCTGCATTCACATCGAAAGGCAACTTTCGGGAAGAATAAACACGATTATCCACAGGATTGAACAAAATGACGTTCACCGTTCCTTCGACTTGTTTTTCACTAAGATTCTGTACTGAAGCAGCTATCTGCGTTTTATCCCCCACCCTGAGGAAGCGAGGCATATTAGGTCTGAGCATAAAGTCTTTGGCAGTTGTCACAGTTTCTTTCAGTGTACCTGTCTCCATCTCCTTGCTGTGTGCATAACCCACGAAACTCCATCGTGTCAGACTCTCAGGAATTGTAAATGAAATCACCACTTCACCTTGCTCATTGGTGCGAAGTTGTGGATAGAAGAACGCCGTTTCAGCGAAGTTAGTTCTCAAAGAAGCATTCGCTTCTGACAGTGCCAGAGATTCAGAATCCTCTTCATTAAACGCGTCACTCATGTCATCGAATGCAGCAGTTTCCATAACTGCCTCCTCCATCACCATTCCATCTTCTGCCTCTGCCCTAGCCACACCCATCTTCATCTGAGGAGCTGCAGCTCCCAAACTTCTAGCATACATTCGCACACTATTATTATAATAATAACGATGGAAAAATGACATAAAATAGTCAAAATCCAGCATCGGCGCTACATCAAGACTACGAATGAGTTTCTGCAAATACAGGGAATTCTCCATTCGACCTGTCATCTGCTTGTTTACATAGCTGTAATAGTGCGGATAATTCACCCACAGACCCTGACTGCGATGATAGATCTTATCAAGTGATTCATCATACATCAGTGCCAAGATTTCTGCCATGGCAGGTTTACCTTCTGCATCTTTGATCACCAGTTTCCATTCTTCCTGCTGTCCTGGTTGTAATTTGTCACGGAATACTTCCCACTTGAACCTCAATCCCTTTTCAGGGTATTTTTTGTTCAATGTCACCATTTGGGAATATGCTTCACCGTTCTTCACGAAGAAAAACAACAAGGTGATGCCCTCACCATAAGCCGACTTATAAGGCATGTGCAAGGTGGTCAATTCATCTGACAGATTCAATACCCGACTTTCTAGTCGTTCATTTCCCTTGAAGATATCCAAGAAGACATAGGCATCTTTAAAAGAGGTTCCGTAGATTATAGCTGCTTCCTCTTTCTCTGAAAACGACAAATCAGTTGTAGGACAGAACACTTCCGAGAACGTACCTAATTTATTGTCAGATACAGAATAGAGCATAAACTCTATCGTATTCACGGCACGTAAGGCTTCTTCCAAGCCATCTTCCAAAGGAAGAGATGTCTCCAACTTATACTTTGCAGATGGTAATGATTTCCATGCAGAGAAATCCACTTTCTGTCCAGCATCTACTACAGCTTCAGAAACCTTTACTTCCTCACGCTCATTAGGCTGAGTGCTTTCAATGCGATAAAGGCGGTAGCGTACTTTCTCTACCTGATCCTCACCTTGGAAATTCTCTACACGAATAGTATAATTCAAAGAATCTCCTTTCTCCACAACACCTGGAATATCGGCATAGATTGAGAACGCCTTCTGTGATACCGTCAGTGTTGTTGATGCTTCCTGAGTTTCTCCATTTACATCAGTGACAGTAACGTTCACATGAAAATGATAGGTATTCACTTGAGGGCGCATGTCATCTTTCAGCAAATGCAAAGGAATGCTGAAGATGCCCGCTTTGTCTATAATAACACTATCGGCTACCAAAGGCTTTTCTTTTCCCCATCGCCAATAACGACCTTCTTCCTGCCTTACTATGTTATAATGTACAGGTACATTTTGCAGAGAGACCCCATTAAGCATCTTGGCAAAACCCGTCAGCACAACTTCGTCGCCTAAACGATATGCAGTGGTTATCGGATTAAAACCAATCTCAAAAGTAGGTCGTTTATATTCCTCTACTTTCACATTGGTCGTCATTCCATTTTCACTGAGGCGAATGGTGAAATCACCATTGAGGCAAGCAGTTGGAAGCATGAACTCAGCACGGAAAGAGCCAAAATCACCTGTACTCACCTTTTGACGGCTGATTTCTTGTCCATTGACATCAAGCAACAGCAACTCATCGCTAAAATCGGTTTTTACTTCCGTTTCCCTTTCTTTCTGATTATAAAGTATGCCCTTGATATAAATCGTCTGACCAGGACGATACAGAGAGCGATCTGTCAACAAGAATGCTCTCACTTCTGTCCTATCTTCTTGAGAAGAAGGATTACGATAATAGCTTTGCAAATTCAGATATTGGTTCTTCAACACAGTATCATCACCCTTGCTTAAGCTATAGGCACTTACGCGTTCATTCTTATCCAACTTAACCAGATATCGACCCTCTTTATCCGTATGGAATTGTTGTAACGACTTGCGCGAACGTCCATAACCGGTATAAAGAGTAACCTGCACATCGGATACAGGATGGCCACTCTGTCCATCAATGGTTGTCAATTCATACTTACCCTCGCCAAGATTCATGGACACCAGTTTTAGTCGTGTGGTAGCCATATAGTCCATCTTAACCATGCCCGTTTCTCCGATGGGCACTACACGCAACAAATACACTCCAGGTTTGCCGACAGCTGACAGTGTCAGAACAGTATCCTTATCTAAAACAGGCTCCTTCTTTACTAAATCGGCCTCCGTAAAAGTAAAGTGTTCTGATTTTAACAAGCTGTAGTTTTTATAAGCTATCTTATCAGGCTCATAATTCTCAGGGATACTTGAAAGTGAAGTTTGATAGACATAAACATCTACCCCTCGCACATTGGCATAATGCAGTTGCAGTTTGACATCTTCTGATGGATGACCAAATTGAGGATAACGTACATTCACCGATGGCTGATACAATTGTTGCTTCAGATTCTTCAACGCTGCAATACGACGGTAAGACGGATAACGTCCGATGGCTTCATCACATACTTTATCCGCCTCTTTATAATTCCCCTTATTATGCAGGCGTTGCGCCTTTTCCAAATAGACTTCCGCACAAAGTTCGCTCTTACCATGCTGTGCTATCAGCGCATCAAGCTCAGAAAGCGAAGTCTCTTCAGTTTGCCCACTGCGCCAGTTCCAATAATCCAGTTTGGCTAAGATAAAAGCCTCGTCACTGCTGTGTTCATAAGCTTTCATCAATCGATTAAGCAAGGCTTCTGCACGTTCTGTCTTCAGGTCTTCAGCCTCCTCTACAGACATCTGTTCGTAAGCATTCAGTGCCCGTTTCAAAAGTAGGTGAAAGAGGTCGTGCCCATAATACTTACTGCCTTCACGTTGAATCACCAAAGGTATAAAGGTATCAGTCTTGGTTTGAAGCAATAAGGCTTCATCCTCCAAAGAAGCCTGTGCATGGGTATCAATTCGTTGTATGAAAATATTAGCAGTCCATTCCCTGATATCCTCAGGAACCTCATCCACCAAATCGGTCCGCCTTGTCAGAGCATAAGCGTTGCTGTTCAGATAATCGGCATACATTTCAGCCAAAAGCGAGTGCAGCACGGCCCTGTTCAATGGCTCCGTTTCCGACTTTACCCACTCTTCCATATGCGAATAGCGCACATAGCTACTATCGGGAGTAAGTTCCTCCTGTTGGCTTTCCTTCGTGAGATAAGCCTTGAAGAGTTGCCCTGCATTTTTCTCTTTCAGGGCCTTCTCATAAATCTGATCTGCCAATTTAATGACGGTTTGAGGCAGACTCTTGCGCTCGGCTTCCTGTAGTTGTTTCCACAGGTCATCATAACTTTGTGCTGACAACATAGGCAATAACGGGGCATAGAAGAGGGCCACGAAGGCCCCCACTATTAGTTGGACATACTTTTTCATACGCATTCTTTTTCTATAAGAATGAACGAAAAGTCAAGACATTGCGTGAATCAACGTTAATTAAAGGTTAAATTTGCTCCAATACAGCGGCTATCAGATCATAGAACTTCTTCACGCTCTCGATGTGAACGCGCTCACTTGGTGTATGCGGACTTTCCAACGTAGGACCGAAGGACACCATGTCCATCTTTGGATAGTTGGCACCGATAATGCCACACTCCAAGCCTGCATGGATGACTTTCACTTCTGGTTCTTTACCGAATTTCTCCTTATATACCTTCTTCAAAGCTGCGAGTATAGGACTCTCCACATTGGGTTGCCATCCACTATAACCACCAAGCAACGTGGTCTTCATACCTGCCATGTTGAAGGTAGCAGTGAGGCTATCGGCCAACCAATCCTTCATTGTGTCGCAAGAGCTTCGTGCTAAGATTTGGAACCTTGCCTTGCCTTCTCCAATAGATACGATGCCGAGGTTTGAGGAAGTCTCCACGGTATCTGGCACTGTAGGAATCATACGTGTGACGCCATCCTGACAAGCCATAAGAGCATTGATCAAGTTGTCTTGAATTTCCTCAGGAACCACCATAGCACTAGCTGCCACTTCTTCTGCTTTCAAGGAGATGCCACTCTCGATAGGTTTGTATTCACTGGCTATTTGAGCCTCATACTCAGCGATGTAGGTCTCTAAATCTGCAATATCCTCAGGGTTGAAGTTGAGCACTGCTTCTGCATCACGAGGAATGGCGTTGCGCATATTGCCACCAGCAAGACTAACCAACTGGCAGTCGAATTCCAACAACAAATCATGTACGATACGTGCCATCAGCTTCACGGCATTGGCGCGTCCTTGATCGATTTCGATACCCGAATGACCGCCACGCAGTCCCTTCAAGGTAATCTTACGACCAACAAATCCTTCAGTAGCAGGTTCTTCCTTGTATTCCAATTCGGAAACGATGTCGACACCACCTGCACAGCCAATATACAACTCACCCTCAGTTTCAGAATCAAGGTTCAGCAAAATTTCACCCTTCAGCGTATCAGGACTGAGAGCGAAGGCTCCATACATGCCCGTCTCCTCATCCTTGGTAATCAGCGCTTCCAGCGGTCCGTGCTTGATATCGTTACTCTCCATCACAGCCATGATGGCTGCCACGCCCATACCATCATCGGCACCCAATGTAGTACCTTTGGCATGTACCCATTCGCCATCTACCTCTGTTTGAATAGGATCTTTTGTAAAATCATGTGCCACATCCACCAACTTTTGAGGCACCATATCCATGTGCGCCTGCAGTGTCACCATCTTATGGTTTTCCCATCCGGGAGTGGCTGCCTTACGCATTACCACGTTGCCGGCATTATCTATGAAAGCCTCAAGGCCGAGGTCTTTTGCCCAGTTTACCAAATATTCACTTACTTTCTCCACATGTCCAGAAGGACGAGGGATTTGCGTTAACGCATGAAAATGCTTCCACACGGCTTGTGGAGCAAGGTCTAAAATTGTAGTCATAGTATTTTGTTTATAGTTAGTTATTTTGTGGAACAAATATAACAATTATAATTCATACGCACAACTGATTAAGATTATTTCGCAGAAAGCATCGTGTTTCTCAATTTTTATAAATAATTGAAATGAAATGCAATATTGCATATTTATACATTTCTCAAGGAAAACCATCGAACAGCTTTTTTGTTCCTACGCACAGAAAAAATATTTTTCTAACGAGGATAAAAATTTTTCTGCGTTAGAAAAATAAAATGCCTATTTTAGAGCCTATTTCAGGAGATGAATATATATGCAGAAAAATCTACAGAAACTGCATAAACATACATATTAGACTTATGTGGTTTTCCGGATACTGTAGCTCATCCATCCATAGATGCCAAGAAGCACTACTAGCAGTGTCTGGATGCCATGTACGAGGAGGGCAAAGGTGCTGGCATCATGCGCACTTACTCCATAGAGCATCATCATGGTGATGACAGCAAAATGCCAAGGTCCTGCTCCATTGGGAGTAGGAACGATAACGGCAAAGGTACCTGCAACGAACATCACCAAAGCGGCCATCACACCTAGATTTTCAGAGAATCCAAAGCAATGGAATGCCACGTAAAAATGCAGAAAATAGCTCATCCAAATCAGAATGGTATAAAGCCAGAACAGGGGTTTGTTCTTCACATCACGTAGGGAAAGTAAGCCTTCGCGCATGCCTGATACCACGCCTCTCACCTTATTATATATAGACAAACGGCGGAGCAAGACGTGCAACAACACCATGATGCCAATAATGCAAAACAGAGTGACGTAAGTCCATGGGGTAGTCAGCAGATGTTGGATACTCTCCATCTTGGTACCCGTAGTGCGGAAGAAATCCAGAAAGACAGGGATTTGGAGCAAGAAGACCAACGCAGAAAACACCAACATGGTAAGCACATCAATCAAGCGCTCAGTAACCACAGTTCCAACTGCTTGCGCAAATGGTACGTCGTCATTGTGCGACAAGAGTCCGCAACGCGTCACTTCTCCTGCACGTGGAACAATCAGATTGGCTGCATAAGTGAGATACACGGCATCGATGCAATCCAAAGATTGTACATCCGCTTTGATAGGTTCCAAAAGCTGTTTCCATCGTAAACCTCTGAATAAAGGAGCCAAAATACCAAAAACGAGCGAAAAGAGCATCCATCCCCAATCCATTTCATAAAGCATGGCATTCCACGCTTCACGAAAATCGAAATCGCGGTAAACCCAATAGAACACAAAGGCTCCTAAAAGCAGCGGAAGCACATAGTGTAGGGTGTTTCTGAACAATCTCTTCATCGTTTTTCGTCTCTTTTCTTTGCAAAAATGTGACAAATAACTATTTTTGCAGGTTACATAGATAGAATAAGCGCAAAGATATAGAAAAAAACAATGTACAAGTCAGTTAAACCCAAAAAGTTCTTAGGTCAACACTTTCTGAAGGATCTAGACATCGCCCGCCGCATCGCAGATACGGTGGATGCTTGTCCTGCTATCCCTGTATTAGAAGTGGGACCGGGTATGGGTGTGCTGACGCAGTTTCTGAATCAGAAGCCTCGGGAATTGAAGGTGGTGGAGGTGGACTTTGAGTCTATCGCCTACCTGCATGAGCATTTTCCAGAATTGGATGAGGATATTATCGAGGAAGACTTCCTGCGCATGGACCTTCAGAGGCTGTTTGACGGTAAACCTTTCGTGCTGACGGGCAATTATCCTTATAATATCTCCAGCCAAATCTTCTTCAAGATGCTGGACAATAAGGAGTTGATTCCCTGTTGCACGGGTATGATACAAAAGGAAGTAGCCGAACGCATCGCTGCCAAACCCGGCACGAAAGCTTTCGGAATATTGAGTGTACTGATACAGGCCTGGTACTCGGTGGAATACCTTTTCACGGTGAATGAAAACGTATTCAATCCACCGCCAAAGGTAAAGAGTGCCGTGATACGTATGACAAGGAATGACACTACCACTTTAGGGTGTGATGAAGCTCTCTTCAAGCAGGTAGTGAAAACCACTTTCAATCAGCGACGCAAGACGCTGCGCAACAGCATCAAGCCACTGCTGGGAGAAAAGTGCGCACTCACGGAGATGCCCTTATTCAATAAACGCCCTGAACAACTGAGCGTTCAGGACTTTGTAGAACTGACCAACTTGGTCGCAACGCAGTTGTAAGTATGGAAAACGAGGATTTCAAGAACATGGAGGAGTATATCGACAAGGTCAAACTCCTTTCAGAAAAGAAAGATGCAGAGACGCTGAGGGCTCTGCTTGCTGATTTGCATCCTGCCGACATTGCTGAAATCTGCAATGAACTGGAAAGGGATGAAGCAATCTTCGTCTTCCGACAATTGGGTAATGAGATTGCTGCCGACGTATTGGCAGAGATGGATGAAGATGAGCGTAAGGACTTTCTGGAGGAGCTGCCATCAGAAATCATTGCCAAACGCTTCGTGGACTACATGGATACGGATGATGCCGTAGACATGATTCGTGACCTCGACGAAGAGAAACAGGAAGAGGTACTCTCGCATCTGGAAGATATCGACCAAGCAGGCGATATCGTGGACTTGCTGAAATATGATGAGGATACTGCCGGTGGTATCATGCAGACGGAAATGGTGACGGTAAATGAGAACTGGAGTATGCCCGAATGTCTGCGTGAGATGCGCCAACAAGCAGAGAATATGGACGAAATCTACTATGTCTATGTAGTGGATGACGATGAACGCCTCCAAGGAGTATTCCCATTGAAGAAGATGATTACCTCACCATCTGTTTCTAAGGTGAAATACGTAATGCAAAAAGATCCTATCTGCGTGCATGCTGACAGTCCTCTGGACGATGTGGCACAAGTGATTGAGAAATACGACTTGGTGGCCGTTCCTGTCATTGACAGCATCGGCAGACTTGTTGGACAGATTACTGTGGACGACGTGATGGATCAAGTGCGTGAACATCAGGAACGCGACTATCAGTTGGCATCAGGTATCTCTCAGGACATTGAAACCGACGACAGCATCATCAAACAGACTTCTGCACGATTGCCATGGTTGCTAATCGGTATCGCTGGTGGCATTGGCAACTCACTGATTCTTGGCAACTTCGACGAGACTTTCGCCATGCATCCAGAGATGGCCCTTTTCATTCCACTGATCGGTGGTACTGGTGGTAACGTAGGTACGCAGTCATCTGCTATCGTGGTACAGGGTCTTGCCAACAACTCTCTGACCACCAAGGACACTTGGAAGCAAGTGGCCAAGGAAACGACCGTGGCACTGCTCAATGCCACCATCATCACCTTGCTGGTATATATCTACAACTTCGTGGTCTTTGGAGGCGCTGCCACAGTGACTTATGCCGTATCTCTGAGCTTGTTCTGCGTAGTAATGTTCGCTTCGCTCTTCGGCGCCATGGTTCCATTGATTATGGAAAGACTGAAAATAGACCCAGCCATCGCTACTGGTCCTTTCGTGACCATTATTAACGATATCGTGGGCATGTTGATTTACATGGCTATTACTGCCGTATTGGCTTAGAATAATGCTTTTCAACATAAAATGGGGGACAAGAGTGAAAAAAAATGACAAAAAAGTATGAAATAACGTTTTTATTCCTTTAATTTGTGCCTGATTGTGGCAAAAGGTCACGTATAACCGTTAAAAAAAATAAACATAAGAAAGATGACGGACATTGAGAAAAACAACATCCCAGAACAACCAGTGGATGCACCTGTAGAAAGCCCAGTGGAAGAAGTTGTCGCAGAACCTGCGAAAAAACTGACCAAGGAAGACATTTTGAACAGGCTTAAAGAGATTGAAAACGACGTGGAAAGCGCGTCAAGAGTAGAAATTGATGGTCTGAAGCAGGCATTCTACAAAATCCATGTTTCTGAAGCTGAGGAAGCTAAGCAGCAGTTCATCGCAAACGGTGGCGCAGAAGCCGACTTCCTGCCTACTCCCGATCCTTTGGAGGAGGAGTTCAAGCAACTCATGTCAGCCATTAAAGAAAAGCGCAACCAAACTAATGCAGAGTTGGAGAAACAGAAAGAGATGAATCTTCAGGTAAAACTTTCCATTATCGAGGAACTGAAAGACCTCATCGAATCTACGGAAGATCCTAATAAAAACTATGCTGAGTTTAAGCGTCTGCAACAACAGTGGAACGAAGTTACTCTGATTCCTCAAGGCAAAGCCAACGAGCTTTGGAAAAACTACCAGCTTAACGTAGAGAAATTCTATGATCTGCTGAAACTGAACAATGAGTTCCGCGAATATGACTTCAAGAAGAACCAAGCCATCAAAATACATCTGTGCGAAGCTGCTGAACGTCTGACCGAAGAAGAAGATGTTGTATCAGCTTTCCATCAGTTGCAGAAGTTACATCAGGAGTTCCGCGATACGGGTCCTGTGGCAAAAGACTTGCGTGAGGAAATCTGGACACGTTTCAAGAATGCCTCTACTATCGTTAACCGTAGGCATCAGAAACACTTTGAGCAATTAAAGGAACAGGAACGTCAGAACTTGGATCAGAAGACTGTCATCTGCGAGATCGTAGAGGGCATTGACTTTAACGAACTGAAAAACTTCTCTGACTGGGACAACAAGACAAAGGAAATCATCGCTTTGCAAAATAAGTGGAAGACCATAGGCTTTGCTCCTCAGAAAATGAATACCAAGATATTCGAACGTTTCCGCAAAGCTTGCGATGAATTCTTCCACAAAAAGGCTGAGTTCTTCAAGGAGACAAAGGATGTGATGACTCAGAATCTGGAGAAGAAACGTGCACTGATAGAAAAGGCAGAGGCATTAAAGGAAAGCACTGACTGGAAAGCTACCAGCGAACAATTCGTAAAACTTCAGAAGGAGTGGAAAGAGATCGGTCCTGTTGCCAGAAAATATTCTGATGCCATATGGAAAAAGTTCATTGGCGCTTGCGATTATTTCTTCGAGCAGAAGGGAAAGGCTACTTCTTCACAACGCAGTACAGAACAGATCAATCTGGAAAAGAAGAAGGCTATCATCAGCCAACTGCAGGAACTGCAGCAACAAGCAGAAGATTCTGAGGTGGCACAGAAGGTACGCGATTTGATGAAGGAGTGGAATGAAACAGGACATGTACCTTTTAGAGAGAAAGACAAAATTTACAAGCAGTATCACGAACTGGTGGACAACGCTTTCAAGCAGTTCAACATGAGTAGTGTAGGCAAGAAGTTCAACAACTTCAAGTCTGCGGTAAAGGATGCTCAGGATAAGGGTGCACAAAGCATTTACAAGGAGCGCGAGAAATTGGTACGCAACTACGAAACTATGAAGAGCGAACTGATTACTTATCAGAACAACTTAGGTTTCCTCACGGCTTCTTCAAAGAAAGGCAACAGTTTACTGGATGAGTTGAATAAAAAGGTTGAAAAACTGCAAGAGGATATCAAGGAGGCTGAAGAGAAAATCAGAGAAATGGACAAGAATATCTTAGAGCAGCAAGAAGAACAAGAATAAAATAATTCGAATATCATTGAAATCCCTCCAATTAATGAAAATTGAGGGATTTCTTTTATAAGAAAAAGCCCCGACAATCGTCAGGGCTTTATAGTTGGAGTACCAGGATTCGAACCTGGAATGACAGGACCAGAATCTGTAGTGTTACCATTACACCATACTCCAATTCCGTTTTGCGGTTGCAAAGGTACGAAGAAAACTCTAATTGCAAACTTTTTATTGGATATTTTTTCAAAAAAACTTTCTTCGTTATTGACTAGAACATAAAAAAAATAAAAAATGTAGCACTTTTCTATAAATGAAGTGGAAGAAAGAGAATAATAATGTATCTTTGCACTCATTATAATTATAAAGAATTAAAAAAGGAATGAACATATCCAAAGAGTTAATACGTCAAATTACTAAAGGAATACAAGACAAGAAGGGCAGTCACATCGTTGTTGCAGACCTTTCGGACATTAACGATACTATCTGCAATTATTTCATTATCTGCCAAGGCAACTCCCCTACCCAACTATTGGCAATAACCGACTCAGTGAAAGAAACTGCACAAAAGGAAACGGGATTGAAGCCTTTAGCTACCATTGGAGTTCAAAATGCACAATGGGTTGCTATGGATTATGGCGATGTAATTGTTCACATCTTCCTGCCTGAGATTAGAGAATTCTATGACTTGGAACACCTTTGGGCAGACGCAAAACTGGAACATGTTCCTGAATTAGATTGACACGCTATGGAGAGACAGAAGAACAACAATAATAATAGAGACAACAAGTCAAATAATAAGATTAACATGCCCAAGTTCAACTTGAGCTGGCTTTATCTTATTATCGCCACAATGCTTATCTTGCTCTGGTTATCTAGTGAAGGCGGAACAGCATCGAAGGTAGTCACATACGATGAATTCCAACAATACATAAGAAATGGATACGTGAGCAAAGTCGTTGGATTTGATGACAATACGGTGGAGGCTTACATCAAACAAGACTATATCAACACTGTATTCAAGGAGGATGCTGAGCGTGCGAAACGTAATCCTATAATCTCCACAGAAGCTCCTTCCAGAGAAAGTTTAGGAGAATTCATCCAAAAAGAAAAAGACGAAATGCATTATGACGGTTCTATCAGCTATGAGAAGCGTCAGAATACGCTTGGAACTTTACTTTGGCAATTGTGGCCTTTGGCACTTACAGTGCTTTTCTTCATTTGGATATTCCGCAGAATGGGTGGTGGAGCTGGTGGTACTGGCGGTATTTTCAGTGTTGGAAAATCTAAAGCGCAGTTATTTGAGAAAGACAATTCTGTGAAAGTTACTTTCAAAGATGTCGCGGGTCTTTCTGAAGCCAAACAAGAAGTTCAAGAAATTGTAGAATTTCTGAAGGAACCTCAAAAATACACAGAATTAGGAGGTAAAATCCCTAAGGGTGCATTACTGGTGGGCCCTCCAGGAACAGGTAAGACGTTATTAGCCAAAGCAGTAGCCGGCGAAGCAGACGTGCCTTTCTTCTCATTAGCTGGTTCCGACTTCGTGGAAATGTTTGTTGGTGTGGGCGCTTCACGTGTACGCGACCTTTTTAGACAAGCAAAGGAGAAAGCTCCTTGCATCGTGTTTATCGATGAGATTGATGCAGTAGGAAGGGCACGTGCCAAAGCTGCTGCCATGGGTGGAAATGACGAGCGTGAAAACACCCTCAACCAGTTGCTTACTGAAATGGATGGATTCGGTTCTAACAGTGGTGTAATTATTCTTGCTGCAACCAACCGAGTGGATGTGCTTGATCAAGCACTGCTTCGTGCAGGTCGTTTTGATCGACAAATTCATGTGGACTTACCCGATTTGAATGAACGTAAAGCCATTTTCGGAGTACATCTCCGTCCGATTAAAATGGATAAAAACGTGGATGTGGATCTTCTGGCACGTCAGACTCCAGGTTTCTCTGGTGCAGATATCGCAAATGTTTGCAACGAAGCTGCTTTGATCGCTGCACGGCATAAGAAGAAAGTGGTGGAGAAGCAGGATTTCTTGGATGCTGTAGATCGTATAGTGGGCGGTTTGGAAAAGAAAACCAAGATAACAACAGAGGAAGAACGACGTTCCATTGCCATCCATGAAGCTGGTCATGCCACCATCTCTTGGCTGTTGGAATATGCCAATCCTCTTATTAAAGTGACCATAGTTCCTCGCGGAAGGGCTTTAGGAGCCGCTTGGTACCTTCCAGAAGAGCGCCAGATTACAACGAAGGAACAGATGCTCGATGAAATGTGCGCCACTTTGGGAGGTCGTGCTGCAGAAGAGATGTTTATCGGACGCATATCCTCTGGTGCCATGAACGATTTGGAACGTGTGACAAAACAGGCATTTGCCATGATTACCTACATGGGTATGAGCGACAAGCTTCCTAATTTGTGCTACTACAATCCAAACCAAGAGTATGCCTTTAATAAACCATACAGCGAAAAGACTGCAGAACTGATAGATGAAGAAGTGAAGCGTATGATCAATGAGCAGTATGAACGTGCCAAAAACATCCTTCGCGAACATCAAGAAGGACATAATCAATTGGCACAGCAACTGATTGAGAAGGAAGTCATCTTTGCAGAGGATGTGGAGCATATCTTTGGGAAACGTCCTTGGGCTTCACGTTCCGAAGAGATTATGAGTGCCAACGAGATTTCCAAGGAATACAAGGAAGCTGCTGAGAAAGAAAAGGAACCACCAACAGAGGGAAAAGATAAAGAGGAGGACAAACAATGAAAAACTTCATTACACGTACCATTACAGGTATTTTGTTTGTTGTCATCATTGTGGGTTGTATCTTGTACAATCCACTTTCCTTCGGATTTCTGTTTGCTCTTGTCAGTATGCTTACTGTGTTTGAGTTTGGACAATTGGTTAATCAGAGCGGGGAGGTTTACATTAGCAAAATCCTGACATCTTTAGGAGCCGCGTTTCTGTTCTTGGCATTCTTGGCTTATTCTATGGAAGTAGAGGGAATCCGCATCTTCATGCCTTATCTGGCGTTTCTGCTTTTCATCTTAATCAAAGAACTGTATCAGAAACGTGAGAATCCTATAGGCAACTGGGCATATTCTATGCTTAGCCAACTTTATATAGCTTTGCCTTTTGCTCTTTTGAATATTTTGGGATTCCAAAGGAATGGTTTGACAGAAGGCATTGTTTATAATCCTATCTTCCCATTGTCTGTCTTCATTTTCTTATGGCTGAATGATACAGGAGCTTATTGTGTGGGATGCTTAATAGGAAAACATCGTTTGTTTGAACGTATTTCTCCAAAGAAATCATGGGAAGGCAGTATTGGTGGAGGAATAGTGACTCTTGCGGCTTCTTTTGCTTTGGGTTACTTCTTCCCATTTATGACTTATCTGGAATGGGCAGGATTGGCGCTTACAGTTGTTGTCTTTGGCACTTGGGGAGATTTGGTAGAATCCTTAATGAAACGTCAATTGGGAGTGAAGGATTCTGGCAACTTTTTACCTGGACATGGAGGTTTACTAGACAGATTTGACAGTTCTCTTATAGCTATCCCTGCTTCTGTGATTTATCTGTACTGCTTCGTTTTCTAAGCAAATAGTCAGTCATTAAACTTGCAGCATGTTGAGGTGCTCCTGTGGCTCCTAATTTTTGGGCAACTTCCGAATAACCTTCCAGCATTCGTTGTCTGTAGGTTTTATCATGTATTAAACGATCCAATTCGTTGCGCATGTTTTCCACAGTCATCGTATCTGCTACCAATTCTTGAACAACCATATGTCCTGCAACTAAGTTGACTAAAGAGATGTATTTGACACTCAGGACCAACTTTCGCATAAAGGAGATGAACTTTCCTACAGGAGTATAATAGCAAACCACTTGTGGCACACGGAACAATGCCGTTTCTAACGTTGCTGTTCCAGAGGTTACCAAAGCATAAGAGGCATGGTTAAGCAATTCATATGTTTTTCCAAAGACCACCTTCACCTTCTTTCCATGGAGGAAATCCTGATAGAATGTAGGAGATATACCTGGAGCACCTGCCAAAACTAATTGGAAGTCCTCAAATACAGAAGCGGCCTCTATCATTCGTGAGAGGTTGTCCTTGATCTCCTGTTTCCTACTTCCTGCCAATAAGGCGATAATAGGTTTTTCTGACAGGTTATTTTCTGCAACAAATCTCTCAAAACTCTGTGGATGAGTATGTTTGTAAAGCGCCACTTCATCAAGTGTTGGATTTCCTACATAATGAATAGGATAATGGTGCTTACCTTCATAAAAGTCCACTTCGAATGGGAGGATAGAATACAGCTGATCCACATCGCGCTTGATGTTCTTAATGCGATACTCCTTCCACGCCCAAATTTTCGGAGAAATATAGTAGAACACAGGAATGGAAGTATGGCGATGGATATACTTTGCAATTTTCAAATTGAATCCAGGATAATCCACTAAAATCAAGGCATCCGGTTCCCATTCCACAATATCCTGCTTACAGAAACGCATGTTCTTGAAGATCGTGGGGAGATGCAAAAGAACGGGGATAAAACCCATATAAGCCAACTCTCGATAGTGCTTCACCAAGGTTCCTCCCTCCGAAGCCATCAAGTCGCCTCCAAAGAAACGGAAGTCTGCTTCCGCATCTATCTCCTTTAACGCCCTCATCAGATTGGATGCATGAAGGTCGCCCGAGGCTTCTCCAACTATCAAGTAGTATTTCATTGCTTAAAACCAGTCGTTCATCCGCTTAATCATCTCATAGTCAGTGGCATCCACTGTAGTAGGCGTGATGGCCACATAGCCATTTCGCAAAGCCCAATGATCATTGAGTTCACAATCGGCATCTGTATCCATGAATACGCCAGCCATATCGAACACATGCCTCTCTTGATCTTCGCGCTTTATCCATTCTTTTATCCAAAGTCCTTTAGCTTGCTGACAAATCTTTACGCCCTTAAACGTTGAGGCCTTTGGAAAATTCACATTCAGACACGTCAGTGAGGGAAGTCCTTCTTCAAGCACTTTCTTTGTAATGCGTTGCACATACCTCTCCAATGGTGCAAAATCAGCGTCCAGATCATGGTCGCAAAGTGAAAAGCCGATGGAAGGGAAACCACGCAAACAACCCTCGATAACCACCCCCATCGTACCAGAATAATGCACATTCACCGATGAGTTGTCTCCATGATTGATACCTCCTATCACCAAATCAGGATTTCTATCAAGCACGGAATAAAACGCCAGTTTCGTACAATCCGTCGGGGTTCCAGAACACTTATAAACGACCAGTCCTTCTTCTTCATGTACCAATTCGTAACTCACTGGCACATAGCAACTGATGGAACATGCAAAACCAGAGCGCGGGGCGTCTGGAGCCATCACTATCAAATCGCCCATAGGACGGAGGAAACGGATGAGTTCCTTCAGTCCTTTGGCGTTCACTCCATCATCGTTGGAAATCAATATCAGCGGTCGATCTTTCTTCATACTTCTTTCAAATAATTCGCGAAGATACAAAATTTTGCCATGTTTCAAGCATGAAGAAATGAAAAAACTGCACACAACTACACATTATATATTATCTTACGGAACAAAAACCGAAAAGCAACGATACATAATTATCTTTTTAAGCAGATAAAATCAAATCATAACCTTTGATTACATAATCATAAGCTCTGATTACATAGTTAAAGGCTTTGATTAAACAATCATAAGCCTTGATTTTATTTTTGCTAACTAGAAAAATATTTTTTCCTAACTAGAAAAATAAATTTATCTCACCATCTTCTCTATTTTTACATCCTATCAAAAACATTTGGATAGACTTATAAAAATCACCTCATCACACCGCTTAACAACTTTTAACAATCTTCGATGCAAGGATTCTATAACTTTGCGTTAACATAGAAAACATTAAAATGCTTTCATATGAAAAAACACTTCTTTACACTGATGTTGGCAGCCTTCACATTAGGTGCTTGCCACAATGAGGAGCCATTGTTCCCAAACAATAATGGTCCAGAGAATCCAGAGCCGAATATCAATCCAGACGAGGCTTGGACACGTTTTGAAGCTATCAATCTGACGGAAACACAACGGATGATGGGACAACAACTGAGTTCGTTTTCATGGGACTTGTTCTCACAGACTTACCAACTGAAGAAAAAAGGGGAGAATATCCTAATCTCACCTTTCAGTCTCAACGTGGATTTAGGAATGCTGCTCAATGGATTGGACGAAGAATCCTTTGATAAGCTTCGAGAAACCATGAATCTGAATGACTATCAGATTAACGACATCAACGAGTACTTCCGTGTGATGGTGGAGGGACTTAGTCAAGACGACAGCCATGCGGTGTTCAAGAGCGCCAACTCTTTCTGGTACAACAAGAACTATAAGGTGGTGGACAGTTTCACTAAGACCATTGGAGACATTTATAAAGCCGAAACAAAGAGAGTGGACTTCAGCAAGAAGAGTACGGTGGATGCCATCAATGCATGGTGCTCTGAAAAGACCAACAAGCTCATTCCGAAACTGCTCGATAATACCAGTAGTGAGGATCTGTTCCACCTGATCAATGCCCTCTACTTCTATGGCAAATGGGAGGCTCAGTTTGATAAAAAGCAGACCAAGAAAGAGGACTTCCACTATGCCGATGGAAGCAAGAAGGATGTGGATATGATGTACAAACATGCAGAGATGGTAGTGGCAGAAACAGAGGCTTTAGAATATATCACCCTACCGTTTAACTCTTTATCTTTCAGCATGTCATTCTTCCTGCCAAAGAAGGGACATAGCATCACGGAAGCCATAGAGAGTTTGAAGAATAAGCAGATGAAAGGCGACCTTTACGACTTACAGTTGTGGCTTCCCAAGTTTGAATCGGAATACACCATCAAGTCACTTCCAACGGCACTTAACGCCATCAATCCAAGTCTCAACTTTGCCAGTTTAGGAGTGAACATGTTGGAGAAGCTGCCAAGCGAGAAAGGTGGTAATATCTTGCAAAAGACTTATATCAAAGTGGATGAAGAAGGCGTAGAAGCAGCAGCAGTAACAGACATCATGTGGGCAGGAGCCAATCTGCATGAGCCCCCACAGCCACGTGAATTGAAGTTCGACCGTCCGTTCTTCTATAGCATTAACGAGCGTAGTACTGGTACTCCTGTATTTATAGGCTATTACGGCAAATAACAAGCCTTTATAGATACCGACAGCCTTAAAAAAAATCAAAAAAAATAGGCTGAAATAAGGATAGCACAATTCTTTGTGCTATCTTTGTATTTATCAAACTTAAACATACTAATATTATGGGAAAGCACCTTGTTACACTATGCACCATCCAATGGGCAGACATACCATTTGATGAGTTATGCACGCTTGCCAAGAAAATGGGTTACGACGGATTAGAAGTGGCTTGTTGGGGCAACGGCATCGATGTTGACCGAGCAATCTCTGATGAGAGTTACGTGAACTGGATGAAGGAAAACCTCAAGAAGAACGGGCTGGTCATGACGGCCTTGGCTGTTCACATCATTGGCCAGTGCGTGGGCGACGACCCAGACCCACGTTTGAACAATTTTGCACCATCTGCCCTTGCCAATAATCCGGAGGCTATCAGGCAGTGGGCCATCGATACCATGATGAAGGTGCCAGTCGTCGCTGCAAAGTTTGGCGTCCACGTAGTCACTGGTTTCACCGGATCCCCCATCTGGAAGTATATGTATTCTTTCCCCCAGACAACTGAGGAGATGATTGAGGCAGGTTTTAACCGAATCGTAGAACTTTGGACTCCCATTTTAGACGTCTTTAAGAAATGCGATGTCAAATTCGCTCTTGAGGTACATCCAGGCGAGATAGCATTCGATTACTATTCCACCAAACGCCTGCTGGCGAAGTTTGCCGACCGTAAAGAATTCGGTCTGAATTTTGACCCCAGTCATCTGATCTGGCAAGGCATCAAGCCCCATCTGTTCCTGAATGACTTTATCGATCGCGTATATCATGTCCACATGAAGGATGCTGCGGTCACCCTTGACGGACGCTCTGGTATTCTGGGCAGTCATATCGATTTCGGTGATTTGCGCCGGGGTTGGAATTTCCGCTCTCTAGGTCATGGTGACGTGAATTTCGAAGAGATAATACGTGTGCTCAATGCCTATGGCTACGATGGACCGCTGTCTGTGGAATGGGAGGATTCAGGCATGGACCGTATCGATGGAGCCACCGAAGCTGCTGCCTTTGTACGGCGTGTTGACTTCAAACCATCCGCCGTTAAGTTTGACAAAGCAATATCCAATAAATAACAATATAAAAGGATAAGATTATGGCAAGAGAAATTCGTTATGGAATGGTAGGCGGTCATAACAAAGCCTTCATAGGTGACGTGCACCGCAAAGCGCTTCAGTTTGACCCCCGTTCAGCCTTGGTTGCCGGATGTTTCAGCACCCGTGAAACTTTGAACCAAGAAACTGGCAAAACCTATGATTTGGATCCCGACCGTGTCTATCCAGACTACAAGACAATGGCTAAAGCCGAGGCAGCCCGCGAGGATGGCATCGACTTCGTGGTCATAGTTACGCCCAACATCACACACTATGAGATAGCTAAATGTTTCTTGGAGGCGGGCATCAACGTGTTCTGCGAGAAACCTTTATGCTTCACCGTGGCACAAGCCGAGGAGTTGGAGGCTATTGTCAAGTCTACAGGCCTTCTCTTTGGCGTAGGATATAGTTATACTGGCTACACCATGAGTAAGGTGATGAAGGAAATGATTGCTGAAGGCAAGATAGGTAAGGTCATAGCTGTGAATGCAGAATATGTGCAGGGCTGGTTACTCGACATACTTGATCCTGATAGCAAGAATGACATGAGCCTGGCTGTATGGCGCACTGATCCCGTTATCTCGGGTATTACCAACTGCGTAGGTGATCTGGGCACTCATATCGAAAACTATGTTTCATACCTCACCGGTCTTAAAATACATCGGCTTCTTGCCACTCGTGATAAATACAATCAGCCTCTAGAGCTGAATGCTAATATCATTGTGGAATACGACAATGGTGCCCATGGAGCATATTGGTGCAGTCAGATTGCCGAAGGTCACTGCAATGGTTTTGTCGTTCGCGTTTATGGTGACAAAGGTGCTCTGGAATGGATGCAGGAGGATCCCGAGGTGGTGCGTTATACTCCAAAGGGTGAGGCCATGCGTCTCATACACCGAGGTACACCAGCCATACACGAGAAGGCCGGTGCCTTCGCACGCATTCCATCAGGACATCCTGAGGGACTATTCGTAGCTTTTGCGAATATTCATCGGGAATTTCTCAATGCCGTGGATGCAAAGAAACACGGCAAAGACTATTCTTGCTTCGATTTCCCAACAATATCTGACGGCGTGATGGGTGTGAAGTTTATTCATGCCGTAGTGGATAGTGCTGACGGTGGAAATCAATGGGTAACGATCAAATAAGAATCTTCTAAACCTTTACGTCTTTTCCCATACACACAGCCCTTAAAAAATCAAAAAAATAGGCTGAAATAAGGATAGCACAAAGAATTGTGCTATCTTTGCATTTTATAATATAGGTATAAATAGATTATTATGGGTAAAATTATCGCTTTAGCCAACCAAAAGGGAGGTGTGGGAAAGACCACTACCACCATTAATTTGGCAGCATCATTGGCCACATTGGAAAAAAAAGTGCTGGTCGTTGACGCTGACCCTCAGGCTAATGCTTCTTCAGGATTAGGCATCAACATCAAGCAGGTGGAATGCTCCATTTACGAGTGCTTGATTGACAATGCTAATGTGAAGGAGGCTATTCATGACACAGAAATAGAAACACTGAAAGTAATCCCTTCACACATCAATTTGGTAGGAGCAGAAATAGAGATGCTCAACATGCCAAATCGCGAGAAAATCATGCGTAATGTGCTGGCACCTTTGAAAGACGATTTTGATTATATACTGATAGATTGCTCTCCCTCTTTGGGACTCATCACTGTGAATTCACTAACAGCCTCCAATTCTGTCATTATTCCCGTTCAAGCAGAATATTTCGCGCTGGAGGGTATCAGCAAGCTCTTGAACACCATCAAAATCATAAAGTCGAGACTGAACCCCACATTGGAGATTGAAGGCTTCCTTCTCACTATGTACGATTCACGTCTTCGTCAAGCCAATCAAATCTACGATGAAGTGAAACGCCATTTCCAAGAATTGGTCTTCAACACTGTGATTCAGCGCAATGTGAAACTGAGTGAGGCTCCTAGCTACGGAGTACCCGCTATTCTCTACGATGCTGACTCTAACGGTGCGAAGAACCACATGGCATTGGCAAAGGAACTTATCAGCAGAAACGAAGGAAAGGAGTAAAGCAAGATGGCTAAACAACAGAGAAATGCATTGGGAAGAGGTTTGGATGCCTTGCTCGATATGGACAATATCCAAACAGAAGGGTCTTCCTCCATCAATGAGATAGAACTGAGTAAGATCAAGGTTAATCCTAATCAGCCACGTCGGGAATTCGATCCTGTGGCTTTGCAAGAATTGGCAGATTCTATTACAGAAATAGGTATCATACAGCCTATTACGCTACGTAAACTCTCTGACGATGAATATCAAATTATTGCTGGAGAACGTAGATTCCGAGCTTCACAAATGGCTCATCTCACCACTATCCCTGCTTACATCCGCACCGCTGATGATGAAAATGTGATGGAGATGGCATTGATAGAGAACATCCAACGCGAGGATTTGAATTCTGTGGAAATAGCCTTGGCTTATCAGCATTTGCTCGATCAGTATGGATTGACACAAGAACGACTAAGCGAACGTGTAGGAAAGAAAAGGGCAACCATTGCCAACTATCTGCGATTACTCAAGCTTCCAGCTCCTATACAGTTGGGCTTGCAGAACAAACAGATTGACATGGGACATGCGCGCGCGCTTCTCGCATTGGATGATCCCAAAAAGCAGATGAAGCTCTACGAAGATATACTGAACCGTGATTACTCCGTGCGTAAGGTGGAGGAATTGGTAAAAGCATTTCTAAATGGTGATGAACCAAATGCGAAAGCTCAAGCCAAGCTTCCTAAGGAGTTCAATTTGCTGAAGCAGCAATTGTCCGCATTCTTCCAAACCAATGTACAGTTTACTTGTTCCGAGAAAGGTAAAGGTAAAATAACTATCCCTTTCAATAATGAAGAAGAGCTTGAAAGAATCATGGTACTCTTTGACGGGATGAAGAAAAAATGAAGTTGAAAGGATTCACATACCGATGGCTGATGGCTATCTTGTTATGTTTGACAGAGGCACTGATGCTCAATGCATACGGGCAAGATATTCCAAGAGCAGAACGAAGGAGACTCCAAGGTCCACTGACAGATAGCACATTGTTAACTCCAGAAATTCCTCCCATCAGTCCTCAGATGCTGGAAGACAGCCTACAGAAAGTGGGTGTCAATAGCAATGTATGGATTCCTAACCCTACTAAAGCCACTTGGTTGGCTATTGTCATTCCAGGAGGTGGACAAATATACAACAGGAAATATTGGAAATTGCCTATTTTCTATGGTGGCTTTGTGGGATGTACATATGCACTGAATTGGAATAATCGAATGTATAAGGATTATGCCAATGCTTATAAAGATGCCGTGAACAATAATTGGAGCTCAAGCAACATTACCGACCTTCTGCCTGCCAGTTATCTGAGACGTACATCGCACAATCAGATTACAGAAGTGCTTCGCAAACGAAAAGATATGTACAGAAAATATAGAGACCTCAGTATTTTCGCTTTTGTAGGTGTTTATCTGCTGTCAGTAGTAGATGCCTACATAGACGCGGAACTGTCGAATTTCGACATATCGCCCGATTTGAGCATGAGACTGGAACCAACTCTGCTGAATGGAGCAACAGGTTTCAAATCCAAGCAATCGGTAGGTGTACAATGCAGTTTCACTTTTTAAACTAGATAATAATAAAGACCCAATATGAGACTTAGAACTATCATCCAAAGCTTGCTATGCGGATTCCTCTTGGGAGGCACTCTTCCAGTGCTCGGACAAGAAGTAGGAGAAAGCATAGAGGTTATCGTTCATGAGAATGGACAGGAAAAGAAAGAAGAAATAGGACTGCCTCTGAGTATGACTTATCCTATCGACAGCCTTCTGGCCGACTGGAAAGTGAAGAATCTTATCAGTACGGTTTCCGACTGTAATATGGAGAACGTGAACCCTGTCGTAAGCGATTCTGTTATCATGGATCGTCTTTCCCGCATGCCCACCGTCATTGAGATGCCTTTCAATGAAGTAGTACGCAAATTTATCGACCTCTATACAACCAACCTCCGTGAAAGGGTGTCTTATATGGTGAGTGCCAGTAATTTCTACATGCCTATCTTCGAAGAGGCTTTAGAAGCCTATGGCCTTCCAATGGAGCTTAAGTACCTTCCAATTATCGAATCTGCCCTTGATCCCAATGCCGTTTCACGTGCAGGAGCAGCAGGTCTATGGCAGTTTATGGTTGCAACAGGTAAGATTTATGGATTGGAAACCAACAGTTTATTGGACGAACGTCGTGATCCTATCAAGTCCACATGGGCAGCAGTACGTTATCTGAAAGACTTGTATGATATCTACCACGATTGGACATTGGTCATTGCTGCATACAACAGTGGTCCTGGCAATATCAATAAAGCCATCACTCGTGCAGGAGGGAAAAGAGACTATTGGGAAATCTACAATTACCTGCGCACAGAGACTCAAGGATATGTGCCTTCCTTCATTGCAGCAAATTATGTGATGAACTATTATTGTAAACACAACATCTGTCCGAAGGAAACCACATTACCTGTTGCCAGTGATACAATACAGGTGAACCAACGCATTCATTTACAACAGATTGCTGAAGTATGTGATGTAGAGCTGGATGCACTGAAAAGTCTGAATCCACAATTCAGACAGAACATTATACCTGGAGATACTAAGACCCAAACCCTGAGACTCCCCCAAAAGTATGTTTCAGCCTTCCTTGAGAAACAAGATGACATCCTTGCTTATAAGAGTGCCCAGTTTTTTAGGAATAGAAGGACAGCAAGCGTGCCAACGAATACAAGGACTACCGCTTCTAGAAGCACTTCTTCTAGTTCTAGTAGAACCAGTACAGCAAGTGGGAACACTCCTACCTACCATAAAATTAGGTCAGGTGAAACACTCTCTACCATTGCTGCGCGTTATGGAACAACCGTTGCAAGACTTCGTAGTTTGAATGGTATTTCAGGTTCCAAAATCACTGCAGGCAAAAACCTTAGAGTAAAATAGCTTCTTTTTTGAACTTTTTATGTATCTTTGTGTGAAGCATTAATCACGTTTACTATGGAAGACCTTAACGAACATAAGGAAATGACAGATGATGAGATGATACAGCAAGCTTTTGAAGGGTTGCTGAATGATTATCTTGCCACTAACCACCGTAAACGTGTAGAAATAATCACGAAGGCCTTTAATTTTGCCAATCAAGCCCATCGTGGTGTGAAGCGCCTCTCTGGTGAACCTTACATCATGCACCCTTTGGCAGTTGCAAAGATTGTGTGTAATGAGATAGGATTAGGTTCTACTTCTATCTGTGCAGCCTTACTTCACGATGTCGTGGAAGATACTGATTACACAACTGAAGATATTGAAAATCTTTTCGGAGCAAAAATTGCACAAATCGTTGACGGATTAACCAAGATTTCTGGAGGTATTTTCGGTGACCATGCTTCCGCACAAGCAGAAAACTTCAAGAAGTTGCTCCTCACGATGTCAAGCGATATTCGTGTGATTCTCATCAAAATAGCTGACCGTCTGCATAATATGCGCACGTTGGCTTCACAAGCACCCAACAAGCAATATAAAATAGCAGGAGAAACGCTCTACCTTTATGCTCCCCTCGCCTATCGCTTGGGACTGAACAAGATAAAATCTGAACTTGAAGATCTGAGCTTCAAGTATGAGCATCCAGAGGAGTACAATGCCATAAAGAAGAAACTGGAAGCCACTGCTTCTGAACGTGACAAGGTATTCCAGGAATTTACCGCACCTATCCGTCAGGCACTCGACAAGATGGGGCTGAAATACAGTATCATGGCTCGTGTAAAGACGGTCTATTCCATCTGGAGCAAGATGCAATTAAAACATGTGCCTTTCGAAGAAGTATTCGACATTCTGGCAGTACGTATCATCTTTGAACCTAAAAGTAAAGAGGAAGAGTTGAACGATTGTTTTGATATCTATGTATCTATCTCCAAAATCTATAAGGCACACCCCGATCGTATACGCGACTGGGTTAGTCACCCGAAATCCAATGGTTATCAGGCATTGCACGTTACTCTGATGGCCAATAACGGTCAATGGATTGAGGTACAAATCAGAAGTGAGCGCATGAACGACATTGCTGAGCAAGGCTTTGCCGCCCATTGGAAATACAAAGAAGGAGCTGTAGGAGAAGACGAAGGAGAATTGGAGAAATGGTTAAATACCATTAAGGAGATACTGGATGATCCACAACCAGATGCCATAGACTTTTTGGACACCATTAAACTGAATCTTTTCGCACAAGAGATATTTGTGTTCACTCCTAAAGGTGAGATAAAAACTTTGCCACAAAACTCCACAGCTTTAGACTTTGCATTCTCTCTGCATACAGAAATCGGTTGTCATTGTATCGGAGCTAAAGTAAATCATAAGTTGGTCCCACTTAGCCACAAGTTGCAGAGTGGCGACCAAGTAGAGGTGCTGACTTCAAGATCACAGCATGTCCAATCAGAATGGTTGAGCATAGCTGCGACTGCCAAAGCCAGAAATAAGATTGCTTCGATTCTTCGTAAAGAATCAAAAGCCCTTCAAGCCGAGGGAATTAAGATCTTAAATGATTTGCTTAAATCAGAGAACCTACATGCCGACGAAGCATTGATAGGAAGACTTGCAATATTACACAATAAAACTCCTGAAGTTTTCCTCACTGAAATAGGCTCCAAGAAGTTAGTATTGAATGAGAATGATTTGAATGAGTTGAAAGGCAAACAAAACTCTGGATGGAAGAAATTCCTCAAAATACCATTTATTAAAGGAGACAAACAAGACAAAAATAGCAAACCACAACCAGATTCTCCGCAAGAAAAAGAAAAAATCAATACTAAGCAGATCATTAAACTTGACGAAGAAGCCATTCAGAGTAAGTATAAGATGGCAGATTGTTGTCATCCAATCCCTGGAGATGATGTTTTAGGATATATTGACGATAATGGAAATGTCATTATCCACAAGCGTCAATGTCCTGTTGCCATGAAACTCAAAAGCAGTTATGGCAGACGAATTCTTGCTACACAATGGGATACACACAGACAACTTTCCTTCATTGTGACACTGCACATCGAAGGGGTTGATTGCTTAGGACTGGTCAATGACGTTACCCAGATTATTTCTCGTCAATTCAATGTAAACATCCGCAAGTTGTCCATAGAAACCAACGAAGGCATCTTCCATGGAGATATCCAACTATACGCTTACGATGTTCAAGATGTCCAGACCATCATCAATGGCTTGAAGAAGATCAAGAACATTAAGAACATCATCAGGGAGTAGGTTCAGAAATAGACGCAATATTATCCTTCAAATCATCCACTTGTTGATAAGTAAACGCATCTAATGCATCACGCATCTGAACAAGCTTCTGCCTAATTCCACGCAAACGCTCCACCACTTCAGCATCTTTTGAGGCAGCCTCCTTGTTTTTGCTTAAGCGCTTACGAACGCCTTCTATTGTCATTCCACGTTCTTTCAACAAATGCTGAATAAGTCTGACAATCTCAAGATCCTCCTTGGTATATTGACGTATGTTGCGTCCTGCCTTCTTTGGCTTCAATTGAGGGATCTCTCTTTCCCAATAACGCAATGTCGTTTCAGTGATTCCACACATTTGGGATACTTCCCCTATGGAGTAATAAAGTTTTAAATCATTTGTTGAGTTCAGCATCTTCTTTGAATATTATATATTAGGTGTGTTGCAAAAATAATAATTTCATCTTATCTTTGCACAGTTTTTTTAAGAAAAAGTTTTACTATGATGACTGCTAACGAAATACGCGAATCATTTAAGAAGTTTTTCGAGTCAAAAGGCCATCTTATTGTGCCTTCTGCTCCTATGGTAATTAAGGACGATCCTACACTGATGTTCACTAATGCTGGTATGAATCAGTGGAAAGATATTATTTTGGGCACTCGAGATCCAGAACCACGTCGTAGAGCCGATTCACAGAAGTGCCTACGTGTAAGTGGTAAACACAACGACTTGGAAGAAGTAGGCCATGATACTTACCATCACACCATGTTCGAAATGTTGGGTAACTGGAGCTTTGGAGATTATTTCAAGGAGGGTGCCATTGATATGGCATGGGAATATTTGGTAGATGTTTTGGGACTGAATCCTGACGACCTTTATGTCACCGTCTTCGAAGGATCTCCTGAAGAGAATATACCACGCGATGATGAAGCCGCCTCATATTGGGCAAAGCATGTATCTCCTGATCATATCATCAATGGCAACAAACATGATAATTTCTGGGAAATGGGCGATACAGGTCCTTGCGGTCCTTGTTCTGAAATCCATCTCGACAGTCGCACACCCGAGGAGAAGGCAACAGTACCTGGACGTGAATTAGTAAATAAAGATGATCCACAAGTCATTGAAATCTGGAACCTCGTATTCATGCAGTTCAATCGTAAGGCTGACGGTTCTTTGGAAAAACTTTCCATGAACGTCATCGACACTGGTATGGGTTTTGAGCGTCTGGTGCGTGCCCTTCAAGGAAAGCATTCCAACTATGACACAGACATCTTCCAACCTATCATTCATGAGATTGAGCACCTTTCTGGTCTGAAATACGGAGATAAGGAAGAAACTGACGTTGCCATGCGTGTAATTGCCGACCATATCCGTGCCGTATCTTTCAGCATCGCAGATGGGCAACTTCCAAGCAATGCCAAAGCTGGTTATGTGATTCGTCGTATACTGCGTCGTGCTGTACGTTATGCATACACTTTCTTAGGACAAAAAGAAGCCTTCCTCTATAAATTATTACCTGTGCTTACTAGAGAAATGGGAGACTCCTATCCTGAACTTGTGGCACAGCAGACGTTGATTAGCAAAGTGATGAAAGAGGAAGAAGATGCATTTCTGCGCACCCTCTCCAATGGTATCGGCCTGCTAACCAAGGCCATGGAAGAGTTGAAAGCCTCAGGTAAAACCGAACTTGATGGTGTACAAGCATTTACCTTGTTTGATACTTACGGATTCCCTCTCGACCTTACTGAATTGATTTGTCGAGAGAACGGTATTTCTGTGAACGAAAAACAGTTTAATGAAGAGATGCAGAAACAGAAAGAACGTGCACGCAATGCAGCTGCTATGGAAACGGGCGATTGGATGATTCTTCGTGAAGGCGAGCCTCAGTTTGTAGGATATGATTTCACAGAGCACGAATGCCACATACTGCGATATCGCAAAGTCACCCAAAAGAAGAATACTTTCTACCAGTTGGTATTCGACTACACGCCTTTCTATGGAGAGATGGGAGGTCAAGTTGGTGAGAGTGGCGTCATTGTCAGCGAACACGAAACCATTGAGATTACGGATACCAAGCATGAGAACGGCATCAATATCCATCTTACTACCAAATTGCCAGAGCATCCTGAAGCCGAATTCATGGCATGTGTGGATGTAGAGAAGCGAAATGCCAGTGCTGCCAATCACTCTGCTACGCACCTTCTTGATCAGGCTTTACGTCAGGTATTAGGGGAGCATGTAGAGCAGAAGGGATCTTTCGTATCAGGCAATACTCTTCGTTTCGACTTCTCTCACTTCCAAAAAGTGACAGATGAAGAACTGCGACAGGTTGAACGATTGGTAAATGCAAAGATACGTGCCGACCTTCCTTTGCAAGAGCATCGCGATACTCCTATAGAAGAAGCCAAGAAAATGGGTGCCATCGCCCTTTTTGGTGAGAAATACGGAGATACAGTGCGCGTCATTCAGTTTGGTGATAGCGTAGAGTTCTGTGGCGGTATTCATGCACAAAGTACAGGTCGCATTGGTTTCTTTAAAATCATCTCTGAAAGCAGTGTAGCTGCTGGTGTTCGTCGTATTGAAGCCATTACCGGACAAAACTTCGAAGAGTCTCTCTATGTGATGGAAGATACCCTCAATGCCGTGCGTGCCTTGTTCAACAATGCTAAGGACCTTCCTGGTGTATTGAAAAAATATATCGAAGAACATGATGGCATGAAGAAGGAAATAGAGTCATTCCAAGCACAGGCCATTGAAACCATAAAGAACCAGTTGTTGGGACGTGTGGAAGATATCGATGGTATGAAGGTTGTCAAAGCTGTTTTACCTTTGGCACCCGATGCTGCGAAGGATTTGGTATTTAAGTTGCGTGCAGCCATCCCTGAGAATATGCTTGCAGTCATTGGTACCTTCTCTGCAGATAAGCCTTCACTGAATGTGATGATCAGTGATAATCTGGTAAACGACCGTCAGCTCAATGCAGGTAAGTTGGTACGCGAAGCCGCGAAATTAATTCAAGGCGGTGGTGGTGGTCAGCCACACTTCGCTACTGCTGGTGGAAAGAACAAGGAAGGCCTTTCTGCTGCAGTAGATAAAGTGGTGGAACTCTGCGTTAATTAAAGCACCCAATTCTATAATAATATCAGCAGCTATATGTTTCAACGTGAAACATATAGCTGCTGTTTTTTGTCTATACTCTTTCTTTCTCAAAATGTATTATTCTAAGTTCTTCTTAGGATAATTCACAAGAAATAATGTATCCGTAGCACGAGTCACTGCTGTGTATAACCATCTGAAATAATCTGGTGTAAGGAACTCCTCATTGGCATAAGCCTGATCCAGAAAGACATTCTTCCACTGACCACCCTGAGCCTTATGGCAAGTGACGGCATAGGCATACTTCACTTGCAAGGCATTGAAATAGGGGTCGGATTTCAATTTCTTTATCCTCTCTCGCTTAATGGAAATATCTGAATAATCCTCCATTACTTGGGTGTAGAGTCTTTTGCTATCCGCTTTAGAAAGTGAAGGAGCATCACTCTTCAAAGTATCCAGAAGAAGGTTGACATCCACTTCCAGCTCATTATAATCAGGAAAAGCCAAAGTGGCTTCCACAAAACGGAAACCATATTGTTCACGTTCTCCTCTAACGCGTACTACACGAGCCAGATCTCCATTGGCAATGAAATCCATTTCTGGCTCTTGTTCTGTCCAATAATAGTTATTCTTCGTCACCATCAGCATATCGCCACTCTCTAACTCTTCTTCTCGCCAAAGGATTCTGCCCCTAATGCCATTATTATAGATATTGGCTCGCTTATTGGAACGGCAAATCACAATGGTTTCCTCTATCCCATCACGATCGTAACAATTGGAAATGGTTTCTATCAAATCCTCTCCTGATATCACACAAACATCTGCGAAACCCTTAATCCTAAACTTTGGGAGAATAGTAAAGTCCTCCTTCATAATCTGCTCACGCAGCATTGTGGCATTCCACAAGATACCAGAATCTTGTTCCTGACGAATTACTTCTGTCATTTCCATCTCCCTGACTTCCAATCCATAGCCGTTCATACATACTGCATCTAATGCAGGACTGAACTCTTCTCCAACAGGAGGAAGTTGTGCTGTATCCCCTATCATGATTAAGCGGCATCCTTCTCCAGAATAAACGTAGTTAATCAGATCGTCCAACAAATATCCTGTCCCAAAAGTACTACCAGAAAATGCATCATTGGCTATCATAGAGGCCTCATCAATTACAAATAAAGTGTGCTTATGAAGATTGTCGTTTATGACAAAGCTTCCCCCTTCTCCAGAGAACGACTGTTCACGGTAGATCTTCTTATGAATGGTGTAAGCAGGCTTTCCTGCATATGCAGCAAAAACTTTAGCAGCCCTCCCTGTTGGAGCAAGCAAAACTACCTTCTGTTTCATTTTATAAAGCGTCTGGACGAAGGCAGCCATGAGTGATGTCTTACCAGTTCCTGCATACCCCTTTAGAAGCAAAATTGCCTTGCCTTGAGCCTCTAAATAGTATTCTGATAACATATTTAAAGTTTTTTCTTGCTCAAGTGTTGGTTTATACGGAAAATTTTCCTTAATTTGTTCCGTGAAATAGAATTTTAGCATGTTTAAAGCATAAAAAGTTCGTTTAAAAGAGAAATATTAAAATTATTTCCCTTATTTTTGCAGTGCGAATATAATAATTAAAAAACATATTTATCATGAAAACAGTATTTAATGCTATTTTAGCCATCTGTATTGTCGCTCTGGTGTACATTTGCTATGCAAGTATCATGGGCCCAATCAACTTCCAGAAAGAGAAAGACGTTCGTGACGCTGCTGTTCAGACTCGTCTGATTGACATTCGCAAAGCTCAGGAACAGTATCGCAATCTGCACAATCAGCAGTACACCGATAACTTTGATTCACTGATTCACTTTGTTAAGACTGAGAAGATTCCTTTCGTATTCAAGCAGGGCGAACTTTCTGATGCTCAGTTGGAAAGCGGTATGACAGAGAAGAAGGCTATGGATATCATCAAGAAGGGCGATGCTAAGGCTATTGCAGAGGCAGGCTTGCAGAACTTCCGTCGTGATACCAACTGGATTGCTGTAGTTGACACCCTCTTTGGCCAGGGTTACAATGCAGATTCTTTGCGTTTTGTTCCTTTTGGCAATGGTGCTCAGTTTGAGATGGATACTATCACTCAAATTGCAAGATCTGGTGCTCCATTCTGCCTGTTGGAGGTGAAAACTCCTTACACCACTTACCTGAATGGTCTGGACAAGCAGGAAATCGTTAACCTGGTAGACGAGCAGACTCAGCTTGGTAGATATGCAGGTCTGAAAATTGGTGATCTGGAGACTGCAAACAACAATGCTGGTAACTGGGAGTAATCCCTCTAGCAACAGTCACATGATTGAGACTACTGATTTCAGGAAATCTGAACAATATACATTATCCATCCGCTGTACAGCGGATGGATTTTGTTTTTCACTCTATAATCCTTTGACCAGTGCAGAAGAAGCATATTCAAACTATTTTGTAGAGGCAGACATTCTTTTGTCGGAATGCGGTAATCTCAAAAAGATAATTAGACAAACAGAATGGTTGAATAACTCATTCGGGAAAGTCAATGTCCTGTTTGAAAATACCCGACAAATGACCATTCCGCTAGACTTCTTTGAAGACGAGCAAGCTGAGGAGTTTTTCTATCATAGTTTCCATAAAATGGATAATGAAATTGTGGGTTATAATGTTGTATCAAACAACAATATTGTAGTTCTATACGGCATGGACCAAAGCACTAAGGCATTTTTACAAGAGAAATATCCCAATGCCAAGTTCTACTCAAAAACCACAGCACTCTTAAACCATTATGGGAAAAAGAAAGGCATAGAAAATCATAAGCAACTTATTGTACATGTAGGCAATAGCATTTGTACCTTGATGGCTTATGATGAGGGACGTCTCCTACTAAGTAATACACAAACTTACAGCCAACAATCAGACATTGCCTTTCATTCTTTGGCATGCTGGAAGAGTCTAAATATGAACCAAGAGGAAGATGAACTACATATTTCTGGGAAGCTTGCGAATATAGAGGAGCTACTTCATATTCTTCAAAAATACTTGCAGCATGTAATTATTGAAGAGAATACTACAGACATTGATATCAAATCCTTCACTCAATGAGAGTCGTCAGTGGTATATATAAAGGTAGGCACTTTGACGTTCCACGTAGTTTCAAAGCACGTCCAACAACCGATTTTGCCAAGGAGAACCTTTTTAATGTGCTCTCCAATCTCATAGATTTAAATGAAGGAGTGACTGCTTTGGATCTTTTTGCAGGCACAGGAAGCATCAGTTTAGAACTCCTTTCTAGAGGTTGTGACAAAGTAGTTAGTATAGAGAAAGACAGGGACCACTATCAGTTCATCAATAAAGTGATGCGTGAAGTGAAAACGACCAATAGTGTCGTACTTAATACGGATGTATTTAAGTTTATCCAACGCTGCAATATGCAGTTTGATTTTATCTTCGCAGACCCTCCCTATGCTCTCCCAGAACTGGACACACTTCCAGACCTTGTCTTTGAGAAGCATCTACTGAAGGAAGATGGGTTATTCGTCTTAGAACACGGGAAAGACCATAAGTTCCATAATCACCCCTTCTTTAAGCAAAGCAGAACTTATGGGAGTGTCAACTTTTCTATATTCTTGAATTGCGCATCCCAACCCGGATAGGCACAAATACACTCTTCACCTATAAAGACAGATTCAGCCCACTCTTCTCCATGTAACTGCCACTCCAACCATCGAAGAGCAATCTGTCCATAAGTGCCACCAAATTCTTCAGCATAGGTACCCATGTGTCCAGATTCATCTGTAGCAATAACGGCAAAAACATGATCTATCCGTCGGAAATCATCCAACGCGTTTTCATATGCGATATCGTTTTTTCCTCCAACTAAATATATGATAGGTGCATGAAGATTCTTTAATGCAGACTTATCAATCACTAGATTCAAATGACGTTGAGCCTGTTCTTCTGTAGGAATAATCACACCACTATTCAAACAAATGGTGGTCTTAACACGTGCATCCCCAGATACGGCCAAAGCCTGCAATCCTCCGCACGACTGTCCCATCACTGCTACCTTATTCATGTCCACAGCCTTATAAAAGACTGAACGTTCGTCTTTCACTGCTTTCTCCATCAGATCCATTGCATCCGTAAGCAAATGATAGTCTGTCCATTCAGAAGTCTCCTCATCAGCTTGAGCCTCTTCTATCGTTGAATGATAAGGCCCTACAGCTAAGACTACATAACCAAAAGAAGCTATTTCACTAAGGAACCTCTCAAAATAGACAGACGTATTCATACATCCCCCATTACCAAAGATAACCAACGGCAGAGGCTTTTCTGTTATCGCTTGCTGAATATCCGCGGGTCTATAGATGGTATAACCCTTGAAGGCAGCATCTTCTGTCACTATAGACGGGAATTTTCCCAGACCTCCCTCATCTACCACTTTCTGACGAGGTGGTTGTGGTGAAGAACAACTCAGTAAACACGAGAAAGCCAATAAGACAACAATCAGATTCTTCATTTTATTTCAATTCATTATAGTAACGGAGCCATCAGTCGGATAGTACCTTCCATCAATCTTTCCCACCAAGGTCTCTTTTTCCATTCTTTCAATGAGACTTGCACAGTATCCGCTTGATCGTCTATAAAGACCTGCTTCATCTGTTGTGCAAATTCCTTATCATATACGAACGCATTTACCTCAAAATTATGCTCGAAACTACGGAAATCCATATTGGTGGATCCAACAGACACCAATACATCATCGGATACCATGAGTTTGGAGTGAATGAATCCTTTTTGATATTGATAAACTTTCACACCTGCTTGAAGAACATCTCGCAAATAGGATAGCGTACCTAAATGAGGCAAGACTGTATCTGATTTCTTTGGTATCATCAATCGTACATCTACACCTGCTAAAGCTGCTGTTTGTAAGGCAAAAAGCACAGGCTCTGTAGGAAGGAAATATGGCGTTTGCACATAAAAATACTTCCGTGCTCCTGTGATGGCTTTCACCAAGCCTTGCATAATGTCAGGCCATTGAGAAGTGGGTTCACTGGTCACTATTTGCGCCACAGAGCTACCAACATCCATCAGTTTGGGGAAATACTCCGAAGAAGTCAGCAACTTCTGATCTACAAAATACCAATCCATCAAGAAGGTTGTTTGCAAGCCATGTACAGCCTTTCCCTCTATCTTCAGATGTGTATCACGCCAATTGCCCCATTTCACGCCTTTCACATACCTATCTGCGAGATTCATTCCTCCGACAAATCCCACCTTTCCATCGATCACTGTCAGCTTTCGATGATTACGGTAATTTACCCTTCCTGAGAAAAATGGGAAATGAACCTTCAAGAAACCTCGTACTTCTATACCAGCATCGCTCATTTTCCGAAAGAACTTCGAAGGAACATGCCAACAACCCACATCATCATAGATGACACGCACATGGACTCCCTCCTTCACTTTTTCCTTCAGCACATCCAGAACCATATTTCCCACTTCATCATCATTAAAGATGTAATATTCCATGTGAATATGGTTTTCTGCCTTTCTTATTTCTTCAATCAACGCACTGAGCATGGACTCGCCATCTATATAGGTTTCCACTCGATTGCCTCCGAAAGGAAAAGACTGATCTATGTTTTGGAATAGCATCACCAAACGCCTATAATCAGGCGGGACAACCACAGATTCTTGTGCCAGATATTCTGCACGAGGCTTACTCATCAAGCGACTATAACTACGACGACTTATCTTCTTTTGTCTGCGATGGTCTCTGCCAAAGTATAGATACAATATCAATCCAATGACAGGAAGGAAGGTAATGACCAATATCCAGGATACTGTCTTAACAGGATTCCGATTCTCCAGCACCAACAAGATGATGACGCTGAGAATGGCCAACACATATAATACATTAAATGTGGTGGATAGAATTTGTGATATGTTGACAGCTAAAGCTAACATAAAAACGGTTTCTTCTTTATTGCAACTAACAAAGATACAATGAAAAAATAAAAAACAGCTATAACGATGGATTTTTTAACCATTCTCAAAAATGCCCACCATTATGAACATTAATGTCCACAGTTATGGACATAAATGTTCATAACTGTGGACATATAATTTGACCACATTGTGAAGATATTTCTATCAGCGACCACCAGGACGGCCACCACCTCCTCCTGGGAAGCCACCACCAGGACGGAAACCACCACCGCCTTCGCCACCAGGACCACCAGGACCGCCAAAGCCACCACGGCCTCTCCCACGCTGTTGCTGCTGTCCTTTAAAGACATTCAGACGATAGATGAAGTGTACCAAGAAGTAGCTGTTGATAGCATTATAACTGGAAACAGAACGCATGCTGGCATTGAATGAACGGCTGATATTGCTTTGCTTATGCAGGATATCGTACATCTCGAAGCTCAAAGAAGCTGAACCCTTCAAGAGAGGCTGAGCAATCTGAGCATTCCAAATCAGTTCATCACGATTCATGCTCTTATCCGTATAACCTCTACGGCTCTGATTATTGATATCTGTAGAAATAGTCATGTTCCAAGGAAGTGTCAATGAGAGGTTAGCGCCATATGAATAGGTGTAAGGCTCCTGATTTAAAGAACTGTTCAACTTATTGCGCTCCATGGTGTAATTGATATTGCCATTAATACCAAACTCAAACCAACTGTTACGATAAGCACCATTAAGTCGTTCACTAATTGTTGTATTGGTGGTAGTGTTTTTATCCTCAATCTTTGTAGTATTATCTGTCAGATAAGCCACACTGTTCACATAATTAAGATTAGTGAATGTGCTGATGGTGAACTTTTGGTTTTTCAGCGCTGTATTGAAACCAAACATACCCATCGCACTCCAGTTGCCATTGATATTCTTTGGCGTCGTTGTCCATCCACCAGTGGATTCGTTATAGATACGACTGTTACTGATGCTGTTCTGTGTAGTATTGAAGTTCGCATTCACGATGATACTACGCTGATGCTCTGCATCGAAGGTATTGAAGAAAGCCTGTACATTATGTGAGAAAGAAGGCTTCAAACCAGGGTTACCCACTTGGATATTCATTGGGTTTGAATTATCCACAATAGGGAGCAGATTCTCCATACTTGGTTGTGAACTACTTCCTCGATATGTCAAGCGCAACTGGCTAACCTTTGAGAATCTCAAACGCAGATCCACATTAGGAGCGAAGTTGAACACATTGCGTACCGTGTCTGTCATATAGTTGCCACGCTTGTAAGACAGATTGGTATGCTGTGGTTGGAATGACATACCTGCTGTAAACTGATAAGCATCTCTTACTACACGCAAAGCCACCATTGCATCGTGATTGTAGTACCTATACTCCGCATACTTACCCAAACTATCAATGACAGCAGTCTGATAATTACTTGGCAAAGGCTGTCCTATACTCCAAGGGAACTTAGCCAAATCGTAAGTAGTACGATCATTGTCCTGATACCCATAAGTCAACTGATAGCTGAATTGCAGATAAACCTGATTAGCGATTGGCTCACTATAAGTAAGCTGTCCCATCAAACTAGTCGTCTTGTTTGGTGATGAGATATACTGGTTTCTGATCAACGTTGAATCCTGACCAGAAGAACCAATCAACTGATAATAGCGCGTAAGGTTCTGCGTAAATTGGTCGCTCTCATTGTCTCCATAACGGAATTGACCACGGAAAGTGATGTTTCTTCCAGAATCATTCAATCGACGATTTACTTGCAGTGTGGTATTTGTAGACAGACTCTTGCCATCATTCAAACTTTCATTATTCTGAGCATTAATACGAATGGCTCGCAGAGGATCTACATTAAGCGCATTGAAGTCCAAATAATCGTTTGGATTATCTACGATCTCAAACGGATCAGAGTTGAAAGTACCTTGTAGAGTCTCAGAAGACCTGCCCGTTTTACCTATAGAGAAGTTAGGCCTCAACTGGATATTAGTTAAATCATTAGGCTTCCATTCCAAACGGAAATCAGCATTAAATGATTTGTTGCCATTGCCAGAGTAAGAATTGGAATTGACGAATGTACTACCTTTTGGCAGGATATTCTCTGTCTGTCCGATAGTGATTGCATCATTATCACGATAATTGTAACGGGCGCTACCACCAAGCTCTAAATTCTTGACTTCTGTAGCAAAACTGATACCTACGGTCTTTGTTGCAGTAAGACCTTGATTCTGACGGCCAAAGCCTCCACCCCCACCAAAGCCTCCACCTCCACCAAAGCCACGATCATTAACGTTATTGGCAGACCCGATAAGAGACATTTGTGAACTGTCGTAAAAACGATTCACCATGGCACGGCTAGTATAGCGGTTATGATTACCTGCGCCAAGATCGATATTACCAAACCAACCTTGATTCATACCCTTCTTTACAGTCAGATCCAAAACGGTCTCTTCTTCTCCGTCTTCAATGCCCGTCACTCGTGCCATATCCGACTGACGATCGTATGTCTTGACATTCTCCACCATGTCCACAGGAAGGTTCTTCAAACCAGTTGCCACATCACCTCCGAAGAACTCCTTACCATTCACCATGATCTTCTTCACTTCCTTTCCGTTAACCTTGACATTGCCTTCAGAATCCACTTCTGCACCAGGAAGCTTCCTTACCAATTCCTCGAGCATGGCACCCTCAGAAACACGATAGGCAGCTGCATTGTAAACCAAGGTATCTTCGATAGCTTGCACCTTAGCAACCTCAGCTGTTACCACTGCTTCTGAAAGAAGTTTGGAATCAGGTTCCAAAGAAATCTGTCCCACATTGATATCTCCTGTATCTTGGGTAAGTTTCAGAGGATGAATCATATCCTTATACCCGATAAATGTTACCTTCAGCACGTAATTGCCTGGTGCTACACGCTGCAAGGCAAAATAGCCATTATTGGTGGTAGCAGCACCTCCAACATACGTACTATCGGGCAATGACAACAATCGGACATTGGCTTGTGAAACTGGCTCTTTACTATCCGAATCAAGTACTTGTCCAGCAACTGTACTTGTATTATTCTGCGCTTGTGCTACTATTGCTATCATCAGCAATACCATCACGTGCAAAAATCTTCTCATAATACTTCTGTTAATCTTTTTCATACTGTTATTTGATCGTTTTCTCATTTTGATAGAGAAAACGACAAAAGGTTTAATAGCTTGGTCGGTTTTTATTAAAAATTATGACCGTTTGAAAAGATTCCTTATCCGGACTCTGTTTATTTCATATTCCACACAAAGCACATTTGCAATCAGGAAAATAAGGAATGTGGATGAATCTACTGAAGTTATGTCGCCAACATATACTCTATACACCATATTACAAAATAAGATCAATACGGTAAAGAAAATAGCATTGCGTACAGCACGGTTTCTACCTTGTTCGATTTCTCTGGTTTCATCCTTGGAGAAGGCAAAAATAATCATCAGACAGCCCATCATCATCAAGAGCTTGGAACATTCCTTGTAAAAAACCAGATTGGCATCGGTAACCTTCCCCATAAAGTAGAGGATAAACGGCATGAATACGGCCAAAGCTATGATAGCATAGCCCAATGGACGACAAAAAACAGGTAATAATGCTTTCATATCTTAAATCTTTTGTTGCAAAGTTACATATTTGCTTTGTAATTCCTATTTTTGCAACACAAAAACATTCAAATTATGACCAAACAAGAAATCATAAACTGCCAAAACTTAGAGCATAGTCTTTCTGAGGCCATTCTACGTTTTAAGTTAGATAAATTATTTTTGCTAACTGACAAAAATACGCATCAGCTATGTCAGCCTCTTATCAAGACCTTTTCTTGTATGAAAGATGCCTATGAAATTATCATTGAAGCTGGCGATGCGCATAAGGAACTTGATTCGTTAGCACACGTATGGATGGAGTTAAGCAATCACGGAGCCAGTCGCCATTCCTTATTAATTAATTTAGGTGGTGGGATGGTTACCGATTTAGGTGGATTTGCAGCCGCCACCTTCAAACGTGGTATACCTTATATAAATATACCTACCACCCTACTTTCTATGGTCGACGCGGCAGTGGGCGGAAAAACAGGCATCAACTTCAATGGATTGAAGAATGAGATCGGAGCATTCGCTCCTGCCAGTAGTGTCATATTGGATACCAACTTTCTAAGAACTCTGGATGATGCCAATTTCTTTTCCGGATATGCAGAGATGCTTAAACATGGTCTCATCAGTGACAAACAAACGCTCAATGAACTATTGGCATTTAATACGGATGAGATAGATTATGACCAATTGAAGGAAATGGTCTGGAAGTCTGTTTCTGTGAAGGAGCATATCGTAGAAATAGACCCTAAAGAGCAAGGTATCAGAAAGGCTCTTAATTTGGGACACTCTTTCGGACATGCTTTTGAAGCATGGGCATTACACCAGGAAAAGCCCGTCCTACATGGTTATGCAGTGGCATGGGGATTGGTTTGTGAGCTTTATCTTTCCTTTATGAAACTAGGATTCTCCAAGGAAGTGTTGCGCATGGTGATACAATTCGTCAAGGAGAACTATGGAGCCTTCTATTTCACTTGTAAGGAATACCCCTTGCTCTACGAATACATGAAGCATGACAAAAAGAATACATCAGGAATTATCAACTTCACTTTGCTGAAAGACGTAGGTGATATCTGCATCGATCAAACGGCAAATCAAGAGACAATCTTCGAAACTTTCGACTTCTATCGCGAATGTATGGGGATCTAAAAAAGCCACAGATTAATTTGCAAATATTGAAAAAGAACAATAACTTTGCATCCGCAATTCGGGGTGTAGCTCAGCCCGGTTAGAGTATACGTCTGGGGGGCGTGGGGTCGCTGGTTCGAATCCAGTCACCCCGACATTGAGAAAAAGGCATTGATTACCTATTGAGGTTCAATGCCTTTTGTCTTTATTTCCTATCTTTTTCCTAAAGGACTATTTGCATGAAGTTACAAAGATTTTGCAATTTGAGTGCATCTTTTGCACAGAAAACTTGCAAGCGTGCAAAAATCTTCTTAGATTTGCATTCGCAAAAGGAAAAATGGCACACATGAAAGATGATTGTGCAATTATTAATAGCATAGATACTATGAATTTACAAACTATGGATTGTCCAAGTTTTAATGACTATATCGAACAGAGCATCCGTAAATATTGGGACTTGGATGCTTTAACAGACTATGGTACTCATACCTATAAGTATAAAGACGTTGCTCGAATCATCGAGAAAGTTCACATCATACTCGAGGCCTCTGGTGTTGAGAAAGGAGACAAGGTAGCTATATGTGGTAGAAACACAGTGCGCTGGGGCATTGCTTTCCTGGCCACTCTGACGTATGGAGCGGTAGCTGTGCCTATCTTGCACGAGTTCCATCCTGAGCAAATTCATGATCTGGTGAATTTCTCAGAAGCGAAGCTCCTCTTCGTAGGTGATCAGGTATGGCCAAAGCTCGATCCTGATAAGATGCCAGGTCTGGAAGGTATCTTCTCTAACTCAAACGATGAGTATTCACTTCTGGTAGGTCGTACTGAGAAAGTCCAGTATGCACGTGCCAACCTTAATCGCCTGTTTGGAGAACGATTTCCAATGTACTTCCGCGCACGCGACATTCACTACCATCGTGATTCGCCTGACGAACTGGCTGTACTCAACTTTACTAGTGGCACTACATCCAACTCTAAAGGCGTGATGCTGCCCTATCGTGCTTTGTGGAGCAATGCCAAGTTTGCAGAAGAAGTGCTTGGAAAAGAGTTGAAGCCAGGTGATAATGTGGTTTCTATGCTCCCTATGGCTCATGAATATGGCATGGCATTTGAGTTTCTCTTCGAATTCCTTTGGGGCATGCACGTCTACTTCCTCACAAAAACACCATCACCAGCTGTATTGCTCAATGCTTTCGCAGAACTGAAGCCTCGCGTCATCATCGCTGTACCTTTGATCATAGAGAAAATCGTACGTAAAGCTATCTTCCCACAGATCAAGGCTCCAGGCATTCGATTGGCGTTGATGACCCCATTGCTTCGCGACCGTGTGAAGATGCAAATCCGAAGACGTATGCAGAAAGCCTTTGGCGATAACTTCTATGAAATCATCATTGGTGGTGCTGCCATGAACCAGGATGTGGAAATCTTCCTGAAAGGCATCGGTTTCAACTATACTGTTGGATATGGAGCTACAGAATGTGCCCCTATTCTTTGCTATGAAGACTGGCAACGATTCAAGCAAGGTTCTTGCGGAAAAGCTGCTCCACGCATGGAGATTAAGATAGACAGTCGTGACCCTCAGCATATACCTGGTGAGATATTGGCACGAGGCATGAATGTCATGCTTGGCTACTATAAAAACGAAGAGGCTACTGCACAGACCTTGAGAGATGGTTGGTATCATACTGGCGACCTTGGCGTGATGGATGCAGAAGGCAATGTCTTTATCAAGGGTCGCTCTAAGACCATGCTCTTAGGAGCCAACGGCCAAAATATCTATCCTGAGGAGATAGAAGATAAATTGGCATCTCTTCCATTTGTCACAGAATGCTTAGTTATCCAGAAGGGTGAACATCTCTATGGATTAGTCTATACAGATCCTGACGAACTTAAGAAGGCTCATATCTCCCAAGGCGATTTGGCAAAGAAGATGGAAGAAAACCGCCAGACTTTAAACCAAATCATCCCATCGTATGCCAGAGTGCATGCCATTCATCAAATGCCAGAAGAGTTTGAGAAGACGCCAAAGAAGAGTATTAAACGCTACATCTATACTAATTATCCAGTTTAATAGAATTATTAGATATAGAGATGAAATAAAAGAGCCACCCAATCGGGTGGCTCTTAATGTATCTGTATGTAATCATGTAATTACATCAGAATCTGACGAGCGTACTTCACACAAGTAGCAACTTCCTTCACTGAATTAGACCATGGTTTCACAGTATATTCCAACTCAATATCAGGGAAGATAGGCACCTTATTGTCACGCAAGTAGAGCAACACATCCTCCAATGGAGTCTGACCCTGACCCCAAACCTGATTTGCATTAGGTTCTTCAGCATTAGGACCAGTCTTATCCTTGATGTGCAAGTTTACAATACGATCACCATACTTCTTGATGAAGTCCAGAGGGTGCTTACCAGTAGAGCCAAAGTAGTGACCCATATCAAAGTTCAGCATAATCTTAGGAGATACTGCCAATGCCTTGTCTGGTCCTGCGCTCCACTCTTCTGTAGCATACTGCATGTGGTTATGCATGATGTAGAACATATCGTGCTTCTCAGCATAAGGAGCGATCTTCTCAACAGCTTCCTGAGACAACTCATCTGTTACACCTACAGCACCCATAGCCTTAGCCAACTTGAATGCATAGTCAATGTCCTCAGGATCTGTATAACGAGAAGGCTCAGTCTTCACGATGTGAATGGCAATACCCTCGTCAGCAAAACGCTTACGAACAACTTCTACCTTATCCCAATCCATGTCACGACGGAACTTCTTCACATCCTCATTATACTTGTCAATCTCAGCTTGCTGTTCAGGAGTGAAAGATGGACGACGGAAACCACCAGGACCACCTGGGCCACCAGGAGCACCACCTGGAGCACCACCTGGAGCACCACCGCCAGGACGCTGACCAGCAGCAGCTGGAGCACCAGCAGCTGGACGTTGAGCAGCCATAGCTGCCTGCATGATACGCATGGTTGGGTTTTCTGGGATACCCAAGCAACCTTCAAGATCACTACCCATCAACTCTAAGTTACTTATAAGAGAATCCTTACACGTCTTAATCAAATTCTCCAAGCCAGGTTGCATTCCACGATAGCTATAAGTAATCGTTCCAATAGCAACACCATTGAAAGTAGAACTAATCTTCCCATCAGCAGCTGGCGCAGGAGCAGCATTCTCAGCTTTACATGAAACCAAAGAAGGGACCAAAGTCACACCTGCCAAAGCGGCAGCAGACAGTCCCAAAAATTGTCTTCTTGATTTATCCATATCTTTAATCAATTAAAAATAGACATTATGCCAAAGACCAACCATCACGATACTGATAGTGGAAGTAGTCGTTAGCTTCTGGCAAGTTAGTGATCTTCATGTTGGCAGCATCATATTCCAGCGTCTTGTTGATTTGCTGTGATACCACTGCGATGTTAGTCAGCAACATGATTTCATTTAACTTAGAAGAAATCTCGAAGTCGTTCTTAGCCTTGCGACCTTCCTTGATAGCGTTGATGAAGTCCACATAGATGTTGTCTGGACGAGCCAACGTCTTAGCAGGAGCCACGAAGTTAGGATCAGCAGGAACCAACTCAGGAGATGCACCGTGAGTACCATGCATGATCATGCCCTTTGTACCAATGTACAAGCACTCGCGCAACTGACGGTTAGCCTCCAATGCAGCTGGACGGAATGGTTTGATACCACCATCACTCCAAGTTACCTTGATAGGATTCTTCTTCTTTGGATCTGGGTTAGCAAACTGATACTCTACATACTCGCACTGTGGCAGATATTCCTTGTTGAACGGAGTAGTAGTAGCCTGGATCTTAGTCGGCATACCCAAGTTCAGTGCCAAAATAGGAGCATCGAACGTATGAGCACCCATGTCACCCATAGCACCAGTACCATAGTCCCACAGACCACGCCAAGAGAAGTGAGTAGTAGCGGCAGTGTAAGGCTTCTTAGGAGCCGGGCCCAGCCAAGTGTCATAATCGAATCCCTCTGGAACTACCTCTTCTGCAGGACGATCGAAGTAACCCTGTTTCCACATTGGACGGTTAGACCACATGTGAACCTCAGTTACGTCACCAATCAAGCCACTCTGGATCCACTCGATAGTCTGATAAGTACCTTCCACGTTGTGGCCCTGGTTACCCATCTGAGTCACTACGCCAGTTTCTTTAGCCAACTTAGCCAAGTAACGGGTCTCGTAGATGGTCTTAGCCATAGGCTTCTCAACGAACACAGCCTTACCAGCCTTCATGAAATGAGAAGCGATGATTGCATGGTTATGGTCAGGAGTTGCAATCAGAGCAGCATCGATATTGTTGCGATCCTTCTCCAGCATCTCGCGCCAGTCATGATATCTCTTAGCCTTAGGGTAGCCATTCATGATACGAGCAGCATAGTTAAAGTCCACATCACAGATAGCGTAAATGTTGGCATAATGGAACTCACGACGGCCAGCATCACCCATCTGAACAGGACTATCGGAAGCACGAGGAGCCTGACGTGGAGGAGTCAAACCAGAATAAGGCTGAATGCCCATGCCAGGAATGCTACCTCTGTTGATAGGCACATCAGGAGTAGCGATATTCTGGATGTCACCACCACCCTGATTACCAACACCAATGGCAACCAAATTCACAGTGTCGCTCGGAGCCTGATAGCCCATACCCAACACATTGCGTGGAACGATTGTGAATGCAGCAGCAGCACCTGCAGCTTTCAGGAAGCTTCTGCGTGTAATATTCTTTTCCATATTATTCTTTACTTTAAATCGGTTAATACTATTATGCCAACTCCCAACCCTTACGATACTCAGACTTGAAGAACTGATTAGCCTCAGGCAAGTTGGTGATTTCCATCTTCTGGGCATCATACTCCAGCGTAGTGTTAATTTGCTGTGACATCACGGCAATGTTGGTCAGCAACATAATTTCAGTCAGCTTAGAAGCAATCTCGAAGTCGTTCTTAGCCTTGCGGCCTTCCTTAATAGCATTGATGAAGTCCACATAAATGTTGTCAGGACGAGCCAACGTCTTCTTAGGCTCCTTGAAGCCCTTCTTCAATGGAATCAACTCAGGAGAAGCACCATGAGTACCATGCATGATCATACCCTTTGTACCAACGTACAAGCACTCACGCAGCTGACGGTCTGGTTCCAACTCGTTTGGACGGAAAGGCTTAATACCACCATCACTCCAAGTTACCTTCACTGGAGGTTTCTTTCCACGTGCTGGGAAGTAATACTCAACCTGCTCGCAGAGAGGAATATACTCAGCATTAAATGGAGGAGTTGTAGCTTGAATCTTTGTAGGCATACCCAGTTCAAGAGCAAGAATAGGAGCATCAAAAGTATGAGCACCCATGTCACCCATAGCACCAGTACCATAATCCCACAGACCACGCCAATTGAAGTGTGTGAAGGCTAAATTGAATGGTTTGTAAGGAGCCGGGCCGAGCCATACATCATAGTTGAAATCTTCTGGAATAGGCTGTTCTGCACCACGAGTCAGATAACCTTGTGGCCACATTGGACGGTTAGACCACATGTGAACTTCAGTTACATCACCGATCAGACCGCTCTGGATCCACTCAATAGTCTGATAAGTACCCTCTACGTTGTGGCCCTGGTTACCCATCTGAGTCACTACACCTGTTTCCTTAGCCAACTGTGCTAAGTAACGGCACTCGTGAATAGTCTTGGCCATTGGTTTCTCAACGAACACAGCCTTGCCAGCCTTCATGAAGTGAGAAGCAATGATAGCATGGTTGTGGTCAGGAGTACCAATCAGAACAGCATCGATGTTGTTGCGATCCTTCTCCAGCATCTCACGCCAGTCGTAGTACTTCTTTGCACTAGGATAGCCAGCCATAATATGTCCAGCATAACCCCAGTCTACATCGCAAAGAGCATAGATGTTGGCATAATGAAACTCTCTTCTACCTGCATCACCCATCTGAACGATGTTGTCAGATGCACGTCTTTGCATCTGACGCTGAATAGCACCAGAATAATTTCCATTACTTCCAGCAGCTCTGCTACGAGTCTGGTTCTTTCTGTCGATAGGCACCTCAGGAGTCATGATATTCTGGATATCACCACCACCCTGACTACCTACGCCGATAGCAGCAAGGTTCACCGTGTCACTAGGAGCCATGAAGCCGTTGCCCAACACCTTGCGAGGAACAATGGTAAATGCAGCAGCTGCACCCATTGTCTTCAGGAAATTTCTACGTTCCATAAATTTAAAGTTACTAATAGTTAAAAAATATGTTAAGCTATAATCTTTACAGATATAGTTTGCCCCAATAAGGCACTACAAATATAAATATTATTTATAAAAAAGCAACTAACCTTATTTAAAAAAGGAGTAAAGGTAGGACTAACAAGAGGCTAATTTGCCCACTTTATTAAAGGCAATGCGCTTATTATCAGCGAAATAATAAAACAGAAACTTTTACAAAAATTTTTGATTATTAGAAAGAAAATTTGCCCTATTATAGTTTCTATAACAAATCTTTTAGACCCTCTTCGCTTGAAATCTGTTCAAATGAAAGCCCAAAGGGTTCACCATACATGGCCTTGTATTCGTTGCAGAATCTATCATAAGCATAGCGTGCCTGCTTGAAATTATTGTGCGCCATCAATGCTCTAACCTTATAGCTCAAGGCCTCTTCATTTGAAGGATCATTCAACAAAATCTGTTCTGCAATTTGTATCACCACATCGGGTTCATCCTTGATGGAATAGCTCCCTATAAAGCGGGACATCACATCGACAGAACTGTTGCATACATAACTCTTGTAATCGTCCATCCATTCGAATGACATGCCTTCAAAGATTTCTCCACGACTAAGGATACGATAAAACTGCTCGAAAGTCCTTTTGGTAGTCACCCGTTTCTCGCGCAACATATCCAGATACTGCAGATAGTCGCATACCAATGGTTCAGACATTTGGATACTATAGTGGTTTGCATTGAATAGCACCTCCATCTTATCTAATCTTTCCAAAATCTTACGGAGTTTTAAGATAGAAACACTACGAAGACTCTTTATCTTTTTGCCTTCAGTATCTCCCCAAATATGTTCAGCCAGTTCATTTCCTGAAACGCCCTGACCTCCACGCGAAGAATAAAGTAGAATCAACAAGAAGATTTGCTTTATTTTAGGAGTGAATAGCGCCGTGATATCTTCTCCATTACGATCGATAACCAAAAAATCGCCAAACAGACGGATAATATTCTTCAGTTGTTCCTTATCCTCCTCTACTTTCGCCAATCCATTGATACCTGAAAGAGAGTCGCCAGCTTTCACTGCCTTCCGATGCTTATAAAATCGATAGACAAGATATGCCAATGCCACGACAGCCATCAAAAGACCAGCCAAAAGCCACTTGTTCAGATTGTCCATAGGACTCGCATTGAAATCCACCACCTGACTGTTAAGAGCCAAGATTTCCTTATCGCTTAATACACGCGACCAAACATTAAACCCACTGAGATTACCCTCAAAATTAGCCGTCTGACTGAAATCCACATAACCTACATATAGGCTATCATTGCCAAGGTAGGCTGGACGCTCCAAAGCGATTGCATCCAATTTGCCATTCACAAAAATGGCCTGTTCTCCATTGCGTTTATTGTATCTCCAAACCACATGATACCATTTACCAGCTTCAATTTCTGTATTCCCATGCAGGTCATTATTGAAAAAGCCCATGTAAGGTTTGTGGTTTCTTATAAGAAAATGAAGTCCTTGCTGGTAAGCGTTATTTTTGGATCCCAACACACAATAGTCGGTCTTGCCTTCCAGATACTTAGGAATTTTCAACCAAACGCCCACAGTAAAATCATGGTCCCTCATCTTAATCTCCGAAGAGGTAGGCAGGTCTATACGCATGGGATTTTCAAAAGAGGCCACCTCCCCTCTAATAGGATCTAACCCAAATTCCACACCACGAGCTGATGTAATGTAATGGTTCTTTGAGTCGTCTTTTGCAGAACCATTCAATGGAAGGTTTAATTCCAGATTTTGAGTGAATGGAATAGGTTTTGCCCTGAATTCTCCTATGAAAATTCGTCTGCTACCATTGCTCTCCATTCTCATTTTCTCTGGAGTGATGGTATAACCAGGACTCGATGGTACCAGTTCAATCTCGCCATTTGCTTCCAAAGGCAGAGTAAACCTACCAGTCGTATAGTTAGAGAGGCCCTCCCAGTTCACATAGTTCAGCAATTCACCATTATAGGTGACTATGCCAGACATAATACTAAAGTTTCTGAATGAAGCCAAAGTAGTGTTCACCCAAGAATAGTAGCGATTCACCAAGACAAAATTAGGCATCATTCCATCCCTGATCCAAGCCCTTTTGAAATTCTCTATCAAGTAGGGAGAATAGCGAGCCATGTCATAAATCTCTTCTTCTCCCATCGTGTTCTCAAGATATTTCAGACCTGTATAGATGGAAAGACTTTTCTTCAGTCGTTCATCAAATGACTCTATAGATGATACTGTGACACCCCAGTCTGCATCCACATTCTCCACATGGTCTGTCAGATTATTCATCCACGAAGGGCTATTCAGATGGTGTTGGACCTCAAAGAGCACTAATCTCCTATCAGAATCCATCATGTTCTTCAGTGTAGGCCATCCCGTACGATTGTCATATTCATAGATGTAATTCAGCAAGCCTATCTCACTGAACGCTTGTACCATATCTGCCTCTACCACATAATCAAGGAACAAGGTTATTACCGACTTGCTGTTCTCTGTCAAGGCTCTCCTTACAGAGACCAGAGCCTCCGAGAATGGCGTAAAACTGCCATTGGGATTGCGCAGCATCAGAGCATTGCTCACAGAGTCTTTGCGCAGATAAAAATAGAAAGCCTCCACATTACGCTGAAGCAATTCGTCCAACGAAAAGTTCTCCAGTGAAGACCCCGAATAATTGGAAAGGATATAGACACTTTCATTATAGCATATACTGCCCTCTATATCCCTGTCACGCTGAGTCAAAAACATCTGCGCATAGAGACTTGCTTGCCCTAATAAGAGCAGGCTTATTATCAAGCATATATACCTCAGTCCTTTAATCATTACAATCCCATTCTTATCCAATTTCGGTCAAAAATAGGACTTTCTTCCGATATTTCCAATTTTTGTAGTTACAAAAAAATCCCCTCCTTCGGGGAGGGGACTATTACTACAGTCATAATTCGTCTATTCTTCCTGCAATCCATTCACTTGCTCTGACAGTTCTTGCAAGGCATCCTGTTCCGTTCTATACAATCTATAACCAATAGCAAAACCTATCAGACCGCCAATGAGACCTCCTATTCCTATGGCTACCCACTGGTACTCATACACAGAAGCCTTATATACCTCATAAATGAACCAAGCGAACCAAGGAAAGATGAAGATCATGCCCCACTTGAACCACATGGCGTTCAGTTTCTTGATACGAAGCATCCGACGGCTGAAGTCAGCCATATTAGTATTCAGATGATCATTCCATAAATCCTTATGCGTGATGATTTCAAAAAAGAAAGCCACCACAAGGAAAGCCTCTGTAACCAATGTGAAACCTAAACTTGCGCCCATAACCTCCCTAATAGCCCAGGGGCAATAGGCTATACCGAAAAGACAAATCGCCAATTTCCACCAGAACTTGAACTTCAACTTCGACACTTTGTCCTTAGCCATCTTCCGCACGTTGAGATCGTTCACCAATTGCTGCTTAGCCACCTGTGCCTTGAGCAATTCCAGTTGCTCACGCATTTCCTGTAATTCCATATGCTCTTCCATAGTAGTGTAATTTTAATCGTTAGACATTTCCATCAACTTTTTCTTGATGCGAAGCAGACGGACAGATACATTCTTCACAGAGATTCCCACGATGGCAGCTATCTCGTCATAGCTCTGATTCTCCAGCCACAACAGGATGATGGCACGATCAAAGATTTCCAGGCGGTTGATGCGCTCATGCAGCATCCGGATTTGCTTTGAGTTTTCACCTCCCTCACCCAGCAGGCCTGCGTTCATGTCCATCTCTGCCTTCTTGCGGCTTTTCTTCTTTCTATCCTGTGATATACAGGTATTCAGGCTCACGCGGTAGATCCACGTCTTCACGTCGCTTTTCCCTTGAAAGCCCTCAAAACCCTTCCACAGGTTGATGAGTACCTCTTGGAAGAGGTCATTCACTTCATCCTCTTCCTTAGAGAACATGTAGCATACGGTATAAATCGTCGTCTTATGTTCTCTGACCATCTGTGCAAATTTTTGTTCTAATGCATCCATCTTTTTGTTTCGTTTTTCTGTACATTAGACGCAGGTGCCCAACAGATAACTACACTATATTGAAAATTATTTTTTCTCCTTATTATAATTATAGCACTCTCCCCAAGTCATAAGCGAATATGGATAACCCAGTTCATCCAGCTTTAAGTAACTCATCCAGTAGGCCTCTCGATGATCAATGCTATGTCCCATTTCATTCTCATGGCCAGTGATCACTAATTCAGGACTGAACCCATCCACATGCGTTTTCAGTTCCATTGCCCAACAATTGATCAGCAGCACATCCACTTTAGGAATATACTGTTTCACATTGGCTATCCAAGGAATATCCTCCCCATGATACTGATCACCAGTCTGAGCATAAGTCAGCCCCTCTGGCGTGGTGATCACATAGATATTATTCTGCAATTCATCCTGATGACCAGGCAACACCTTGATGCTCAGCCTTCCTTTAGGCAACTGGATGTTCATATCTGCAATCCTTTCTTGTCGGATGTGTGTCATTTCTTTATTCTCTGGTAAAGCCTCATCTGGACCTACCACCTGTTTGCCCCTGTCAGTAAACATCTTCACCACCCCAGGATCTACATGGTCACGATGCTTATGACTGAGGAACATAATGTCGCAAAGATCCACCAACTGCTCCATTAATTCATCTGGGATCAACTGATAAGAGCTACCCATCACCATATCATAGGCCACTGTAGCACTCTTCGTGCGTACGATAAAACCATGATTATATAGTTTATAGATGCTCATCTCTGCCTCCAACGGTGCTTTGAGACCATCTATCACCTGCTGCATACGCGTCTTCACATAGTCCATCAGTGCCTCACTCTTATCGAAGGCTGTGTTATGCAGTATGGCATCCACATTATAGAGTGCCAACCTTCGAGCAGTGCCATTGCCTGTTATTGGCGGAAACTCCTTCAACGCTTTATCCACCAAATCCAGCGTACGTGCCGTCTGCCTATGCAGATATGTTTCAGCACTACCCCAAAATTCCTTGTCATTTTCAGGGTTCTGTGCCACCAAAGGCAGGCACATTAAGGTAGCTAGGCCCAGAGACAATAAACTTTTCTTCATAGCATAGAGTATTACAAGTTAAAACATTATACATCCCAAAAGTGGAAGAAAAAGATAAGGGTAAGAACCGTGACATCCAGATTCTTCGCCTTTCCTATCAGCGAACCTCTGGCATTATAGATCCATTCCCCATCTATCCGCCCTAAGTAACTACCACTTTTATTATATATCCTACCATTGTCAATCTTTCCCTGGTAACTACCAGAGCTATTGTAAATTCTATCATTCTCCACTTTACCAATGTAACTGCCACTTTGATTATAGAGGCGACTCCCGTCTATCTTACCCTTATAACTTCCGCTTTTGTTATAGATACGACTGTTTTCCACCTTTCCCATCAGACTACCGCTGCTAGTATAGAACTGCTGTGCAGATGCAGAGAGCATCGACAGTCCCACACAAAACAAAAGTACTAAGAATCGTTTCATTGCAGCAATAACTATATACAACTACAAAGATAATCAATTATTCATAATCCGCGATTTCTTTGCTACATTTCATATTCAGTCATAGGCATGACTGAGGGCCCTAAAAAGAGATTAATAGTATATAATGTGTAAAAATACGGAAGTTTTCGTATTTTTGTTGCGAAAAATAAACAACGCCATGACATACCGCATTACAGCACCAGAACGTGTACGCACAGAGATACAACTGCCAGCATCGAAGAGCATCAGCAACAGAGCACTGGTGCTGCATGCCCTTGCAGGGGGTAGCTATGTACCTGGAAATCTGTCTGATTGTGATGATACGTTGGTGACTATCAACGCACTACGCGAAAAGCCTGAGGTGGTGGATATCATGGCTGCTGGTACGGCGATGCGCTTTCTCACAGCATATTACAGCGTGACACCTGGCACTCGTATCATCACTGGCACGGAGCGTATGAGGCATCGCCCCATAGGCATATTGGTAGATGCACTGTGTACACTCGGAGCCCAGATAGAATATGTGGATGCAGAAGGTTTTCCTCCTTTGCGTATTACAGGAAAGCCGCTAAAAGGTGGAGAGGTATCTTTGGAAGGAAGCGTGAGTTCGCAATATATCTCTGCCCTACTGATGATGGGTGGTGCCTTGTCTCAAGGCTTGACGCTGCACCTAACAGGGAACATCATTTCTCGCCCTTACATAGAGCTGACCATGCAACTGATGCGCGACTTTGGGGCAGAGGTTTCATGGATTACAGATGACAGTATCTGCGTAAAGGGCGGAGGTTATCAGGATACACCTTACTATATAGAGAGCGACTGGAGTGCAGCGTCTTACTGGTATGAGATTGCAGCGCTTAGTACAAGGGCACACATAGAACTTCCTGGACTTTTTACCAATAGTTGTCAAGGGGATAGCAAAGGCGCGAAACTGTTTGAAAAGTTGGGTGTGAAAACGGAGTTCATCAAAGGAGGTGTGCGACTGACCAAGACCTCAGAATGTGCAGAAAGGTTGGATGCCGATCTGGTGGAAATCCCAGATTTAGCGCAGACTTTCGTGGTGACTTGCTGCCTGAAAGGCGTACCTTTCCGATTTACAGGTTTACAAAGCCTTCGCATTAAGGAGACCGATCGCATCAGTGCGCTAATCACAGAACTGAAGAAAGTGGGCTTCGTGCTCCATGCAGAGGGAGACGAGGCCTTATGTTGGGATGGCGAACGCTGCATCGCAGAAGATAAGCCTGTCATCTCCACGTATGAGGATCATCGCATGGCGATGGCTTTTGCCCCCGCTTCTTTCTTATTCGACAATCTCCAGATTGCCAATCCTGAGGTAGTCAGCAAATCGTATCCGCACTTTTGGAAAGACCTCAGAACCGCAGGATTTATTATCAATTGAAAATTGAAAATTGAGAATTGAGAATTAAGGCTGCGCAAAGTTAAACCTTCCGGATGGTAATACTCAATTCTCAATCCTCAATTCTCAATTTCTATATCTTGCTGATTACTTGCTGCAACTGTTCCCCAAGTCCAATGGTGTAGCCTTGGGAGATGAAGACTACTCGATTGAACGTATCTGCGATGATGAAGACGGGGAGGTTGGCATTCGTGAGCTTCATTTCTCGCTGTATCTGCTTCAGAATCACCCCATCCTCATCAATGCCATAAGATGTATTTGCAGGAAGTTCGCCATAATCAGCAGCATTGAACTTACGCGCTTGCGCTTCATCTGGGAAGAGCAGCACAAACGGACGTCCCCACTTATCAAGGTCAGCCTTCATCTTGGCAATGTCACGCAGTGCATGATTGGTTGGCTCCTGCCCTACTCCCAACACTCCAATGACAAAATAGCCACGTCCTGTTTGTGAGAGAACACTCTGCTCTTTTCCATCAGGCAAAGTGATGTATTTAGATTCAGAATCAAAAGAACCTATCACTGCGACCTCACTCTCCGTACTCTCACGAATGACAAGGTCGAGTGTGGTGGTTTCACCAGCTTTCACATTAAAGATCTGCATAGTGGCTGCCACGTTTCCACTTGCCATTCTTCGACCACTTACCAAGAGATAAGTCCCTTCATCAAGCATGGTACCATTCTTGAAGGTATTCGACCAACTGACGCCACCTCCCATATCCACCTGTCCTTCATCAAAGCTCAGCAGATTGGTATTGCCATCTTCGATCTTCGAGATGGTGAAATGACTGTAATACTGCGGATTATCGAGTCCTGCTACTGGTTGATAACGCAAAACCAACGTGCCTTGAGGAGCAACCTTTTGGGAAGAAGCCTCAAAATCAACGTCCATCCAATCTCCTTCTTTAGGACGATATTGCACCTTACCCGTCACCGCATCTTTACGCGCATCGATGCCCATCAATCGAGCCACATTCACGAAGAAGATGTCGCGCGAACGGGCATTGGCTACACGGGCTTTCCATACACCTGGCGTAGAGATGGCATAACGCTGTTCTCCTTCCTCACTGACAATGCGGATATTCTCCTGACACCATTTCACCAAATCGGTTGGATTCTTAAACGAAGCCTGCAAATCGGCAGGAATCTGTTCCAACATATACTGTTTGAAAGGCACCAGCATCTCGTTCTCCACACGAGGATTTAAGATCGCACCTTCTGGTGTATAGCGGTAGTAATCATCCAACACTTCCAACGAAATATCCCGATAATCCTTGTCACTCAAATCACGCAACAAATTCAAATCGCCATGTTCCATAAATTGACGGATGACTTCATGATTACCACGCGACTTTACCAAGATTGCTGCCGCTTCTTGTATTTCTGCGCCCTTAAACCCCAATGCTGAGGCCTGTTCCAATGCCTGCTTTTCAGTCAGGAACGTACGCATATACGCCTGACGAAGGGAATCCTCATAAGCAAAACGAAGATTGTTTTCTTCACGTAATTCTGAAGAAACATCGGGGATATTCGCCTGCTCCACAGGAGGAATCACATCTATCTGCTCCAAAGGGAAGGCTTGCTGCTGTGCATCTGTAGATGCCTGACGATTCAGGACGATGGTAACTGTTTCCTCCGTACCTCCAAAGGCAGCCTTGGCATAACCATAATGGCCATCTTTCGAAGCCCAAACCAGCATACCGCCCTTACCAGCCGATAAGAAAGTTTGTCCCATTTCATCGGCGATTTTCGTCACGACAGGACAAAATTCGGCATAGTTGTAAATCATGAAAACCACCTTTGCCTCTGGAACAGGATTACCATTTTCATCTTGTATCAAAAACTGAAGCAGAGACGTGGAACCATAATTGTCTATCAGATTGATTTCCGTGAATGTTGGCGTTTCCAGCATCTGTTCCTCCGGACCTTCATAATGGCCGAAGACACGTGTATGCATCAGCATGGCACGAGAGGCAGGTGCATTAAACCATCCGAGATTAAGGACAGGTTCGGGCTCACAAGCGCCCATAAACCACCATTCTCCATCGGCCCAAGCCTCTACCCACGCATGATTATCGTCGGTATGCGCCCAACGCGGCGTATATACCTGACGGGCAGGAATGCCAATGGTACGAAGGGCTGCCACTGTGAAAGTGCTCTCCTCTCCACAACGCCCATACGCTGCTTTGATGGTTGCCAAAGGCGAAGTAGTACGCGCATCCGAGGGTTGATAAGTCACCCTTTCGTGGCACCAATGATTCACTTCCAGAATGGCCTCTTTCATGCTCAATCCCTCTACGCGCTCCTTCAGTTCTTCGTAGTATAAGGTACGGAAATCGTCCAAATTCTCATTATTCACACGAAGCGGAAGCACAAAGTGGCGGAAAATCAGTTCTGGAATGGTTTTTCCCCATTCCATTTCCTCACGTGCTTTGAAAGCCGTGCGCACATTATCCAGATAGAAAGCCGTAGAATAGTCGGTCACATCGCCAAGTGGCATGTAGGCATAGAGAAACTTCAGCGCCTCTGTTTCTGCCAATGTGGGATGCAAGGAAAGGGTGTCAAAAAACGCACTTCCTACCAACTCCATCTTCTGAGAAAAATCACTTTCCACACGGGCGCGATTTTTTTCTCCAGTTAGAAAATTATTTTTTTCTAACGGGGAACATGAAAAAAGGCCACTAAGGCATAAGACTAAGGCAACTATCTTTTTCATCTTTTTTAACTGAATAATCCTGAAATAAAACCTATCACACTAGTGAAGAACATGCCAGCCAATTGAAACAGAAAGTAGATAAGTACGCAGAGGACGATGAGCAGCACCACCATCCAAATGGCACGCTTGTTTACCTTACGGATTATCTCCTCGTCACCTTCCACAAAACCCACAATCAACTTATAGTTCCTCACATACGATCTATGAAAGAAATCCAGGATATCGCCTATCCAAAAGGGGATAAGTCCCATGGCCACATCCAGCAACACATTGCAAAGGATAGCCAAAGTCAGCGGAATGGACTGAACCTTAAAAGAGGCCACATACAGATAAGGCACTATCAAACCCGCACTGATGATATCACCCGCAGGAATAAAGCCCAAGATAGGGTCCAGATAATAGCGATCCATCCACTCGGCAATGCGCTTGACGATATGGTAGGAATGTGCGCGCTCCACTCTGAGCCTTCGCGCTTCCCTTAGTTGAGCTTTCGACAGTCGACTATCCTGCATACGATTTCCTGATTTTGAGCAAAGATAAAGATTTTTTCCTTATCTTTGCGCAATAAAAGAAAAAGAGATGTTCGTACTGATTATAAGTCTTATCCTATTGGGCGTGGTGGCAGCCATTGCTGGCAGTATCCGTTATGCCCGTCTTCATAAAAAGGTGGAGCGTGGCGAATTGGATAAGATGCCAGAAGTGAAGATGGTGACCGACTGTGGAGCTGACTCTTGTGCGGTGGAGGAAGGCGGACTTTGTGAGCTTGACTGTATTCTAAACAGCAGTAAAGACATAGAGTATTACGACGATGAGGAGCTCGACCGTTTCAAAGGAAGGGACAGTGATACTTATACTGAGGAGGAAGAAAACGAGTTTCGCGAAATCTTCGAAACGATGCTTCCAAAAGATGTTCCTGGATGGGCGCGAAGTCTGCAACTACGTGAGATACAGCTTCCTAATGCTGTGAAAGATGAGGTGTTTCTGGTTTATAACGATGAAATTCACAATTGAACATTGAACATTGAGCATTGAACATTATAATTATGCAAATCATTCGAATTAATACATTAGCGGATTTAGAGGCAGCTGCCCGTCAGTTTGTGGAAGCGATGGGCGACAATACCGTGTTTGCATTCTATGGTAAGATGGGTGCAGGAAAGACCACGTTTATCAAAGAAGTATGCACGTTGTTGGGAGTGACCGACAATATCACCTCCCCCACCTTTGCCATCGTGAATGAATATCGCTCCGACATTGCTGGAGAGTTAATCTACCACTTTGACTTTTACCGCATCAAGAAGTTGGAAGAGGTATATGATTTAGGATACGAAGACTACTTCTACAGCGGTGCCTTGTGTTTCATTGAATGGCCCGAACTGATTGAAGAACTGCTTCCTGGAAATACCGTCAAGGTGACCATCGAAGAAGAAGCCGATGGAGCCAGAGTACTCACCCTTTCAGAATTAGAATAAGAGTCATGCTTACGCTGATTTCCATCGAGTTTACACGCTACTTCCTGCACGGCCTTTTCTTGTTGGCAGGTTGTTTTTCCGCACTTTGTGCACTGATGAATTGGGATTGGTTCTTCAAAAGTCCGAATTCCCAATTCATTGTCAAACCCCTTGGACGTACCTATGCCCGCGTGTTTTATGGCATTGTCGGAATAGTACTGATTACCATTGGAATCTTAGGACTATCCTAATAACAAAGAAGGTCGCTCAGGCGACCTTCTTCTCATTCTTCTTGGGTTTCGGCATATTCTGATTCCCCTTGCACAACGAAGAGAATCTCATCATGCCCGAACTCGCCAATACCGTCTTTCTTGGCTTCCTTGATGATAAAGGCAACGATCTTGTCCAAGTCAATGTCCACAAAGCCCTCACCGTCGGGTTCAGCATCCAGCACCCCACTCTTCTCGTAATACTCATAAATGAGGTCGAGGAAATAGTAGAGCTGGTCGTCCGTGAACCTATCCTTCAGATCTTGAGGCAAGTAGCTCTTGATGAACTCGATGGTCTTCTCATCATCCAAGTCTTCTTGCAGAAACTCGTCTTCTTGCTTTTTCATGACTTTGTCAATTATAAAAGAGCCTCAATCTTTGCCACATAGGTTGGCTTTGGAGCAGAACCTACCTGCTTGTCCACCAACTGTCCATTCTTGAAGAACATCACCGTAGGGATGTTGCGGATGCCAAACTGCTCTGGGAGGTCAGAGTTCTCATCCACATCGCATTTACCAATCACTACACGACCGTCGTACTCGCCTGCCAATTCCTCAATGATAGGGCCCACCATACGGCAAGGACCACACCAAGTAGCCCAGAAGTCGATAACAACAGGCTTGTCGGTAGCCATCAGTTCACTAAAATTACTGTCTGTAAATTCTACTAACATGATTCTTATTTTTATAGTTATACAATTATTTAATTAATTTCATATTCCATTTCCTTATCCTTGACAAAAGATACGATGTCCTTATCCACTGCCAGACGCACGTCGCGCGATCTGAAGTTCAAAGGCTTCTCGGTAACAGGATCCACCACTTTGAAATACAGTTCCGCTTGTCCAGGATGCTTACGCGCCAAATCGGAGAAACCAGCCACAAACTCATTGTCCAGCGCATTGAGCATCAGCTTCACCGTGAACTTGGTAATCAGCCTGTCCTTCACTTCGGGGAGAAACTCCACGCTGTTGATGCGTAGTTCTTTCTCATCTGGTCGCCATTGATGCGGTTGTATCTTACCCACCATATAGACGATGGAATGCTCATAGAAGAACGGTTGGAATTTCGCCCAATCAGCCCCAAAGAACGCGAACTCATGAGAGTCGGAATAATCTTCCACCTTCACGCGTCCGAAAGGATAACCCTTCTTGGTAGTTCCTATAGTCACATTGGTCACAATACCACCCATTGTGATATCCCCTCTGTTTTCCAAGACCACCTCATCTTCCAGGTCTTTCATCGTGGTGTTGCAGACATCTTGAAGAATCACGGCATACTCATCCAACGGATGCGCAGAGAGGTAGATACCCACCAGTTCACGCTCCTTGTTCAGTCGTTCTATCTCACTCCAACGCATACCAGATTCTGGTACTGGAGGGGTAGCTATCTCTATGTCGTCAAAACCTCCAAAGAGTGAGTTCTGTGCCTCCGCCTTGCTCACCTGATAGTTCTGTCCGTAGCGCAACAAGGTATCCAGGAACACCTCATCCTTCTGATTTCTCGCAAAGAACTCTTCACGAGGAATGCCAAAGCTATCGAATCCACCACTCAGTACCAACGATTCCAGTGCCTTACGGTTCACGCTACCCAGATTCACACGCTGCACAAAGTCGAAGATGGTCTTGTAAGGCCCATTCTTCTCGCGCTCATCAATAATGGCAAGAGCAGCTCCATCGCCCATGCCCTTGATGGCCGCCAATCCGAAGCGTATCTCACCCTTGTGATTCACACCAAACTTCAGGTAACTCTCATTCACATCAGGACCGAGCGTAGCGATGCCCATCGACTTACATTCGTCCATCAACTTGGTGATTTCCGTTATCTGATCGCGCCTGCGACTCATGATCGCCGCCATGAACTCCGCAGGATAGTTGGCCTTCAAGTAAGCCGTCTGGAAAGCCACCCAAGAGTAACAAGCGGCATGCGACTTATTGAATGCGTAAGAAGCGAACTTCTCCCAATCGGCCCAAATCTTCTCCAACGTTTCAGGATCATGTCCGTTCTTCTTGCCACCCTCGATGAACTTAGGCTTCATGGCATCTACGATGTCCTTCTTCTTCTTACCCATCGCCTTACGCAGCGCATCACTCTCGCCACGCGTAAAGTCGGCCAACTGGCGCGACAGCAGCATCACCTGTTCCTGATACACCGTAATGCCATACGTATCCTTCAGGTATTTCTCCATGCATGGGAGGTCATAGCGAATCTCCTCCTTACCGTTCTTACGCGCGATGAACGAAGGAATGTAATCCATCGGTCCTGGACGATAGAGGGCATTCATGGCAATCAGGTCCTCGAACACCGTAGGATGCAACTCGCGCAGATACTTCTGCATACCCGCCGATTCAAACTGGAACGTGCCGATGGTGCGTCCCTGCTGATAGAGTTCATAAGTCTTTGGATCATCGATCGGGATATTGTCCAAATCAATGTCTATGCCCCGATGCTGCTTGATGATGGCACAGGCCTCTTTCAACTCCGAAAGCGTCTTCAGTCCCAGGAAGTCCATCTTTATCAAGCCCGTCGATTCTATCACATGACCGTCGTACTGCGTACAGTTGGTCTTGGTATCTTTAAAGTCAGGATCATCTGCAGTGGATACAGGCACCCAATCCGAGATAGGATCAGGACTGATGATGAAGCCACAGGCATGAATACCCGTACCACGCACCTGTCCCTCGAGCATCTTCGCATATTTAATGGTATTCGCCAACGCCTCATTGTCGGAAGTCTCGGCCTCCTGCAACTTAGGCGTACACTTGATGGCATTGGGCAGATTCATTTTCATGCCGTCAGGCAGACGGTCGGGAATGGCTTTACAGAGCGCATTGCTGATGTCCAGAGGCACCTTTTCCACACGTGCCACATCCTTGATGGAGTTCTTCGTGGCCATCGTGGCATACGTGATGATGTGTGCACAGTTCTCATGCCCGTATTTATCCTCCACCCATTGCAGCACCCTTCCACGACCATCATCGTCGAAGTCGGTATCGATATCAGGCAGCGAGATACGGTCGGGATTCAGGAAACGCTCGAACAGCAAGTCATACTTCAGCGGATCTATCTTGGTGATACCCAAGCAATAAGCCACCACACTACCCGCAGCCGATCCACGACCAGGTCCCACCAATACCCCCAGTTCATCACGGGCAGAATTGATAAAGTCCTGCACAATGAGGAAGTAGCCAGGGAAGCCCATCGTCTTCATGATGTGCAACTCGAAGCGGATACGGTCGTTTACCTCCTCTGGCAGTGGATCACCATAGCGCTTCTTCGCACCTTCGTAAGCCAACTTTGCCAGATAGTCAGCCTCAAACTTGATTCTATAGAGCTTGTCGTAGCCGCCCAACTTCTTGATCTTCTCCTCCCCTTTCTCGCGAGGCATTGGGTTTTCGCCCTTTTCATCGCTGGTAAACTCAAGGAAGAGGTCTTCTTTGGTAAACTTCTTATGCCATTCTTCCTCCGTTCCGAAACTCTCAGGTATCGGGAAAGCAGGCATGATGGGATCATGGTCTATGCTGTACATCTCCACCTTATCCAGAATTTCCAAGGTATTGGAGAGCGCTTCAGGCACATCGGCAAAGATCTCGTTCATCTCCTCACGCGTCTTGAACCATTCCTGCTTCGTATAGACCATACGCGTAGGATCGTCCAAATCCTTACCTGTGGAGAGACACAGCAGATGGTCGTGTGCCTCCGCATTATCCTCATCTACGAAGTGACAGTCGTTGGTGCAGACCAGCTTGATGCCATACTCCTGCGCCAGCTCCATCAGCACCTTGTTCACCTTCACCTGTTCGGGATACACCTCGCGATTGGCCCGGATGGAAGGATCCTTCACCTCATGACGCTGCAGTTCCAGGTAATAATCGTCGCCAAACACCCGCTTATGCCACTCTATCGCTTCGCGCACACTCTCCATGTTGCCCTCCTGGATCTTCTTGGGCACCTCCCCCGCCAAACAGGCAGAGCAGACAATCAGACCCTCGTGGTAACGCTCCAGATCGGCACGGTCGGTACGCGGACGCATATAGTAGCCATCCACCCACGCGTTGCTCACCAGTTTAATCAGGTTCTTATACCCCTGATAATTCTTTGCCAGCAAGATCAGGTGATAGCCACTCTGGTCCTGCTTACCGTTCTTCTGTTCTTTCGGACCATATCTGGCCACATACACCTCACACCCGAAGATAGGCTTGAAAGGCTCCAGCCCCTCCTTCTTGCGCTTTTTGTTGACCCCAGCCACATAGTCGTACAGCTCCTTCACGCCAAACATGTTGCCATGATCCGTGAGGGCCACGCCACGCATGCCGTTGCCAACCGCCTTATCCACCAGTCGCTTGATGCTACACTGTCCGTCGAGCACCGAGTATTGGGAGTGAACATGTAAATGAACAAAATCTTGCATAAAATGTCTATCCAGAAAATCCGTCTCAAAGGTACAATCTACTTGTCATCCTACCAAAATATTTCACTAAAAGTTATCAACAACTATAATTCTTTCTTTGAAAATTGGATTGTGTTTAAAAAACTTGTATTTTTGCAGTTGGTTTGAAAACTTATATCAAAACAATAGGTTCATGGCTCGTCTAAAAAGACTCAAAAACATACGTATTCACCGCGAAGGCACCCATACGCTCATAGGCGGTTTACTGCTGCTGATAGTGATAAACTTAGCCTTTTATTTTGGCTTCGAAAGCAAGATTCCTTTCTACATTGTCCTCGCTGTCAGCATCCTCTTGTATGGCATTCTGGTCAATTTCTTCCGTTGCCCTATCCGCCTTTTTGGGAAAGACACTACCAACATGGTGGTAGCCCCTGCCGATGGTAAAATAGTGGTCATCGAAGAGGTGAATGAGAACGAATATTTCCACGACCGCCGTTTGCAGGTTTCCATCTTCATGAACCTGTGGAACGTGCATGCCAACTGGTTCCCTGTAGATGGTACCGTGAAGAAGGCGTGGCATAAGAACGGTCGCTACATGGCCGCATGGCTCCCTAAGTCGAGTACCGACAATGAGCGTTCCAGCGTCGTCATCGAGATGCCCAACGGCATTGAGATCATGGCCACCCAGATCGCAGGAGCCGTAGCCCGTCGCATTGTCACCTACGCCAAGGAAGGCGACGACTGCTACATCGACGAGCACCTGGGCTTCATCAAGTTCGGCTCTCGCGTGGACCTTTTCCTGCCTGTAGGCACCAAGGTCAATGTCAGCATGGGTCAGCATACCACTGGAAACGAAACCATCATTGCCCAACTTTAACCACGCTCCATTATGGCAAACCGCATCACCAAACACATCCCCAACACCATTACCTGCATGAATCTATTCTGCGGATGTGTGGCTACCTATCATGGTTTCATGCAGAACTTCGAATGGGCGCTGGTGTTCATCATCCTGGGAGCCGTGTTCGATTTCTTCGACGGATTGGCAGCCCGCTCGCTGCATGCCTACTCCATCATTGGCAAGGACCTCGACTCGTTGGCAGATGACATCACCTTCGGCATCGCCCCAGCCTCTATGGTCTTCAGCTGGTTGCAGATATGTTTGCTGAATTATTTCTCCATGGCGCCCGTTATCGCCTACGTGCCCTATCTGGCGTTCCTCATTGCCGTCTTCTCAGCGTTAAGGTTGGCAAAGTTCAACAACGATGCCCGTCAGACCACCTCCTTTATTGGCCTCCCCGTACCAGCCAATGCCCTGTTCTGGGCAGCCCTGATCGTTGGAGGCGATGAGTTGCTGATGAGTTTCCAAGGCACCCCGTTGTTGATTCTCATTCTCATTGGCGTATCCTGCTGGTTGCTGGTGTCAGAGATCCCCATGTTTTCATTGAAGTTCAAGAACCTCAGTTGGGCAGACAACAAGGTACGTTTCATCTTCCTCTTCGGATGCCTTCTGTTGTTGGCATGCTTTGAGATCCTGGGCATCGCGCTCATCATCGTGTGGTTCATCCTTCTGTCCCTTATCACCCAGCGCAAGGCATCATGAAACTCCTAGGCTTCCTCATCACCATCCTCATCGCCGGCATCCTCTTCGGTTTCGGCTCCATGATCCGTTTCTTCAAGGCCATCTTCGGCTTTGGCTCCAGCGCCTCCAGTGCCCAGCGTCCTAAAGGCAGCGATCAGATCACCAAGAACAAGGAAGACCTCAGTCACAAGAAACCCAAAGTGTTCAAAGAGGGCGAAGGGGAATACGCTGAGTTTGAGGAAGTGGAGTAAAGGGTGTGTGTTATTTTTTAGAAATAACTGAAATAAAATAAATATTATCCTTGCATAGTAAATTTGCAATTAGGATAATTGCGACACCCATAAAACGAACCATATTTGCCATATCGTTTTACTATTTGACCTCCACATCTTGGGCATATACCATTGTTAATGTCCTTATAACTCGATCTAGCTTTATTCCTAGCATTGAAGACATGAGTTTTTTCAACTTCTTTGCCCACTCTCATGTGTGAGGTTATCGTGCTAATGATCCATTCTTTATCTTCTGAGGAGATGATAGGTGTATTATATCGCTTTATTGTCGTTTTCAGTTTCCTCCTGTTTATGACAATATGGTTTTGTACTTTAACAAATATACTAGCATCATTGTTGAAACATACTATAGGAATGAAGCAATCATTAGGGATACTTGGAAGAATCTTCATCAAGGCTTTCACATGACCTTGATTCTGCAATATGGGGTTGTATAGTTGATACTTCTTCCCAAATATGTTTTGAGTCCAATACTGAGCATTCTCACCACCATATATCCACCCTTTATAACCTTTTGTTTCTATAACGAAAATACCATAAGGCGATACTACTATATGATCTATTTGAGAGGAATAATTATTGCTTCCAATAATGACATTATCTATAACATGATATTCTTCTGGGAGTTCAATCAGCACATTATGGACACGCAATTCTGCCATCTCACCCTTACTCGGTATAAGATACCATAGTAAAATGAAAAGCCCTATAAATAGTATGAAAACTAGTATTCCCATAATGAAAGTTTGTTACAAAGGTAAGAAAAGCGAAGTGTTATTTCAAAATAGTTTTTGTTTTTCGAACATATTAATTTGCATAAAGACGAATAATAACTACTTTTGTATAGCTATTAATAATAAAACAATTAATGTAAGTTATGAAGAATTATATATTTGCTTTGGTTTTAGCTTGTGCATGTATATTTCTCTGCTCATGCTCATCTGATGATCCATCAGATAACCATTCTTATTATGTAAAATATGAAATGAAAGTTGTAACCAAGTACATACAATCATATAATATTAATATAGCTACTGAGAATGGAGATACTCACACTGCTACAAATTCAAGGGATTGGGAAGAAATTCATGGCCCATTTAAGTTTGGAGATGAGGTCTATTTAGGGATAGTAGCGCCTAATTATGCAACTATTACTGGAAGGATCTCTGTTTCAATAGACCAAGAGCCCTTCGTTGTCAAACAAAATGGTGAGGGGGTAATGGGATTAAGAATAACTCATACTATAGGTAAATAGAAACACTCCGCAGTCACATTAAAACGCGATTGCGGAGTATTTGCAGATAATAGTTGTCAATGAATTCAATAATACCTCCTATGGATAATTCTTAAGAATTTATGTAAACATTATAGTAATGCATAGTTACATCATCATCGCAAGCATCACATCTTGATTTACAATAATCCAGAATGTCTTGTTCTGTTAGGAATTTGTAATTGAATTGATCTGCATTGTTCTTATTATAAGTATCTTCTATATATTTTATCGTCTCATCTTTTATTCCATCTCGCAGTTTATTTATGGTAGAATTGCTTAATACACAAATATCAACATCATTGTTTAAATCCCAATTACCAAATGCCCCAAGATTTCCTGCTATCTGATAGAAACAATCTACTTTTTCTTTAAACCCTTTTCCATAATATAATTCCTTAGAAGCGATAATGTTTCGCATCCCATCAAAACGAATATGTTGTTGCTCAAAGAGCTGTATGGAGAAATCTAGTTCTTTTTTCAAAAAGAAAGGTGTGCGATATGGATCCCAAATTTGAAAACTAAGATTATCAAAATCATTCTGATATAATCGACAAAAATGAAAACCATTGAATTCTAATTTCTGAATATTATTCAAATCTTCTTCTTTAGGATCCTGTCCAATGAAAACATGAGTAACATATTTTGTTATTTGATCCTCCACTTCTGCTCCATAAGACTCTAAGAGTTTCTTGAAATTCGTTCTATTTCCCCATTTACCAGTAATGAAAACTCGCCTATCATATAATGGGTGATTGGGATCTTTCCCAACTAATGACGGTTTAACTGTCATGTAATTATTCCATTCACCATTGAAAATACGTTCAAGATCTGATGGATATATCTTAACTATATGGTTTCCGCTATTAATAAGCTCTTCCAGTTTTTCCATTTTCTTAGGCCCTGGTTCACTCCCAATAATTACATAACTAGTACGTTTTGTTATTGTTGTGTCTATGTCTGCTCCCATCTTTTTCAGCTTTTCTGCAAGCTCAATACGATCAATATCAAATTCACCAGTTATTACAAGTTTGCGGTCAAAAAATGGATTATTTGGATTTGCTTCAGATAAATCTTTCTGCAACACATCACCATGAAGAGCGACATGAGAAGAAAAGTTGTTATTATTCTCCTTATTAATAAGATTGTAATCTGGTTTTACTCCATTAAGGTGATTTAAATAGAACTGTGCACAACATCTTGAATCAAATCCTGCATCATGATGTCCTTGTGTAGACATACCAAAAGATTGGCAAAGATCATGCAAGTTATGATTATATATGCAGTAAGTACACTCAAATTTGTTAATACCTATAGGTAGTATTCCGTAATATGATAAATTTTTGTATAATACATCCTCATCAAAACTAGCATTGTGAGCAACAATAGTCGTATCAATAAACAGATGCGATATCTCCTGCCATACTTTGTCGAAAGTAGGTGCTTTCTCTGTCATCTCAGGTACTATATGATGAACATTGATACAATTGGGTTCATATTCATTGTGAGGAGGTTGTATCAGTCTTACTATAGTATCTTTGATTATACCGTCTTTCACAATAGTAATACCTACTTGACAAGCCATTCTACTGGTGTTAGTTGCAGTTTCAAAATCAACAGCTATAAAGTTTTGGTTACTCATAATCTATGCATTTTATACATTAGCGATATAAGTTCATTCAGAAATAGAACTAAATACATCTGTCTGCAAATATAGCATTTTCTTCAGATACAATAGCTTTTTTGAAGAAAATAACAATTCTTTCAAGTCATACTTATTTAACTTCATGACTCTTAATGTTGTAAATACTATTTCATTCTTAATAGTTTTTTTTGTTTATCAAAAAAGATTATCTTATTTTTGCTAAATCTTTTATTATCTCACAAAAGTGAGATTAGGAGAAGAAATAAACTAGTATATAGTGGAACTTACGAAAAAGACAGCATTATGGAGTTATTAAAAGATTCTGTTTTTAATGGTTTTAGATTTGAAATAGTTAAAGAAATCTATAATGATTCTCGTGAGAAGTTTTTTATATTTCTCAGAGCCTACAATCTATCTGCAAATAAGAATAAACTATTTATTAATAAAGCAAGGTACATATCTATTGAATATGGTTTAAAGGAAAAATATCTTATTAGTCCATCAAGCATTAGTTATTCAGATGGATTATTTTTTCAGCCTAATTCATTTACAGATATAGAAATTAGTTTTGAAAGTATTAGAAGCGCTCATGATGGCGATCGTATTGAGATTGAGTTTAATAAAGGTAACGTAGCATCATTATTACTTATCAGAAAAAATAGGAAATGGTATATTACAGAAGCTCAAGAGAGGCATTCTATCAATGTTGACCTAACCAAAAGAATTGAACATTTTGAATCAATAGAAGAAAAATTCGGATTGGTTCTTCAAAACTTTTCCGTTCAAGTAAAAGATGAATGCTCTTTATCTGTGTTTTGCGAGATTCTTTCTTCGGATGACAAAAAATCAGGAAACTATTTCTGTATAGAAATGGCTATATATGATTTAGACAACAACATTGTTGAACATAAAAGTATAAGAAAAGGCAGTGGTGATTTTATGGGATTTGAAGTGTTTCATTTTGGAACTATAGAACTTGATATTCCTGTAGTAAAAATTGGTAAAATTAGAATATATCCAACACGATGAATAAGTCTTTTGAAATAATACGTCAATCATTGATTGATGAAGCTAAGAATTCCCCGATACTCTTGTCCGACCTAGCAGGTCTTGAAACATACGTGTCTGAGAGTTATAATAGTCGTTCTTTCATTGAACTATTACAAAATGCTGATGATGCAGGCGCTAGTAGCTTTTTTGTAAAAAGACATAAAGATTATCTATTTGTTGCCAACAATGGCCGTACTTTTAATAGTGCAGATTTAGAAAGCCTATGCAGAAGTGCTTCTTCAAATAAAGTTCGTGGATCATCTATTGGTTATCGTGGAATTGGATTCAAATCTGTAGTTAGTTTCGCTAAAGAAGTTCATCTGGTAAGTGGCGATTACCAAATTACTTTTTCTAAAGAATTGTCAAAACAGATTATTCCACAAGCACCAAATATCCCTTTAATCAGAATACCTCATTTCATAAAAGAAGAAGTTATAAATGAACTATCAAGCGAAATAATAAAAATACAAAACGAGGGCTATCAGACTATTTTCATCTTTACTGGAGCTACGGCTAATCAAATTGATGAGGAATACACATCATTTGCTAATACTACGTTACTGTTTCTGAATAACATAAGGACAATTAGAATTGAGCTTACGAAAAGAATTACCGCCAATATTGCAATTTTAGAAGATAATAATCAAGGAAGAAAGATTAGAATATCGACAACAGATACAATAAACGATTGGTTTGTTTGTTCGTATAATAATTGTAAAATCGCATTCTCACTACAGGACAACAAGATTGTAAAATTGCCGAAGAATGAGGCCATAATTCATGCTTTCCTCCCTACGGAAGACACATGTGGAATGGGGGTTATTTTGAATGGTGATTTCAGTACAGATCCTTCACGAAGGCATTTAATTTTAGACGATACGACAAAAGAAGTGATTTCTAATCTCGTTTTGCTTTATGCTACATTGTTGAAAGAGGCCCTGGAAAACAAGAATAGTAGCATTGTCAATGCCCTGATACCTTATTTTGACTTGAGCATTATCCAACTAATGAAGCCGTCTTTTGAAAAAGAATTCATCAAACAACTCAAAGATAAACTTGGATCATTTTTCTCAGAAATAAAACTATCTCCTCATTGGTTTAATGCTGTTGATTATGCAAAGATGATGGAAATATCCAATCAGCCATTTTTATCACCAGCAATTAATGAAGTCGCTGGGGTTGAAGGGTTGATGAAGTATTTAGGTAGTAAATCAGATAGCATAGAAAGCATTTTGGGAACAGTAAATGTCGTTGAATTATCTATGCAAGGTTATGCTCAAATTGCAGTTGCTAGTATAAAGAGTATCTTAATGAATCATGATTTGAATACATTTTCTTCAAGTCCTATTTTTATGTCTAATAATAAGTTGTGCTCACTAAAGGAAATTAATGACAACAATCTGCTTATTGATGATAGTTTTGTACAATTAATGAAAGATAATGGTATTTTACAAAAAGATATTGGGCTTTGCCTAAAGAAATTGCATTTGAAAAACTTGCAGGAGAGACAGTTTAAAGATGAAGATATCCCTCATGATAAGCCTACATCTGATGACAATATGCCGAATAAAGCAAGTGTAACTGATTGGTTTAATAATGTGTCTTCATCTTCATCTAATGTAATTAGCACTAGCATACAAAAATGGAGAAGTGCAGAAGAGAATACGCTGAATGCTTTAAATTCAAATGGCTTTAGCCTACGAGATGTGAGTAATCAGAATGTTGGATATGATTTAGAAGGAAAAGATCCAAATAGTAACTACATTTATATTGAGGTAAAATCCGTAGAATTTCCTGGTCAGAAATTTAGAATGACAAATAATGAATATGCTGTCGCTCAATATAAACAAGACTTATATTATCTCGCTATTGTTTATCAAAGTAAAGAAGCATTAGAAATTAGTTTAATAAAGAATCCTATAAACAATCTCCATATGGGCAGACAATGTGTGCAATGGGTATGGGAGTGTTCGGATTATGACTATAAACCAATGAAATTTCCACTTTAATGTATAGTTAAAAAGCCTCCCGCTACATGATTTTCAATCTTGCAGCGGGAGTTCTTTTCTAGCCCTTCACTAAGCTATTCTTCTCACATCATGCTCATGCAGGAAGATACGCCTATGGAGGTGCTAATGGATGTGAGATTCCATTACTCGTCCTCTTTTTTGATAACTTCCCAATGACCTGTCTTGTCTGAACCAATACGACGAATGTACTCGCGGCTTTGCAACGTCTTGATTGTTCGAGCAATAGTGGGGCGAGAGAGATGGCAGTATTCTGCCAACTTCTCGTATGAATAATAAGGGTATGAACTAATAACAGCAAACACCGTTTGCTCTGTCTTAGAAAATGCAGACACTTCTGATTTTACAGTATCATTTACAGTATCATTTACAGTATCATCATCTCTCATCAGCCTAAGCAAGTCGAGCTGTGTTGCTATTACACGATCTGCAATAAAGTCTACAAACACCTCTGGGCGATTATGTGCAGTTTCTAGAGAATAGATATATTCGTGGCGCAGTAAAGCCGGAATGATGGCTATGGTAAAACCATTACGCAACAAGGCGAGATTCATCAAAAGACGTGCCACACGACCGTTACCATCAACAAACGGATGGATAAATACAAAACGCTGATGCAATTTAGCAGCCAACTCTATGGGGTGCAAAATCTTCTCGTTATCATTGTACCATTTGACGAGTTTCTGCATTTCTGCAGGAATATTCGAGACGGCCGCAACTGCATAGCGGCTACCACTGATATAAACCTTTACATTACGGTATAGCCCAGCTTTCTCTACATCTATCTGCTGATAGAATAGGCGGTGAAGATTCAGGATATCCTCTTCTGTAAGCCCTTCCTTTTCCATAATCTGATAGACGTAATCGTATGCTTTGGCATGACCAACAGCCTCGTAATGGTCACGTAGGGGTTTGCCCTCTATCGTCAATCCGTCTTCAATCACTACTTTGGTTTCCGATTCCGTCAAGCTGTTACCTTCAAGGGCATTACTCGAATAGGTTAGTCCCACACGATAATACTCCCGCAACGACTTGAGCGTTTCAGGTGGCAGAGGTCTGTATGAGGATAGCAGGCGGTTGTTTTCGTCAGCCTTCTTATATTTTGCAATTATTGCGCCTGTAATCATCTGATAAAAGTTTCTATTATGTTACAAAGATAATAAAATGATTTGTTTTTGAAGAATAGTCATACTCCTTTTTTATTCTTGGCAAGAAAAAAGGCCAACTCTCACGAGCCAGCCTTCATGATCATAATTATACCGCTTCTCACAGCATACTCATGCAGGAAGATACGCCTAGTGAGGTGCCAATGGCAGTGAGGATAGCTATAAGTAGCTGGATGCCATACTTCAAAAGTTCACGTTTGTTCTTCATAGTAGTTAAGGTTTAAGGTTAATGTGTGTGTATTAATTTTTAGAAATAACTGAAATGAAAGAAAAGCCGAAGGCTTTACAATTGACAATTCATAATTGACAATTCACAATTGGCTGCGCAGCGTTACCCATCCGGATGGTAATTGTGAATTGTGCATTGTGAATTAGGCGTTACCCGATGCCACCATCAGGATTGTCGTCACCGCTTGGCGTCTCGGTGTTTCCACCCTGATTCTCAGTACTACCGTTGTCGGTGCCACCATTGTCGGTGCCGTTGCCAGTGTTCTCGTCTTCACCGTCCTCCACGTTGCCGGCATCGCTGGAGTTCACGGCTTTCACGAGGTTACCGTCCTTGTCGAAACAGGTGATGTTGATACCTGTCACCTTCAACTCATTCTTGATGTCCACGCTAGGCGTGAAGATCACACGGCGCGAGGTGATCAGCTTGGAACTTACTTCCTCTACGTTCTCCACGCTGTTGGCGCGTACGCTGAAGCGCATAGAACCGAGTCCTGGGATGGCTACAGAGTGGCCTTCGGTGGCCCATGCCTTGATCACTTCACCGATAGCGTCCCATGCTGCGTTGAGCGCACCCTTCTGGATACCACTGCGCAAGGAGGCTTCCTTGATTACCTTGGATTGAGTCAAGGTGTTGTACAACTGGGTCTGCATCACGAAGCGATAAGTGCCCACATACTTTCCGATTTTCTGCAAGGTTTGTCTTGCGATTACTTTAATTGCCATAGTTTTTTAGGTTTTAAGGTTAAAAATAAGGTTAACTATACTGGCTTGTTAGCTTGTTGGCTTTTGGCGTGTTGGCCACCACGTTTTCGGCTTTCTCACTAATTTGCCTCGTATATAAATAAGTTACAACATTGAAGTACCGCTTGTCAATACCCTAGAAAATATTTAACATTTGTTTACATTTCGTTATATAATAATCATAGGTTTTCTAGAATTGCAAAAGTGAAAATTTTTTGAGGTTTGGGAGAGAAGTTTTGACATTAGGGATAAAAAAAGGAACTACTTTCACAAGCAGCTCCTCAACATAAACGCAAAATAAAACACGACAGAATTTTACTGCCCTAGGGCAGCAGAGGTATTACCTCTATTTTAAAACTCGCGCAAAGGTAAGTATAGTTTTTAAACTGGCAAACTTTTTTGAAGAAAATTTTCAAATAGAAGCGATTTCTCCATTTTTTGCATATTTATACAGAAAGCGAATATAGAAATGCATATAACTCTCTAGTGAGGAAATTCAGCCTCCCTCACGAGGGAATTTTTACGCCCTCACGAGGGAGGTCAAATTTCGTATAAAGGACAGGGGGATCCCCACCCTTCTTTTTTGCATAGATATGCAGTTTTGGCTTCGCGTTCGTTTTTCTTTCATTTCAGTTATTTCTAAAAATTAATACACACGCACTTATGTATCCCTGTACCTGTGAGTAGAATTTACTATATATATATTTAT
>JAFRTL010000007.1 GCA_017427065.1 Bacteroidaceae bacterium | reverse complement strand
CTCAAAGATGTTCAACGTAGGTTATGACCTGACCGCTTTCAACAACAAGTTGACTTCAAGCTTCGACTTCTATATCAAGAAGACTTCTGACATGTTGGTTCCAGCTCCTTGGTCATACCAGACTGGTTTGGCATCTCGTCCATACGCTAACGTAGGTGAGATGAAGAACACCGGTATTGACTTCTCCATCGGTTGGAGAGACCAGATCGGCCAGCTACGCTACAACATCAGCGCCAACGCTTCTTGGTACAAGAACGAGGTGGTTAAGCTGGGTGCTTCTGACATCTTCTACGGTTCCCGTCTGACAGATATCACCATCACTACTCCAGGACAGCCTATCGGTATGTTCTACGGTTATGTAGTGGATGGCATTTATAAGAGTGCATCAGAGGTTGTTTCACACGGAGTTGCTCCTTACGGTGCTGCCAATGGTATTTATGACTTGATTGGTAGAGGTGTTGAGGGCGATGATGATTATGTAAAGGCACATCCAGAAGATTGGGTTGGACGCTATATCATGAAGGATTTGAATGGTGATGGTATTATCAACCAGAATGACCGTCAAATCATCGGTAATCCTCATCCAGACCTGACAGGTGGTGTGAACATCAGCTTGAACTGGAAGGAGTGGGATCTGAGCACTTACCTGTACTACTCAATCGGTAACGACAACTTTGCTCACTACAAGTACTACACTCACTTCGGTAACTTGGGTTCTAACTACAGCTACGACCGTCGTGACAACTCTTGGAGTCCTGAGAATCCAAACGGTAAGTACCCAATGTGGGTAAGTACAAATGCTGAGGCTACTGAGTCTGGTAACGTATCTAACTCAATGTATATTGAGGACGGCTCATTCCTGCGTATGCAGACTTTGACTCTGGGTTATACCTTCCCACGTAAGATAGCTCAGAAGCTGACCTTGTCAAGAATCCGTCTGTACGCTCAGATGTCTAACGTATTCACTATCACTGGTTACTCTGGTCTGGATCCTGAAACCGGCCGTGTAGGTAGCGATATGAATAAGGGTGTTGACTACGGTGCATATGGTATGCCACGTCAGTATCTCTTCGGTGTGAACATTGGTTTCTAATAGGCGTTCTTAAGTATCACTTAAAAACAGAAATCTAATAATATAAATAATAGAAATTGATATGAAAAAAACATTATTATATTCAGCTATGGCGTTGGCAGCTACAATGACCATGAGTAGCTGCGGTGACGACTTTCTGTTGCTGGAGCCTGTGGGTGTTGTGACTGAGTCAACATTGATGGATGCACAAGGTGTGGACTATGTGCTGACCAAGGCATACGCCAACCTGTATGCCCCAGGCCGTGACTATTTCTCCTGCCCATTGGTAAACTATACCTATGGTGACTGCTTCGGTGGTGATGCCAATAAGGGTTCTGAATTCGCTGACCAGTCAGACTTTACGGAGATCGAGACTTACTCTTTCAACTCAGCTAATGGTTATATCCGTAGCAAGTACCGCTATGTATATGACGGTGTGAAGTATGCCAACGATGCCGAGCGTATCGCTAACATGACCGCAGAGGCTGGCAAGATTACTGAGGCTGAACTTACCCGTGTAAAAGCTCAGACAGCCTTCCTGCGTGGTCTGTTCCACTTCGAGGCTGTGAAGTTGTTTGGTGCTGCTGTTCCTTACGTAAGCTATGAGGCTTCTATCTCTGCAACTGACCCTAAGGTTAGCAATGTAGATGAGAATGGCAACTACATCTTTATCTGGGACAATATCCTTGCTGACTTTGACTATGCCATGAACAACCTGCCAGAGACTTGGCCATCTAACCAGGTGGGTCGCGTTAATAAGTGGGCTGCTGCTGCTTACAAAGCAAAAGTGCTGATCTATCAGGCTTCTCCTTATACAGGTGCAGAGAACGGTGCCGGTAAGACTGGTAACTGGGCTGCTGCTAAGTCTATCCTGGAGCAGATCATCAACAGTGGTGTTGATTCTAAGGGTCAGAAGTTCAGACTGGCTGATACTTACGAAGAGCTTTGGACTGCAGGTAAGAGCGACTGGACAGGTGAGTCTGTATTCGACATTCAGGCTACTATTGTAGGTACTTCTAACAACAACCCATCAGCTCTGCTTGGTGGTTCTCATATCGCTATGGCAGGTGCTATCGGTGGTGGTTGGGGTTTCTTCCAGCCTTCAGTATATCTGACTTCTTCTATGAAGACCGATGCAAATGGTCTTCCTGTAGAAGACTTAGGCGGTACCTTGTCTGTGCCAGATCCAAAGGGTAAGCCAGACATTGATCCTAAGACAGGTGAGCAGAAGAAGGATGATGACGGCAACCTGTTGTGGAAGGAAATTATCAAGACTGACCTTGATGTTTATACTGACCCACGTCTGGATTATGCAGTAGGTCGTTTCGGTGTTCCTTACTATGACTGGGGTACTCCTGAGACTGTTGATGGATGGGTACGTTCTACTTCTAATGGTGGTTACTACCTGAACAAGAAGTACATGCCTAAGAAGGCTGATAAGGGTAGCTTGAGTAATACCAACTCTACTGGTTCAACTGCAAAGAACCACCACTTGATCCGCTTTGCAGACATTCTGCTGTTCTATGCTGAGTGCTGCATCGAGACCGGTGACAACGCAACTGCATTGGAATACATCAACAAGGTACGTGCACGTGCAGCCAACTCATACGTAAAGGCTGACGCTACTACCCTTGGTGGTCCATACGTTCTGGAAGACCTGGTAAACGGCACAGTGAAGGAAGGTGCTGCTGGTAACTACCGTATCGGTCTGTGGCCTGCAGGTACTGATGCAAGAAAGGCTCTGATCGCTGAGCGTCACATGGAGTTGGCACTGGAAGGTCACCGCTGGTTCGACCTTGCTCGTTGGGGTATTGCTCAGTCAACCGTTCAGGACTTCATCAACTATGAGTCTGGCTTCCTGGCAAAATATCAGGGTAAGACTTATAATCCTAAGTGGGTGATGTTCCCAATTCCTAACGATGAGATCGTGACCATGCAGGGTCTGCTGGTTCAGAACTCAGCTTGGAAGTAATTGCTTAAATTTACAATGAATATTTGGGGAGCATACCGCAAGGTACGCTCCCCAATTTTTTACCTTGTCTTTGCTGTTTGGTATTTATAACTCGTACCATAACAAAAACCGCTACCTCGATTCACATCGATGTAGCGGCATTATTTTGAACTAACATTTAGGATTATACGCAATGCATATAACCTTACTGGCACAAAGTTAGTTCATTATAGGGGTATAGTCTTGCCTTATTATTCAATAGACTTGTCGGATATTAATTTAGAGTAGGCTCAGTAGATTAAGTACATGGGGGATGCGCTCTATATCAGAGAGTTCGCGCATGATTTCTAACTCTTCAATGATGCGATTGGCTTTTAAAGAGTCATAACGGATAGGACATGTATTTTGCTGAAGACGAGCCACTGTCTCCTGATATTCGGGAAAATTACGTACCAACCGTTCTAAAAATGAAACGGGTAAGAAGAGGCGAATGAATTCCACATCACCCTCTTCATTGACAATCTGACAATTGAAGGTCCAGTTATGCGTCAGGTTAGGCGGAAACAACATCACATCGCCTGAGATCATCGGCGGTGCTTCTGATTCTTCCTGTCCTACCTGTTCGGCTCCCTTGACAAGATAAGAAAGTTCCCAGTTGTCTTCTGGGGCCACTTCTATAGGCGTTAAGGGCGGTTGTTTTTTATAATCGTATATAAAAGAATAATGCTCCATATTGTCTTATATTCAGCCCATCAAGCCCACAAAACTAGGGCTTATTTTTGTGAAAAGCAAATATTGGACAATATAAAACAAATTTTATTTCTGATTTCTATATTCTGTAGGACTGACTCCGTGCATTTTCTTAAACGTACGATTGAAGTAGGGCACATCGTTGAAGCCCGACTTAAAGCAGACCTCCGAGATGGAGAGATTGCCTTCACGCAAGAGCTTGCAAGCAAGGCTCATGCGATACTCATTGAGGTAGGTGATGAAGGTTTTACCAGTGGCGCGTTTGAAAAACACGCAGAACGACGTTCGGTTCATGCCCACATGCTTGGCAATATGTTCTAACTTAAAATCTCGTTGGGCATTGCAATACACATAGACTTCTACATCGTTCAGCAGTTTCTGTTCTCTTTCTACCGATTTTTTACGCTCAGTAATGCTAAAGCCTGCTTCTGGTTCTGTCATAAGCACTACCAAATGAACCATCTGAGAGAGGCGCTGAAGGTCGTCCATCCCACGCATGGAGAGCAGGACACTGCAGATGCGCTGTGACAGTTTCTTTTCGAACTCAATGGCAGAATCCAGCTGCATGAATTTCTCGATGCGCTCTTTGAGTTCTGGGAAAGTGTCTGAACAGCGATTCAGGAAATCGGCAGAGAAAAACGCACTAAAACTACAGATTTTGCCTTCCTTATCGGTATCTTCTTTGTTGTATTGATACCAATTAGGAATATGTGGAGGAATGAGTGTCACTTCTCCTGCCTTGAATGGTGTAACCTTGTCAGCAATGATTCTGGTGCCTTGGCCTTGTCTGACGTAAATAAGTTCCCATAAGTCATTTTCATGGAGGCCTATTTGCTCTTCTGGAAATAGATGAATCTCGATGTATTTGAATGGTTTATTGTCTTCCATCGTATTTTTCTTATTTCACTGACAAAAATACAAATATTTTTCTAAAAACATGAGAATTGTTCAATGTTTTTGTCGTTTTTTCCCGTTTTTCTTAGGGAAATGACTTGGATAATGTTTTGATAGGCTGTTTTGAGAGATTAAGTAGTAATAATTTGTTAAACCAGTGGAATATTTGTAATTTTGCAGCCCAATAGCAAAATCAAAGAAAATGAACAACGAAATAGCCCGCAGGCGTACCTTTGCCATCGTCGCTCACCCTGATGCTGGTAAGACTTCATTGACAGAGAAACTGCTGCTTTTTGGCGGACAGATACAGGTGGCTGGTGCCGTGAAGAGTAACAAGATTCGGAAGACGGCTACCAGCGACTGGATGGATATTGAGAAGCAGCGCGGTATCTCCGTGACTACCAGTGTGATGGAGTTCGACTACCATGACTACAAGATCAACATTCTGGATACTCCTGGTCACCAGGACTTTGCTGAAGATACCTATCGCACGCTGACAGCGGTGGATAGTGTGATCATCGTGATTGATGGTGCCAAGGGTGTGGAGGCTCAGACGCTGAAGCTCATGGAGGTGTGTCGTATGCGCAATACGCCTGTGATTATCTTCGTGAACAAGATGGACCGTGAAACCAAGGATCCATTTGACCTGCTCGATGAACTGGAAGAACAACTGCAAATCAGTGTGCGCCCGCTTTCATGGCCTATCGACAACGGTGCTCGCTTCAAGGGCGTGTATAATATCTACGAACAGCGCCTCAATCTGTTCCAGCCTTCCAAGCAAGTGGTGACGGAGAAAGTGGAGGTGGATATCCATACGGAGGAACTGGAGCAGCATATTGGCAGTAGGCAGGCAGAGCAGCTTCGTGCCGACCTTGATTTGCTGGAAGGCGTTTATCCGGAGTTTGATCATCAGGCTTATCTGGATGGACATTTGGCTCCTGTGTTCTTCGGTTCTGCTTTGAATAACTTTGGTGTGCAGGAACTGCTCGATTGTTTTGTAGAGATCGCTCCTTGTCCTCGTCCTGTACAGGCATTGGAACGCATGGTGCAACCTGATGAACAGAAGTTTACGGGCTTTATCTTCAAGATTACTGCCAACATCGACCCCAATCACCGTTCCTGCATCGCATTCTGCAAAATCTGTTCTGGCAGATTTTCGCGCAATACGCCTTATTTACATATAAGGCATAACAAGCAGATCCGTTTTACCAGTCCGGTGCAATTCATGGCTCAGCGTAAGAGTACGGTGGATGAGGCTTGGGCTGGCGATATCATCGGACTGCCTGATAATGGGACATTTAAGATAGGTGATACATTGACGGAAGGTGAAGTGTTGCATTTCCGTGGACTGCCTAGCTTCTCGCCAGAGATGTTCAAATACATCGAGAACGATGATCCGATGAAGCAGAAACAATTGGCTAAGGGTATCGACCAACTGATGGATGAGGGTGTGGCACAGCTCTTTGTGAATCAGTTCAATCAGCGCAAGATCATCGGCACCGTGGGACAGTTGCAGTTTGAGGTTATCCAGTATCGTCTGCTGAATGAATACAATGCCAAATGCCGTTGGGAACCTGTGCATCTGTATAAGGCTTGCTGGATAGAAAGCGAAGACCCTGCAGAACTTGACAACTTCATGAAACGCAAATACCAGTATATGGCTAAGGATCGTGAGGGTAGGGATGTGTTCTTGGCAGATAGCAACTATGTATTGCAAATGGCGCAGAGTGATTTCAAGCACATCAAGTTCCATTTTACTTCGGAGTTTTAGTCACCGCATAATGAAAAAAATAGGTTAAAGGCGAATTTACAAGTATAAGTAGATTCGTCTTTAACTTTTTTACACAATATAATTTACTATTTTTGCAAACGGAATTAAAGAGACAATGAAGAAAGACGATCTTTTAACGCTCATTCGTACAGGGAAGGAGATGACCACCAGTCAGCAACTGCATCTGGTGGCGTTGCTTTCCATGCCAGCCATCATGGCACAGATTTCGTCTATCATCATGCAGTATATAGATGCCTCTATGGTGGGTAGCTTAGGTGCAGAGCCTGCTGCCAGCATCGGTCTGGTATCTACTTCTACCTGGCTTTTCGGAGGTCTGCCTTCTGCTGCAGCTGTGGGCTTTTATGTACAGGTGGCGCATCGTATAGGAGCCAACGATTTTGATGGCGCCAAGAATGTCCTGCGTCAGTCGCTCTTCGCTTGTATGGCGTGGGTGCTGATGGTGACAGCCATAGGTGTGAGCATCAGTGGTGGTTTGCCCGTTTGGTTGGGCGGAAATCCTGACATTACAGCGGATGCTTCCACCTATTTCCTGATATTTAGTCTGGCCCTGCCAGCCTTCCAGATGAATTCTTTGGCGGGAGGTATGCTGCGCTGCAGTGGTAATATATTGATTCCGAGCCTGCTCAATGTGCTGCTCTGTGTACTCGACGTGGTGTTCAACTTCTTCTTGATTTTCCCTACCCGTGAGGTGAGCCTGCTGGGTATGAATCTCACTATTCCTGGGTTTGGTTTAGGGGTGAAGGGAGCAGCGATGGGCACTATGATCGCTTGCTATATCATCGGACTGCTGATGCTTTATTTCATGTGGTTCCGCTCGAAGGAACTGAAACTGATTGGCACACATGGAAGTTTCAAGACTACCTTCGAGACTTTGAGACGCGCTGTAAAGATAGGCTTGCCTATGGGTATAGAGCACGTGGTGATGTGTGGCGCTCAGATCATGACGACCATTATTGTGGCACCCTTAGGTACCTTTGCGATAGCTGCCAACTCGTTTGCTATTACTGCCGAGAGCCTTTGCTATATGCCAGGCTATGGTATCGGTGATGCGGCGACTACCTTGGTGGGGCAGAGTGTAGGTGCTGGGCGTGTGAACCTCACCAAGCGCTTTGCGAAGATCACTGTGTGGTTGGGTATCATTGTGATGACTTTCATGGGTATCATCATGTATGTGGCAGCTCCTCTGATGATGGGACTTATGACGCCTGTGGAAGAGGTGAAGGAGTTGGGTGTGATGGCGCTGCGTATCGAGGCTTTTGCAGAGCCGATGTTTGCAGCTAGCATCGTGGCCTATGGTGTGTTTGTGGGAGCAGGCAGTACATTGGTGCCTTGCTTGATGAACTTTGCCAGCATGTGGGCAGTGCGTCTGACATTGGCTGCCTTGTTGGCTCCTACTTTAGGACTGAAGGGCGTTTGGATAGCCATGTGCATCGAGCTTTGCTTCCGTGGCATCATCTTCCTTATCAGGCTGAAGTGGGGGAAGTGGATTAAGAAGAATTGAAAATTAAAAATTGAGAATTGCTATGCAGACAGATTAATTTTCAATTCTCAATCCTCAATTAATATAAATACTATTAGAAAAGATAAATATGGAAATAATTAAGGACCAAGAGTTTGGAGGTGAAAGACCTTTATATTGTAGGCACGACCTGCAATTGGAAAATGTGACGATTCATCTCGGTGAGTCTTCCATTAAGGAGTGCTATAACATTGAGGCTGACCATTGTCAGTTTGAGGGTAAATATGTGTTCTGGGAGAATAACCATTTTGTAGTGCGCAACAGCGTGTTTAAAGAGAGTGCCCGGTCATCTCTCTGGTATTCTCGCAATGGTGAGATCTATGATTCTTTGGTGGAGTGTCCAAAGATGTTCCGCAGTATGGACGGCATCAAGTTGAATAATGTGCGTTTCCCTCATGCTCAGGAAACCATGTGGCATGTGAAGAACGTGCATGTGGAGAACTGTGTGTTTGATGAAGCCAACTACATCTTCAAGGACAGCGAGAATGTCTTTTTGGATCATGTCACCATCAATGGCAACTATAGTTTCCAGTACAGCAAGAACATCGAAATTCACAATTCTGTGCTCAACTCCAAGGATGCATTCTGGGAGACTGAGAACGTGACCATTTACGACTCTATCGTCAACGGTGAGTTCCTGGCTTGGTATGCGAAGCGTCTTCGTTTGGTGAACTGTCACATTCAGGAAACACAACCTTTGTGCTACATTGAGGATCTGACGATGGAGAACTGCACCATGCAGGAGGATTGCGACCTCGCTTTTGAGTACAGCAGTTGTAACGTGGACATCAATGGTCATGTGACCAGCATCAAGAATCCACGCAGTGGTGTCATCAAGGTAAAGAGCGTTGGTGAAATCATCATCGATGAGAACATCAAGAAACCAGGGAATTGCCAGATAATCGTTGAGAATTGAAATGAAGTACGATTTTAACACCCTCGTTGACCGTCGAGGCACCAACAGCTATAAATGGGACAGTGCTCCGAGTAAAGACGTGATACCTCTCTGGGTAGCCGATATGGATTTCCAGACGGCACCTGCCATCATCGATGCATTGCGTAAGCGTGTGGAGCATGGTGTATTCGGCTATACCCATGTACCAGAGGCTTTTTATCAGGCTACCATCGACTGGTTCCGTCGCAAGCATGGATGGACCATCCAGCGTGAATGGATGCTTTATACTTCTGGCGTTGTGCCTGCCATCTCTGCCGTTATCAAGGGATTGACGAAACCTGGCGATAAGGTGCTTGTGCAAACGCCTGTGTATAATTGCTTCTTCTCCAGCATCCGCAACAATGGGTGCGTGATGGCAGAGAATCGCTTGGTCTATGAGAATCAATTCTATCATATCGACTTTGAGGATTTTGAACGTCAGGCTGCTGATCCTGCCGTGAAGATTTTCCTGCTTTGCAATCCCCATAATCCAGCAGGTAGGGTTTGGACACGTGAGGAATTGGTCCGAATGGGCGAGATCTGCCAGCGTCATGGAGTAATCGTCGTAAGCGATGAAATACATGGCGAGTTTACCTTCCCTGGTTATACCTATATTCCTTTTGCTGCTGCCTCTGACGTGTGTCTGCACAATTCCATTACCTGCACATCGCCCAGTAAGGCATTCAATATCGCAGGTTTGCAGATTGCCAATATCATCAGCGACAAGGCTGAATGGCGACAGAAAATTGATCGTGCCATCAATGACAATGAGGTGTGCGATGTGAATCCATTGGGTATAGAAGCTCTGATGGCAGCCTATAATGAAGGTGAGGCATGGTTGGAGGAACTGAAGCAATACATTTATGAGAATTACCTTTTCCTGTGTCGCTTCTTCGAAGAGCATCTGCCTCAGTTCCCTGTCTTGAAGATGGAAGGCACCTATCTGGCTTGGGTAGATTGTCGGAGTTTGCCTTTTACGTCAGAGCAATTGGAAGAACGCCTCTTGGAAGAACAAAAAGTCTGGGTAAATGCTGGTAGCATGTATGGAGAGGCTGGCGAAGGCTTTATCCGCATCAACATGGCTTGCCCTCGTGCTCGCTTGGAAGAAGGACTCCAACGCATCAAAGACGGATTACTCCCTCTGATTTGACTCTTTTTTAACATCGGATTGTACGGATTATACGGATTAATTTATATTTTTGTCGTATAATCCGTTGTTCGTTATGGAGCAGAATCAATTCACATCCCGTATAGCGCAGCGACTCCAACTTTCGGAGCGCAGCGTGAATAATACCATTGAATTACTCAATGATGGTGCCACTATTCCTTTCATTGCCCGTTACCGCAAGGAGCGTACAGGTTCTCTTGATGAAGTGCAGATAGCGCAGATAGGCGAACTTTACCAGAAATTCCAGGAATTACTGAAACGGAAGGAAACCATCCTGAATACTATTGAGGAACTGGGAAAACTTACTCCTGAGCTTAGGCAACGAATCACGGAGAGTTGGGATGCGTCTGAGATAGAAGATATCTATCTGCCTTACCGTCCTAAGCGTAGGACAAAGGCACAGGTAGCCAGGGAACACGGATTGGAACCATTGGCCAAGACTTTGCTTATGCAACGGGAGCGTGAGATTGAAAAGGTGGCACAGCGCTATGTGAATGCCGAAGTGCCAAGCGTAGAAGAGGCCTTGCAAGGGGCTAAAGACATCATTGCCGAGATGGTAAGTGAAGACGAGCGTTCACGCAACCAGCTTCGTGGGGCATTCCGTCGTCAAGGTGTCATCACTTCTAAAGTGATTAAGGCTAAAGTGGAGGAAGAAGGAGCAGCTAAGTTCTCTGACTACTTCGATTGGTCGGAACCTCTGAAGCGCTGCTCTTCCCATCGTTTGTTGGCCATGCGCCGTGGAGAAACCGAAGGTTTCTTGAGGGTATCTATCTCTCCCGATGAGGCAGCCTTCTTAGAGCAATTGCAGAGTCACTATGTGAGAGGTACAGGCCCATGTAGTAAGTTGGTTGGTGAGGCTGTGGCCGATGGCTATAAGCGCCTGCTGAAACCTTCCATTGAAACAGAGTTTGCGACCATGACCAAGGAAAAGGCCGATGAAGAATGCATCAAGGTCTTTGCAGAAAACCTGCGTCAGTTGCTGCTTTCCCCACCACTTGGCGAGAAGCGCGTGATGGGTATCGACCCAGGTTTCCGCACGGGTTGCAAGGTGGTCTGTCTGGATGCTCAGGGCAATCTGCTGCATTACGAAGCCATCTATCCCAATCCTCCACAATCGGAACGCGTAAAGGCCACCCGTGCCGTGGAGCGTATGATAGAATCCTATAAGATTGAAGCTATCGCTATAGGCAATGGAACTGCCAGTCGTGAGACAGCCAACTTTGTGGAACGTCTGCATTTGGGGGATGATATTCAAGCTTTTGTTGTGAGTGAAGATGGAGCTTCCGTCTATTCTGCTTCTAAGTTGGGTAGGGAAGAGTTCCCTGAATATGATGTAACCGTGCGTGGAGCTGTGTCCATTGGTCGCCGTCTGATGGATCCTTTGGCAGAGTTGGTGAAGATAGATCCTAAGAGTATTGGGGTGGGACAGTACCAGCATGATGTAGACCAATCTAAGTTAAAACGGAAACTTGACCTGACGGTGGAGAGTTGTGTGAATGCCGTGGGAGTCGATCTGAACACTGCAAGTCAGCACTTGCTGACCTATGTCAGTGGCTTAGGTCCGCAACTGGCCAAGAACATCGTGGACTATCGCAAGGAGAATGGCGCGTTTACCAGTAGGACGCAGTTGCTGAAAGTGCCACGTTTAGGACCTGCTGCCTATCAGCAGTGTGCGGGCTTCCTTCGTATTCGTGGGGCGGAGAATCCCTTGGACAATAGTGCCGTGCATCCTGAGAGCTATGCCATTGTGGAGCGCATGGCAAAGGATGCCGGATGTTCTGTCTCTGAACTCATTAAAGATGCTGATAAACGCAGTAAGGTGGAGGTGGCGCGTTATGTCACCGAAGAAGTGGGATTACCAACCCTTACCGATATCATGAAGGAACTGGAGAAACCTGGCCGCGACCCTCGTGAGCAGATAGAGGTATTCAAGTTTGATGAGCGTGTGAATCACATCGAAGACCTGCGTATAGGCATGGAACTTCCGGGCATTGTGACAAACATCACCCGCTTTGGCGTTTTCGTAGATGTAGGAGTACATCAAGACGGATTGGTGCATGTTTCACAACTGGCCAATCGTTACGTGAGCGACCCTAACGACATCGTGCACTTGCATCAGCATGTGCGGGTGCGTGTCTTGGAGATCGATGAGAAACGTCATCGTATCGCCTTCAGCATGAAAGGCGTAGAGCAATGATCACCAGCGATAGGAACTGACACTACGGGCAGGCAGGTTGGCTGTAAATACCTGTTGGTCATCTATTACGTTCACTGATTGGGCATCCCCTTCGTTGCAGATGACCACTGCCCGACTTCCATCAGGATTGATGAAAGCCGCCAGTGTGAGGTCATCTGTCCCTTGCGTGGTGGTGTCTATTCGTATGGCTCCAGGTTTTACTACTGCAGATAAATGTGCCATCGCATAATAGTGCGAGTTTCGGGTAATATCTGTATAGTTCGTGTTATCGATATCCACGGCTCCGTAGCAGGTGGCACAGGCTCCTTCTCCACGGTGAGGCCCTCTATCAGTATCCAGCATCAGGTTCCACAGGATGGCACCACGGCACCAGCCATTTACTGTGGCCAGTCCCAGTTCTCGCACATCGCGCAACAAGGCCACTTCCAGATCTCTACCCTTGTTCCAAGTACCGATACTGGCTTCTGTGAAAAGCAGTTCTTTATCTGGCGCTTCTTGATGAATCTTCAGTAGTTCCGAGGGACGTCCGCCATAATTATGATAAGCAGCCCCTGCAAAGTAGCGGGCAGCTTCTGCATCTTCATAAATATGTAGTGGATACTGCTGCTGATCAGGCATGTTGTCATAGTTATAGTTATGGTCGAAGGCATACACCTTCACGTTCAGGGCCGCCTTTTTCAATGCTGGTCCCAAAGCCTGTTTCATGAAAGCCTGTTGTTCTTGCCAAGTCATGAAGAGTGAAGCCGAATTGCCTTTGTTCAGCGGTTCGTTCTGTAACGTAATGCTGTAGATAGGTATTCCTGCCTCTTGCATGGCTTCTATCCATTTCACGAAGTAAAGCGCATAGTCTTGATAATAAGCAGGATTTAGTTGTCCACTGGTCCAAGAATCGAAAGGCACAGGCTCTTCCAAACTCTTTATTTTCATCCACTTCGGACAAGTCCAAGGAGAACCGAGGATTTTCAAAGCGGGATTTATCTCCAGAATCTCTTTCAAGGCTGGAATCACATACTTTGTCTCTTCAATGGTCAGGCCGAAATGCTCTATTCCAGGCTCGTCACAAAGGGTATATTCACTGAGCGAGAAGTCGGAACATCCGATGCTGATGCGCACATAGCTGAAGTTGTACTTATCGGGTGCAAAGGTCTCTTCCAGAAATGCACGGCGAGCATCGGCAGGCATCAGGGAGAGGTTGTATGCTGTGGAGCCTGTGATGGCAGCTCCAAAACCATCGATGGTTTGGTAGCGCACTGCTTCGTTGAGCGTGATGCTTGAAGCGGCGTTGGCAGCTTGTCCAAAGTTCAGGGTACTAAGGGTAAGGTCCATGCTGCGTGAGGCAGTGGTGGTCAGACTTTGAACACGTTCTTGAGCACTAACAGAAAGGCATAAAGATGCCAGACAGACGGATAAGAAGGCGGATGTTTTCATAAAATCAGCTATTTATTGCTACAAAGATAAGGATTTAATAATAATTTTCCTTATCTTCGCAAACCTAAAAGTTTAGCGATGTTACAGAAAATCATAGATCCACAAAGCGTAAGTCAGTTTGCTGCATGGATAGAACAATACCATAAGTTTGTCATTTTGGGTCATACCTCTCCCGATGGTGATGCCGTAGGCTCTACACTTGCCTTGTACCATTTCCTTCAATCCAAGGGTAAGCAGGCACAAGTGGTGATGCCAAATGTGTTTCCTGATTTCTTGAAGTGGCTTCCTGGGAGCGACACAGTGATATTCTACCGCAATGCCTCCCACAGTCGTAAAAACATAGAGCGTGTGGAGCGTGTCATCCGTGAGGCAGAGGTGATCTGCTGCCTCGATTTCAACGAGCTCTCGCGTATCGATGAGGTCGGTGCGTTGGTAGAACAGGCGGATGCGAAGACCCTGTTGCTCGACCATCATTTGAATCCAGGCGACTTTGCCGATTTGACTATCTCATTCCCAAGCCAGTCTTCCACGTGTGAGTTGCTGTTCCGCTTCTTGTGCGATCTGGGACACTATGAGGAAATGACTGTCAATGAAGCGGCTTGCATCTATACTGGCATGATGACAGATACAGGTGGGTTTACCTTTAATTCTACTCGTGGAGATATCTTCTACATTGTGAGTCTGCTTCTGGATAAGGGCATCAATAAAGACGTGATCTATCGCAAAGTTAACAATAGCTATACAGCAGCGCGTCTTCACTTACAAGGGGAGGTGCTGAGCCACATGACTTACTTGCCCAAGTATCATACAGCCATTCTGGAGCTAAGCAAGGAGCAACAAGAACGGCAAGATTATCATCGAGGCGATAGCGAGGGTTTCGTCAACCTGCCTTTGGGTATCAAGGATGTGATATTCACCTGTTTCCTGCGTGAAGACACAGAGCGTGATCAGATAAAGCTTTCTTTCCGTTCCATAGGGGATTTCCCTTCTCAGGAGGTTGCCAAACGCTTCGGAGGGGGTGGCCATCTGAATGCTTCGGGTGCCGAGCGTCCCCAGAGCACCATTCAGGAGGTAAAGAAAGAACTTATCAAGGTGTTGGCAGAATTCAAGGAACAGCTTGATGCTGCTTGCAAAGCAGAGCAACGGGTTTCATTCAGGCTCTCCAAACGTTAAATCTTGCGAAGTTTCGTAGGCTTTTGATGACAATTACATAGAAATAGCCTATTTTTGCAAAAATTTTCTAGTAAAGATGAAGAAACTGGTATATTTCATCGTGGGACTCTGCTTGTGCAGCATGGCTTTTCAGTCATGCCACGACAATGTGACCTACGCCGATATGTTGAAAGACGAGAATCGCATGATCAGCAACCTGATAAAGGACAGTGGTATCGTGGTCATTTCGCAAAGTGAATTCTATGCCCAGGATTCCACCACCAACCTCAGTCGCAATGAGTTCGTGCAGTTGGCGAGTGGCGTGTATATGCAGATTGTGGACAAGGGTTCCGATGATCCTGCAGATACCATCAGCAGCAACGATCATGTGCTGGTGCGCTTCGTGGAGTACAACATTTCCGACACGATGAATGTCTCTTGTACCAATGTGTCCTATCCTTATGTGGTAGATGAGTTCCGTTATGTGTCAACTGCTACTTCAGCGATGGGAACCTTCATCAGCGGTGCCATGTACATCACCTATCAGAAAACCGCTGTCCCTGCGGGCTGGTTGGCTATTCTCCCGTTCGTTCGCGACGGTGCTCATGTAAAGCTCATCGTTCCTTCCAAGATGGGACACGAAGCCTCCATGCAGTATGTGCATCCTTACTATTACGATCTCCGAAAAATAACTTTTTATAAGTAAGATAAATCCTATGACTCTGATTAAATCTATTTCTGGCATTCGCGGAACCATTGGCGGTCAGGCAGGTGAAGGCCTCAGTCCGCTTGATATGGTGAAGTTCACCGCTGCTTATGCCACTCTTATCCGTCAGACTTGTACAGTAAAAAACAATAAGATCGTTGTGGGCCGTGATGCCCGCATCTCTGGTGAGATGGTACGCAGTGTCGTGGTTGGTACCCTTATGGGTATGGGCTGGGATGTTGTCGATATCGATTTGGCAACTACCCCTACCACCGAGTTGGCAGTCACGATGGAAGGTGCCAGTGGTGGCATCATCCTTACCGCTTCACATAACCCCAAGCAATGGAATGCCTTGAAGTTACTCAATGAGCATGGCGAGTTCCTCAATGCTGAAGAAGGCAATGAGGTACTGCGCATTGCTGAGGCAGAGGCGTTTACGTTTGCAGAGGTCGATCAGTTGGGTAGCTATCGCAAGGACTTGAGCTACAATCAGAAGCACATCGATGCAGTGTTGGCTTTGCCATTGGTGGATGTGGAAGCTATCCGCAAGGCACACTTCCGCGTAGCCATTGATACCGTAAACTCTGTGGGTGGCATCATCCTACCACAGTTGCTTCAGCAGCTTGGCGTGGAGCATATCAGCGGTCTCTATACGGAGCCAACAGGCAACTTCCAGCATAATCCAGAGCCTTTAGAGAAAAACCTGGGCGATATCATGGCACTGATGCGTCAGGGAGGTCATGATGTGGCCTTCGTGGTAGATCCCGATGTGGATCGTCTGGCGATGATTTGTGAAGACGGCACCATGTATGGTGAGGAATACACCCTGGTCACTGTTGCTGATTATATCCTTAAACATACGCCAGGCAACACTGTGAGCAACCTCAGTTCTACCCGTGCCCTTCGCGACGTTACTGAAAAATACGGACAGCAGTATTTTGCATCTGCCGTTGGTGAGGTCAATGTCACCACGAAGATGAAGGAAGTAGGGGCCGTTATCGGAGGTGAAGGCAATGGTGGAGTCATCTATCCAGCCATTCACTATGGTCGTGATGCCCTTGTAGGTATTGCCCTGTTCCTCAGCCATCTGGCACATGAGGGCAAGAAGGTAAGTGAGCTTCGTGCCACCTATCCATCCTATTTCATGGCCAAGAATCGCATCGACCTCCGTCCAGATACTGACATCGATGCTATATTAAATAAGGTAAAAGCCATGTATGCTGGTCAGACGGAAGTCAATGTCAACGACATCGATGGTGTGAAGATTGATTTCACGGACAAGTGGGTACACCTGCGTCGCAGCAATACCGAGCCTATCATTCGTGTGTATAGTGAAGCACATACCCTTCAGGAAGCTGAGGAGATAGGTCAGCAAATCGTGGATATGGTGAAGGAGATGCTGTAGCCTTCAATAGTATCTAGTTGAAATTTAATTTTTCTAGTTAGGAAAAAATATTTTGCTAACTAAGAAAATAAATTTCTAACGTAGAATGTGCACAGGGTAAAATAGAAAATAGGCTGTAACTTTTCTCCTGGATTTTTATGTCAGAAATTTGGCTGTTCCGAAAATAATGTGTTACTTTGCACAAATTTTGGAGTTATGATGCAGAAAAGAGTAAGAAACGAGGCTATCACGCAGCCATGTGCCATGCAGGCAGGAGGTGATTGGGGGCTTGTTTCCTTTTCTGAAAATGATATTTCCTATTGAGACGCTATCCTTATTCAAGGGTGGCGTTTTTTTTGAGTGAGAATAATAACAACTACAAAAAGCATATGGAGAAGAAATGGAAAAAAGTACTCGTCTTAGGCTCAGGTGCGCTTAAGATCGGTCAGGCTGGAGAGTTCGACTACTCTGGTTCTCAGGCCCTCAAGGCTCTGCGTGAAGAAGGTATCAGTTCTGTACTGGTGAACCCTAACATTGCTACGATTCAGACATCTGAAGGCATTGCCGACAAGGTGTATTTCTTGCCTATTACCACGTATTTCGTGGAGCGTATCATTGAAAAAGAACGTCCTGACGGTATCTTGCTGGCATTCGGTGGACAAACGGCACTGAACTGCGGTACGGAGCTGTACCAGAATGGTGTGCTGGAGAAGTATGGCGTAGAAGTGCTGGGTACTTCCGTAGAGGCTATCATGAATACGGAAGACCGTGACCTTTTCGTGAACCAGTTGAACCAGATTCCAATGAAGACGCCTAAGAGCCATGCAGTAGAGAGCATGGAGGATGCTCTGAAGGCTGCGCATGAGATAGGCTTCCCTGTAATGATCCGCTCTGCTTATGCATTGGGTGGTCAGGGTAGTGGTATCTGCAAGGATGAGGCTGCTTTTATAGAGCTGGCTGAGAGTGCTTTTACCTTCTCTAATCAGATATTGGTGGAAGAAAGCCTGAAGGGCTGGAAAGAAATAGAGTTTGAGTGCATTCGTGATGCCAATGACCATTGCTTCACGGTGGCCAGCATGGAGAACTTCGATCCTCTGGGCATTCATACGGGTGAGAGTATCGTGGTGGCACCTACTTGCTCTCTGCGCGACGATCAGGTGAAGATGCTGCAGGAGCTGACCATCAAGTGTGTGAAGCATCTGAACATCGTAGGTGAGTGCAACATCCAGTTTGCTTTCAATGCGGAGACCAACGACTATCGTGTGATTGAAATCAATGCGCGCCTGTCACGTTCTTCAGCGCTGGCATCCAAGGCTACGGGTTATCCGTTGGCTTTCGTGGCAGCGAAGATCGCTTTGGGCTATACGCTCGACCAGATAGGTGAGATGGGTACCACTAACTCTGCGTATGTGGCTCCTTCACTGGATTACCTGATTTGCAAGATCCCTCGTTGGGACCTGACTAAGTTCGTGGGTGTGAGTCGTGAGATCGGCTCCAGCATGAAGTCGGTAGGTGAGGTAATGTCTATCGGTCGTAGCTTCGAGGAGGTGATCCAGAAGGGTCTGCGTATGATCGGACAGGGCATGCATGGCTTCGTGGGCAATGATGTGAAGTTTGACGATGTGGATAAGGAGTTGGAGAATCCTACCGACCTGCGCGTGTTTGCCATCGCTCAGGCATTGGAACAGGGTGAAACTGTGGAGCACATCAGTGAAATCACCAAGATTGACCCATGGTTCATCAGTCGCATGAAGAACATCGTGGATTACAAGGTGCTGCTCTCTAAATATAATAAGGTAGAAGACCTGCCAGCCGATGTGCTGCGTGAGGCCAAACGTCTGGGCTTCTCTGACTTCCAGATTGCCCGCTTCGTACTGAAGCCAGAAGGCAACATGGAGAAGGAGAACCTGCAGGTGCGTGCCCGTCGTAAGGAACTGGGTATCTTGCCTGCTGTGAAGCGCATCAACACCGTGGCTTCTGAGCATCCAGAACTGACCAACTACCTGTATATGACTTACGGAACTCAAGGCCATGACGTGTCATACTACCAGAATGAGAAGTCTGTGGCAGTATTGGGTAGTGGCGCTTACCGCATTGGTAGTAGCGTGGAATTCGACTGGTGCTCCGTGACCGCTGCACAGACTGCCAGACAGTTGGGCTACAAGAGCATCATGATCAACTATAACCCTGAAACGGTATCTACCGACTATGACATGTGCGACCGTCTCTACTTCGACGAGCTTTCCTTCGAGCGTGTAATGGATGTAATCGATCTGGAGAAACCACGTGGTGTCATTGTTTCTGTGGGTGGTCAGATTCCTAACAACCTTGCCATGAAGCTCTATCGCCAGAATGTGCCTATCTTGGGTACTTCTCCTCTAAGCATCGACCGTGCTGAGAACCGTGATAAGTTCTCTCGTATGCTCGACCAGCTGGGCATCGACCAACCTGCTTGGCAGGAGCTGACCAATATTGATGATGTGAAAGATTTTATCGGGCGTGTGGGCTATCCAGTATTGGTACGTCCATCGTATGTTCTTTCTGGGGCTGCAATGAATGTATGCTACGACGACGACGAACTGGCAGAGTACCTGAAGCTGGCAGCCAAGGTAAGTAAGGAATATCCTGTAGTGGTGTCTAAGTTCATGGAGAACACCAAGGAGATAGAGTTTGATGCCGTAGCACAGAACGGTGAGGTGGTGGAATATGCCATTTCTGAACACATCGAATTTGCGGGCGTACACTCTGGTGATGCGACACTGGTTTGTCCTGCACAGAAGATCTACTTCGCTACGGCACGCCGCATCAAGCATATCAGTCGCCAGATAGCCAAGGCGCTGAACATTACGGGTCCGTTCAACATCCAGTATCTGGCACGCAACAACGAGGTGAAGGTGATCGAGTGCAACCTGCGTGCGTCACGTACCTTCCCATTCATCTCGAAGGTGATGAAGCAGAACTTCATTGAGACCGCCACCCGCATCATGCTGGATGCTCCTTATACAACTCCTGACAAGAGCGAGTTTGACATTGACTGGATAGGTGTGAAGGCTGCTCAGTTCTCCTTCTCTCGTCTGCAGAATGCTGACCCTGTGCTGGGTGTGGATATGTCGTCAACGGGTGAGGTTGGCTGTATTGGCGACTCAGTGAATGAGGCGCTGCTCAGTGCGCTGATCTCTACGGGCTACAAGATTCCTCGTCCAGAGAAGGGTGTGATGGTATCTACAGGTGCCATGAAGTCGAAAGTGGACTTGCTGCCTGCTACCCAGATGCTGTTTAAGTTGGGCTACAAGATCTATGCTACAGCAGGTACTGCTGCTTTCCTGAATGCCCATGGCGTGAGCACCATCCCTGTATTCTGGCCAGATGAGCGTCCTGATGCACAGAACAACGTGATGCGTATGATCAGCGGACATGAGTTTGACCTGATTGTGAACATCCAGAAAAACCACACCAAGCGTGAGGTAACCAACGGATACCGCATTCGTCGTGCTGCCATCGACCATAACATCCCACTGATTACCAATGCTCGCTTGGCAAGTGCTTTTATTGAGGCATTTACAAGTATGTCATTGGATGATGTCCAGATTAAGAGTTGGCAGGAATATAAATAAAAAAGAAAAAAAGTTCGCTAAAAGTTTGCAGATACAAAAAATAGCCGTATCTTTGCATCGCTTTTCAGAAATGAAGAGCGAAAGGGCGTTTAGCTCAGCTGGTTTAGAGCATCTGCCTTACAAGCAGAGGGTCGGCGGTTCGAATCCGTCAACGCCCACCAAGAGGTCTTACAAGAAATTGTGAGACCTCTTTTGTGTTTATATGAAAATTATTTCTTAACTTTGCACTTCCAATAGGTAGTTTAGTAAAAAAGAAGGATAGACGACTATGAAACTTGATGCGCTGACAGCCATTTCACCCATTGATGGGCGCTATCGTGGTAAGACAGAATCATTGGCAGAGTATTTCTCGGAATTTGCATTAATCAAATACCGTGTGCAGGTGGAGGTGGAGTATTTCATCACCCTCTGTGAGTTGCCGCTTCCTCAGCTTCAGAGAGTGGATTCAGCTTATTTTGAGTCACTGAGAAATATTTATCGTCATTTTACGGAGGCTGATGCTTCCCGCATTAAGGAAATAGAGAGTGTGACCAATCATGACGTGAAGGCTGTAGAGTACTTCCTAAAGGAGCAGTTCGACAAGCTTGGTGGTTTGGATGATGTGAAGGAATTCATTCACTTTGGCCTTACATCACAGGACATCAATAATACTTCGGTGCCTCTGTCGATAAAGGATGCGCTTCAGAAAGTGTTCTATCCGTTGGTGGAAGAGTTGATTGCTCAACTCCGTACCTATGCAGAAGAATGGAAAGACATTCCGATGCTGGCAAAGACTCATGGACAGCCTGCTTCACCTACCCGTTTAGGTAAGGAAGTACAGGTATATGTCTATAGATTGCAGAGCCAGTTGGACGAATTGAAGGCTTGTAAGCTGACCGCTAAATTCGGTGGTGCTACAGGAAACTACAATGCACACCATGTGGCTTATCCACAGATAGACTGGAAAAGCTTTGGCAATAAGTTCGTCAGTGAGAAACTGGGCTTGGAGCGTGAGCAATATACCACCCAGATATCCAATTATGATAACTTGGCAGCAGTTTTCGATGGCATGAGACGCATCAATACCATCGTGGTGGATATGGACCGTGACTTCTGGATGTATATCTCTATGGGTTATTTCCATCAGAAGATTAAGGCAGGGGAAGTGGGCTCTAGCGCCATGCCGCATAAGGTGAATCCTATCGACTTTGAGAATTCTGAAGGGAATATGGGAATTGCCAATGCCATTTTGGGACATCTTTCCACGAAGTTGCCAGTGTCCAGACTCCAGAGAGACCTGACTGACAGTACGGTGCTCAGAAACGTTGGCGTACCTATGGGACATGCTGTGATAGCTATTCAGAGCACCCTAAAGGGACTGCGTAAGCTGCTGCTGAATGAGCAGGCCATCAATGCCGACCTTGATGGATGCTGGAGTGTGGTGGCTGAGGCTATACAAACCATCCTGCGAAGAGAAGGTTATCCACATCCTTATGAAGCGTTGAAGGCACTGACCAGAACTAACGATGCTATTACTGAGGCATCAATCAGTACGTTTATAGATACTTTAGAGGTAAGCCAAGAAGTAAAGAATGAATTGCACCAAATAACCCCACATAGTTATACAGGTCTCTAGAGTTTAGAGATTAGAGTTTAGGGTTTAGAGTTATTAGAATATTTATTTGTAAAGATAATGGCCGTGATGGCTAATGTTTAATTTTATACGTATAAAACACTATGAGTTCAGAAGATGAAGTTTGGCGTGACAATGAGAATGCAGACGCCGGCCGTGATGGTAATCAGTTTGACAGAGAAGATTATGGCCACACTCCGGGTTTTCGCCCACAGAGAAGTTACAGTAGTAATGGTACGGGACGCACACCTCGTCCACGATTCAATCCTAATGCAGGTGAAGCAGGTAGACGCGTAAGCTACAGTAGCAGTCGTCCTTATCGTCCTCGTTTCGAAAGTGCTGAAGGCGATGCCCGTCCTCAGCGCGCTTATTCAAGCGACCGCCCACAACGCTCTTACTATAGCAGCGACAATAGCGATCGCCCCGCTCGTTCGTATAATCGTCCTTATCGTTCCTATAATAGTGGTGAGGAAGGGGAGCACCCACAGCGTCCTCAAGGCGATCGTCCTTATCGTCCTCGCTTCAACAGTGAAGGTGGTCAGCGTTCTTATGGCGACCGTCCTCAGCGTGTTTTTGGTGAACGTCCGTTCCGCCCCCGTTTCCAGGGTGACGACCATCAAGGTCGTGGCGGCCAACGTAAGTTCCAGCAGAGCCGTCCTGGTTACAAACCAAATGCGAAATATAGTCGTAAGAAACAGATTGAATATAAGGAGCAATTCGTGGATCCAGAGGAGCCAATACGTTTGAACAAGTATTTGGCCAATGCTGGTGTATGTTCTCGCCGTGAGGCTGATGAATTCATCACAGCAGGTGTGGTAACTGTTAATGGTGAAGTGGTTACTGAATTGGGTACTAAGATCAAGCGTGGCGACAAGGTGATGTTCCACGACCAGCCTGTTACTATAGAGCGCAAGATTTATATCTTGCTGAACAAGCCAAAGGATACCGTAACTACGTCTGATGATCCTCAGGCACGCAAAACTGTACTCGATCTAGTAAAGAATGCTTGTCCTGAGCGTATCTATCCTGTAGGACGACTGGACCGCAACACTACTGGTGTTTTGTTGCTTACCAACGATGGCGATTTAGCTTCCAAGTTGACGCATCCTAAATTCTTGAAGAAGAAGATTTACCAGGTACACCTCGACAAGAAGCTGACTCGCGCTGATATGGATCAGATAGCACACGGCATACAGCTGGAAGACGGTGAGATCCATGCAGATGCCATCAGTTATGTAGATGAAAACAAGAAAGAAGATGTAGGTATCGAGATTCATTCTGGTCGTAACCGTATTGTACGACGTATCTTCGAGTCTCTGGGATATAAAGTATTGAAGCTGGACCGCGTTTATTTCGCTGGTCTGACAAAGAAAGGTCTGCGTAGGGGTGATTGGCGTTTCTTAACAGAAAATGAAGTGAATTTCCTGCGCATGGGTTCTTTCGAATAAAAAGATAAATGTAAAAATGGAGATTATTCGCAGAACAAAGATTGTTGACCTTCTGAAGCGTGAAGACTTCGGGGCTATGGTCAATGTAAAAGGGTGGGTGCGAACCCGCCGTGGAAGCAAACAGGTATCATTTATTGCACTGAACGATGGTTCTATCATCCATAATGTGCAGGTAGTGGTAGACTTAGCTAACTTCGATGAAAATCTTTTAAAGGATATTACTACTGGAGCCTGCTTGAGCGTCAACGGTGAGTTGGTACAGTCGGTCGGCTCTGGTCAGAAGGTAGAGATACAAGCTCGTGAGATTGAGGTACTGGGTAAGTGTGATAATACGTATCCATTGCAAAAGAAAGGACACTCTTTCGAGTTCCTTCGCGAAATAGCTCACCTTCGTATGCGTACTAATACTTTCGGTGCTGTGTTCCGCATTCGTCACAACATGGCAATAGCTATCCATAAGTATTTTCATGAGCATGGATTCTTCTATTTTAATTCACCTATTATCACAGCAAGCGACTGCGAGGGAGCTGGTGAGATGTTCCAGGTGACAACGAAGAATCTTTATGACTTGAAGAAAGATGAGGATGGCAAGATTATATATGACGACGACTTCTTCGGGAAGATGACTTCTCTGACTGTAAGCGGTCAGCTGGAGGGTGAAACGGCTGCTACGGCCCTAGGCGCCATCTATACCTTTGGTCCTACGTTCCGTGCAGAGAATTCCAATACTCCTCGCCACTTGGCAGAGTTCTGGATGGTTGAACCAGAGATCGCTTTCTGTGACTTACATGACCTGATGGATCTGGAAGAGGATTTCATCAAGTACTGTGTTCAATGGGCACTGGACAACTGTATGGACGACCTGCAGTTCTTGAACAACATGATTGACAAGACGTTGATTGAGCGCTTGCAGGGTGTAGTGAAAGAAGAGTTTGTGCGCTTGCCTTATACAGAAGGTATCCGCATTCTGGAAGAAGCTGTGAAGAACGGACATAAGTTTGAGTTTCCTGTTTCATGGGGTGTGGACTTGGCCAGCGAGCATGAGCGCTATCTGGTGGAGCATCATTTCAAGAAACCTGTCATCATGATAGACTACCCAAAGGAAATCAAGGCTTTCTACATGAAGCAGAATACCGATGGTAAGACCGTGCAGGGTACCGACGTGTTATTCCCTGCCATCGGTGAGATCATTGGTGGAAGCGTGCGTGAAGAGAGTCTGGAAAAACTGGAGGCAGAAGTGGCACAGCGCAACATCCCAATGAAGGATATGTGGTGGTATCTTGATACGCGTAAATATGGTACTTGTCCTCACGCTGGTTTTGGCCTGGGCTTTGAGCGTCTGCTGCTTTTCGTAACGGGCATGTCGAACATCCGTGACGTGATACCTTATCCTCGTACTCCTAGAAATGCAGATTTCTAACAAGAAGTGTATATACGACAAGAGGCTGTCTTCTAAGAGGACAGCCTTTTTGTCTTGTAAAAAATAGGAGAAAACTTTGGTTAATATACAGAAAATCCCTACCTTTGTAGGCCGATTATTATCCGTAAAAGGATAAATGTTTAATTCATAGCGTTTTACGATATTTGGCCTATCTCGGAAAACGTGGTGAAGATAGTAGTAACAATTTTATTTAATTATTTAAAAGAGTGGATACTTTAAGTTACAAAACCATTTCTGCAAACAAGGCTACAGTGAACAAAGAATGGGTCATTGTAGATGCTAAGGACCAGATTCTGGGTCGTCTTGGCTCTAAGGTTGCGAAACTTTTGAGAGGTAAGTATAAACCAAACTTCACCCCTCATGTAGATTGTGGCGATAACGTGATTGTTATCAATGCTGACAAGGTGAGATTAAGTGGTAAAAAGTGGACGGACAAGGTGTACGTGCGCTACACAGGTTATCCTGGTGGACAGCGTTTCACGACTCCTGAACAGATGCTAGCAAAACCAGACGGTGCTGACCGCTTACTGAGAACTGTAGTAAAGGGTATGTTGCCTAAAACAAAGCTGGGTGCAAAGATCCTTAATAATCTGTATATCTATGCAGGCGAGGAGCACAAGCAGCAGGCACAGGAACCTAAAATGATTGATATTAACGCACTTAAATAATAGATATGGAAGTAGTAAATGCATTAGGCAGACGTAAAAGTTCTATCGCACGTGTTTTCGTAAGTGAGGGAACTGGCAAGATTACTATCAACAACCGTGACCTGAAAGAGTACTTCCCATCAAGCATTCTGCAGTATGTGGTTAAGCAGCCACTGGAGAAACTCGATGCTTCTGAGAAATATGACATTAAGGTAAATCTTTGCGGTGGTGGTTTCACTGGTCAGTCACAAGCATTGCGCTTGGCCATTGCCCGCGCTTTGGTGAAAATCAATCCTGAAGATAAGGCAGCTTTGAGAGCTGAAGGTTTCATGACTCGTGACCCTCGTTCTGTAGAGCGTAAGAAGCCAGGACAGCCAAAGGCACGTCGCAGATTCCAGTTCAGCAAGCGTTAATGTGCTGGAACTGATAATAGCGTTTAGCATCTAAACCACCGGGACTCGTAGGCTAAGACTACCCGGCGGTTGGTTTAGGAAACAAAAAAGAAAGTAAACGATTTAAAGAATAGAACAATGTCTAGAACAAATTTTGATACATTACTGGAAGCAGGTTGCCACTTCGGTCACCTGAAGAGAAAATGGAATCCTGCTATGGCTCCTTATATTTTCATGGAGCGCAATGGTATCCACATCATCGACCTGAATAAGACGGTCGTTAAGATTGACGAAGCTGCTGAAGCTTTGAAACAAATCGCTAAATCAGGAAAAAGAGTCCTGTTTGTTGCTACTAAAAAACAAGCTAAGCAGGTGGTAGCTGATAAGGCTGCCTCTGTAAACATGCCTTTCGTAATCGAGCGTTGGCCAGGTGGAATGTTGACTAACTTCCCCACCATCCGTAAGGCTGTGAAGAAAATGAACAATATCGACAAGATGACCTCTGACGGTACTTTCTCTAATCTGTCTAAGCGTGAGAAGCTGCAGATTGAGCGTCAGCGTGCTAAGTTGGAGAAGAACTTAGGTTCTATCCAGGATCTGACTCGTCTCCCTTCTGCTCTGTTCGTAGTGGACGTAATGAAGGAGAATATCGCAGTGCGCGAGGCTAACCGTCTGGGTATCCCTGTATTCGGTATCGTTGATACTAATTCCGATCCTTCAAACATCGATTTTATCATCCCTGCCAATGACGATGCAACCAAGTCTGTAGAGGTAATCCTCGACGCTTGCTGTGCAGCTATCCAGGAAGGTCTGGAAGAGCGCAAGGCTGAGAAGATTGATACTGAGGCTGCTGGTGAGGCTACGGAAGCCCAGGCTAAACCTCGTAAGAGAAGCGCTAAGGCTCGTCTGGATAAGTCAGATGAGGATGCTATCAACGCATCAAAGGCTGCTGCTTTCATCAAGGATGAGGAAGAGGCTTAATATTAACATTTAAAGAAAGGAAACAAATACTATGGCTGTAACAATGGCTGATATTGTCAAGCTCCGCAAACTGACCGGTGCTGGCATGATGGACTGCAAGAACGCATTGAACGATGCTAACGGTGATTTCGATGAGGCTATGAAGATTATCCGCGAGAAGGGTAAGGCTGTGGCTGCTAAGCGTTCAGACCGCGAAGCTTCTGAGGGTTGCGTACTGGCTAAGGCTGAAAATGGCTACGGCGCTATGATTGCGCTGAAGTGCGAAACAGACTTCGTGGCTAATAATGCTGATTTCATCAAACTGACTCAGGATATCTTGAACGTAGCTTTTGCTAATAAGTGCAAGACTCTGGACGAGGTAAAGGAACTGGAACTGGTTCCTGGTACTACTGTTCAGCAGGCTGTAACTGATCGTAGTGGTATCACTGGTGAGAAGATGGAATTGGATGGCTATGCTACCGTTGAGGGTCCAACTATCGCTGTGTATAACCACATGAACCGCAACTTCCTCTGCACAATGGCAGTACTGAACAAGCCTGGTTTCGATGAGGCTGGTCATGAGGTTGCTATGCAGATCGCTGCTATGTCTCCTATCGCTGTGGATGAGGCTAATGTTCCTCAGAGCGTGAAGGATAATGAGCTGGCTGTTGCTATTCAGAAGACGAAAGAAGAGCAAATTGAGAAGGCTGTGGTTGCTGCAATCAATAAGGCTGGTATCAATGCCAACCTCGTGGATAGCGAAGATCACATTGAGTCAAACATCGCTAAGGGTTGGTTGACTGAAGCTGAGGCTGAAAAGGCACGCGAGATTCGCAAGACCGTTGCTGAGCAGAAGGCTGCTAATCTGCCTGAGGCTATGATTCAGAATATCGCCAAAGGTCGTATGGCTAAATTCTTCAAGGATGTTTGTCTGCTGCAGCAGGCATACAACAAGGATGCGAAGATTACGGTAGCAGAATACCTGAAGTCTTTCGATAAGGAACTTACCGTTTCAGATTTCAAGCGTTTCACTTTGCATGCTGAGTAATACAAAGCTATGATAAGAAAAGCCTCTTTCGGAAACGGAAGAGGCTTTTTTTTATCCAACGTGCTTTGTCTGGGTATATCCTTCAGCTTTGAGGAGTTCTACGATTTTCATCTTGAAATCACCTTGTATGATGATTTCTTCCTCTTTGACACTCCCTCCGACGCCACATTTTCCTTTCAAAAACTTTCCAAGTTCTTTCAAGTCATTATCTGTTCCAATAAAACCTTTGACTAAGGTAACCGTCTTACCACCACGCTGATGCTTATCTGTACTTACGCGCAGTTTCTGTTGCTGTGGAGGTATGGTCACGACTTCTTCCTCTTTGGTGGTTTCGTATATGTAGTCAGGATTTGTAGAATAAACCACATTGAGCCTGTCTTTCCAATCGTTGCTTTTCATTTCTTTCTTGTTTTAGTTTGCCAAAAATACGCATTTATCAGGGAAAATACATTATCTTTGTGCATCATATTTAGTAGGTTTTGCAAAAATACTTAGTTAGGAATGAAAATTTTGGCAGTTGGAATGAATTATGCCCAACATAATACGGAGCTTGGACATAAGGAAAAGAATGAGGAACCTGTGCTGTTTTTGAAACCAGATTCATCCATCTTGAGAAATGGTTCGCCTTTCTTTCTCCCAGATTTTTCGCAAAATGTACACTATGAGGCAGAAGTAGTAGTCCGGATATGCCGATTAGGAAGACATATAGCCCCGAAGTTTGCGCATAGGTATTATGATGCTGTGACGGTAGGTATCGATTTTACGGCTCGTGATCTCCAACAACGATTGCGTGAGAAAGGACTTCCTTGGTTATTGAGCAAGGGCTTTGACGCGTCTGCAGCTTTGGGCGATTTCATCCCTTTGGCAGATCTTGGTAAAGATGTTCAGAACATCGATTTTCATCTGGATATAGATGGTAAGACCGTACAACATGGGCATACGTCGGACATGTTGTTTAAGGTAGATGAGATTATCTCTTATGTCAGTCAGTTCATGACACTGAAGATTGGTGATTTGCTTTATACTGGAACGCCTGCAGGTGTGGGACCTGTTGTAGTGAATCAACATCTGCAGGGATATATCGAAGATAAGAATGTGTTGGACTTTTATGTGAGGTGAAAATGAAGATAAGAGTAGGATTCGGTTATGATGTGCACCAGTTGGTTCCAGAGCGTGAACTGTGGATTGGTGGTGTTCATATCGCGCATGAGATGGGATTGTTGGGCCATTCTGACGCTGACGTTCTGATTCATGCCATTTGTGATGCATTGTTGGGCGCAGCCAACATGAGGGACATCGGTTTTCATTTTCCAGACAAAGATCCGCACTTTAAGAATATCGACAGCAAGATCTTGCTCCAGAAGACAGTTGAGTTAATTGCAGAAAAAGGATATAAAGTGGGGAACGTAGATGCGACGGTTTGTGCCGAACGCCCTAAGTTGAATCCTCATATTCCTGCGATGCAGCAAGTACTCTCCGATATTATGCATATAGACTTGGATGAAGTATCAATTAAGGCTACTACTACTGAGAAATTAGGGTTTACGGGAAGAGAGGAAGGAATAGCAGCATATGCAGTGGTATTGATCGAAAAATATTAATGTAAATAAATAGATACAATGAAAAAGTTACTTGTTTTAATGATGCTCATCTTTACAGTGGCAGGGATGAAAGCTGTTGCACAAGATTCGGCTAAATATCGGATCAGCTTAAAAGACAAAGTGGGAACCGGTTATTCCTTGAGTCGCCCTCAGGAGTTTCTTTCCGAGAAGGCATTGGCACGCAGAACAAGACAGGGAATTCGGGTAGATTCTACCGACCTTCCTGTGAGTCGCAGCTATATCCAGGCTATCGAGAAAGAAGGTGGACGTGTACTCATTGTAGGTAAGTGGGAAAATTTTGTCACGGTGATGGCCGATGGCGCCAATGCAGCAGAACGTTTCGCCAAACTGCCTTTCGTAAGCAAGGTTGAGAAAGTCTGGTCTTCGGAAACCAGCAAGCCGACTACCACCTCTGATAGACGTATGGATGTGGCAAATGAGGTGAAGCAACATCCGGATTCTATCTATGGTTCAGGCACCGAACAAATCCAGATCAGCAATGCTGATAAACTGCATGAGGCTGGCTTCAAGGGAGCAGGCATGACTATAGCCATCATCGATGGTGGTTTCCATAACTATGATAAGATAGACATTATGAAGAATGTCAAGGTTTTGGGTACCAAGGATTTTGTCGATCCAGGTTCAGACATTTTCGCTGCAAGTTCTCATGGATTGAGCGTGCTTTCATGTATTGGTACTAACACTCCTTATCAGATGATAGGAACTGCTCCAGAGGCGGAATTTTGGCTCATTAGAAGTGAAGATGAAAGTTCGGAAACTCCTTCTGAGGAGGATAACTGGTGTGCAGCCGTGGAGTATGCAGACAGTGTGGGTGTGGATGTTATGAACACCTCTCTGGGTTATAACGAGTTCGATGATAAGACAATGAATTATCAGCTGCGCGACTTAGATGGAAAGACGTCGCTGATGTCTCGTCAGGCCTCTCGTCTTGCCTCGAAGGGTATGATTTTGGTTTGCAGTGCTGGTAATTCTGGTTCCAACTCATGGAAGAAGACCACTGCTCCTGGTGATGCTACTGATGTGTTAACGGTCGGCGCTATAGGAAAGGACGGAAATCTTGCTGCTTTCTCGTCCATTGGAACGACGTCAGATGGACGCATTAAGCCAGATGTGGTAGCCGTTGGATTGATGTCGGATGTGATACGTCCAAATGGTAATCAGGGACGAGCTAATGGTACCTCCTTCGCTTCTCCAATTATGTGTGGCATGGTGACTTGTTTGTGGCAAGCTTGTCCGAACCTCACAGCTAAGCAAGTGATAGAACTTGTAAAGAGTGCTGGTGATAGGGCAGAATTCCCTGATAATATATATGGATATGGTATACCTGATATGTGGAAAGCTTATCAAGCATACCTCTCTGGCTATGCGAAGGTTGTACAGTAATTCCTAGAATCATTTTATGGAGTCACTTTCCCTGCTTGAACTGAATGCATTGGTGCGTGAAACCTTGGAGACAGGTCTGCCCGATGAGTATTGGGTAAGGGCAGAACTGAGTGAGGTGCGTGCAAATGCAACGGGACATTGCTATGTGGAATTCATTCAGAAGAATGAGCGGGGAAACAGTCTGGTGGCCAAAGCGAGAGGTATCATCTGGGCGAATGTCTATCCTTTGCTGAAAGGCTATTTTGAGTCGTCCACTGGACAGGCATTTGTTGCTGGAATTAAAGTACTGGTAAAGGTCTCTGTGAACTTTCATGAACTATATGGATATAGTTTGGTTGTTACTGAAATTGATCCTACCTATACTTTAGGTGATTTAGCTCAACGGAGATTGAAGATTCTGCGCCAACTTGAAGAAGAGGGTGTGCTTGAATTGAACAAAGAACTAGAGATGCCAGTATTACCCCAACGTGTGGCAGTTATCTCGTCGAAAACTGCTGCAGGATTTGGCGATTTCTGTGACCAATTGAAGAATAATGCCTATGGTTTTTATTTCAGAGTGGAATTGTTTCCTGCATTGATGCAAGGTGCTAGACTGGAGGAATCTGTCTTACAGGCACTGGATATAATCAATGCACGGATGGATGAATTTGATGTGGTGGTGATTATTCGAGGAGGTGGAGCAACTTCAGAACTGGCCGATTTTGATAGTTATATGTTGGCTTCTGCTTGTGCGCAGTTCCCTCTTCCGATTATCACGGGCATTGGTCATGAAAGAGATGATACGGTACTTGATATTGTAGCTCATACTCGCGTAAAAACGCCTACAGCTGCTGCTGAATTACTGATAGAATACATGCTTGATGCTGTAGAAACATTGAACACATTGAAAAGTAGGCTTTATAATGGGACTAAACAACTTCTGAAGAATAAGAAGGGTAAACTGGACTTGCTTGCACAGACTCTTCCTGCTGGAGTTTCTCGCAGACTTTCTGTAGAGAAACTCAAGTTTCAGGAAACTAGAAGTCGGTTGAAGTTTCTTGTGCATAAGAAACTCTTAGAACAGAGACATCAACTGGAGATGTGGGAACAGAAAGTGCTAGATGCCTCACCAGAGAAACAATTGGCTCGTGGATACAGTATTACCATGGTTGATGGACATGCAGTAAAGAATGTCAATGCTCTCAAGAAAGGAGATTCTTTGAAAACTATCCTAGCAAATGGCGTCTTGATGTCAGAAGTTGGGGAGATCATTAATAATAAGGAGGAACAATGATATGAAGAAAAAAGAGACGTATACACAATCCATACAACGTCTGGAACAGATTGTCCAACAGATAGACAGTGGTGAATTGGACATTGATGAATTGGCTGAGAAGATAAAGGAAGCAAAGGCTATTATAGCGTTTTGTACAGAAAAATTGACCCATGTTGATAAAGAAGTTGAAATTTTATTGTCGGACGGGCAATAAAGTTAATAATTAATAGTAATTTTGCGTCGATAGTTTTGGTTTTAAACTAAAAAGGTTGAAAGATATGCAAGAAATTGATTGGAAGAACCTGTCTTTTGGATATATGAAGACAGATTACAATGTGAGATTATACTATCGTGATGGCAAATGGGGCGAGATAGAGATTTGCAGTGAGGAAACCATTCCTATGCACATGGCTGCTACCTGCTTGCACTATGGTCAGGAAGCTTTTGAGGGCTTAAAAGCTTATCGCTGTCCAGATGGAAAAGTGCGTGTATTCCGCATGGATGAGAATGCCAAGCGTCTGCAGAGTACTTGTCGTGGTATTTTGATGCCAGAACTCCCTGTAGAAAAGTTCGAAGAGATGGTGACGAAAGTTGTTCGCTTGAATGAGCGCTTCATCCCTCCTTATGAGAGTGGAGCTACGCTATATATCCGTCCTTTGCTCGTTGGTACTTCTGCTCAAGTGGGTGTTCATCCTTCCAAAGAATACTTGTTCTTGATTTTTGTGACGCCAGTAGGACCTTATTTCAAGGGTGGTTTCTCAACCAATCCTTACGTGATTGTACGTGAGTACGACCGCTCTGCTCCTTTGGGTACGGGTATCTATAAGGTTGGTGGTAACTACGCTGCTTCGCTGAAAGCGAATGATATTGCACACCAGAAGGGCTATGCCTGTGAATTCTATCTCGATGCTAAGGAAAAGAAATACATGGATGAATGCGGTGCTGCTAACTTCTTTGGTATCAAGAACAATACCTATGTGACTCCAAAGTCAACGTCTATTCTTCCTAGTATCACTAACAAGAGCCTGATGCAGTTGGCTGAGGATTATGGTATGAAAGTGGAACGTCGTCAGATTCCTGAAGATGAACTGGAAACATTTGAGGAGGCTGGTGCTTGCGGAACGGCTGCAGTGATTTCACCGATCTCTTATATCGATGACCTGGATACGGGTAAACGCTATACTTTCTCCAAGGATGGAAAACCTGGGCCTGTATCTACCCAACTTTATAATCACTTGCGTAACATCCAGTATGGCATTGAGGAAGACAAGCATGGATGGACCAAGGTCGTTATTGAATAAAGCTAATGGGAAAAGGAAAACTTGCAAAGTTTGCTGATCTGGCTAACTATCCACATGTATTCGAATATCCTTACTCTGTTGTGGATAATGTGCCATTTGAACTAAAAGGAAAATGGGGTGAGTCATTTTTTAAGAATGACCATCCCATTGTGCTTGAATTGGGTTGTGGACGTGGTGAATATACTGTTGGACTTGGTCGACTGTTTTCTGAGAAAAACTTCATAGGGGTAGATATCAAGGGAGCTCGCATGTGGACAGGTGCTACAGAATCTCTACGTGAGGGATTGAATAATGTCGCTTTTTTGCGCACCAACATCGAGATTATCGACAGATTCTTCGGAGAAAATGAAGTCAGTGAGATATGGCTGACTTTCTCAGACCCACAGATGAAGAAACCCACCAAGCGCCTGTCGTCTTCCTTTTTCCTAGAGCGCTATCGCAGGTTCTTAAAGGATGGAGGTCTGGTGCATCTGAAAACAGACAGCAACTTCCTCTATACTTACACCAGGTTGCTGATAGAAGAAAACCAGTTACCAGTGCTAGTGCAGACAGACGACCTCTATCATTCTGGCCAGGCCGATGAAATCTTAAGCATACAGACCTATTACGAGCAGCAATGGCTGGACCGAGGGATGAATATCAAGTACATCAAGTTCGCCCTGCCTAAAGAAGGCACTCTTCGTGAGCCAGATGTGGAGATAGAGATGGATGACTATCGTAGCTATAACAGAAGCAAACGCAGTGGATTGCTGACAGCAAAATAAGGATTGCTTAAGATGATAAAAAAGGGGGCTTCAACGCCATCCGTGCAACCTGTTTCTATGTATTCAATTTATGGCTACGCTGATTGGGATTTTATTACTCTCTAGTTAGGAAAATATTTTTTCCTAGTTAGCAAGAATAATTTTTGTGTTAGAGAAAATTTGCGGCTGTGCGTAGAAACAATCCGTAATGTCGTCCACATAGACTGCTTTAGATACACTAACTAAAGGCTTTGCTCTCTGTTTAAGTCTTCACACTTCACAGAAGACACCTAACTTAATGATACTCTGATGATAATGAGTGTGAAGTGTCGCTACAGACACTTCACAACACTTCACACATCATAGACAATAGAAATCAGGTTTAAAGTTAAAAGCGTGAAGAGTGGTGATGTGTTTTCACCAACACTTCACGCATATAAACGCTTGGAATGCAGACGAATAAATGCTATTTGTGAAGTGTGAAGGGAAAAACGCAAAATTAGCAAACCAATAGTATGCGACGGACCTTTGCAAGTTTTTGGAGAGTGATTGCAATGTTATCATTGAAAAACACTATCTTTGCTAGACTATAACTGAATTGAGAATATGACACTTTATCCTAATTTGATAAAAGATGCACTAAAGACAGTGCGATATCCGGGCTCTGGTAAAGATTTGATTGAGGCAGGTATGCTTGCCGATAATATGAGAATTGACGGCATGTCTGTGAGTTTCTCATTGGTTTTTGAGAAGTCCACAGATCCTTTTATGCGCTCCGTTGTTAAGGCCGCGGAAACAGCTATTCATACCTATGTTTCTCCAGAAGTGAAGGTTGAGATAAAGACTGAAAGTCGTCAGGCTCCTCGTCCAGAAGCTGGTGGTATGTTGCCAGGTGTGAAGAATATCATTGCCATTTCTAGTGGAAAGGGAGGTGTGGGAAAGAGCACCATTGCAGCCAACCTTGCCATTGCCCTCACAAAGTTGGGTTTCAAGGTAGGCTTGCTCGATGCCGATATCTTCGGCCCTTCCATGCCCAAAATGTTTCATGTGGAAGATGCGCGTCCTTATGCAGAACATATTGATGGAAGAGATCTGATAGTTCCTATTGAGAAATATGGCATCAAGTTATTGTCTATTGGATTCTTTGTTGACCCTGATCAAGCTACTTTATGGCGTGGTGGAATGGCTAGTAATGCCTTGAAGCAGCTACTTGGTGATGCTGCTTGGGGGGATTTGGATTATTTCTTGATAGATCTCCCTCCTGGTACAAGTGACATTCATCTGACAACCGTTCAGAATATTGCGCTTACAGGTGCCATTGTGGTAAGCACGCCTCAACAAGTGGCATTGGCAGATGCTCGTAAAGGTATCAATATGTTTACCAATGAGCAGGTGAATGTTCCTATCCTTGGACTAGTTGAGAATATGGCATGGTTTACCCCTGCAGAACTACCTGAAAATAAATATTATATCTTCGGACGTGAAGGTGTGAAAAAACTGGCTGAGGAGATGAATGTCCCTTTACTCGGTCAGATTCCTTTGGTACAAAGCATCTGTGAAAGTGGTGATGCTGGCGAACCTGTAGCCCTAGATTCCAATACGATGACAGGACAGGCCTTCCTTCAGTTTGCTACTGCAGTAGTTCGTCAAGTAGATAAACGTAATTTAGAAATGCCTCCTACGCATGTCGTGGAAATGCATAGATAAATAAAAAACGTCCCGTCTATAGAGAGGACGTTTTTTATTTATTTCAAACTAAACGTCGATGATCCAATCAGATTTCCTTCGGCAAATACATCCAATCGATAGTTGCCTGCGTAGAGGAACTCCTGTACATCCCAATAAACACTTACTGGCTGTTCTTCTCCTGTGTATTCTATATATTTCTTGATGGAGTAAGAGAGCTCTCTGTTCTCATAGCTGAAAGTATCAGAGGCATCTTTGGTCAGTACATCATTATCAGGTTTTAAGATACGAACATATAGTGTGCGATCGCCAGTCTTGGCAGTGATATTCTTGGCGATGTTGAAACTGATCTGCAATTTTTCTGTGTCTTTGGTTCGTTTAGCTTCCTTGCCTCGCTTGTTCAGTGGAAGGACACGAATGTTGGTGGCATCTAGTTGCGAGGCTAAGGTTACTTGCTCTGTCAGATTTTTGCGCTCTTCTGTCAAGTCGCTTATCTGGCGAGAAGCATCATTGTATTTCTGAGTAACCTCTGCAATGACCATTTTTTGTTGGGCATTAATTTGGTTTAGAGAATCAATCTGGTTGATGTAGCTCACCATCACAGAACGTAGGGTCGCCAGTTCATTCTTCAAACGGCGAATTTCTGTAGCATTGGTACTTTTCACAGTGCGCAGTTCTTCCAGAAGGCGTTGAGTCTTCAACTGTTCTTGTTCCAGTAGTTGTGCTAGAGAATCGTTGGATACAGTAAGTTTCAACTCATCATACTGACGAGCGAACGTGGTGTATTCGCTTTCCAGATCTTCCTTTTCCAGACGGAACTCTTCTCGAAGTTCAGTGTTGGCTTGCTTCTCATTCAGCAAGAGGTATGCCATTACACCTAAAGCCGCAAGAAGTACAATGCCTATAATAATAAATAATGTATTCTTTTTCATAATCCCTTGTTTTTTAGATTACCGCGGCAAAGATAAGCATTCTAATGCATACCACCAAAAAAGCCGTGTCGCAATATGTTAAAATGCGCACGGCCTTGTTATAAAAAGCCTTAAAACACCCAGATTAACTGGGTGCTAAGGCGTCGATATATAAATTGTTAAAGATTAGGATTCTCCTTGTTCCACTCAGAGATAGGAGGAATGATGTTCAGAGTTACCAACTCATCACGCATCTTCTGCAGGTGCTCGTAAGATGCTTGCAGAGCAGCCATTTCCTCTTCTGTACCCTCAGGCTTGGTGAAGTGAACGCCATCCTTGTCGATAACGGTTGGCATAGCCATCATCACGTTTTCGAAGCCGAATGCTTTTACGAAGCAACCAGCAGGCCAAGTGAAAGGTTCGCCACCCATAGCACCCTCAATCATCTTAACAGCCTGATATGCAGGGCTCTGGAATGAAGAACGACCACGCAGCTTGATGATGTTGCTACCACCCTGGATAGTCATGTGCTTGATTTCTGCCCAACGCTCTGCTGTCAGAGGCAGTTCGCAGAGAGGCTTGCCATCGATAAGAGCTTTGCTTGCAAATACAGCCATCTGCTCGCCATGGCCGCCATAAGTATATGCATTGGTCACCTTGTCCTGACGAACGCCAAACTCCTGAGCCAATTGCTGCTGCAGGCGGGTGCTATCCAATGCAGCCAAAGAGGTCAGTTGATTAGGCTTCAAACCAGAGTGAATCAGTGCAGTCAGAGCTGTCACATCAGCAGGGTTGAAGATCACCACTACATGCTTTACATCTGGGCAGTATTTCTTGATATTCTCTCCAAAGTCAGCTGCGATCTGGCAATTGCCTTTCAGCAAGTCTTCGCGAGTCATACCCTCCTTACGAGGAGCACCACCAGAAGAAATAATGTACTTAGCACCTGTGAAAGCCTCTGCAGCATCAACCGTATAAGAGAGGTTTGCTTCAGGAAAAGCACAATGGCACATTTCATCGAAAACGCCATGAACACCTGGCTCATAGATATCATACAAACAAATGTTAGGCGTCAGTCCCAACATAAGAACGCTCTGCACCATGTTAGAGCCAATCATACCACCGGCACCAACAATGACCAGTTTCTCATCAGTTAAGAATTTCATAGTAATACAGTATTTTTAATTGAATGAATAATCTTTCATGCAAAAATAAGAAAGTTCTGTGATATGCCCAACCATATAAGAATATATTTTTGTAAAAATGCAAGTTTTATTCATACGTTATGGACATTAACGTCCACAGTTGTGAACATTTATGTCCACAGTTATGGACATTTATATTTCTATATAAAGAAAAATGCTTTACCTGCTATCCGCTCCCCACATCATCTTGCGGCGAAGGGTGTCGAAGAAGTGATGATTGAAGCGTTTCACCATACGCAGACGCTGGTCGGCTTTAGTGATGCGTAGGCGTGTCTGCTCATCACAAGAGAAGCTGTGGCCATCGATGGAAACCAAGAAGTTGTGACTTCGACTCTCCACTTCTAACTGTACTTCCCATTCATCGCAGATTACGATGGGACGGCAAGTAAGGCTATGCGGAGCTACAGGAGTAAGTGTCATTGTCTGACTGTGAGGTACGATGATGGGACCTCCTACACTCAGCGAGTAAGCTGTTGATCCGGTAGGAGTAGCGATGATAAGTCCGTCGGCTTGGTAAGTGTTCAAGTGTTGACCGTTTACGGAGGCGCAGATAGAAATCATCGAGGAGCTGTCGTGCTTCAGCAAGGCGATCTCATTCAGCGCATAAGGTTCAGCATTAAGTCGCTCGTCATTGCTGGAAAGATGAAGCATCGCGCGTTCCTCTATTTTATAATGGTTGGCATAAATCTCGTCGATCATGTCCTCCATTTCGTCTGCTTGTACATCGGCCAAAAACCCCAAACGACCAGTGTTGATGCCTAAAATGGGTATGTTCTTCTTTACTGCACGACTGGCTGCCTTCAGAAAAGTGCCATCGCCTCCTAAACTCACTATCATGTCGGCAGTAAAGTCTGTTCCATCAAACAATTCTATATCAGGAAGATTGAAATGCTGTTCTTTAGTTAGAAAAAGATAGAACTCTTTGTCCATACAAATCTGAGCCTCATGTTGGTGCAAAAGATGGATGAGACGCTCTGCAGTAGACGACTTTTTGGACTGATAATTATTCCCTATGATGGCAAATTTCATTGTTATTAGTATTTATTGACAATGCGAAGATACTATTTTTATTTTTTAAACAAGCAAGTATGAATAGTTTTTGTATCTTTGTCCTTATTAAATACTAACAAAACGAATAGACAGAAATGAATTTATTGATTTTCTTCCTCCAGCAGGCCGAAGAGCTGGCCGGAGGCTTGGTAGAGACAATGCCCGTACTCAGCGAAGCTGCTGAGACGGCTCAGTCAATGAACCTATGGGATCTGGCCGTGAAAGGCGGCTGGATCATGATAGTGCTGGCAGTGCTTTCACTGATAGCCTTCTACATCCTCTTTGAGCGCTACTACGTCATCAAAAGGGCCGACAAGGAAGATCCTGAGTTCATGTTCAAGATAAAAGACTACATCAAGGACGGCAACGTGAAGGCAGCCATCACATACTGCCAGAAGACAGATACACCAGCTGCCCGCATGATAGAAAGAGGTATCAGTCGCATTGGCCGTCCTGTGAACGATGTGCAGGCTGCCATAGAGAATGCTGGCAACTTGGAGGTGGCTAAGCTGGAGAAGGGCCTCAATGTGATGGCAACCATCGCTGGAGGTGCACCTATGATTGGTTTCCTTGGAACCGTAATCGGTATGGTAAGGGCTTTCTTTGAAATGTCGAATGCTGGAAACAACATAGATATCACGCTGCTCTCTGGTGGCATCTATCAAGCTATGATTACTACGGTGGGTGGTTTGATAGTGGGTATCATCGCCATGTTTGCCTACAACTATCTGGTGACATTGGTAGATGGCATCGTGAATAAAATGGAAGCTAAGACAATGGCGTTTATGGACTTACTCAATGAACCTGAACAGTAATGCTGAAGAGAAGAAATAAAATTAATCCGTCGTTCAGTATGTCGTCTATGACAGACGTCATCTTCCTGTTGCTGATCTTTTTCATGATCACCAGTACCATGGTGTCGCCCAATGCCATCAAGGTGCTGCTGCCACAAGGCAAGCAACAGACTTCTGCCAAACCATTGACGCGTGTCATCATCGACAAGGAACTGAATGTGTTTGCAGCCTTTGGGAACGACCGTGAGCAGGCTTTGAGTTTCGAAGAACTAACTCCATTCTTACAGGACTGTTCTGATCGTGAACCTGACATGTACGTGGCGCTTTATGCCGATGAGAGTGTACCTTATAGAGAGATTGTGAAAGTGCTGAATATTGCCAACGAGAATCATTTCAAGATGGTACTGGCCACACGTCCACCTGAAAATAAGTGATATGGAAAAGAAACAGAAAGGGAAATATGTAGGTTTAGTAGGTGCATTGGCTGTCCATATGCTGATACTCTTGCTCTTGTTTCTGGTTAGTTTTGCACTACCTAAAATACAGGAAGAGGGAGGTATGCCTGTGATGCTTGGCGATACGCCTGATGCCTATGGATTTGCTGATCCGTCATTGGTGGATGTGGATGTGATGCCACAGGAGGCCTTGACAACAGAAGCGTTGGATGCTCCCGATGTTCCTTCGGAACAGGACTTGATCGTACAGGAAGAGGAGGAAACGGTAGCTGTGCCTGCGAGGAAACAGGAAACGAAGAAGGAAACTCCCAAGCCTGCAGTGACGACTCCTCGACAACCCATTGCGCAGGAGAAAGCGGAAGCTGACCGCAGGGCTGCTGAAGCACGTGCTGAGGCAGAGCGTAAAGCTGCAGAAGAGGCTGCAGCAGAACAACAACGACAGGCGCAGGCAGCAGCCCGTAGTCGTGTATCTGGGGCATTTGGACGTGGCACTCAGATGGGCAGTCGTGGAAATACAGAAGGTGAGGGCCTTCAAGGTAGTCCAGATGGTAACTCTGATACTGGTGCCACAGAAGGAGTGGGAGGATATGGTTCGTATAGTTTAGGAGGTCGTTCCATTGGACCTGGTGGTTTACCACGTCCTACGTATAATGTTCAGGAAGAAGGTAGAGTCGTGGTGGATATTACCGTCAATCCTGCTGGACAGGTGATAGCGACAGGAATCAATCGCCAGACGAATACCGTGAGTGCTGCTCTTAGACGCGCAGCGGAAGAAGCTGCTAAGAAAGCACGCTTTAATGAGGTGAGTGGCACTAATAATCAGACAGGAACGATTACCTATTATTTTAAATTGAAGTAAATTAATTAAGGAGATAATACTATGAAAACAGCTTTTGTTTTTTTTGCCGATGGCTTTGAGGAAATTGAGGCCTTTACCACAGTGGATGTTCTCAGACGGGCAGGAATCAATGCATTGATGGTATCTGTTACGGAAGATGAGATTGTTCGTGGTGCCCATGATATCTCGATGCTGTGTGATAAGACCATAGACAACGTAGACTTTTCTGAGGCTGATATGCTATTATTGCCAGGCGGAATGCCAGGTGCGTCCAACTTAGCAGCTTGTGAACTTTTGACCAAGCAACTGAAAGCCTTTGCTGAAGAGGGGAAACCATACGGTGCCATCTGTGCAGCTCCTTTCGTTTTGGGACAGTTAGGCCTGCTGAATGGAAAGAAGGCTACTTGCTATCCTGGCTTTGAGAACTATCTGGAAGGAGCAATTGTAACTGGTAAGATGGCAGAGCAAGACGGCAATGTCATCACTGGCAAAGGGCCTGCTGCTGCGATGGAATTTGCTTTGAAAGTGGCAGCTTCGTTGGTTGGCAATGAAAAGGCCAATGAAGTGGCTGCAGGCATGTTGGTGAAATGAAAAGGCTCTATACCATCATAGTAGCAGGTGGTAAGGGTATGCGTATGGGGAAGGATCTGCCAAAGCAGTTCCTTCCTATTGATGGGACTCCTATCTTGATGCATACCCTTCAGGCTTTCTATGACTATGATCCTTCTATGACACTGATAGTGGTCTTGCCTTCCGACCAACAGGCTTATTGGAGTAAGCTTTGTGGTGATTATCATTTTACTATTCCTCATGTGGTGGTCAGAGGCGGGGAAACACGCTTCCATTCCGTGAAAAACGGACTGGCTTGCATTAATGAAGAGGGATTGGTGGCCGTGCATGATGGTGTACGTCCGTTCGTGCATTGCGATACCATTGATCGTTGTTTTGCAGCAGCACAAGAATCAGGTGCAGCTGTACCAGTAGTAGAGGTCGTTGACTCTCTTCGCAAAGTAGAGGATGAAGAAAGTAAGGCGGTTTCTCGTAGAGATTATCGGATAGTACAGACACCTCAGGTATTCGATATTTCTCTTTTAAAGGAAGCATATAAACAACCTTATACAGTCGACTTCACAGATGATGCTTCTGTGGTCGAGGCTTATGGCAGAAAGATTTCCTTGGTAGAGGGAAATAGGGAAAATATCAAGATTACTTCTCCATTTGACTTGATTATAGCTGAGGCTTTCTTGAACAAATGTACGATTTAGCGTCAAGAGACATAAAATATGTGACAGGGGTTGGCCCTCAGAGGGCGGCTATGCTGAATAAAGAACTTGGCATATCCACCGTACATGATCTTTTGTATTATTTCCCTTATAAATATGTGGACAGGAGTCGCTTCTATACTATCAATGAGATAGATGCGTCTATGCCCTATATTCAATTGAAAGGGGAAATCCTAGGATTTGAGGCTGTAGGAGAAGGACGTGGAAGAAGGTTGATAGCGCATTTCTCTGATGGTACTGGAGTGATAGATCTGGTATGGTTTCAAGGCATTAAGTATCTGTTGAATCGTTACAAGGTGCACCAAGAATATATGGTTTTTGGTAAACCTACGGTCTTCAATGGCAGGGTGAATATCGCTCATCCTGATATTGATGCCATCACAGAAGAAGTTCCTTCAGGTTTAGGGTTACAACCTTTCTATAATACCACTGAGAAAATGAAGCGCTCGATGCTTAATTCTCATGCATTGGAGAAAGTCATGGCATCAGCATTGAAACTCCTACAAGAACCATTACCAGAAACACTTTCCCCTCAGATTTTACAGGAACATCACTTGATGCCTCTCACTGAAGCGATAGCCAATATTCATTTCCCTCAGAACGTAGAATTACTGAAAAGGGCACAATACAGGTTGAAGTTTGAAGAGTTGTTCTATGTCCAACTGAACATCCTCCGTTATGCCAGTGACCGTATGCGCAAATACAAAGGCTTTGTATTTGAAAAAGTGGGAAATGCATTCAATACTTTCTATTCCTCTTATTTGCCTTTTGAACTGACAGAAGCCCAAAAGCGTGTGATAAGGGAGATCCGCAAAGACTTAGGCTCTGGACATCAGATGAACCGTTTGCTTCAAGGTGACGTGGGAAGTGGAAAGACATTGGTGGCGTTGATGTGTATGCTCATTGCGATAGACAATGGTTATCAGACGTGCATGATGGCTCCAACGGAAATATTGGCTAATCAGCACTACGAGACATTGAAGTCGTTCTTGCGTGACATGGATGTTCGCGTGGAACTGCTGACGGGCTCCATTAAAGGGAAACGGAGAGAACGTATATTGCTAGGATTACAGAATGGTGAGGTCGATATTTTGGTAGGGACTCATGCAGTCATCGAAGACACCGTGGAGTTTCATAAATTGGGATTAGCCATCATTGATGAACAACATCGATTTGGCGTGGCACAAAGGGCACGCTTATGGAAAAAAAACGTCAGCCCTCCCCATGTATTGGTAATGACAGCCACTCCCATACCTCGTACATTGGCTATGACTTTGTATGGTGATTTGGATGTATCGGTAATAGATGAACTTCCTCCAGGACGGAAACCTGTGGCTACCATTCACCAATATGAGAACAGAAGGGCACCGTTGTATGATTTTATCCGTAAGCAAATAGATGGTGGCAGACAGGCATACATTGTCTTTCCCTTGATTCAGGAAAGTGAGAAAATTGACTTGCAGAACTTAGGGGATGGCTATGAACGTATCAAAACGGCCTTCCCAGATTATAGCATTTGCAAGGTACATGGTAAAATGAAAGCTGCGGAAAAAGACGAACAGATGCAGCTTTTCGTGACAGGTAAAGCACAGATATTGGTGGCCACTACTGTGATTGAGGTCGGCGTTAATGTGCCTAATGCTTCTGTCATGATTATCGAAAATGCAGAACGTTTCGGACTTTCACAGTTGCACCAACTTAGAGGAAGGGTTGGGAGAGGGGCTGATCAGTCCTACTGCGTTCTGGTGACAGGATTTAAGCTGTCAGAAGATACCCGGAAGCGCATAGAGATTATGGTGCGTACAAATGACGGGTTTGAAATTGCTGAAGCGGACTTGAAATTGAGAGGGCCTGGCGATTTGGAAGGTACCCAACAAAGTGGTATCGCTTTTGATTTGAAAATTGCCGATTTGGCTCATGACGGGCAATTGCTCCAATATGTCAGGGAAGTTGCTCAAGAGGTTATAAAAAAGGATCCCCAGGGTGAATTACCTGAAAATATTGTATTGTGGAAACAGTTAAAGACTTTGAGAAAAAGCAATGTGAATTGGTCGGCTATTAGCTGAAAGAATGTTAAAATACCATAGTTTGGCAAAAAAAATGGTGCAAAAGTCTAATTCTTAGGAAGAAAAACACTATCTTTGTCCAAATTCCGTTTTTAGGAAGCTAAATTAATACGCATGAAACATTTACTAAAGATACTTTTTTCAGGTGCCATTGCTATGGTCGTTAGTGCGAATGCTTTCTCACAAGACCTGATAGCTAGTCAGGCACCGATAGACAAAAAAATAAGAAGCATAGACTCTTTGGCCATGCAGAAGCAGATCAAGGCAGAGCAGAATGAGTTCCCTGGACTTGACCTCTATCCTGAATGGACGAATAACTATGTCAACTACTCAGATGCAAAGATTCCTGATAGCTATGTAATAGATCTTACAGGTTTCTTCATGCCTACTCCTAGCACCAAGATTACTGATATCTTCGGTTATCGCCCTCGTCGTCGTCGCAGTCATGCTGGCTTGGACATAAAGGTTCAGACCGGTGATACTATTCGTGCTGCTTTCGACGGTAAGGTACGTGTGGTTCAAGATCAGGGCCGCAGTGGTTATGGAAAATACATTGTTATTCGTCATGATAATGGATTGGAAACAGTGTATGGCCATTTATCTAAGCATTTAGTAAAAGCTGATCAATTAGTGAGAGCAGGCGATGTTATCGGTCTTGGTGGTAGTACTGGCCGTTCTACAGGTTCTCATCTTCATTTTGAGACAAGATTTTTAGGTATTGCCATTAATCCAGCCTTGATGTTCGATTTTGAGAAGCAGGATATTGTGGCCGATACTTATACCTTCTATAAGAATAAAACCGTGGAAAGAGCGGCTAAGCAGCAAACGAGTGGTAGCAAATCTACTGCTGTAGCTCCTACTGGTGAGGGTGCTGTTTATTACAAGGTGAAGAGTGGTGACAGTCTTTCCAAGATTGCTGCTAAGCAAGGTATCACAATTGATCAACTTTGTAAGCTAAACAATTTAACACGTAAGTCCGTGTTGCGTCCTGGCCAGATGATTCGTTGTTCTTGAGAAGATAAATCTTTAAAGATAAGATAGGGCACTTCATAAAGTGCCCTATTTCTTTTTGTGTAGTTATAAAAAAGAATAAATTCTTTTTGTACTGCATTCGATTATTCGTAACTTTGCACATCATATAGTAATGATTATGAGAGATACAAGGAAACAATATGAAAAAGTAGTTGCCAATTGCAGAGAACTATTTGCCAAAAAGTTGCATGACTATGGACCTGCTTGGCGTATCATGCGTCCCTCTTCTGTGACAGATCAGCTCTTCATCAAAGCCAATAGAATTCGCAGTATTGAAATCAAGGGAGTGGCGATGGTGAATGAAGGCATCCAACCCGAATTTATGGCGATTGTCAATTATGGAGTAATCGGATTGATTCAATTGGAACTTGGCTATGCTGAGACTGCTGATATCTCCAATGAAAAAGCGTTGGAACTATATGATAAATATGTAAACACTGCCATGAATCTCATGTTGGCAAAGAATCATGATTATGATGAGGCATGGAGAGGCATGCGCATTAGTTCATATACAGATGTAATTTTAATGAAACTCTATCGTACAAAACAGATAGAGGACTTGGCTGGTAAGACATTGGTATCGGAAGGTATTGATGCCAATTTTATGGATATGATCAATTACGCGGTCTTTGGCTTAATAAAGTTGGAGTTTGGAGAAGATTAACTATAAGGAAAGTCTCGTTTGGAAGATTCTGCTTAACCTTTGTGCTTTGTTCCTTGGGTTGGTCTTTGTCTTTTCTGGTTTTGTAAAGGCGGTAGATCCCCTGGGTACCTGTTATAAGATACAGGATTATATAGAGGTATTTGGTTTAGTTAATCTGGTGCCTGATTTCCTGCCCTTGATGCTTTCAATAGCATTGTGTTGCTTGGAGTTTTTGATTGGTATCATGCTCCTATTGAGAGTCAGAAGACGTATGGCAACTATCTTAGTACTGCTGATGATGGCAGTGATGACACCGTTGACTTTCTATCTGGCGCTGACGAATCCAATCTCAGATTGTGGCTGCTTTGGAGATGCTCTGGTATTATCTAATTGGCAGACTTTCTATAAGAATGTAGTGTTGCTTATTGGGGCTATCGTTGTTTTTATAGGATATAACCAGTTGACACCTATCTTGTCATCTAAGAAAGAATGGATGGTTACTTCTTGGAGTCTGGTGTTTATCCTTGGCATCGCTTTTTATGGGTTATATTATATTCCGTTGTTTGACTTCCGTCCTTATAAAATAGGGGTGAATATACCTCAAGCAATGGAGATTCCCGAAGGAGCAGAGTTGAGTAAGTATGACACACGATTTGTGTTGGAAAAAGGAGGGGAAAAAAAAGAGTTTGGTTTGGAAGATTATCCTGATAGTACTTGGACTTTCATTGAATCAAAAACAGTGTTGGTCAAGCAAGGTTTCGAGCCTCCAATACATGATTTCTCCTTGATGGACCTTGAAACAGGAGATGATATGACGACTGAGGTGTTGGAGCATGAGGGTTACACCTTCCTTTTGGTGGTTCATAGAGTGGAAGAAGCAGATGAAAGTGACATTGATTTAGTCAATGAGGTCTATGATTTCAGTGTGGAGTATGGGTATCGTTTCTATGCACTGACTTCTTCTCCTGAAGAGGAGATCATGCTATGGCGTGAGCAAACAGGCGCCGAGTATGATTTTTTCCTGGCAGATGATATCACTCTTAAAACAATAATCCGTTCTAATCCAGGATTGCTGTTGTTGAAAGACGGAACGATACTTAATAAATGGTCTAATAGGGATTTGCCGGACGAGTTTGTGATGACTGGTCCGTTAGAAGAAATAGAAATAGGGAAACAAAAGGTCGTAAATGCGCCTTTGAGGTTATTGATGACCTTCTTGGTATTCTTCATACCTTTATCCCTGCTTTTGGGACATGATCAGTTCTTGTCCTATTTAAGAAAGAGAAAGAGTAAAACTGATTATTAACTTTATAATAGAAACAAATGAGAAAGAAAATTGTCGCAGGAAACTGGAAGATGAATCTGGACCTGCAGGAAGGTGTTGCTTTGGCAAAGGAATTGAACGAAGCTTTGGCAGCAGACAAACCAAATTGCGATGTGGTAATTTGCACTCCTTTCATTCACTTGGCTTCAGTAGCTTCTGTTTTGGATAGCAACCTGATAGGCCTTGGTGCAGAGAACTGCGCTGACAAGGAGAAGGGCGCTTATACTGGTGAGGTTTCTGCAAAGATGGTAAAGAGCACAGGTGCACAGTATGTGATTCTTGGCCATTCTGAGCGTCGTGAGTACTATAAAGAAACTCCTGAGATCTTAAAGGAAAAGGTTCTGTTGGCTTTGGCTAATGGCTTGAAGGTTATCTTCTGCATCGGTGAGAGCCTTGAAGAACGTGAAGCTAATAAGCAGAATGAGGTTGTAAAGGCAGAGTTGGAAGGTAGCGTATTCAATCTGAATGCTGAGGACTTTGCAAAGATTGTCATCGCTTACGAGCCTATTTGGGCCATTGGTACAGGTAAGACTGCTACTGCAGAGCAGGCTGAAGAGATTCATGCTTACATCCGTGGTTGTGTGGCTGAGAAGTATGGCGCTGAGGTAGCAGAGAATACTTCTATTCTTTATGGCGGTAGCTGCAAGGCTAGCAATGCACCTGAATTGTTTGCAAAACCTGATATTGATGGTGGCTTGATTGGTGGTGCCTCTTTGAAGTGCGCTGATTTCAATGGCATCATTGATGCTTGGAAGAAATAAGTTGTTCTTATATTGGCTGTGCCAGTGCTTACTGGCATGGCCTTTTGTTTTTTCACTGTAAAAAGCATTCAAGAAAATGAAGAAGTTTTTAGGAATCTGTTTTTTCCTGTTTGCTCAGTTTGGGATGGGAGTCTCAGCACAGAGCATTATTGAACATTTGCAGAAGGATGGAGCAGGTCTTGGAACTATAACCATCCATCAGGACAATGATATTGCTGCTTTGTTGAATTCCGACTTGGCTGCCTCTATGGGTTCTCAAGGCAAGTCTGCTTCAAACAAGGGTACTCTGAAGAAGCAAGGATATAGGGTGCAAGTGTATGTAGGCAGTAATACCAGAGCTTCTAAGAATGAGGCTAGTCGTGTGGCTTCAGAAGTCAGGAGTAAGTTTCCAGATCTGACTGTTTATGCCATGTTCAATCCTCCGCGTTGGCTTTGTCGTGTGGGAGATTTCAGAACTATCGAAGAGGCCCATGCAGCCATGAGAGAATTAAGGAAAGAAGGAAAATTCAGGGAAGTTTCCGTTGTTAAAGATCAAATAGTTATACCTGCTGAATAAGATGTTAGAAAACGAAGTTGTGGAATCTCCAGTATTGGAGGAATTGAAAGATCATTATAAGCACATTATTACTCTTTTAGGAGAAGATGTGCATCGTGAAGGATTGCTTAAAACACCAGAGCGTGTGGCAAAAGCCATGATTACGCTGACCAAAGGGTATGAGATAGATCCTCACGAAGTTCTGCTTTCTGCCCGTTTCAGGGAAGATTATAAGCAGATGGTCATAGTGAAGGATATTGATTTCTTCTCTCTCTGCGAGCATCACATGCTTCCTTTCTATGGTAAAGCTCATGTGGCTTATATCCCTAATGAATATATCACCGGGCTCAGTAAGATAGCTCGTGTGGTAGATATCTTTTCTCATAGACTACAAGTACAGGAACGTTTGACTACACAGATTAAGGAGTGCATTCAGGAAACACTTAATCCCATGGGTGTGATGGTGGTGTTGGAAGCGAAGCACATGTGTATGCAGATGCGTGGCGTAGAAAAAAAGAATGCGATAACCACCACTTCTGATTTTACGGGAGCTTTCAATCAAGCTAAGACCCGTGCCGAGTTTATGGACTTAATTAGGAATAAGTCATAAGTTTAATACAACACGGTCTCCTAAGGTTTTGGCCATTATTTTCTGAACTTCGAGGAGTTCAGAATATTCTTTAATAATAGTATTACATTGTTGTTCATCTCTTGTCTTGGATGCTTCTTGCAGTTCATGCATTAGCGTCTTTAGCTTGTTGCTGACAACGACATATTTGAAATTGGTCATCAGAATGGGGACCAATTCTGCCAACCTGTCCTCATCATTTACTACCGTCTGATTCTTAAAATGATACTTGCTTAGTTGGTATCTGTCACTAATCAAGTTTACACTGATTTGGTTGATCTCAGGATTGTTGTGATGCGTGAAGAAGTGTTCGGCCTTGAATCCATCTTCCGATTGATGACATATGGCTTCTTCTAATATCTGCTGATAAATAGGGTGATGGAATTGTAAACTGTCAATGGCCATTTCATGCGCGATGTAACTTATCACATTGACAGGTTTTTTCCCATCTTCCGTATCCTCTTCACACATGATGAGCTCACCATAGCGGACAATCATCTGTGTCAGCATACGTTCGTATGCTTCAAAGACGCGATTATCTTTACCTGTTGTTTGTTGTTCTGCCGGCTTGGGCTCTACAATATTCCATTCCTCGGGTACTGGAGGTGGGAAGTTATCATCGGGTGCAGATTCAGAAGAAGAAGGCGCATCTTGTTGCCTATTCTTCTCTCTTTCCTTACGTTTGGCTTCTTCATCAGCATGTTTTTCCCTTCTTTTGGCGACTTCACTAACCAGAATCTTATCGTCCATTTGCAGCATTTGCGCACATTCCTTAATATAGATATCACGCACAATGGCTTCAGGAATTACTGCAATACTCTCCATCAGACTACCAATAAGCTCTGCCCGTTTAATAGGGTCGCGTTGGGCATCTTTCATCAGCAGATTGGTCTTGAAGCGAATGAAATCGGTCTCATGCTCCTCAATGAAAGCTTGGTATTCCGATGCATTATGTTTGCGGGCGAAAGAATCAGGGTCTTCTCCATCGGGCAAAAGGCATACTTTCACGTTCATACCCTCTGCTAAAAGCAAGTCGGTTCCACGGAGTGCCGCATGGATTCCTGCCTCGTCACCATCGTACAATACTGTAATGTTGCTGGTAAAGCGATGTATCAATCTGATTTGAGCCTCTGTTAGTGCCGTTCCACTGGATGCCACTACATTCTCAATGCCACTCTGGTGCATGGAGATAACATCGGTATAACCTTCAACCAAGAAGCAACGATCTTTTTTCATGATGGCTTGTTTGGCAAAGTAGAGTCCATAGAGATTATTGCCTTTAGTGAAGATCTCACTTTCTGGAGAATTGACGTATTTCTGCGCCACTCCCTTGGTTTCACGAGAAAGTACACGACCACCAAAGGCCACTACCTTACCGCTCAGGGTATGGAAGGGGAATATGACGCGTCCCCAGAAACGGTCACGCAGTCGATGGTCTTCTGTTTCGAAACAGAGACCAGTCCTTATCAGATAGTCTTTCTTATAACTTTTCTTTAGGGCTTCATTTGCTAAGGCATCGCGCTTTTCAGGAGAGTAACCTAATTGGAACTTCTCGATGATGTCATCTCGGAATCCACGATCGCGAAAGTAAGCTAGTCCAATACTACGCCCTTCTTCACTCTGTTGAAGATGTTGCTGGAAAAAGTCGCGGGCAAACTGATTGACTACAAACAGACTTTCGCGTTCCGTCTGTGTTTGGCGCTCTTCATCAGTCAGTTCCTTTTCCTTGATCTCGATGTTGTATTTTTTAGCCAAATAGCGCAAGGCATCGGGCCACGACATCTGTTCATGCTCCATCACGAAGCCGGCAGCGTTGCCTGCTTTTCCGCAAGCGAAACACTTGAAAATCCCTTTCGCTGGTGACACGTACATAGAGGGCGACTTGTCATCGTGAAAAGGACACAAACCCACATAGTTCACACCGCGTTTCTTCAGTGTGACAAAGTCGGACACTACATCTACTATCTGTGCTGTGTCCAGAATCCGTTCTACAGTGGGTTGGTCAATCATGTGAGCAAAGATAGTGATTTCTTTCTTATCAGAGCACGTTCTTTCTGATTTTCTCTAGGTATCGTTTCATGCCTTCCTCATCTTTCTGCTCTATGATTCCGAGTAACTCCTTCAATTCCTTACGGATATTTTCCACTTGATGCTGCGTGCGGGGATTGAAAAGTATTTCCTGCAATAGATAATCGTCCTCATTTAATACGCCATGAGCAATGGCCAAGTGTTTCTTGAACGTAGTACCAGGAGCATCCTGATGCTTCATTACAGCAGAGAACACGAAGGTAGAGACAAATGGGATAGAAAGCGAGTAAGCCACCGTTTCGTCGTGCTCTTCGAAGGTATATTCAAAAATTCGGAGGTTGAGTTGCTGGTACAGGTCCTTGAAGAAGATGCGCCCTAGATGGTCGCCCTCTTTAATAATGATAGCACTTTCGTTACTGAGGTTACTCAGGTTGGCAAATGTGGGACCGAACATAGGGTGACTACTTACAAAACGAAAACCACTTTGCTCATAGAATTCCTTCATACCAGTCTTCACACTGGTAATGTCACTCAGGATACAGTCCTTTGGCAAAGCCGGAATTACTGTACTGAAAGCATCCAGCGTATGGTTCAACGTGACAGCATTGATCACCAGCTCTGGAGCGAACTCCTTAATTTCATCTAACGTAGTATAGCGGTAAGTATGATAGATGAAGCGCAGGGCTTGAACATTGGTATCGAACACGGCTACTTCATGCTGAAAGCTCAGCACATCAGCCAGAAAAGTTCCCATCTTACCAGCTCCTAAAATAAGTATTCTCATATGATAGGTATTTTATTTATTAAGTATCTCTAACTGTTGTCGTACGCTCTCGCTATGTATGGCTTCGAAAACAACCTTCACGAAGTCGCTTCCTAATCCACAGAGGGCTCCCTGAGAGCCACGTTTCTCCAAGATTTCATTGTAGCGACCTGTCTGTACGATGGCCATATTGTGTTCCTTCTTGTAAGTTCCTATCTCACGGGCCACCCTCATGCGTTTTGCCAATTCTTGGATAAGGCTTTCGTCACATTCATCAATCTGCTTGCGCAATTCTGCCAGACTCTCGGTAGTATATTTCACATCACGTATAACCAAAAGGTTCAAGATGTAATCGAGTATGTCTGGAGTCACTTGCTGTGCTGCATCGCTCCAAGCCTTGTCTGGATTGCAGTGACTCTCCACTATGAGACCATCGAAGCCTAGATCCATGGCTTGCTGGCAAAGAGGAGCTATCAGCTCACGCTTGCCTCCCATGTGACTAGGGTCACAAATGATGGGGAGGTCTGGAATGCGACGACGCATCTCAATAGGAATATGCCACAACGGCATATTGCGATAAATCTTCTTATCATTGGTCGTGAAACCACGATGAATGGCAGCCAGACGACGTATGCCTGCATTATTCAGTCGCTCCATAGCACCAATCCAAAGCTCCAAATCAGGATTCACAGGATTCTTTACCAACACAGGAATATCCACTCCTTTCAGGGAATCTGCAATTTCCTGCATGGCAAAAGGATTGGCAGACGTACGTGCTCCTATCCACAGGATGTCGATACCAGCCTTTAGGGCAGCTTCCACATGCTTGGTGTTAGCCACTTCCGTCGTAACATACATACCCGTTTCTTCCTTAACCCGTTTCATCCAGGCCAGTCCAGGTTCACCTACACCCTCGAAACCACCTGGTTTGGTACGAGGTTTCCAGATGCCAGCACGAAATATCTTAATGCCATTCTTAGCCAAAGCTTTGGCAGTGGTCATCACTTGTTCTTCAGTCTCTGCGCTGCATGGACCAGCTATTACCAGTGGGCGCTCTTCACTTACGCCTTGCAGCTTGATGGGTTGTAAATCCAGTTCCATATTATTAAGTTTTAATGTTTCAATTCTTTAATTCGTTGAAGTGCTTCATTAAGCCTCTCGTCCTTGCAGCAAAGCGAGATGCGTATGAAACGCTTGCCATTGCTACCAAAGATGAAGCCTGGCGTGATAAAAACTCTAGCCTCGTGCAGCACGCGCTCCGTCAACTCTTCCACATCGGAATAATGGTCAGGAATGCGTCCCCAGAGGAACATACCTACTTGTTTCTCATCGTAAGTGCAACCTAGTGCCTTCATGATTTCTCCAGCTAATGCACGACGGCGACGATAGTTGGCATTATTGCCATCATACCAGTCGGCTTCAGCTTCCAAAGCGGTGGCAGCAGCCAACTGTATGGCGCGGAACATGCCACTGTCGATGTTGCTCTTCACCTTTAGCACCCAACTGATGAAATCTTTGTTCGATGCCAGCATGCCGATACGCCATCCAGGCATGTTGTGTGCCTTGCTCATACTGTTGAACTCTATGCAGCAGTCCTTGGCTCCTAGAACACTGAGAATACTCAGAGGATGGTCGTTCAAGATGAAACTGTAAGGATTGTCGTTTACTATCACGATGTCTTTCTCTTTGGCCAGTTTTACCAATTTTTCATAAAGCTCAGGCGTGGCATTCGTGCCTGTCGGCATGTGTGGATAATTGGTCCACATCAGTTTCACGCGGCTCATATCCATTTGCTCCAATTGTGCAAAGTCGGGCATCCATCCGTTTTCCTCCTTTAAATCATAGTAGATAACCTCTGCTCCGAGGATTTTACTTAGTGAAGTGTAAGTAGGATAACCAGGATTAGGCACCAGCACCTGTTCCCCAGGGTTTACGAAAGCCAAAGTAACGTGTAGGATACCTTCCTTGGAACCTATCAAGGGCTGTATTTCAGTTTGAGGATCCAACTCCACGTTGTACCATTTCTTGTACCAGTCTGCAAATCCCTTTCGAAGTTCAGGAATGCCTACATAGGGCATATACCCATGCCCATTGGGATTCTTCGCTTCTTCACAAAGGCGATTGATAGCCTTTTCCGAAGGTGGCATGTCAGGACTTCCTATACCTAGACTTATCACGTCCATACCTGCGGCATTCATCTGTGCCACTTCTTTCAGTTTGCGAGAGAAATAATACTCGCTCACACTATTCAGCCTATCTGCTGGCTGTATCTTAGATGGTTGATTTTCCTGCTTCATATTCTCCGAGTATTTTAAGTTCTTTCGTCAGTGGACTGATGGCACTGATGCTTTGTTTATACCTTAATATATTGGTAAACTCCACATCCACGTAGAACTGGTATTCCCATTCTCTTCCGATGATGGGGAGCGACTGTATTTTCGTGAGGTTGATCTGATAGAACGACAGAATGCTCAGTACTTGCGACAAGCTGCCCTCATGGTGGGGAAGGGTGAAGACCAGACTGGCTTTGTTGTATGTACCCTTTTGCTTCAGTTCGTCAGCTTGCCAAGGGTCTGCTACCACCAAGAAGCGCGTAAAGTTGTGCTTGTTGGTCTCTATGCCTTCTTGCAGTACCTTCATGCCGTAGTATTCTGCAGCAGCCTTTGAGCAGATGGCGGCATGTCCATGTAGATTATCCCGTTTGATAATCATGGCACTCAGCGCCGTGTCTTCCGTTTCCACTAATTTCATGTGAGGATGTTTGTTCAGAAAATCACGACATTGCATTAAGGCAATAGGGTGGGAGTTCACTTCAGTGATATCGTCCCAATCATCGTCAGGCAGACAGCCGAAGCTATGGGAGATGCGCAGCTTATGCTCTCCCACTATCTGTACGCCACTTTGTTTCAGCAGTTCGTAATTGTGCAACAGACTGCCTGCGATGGTGTTCTCTATGGCACAGAGACCTATCACGTGGCTGTCGTCCTTGATGGCATCGAATACCTGCTCAAAGGTAGAGCAACATAATAGTTCTATTTCCTCATCTGAAAAGAACTGATGCGCAGCTACATCGTGGAACGATCCGATACCTCCTTGTATTGCTATCTTTTTCATAAAATGATTAATAAAAAATCCCACTCAATCATTGAGCGGGATTTCTATGTTTAACTTTCTGTTCTTTTTTAGTTCTTAAGCGTCGCTGTCACTCGGCACATACAAACTCCCGCTCTACTTCTTGGCCAAAGTAAAAGTAATAAAAGGAGTAATATGCGTAAGTAAACTGCTTCATTTTTACAAATTATATGCTTATCGGGTGCAAATGTAATGAAAATTTCTTATTTCCAAACAAATTGTCACAAAATTTTATTTTTTTAATGTTCAATGCTCAATGTCTTACAGCCCCAACACATCCCGCTTCTCCATACCTCCAATGGAATAGTTAGGCATATCCTCATTATTCAGGTTCAGGGCACTGGCTTCTTCCTCCAGTTTTTGGGCCTCTTCAGTGTTGCCTTCAGATTGAAGTAAAGCTATCAGGGCAATGTAGGCTTGCTTGTTGAATGGATTCAGATCTATGATATGCCGATAGTCTGCTTTAGCCTTTTCCGTGTTGTTTTCTACCTTATAGTATATGTATGCTCGAAGTGCTAAGGCTGTTTCATCTTCTTCATTCAGTTTCAACACTTCCTTTATATCAGCCATGGCTTTCTCGCTGTTGCCAGACTCTTCCAAGAGACCAGCACGCGAATTCAGTGCCTCAATAAAATCGGGTTGCTTTTCAATGGCTTTTGTCAGTGCTTCGATGGCAGCCTCTGGATGCTGCAATGCTTCCTCTGCCTTTCCAAGAAGATAATATGCCATAGGATTCTCCTCGTTGCACTCCACCGCCTTCGCTGCACTGGCTTTCATGGCCTCGTACTCGTCTGTCATAAACAGAATGTTGGCAAGGGTGATGTGTGTCTCTGTTCTCTGAGGTTGCAATTCTGACATACGCTTCAACACATCACGCGCCTCTTCCAGACGATTCATGGCAATAAGGGTAGTGGACTTATAGCTCAATGTCTCAAAATCCTCCTTCAGGTTCAGTGCTTCGTCATAACAACGTAAGGCGTAATCCAAGCGTCCCATTCGTTGTGCTCTTACACCATCGAACTTGAAGATATCGAAGTTCTTTGCCTCTTCTTTTTGTATGCTTTCTTCTGGCGTTTCATCCTTGCCAGTAAAGAGTGATTTCCAAAAGCCCATCTGATAAATTATGAAATATAAACGTAAATATAAAGCCAAGAGAATATGCTGACAAAATTCCATGTCTCACAGATCGCCATCGCCTATCAGCATGATGTAGGTGGGTACTATGAGTTTACTATCTGCAAAGATAATGTAAACTTTGTAGAAAAACGAAATGATTCAAAATAAAAAATCCAGCATTTCAGTGTTTCGAAAGAAACATTAAACTGTGTACCAACAAATGTTGTGCACGGCTATATTCTTAAAACAACTGAAAACTGAGATTTTGAGATGCATATTTATGCGTTCTAAAATAAAAGGAAGCGTATATATATGCATATTCGCTCAACTTTATTAATCGTTTTCTTTAGCGCAAATTCCGGGTTTCTAGTGAGGAAAATTTTACGCCCTCGTGAGGGAAGAAAAAATCCAGAGTGAGGCATTTTTCGTTACTGCATCTGTGGTTTCTTGTGGAGAATGTATATTTATGCATCTCAAAATCTCAGTTTTCAGTTGCTGTAGGAGCACTGTGCATCACTAGATAAAAAAAACAGAGCGCATCCTCATTGAAAGACTGATGCGCTCTGAAACCAATAAAACGATGTTATTTATCTTAACAGCAACCTTCGCAGCCGCCTTCGCAGTTGCAGCCTTTCTTCCCTTTTTCACAACCGCTGCATCCTGCAGGTGCTGTCACAGCAGCAATTTCTTCAGCAGTGGCAGGACGAGCTTCGATGACTTCACCAATGAAATTAAGGTCGCAACCAGCCAAAGGGTGATTGAGGTCAACCTCTACCACATTCTCTTTGATTTCATTGACTACAGCACTGAAACGATCTCCATCTGCTGAAATCAGTGGAATGATGGCTCCTTCCTGCACATGCTCATCATCAAATTTGCCATCGATGAAGAAGGTGCTCTTTGGCAACTCCACTACATGGGTTTCATCATATTCACCATAGGCCTCATTTTGAGGAATGACAAAGTCGAACTTGTCACCAGTGACCAATGCTTCCATCTTTTTTTCAAAAGCCTCAATGGCCAGGCCCAGACCTGTGATAAACTCGAATGGCTCATCTGCAGGGGCTTCTTCAGCAAAATCGCGCTCTCCATCCTCGATGGTATATAGCTTGTAGGCTACTTTGTAGTACTTATTCTCCATATCATTTACTATTATTAGAGCACAAAGGTAGTGATAAGTTTCCAAATAACCATCATTTTGCGTTCAAAGAATGCGAATCCTTACAATTTTAAATAAAAGATGCAACTTTCTCTTACAATTGTTTGGTGTATGAGAAAAATCTATTTAACTTTGCAACCGAAATTTAAAAAAGGAGATTATGAATAAGCTTACATCACTCAACCTAGTAGATTTGATTATTGTCCGTCTTGTGGTCGTCGAGCTATAAGCGTGAGAAAGGTTGTTGGTGTATGTATTCAGATTAATAAAAAATAGGAAAAGCCTTTCTCACATATTGGGGAAGGCTTTTTGATTTATTTAAAGAAAAAGAAAATGAAACATCCTTTGAGAAGTGCCGTATGTACGGAAGGTCGCAGAATGGCAGGTGCCCGTGCTTTGTGGGTGGCCAATGGTATGAAGCGTGAGATGTTTGGCAAGCCTGTCATTGCTATTGTCAATTCTTTTACGCAGTTTGTGCCTGGGCACACACATCTGCATGAAATAGGACAGATTGTGAAGAAGGAGATAGAAAGCATGGGATGCTATGCCGCAGAGTTCAATACGATTGCCATCGATGACGGTATCGCTATGGGACATGATGGTATGCTCTATTCATTGCCTTCACGTGATATCATTGCCGATTCTGTGGAATACATGGTCAATGCCCATAAGGCGGATGCGATGATCTGCATTTCCAACTGTGATAAAGTGACCCCAGGTATGCTTATGGCTGCCATGCGACTGAATATCCCTGCGGTATTCTGCAGTGGCGGTCCGATGGAGGCTGGTAAGTATAAAGGGGAGAATGTGGACCTGATCGCCGCGATGGTGAAAGGTGCAGATACCAGTGTGAGTGATGAGGAATTGGCTGAGATTGAGAACAGAGCTTGCCCTGGGTGTGGTTGCTGCTCTGGTATGTTCACGGCCAACTCAATGAACTCCCTGACAGAAGCCATCGGTCTTTCTTTACCAGGAAACGGCACCATCTTGGCCACTCATAAGAACCGTATCCAGCTCTTCAAGGATGCTGCCCGTCAGATAGTTAAGAATGCCTATAAATATTATGAGGAAGGCGATGAGAGCGTATTGCCACGTAGCATCGCCACCCGTGAGGCTTTCCTCAATGCCATGACCTTGGACATTGCAATGGGTGGATCTACGAACACGATTCTACATCTGTTGGCAGTAGCACAAGAGGGTGGCGTGGATTTCCAGATGAAAGATATCGACCAACTTAGTCGCAAGGTACCTTGCCTCTGTAAGTTGGCTCCGAATACGCAGAAGTATAGCGTACAGGAGTGTGGACGTGCTGGAGGTATTCTCGGCATCCTCGGCGAACTGGCTAAAGGCGATTTGTTGCATACGCAGGTGAAGCGCGTCAATGGTGCCACGTTGGCAGAAGATCTGAAGAAGTATAATATCCTCTCCGAAAATATCGATGCTGAAGCAAAGCGCATCTATAGTACTGCTCCTGCCAATAAATTCAGCAATGTGATGGGTAGTCAGGAATGTGTTTATGATACCCTTGACACTGATCGTGCTAATGGCTGTATCCGTGATATTGAGCATGCCTACACTAAGGATGGTGGCTTGGCCGTGCTGTTTGGAAACATTGCTCAAGACGGCTGTGTGGTGAAAACGGCAGGTGTGGATGAGAGCATTTGGAAGTTTAGTGGTCCTGCTAAGGTTTTCGATTCTCAGGAAGACGCTTGCGAGGGCATCCTCAATGGCAGTGTGGTGAGTGGTGACGTGGTGGTTATCACCCACGAAGGTCCGAAGGGTGGCCCCGGCATGCAGGAGATGCTGTATCCAACTTCTTACATCAAGAGTCGTCATTTAGGTAAGGAGTGTGCTCTGATTACTGATGGTCGCTTCAGCGGAGGTACTTCAGGATTGAGTATAGGTCATATTTCTCCTGAAGCTGCTGCTGGTGGAAATATCGGAAAAGTGAAAGATGGGGACATCATAGAAATAGACATCCCTAATCGCAGCATCAACGTACGCCTCTCCGATGAGGAGTTGGCTGCCCGTCCACAACAACCATTGAAGCGTCAGCGTGTGGTGTCCAAGGCATTGCGTGCCTATGCTCAGAGCGTGAGCTCGGCAGATAAGGGTGGCGTGAGAATAATAGATTGATTGATAATGGAGAATTATCCAATAGGATACTTGATATAGATAAAATGGAAAAGGAAAAGATTTCAGGTTCGGAAGCGTTGATGCGTTCTTTGGAACATCAAGGAGTGAAGACCATCTTCGGCTATCCTGGCGGTAGTATCATGCCTGTGTATGATGCATTGTATGACCATATGGACAAACTAAACCACATTCTGGTGCGTCATGAACAAGGGGCTGCCCATGCGGCTGAAGGCTTTGCTCGAGTCTCTGGAGAGGTTGGGGTCTGCTTGGTTACTAGTGGCCCTGGTGCTACTAACACCGTAACGGGTATTGCTGATGCTATGATCGACAGTACCCCAATAGTAGTGATTGCTGGTCAGGTGGGTGTAAGTGCCTTGGGAACGGATGCATTTCAGGAGGTTGATTGGGTAGGTTTGACACAACCTATCTCCAAGTGGAGCTATATGATTCGTGATGCTAATGATATAGCCAAAGCCGTGGCACGTGCTTTCTATATCGCCAAGAGTGGCAGACCTGGACCTGTAGTGTTGGACTTTCCAAAAAGTGCACAGACGCAGATGATAGAGTATGAACCTGCAGAGATAGATTATATCCGCAGTTATGACCCAGTGCCAGATACGGATCCTGTATCGATTAGAGAAGCGGCAGAACTCATCAATAACGCCAAGCGTCCATTCATGTTGGTGGGGCAGGGTGTAGAACTGGGTAATGCACAGCAAGAACTGCGAGATTTTATAGAAAAGGCAGATATCCCTTGCGGCACTACGATGTTGGGCCTCTCTGCTATTCCTTATAACCACCCACTGAATAAGGGTATGTTGGGTATGCACGGCAATATTGGCCCGAATGTGAATACCAACAAATGCGATGTGCTGATTGCGGTGGGTATGCGATTCAGCGATCGTGTGACAGGTTTCCTTCCTAACTATGCCAAACAGGCGAAGATTATCCATTTCGACATCGATCCTGCTGAGATCAATAAGAATGTGAAGGTCGATGTGGCTGTATTGGGTGATTGTAAGCAGACTCTTACAGAAGTGGGAAAATTGCTTCAGCCTACGAAACATACGAAGTGGGTAGATAGCTTCTCTACTTATGAGAAGTTGGAATATGACAAGGTCATTCATAATGAACTATATCCAGAATCTGGCCCTCTGACTTATGGAGAAGTGGTGAATACAGTGGCTGAGGCGACGAAACATGAGGCGATATTGGTGACAGATGTTGGTCAGAATCAGTTGACGGCCTCACGTTATTTCAAGTTGGCTAAGCAGCGTAGTATGGTTACCTCTGGTGGACTTGGAACCATGGGTTTTGGCCTTCCTGCAGGCATAGGAGCTTGCTTTGGAGCACCCGATCGTACCGTTTGTGTGTTCATGGGTGATGGAGGAGCTCAGATGACCATTCAGGAACTGGGAGTTGTGATGGAGCATAAAGTACCTGTAAAGGTGATTATCCTGAACAACCATTTCCTTGGAAATGTTCGTCAATGGCAGGAATTGTTCTTTAATAGGCGTTATTCCTTTACTCATATGATGAATCCGGATTATATGAAGATAGCTGAGGCTTATGGCATCCCTGCCACGAGGATTGTTGAACGTGAGGAATTGAAACCTGCTGTTGAACGTATGTTGGCAACTGATGGACCATTCATCCTTGAGGCTTGTGTGGCAGAAGAAGAAAACGTGTTACCAATGACTCCTCCTGGTAGCGCCATCAGTGAAATTATGCTGGAGACGGATTAAAATGTAAGAATTATGGAGAAGAATTTATATACCATCATCGTACACTCGGAGAACGTGGCTGGTGTGCTGAATCAGGTAACTGCAGTATTTACGCGAAGGCAGATTAATATAGAAAGTCTGAACGTATCCGCGTCTTCTATCCCTGGAGTACATAAATATACCATCACGGCTTGGACCGACCCAGATACGATGGAGAAAGTGGCAAAGCAGATATCCAAGAAGATCGACGTGGTGCAGACGCAGTATTTCACCGATGACGAGATATTCCAAGATGAAATTGCACTTTACAAACTGAAGACGCAAGTGTTGGAAAGTAATAGAGAAGTATCGAAAGTGATTCGTCGCAGTGGCGCTCGCATCGTGGAAGTGAACTCAGTTTATTCAATCCTCATTCAGGATGGATTGAGTTCGGAGATTACAACACTCAATGAGCAGTTGAAAGCCCTAGGTTGTGTCTTGCAATTTGTTCGCTCTGGTCGCGTGGCCATCACTAAGAGCAGATTTGAACGTGTTGATGAATATCTAGAGAAACGTCAGGCAAAGTACGAGAAGAGCAAGCAATGACCGTAGCAAATAAAATAGGAACCTATCACTTTGTGGCCGAACCATTCCATGTTGATTTTACTGGGAGGTTGACGATGGGTGTACTGGGTAATCATCTACTCAATGCTGCAGGCTTTCACTCTACGGAACGTGGTTTTGGCATTGCCAAACTTAATGAGGAGGATTATACGTGGGTACTTTCTCGTTTGGCCATAGAACTTGATGAGATGCCTTATCAATATGAGCCTTTTAGTGTGGAAACTTGGGTAGAGAATGTCTATCGCCTGTTTACAGATCGTAATTTTGCTGTCCTTGATAAAAATGGCAAAACATTGGGCTATGCTCGCTCTGTTTGGGCAATGATAAGTACAGTGACCCGTAAACCAGCCGACCTGATGGCGATGCATAATGGGAATATTACAGACTATATCTGTGAACGTTCATGCCCAATAGAGAAACCATCGCGCATCAAGGTAAAGAACCAGGAGCCTGTGGCATCGATTACGGCAAAATATAGTGATATTGATATCAATGGGCATTTCAACAGTGTGCGCTATATTGAGCATGTATTGGATCTTTTCCCCTTGGAGAAGTTTAAGGAGAAACGTGTACGCCGTTTCGAGATAGCCTATATGGCTGAGAGTTATTTTGGAGAGAAACTATTCTTCTTCATGGATAAAGAAGAGGGGACAGACAATTACGATGTGGAGGTGCGAAAGGAAAGCGGCGAAGCCGTTTGTCGCTCGAAAGTGATCTTTTGTTAAATGGAAAATTGTAATTTAAAATAATAACGACGGGCATCTGAACATGTTCAATGCTCAATAAAAAAAGTATTTATGGCAAAAATGAATTTTGGCGGTGTAATCGAGGAAGTGGTTACCCGCGAAGAGTTTCCATTGGAAAAAGCTCGTGAGATTTTGAAAGATGAAACAATCGCAGTGATTGGTTATGGTGTGCAGGGTCCTGGTCAGGCTTGTAACCTGCGTGACAATGGCTTCAATGTAATCGTTGGTCAGCGTCAAGGTAAGACTTTTGAAAAGGCTATTGCTGACGGTTGGGTACCAGGTGAGACTCTGTTCTCTATCGAAGAGGCTGCTACCAAAGGCACCATCGTGATGTGTCTGCTCTCTGATGCAGCAGTGATGTCTGTATGGCCTACACTGAAGAAGTGCTTGCAGCCAGGTAATGCGCTTTATTTCTCTCATGGCTTCGCTATCACTTGGAATGATCGCACTGGTTGTGTTCCTCAGAAGGATATCGACGTGATCATGGTGGCTCCTAAGGGCTCTGGTACATCTCTTCGTACCATGTTCCTCGAGGGTCGTGGCTTGAATTCTTCATATGCAGTATATCAGGATGCTACTGGTAAGGCTCTTGACCGTACTTTGGCACTGGGTATTGGTATCGGTTCTGGATATCTGTTTGAGACGACCTTCCAGCGTGAGGCTACTTCTGACTTGACTGGCGAGCGTGGCTCACTGATGGGTGCTATTCAGGGTCTGTTATTAGCTCAGTATGAGGTGTTGCGTGAGAATGGTCACTCTCCATCTGAAGCTTTCAACGAGACTGTTGAGGAGCTTACACAGTCACTTATGCCGTTGTTCGCTCAGAAGGGTATGGACTGGATGTATGCTAACTGTTCTACTACTGCTCAACGTGGTGCGCTGGATTGGATGGGTCCGTTCCACGATGCCATCAAGCCTGTGGTTGAGAAGTTGTATCAGAGCGTGAAGTCTGGTCATGAAGCTCAGATTTCTATCGATGCTAACTCTAAGCCTGACTACCGTATAGGTTTGGAAAAAGAATTGGCTGCACTCCACAATTCTGAGATGTGGCGTACCGCTGAGGTAGTTCGCAAATTGCGTCCTGAAAATGAGGCATAATTAGTCTTATTGTATCATATAGGTGGGGTTACATGCCGTATTATCGGACGTAATCCCACTTTTTTATAGTTCTTTCAGACTGTTTTGAAGTTTCTTGTAAAATGGATGATGACCAAGTGTCTGCGCATCGCCAAAGATGATAAGTTTCATGCGGGCTCTGGTAATAGCAACATTCATGCGACGGAGGTCGCGTAGAAAACCAATTTCCCCTTGTTCATTGGCACGTACCAGGCTGATGAGGATGACATCACGTTCTTGTCCTTGAAATCCATCTACGGTATTGATGGAAATGTGACTGCGGAAAGGACGAAAGGCCGTGGTGCTCTTTACCTTTGAGCGTAAGTATTGTACTTGGGCTTTATAGGGGGAAATAATACCGAAATCGATGCGTTCATCTATGATACGTTTACTTCCAATGCGGTCTATGTATGCTAATAAATGTTCGAGAAGTAAGTTGGCTTCAGCCTTATTGATGCGTCCAAATGTCTCTCCTACAAACTCTTCCTTGAAATCCATCTCTGAAGTATCTACCCAACTGATGGGCATATCCCAATCCAAAATGCCTCGATGACGAACTTCGGGTGCTGCCTGTAGTTCGCCGTCATAAAACCACTCAGAAGAAAAGCGCATGATGTCTTCATGCATGCGATACTGTATCTTTAGCAGTGAAACGGCATTAGGCTTATGGGCAACAATGAGTTCCATCAAGGTGCGATCGAGCCCTTTCTTGGCTGCTTCGTAACATTTGATAGTAGGGGGCAATTGTTGGTGGTCACCCGCCAATATCACACGGTCGGCCTTGCGGATAGCTATCCAGCAGGCGGCTTCGAGTGCTTGTGCTGCCTCGTCAATGAAGAGGGTGCCGAAGTGACGATGGTCCAATAGGCGATGATTACTGCTGACTAGAGTGGAAGCAATGACATGTGCTGCATCAAAGAGCTCTGCATTAATCTGTACCTCCAGTGCAGTGGCACGGTCGCGTAGCTTTCCTATGTGATGGCGCATGCGTTCACGCTCCTCATAATTCCCTCTTCTTGTCTTTCCAGATAGGGCGCGTAGTTCTTTGCGGATGCTCCAAAGTTCAGGATAGGAGGGATGAGCTTCAAAGCGGCGTTCGTACGTAAAAGAGAGCATCTTATCGTTCACACGGGTAGGATTGCCGATACGGAGCACGTTCACCCCACGATCAACGAGTTTTTCTGATATCCAATCCACCGCCATGTTACTTTGTGCACATACCAACACTTGCGGCTCTCGATGTAAGGTTTCATAGATGGCTTCAACAAGTGTCGTGGTTTTCCCCGTTCCTGGAGGACCATGTACGATGGCTACATCACGAGCACAGAGCACTTTATTCACAGCCGTCTCTTGAGTAGGATTAAGCCAAGGGAAGCGGACGGGATACAATTCTCTGAAACTAGGTTTTATAGAGCCCAATATAATCTCTCGAAGTTCGGCAAGGCGATTGTCTTTGGCACGAAACACATCACTTAATGCTTCAAACATAGTGCGATAGCTGGTTTCATCGAAGAAAAGCTGAACGCCTAACCGTTCTTGCTGCTGGAGATCCATTACTGCTCCCATGCCAGGCATAGCCACTACCATGCGTGTTTCATCAGCATAGCTTACAGCAGCATTAAAAGAGAGGTATTTGATATCTCCATTACCGCTTTGATGGAAGAAACAGACGGGTTTGCCAAATTCAAAGTTATGCTCGATGTCGGTATCTTCTGTGCGTGTGATTTCTACAACCAATTGGTTGAGGGAGTTGTAGTAATTCCTTCCAACTGTGACAGGAAACCAACATAAGCCTCGTTTAACCTTGCGGGCAATGCCCATGGTTTCTGTCTGTCGTTGGAATTCTGCTTTTTCAAAGTCATACTCCATGCGGAGCAGCAACTGCTGCTCCTGCAAATGGAGTAGGGGACTGTTTGTCATATAGAGAGGTTTCTCAATACATCCACTAACTGACGGTCGATGTTCTTTTCATATTTGATGGCACGGCTGAATGGTACATAAACCACTTGGTCGTTCTTGATGCCTACCATTACATTACGTTGACCTTCGAGTAAGGCATCGATGGCCGCAGCACCTAAACGACTGGCAAGGATACGGTCGTGTGCCGTTGGACTTCCACCACGCTGCAAGTGTCCTAAGATGGTCACACGCACGTCATACTGTGGATACTCATTCTTCACACGTTCTGCATAGTGCATGGCACCACCCGTAAGTTCACTTTCTGCCACGATGACGATACTACTGTTCTTAGATTTTCGGAAACCATTCTTGATGAATTCTTCCAACTGGTCAACCTCAGTAGCAAATTCTGGTATGATGGCAGCTTCACAACCACCTGCAATGGCACTGTTGAGTGCAAGGAAACCAGCATCTCGTCCCATAACTTCTACGAAGAACAGACGCTCATGGCTGGTGGCAGTATCACGGATTTTGTCCACACAATCTAGGATAGTATTCAGAGCCGTATCATAACCAATGGTAGAATCGGTTCCATAGAGGTCGTTGTCGATGGTACCAGGTAAACCGATGCAAGGAACATCAAATTCCTTTGCAAATTGGAGAGCACCTGTCAAGGAACCATCGCCACCAATCACAATCAAGGCATCTATTCCTTCCTTCTTCATGTTCTCGTAAGCCAACTGCCGACCTTCTGGAGTGCGAAACTCTTTACAGCGTGCCGTTTTAAGAATGGTACCACCTTGCTGAATGATGTTACTTACATTCTGACTTTTGAACTCCTTAATCTCTCCAGTGACCAAACCTTTATAGCCTCTGTAGATGCCTTTTACTTGTAATCCGTGATAGATAGCTGAACGCGTCACGGCGCGGATAGCTGCATTCATGCCAGGAGCATCACCTCCAGAAGTCAGAATACCGATGCATTTTACCTCACTCATATGACTATGTTATTAGTTTACTTTTATTTTGCCCTTAGTTATGCAAATCACTTTGCGAATATAAGAAAAAAGGCGATTAGTTGCTACAATTTAGGCGCCTTTTTCTCCAATTTTATTTTTGATGGCAGCCGAAACTTCTTCCATCAGCCATTTAGGCGTGGAAGTAGCACCACAAATACCTATGCTGCTAACTCCTTTCAGCAACTTATCATCGATGGCAGAGACTTGGTCGATGAAATGCGAATTGGGATTTACCTGCTGGCATTCGTGGAAAAGAATCTTTCCATTCGAGCTCTTCATGCCACCAACAAAGAATATCAGTTCATGCGAAGCGGCAAAGCGACGGATGTTAGGGATTCGGTTGGCCACTTGGCGACAGATGGTATCATAGTATTCAAAAGTGGCATCTGGAGAGATATGCTCCTGGATGTATTCCACAATCTTACGAAATTCGTCGAGCGACTTGGTGGTTTGTGAATACAGGCGAATGCTCTTGCTGAAATCCAGTTGTTTGGCTTCCTCTAAATGCTCTATCACGATGGCTTCCCCTTGAGTTTGACCAACTAATCCAAGTACTTCTGCGTGGCCGTTTTTACCGTAGATGACAATTTGCTTGTCATGCATATCTTCCTTGTCGTATTCTTTCTTAATGCGACGCTGAATGCTCAAAACCACCGGACAAGTGGCATCAATAATCTGGATATTGTTTCGAAGGGCTGTTTCATAAGTCTCTGGAGGCTCGCCATGTGCTCGGAGCAATACTTTGGCATCATGAAGATTATTGAATTGCTCATGATTGATGGTAATGAGTCCCATCTCCTTGAGTCGCTCCACTTCACGGTTGTTATGCACAATATCACCAAGGCAATAAAGTGTACCTCCTTTTTGCAACTCCTCTTCTGCCTTGTTGATCGCAGTCACCACTCCATGACAAAACCCAGATCCGCTGTCAATCTCAACGCTGGTCATTCTCCCACTATCTGATGAAACTTTTCTAAGAGCCATGCATTTTGTTCAGGGATAGTCAGATGACTGTTGTCCAGTACAATGGCATCCTCTGCTTGACGGAGTGGACTGACTTCACGATGGGAATCGATGTAATCGCGTTCTTTCACATTCGCCAAGATTTCCTCAAAACTGGCTTCCTCTCCTTTCTCCTTCAGTTCTTTGAAACGACGCTCTGCACGGATTTCTGGAGAAGCGATAAGGAATATCTTCATCTCTGCATCAGGAAATACGGTAGTTCCGATGTCACGACCATCCATCACAATGCCTTTTTCTTGTCCCATAGCTTGCTGCTGTGCTACCATCGCAGTGCGCACAAAGTCGATGGCCGCCACAATGCTGACACGAGAGGACACTTCCATCGTGCGAATCTTATCCTCCACATATACCTTATTAATAAATGTATCAGGACGACCAGTTTGGGCATTCAGTTTGAAACTGATATGAATTTCTGGCATCAGTTCACGAAGTTTTTCTACATCCAGTTGTTCCCCATCAAAACAATCGTTTTGCAGTGCAAAAAGGGTAACGGCGCGATACATGGCACCACTGTCGATATAGATGTAACCGATCTCTCGTGCCAAGTCCTTCGCCATAGTACTTTTGCCACAAGAAGAGAATCCATCGATGGCTATTGTAATCTTTTTCATGTGATTTTATATTTTAATAAATTTTTTCATGCCAAAGATAATTGTTTTTCAAAATATATCCTTATATTTGTAGCGAAAAGTGCGAATAGCACAAAATTTAAGTAGTACACACCAATTTTTAATACATATTTTATGGAAGTTAAAAAATCACCCAAGGCCGACCTGGAAGGTAAGAAAAGTACAGGTTTGCTGATCGGCTATGTAATGGTGCTGGCTATCATCTTCGCCGCCTTCGAATGGACGCAGCGCGACAGGAAGATCGATACTTCAGGCCAAGTTGCCGAAGTTGTATTTGAGGAAGAAATTGAGATTCCAATCACGGAACAACCAGAACAAGTCGCAGCTCCACCTCCACCAGAGGCTCCTTCTATTGCAGAGACTCTGACCATTGTGGATGATGATTCTGACGTTCAGCAGTCAGCTATCCTCTCTTCTGAGGAAACTGGTGAGCAGGTTGAAATCAAGTATACTCCAACTGTTGCTGTAGCTGAGGAAGAAGAAGACGTTGTTGATGAGCAGGAAATCTTCGAAATCGTAGAGGAACCTACTACATTCCCTGGCGGTGATGCCGCTTTGATGCAGTGGCTGTCAAAGAACATTAAGTATCCTGCAATTGCACAGGAGAACGGTACTCAGGGACGTGTAACTGTACGTTTCGTTGTTGAGCGTGACGGTTCTGTAAGTAACGCAGAGGTTATCCGTGGTGTGGATCCATATCTGGACAAAGAGGCTCTCCGCGTGGTGAACTCTATGCCAAAGTGGAATCCAGGTAAGCAGCGTGGTAAGGCAGTGCGTACTCGCTTTACTTTGCCTGTTACCTTCCGTCTGCAGTAATACAATGCAGAAAGTTTAAAGAAGAGGCTGCTTTCGGGCAGCCTTTTTTTTCCTAGTTAGGAAAAAATATTTCTCTAGTTAGGAAAATAATTTTTCTTCACGTAGTAGCAAAAATCCTATGATATATACTTCCGCTCAGTTACAAGAAATCTACCAAGGCTGGCTTGAAGCCCTGGCCTTGAGCAGAGATCCTCAGTCGCTTTATGAACCTGTGAAATATGTGCTTTCCATGGGAGGAAAGCGCCTTCGCCCTGTCTTGATGCTTTTGGCATACAATCTGTTTAAAGACGATGTGGAGCGTGTGAAACCTCAGGCGTTAGGTATTGAGATTTATCACAATTTTACTTTGCTTCATGACGATCTGATGGATAAGGCCGATGTGCGTAGAGGACATCCTACTGTGCATAAGCGTTGGAATGACAATACGGCCATCCTCTCGGGAGATGCCATGACTGTCTTGGCATATCAGCAGATAGAACAATGTGATGAAAAGCATCTTCATAAGGTGATAAACCTTTTCAATCAGACTGCCATAGAGATTTGCGAAGGTCAGCAGTACGACATGGACTTTGAGAGTCGCCTTGATGTTACAGAAGCGGAATACATGGAAATGATTCGTCTGAAGACTTCCGTGTTGCTTGCTGCCAGCCTTAAGATAGGGGCTATCCTTGCAGATGCTTCAGAGAAAGACGCTGATTTGCTCTATGATTTTGGCATTTGTCTGGGATTGGCTTTCCAATTGAAAGATGACCTACTGGATGTCTATGGGGACCCCAAGGTGTTCGGCAAGAAAAACGGAGGAGATATCTTATGCAATAAAAAGACTTTCCTGCTTATCAAGGCTTTAGAACTGGCCAATGAATCACAACGCCAAGAACTCAATCGCTGGATTGAAATGAAGGATTTTTCTGCTGAAGAAAAAATCAATGCTGTAACCACCTTATATAATATAGTAGGAGTGAAAGGTATCACACAGAAACTTATAGAGGATTATTCGGCGAAGGCTTCTGCTTTGCTGAATGAGGTTTCTGTCTCAGAAGAACAGAAGGAAGCCCTCCGAAAACTCATGGAAGGACTGAAAACGAGGGAGGTCTGAATGTTTCCCTATATTGACACCCATTCGCACCTTTTCCTTGAAGAGTTTGACGATGATCGAAAGGAGGTGGTTGCTCGTGCCAAAGAAGCAGGAATTTCCTGTATCTTCATGCCTGATATCGATAGCTCTACCCATCAGCGATTGATGGATATGTGTGATGACTATCCTGATTATTGTTTCCCATTGGTGGGATTTCATCCAGAATCAGTGAATGAGCATTATGAAAAAGAGCTGAATTTTGTCCGTAAAGCTTTGGAGGAGCATAGTCATCGCTTTATTGGTATCGGAGAGATAGGCATCGATCTCTATTGGGATACTACCTATAAAAAAGAGCAGGAAATGACATTTCAAAGACAAGTGGAATGGGCTTTGGAGTTTGAACTACCCATCGTGATCCATTGTCGTAATGCCTTCGACTCTATCTATGAGGTGTTGCAACAATTTGATATTCAGAAGTTGAAAGGTATTTTCCACTGCTTTTCCGCAGGGGAAGGAGAAACTGAACGCATGTTGGAATTTCCGCACTTCTTATTGGGTATCAATGGTATTGTCACCTTTAAGAAATCTCCGCTTCCAGAGGTACTGAAGACTATTCCGTTGGATCGCATTGTAGTAGAAACAGATGCTCCCTATCTGGCACCTGTTCCAAAGCGAGGAAAGCGCAATGAAAGTGCCTTTGTCTTCTATACCTTACAAAAGGTTGCCGAGATCTATGGTCTTACTTTGGAAGAGGCGGCAAAGAAAACTACCGAAAATGTACTTCGGGTGTTCGATTTGCCAGCAAATATATGGTAGAGAAATTAATTTTTATTAATTTTGTCCATTGAAACGAGATTAACTGCAAATAATTCTTCATCAATCCAAAAAAAAAGAATATATTTGTAGCTGAAACGTATGGTAGGCTCGCAATTTTTTTGTAATTTGCGCCCGATTTCAGATGCTGTACCTCTTGGAGAGATGCTCGAGTGGTTGAAGAGGCACGCCTGGAAAGCGTGTATACTCCAAAAGGGTATCGGGGGTTCGAATCCCCCTCTCTCCGCAAGGAGTAAATGTTGAAAGAATAAAAATTAATGAGAAACAATATTTTTTATTTACTAATTATTTAATCTTAAAATTTAAACACACAATGAAAAAGTTATTTGCAATTGTTGCTTTAATTGGAGCCATGACTTTCGGCTCAACTCAAGTGGCTCAGGCTCAGGACGCTGAAGGCACTAGCCTGCACAAGTCATTGAAGACAAAGTACATCGAAGGTTCTGCTTCCTTCATGTCATTGGTTGCTATCGCATTGGTAATCGGTCTTGCATTCTGCATCGAGCGTATTATCTATCTGGGACTTGCTGAAATCAACACTAAGAAGTTCGTTGGTCAGATCGAAGAGTGCTTGGAAAGAGGTGATGTTGAGGGTGCTAAGGATATCGCACGCAACACTCGTGGTCCTATTGCTTCTATCTACTATCAGGGTCTGATGAGAATCGACCAGGGTCTTGACACTGTAGAGCGTTCAGTTGTTTCTTACGGTGGTGTTCAGGCTGGTTATCTTGAGAAAGGCTGCTCTTGGATTACATTGTTCATCGCCATGTCTCCTTCTCTGGGATTCTTGGGAACTGTGATCGGTATGGTGCAGGCATTCGATAAGATCCAGCAGGTTGGTGATATCAGCCCTACAGTTGTGGCTGGTGGTATGAAAGTGGCATTGATCACTACTATCTTCGGTATTATCGTAGCATTGATTCTTCAGGTATTCTATAACTACATCCTGTCTAAGATTGAGTCAATCACCAGTGACATGGAGGATTCTTCAGTTACACTGCTTGACCTCATCACAAAGTACAACCTGAAATATAAGAAATAATCATTCTTACATTTCTTGATTGTTAATTATAAAATCTTAAGAAAGGAAAAGTTATGGGTAAAATTAGAATACAAAAGGTATCAGGCGCAGTATTTGCAGCTCTTATCTTGCTGTCTATTTGCGTATTCTGCCTGTTCTTCTTTGGTGGTGATACCCCAGAGGCAGAGCGCTTGGTAGCTGATACATCTATGTGGGAACCAAAGCAGACGAATGCTGTTCTCTACTGGATGTACTTCTTGGCTGCCGCAACTATTTTGGTTACAGTGATTACAGCTCTTTATCAGTTCTTCAGCGAGTTGAAGCACGATCCTAAGGGCGCATTGATGTCATTGGTTGGCATTATCCTTCTCATCGTTCTGTTGGGTGTAACTTATGCTATCGGCAACGGTACTCCTCTGAACATGGTTGGATATGAAGGTACAGAGAACGTTCCATTCTGGCTGAAGATAACGGATATGTTCCTTTATACTATTTACTTTATGATTGCATTGATGCTGGTGCTGATGCTCGGCTTTGCAATTCGTAAAAAGTTCATCTAAAAACTGAGAGGAAATTATTATGGCAAAAAAAGGTAAAAGAGAAGTTCCCGAGCTTAATTCAAGCTCAACGGCGGATATTTCCTTCATTTTGCTGATTTTCTTCTTGATCACTACTTCTATGGATACTGATCAGGGTCTGGCACGTCGTTTGCCTCCTCCTCCAGAGCAGAACCAGAATAGTGATGATATTAAGTTGAAAGAGCGTAACGTATTGACCGTCTTCCTCAACTTCCAAGACCAGTTGATGTGTGGTGGTGAATATATCTCTGTAGATCAGTTACGTGCTAAAGCAAAGGAATTTATCGCCAATCCAACTGACGACCCAAAGATGCCTGAGAAAACTCAGGTTGAGGTTCCGTTATTTGGTCCTACAATGGTAACAACTAATCACGTGGTCTCACTGCGATGCGACCGTGGTTCTTCTTACAATGCATACATCCTTGTACAGAATGAACTCGTAGCTGCTTATAATGAGCTCCGTGACGAACTTGGTAATTCAAAATTCGGTAAGCCTTATGCTGAATGTGATGAAGTTCAGCAGGAGTCTATCCGTCAGATTTATCCTCAGAATATTTCAGAGGCTGAACCTAAAAAGTATGGAGATAAGTAAGTATGGGAAAATTTAATAAAACCGGTGGCCGTTCAATGCCTAAGTTGAACACCTCATCTCTGCCTGACTTGATCTTCTCTCTGTTGTTCTTCTTCATGATGGTAACCACCATGCGTGAGGTGACATTGAAGGTTCAGTTCAAGGCTCCTCAGGGAACTGAGTTGGAAAAGCTCGAGAAGAAGTCTCTTGTGACTTTCATCTACGTGGGCGTTCCTACAGCAGAGTTCCAGAAGCAGTTGGGTAGTGAGTCTCGTATTCAGCTCAACGACAGCTTTGCTGAGGTTTCTGAAATTCAGGATTACATCATCGGTGAGCGTGCCAGTATGAAGGAGGAGGATCAGCCTCAGATGACTGTCTCTCTGAAAGTGGACCGTGATACGAAGATGGGTATCGTGACAGATATCAAGGAAGCACTTCGAAGGGCTTATGCTTTGAAGATTAACTATTCAGCTGCTAGGAAGCAGTAAATAGTTGATATCATATAAAGAAAGGGTCATTGAATATCAGTGACCCTTTCTTTTTGTCCTTTTATCAGCCTTCTGTTATTTAGTATAGAAATCTATAAGATCTCTTAAGGCCTGTTGGCAAACCATGCAGAATGTTGGATAATGATTAGTGCGCATTCGACAGTTGAATGCTCCTCTGTAAATTCCTTTGCTTGAGTAGGCACCACCTTCATACACGCCAATTTCGCGATTGTCATTTGGGTCTGTAGGGATTGGGGTCTTTGCAGGCAGTAAGCTTCTCCATTTGCTGTCGAAGTCAACCAATGTTGTCACATTGGGTTCCCAAGGTTCCACATTGGTAGGATAAGTATCCGTCATAACATCGTTGTCGTAGAAATACTCATCGGCAAGGCCTCCGAAACTATGCCCAAATTCATGAACCACCACAGGCATGAAGTCAGGATGGTGGGCAGCTGTCAGTGTTAATGAATTATAGATACCTCCTCCACCATATTCCTCTGTATTTGCCAAAATGATAATATGCTCATAAGGAATACCTGCTAAGGCATCATGAATGGATTTCATACGGGTAGTGGTAAGATACCTGTCGGAATAGAATGTACTGAAGTGAGAGAGGAAGGCTGTTCTTTTCCAGTCGTTAAGTCTTGGGATGCTAACCCCACTGTCTAAAGAAGGTGTATGTACTGCCACAAAGTTGAAACGCTCTTGCATACTCTTGAAAGGCTCATGATTGAACATGCTTTCAACAGCCATCTCAGCATCTTGGTAGAATGTGTCCATTTCTTGCTCCGTATAACCTTCTGCAAGAATAGCTACATCAATGCACTTCTCAGGACTTCCGCCTTGGTATATATATTTATAAGGTGTCACATGGTTCACTCCTTTTTGCTGAATAAGGATGTCTGTAGGATTGACCAAGTGCTTCATTGTGGCATTCACTTTCCGATTATATCCGAAGAGAACCACCTCTATTTCCACTGTTTTCTTTGGAAAAGGTACTAAGAATGTGTTCTCAAACCCTTTGGTAGTAGTCTTTGCTTCATCAGTTTGTAGCCATTCTTGGAAAAGTGTAGAGAAAGAAGTCTTGTAAATGATATGTTGCGAGGTACTGTCTCTGACAATAATCTGCCCATTTCCTTCCAATGGCAATTCTGCTAACCTGGTTTTTCTTCCCGCCCAACTAGGAAGAGAGGATACCCCGTCTAAACTAATCATCTGATTTTGTACATTGCCATTGAAAATATAGTCCAATCGCAAGGTCTTGTTCTCGAAATAGTCATCGAAGTTCTGTGCAGCCATAGAAATGCTAACCCCGACAGCTAGTAAAGTAAGAAGTAGCTTTTTCATCCCGTTTTATATTGTTTTATTTCTCAAAGATACGATATTATGGTCACTTTATCATGCTTTTGGAAATTATTTCTTTCAGTTTGTTAGTTTAATGAGAAATTATCCTTAACTTTGTTGACATGAAAGGTTGAAAATATACTAAACTAATTCTGATATAATTAAAATTTATGGGACACCATCAGTTAGATGCTCTTGATGAGCAGATTTTGAAAATGATTGCAAACAATGCTCGAATTCCATTCCTCGAAGTAGCGAGAGTTTGCAATGTGTCTGGAGCAGCAATCCACCAGCGTATTCAGAAACTGACCGCCCTTGGCGTTTTGAAAGGTTCACAGTATGTGATTAATCCTGAGAAGGTGGGGTATGAAACCTGTGCATACATTGGTCTGTATTTGAAAGATCCTTCTTCATTCGAAGAGGTAACAAAAGCATTGGAGTCTATTCCAGAAGTGGTGGAATGCCACTTTACTACGGGGAAGTACGATATGTTTATCAAGCTTTATGCCCGCAACAACCATCATCTGTTGAGTATTATCCACGATAAGTTGCAGCCATTGAACTTGGCGCGTACTGAAACATTGATTTCATTTCACGAAGCCATGAGGCGTCAGATGCCTATCGACCTCTATCCTTCCGATGAAGAAGATGATACGGTAGATACTATACCAGAAGTAGATATGGCTTCTGAATGATTACATCTCCTTTCGTAGTTTACAAAAGCAAAGTTGCAGGGATGTTTCTCATCTGCTTGATGAAACTCCCTGCTTTTTTCTTTCCATATCTCAGGATCAATAGAAGGGAAGAATGCATCTGCCTCTGGGGCACTGTCTTCGATCAGTGTCATGCAAAGTTCGTCAGCTAATGGCATCGCTTGTCTATAAACGCTGGCACCTCCAATGATGTAAACCTGTTCGTCTTCGCTGCAGTTAGCCAAGGCTTCTTTGAGGGAGTGAAACACCTCTGCCCCTGGATAGGCTAAATCCTTTCGGGTTGATATGACTATATTCCGACGATTAGGTAGCGCTCCTTTTGGCAGTGACTCGAAAGTTTTCCTTCCCATGACGATGGTATGTCCAGTGGTCAGCATCTTGAAATGCTTCAAGTCGGCAGGAAGGTAAAACAATAACTGGTTCTTGAAACCCAGCGCGTTGTTCTGGTCTATGGCAGCGATAATAGAGATCATGGCTTTCTATAGTTATACAGCTACCACACCAGCAATGTGTGGCCAAGGGTTATAATCAGTCAATTCAAAGTCTTCATAATGGAAGCCGAAGATATCCTTCACATCAGGATTAATGGTCATCTTTGGCAAGGAACGAGGCTCACGACTAAGTTGAAGCTTTACTTGTTCTAAATGATTGGTATAGATGTGTGCATCTCCAAAAGTATGAACGAAGTCACCTGCTTTCAATCCTGTCACTTGTGCCATCATCATAAGCAGCAATGCGTACGAGGCAATGTTGAAAGGCACACCCAAAAAGAGGTCAGCACTGCGCTGATAAAGCTGCAGACTCAGTCTGTCATCTGCCACATAGAATTGGAAGATGGTGTGACAGGGAGGCAGAGCCATCTTGTTCACCTCAGCTACATTCCAAGCACTTACAATCATGCGACGGGAGTCGGGATGATCCTTGATGGTATCTACCACTTGCTTTATCTGGTCTATAGGCTTACCATTATAATCGGGCCAAGCTCGCCATTGGTGGCCATAAACAGGTCCCAATTCACCATTTTCATCAGCCCATTCATTCCAGATGCGCACACCATGTTCTTGGAGATAATGTATATTCGTATCTCCCTTCAGAAACCAGAGCAGTTCATAGATGATGGATTTCAAGTGTAGCTTTTTGGTCGTAAGAAGAGGAAACCCATCCTCCAAGTTAAACCTCATCTGATGTCCGAAAACACTGATAGTTCCAGTACCTGTGCGATCTTCTTTACGCACACCCTCATCCAGTACACGTTGCAATAAATCTAAGTATTGTTTCATAATCTTCTGATTTGCCTGTAAAGATAGTGAAATTTCCAATTATAAGAAAGGTGTGAGCAAATTTCCAAACCAGCCAGAAAATTTTTTCCAACTAGATTTCTCTTTCCAGTAGTTGGGTGTCATCTTTGTACAGTTCTCTAAATCGTTCTCAAAGAGGTCAGTTAGTTGCTTGGTTACCTGCTTGTCGAAGATAAATGCATTGGTCTCATAGTCGTAACGCAGACTTCGACTGTCAAGATTGGCTGTTCCTACTGTGCAGAAATCATCGTCTATCATCATCACTTTGGAATGATGGAACCCTCCATTGAACAGGTAAATGCTGGCCCCACGCTTCATCAGCTTGTGTGCCACGTGTTCTGCCACATCTGGAGTGAAGGGAATGTCTGACTTTGCGGGCAACATGATTTGCACATAAATGCCTCGCTTGAGGGCTTTCTTCAAGGCTTTCCTCACCAAGTGGGTAGGCACAAAGTAAGGATTGATGATCTGTATCTTTTCTTGTGCCACATCGATGGCCTTGGCATATGCCCTACGAATATGCTTAGGCGTCTTCTTAGGGGCACGATCTACAATGGCCATCGTGGTATTCAGACTGTCGGGCCAAGTCGCAGGCTTGTAGTAAAACTCCTCACCACCCACTTGCTGCTTGGTCTCCTTGTTCCATGTCGTGAGGAAGATGTCCTGGAGTTTAGCCACAGCCTCGCCCTCTATGCGCATGTGAATATCGTGCCAAGCACCAATACCTTCCAGTCCGTTTACATAGTAATCGGCAATATTCATACCTCCTGTGTAGCCCACCTTCCCATCGATTACCACAATCTTTCGATGGTCGCGTGGTACAATGTGATTTACCCATGGAAAGACAATAGGATCAAATTTCACTAACTCGATGCCTTTCTCTTTGATGGCTTTGATATGATTCCGCTTTAATGGCTGATTATTGCTGGAGTTTCCGAAGGCATCAAACATGGCGCGCACAGCTACGCCTTCCTTTACCTTTTCTCCCAGAATGTCGAAAGTAAGACTAGCGATGGAATCGTTACGGAAGTTGAAGTATTCTAAGTTGATGTTATCTTTTGCCTCTTTAATATGGGCAAAGAGATCTTCAAATTTATCGTGCCCATTGAAGAAAAGTTCCACCTTATTGTGTGTGGTGATTTCTACTCCTATTTCCGTGAGATACTGACGCATGAGCACATTGCTCAATGGTTGCTGTGCCCACGCACACCATCCACCTATTAGAAGTAGAACAATTAAGAGATATCTTTTCACCTTTTCAAACCAATTTTGCATGCAAAATTATAATAATTGCAGCAAAAAACAAAGGTGGAGACGCACTAATCTGTCATGTTGGCCAATTTTCCATACCCGATGAAAAGCGATACTACAGCGGCTACTGCCACTGTCCAAGGCTCTATGCCATGAAGGGTAGAGAAGTTGCCTGCGAATGAGATGTTCTGGAATACCTCACGTAGCGCGTTTCCTATCAGGGTCAAGCCTCCTTCGAAATAGAAGATGGCTATAGCCAATACAAACGTCAGCGTAGAGAGTATGAAACTCAGTACCTGTGCCTTGCACTCAGGCAAGTGCATCATCACACGACGTGAGAAGCCATTGTCTGCTATCTCTTGTTTGTTCGCTTGCAGAAATTCTTTCAGTAATATGTCGTCCTTATCTACCATATCCATTTTGTTTTAAGTAACGAGCCATTTTTTCTTTACCACGGCTCAAGTGGCTTTTTACGGTGCCAGCAGGGCACCCCGTGATGCCAGCGATTTTATCTATGCTTAGTTCTTCCATATAGAAAAGAGTGATGCAGGTACGTTCTATTTCTTTCAATTTATTTAAAGCCTGATAGACGTCTGCTTTCTGTCCGAAGTCTTCCTGTTCCGTACTTAGTGAGGCATCTACACTGGCACCTTCCAGGTCTTCAGTCTGTTTCACGCTGCGAATATAATCATAAAAAACGTTATATGCAATACGATAGAGCCACGTAGAGAAATTGGCCAGGTTCCTGAAGGACGCCAGGTTGGTGTACGCCTTCAGGAACGTGTCTTGTGCCAGGTCATCGCTTAGCTCCTTGTCACCGCAAGTCAGGTTCAGGAAGAATCGCCTGATGGGCGATTGGTACTTCTTGACCAACTTGTCGAAGGCGCGGGTGTTATGCGTCAGCAGTACCTGTGTGACCAATGCTATGTCGCTCAGTTGCTCCATGTGCAGCCTTTGTTTTTGCTTTTTATAGTTTTACTTCTTCAACATCAGAGGGTTCAAGATCATCTGGAGATTGCTGCTTTTTCAACCTATCCACTTCTTCCTTGAGTTTACGCATCTCTACATTGTCTTCAGTCTCCTTGGTCCTGCGGGCAATGATGTATTGTGACAAGCCGTTGGCTAATACGATCAATCCGATGCATGCCAGTCCGAAACTGTCAGTCAGTGCCCAGAAGAAGATGGTAAGGGCAGCTCCTAAGCACATGTTCTTGATGCCTTTGCTTTCCATATCGCTGAGTCCGCGTACAGATTCTTCCAGATCAGCAGGCAATGGTTCACCCTTTTCTATCATCTTGGCAGCCAACTCATACTTCGCCTTACGATTCTTGTGGCGATAATAGAAGATAAGGGCAATGATGAGAAGCGGACCTACGAAGATGGCTAAAACGCAGATAACGAGAATAAGGATGACGCTTCCGCTAGTTAGGAATGCAAATACTTTCTCCATCTCCGACAAGTCATCATCGTCGTTGCTTCTATTAGTCACGCTATCAACAGAAGTGCCGATAGGATAGCGGGTGATACTCAGGGTATCCACTTCCGCTTGTCCGTTGCGCATGGTGTCGTTCACCTCGATCACCAGTCTTTCATTAGTGATGCTGTCAGTTCTGTACACCACTCTTTGCTTTGCATTCGTCACCATGCACACAGTGAGCAAGGCAACCATCAATAAAATCACTCTTTTCATATCTTACTCCTTTTCTATATTATTAATAACTCCAAATTCTAAATTCTCATTTTTACTCATTAGACGCACCTATTTTGCATTTGGTTGCAAATCTCAGCATTTTTTTTGAAAAAAAAGAATAGTATTTGTAAAAACAACAGAATCTCTATGTTAGAAGGGCAGTAAAAAAAAGAGCCAAAATCGGCCTCCCTCACGAGGGAGTTTTTACGCCCTCACGAGGAAAGTCATTTTTTCTAACGTAGAAAAACTATTTTCCTAACTAGAGAGTAAGACGCACCGTCTTTCAAGAAAGATGCAGCGTCCCTATTAGTAAAGATGTAGCATCTTTCGATTGTGTCACGCTGCATGTCTAAAACAAAGATTTTGCAGAGGGAAGTAAAATCACTATCTTTGCATTAAAATGAAATGAAATGGAGCTACCACATGCATTCATAGCACAGATGTTGTCATTGCTGGGGGAAGAGGAAACTCAGCAATTGGTGGAGGCCTTGCAGACGCAAGCGCCTGTCAGTATCCGCATGAATAGGCGAAAGACTGCTGTAATGGATGTTTCTGAAACTACACCTGTGCTTTGGTGTGGTAGTGGTCTCTATTTGAAGGAGCGCCCATCGTTTACCTTTGACCCTCTCTTTCATGCAGGATGTTACTATGTACAAGAAGCTTCTTCAATGTTCTTGGAAAAGGTAATGAAGCAATATGTACAGGGGCCTGTAGTGATGCTCGATCTTTGCGCGGCTCCTGGTGGAAAGAGTACCCATGCACTTAGTTTATTGAAGGAAGGTAGTCTGTTGGTAGCCAACGAGATAGTTCCTCAACGTGCATGGATATTGGCAGAAAACCTCAGTAAATGGGGCAGTGCGGATGTGGTGGTAACCAACAACGATCCTTCGGCTTTTACATCCTTTGAGAATCTCTTCGATGTGGTACTGACAGATGTACCTTGCTCTGGTGAAGGAATGTTTCGCAAAGATGATACTGCCATCAGTGAATGGGGCCCTGACAATGTCGAACTTTGTTGGCAACGTCAGCGTCGCATACTTAGTGATATCTGGCCCTCCTTAAAACCTGGAGGCTTACTTATCTACAGCACTTGCACCTTTAACAGGCAGGAAGATGAGGACAATGTGGCGTGGATAGCAGAAGAATTGGGAGCAGAAGTTTTGCCTGTGGAGGTTCCTAAGGAGTGGGGCATCACAGGAAACCTGACAGAAAAGGACTTTCCTGTCTATCGTTTCTTGCCTCATAAAACCAGGGGCGAAGGTTTCTTTATGGCAGTGCTGCGAAAGAATGCTGCAGATTATCGACCTTTTACTCCTCGAGCTGCGAAGAAGAAGGAAAAACAAAAATCAACGACGCTTCCAAAAGATCTGCTGAAACAGGCATGTACTTGGATAAATGTTACAAATGGCTATGAATTGCAAAACGAAGGCGAGACGCTTTTCGCCTTTCCATCTGCCTTTTTCCCTTTGCTCTCATCCCTACGCACTTCGTTGCACATCTTGAAAGCAGGGGTAAAGGTAGCAGAAGTGAAAGGGCGTGACTTGATTCCTGCACATGAGATGGTACTTAGTCTTATATATAATAAGGAGGCATTTCCCTCAGTGGAACTTTCTGAGGAGCAAGCTATCACCTATCTACGAAGAGAGGCTCTAACTTTGCAAGATGCTCCTCGTGGCTATGTGGTAGTAACAAATAGGCACGTTCCCCTTGGTTTAGTCAAAAACCTTGGTTCACGTGCCAATAATCTGTATCCTGCAGAGTGGCGTATAAGGAAGTCGCTTACTTGAAGTCCTTCAGGTCTTCTTCAATATCCCAGAACTCGTCAGAATAATCTTCGTAAGTTTTCTTCGCATCAGGTGGCAGGATGTCTTCAGCTTCGCCTTCATCCTCCATCTCCTGCTGCAAGCGTGTAATTTCCTTAGAGCGATGTGCCAAAGCCTCACTATTGTCACGCAGCATGTTCTTCTCGCTGTTCAGCTCTTCCCAAAGAATGTCTTTCAGTACCTGAATGCCTAATCCGCTGATGGAAGAAATGAAAACATGTGGAATTCCTTCAGGTAGGGTTGGCTCTATCTCATCCATTAGTTCCTGATCGAGCATGTCGCACTTTGTAATAGCCAGTACTCTAGTCTTATCAGCCATATCAGGATTGAACTTCACCAACTCGTTCAGGAGGATGTCATACTCTTTGGCAATGTCGTCAGCATCGGCAGGTACCATGAAAAGCAATAAGGAGTTACGCTCAATGTGACGCAGGAATCGCAGTCCCAAGCCTCTTCCTTCAGCTGCTCCCTCGATAATGCCAGGGATATCTGCCATCACAAACGACTTCCCATCGCGATAATTCACGATGCCTAAATTGGGCTCCATCGTCGTGAAGGGATAATTGGCTATCTTGGGCTTCGCAGCAGTGATGGAAGCAAGTAAGGTGCTTTTTCCTGCATTGGGGAAACCCACCAACCCCACATCAGCCAACAATTTCAGTTCCAGAATGACTGTCATCTCCTGCATTGGTTCCCCAGGTTGTGCAAAATCAGGAGCCTGACGTGTGGCTGTGGCAAAGTGTACATTGCCCCAGCCACCTTTTCCACCTCGCAGCAGAATCACCTTCTGTCCATCGTCCGTCACATCGCAAACATATTCTCCCGTTTCCGCATTATAGACCACAGTGCCACAAGGTACTTCAATGATTTTGTCCTGACCTTTCTTACCAGTGCTCTTGTTTTGGGATCCGTTTTCTCCATTGCCAGCAATAACATGACGGTTGAACTTCAGGTGCAACAATGTCCAGTAGTTGCGATTACCACGTAGGATTACGTGTCCGCCTCTACCACCATCACCCCCATCGGGACCACCCTTGGGCATGTACTTTGCTCTGTGCATATGTGTAGATCCTTTGCCTCCCTTTCCGGAGCGGCAATAGATCTTCACATAATCAACGAAATTGGATTCAGCCATTTATTTTACAGGATCTATTGCTTTGCAGATGTCACCAAAGATACGGTCAAGTTCACCTAGACCATTGATGTGTTGATATTTGCCATCTGCCTTGTACCAATCAATTAGTGGGGCAGTCTGGCTGTGATAAACCACCAGACGCTTCTTGATGGTCTCTTCATTATCATCAGCACGTCCACTTTCCTTGCCACGCTTGATGAGGCGAGTCATCAGTTCATCCTCAGGAACATCCAAATCAAGCATCACACTAACATCCTGTCCGCGATCCTTCAGCATCTGCTTCAGAGCTTCAGCCTGTGCGATAGTACGTGGGAAACCATCGAAAATCACACCCTTGCTGTCCTCGAAACTATCGAAAACACTTGCCAGAATGTCCACCATCAGACTATCTGGAATCAGCTGACCTTGGTCTATATAGCTCTTGGCAGTCTTACCAAGCTCTGTACCATTCTTAATCTCTGCACGAAGTACGTCACCTGTAGAAATATGATTGATGCCATACTTCTCTACAATCTTTTCACTCTGTGTGCCCTTGCCTGAGCCAGGAGCACCAAAAATTACAATGTTTAGCATTTTTCTTAGTTTTATATAATAATATTATTAATCTACTACTGTATAAATGTCCTTATAGTTGCGTCCAAAGCCATCATAGTCCAATCCGTAACCTACGATGAAGTCATTAGGAATGTTCATGGCAGCATATTTGATATCTAAATCTACTTTTAATTTCTCTGGCTTTACCAACAGAGTAGCAATTTGTACAGATTCAGGACTGTAGGTTCCCAGTGTTTCCAACATGTGCTGCATGGTGGTGCCAGATTCGATAATGTCTTCCACAATGACAATGGTACGACCTGTAAGATTCTCATTGATTCCTATCACGTCACGCACTTTTCCAGTGGATGTCACCCCCTGATAAGAAGCCAGTTTCACAAAAGAAATCTCACATGGGATGGTGATACGCTTCATCAAGTCGGAGGCAAACATAAACGAACCATTCAGTACAGCCAAAAATAGAGGGTTCTTGCCTGCTAAGTCACGATTAATCTCAGCAGCAACCCTATCCACTTGCTTCAAAATCTCTTCTTCAGGGATAGATACCTTGAAGTCTTTGTCTTTTATATGAATTATTTCCATGGTATGTATTTTATTGGATGCAAAACTATGGTTTTACTGCGCAAAGATAAGGATTTTTTTTGTCTTATGGGCATTTTATACTATCTTTGCTCATCATGATGAAGATATTTCCAACACTCAGCGTGAAGAAACTTGATGCTTACACCATCGAGCATGAGCCTGTGGCAGAGATCGACCTGATGGAACGAGCTTCTGAGGCACTGGCGCAAGAGATATGTAGTCGCTTTTCTCCAGAGATGCCCTTTGTGGTTTTTGCAGGACCAGGGAACAACGGAGGCGATGCTTTGGCAGTTTCTCGCTTGATGGTTGAACGTGGCTATCGCCTATCTGTCTATCTTTTCAATACGAAAGGCACTCTTTCTCCTTGTTGTCAGACGAATCGTAATAGACTTCCTGTTGGTGCAAGCATCGACTATCATGAAGTGACTAACCAGTTTGTGCCTCCTGTTTTGACCAAAGAGCATGTAGTGATTGACGGACTCTTTGGGAGTGGATTGAACAAACCATTAAGTGGGGGCTTCGCTGCAGTGGTACGTTATATCAATGCTTCTCCTGCCTATGTCATTGCTATTGATATCCCTTCGGGGCTAATGGGAGAAGACAATAGTTATAATGTCATGCAGCAGGTAGTTTCTGCTCATCTTACCTTGACTCTTCAGTTCCCAAAGTTGGCATTCCTTTTGCCAGAGAATGCTGCTAAGGTTGGGGAATGGAAGGTTCTTGACATTGGGCTACACCCTGAAGGTATCGACCTAACACCGACCCCTTATGTGATGACGGAAAAGGAAGACATGACAACTCTATTGAAACCTCGTAACCGTTTCGCACATAAGGGAGACTTTGGAAGAGCCTTGCTTGTGGCTGGACAGTTGGGCATGGCTGGAGCCTCCATCTTGGCTGCCCGTGCTTGTCTGCGCAGTGGGATAGGGTTACTCACAGTACATGTGCCACAATGCAACAATCCAATGATACAGTCGTCTGTACCAGAGGCGATGACACAGGTGGATATTCATCCTAATTATTTTTCTGAAGCTCCACTGACGGATCCTTATCAGGCAGTGGGGATAGGACCAGGATTGGGGAAACATACTGAGACTCGTGCAGCTTTGTTGGAATTGATAGACCATTGTCAAACACCGATGGTGATAGATGCTGATGCACTGAATATCCTTGGTGAGGAACGTGATTATCTTTATAGACTTCCTTTAGGAAGTATCCTTACTCCTCATCCTGGGGAAATGGATCGACTGATTGGGCGGAGCGAGAGCAGTTACCAGCGACTACAGAAAGCTCGTGAACTGGCGCGTGAGGCACAGGTTTGTATTGTATTGAAAGGGGCATATACGGCAGTAATAGATGCTAAAGGTCAGTGCTGGTTTAATTCCACAGGTAATCCGGGGATGGCTACAGGGGGCAGCGGCGATGTACTTACAGGTATTCTCACGGCTTTGTTGGCACAAAACTACAAATCCGTGGATGCAGCCCGTTTGGGTGTCTACATCCACGGATTTGCGGGAGACCTTGCCGCAGCAAAGTTGGGCGAGATCTCTCTTACAGCACATGATATCATCAATTACTTGCCTGCAGCTTTTTCTTTTCGTGAATAAAGAATACACAAATTGCTCCGATAACAAGTAGTACTCCTGCTATAATCATCATATTACGTTGGGCACTGCCTACCATTGACAGCACTACACCACCAAAGGCTGCAGCGATAATCTGAGGAAGACAAATCGTACCGTTAAAAAGACCAAGGTAAACACCCATGTGTCCGTAACCTTGCAGGGCATTGGTCACTAAGGCAAATGGCATGGCAAGCATTGCTGCCCAAGCAAAACCTATCAATATGAATGGAATGAACAACAGATATTGGTCGTGTATGAATGGAACCATCGCAAAACCGATACCACCCAATACCAAACTGAGAGCATAGGCGAACTTCACATTCTTGAATTGTGGAAGGATGGCTGCCCATATCACGCTACCAATGGCTTGTACGGCAAAGAGCACACCAACCCAATTGCCTGCTTCCTGATAACCAGCGGAAGCAACGTCTGTAGTTCCCCAAACTGTGTCGGCTATGGTACCATTGGTATAAGTCCACATGTACATAAAGGCAGCCCAGCAGAAGAACTGTACCAATCCGACTTTCCAGAAAGTGGCTGGGGCATTCTTCAAAAGGGTAATCCAATTGGCACTTTCTTCCTTTACTTCAGATACGGCATTATACTCTGCATACTCCTTAGGATTCCACTCCTTGACCTTTAAAGTAGTGTAGATCACACAAAGGATGAGGATCGCAGCACCAATATAGAAAGAATAGATAACAGAATCGGGTACCACACCAGAAGGAGCTGTGTTGGCGATGCCAATGGCAGTGAATACAAAGGGGAAAACATACCCCACTAGGGATCCTGCGTTACAGAGGAAACTCTGGATAGAGTAGGCCTTGGCCTTCTGTTTCTCATTCACCATATCACCTACAAGCATCTTGAAAGGTTGCATGGCCATGTTGATGCTAGTATCGAGGAACATTAGGGCAAAAAGTCCGAAAATCATAGCGGTCGATACTGCCATTCCGAAAGAACCTGCATTGGGAAGCAGACACATGACTACCACAGCAGCTGCAGCACCAATGAACAGGTAAGGTATGCGTCGCCCAAAGCGGGTCCAAGTCTTGTCGCTTAGGGTTCCTACAATGGGTTGTACCAAGATCCCCATCAGAGGAGGTAGGATCCAGAAATAACTAAGGTCGTGTGGATCTGCGCCTAAAGTGGCAAAGATGCGTGAAATGTTAGCACTCTGGAGTGCGTAAGCTATCTGCACTCCGAAAAAGCCGAAACTAAGGTTCCATAGTTTCCAAAAACTCAAGTCAGGTTTTGTTTTCATAATATTCTTAATTTTTCTTTATATCCTTATCTATAAGTGATCATTATGGTTTGTCTGTAATTTCCAATGTTTTAGTTGTACCTCGTAATAGTAATTTGGTCCGTACAATCATCTTTTGGGCGTGTTCTTGTCCTGTAAGTCTATGCAGCAAAAGTTGGAAGGCACATTGTCCCACTTCCTCTCCTTTCTGATCGACCGTTGTGAGTAGCGGATCGGTAGTTTCAGAGATGGCATCACCAGAAAAACCACAGATTGAAATCTCTTGGGGAACTCGTACACCTGCCAACTTGCAAGCATATAAGATACCCGCAGCTGTCATATCATTGACAGCAAAGAATCCGTCGGGGCGATGTTCTTGTTTCAATATTTTTTGCGTCAGTTTTATGGCTTCTTGTCGATTATCGCAAAGGGGCAGCATCTCAGGAGTGACTTTGAACCCATGCTTGTGCATAGCATCCAGATAGCCATTACGACGATTCTTGGTGATTTCCAGATGAGGAGGGGAACTATAGAAATAGATGTTTTTGCATCCTGTTTTAATCATATATTCAACAGCAGCAAAGGCACCTGCATAATCATCCACTACCACACGGTCTGTAGGAAGGTCGGTACTGATGCGATCGTAAAACACTACGGGGATACCTTGATTCATCAGATCTTGGAAATGTTGGATGTTTGTAGTTCCTTTTGCCAATGAAGTAATAACTCCACTTACCCGAGCTTCTAGAAAAGAATGGGTAATCTCTTCTTCTCGGAGAAAATCATCCTTGCTCTGTGCCACAATGATACGGAAACCTTCTTTCGATGCTGCAGCTTCAATACCACTCAATACACAGGAAAAGAAATAGTTAGTAAATTCAGGAATGATGACCCCAATAAGGCGACTGCTGCGAGAACGTAGGTTGGCTGCAATTAGATTTGGCATATAATGATGCTTACTGGCATATTGCAGAATTTTGCTGCGTGTCCTATCCTTGACTCCAGACTGCCCTTTAAGAGCTCTGGATACGGTCGAGATAGAAACGTCCAGTTCGCGTGCAATATCCTTCATTGTCATCTGTGACTTTGCCATGGTAGATCTAAGGTGCGTTACTTATTAATCTATGTGCAAATGTACTAATTTTTAAATAGCATCGTACGCATGTGGTTTAAAATTATTATCTTTACAAAAAAAATGAAAGATTGATGTTTATGAGAAAGATATTGTTGCTGGCTTTCATTTGGAGTATGGCCGCTGGATTGCAGGCGCAGCGTAGCGAATACCTTTTGGAAAAAGGTTGGAAATTCATAAAAGGAGAGCAAGTTGGTGCTCAACAAGCGAATTACGATGATCGTTCCTGGCAAACGGTAACAGTGCCACATGACTGGGCTATCTATGGTCCTTTCAGTGGAACTAATGACGTTCAGAATGTGGCTGTGATACAAAATGGGGAAACAGAAGCTTTGGCGCATACGGGACGTACGGGAGGATTACCTTATGTTGGTGTGGGATGGTATCGTAACACTTTTAATGTCGATCCAAATAAACAAGTTACCTTGCTTTTCGATGGAGCCATGAGTGAAGCACGAGTCTATGTCAACGGACAGGAAGCCGTGTTCTGGCCGTATGGCTATAATTCATTTTATTGTGATGTGACTCCATATATTAATAAAGGTGGAGAGGATAATTTATTGGCTGTACGTCTGGAAAACCGTCCGCTCTCTTCCCGCTGGTATCCTGGCGCTGGACTTTACCGCAATGTACATGTGATACAAACAGAGCAGGTGCATGTACCTGTTTGGGGAACGCAAATCACTACGCCCCATGTGGAAAAAGATTATGCTACTGTGAAACTGCTGACGACTTTGGAGCAGGTAGGAGATGGTGAGGTACGCATTGTCACCCGAATCCTTTCTCCTGCAGGTAAGGAAGTGGCTGTAAAAGATAATACTCAAAGTATGCTGCAACGCACAGCCTTTGAGCAAAACCTCACGGTGGAGAGTCCTGATTTGTGGAGTCCAGAGAGTCCAAGTCTATATAAGGCCGTTTCAGATATCTATGTAGATGGTAAGAAAACGGATACTTTTACCACTCGGTTTGGAATTCGTAGTGTGGAATATATAGCAGACAAGGGCTTCTTCTTGAATGGCCAGTTGCGTAAGTTCCAAGGCGTGTGCAATCATCATGATTTAGGTCCACTTGGCGCTGCCATCAATGTGGCTGCTTTACGTCGTCAACTTACCATCCTGAAAGATATGGGTTGTGATGCTATTCGTACCAGTCATAATATGCCTGCACCAGAGTTGGTAGATCTTTGTGATGAAATGGGGTTCATGATGATGATAGAGCCTTTTGATGAATGGGACATTGCCAAGTGTGAGAACGGCTACCACCGCTACTTCAACGAGTGGGCAGAAAAAGATATGGTAAATATGCTGCATAATTATCGTAATCATCCTTGTGTAATGTTATGGAGTATAGGTAATGAAGTCCCTTCCCAATGTCAGCCTGGTGGTTTACAGGTGGCGAAGATGTTGCAGGAAATTTGTCATCGAGAAGACCCTACCCGTCCTGTAACTTTGGGTATGGATCAAGTTGCTTGTGCATTGGATAATGGTTTCGCTGCTCAGATTGATATTCCAGGTTTGAATTATCGAACTCAATTCTATGAAGCAGCCTATCAGAAGTTGCCTCACAATCTGGTTTTAGGATCAGAAACAGCATCTACAGTCAGTTCAAGAGGGGTGTATAAGTTTCCGTTGCAGATAAGGACAGGTGCTATGTATCCTGACCACCAGTCCACGGGTTATGATACGGAGTTCTGCTGGTGGAGCAATGTGCCTGATGTAGATTTTGCTTTAGCTGATGACTATGATTGGACCATAGGACAGTTTGTGTGGACGGGTTTTGATTATCTAGGAGAACCGACACCTTATGATACCAATGCCTGGCCAAGTCATAGCTCTCTCTTTGGGATCATAGATTTGGCAAGTATTCCAAAGGATCGCTATTATTTGTATCGCAGTATATGGAACAAGAAGGACCACACTCTGCACGTACTCCCTCATTGGACATGGAAAGACCGTCGTGGAGAGGTAACTCCTGTTGTAGTTTATACGGATTTTCCAAGTGCGGAAGTATTTGTTAATGGCAAAAGCCAAGGTATTCAGAAAAAGATGGAGGCTGCAGAAGCCAATAAGTTACTGCAGGCAAAGGACACATTGAACTTTACCCGTCGTTATCGACTGATATGGGACAATGTAAAATATGAACCAGGGGAACTAAAGGTGGTAGCCTATGATAGTAATGGACGTGCTGCCATGGAAAAGGTGGTGCATACAGCAGGGAAGCCACATCATTTGGAATTGGTAGCAGATCGTACCCAGTTGAATGCTGATGGTAAGGATTTAGCTTACGTGACAGTAAGGGTGGTCGATAAAGATGGAAATCTCTGTCCTGATGATGGTAGGTTAGTAAAGTTTAAGGTCACAGGGGCTGGTTCTTATCGAGCTAGTGCCAATGGGGATGCTGCCTGTCTGGATCTTTTCCACCTTCCTCAGATGCATGCCTTCAGTGGACAATTAACAGCTATCGTACAGAGCGGAGAAAATGAAGGGATCATAACTCTCCAAGCTACAGCTAATGGAGTGAGATCTGCGAGTATTATGTTGAATGTGGTGAAACCTTAATCTTTTATATAGAACTTTAATTTTGTATATGATAAACTACGATTTAACTAAGATAAAGGCTCTGGCCTTCGATATAGACGGAGTGTTAAGCGCGAATATGGTACCTATTGATGCCGATGGCATCCCTGTGCGTACTGTGAATATTAAAGATGGTTATGCCTTACATATTGCTTGTGTCATGAAGATTCCTATAGCCATCATCACAGGTGGTAATGCTCCTAATGTGCGTAAGCGTTACATTAACTTGGGCTTTGACCCTGAAGATATCTATTTGCCTTCTTCCGTTAAAATGGTAGATTACGAGAGGTTTCGCGACCGTCATGGACTAAAGGATGAAGAAATACTATTCGTAGGAGATGATATCCCTGACTTGCCTGTGATGAAGGTATGTGGGTTGCCTTGTTGTCCCAAAGATGCTGCTCCTGAAGTGAAGGCTGTAGCAAAATATATCTCTCCTGCTCCTGGTGGCTATGGCGTGGCACGTGATATTTTGGAACAATTCCTTAAGGCAAATGGTTTGTGGATGAAGGATGAGGAAGTCTATAGTTGTTGGTAGAATGACAATGCTGGATAAGTATCATGTGATATTGGCAAGTAATTCACCTCGAAGAAGGGAGTTGCTCGCTGGATTAGGAGTAGATTTTGAGGTCCGTACGCTTCCTGGTATTGATGAGTCATATCCATCTGATTTGAAGAGAGGAGACATTCCTCTTTACATTGCCAAAGAAAAAGCAGATGCTTATCGCTCTAAAATCGGAAATAATGATTTGGTCATTACAGCCGACACTATCGTATGGCTTGATGGAGAGGTCTTGGGTAAGCCCGTTGAAAGGGATGAGGCGATAATGATGCTGAAGAAACTGTCTGGTCGCACCCATCAGGTTTATACAGGTGTGGCGCTGACTACTAAAAATTGGCAGCGTAGCTTCAGTGTTGAAACGCATGTTCGTTTTGCACCTTTAAAAGAAGAAAACATCATTTTCTATGTTGACTATTACCGTCCTTTTGATAAAGCTGGTGCTTATGGTGTTCAGGAATGGATAGGGTATATTGGTGTCGAAGGTCTGGAAGGTAGCTACTACAATGTCATGGGGTTACCCGTACAAAGACTATTTAAGGAAATAGAGAAAATAGAGCAATCAGGCCTCTGAAGATACTAAATCCAAAATAAGAGGGAAGAGCTGCGAATCTATTCCCTTTTCTTCCAGAAGCTTCTCGTCTTCACGAAAGACATCATTGAAGGAACCATAATCCTTAACATCGCTTTTCATTAGCTCTGAGGCTTCTTTGTAGAATTCGATGGCTTTCTTTAATTGTCCTTGGACAAGATATACATGCCCTAAGTTCATTGTGTCATTAGGTAGAGGCTTCTTGTTTATTGCTTTTTTTAAATAATTGATAGATTGCTCATACTTACCTTGCATAAATGAGCACCATCCTATAGCGCGCCAGATCTTAGGACTATTACTCTCCATTAGTTCCAACTGGAAGAATTTCTGTAAAGCTTCATCATAGCGTGCTAGTTCCAGCAAACAGACACCTGTTTGATAAATGATACTTTTGTTTTCGGGCAATAGGGTAGCTGCTTGTTGATAATAGGAAAGTGACTCTTGAAAACAATGGGTAAGTCGGTAGCAAGTAGCAATGTGGCGTATGGTCCAGCTATTATGAGGCTGTAACATATCTGCCTTTTCATAATAGGATAGTGCAGAGGAGTAATTACAGAAGTGTTGGTAGCAATAGCCCATTTTCTGATAATCGGAGGCTATGGTCTCTCCTCTTCTTTCTATGAGGTTCAAGACATTAAGCACTGAACGATAACGTTCGTATTTAAAAAGATAGTTACATACCTCACGTAGATATTGCGCAGAACCAACAAAGTTGCGGAACAACTGGGATTCATAGAAATCTAGGCTCTCATCGAAAATGTCAGGACAGTCTTCTAATTTGGGAAAAAGCTTGAAGAAACGATACAGGCAATGGGTGTAGTTGTTGGCAATTACATCCTTACGTTGGTTGTATTTCTCCATTTCCTGCAGATTTTCCTGAATCATTACTGGATCTCCTGAGTTGCTGATTTTATTGGCAATCATTTGTTTTTGTTCCTCTGGCATTGAGGGCAATACGCAGAGCATGGAGTATTTGTCGTTGTCACATATACCCGAACTACTTAGAATGATGTTAATAGTATCGTTCGTCTGTGAGTTATTCCCAATAGCCTTTAAAACTAAAGAATGCTGTTGGAAATAGGGGAGGAACCAATGGGAAATATTGCGGAAGAAGGGGAACTGCTTCATCATAGAAAAAGTACTCATATAAACATCCCCGCCTTCCATGAGAATATCGTTCATTTCCCTCATTTTCTCATCTAGTAACTGATCTATATTTTCCCAATCTGGATTCTTGTCGTTTTCTTCATACGGATCTAAACCATGGCCAAATTTCTTCATGTTCTTGATGACTTCAGGCATGATTTCCTCACGCATCTTCTTGGTAATCTTTTGTGTATCTTGTGCTTTAAGTAGTTGCAGATATACCATGTTCATTCCCTGACAGAAATCTTTGTCGTCTTCTTTTATGTGGAGGCGACTCATAATTTCCGGATAGAAAGGTATGCGTTTGTCGTATATGTATAGCAACAGCATCAAGCAAACAATCGCACGAATTTGCACATGAGATTCCGTATGCTCAATCGCATCGAGGATAAAAAGTATCTTGCGCTCATCAAAGCATTGGAGCAGACTCATGGTCACGGCACTAATTAATAAACATAAATCAGCATTGAGTAATGTTTCTGAATTTAAAGCAATTGTGGCAGTTTGTCGTTCTTCGGCAGTCCATTCTATACTTGTCCAAATCTTGTCGAATAATTGTTCTTCAAGCTTTTCATGTTCAGCCATTTCCTGTTCTATGCTACTTACTCGTGTGTCTGTCATTTGCAAGACATCGAGATTGTCCTGAAATGTCTCTAGTTGTGCCAGTATTTCAGCCAAAGAAGTTTCTTGTTGACAGCGAAAATAGGTCTCTGTGTATGTTGATTTGGTATGACTTACCAACAGGTGATGAGAAAGACGATCAGCTATTTTCCAAGTGTCAGTGATGATTTTATGATGCAACTTTTGCCTTCCAGGATCTTCCGTTCCCATTAGAAGGTATTGCAACATATAGCGATAGGATGTTCTCAACTGGTCCAACTGGCTATTTAGTTCCCATTCTGGATAGAGAAGTAACAAGTTTTCCAGTTGTTTGAAAGCATCTATCAACCGCATCTCACTCAAACTTGAGCAGATTTCATGGTATCTATCATTTATATCGCTTTTCTTCATCATTTTAAAACTATCAGGGGACGAAGATAATAAAAAAACACGGATTAACCGGAGAACAAAAGATATTTTGTATCTCCTTCTGATTAATCCGTGCTATAAATGCATGGTTTCCAGCTTAAAGCTCTAAACTCTAAGCTCTAAACTCTAAACTTATTTATTGATAGCTTCCACACCTGGGAGTACTTTACCTTCGATAGCTTCGAGCAAAGCACCACCACCAGTTGAGATGTAAGAAACCTTATCTGCCAAACCGAACTTGTTGACACAAGCTACAGAGTCACCACCACCAATCAGTGAGAAAGCACCCTCAGCAGTTGCTTCTGCAATAGCCTCACCAATGGCACGGCTACCAGCTGTGAAGTTATCGCACTCGAATACACCAGCAGGACCGTTCCACAGAATGGTCTTGGCACCCTTGATGGCTTCTGCAAATGCTTTCTGGCTTTCAGGACCAGCATCTACACCCTGCAGGTCAGCAGGAATCTCGTTGGCAGGGCAAGTGATAATCTTAGAACCTGGCTTAACGGTCATGGATGAGAAATCAAGACCGTCGGTAGCTGTACAGTCACTACCCAGAATGAGCTCTACACCATTCTTCTTAGCAAGTTCCTCAACACCCAGAGCTACATCCAGCTTGTCAAGTTCAACGATGGACTGACCGATTTCGCCATTGTGAGCCTTAGCGAAGGTGTATGTCATACCACCGCAAAGGATGAGCTTATCCACCTTACCCAGCAAATTCTCAATGATACCGATCTTTGAAGAAACTTTAGAACCACCCATGATAGCAACGAATGGGCGCTTGATATTACCAAGTACGTTGTCCACTGCCTGAACTTCCTTCTCCATCAAGTAACCCAGCATCTTGTGATCCTTATCAAAGAAATCGTCAATAACTGCGGTAGATGCGTGCTTACGGTGAGCTGTACCGAATGCATCCATTACATAGCAGTCTGCATATGAAGCCAGAGTCTTTGCAAACTCTTTCTGGCTTGCCTTCATGGCCTTCTTGGCATCATCGTATGCAGGATCTGTCTTCTCGATACCTACAGGCTTGCCTTCCTCTTCAGGATAGAAGCGCAGGTTTTCCAGCAACAGCACCTCACCTGGTTTCAATGCATCTGCAGCGTCCTTAGCCTTAGCGCAATCAGGAGCAAACTTCACAGGAGTACCCAGAGCAGCAGCTACATTGTCAACTATTTGGCCCAGAGAGAACTTAGGGTTTACCTTACCTTTAGGCTTGCCCATGTGAGACATGATGATGAGAGCACCACCATCAGCCAGAATTTTCTTCAGAGTAGGGAGAGCACCACGGATACGGGTGTCGTCAGTCACTTTGCCATTCTCGTCCAATGGCACATTGAAGTCCACGCGAACAATTGCCTTCTTGCCAGCAAAATTGAATTGATCAATAGTCATAGTTTGATAATTTAAATGTTATACATTATTTATATACTTACAATAATCGCGTAATCCGCACTTGTCACATTTAGGTTTTCTAGCCATGCAGATATATCTGCCATGCAAGATAAGCCAATGGTGTGCGGTAGGTATGTCCGCCTTTGGGATATATTTGGTCAGTTCCTTTTCCACACTGTAAGGGGTGGTACAACGCTCATCTACCAGTCCGATGCGATGGCTTACACGGAACACATGCGTATCCACAGCCATCGTTGGCTTATTGAAAATCACGGCTTGCACCACATTGGCCGTCTTACGTCCCACACCTGGAAGTTTGACTAAATCGTCCAGATTGTCGGGCACCTCACCACCAAAGTCCTTCATCAACATCTGCGCCATGCCTACCAAGTGCTTGGCCTTGCTGTTAGGATAAGAAACCGACTTCACATATTCATAGACCACTTCAGGGGTTGAGGCTGCCATCACTTCAGGAGTGGGGAAAGCTTTAAACAAAGCTGGTGAAATCATATTCACCCGTTTGTCAGTGCACTGGGCACTCAGTATCACGGCCATCAACAGTTGGAACGGATTTTCGTACTTCAGTTCTGTTTCTGCTACTGGAACATTGGCTCTGAACCATTCCAGCACTCCCTTGTATCGTTCAGTTTTCCTCATTAATTTTAGTAAGCTGCCTCAAACTCTTTCAGGAAACGTACATCGTTTTCTGAGAACATGCGCAGATCACTAACCTGATACTTCAGATTTGTGATACGCTCTATGCCTAAGCCAAAAGCGTAGCCTGTATATACCTTGCTGTCGATGCCACAAGCTTCCAAAACATTAGGATGAACCATGCCACATCCCAAAATCTCTACCCATCCGGTTTGTTTGCAGAAAGAACATCCCACACCACCGCAGATGTTGCAACTGATATCCATCTCTGCACTTGGCTCTGTGAAGGGGAAATAGCTTGGACGCAGGCGAATCTTCGTCTCTGGACCAAACATCTCGCGGGCGAAAGTCAGCAATACCTGCTTTAAATCTGTGAAGCTCACGCCCTTGTCGATATAAAGCCCCTCTACCTGATGGAAGAAGCAATGCGCACGTGCGCTGATGGCTTCATTGCGATAAACACGTCCAGGACAAATCACGCGGATAGGAGGTTGTGTCTTTTCCATCACACGGGCCTGAACGCTACTGGTATGTGTACGCAGGATGATGTTCTTTGTTACGTCATCCTCGTTGTTTTCAATGAAGAAAGTATCTTGCATGTCGCGTGCTGGATGGTCGGCTGCAAAGTTCATCTTGGTGAACACATGCAGGTCGTCCTCCACTTCAGGACCGTCTGCCAAAGTGAAGCCCATGCGTCCGAAGATATCGATGATTTCATTTTTTACTAAAGTGATGGGGTGCCGAGTACCCAACTTTATGGGGTAAGCCGTACGTGTGAGGTCGGCATCCATCTTGCTTTCGCTGATGGCTTCAAACTGCTCTTTCAGCGCAGCTATGCGGTCTTGTGTCTGCTTTTTCAGTTCGTTGAGTTTCATACCCACTTCACGTTTCTGTTCTGCAGCTACATCACGGAAATCGTTCATCAAGTCGTTGATGATACCCTTCTTGCTCAGATATTTCAGACGCAGTGCTTCCAATTCCTCAGCATTGGCAGCATGCAAATTTTGTACTTCTTTTAGAAGTTCGTTGATTTTGTCAGTCAGCATATCGTTTGTTAGTTATTTCTACTTTCAAACTGCAAAGATACTGCAAATCGATAGCAAAACAAAATTAGCTAGCTTATTTTTTTACAGAGATGCATTCTCACAGACGTATAGAGTAAAGCTAATTCTCCAAAATTTGGCATTTTACTTAGATTATGTTATCTTCGCACTCAAAATAGGAAGTATATGCTGCAACCAGTTAAAGAGAAGATAATTCTTGGCATAGATCCTGGTACCACCATCATGGGATATGGCGTGCTGCGGATAGTGGGCACCAAACCCGAACTGGTGGCTATGGGGATAATAGATCTGCGGAAGTTTGACAATCACTACCTGAAACTGCGCCACATCCAGGAGCGCGTGCTGAGCATTATAGAGAGTTATCTGCCCGATGAACTGGCCATTGAGGCGCCTTTCTTCGGAAAGAACGTGCAGAGTATGCTGAAACTTGGACGAGCGCAAGGGGTGGCGATGGCGGCTGCATTGAGCCGTGATATCCCCATCACTGAGTATGCTCCACTGAAGATAAAGATGGCGATTACGGGCAATGGTGAGGCATCTAAGGAACAAGTTGCTGGTATGCTGCAGCGCTTGTTGCACTTTGACAAAGCTGAACTTCCTACATTCTTGGATGCAACAGATGCCTTGGGGGCGGCTTATTGCCATTATTTGCAAAAGGGGAGTCCGAAAGTGGAGAAAAGCTATAAGAACTGGAAAGACTTCGTACAGAAGAATCCGAAGAAAGTGTCGGGTGTTTAGGGTTTAGAATATAAAGATTTGAGTTTTATGATAAAGAAATTGATAGTTATGGGACTGACACTAGCAGCTTTGACAAGTTGCAAGCCTAAAGTGGTGGAGTATGCATCGATGGATGAGTATCCTGTGCGTACAGATGAGTTGTTGGAAATGAACTATTCTCCTAAAGAAACGACCTTTACATTGTGGGCACCTACTGCAGAAGAGGTGCGTGTACTGGTTTATGAAATGGGTGAAGGTGGACATCCCATTGAAACTTATACCCTAGCACGTGCAGAAGAGGGAACATGGCAGACGAAAGTTGACAAAGATCTCAAGGGATTGTTCTATGTGTTCAATGTGAAGCAGGAGGGCCATTGGTTAGGTGATACACCTGGCATCAATGCGCATGCTGTGGGAGTGAACGGACAACGAGGAGCCATTATAGACATGAGAGATACAGATCCTTTAGGATGGAATCAAGACAGGGCACCTCAATTGGAAAGAGTTTCTGATGCAGTGATTTATGAGATGCATCATCGCGACTTTTCCGCACATGAATCCTCTGGTATCACACATAAGGGCAAATATTTGGCACTGACAGAAGAAGGAACCCGTTCACCTGAAGGAATTCCGACTGGCATTGACCATTTGAAAGAGTTAGGCATCACACATGTACACTTATTGCCAAGTTATGACTATGCTTCTGTAGATGAACATAAGTTGGAAGAAGGAAAGTACAATTGGGGGTATGATCCTCTGAACTATAATGTACCCGATGGTTCTTATTCTACTGATCCCTATGACCCAGATGTACGCATCCGCGAATTCAAGCAGATGGTACAGTCACTGCATAAAGCTGGCATCCGTGTGGTACTCGATGTGGTGTTCAACCATACCTTCAATACGGAGGGAAGTAACTTTGAACGTACCGTTCCTGGTTATTTCTATCGCATGATGGAGAATGGCGAGTTTGCAAATGCATCGGGATGTGGTAATGAAACTGCCAGTGAACGTCCTATGATGCGACGTTATATGATAGAGAGTGTACGCTACTGGATGCGTGAATACCATATCGATGGATTCCGTTTCGACTTGATGGGTATCCACGACATAGAAACTATGAACGCTATTCGTGAAGCTGCACAGCAGATAGATCCACAAGTATTGATCTATGGTGAGGGATGGGCAGCAAGTACGCCACAGTTGCCAGAGGAACAGTTGGCCATGAAAGCCAATATCAGCCAATTGCCAGGCATCGCTGCTTTCAGTGACGAGATGCGTGATGGACTTCGTGGTCCTTGGAACAATGATTCCATCGGAGCTTTCCTTGCAGGAATCGCAGGAAATGAAGAGAGCATCAAGTTCGGATTGGTGGGTGCCATCGAGCATCCTGCCATTGACTATACGAAAGTGAATTATAGCACTGCTTCATGGGCAACGCAACCTTCGCAGATGATCAGTTATGTGTCTTGTCATGATGATATGTGTTTGGTAGATAGATTAAGGACAAGCATCACAGGCATACGGCCTGATGAACTTTCTAGGCTTGATAAGTTGGCACAGACAGCCGTACTGACTTCACAAGGCATCCCTTTCATTTTCGCAGGAGAAGAGGTGATGAGAGATAAGAAGGGGGTTCATAACAGCTTCGAGAGTCCAGACTCCATCAATACCATCGACTGGCATCGTTTGGCAATCAATTACGATGTATTTAATTACTACAAGAATTTGATAGCCTTACGAAAGCATCATGTCGCTTTCCACATGGGTGATGCAGAACGCGTGCGCAGTGGTGTTAGTTTCCTTCCTGTAGAGCAGGAGGAAGTTATAGCTTATCGTCTGCAGGATACTCGTGATGAGTGGAAAGACATCATTGTAGTGCTAAATGCTCGTAAGGACTTTGCCAAAGTGGAAGTACCCGGCGGTCGCTATGTCATCGTTTGTCGAGATGGTACTATCAATGAACAAGGGCTAGGCATTACTTATGGGCCTGTAACAATGGTACCTCCACAAAGTGCGCTGATTATGTACTTAAGTGAAACATAATGGAGCAATACACCATACAAATCAAGAAGGGAGTGGCCCGTATGCCAGAAGTTAGACTGGCGGAACCTGTCGATCTGGAATTGCTCCCGAAGGAGCATGTAGCCATCATTGGCCCCAATGCTTCTGGAAAGAGTTTGTTGGTAGATATACTGACGGGTAAGATTGCCATACAACCTACGGGTTCCATTGCCTACGATTTTCGCCCATCTCTAATACCTGAGGTGTATAAGAACATCAAGTACATTACCTTCCGCGATACGTATGGCAGTACTGATACCAACTACTATTACCAAATGCGCTGGAACACTACCGATCTTGAGGAGGTGCCTGTAGTACGAGAATTGTTGGGTGACTATGAAGAGTCACCTTTGCAGCGTCAACTCTTCGACCTCTTTCATATAGAGCCAGTGTTGGATAAGCCTATCATTACTCTTTCGAGTGGGGAGATGCGAAAATTTCAGTTGACGAAGATTCTGCTTACTCATCCACGCATTGTCATTATGGATAATCCGTTTATTGGTTTGGATGCTGAAACGCGTGTGCAATTAAACGACTTGCTTACCCAATTGTCGCAGATGGAAGGGTTGCAGATTATCTTGGTACTGTCGATGCTCGACTTTGTGCCTGAGTTTATTACCCATGTTCTACCTATGGAGGATATGAAATTACTTCCTAAAATCACCCGTGAACAATACTTGTTGCAGTTTGCAAATAAAGATTTGCTTCATCGAGAGAAAGAAGAGAAAGTTTTCAAGATATTACAGAAAAGAATTGAGGAGCTTCCATATTCTGATGAGACAGTATTCAATGCTCAGTGCTCAAAGTTCAATGTTGACGAAATCGTTCGCTTGAATAAAGTGAGCATTCGTTATGAAGAACGCACCATCTTGAAGGAACTGAATTGGATTGTGCGACGTGGAGAAAAATGGGCCCTTAGTGGTGCTAATGGTTCTGGAAAGAGTACGTTGCTAAGTTTGGTATGTGCTGACAATCCGCAGTCATACGCTTGTGACATTTCACTCTTCGGACGTAAGCGAGGGACAGGTGAGAGCATATGGGATATAAAGAAACATATTGGTTATGTGAGTCCTGAGATGCATCGCAGTTACATGAAAAATCTTCCAGCAATGGAAATTGTGGCCAGCGGATTACACGACACGATAGGTCTTTATGTAAAGCCACGCCCAGAACAATTTGCCATCTGCCAATGGTGGATGGATCTCTTTGGAGTGGGACATCTAATAGATCGTCCGTTCTTGCGATTGTCTAGTGGGGAACAACGATTGGTTTTACTTGCTCGAGCCTTTGTGAAAGATCCAGAATTGTTGATTCTTGACGAACCACTTCATGGATTGGATACATACAATCGAAGGCGAGTGAAACGTATTATCGAAGCTTTTTGTCATCGAAAGGATAAAACCATGATTATGGTTACCCATTATGCAGAGGAATTACCTTCTACCATCACTCACCATTTGGTGCTAAAAAAGATTTAATACATAATAATAGTGGATAGAATTAAACGACTCATATTGACTTTCATGCTTTGGGTATTGGTTTTTGCTTTACAGAAGCCTGTGTTCATGGCGTATTATCATAAACTCTATTCTGAAGTATCTATATCCGATTGGTTGAGTGTCATTTGGCATGGATTATCTCTCGACCTCTCAATGGCTGGCTACCTCAGTGCTATTCCTGCCTTGTTGCTAATCATTTCTGTGTGGGTAACTGCCTCATGGCTGAGAAAAAGTGCAAGGCTTTATTTCATTATTATGGCTCTGTTGGTGGCCATTATCTTTGTGGTGGATTTAGGACTCTATGATTTCTGGGGGTTCCGACTGGATGCTACCCCAGTGTTCTATTTCTTAACTTCTCCTGCTGATTCATTAGCCAGCGTGGGCTGGCTTTTTAAGTTGGTCGCTGTACTGACTATGCTGATTACAGCATTCTTTATCTTCTTGCTATTCAGAGCCTTTGTGCTTCAACCAGCTTTACAAGCGATAGAACGAGTTAAAAAATGGCCAATAACATTAGTTTTGGCGCTATTGGCATCCTCGCTTTTTATCCCAATTAGAGGCGGATTCTCGGAAGCTACAATGAATACTGGACATGTGTTCTACAGCCAAAACATGGCTTTGAATCATGCAGCCATCAATCCTGTTTTCAACCTTATGGAGTCTTTGGGTAAAGAAGGGGATTTTGCTAATCAATACCGCTTTATGAGCGATGATGAGGCGGATCTGGCATTTGCTGAATTAGTAGACCCACAAGTCGCATTGAATGCTAGACCTGATTCATTGGTACAGGTGATTATGCAGGAGAGTGCTGACTCTTTGCACAATCTGTTTACCACCAAACGCCCTGAAATATTGTTTCTGATTTTGGAAAGTTTTTCCAGTAAGTTAATGCAAACCTTGGGAGGCGAAGCTGGGGTGGCAGTCAATCTGGATAGTCTTTCGAAGAGTTCCATTTTCTTCAAGCATTTCTATGCCAACAGTTTCAGGACAGACCGTGGATTGGTGTCTATTCTCAGTGGATATCCTGCACAGCCTACCATGAGCATGATGAAATATCCTCGTAAAGCACAGCAACTACCTTCTATAGCATCAACCTTACGGGTGGCAGGATACGACTTAAGTTATTATTATGGAGGTGATGCCAACTTCACGAACATGCGTTCTTATTTGCGTGCTTCTGGTTTTGGAACCATCATTTCTGAGGACGACTTTACTGCCAGTGAACGTCAGAGTAAATGGGGAGTACATGATGGAATACTCTTTACCCGATTATTGCAGGATCTTCAAGATGAGGCAAAGAACTACAAGGAAGACCAAATGCCGCATTTCCGCGTATTGCAAACCAGTAGCAGCCATGAGCCATTCGAGGTGCCGTTCCATAAGTTGGACAACCCTCGTCTGAATGCTTTTGCTTATACCGATCATTGTTTGGGCGAGTTTATTTCTGAGTTCCAAAAGCTTCCGCAATGGAAGAATACGATACTTGTTATTGTACCTGATCATTTGGGTGCCTATCCAGAGAACATTGATAACCTTACTGTGGAGCGCTATCAAATTCCGTTGCTTATTACGGGTGGAGCCATTAAGCAGCCAATGGAGGTAGAAACCATAGGCACACAGCACGATATAGCTGCTACTCTTTTGGCACAATTGGAACTACCACATTCGGATTTTCTGTTTAGTAAGGATATTTTCAACTTTTCTGCTCCGCATTTCGCTTTTTTTACAGTGCCTGATGCTATGGGGATGGTCACAGAAGACAATCGTTGGATATATGACAATAAGTCTGGTAGGGTAGTGCTCGACGAAGGTGCTATTCCAGGAAAGAATGCAAAGTCAGCCAAGGCTTACCTGCAAAAGCTTTATGATGATATTGCAAGTAAATAGTTTAGAGTTAAGAGTATAGAGAATTACATGGATGTTTTGCAACAAATAGTTTCAGTAGATACAGACTTAATGCTTAGCATCAATAGCTGGCATTCTATTTTCTTCGATGGCTTCATGTGGGGTTATACACAACTGGAAGTGTGGATTCCTTTTTATATAGCATTAGCTATTTTCTTTGCCAAGAATATGAAATTACGTACATTCTTGATAGCATTTGCATGTGTGCTTTTAACCATCTTGCTATGTGACCAACTTTGTTCACATCTTATTCGTCCCATCGTTCAACGTTTACGTCCTGCGAATTTGGAGAATCCCGTTAGTGAATGGGTACATATAGTGAATGGCTATCGTGGTGGTCGCTATAGTTTTCCTTCTGCCCATGCATCCAATACTTTTGGTCTGGCATTTTTCCTCATGTACTTGTTCCGAAACAAATGGCTTACCATCGTGATGATACTTTGGGCATTCTTCAATTGTTATTCACGTATTTATCTGGGAGTGCATTATCCGGGTGATATCCTTGCTGGACTTATTGTCGGTTTTGTGTCAGCCTCCTTTACCTATTGGATTTTTAGAAGGTGGAGCCATGAACGCCCAGATCACTATCCTTTATATTCGGTGAAACTGCCTATAATGATATGGGTTCTTTCTCTTGTTTGCTTCAGTATCTACGCATTATGTCTTATGATGTAACGTTTATTTGAAAACCTTTTGTGCAAAGATGGTAAGATAAAGTCGCCAATTACGCCAAACATGTCCTCCTTCGCTCTCATAGTATTCGTAAGGGAACTGCTTGCTGTCTAAATAAGTGCGGTAATCCTTATTGATGTTATATAGGAAATCGGTATTGCCTATACCTATCCAATACAATTTAGGCTTTGCTGCTTTCAGTGCGTCTATCTGACGAGATAGTTTCTGATCAGCTTTTAGGCTTTGAAGATTCACATCCATGAAGTTGGCATTGATGCCATAAAGAATAGCTGCAGAGAAAAGGCCGATATAGTCGAAGTTGCCTGGATACTCCTTGCTCACAGCATAAGTGTGTCCTCCACCCATCGAAAGACCTGCCACAGCACGATTTTGACGATTCTTCAGCACTTTAAAATGACTTTCCACATATTTCTGAATGTCAGGGAAACTCTCTTCCATTGATTTTGTAGGTACAGGATCACTCACATGTTGCATAAAAGAAGGTTTGTACATGCCCTTACTCCATTCACCAGCAGCTGCTTGAGCATTCATATTGCCATTGGGCATCACCACGATCATCGGTTTTGCCTTGCCTGTAGCTATCAAGTTGTCGAGAATCTGAGCAGCTCGTCCGAGTGTAGTCCACGCCTCTTCATCTCCACCTGCCCCATGGAAAAGATAGAGCACGGGATACTTTCCTCCCTTATCATAACCAGCAGGTGTATAAACCGTCATACGACGTTTCATTCCTAATGTGGGACTGTCATACCACACTTTGTGTACATCGCCGTGAGGTACCTCATTTACGGAGTAGAGGTCACCTGCATCTCCTTTGGCTCGCGTAACGATGAAAAGATTGTTGTAAGTTGTGATGTCACGACTATGATATACATTAGAAGGATCCAACAAGTCTGTACCATTTACAACAAAATGATAGGAATAAAGCTCTGGAGCCAATGACTCTGAGGTATAGGTCCACAATCCATTTTCCTCTGTCATGGATGCCTTGCCGTTCTGCAAAAAGTCTCCTTGCACCTCTACTGTGATGGCTTTTGGCGCATAGAGACGGAAGGTCACAGTTCCATCGGCATTCACTTCGGGAGAGGTGAGGTCGTTTCTGTTGAAAATGGCTTCTTGAGCCAAAGAACTCATAGCGTAAAGCATTAGTGTGGAGAAAACCAATAAAATCTTTTTCATCGTCTTTCGTTTTATATTTTTGGTACAAATTTAAATCTTTTTTCGCTAATTAGCCTTATCTTTGTGCAACAACTTTAAGCACCTGTGCTAATGCGGACAATCAGACTCTGATATTGGATACTTAAAGAACCAGAAACTATTGCTGAAATCGGATACATGAAGGTTGTTTGATGGGAAAGGTGATACTAACAATAATAGCTGCAATACTGATGATGAATACAAGTAACGGACAAACGGGACCTGTAGTGAGGCCTGCTACACAGGCAGGAAGGTTCTATGACGATAATGCTCAGAGGCTAAGCCATGAGGTGGACAGTCTTTTGGCGCTGCATGACAAAGACAAACCGCAGGAGGATGTGGTTGCATTGATTGTGCCTCATGCAGGCTATTATTTCTCTGGTAATGTGGCTGCTTCTGCGTACGCTAAACTCAATCCAAAGAAACCATACAAGCGCATATTCCTGATTGGACCGAGTCATTATGAGTGGTTTAATGGAGCATCTGTGAATAGTGCAGTGGATTATTATGCCACACCATTAGGCAATGTAGAAGTTGATCGTGTGACTTCACGAAAGCTGATAGAAGCTGATAGTGTGTTTGCTTATCGTCCAAAGGCTCATGATCGTGAGCATTGCCTTGAAGTGCAGTTGCCTTTCCTTCAAAGACGCTTAGGAAATGTGTCTCCCATTGTTCCTATTATTATTTCCACCAACGATTTCCATAAATTGAGTCGGATAGCAGAAGTGCTGAAACCTTGGTTTAATGAGGAAAACCTCTTTGTCATCAGCAGCGACTTCTCACATTATCCATCGTATGAAGATGCCTGCAAAGTAGATGCTTTGACGGGTGAGGCTGTTGAAAGTGGCGATGTAGAGCAGTTTATCTCTACCATTGAGGCCAATGCTACAAAGGGAATTCCTAATCTGGCTACAAGTGCATGTGGAGAATTCTCCATCATTACATTGATGTTGATGCTCGACAATCAATATCAGGTAAAGCATCTGATGTATCAGAACTCAGGAGATATAGATAATTATGATCATAGTCGTGTGGTGGGTTATCACTCATTTGTTGTTGTGCGTAAAGAAACAGGCGAATTTTCTTTGTCTGATGAAGACAAACGGATGCTGAAAGAGATAGCCTTTCAGAGCATAAAAGATAGTCTGGATGGCAGACCTGTTCGCCTTCAAGATTCTTCAAACCCCATACTCAATCAGAAATGTGGTGCTTTCGTGTCGCTCTATAAACATGGACGACTTAGGGGTTGTATCGGACATTTTGGCGAAGATATCCCTCTGCAAAAGGTTGTGGCAGAGATGGCTCGTGCAGCTGCTTTCGAGGATCCGCGCTTTCCATCGTTACGTCGGAATGAACTGGATGATTTGACCATAGAAATCTCCGTACTTACTCCGATGCGACGAATCCAGAGTTTGGATGAATTTGAATTGCACCGTCATGGTATCTATATCCGAAAAGGTTATCGTAGTGGCACCTTCTTGCCACAGGTGGCTGATGAAGTCAATTGGACTAAGGAAGAGTTTGTGGGACATTGTTCGCAGGACAAGGCCGGACTGGGATGGAATGGCTGGCGTGATGCGGAACTGTATGTGTATGAAGCCATTGTTTTTTAATGGGTGATTGATGATGGAGTGTAGGTATTATCAGCGAATGGATGATGGGAGAGTAGAGTGCCAACTTTGTCCGCATCATTGCAAGATTTCCATTGGAAAAACAGGCATTTGTCGTAGTCGTAAGAACCACGATGGAATGCTCGTCAGCGAGGTTTATGGCAAGCCTTGCTCATTGGCGATTGATCCTATTGAGAAGAAGCCACTCTATCATTTTCATCCTGGCACCACCTGCTTGTCGATTGCTTGCACTGGCTGCAATTTCCGTTGCCTTAATTGCCAGAACCATGAAATATCGCAAGTAACTCCGGATGTTGTGGATTATTACAAACTTACACCCGAGGATGTCGTAAGTCTCTGTCTTAAACATCATTGTCCTGGTATTGCTTATACCTATACCGAACCTCTCACTTATATGGAGTATGTGATTGATACGGCACGACTGGCTCATGAACAGGGACTTTGGAATATACTCGTCACAGCAGGCTATGTCTGTAAGGAACCGCTTGCTGACCTCCTGCCTTTCCTCGATGCTGCCAATATCGATCTGAAATCATTCAGTGATGAGATATACCTGAAAGTCAGCGGAGGACATCTTTCCACAGTTCTAGACACCATCCTTGCTATGCGCGATGCAGGTGTTTGGATAGAATTGACCAATCTCGTCATCCCTACTGTCAACGATGATATGGAGATGATACGTCATATGTGCAGATGGATGGTGGAAAACGACCTTGCCGAAGTTCCTCTGCATTTCAGCCGTTTCTTTCCTAGATACAAGATGCAGGATCTCCCTCCAACCCCTGTCTCCACTCTTCAAATGGCAGAACAGATAGCTAGTGAGGAAGGCATACACCACGTGTATTTGGGAAATGTGCCCCATCAATATTGATGAAAAAAAGAGAACTAGATATGAAAAGAATGCATTTTAACAAACCGTTGGAGTGGTTGATTCTCCTTATTCTTATGTTTTTGGCAACTCCTTTATGGGCGCAAGGTGAAGAAACTGCCGTGCCTGATGACCTACTGGGTAACCTAACCGACCAAGATCGTGCTGCCATATTACTAGTGAGTTTCGGTACTACCCATGACGATACTCGCGCAGCTACCATTGATGCTTTTTACCAAAAGGTCAAGGATGCATTTCCCCAACTAACGGTCACTCGTTCTTTTACCTCACGTATCATCCTTCGCCGTCTCAAAGCGCGCGGCATAGAGATAGATACTCCTTTGGAGGCTCTTCTGAAACTACGTGCGCAAGGCATTACGCATGTCATCATTCAGAGTACCAATATCATTGAAGGCGAGGAGATGGAATCATTGCGTAAAGATGTGGAAACAATGAAACCGTTTTTTAAGGAGATACGCCTAGGCACTCCCTTGCTCTATAGTACGGAGGATGCTTTTCGTGTAGTGGAGATTTTGACGCGACGCCATCCTGTTAATGAAAAACAGAAGGAACATGTGCTTTTTGTGGGACATGGTACTGAAGGACCTTCAACTGCCATCTATAGTCAATTGGACTATATGCTGAAGGCTGAAGGGTATCCTTACTACCATGTGGCCACCATTGAGGGCTATCCTACACAGGAGGATGCCTTACGCATGATACAGTCACAAAAGGGGAAGCAGGTAATATTGGTACCACTGATGTTCGTTGCAGGCGATCATGCCAAGAACGACATTTCTGAAGATTGGAAAGATGCCCTCGAAGCCAGAGGCTTGCAAGTGCAGCTTAGCATCGAGGGCTTAGGTGAGATACCTGAAATACAGGATATCTTTATGGAGCATTTACGTTTCTCTTTGACTCATCGAATTCGAGACATCATGGAGAAAAAAGCGGCCTATGCTTCTGAAAATGATTAGACTTTCAGGAACACACGCTTGCGATAGAGGAAGTACAGGAACAGCCAGCAAACGGCGATGTAAGCTGCTTGCGTAAAGAAATCCTGCGAGTTCTCGGGCATCAGAGCTATCAGTCCACCAAACAGTTTGCGGGCGGTATAGCTGAAATTGATGAATGCCTGTGCTAGATAGATGGTGATAGAATTCATGCCTATCACGGTAAAGAAGAGTATCCATCCGCGACAGTTTTTCACATCAATGATCCAGTAGAATAGGGCAAACATCAGTATAGAGTAAGCTGCTACGACAAGTACAAAGGTACTGGTCCACATCTTCTTGTTGATGGGGAATACGGTGCTCCACAGCAATCCGATGACCAGCCATACGATGCCTGCAATGACCATACCCAGCACTTTCTTGTTCTCACTGATATTCTTGCGTTTTACCCATTCGCCTGTGAACATTCCAAGTAGAGCAGTACCGATGGCAGGGATAAGTCCCAAAATACCCTCAGGATCGATGTTGCCGTAGTAGATTCTTCCTGGAAGCAGGATACGGTCCACATATCCCACCAATGAGCCTTGCGCGCTGTAGATATCAGCTCCTCCGGCATCAGGAGCAGGGATGAAGCCCACCAATAGCCAATAGCCGATAAGCAAAGCGGAAGTAATCCATACACGTGCTTTCCAACTGGTATGCATGAAAATTAATGCTCCGAACATCCATGCCAAACCGATGCGCGCCAAAACACTGGCATAGCGAGCCTCGGCAAAGTTCAGATGGCCAAGGAGTCCGTTATATAACAGTCCTAAAAGCACCAACGTCACACCTCTGCGGATAATCTTGCGGATGATGGCTGCTTCCGTCTTACCATTGCCACGTTGTTTTGATAGTGAGAATGGGAAAGAGATACCTGCAATAAAGAGGAACAGGGGGAAAATGGTATCATGATGCGCCAATCCGTGCCATTCAACATGGTCCATCTGCGCGGCCAATGCCTCCGTGAATCCGCAAGGGAACCAAGTGGCAAGAGCAGCCAAAAGTCCGGCGCCGCCCATAATGAAAAACATGTCGAAACCTCTTAGGGCATCCAGTGATTGCAATCGTCCCGCAGGAATCTGCGGTTTTGTAGTTTTCGTATTCATAGTATTAGTTTTTATTTGAAGCAAAGATAAATCATAATTATATAATAAACAATAGTTGCATTAGAGAGAAAACTAACTGTATACTGTACACCTGTATACTTTTGGGTTTCTAATCAGAGATTAAAAAATGTTCTATTCTTTAGATTCACTATTCTAAAAGAAGACGTGGTACTTATAAATACATCCCTAGGAAAAAATTATTCTCTAGTGAGGTAAAAATTTTTTCCTAACTAGAAAGTTTATATTTGCTAGTTAGAAAAATGGTAATGAAGAAATTGTCCTATTCTTTAGATTGCCACTTTAACCATCAAGGTATACAGGTGTACAGTATACAGTTAGTTTTCTCTCTATTGCAAATCCTTTTTCCTCCTCTAAAAACAATATCCCAAAGATTTGGAATATTTTACGGAAACATCACGCCACATTCTAAAAAAAAGCAGTATCTTTGCACCATAAATAAAGAGTAAACTTATAAAATAGTAAAAATGGCTTATAGAAGACTTACTGCTGCCGAAGCTGCAGCAATGATCAACAATGATGAGAACATCGCTCTTAGTGGTTTTACACCTGCAGGTACCGCTAAAGCAGTGACTAAGGAATTGGCAAAGCGCGCTATCGCCGAACATGAGGCTGGTCGTCCATTCAAAGTAGGTATTTTCACTGGGGCTTCTACCGGACAGAGCTGCGATGGTGACATGGCAAACGCTTATGCCATCAAGTATCGTGCTCCTTATACCACTAATCCTGATTTCCGTAAGCATGTGAACTTGGGCGAGATTCCTTACAATGACATTCACCTTAGCCAGATGGCACAGGAACTGCGCTACGGTTTTATGGGTGATGTGGATTGGGCTATCTTGGAAGTTTGCGACATCGAGGAAGGTGAGACTACTTGCAAGGCTTATCTGACTGCTGCTGGTGGTATCAGTCCTACTGCTGCTCGTTTGGCCAAGAAGGGTGTGATTCTGGAGCTCAATGCTTTCCATAATCCTAATGCTAAGTATCTGCACGATGTGTACGAGCCATTGGATCCTCCTCAGCGTCTGGCTATTCCTATCACAAAGGTAAGCGATCGCATTGGTAAGCCTTACGTGGAGATTCCTGCCAGCAAGATCGCAGGTGTGGTAGAGTGCAACTTGCCAGATGAGGCTCGTGCCTTCAAGGACAATGATCCTGTTACTGATGCTATTGGTCATAATGTGGCTGAGTTCTTGGTACAGGATATGCATCGCGGTATCATTCCTAATACCTTCCTGCCTTTACAGAGTGGTGTGGGATCTACAGCAAATGCTATTCTTGGTGCATTGGGAACTGACAAGCATGTGCCTAACTTCAATATCTACACTGAAGTGCTGCAAGACAGCGTGGTGGGTATGATGATGGAAGGCCGCGTAATCGATGCTTCTGCTTGCTCTTTGACTGTATCTAATGAGTGCTTGATGCAGATTTATGACAACATGGATTACTTCAAGAACCACCTGACACTGCGCCAGAGTGAGATCTCCAACTCTCCTGAAATCATCCGTCGCTTAGGTGTGATAGCTATCAATACCGCTTTGGAAGTTGACCTCTTCGGTAATGCCAACTCTACGCATATCAGTGGTGTCAAGATGATGAATGGTATTGGTGGTAGTGGCGACTTTGAGCGCAATGCTTACATCAGTATCTTTACTTGTCCAAGTGTGGCAAAGGGTGGTAAGATCAGTTCTATCGTTCCTTTCGTGAGCCATCTGGATCATACCGAGCATGATGTGAACATCATCGCTACAGAGCAAGGTGTGGCCGATCTTCGTGGTAAGGGTCCATATGAGCGTGCTCAGGAAATCATCGAGAAGTGCGCACATCCAGACTACAAGCAACTGTTGTGGGATTACCTCAAGATTGCCAAGATGGGTCAGACTCGTCATTGTCTGCCTGCTGCTTTCGCTATGCACGACACGCTGGAGCGCAAGGGCGATATGCACTTGACAGATTTTGCTGAATATGTGAAGTAAGCAATTCGATAAATAATTATAACTGCGTTGTCCTTTCGAAAGAGGGGGCAACGCTTTTTTATGAATCTTTTTGCATCATTATTAATAAAAGGTGTATCTTTGCAATGGTTTTGTTTTCCTTTTCTCACGGAAAGGCTGAGAGAGGAATGAAAAGGGAATCGGGTGAAAGTCCCGAACAGTCCCGCTGCTGTGAGCTCTATCATTTTGCTTTGTCAAGTACCTCATTGTCACTGTCTGTAATAGATGGGAAGACAGACAAGGCTGGAGTTAGTCAGAAGACCTGCAAAACCTTACTGAAGAAGCAACGATGCTGCGAGGATGGCTGTTGCTACATAGTTTTATAGCTGTTATTATTGATTATGTGGAGGTTAACCCTTAGGCTTACTTTGTGTATCGCGTGGATGACTGTGGCTTCACTGCAAGTGAGGGCTCAGAATGATACGCTTGTAACCAAAGGGCGAACTTTAAGAGAGCTAACGGTAAGAGGGGACAAGAGTAAGCAAGTTACCAGTACTTCTCCTTTCCAGATAGTGACCAATCAAGATCTTTTGCAGCAAGGTATCACGGATTTGAGTGATGCATTACGCCGTTTTTCTGGGGTAAACGTGAAGGATTATGGAGGTGCTGGGGGTATAAAGACAGTTTCTGTACGTAGCCTTGGCTCTCAGCATACAGCGGTATCCTACGATGGGGTGGCCGTAAGCGATCTTCAGAGTGGACAAGTGGATTTGTCGCGTTTTACATTGGATAATATCCGATCACTTTCTTTAGCTATTGGGGATAATGATGATATTTTCCTTCCTGCAAGGACTGTAGCCTCCGCTGCAACCTTGCGTCTGCAAACCTTGTTGCCCGACTTGGTGGACAAGAACAGTCATTTGAAAGCAGAAATCAAGACAGGCTCTTTCGGAATGTTCAATCCTTACATGCGCTATGATCAGAAAATCAATGAGAAAGTGAGCACTTCTGTCAGCGGTGATTATCTGAGAGCAGACAATCAATATCCTTTCCAATTGGTGAATGTTGAGAATGTGACGAAGGAATATCGAAACAATAATCAGATAGAAACGTGGCGAACAGAAGGCAATGTATATGTGCGTCCTTCTACGAATGCCACCTTAAATGGTAAGGTCTATTATTATCAGTCTTGGCGTGAACTTCCTGGTCCCGTAATCCTTTATAATGCCATCAGTCATGAAAAGGAAATGGATAGGAATTTCTTTGCACAAGCCAATTATAAATCAAAATTAGGAGGAGGTTTTTCCTTGTTGTTGAATGGGAAATTCAACTGGGCTTATTCCCACTATCATGATGAAGGTGGTCAATACCCTGGAGGAGAACTAAATAATAAGTATTATCAAAGGGAGTACTATGGCTCTGCAGCTGTAATGTATGAACCAACAGAACACTTGGCTTTTGCATACGCTGGGGATTATGCCTACAATACGCTGAATGCCAATGCCAATTTAAAGTCAAAACCATTGCGACATACGGTGTTGCAAACGCTTTCTGCACGTTATCATCTAGATAGATTGGCTTTGACGGCCATATTATTACGTTCAGATTATTGGAATAAAACCAAATTGGGTAATCCATCGAAAGATGCACATAGGCTTTCGCCGTCATTATCACTTTCTTGGAAAGCTTTAGAAGAAGCAGAACTATATCTGCGTGCTTCCTATAAAGATGTGTTCCGTGTAGCTACCTTTACGGAGAACTATTTCGACCGTATGGGTAGTCGTGACCTTAATCCTGAAATTGCCCGCCAATACAATGTTGGTGTCACTTATCAAGTGGATACAGAGGGATTGTTAAATCATCTCCAACTATCTACCGATGGCTATTTCAACTATGTGAAGGATAAGATTGTAGCTAAGCCATACAATATGTTTTATTGGACCATGCTCAATTTGGGGAAGGTGCATATCTGGGGAGCCGATGTGAATTTGGATGCCGATTTCCGTCTGAATGAGCATCATCACTTGCTGTTTGGTGGGGCTTATACCTATCAGTATGCAGTAGATAAAACGATGAAGGAATCCATCTCTTATAAGAATCAGATTCCTTATACCCCTCGTCATACGGGTTCTGCTTCATTGGCATGGGAGAATCCTTGGTTAAACACCTCAATTCATGCCACAGGAGTAAGCGACCGCTATACTACGGAGGTGAATACAGAGAAAAATATGCTTAATGGCTATATAGAATACGGCGTATCGCTTTATCGTAGTTTTTCATTAGGTGATGTGCAGATGGCTATGCGTGGCGAGGTGATTAATCTGGGGAATAAACAATACAGCATCGTGAAAAGCTATCCCATGCCTGGAAGGAGTTATAAGCTGACGCTAAGTATTGAACTTTAAACATTAAACGAGATAATTTAAAATTGAGAACTATGAAACTGAGAAATTTTCTGAAATTGATGGCTATGGCACTGGTGGTGCCTATGGCTTTGGTGGCTTGTTACGACAATGATGAGCCTGAAATTCCTAAAGTGCAGGAGTCTGTGGTATTGGATACCGATGATGCAGATTTGTTTGTAGGTGAGAGTGTGCAATTGAATGCTACAGCGGTTGTTGATCCTTTGGCTACTTCAAAGGTAATCAATTGGACGTCTTCTGATTCTTCAGTAGCTACTGTGGATGCTAATGGAAAGGTGACAGCTGTAGCTCCTGGTAAAGCCATTATTACAGCTTCTTTGGGTGATGGCAGACCATCTGCATCTTGTGAGGTAGAGGTTGATGCAGAAGATGCTTTGTTAGTATTCAATGGTGGTAACATGTATTCTAGCATTGATGGTTCATTATCGCAGATTAGGTTTGAGAAGTCGCAGACAGTGACTTACGATGTTTTTGCTGATGCAAATGGTCGCAGTTTGGGTGCTACAGTGCAAGACGGTATCATCTTTGGTGAGAATCTGTATATTGCTGTGGATGGTTCAAACACCATCGAAGTGGTGAATAAGAATACCTTCAAGAGTGTGACAACTATTCTTCCTGATGAGACTGCCTATGAGCCTCGCGACATTGTGGCTGATGATAATTATGTATATGTGTCTATGTATACAGGACATGTATCTCGTATAGATCCAAAGACCAATAAGATTGACAAGACAGTGGCTGTAGGACCTAATCCAGAGGAGATGGTGATAGAGGATGGTTACCTCTATGTAGTGAACTCAGATGGTTTGAACTATGGTGCTAATTATGAAAATGGCAAGACAGTTTCTAAGATTAATCTGAAATCTTTTACAGAGGAGAAGAAGATTAACGTGGGATTGAACCCAACAGCTATTCAGGAATCTAATGACAAGATTTTCGTGCTTTGCATGGGTAATTATGGTGATGTCCCTGCCTCAATCTATGTGATTGATGAGAACGACAATGTGACTAACACTAATATTCCTGCAACTTTCTTCACTGAAGATGATGGTATTCTTTATGTTGTGGATTCTCCTTGGGGTGGCACTACTTCTTATACTTCTTATAAAGCATCCGACCTTTCTGTTGTGAGCCAGAACTTCATAAAGACTCCAGTGGATTCTCCTGCAGGTATTGCAGTAGATGAAGATCGTATTTTCGTTTCTTCATATAACTTAGTTGATGGCTATGCTTCTTATAGCACAGATGGCTATGTGAACGAGTACAAACTTGATGGTACACTTGTGAAGAAGTACGATGTAGGTGTAGGTCCTGTACACATGCTGGTGGTGGATTAAAATTGAGAATTGACAATTGAGAATTGAGAATTCTATAAGGTTATTAGTCTGCCTGCTGGCGTTAAGCTTAGCAGCATGCGGAAATAGACAAGGGATGTCTCCGTCTGATGACGGAGATACCCTTGCTTTCTCATATGCTGAGCGCATCAGCATCGTGCAGTATGATGATTATACGTTGGTGAAATTGCAGAATCCGTGGGACACGCTGAAGACCTTGCATACTTATGTGTTGGTGGATAGGGAGAAGGAGCTTCCTCCACATTTGCCTAAAGGAACTATTGTGCGTACACCATTACAGAAGGCAGTGGTATTCACCTCTGTGCATAGCAGCTTGGTGAACGTGCTGGGAAAAGGTAGCAGCATAGGTGGCGTGTGCGATTTGAAGTATATCCAACTACCTTTCATTCAGGAGGGTGTAGCTAAGGGCACAGTCATGGATTGTGGTGATGCCATGAATCCAGATATAGAGAAAATCATCGACTTGCATCCCGATGCTATTATGCTGTCGCCTTTCAACAACAGTGGTGGTTATGGTCGAGTAGAGGAACTCGACATCCCTATCGTGGAGTGTGCTGACTATATGGAGACTTCAGCTCTGGGAAGGGCAGAGTGGATGAAGTTTTACGGACTGCTCTTTGGGGCTTCTGAAGCAGCAGAGCAACTTTTTAAGGAGGTAAGTGGCAACTATGAGCGTATGAAGGCATTGGCTGCCAGTGCTGTTACGCATCCAAAGGTGGCAGTGGACTTGAAGATGGGTTCTACATGGTATGTGCCAGGAGGACGCAGCACGCAAGGTCGCTTGTTGGTAGATGCAGGAGCCGACTATCCCTTTACACATACTGACGATAGTGGTAGCATACCGCTCTCTGTGGAGATGGTGATGGATCGTTGTGCAGATGCTGATGTTTGGATGTTTAAAGCTAGTGTGGAAACGGAGGTGACATTGGGATGGCTACGTTCGGAATATGAGGGTTACACCCATCTGAAGGCGTATAAAGACGGCAACGTCTATGGTTGTAATACCACGCAAGTGGCATACTATGAGGAAGCTCCTTACCGTCCCGATTATCTCTTGGGTGACATGATACAAATCTTCCATCCTGAGATAGAAGGTTTGGGAGGGATGAGATATTATAGTAAAATTGAAAATTGAGAATTGAAAATTGAGAATTAACCATCCGGATGGGAATGACAAAGTCCTAATTCTCAATTCTCAATCCTCAATCCTCAATTAATATAAGAAGTGAGCACAGGAACAAAATATGGCATAGGGTTGACAGTGCTGATAGTAATGCTGTTTGCACTCAACTTGTTCGTTGGATCGGTACAGATACCAGCGGATGAGATTTGGCGCATCCTTATGGGAGGAGAGCCACAGAAAGCCAGTTGGGGCTTTATAGTGCTGCAGAGTCGTTTGCCACAAGCCATCACGGCATTATTGTGTGGTAGTGCGCTTGCTGTCAGTGGTTTGATGCTACAAACTGCTTTTAAGAATCCATTGGCAGGTCCTTCTATCCTTGGTATCAATTCAGGTGCCAGTCTTGGAGTGGCATTGGTGATGTTGGCTTTCGGAGGCAGTGTTACTGCTGGTACTCTGACTCTATCGGGTTTTATGGCTGTACTAATAGCTGCATTTATTGGTTCTATGGTGGTAATGGGACTGATTCTGTTCTTCTCAACAATAGTTCGCAGTAATGTCATGTTATTGATTATCGGTATCATGATAGGCTACATCACTTCATCTGCGATATCTTTGCTCAATTTCTTTGCAACGGAACAAGGCGTACAAAGTTATATGGTATGGGGGTTAGGTAACTTTGGTGGAGTATCTATGAAACAGATGCCGAGTTTCGCATTGGTAACACTGTTGGGACTTTTAGGATCTGTTTTGCTGATAAAACCATTGAATGCTTTGCTGCTTGGTGAACGCTATGCTGAGAACTTAGGTATCAATATCCAAAGAGTACGCACATGGTTACTTGTTATCACAGGTTTACTTACTGCCATTACCACAGCTTTTTGCGGTCCTATTGCTTTTATTGGTTTAGCCGTTCCTCACATGGCCAGATTGATACTTGGAACGGAGAATCATCGTTCATTGTTGCCTGTAACCATTCTTATGGGTGGGGTAGTGGCCTTACTCTGCAATCTTATCTGTGTACTTCCAGGAGAGAATGGCATCATTCCGCTAAATGCAGTGACTCCTATCGTTGGAGCACCAGTCATTATCTATGTGATCATTAGTCAGCGTAATGGTAAGCAGATGAATTAATCTTTTTTTTGCAATCGATTGCAAAGAAAAATGCAACGAATTATAGTCTGTATGGAAACAACATGTATATAAACTCCATACCTTTGCTCCCGAAAATAAAAAATAGTGTGTTTAAATGAGTATGCCAGAAGATCCGATAATGCTTTACAGCTTCTTAAACATGAAGTTACGTGATGAATACCCATCACTCGATGCGCTTTGTGAAGACTTAGACGTGTCGAAAGATGAGATAATTAAGAAAATGAAGAGTATCGGTTTTGAGTATGATTCCGAGAGGAATCGGTTTTGGTAAAAAGATTGTTTCTTGAAAAAAAAGAGGGAGGACTTCAACAGGTCCTCCCTCTTTTGTGGATTATTACGCTGATTTTATTGATTCAGTGCATCGGCATCTTTCATTGAAGCAGCCAGTTCTTCATCTGAAATGGTATAGTTCTGCAGGTTGCCAGCGATGTACTGATCGTAAGCAGCCATGTCGATAAGGCCATGTCCAGAAAGATTGAACAGAATCACCTTTTCCTCACCAGTTTCCTTGCACTTCAGAGCCTCGCGGATGGTAGCAGCGATGGCGTGGCTTGATTCTGGAGCAGGGATGATGCCTTCTGCACGTGCGAAGAGGGTACCGGCCTCGAAAGTCTCCAACTGTGGGATATCCACAGCCTCCATGAAGCCGTCCTTCAGCAGTTGTGAGATGATCACACCAGCACCGTGGTAACGCAGACCACCAGCATGGATATTGGCAGGACGGAAGTTGTGTCCCAGTGTGTACATAGGCAGCAGTGGCGTATAGCCAGCCTCGTCGCCAAAGTCGTACTCGAACTTACCACGGGTCAGTTTAGGACAAGAATTAGGCTCTGCAGCGATAAAGCGTGTCTGTTTGCCATCCTTGATGTTGTGACGCATGAATGGGAAAGCGATACCACTGAAGTTGGATCCACCACCAAAGCAGGCAATCACCATGTCTGGATATTCGCCAGCCATCTCCATCTGCTTCTCAGCCTCAAGGCCGATCACTGTCTGATGCAGAGATACATGGCTCAATACAGAACCAAGGGTATATTTACAATTAGGTGTGGTAGTAGCCAATTCGATAGCCTCTGAGATGGCTGTTCCAAGAGAACCCTGATGGAATGGATCGCGTGTGAGGATATTCTTGCCAGCACGGGTTGACATAGATGGTGAAGGAGTCACCTGTGCACCGTAGGTCTGCATGATGCTACGACGGTAAGGCTTCTGCTCATAGCTGATCTTTACTTGATAGACAGCAGCCTCGAGTCCGAAGAGACGAGCAGCATATGACAAAGCGGCACCCCACTGTCCGGCACCTGTCTCAGTGGTCACATTGGTCACACCCTCTTTCTTGCAGTAGTAAGCCTGTGGAATAGCAGAATTCAATTTATGGCTACCCATAGGGCTCACGCTCTCATTCTTGAAATAAATATGTGCAGGAGTACCCAGTGCCTGCTCTAATCCATAAGCACGCACCAATGGGGTACTGCGATAATATTTGTACATCTCACGTACCTCTTCTGGGATCTCTATCCAGGCATCTGTCTGGTTGAGTTCCTGGCGACAAAGTTCCTCAGCGAAAATAGGGTAGAGGTCTTCTGGTTTCAGAGGTTGCTTAGTTGCTGGATGAATAGGAGGCAGTGGCTTGTTGGGCATCTCTGCCTGAATGTTGTACCAATAATGTGGTATTTCTTCCTCGGGAAGAATGAATCTTTTAACTTTGTTACTCATAATAGTGTAGTTTAAAAATGATAATTTGCCGCCAAAAGTAATGATTATTTTCTTACGACTGACGTTTTTCTCTCTTTTTTTTGCTTATGCCGTCGTTTTTCTATAAGTTTGCTTTTCAAACTATACTCAGATGAAGTTTAATAGGCAGCTGTTATTATATCAAAATAAGTTGATTTATCCTTACGTCAAGGTGTTCCTGAACATCCTGATGGTGCTGTCTTACGTGGTGTCTGCCTTGCTGATCAGTGCAGTAATCTATGAGTATGGATTTCCCATTACAGAGGTGGAAACCACCATGTTGGCGCAGTTCTACAAGGTGGCATGGATAGTGATTCTGGTCAATATCTTGGCACACATGACGCTGGGCTTCAAGGACACACGCCTGCACTACAATGCGGTGACATGGATCCTGGTGTTCTTGCTGCTGCTGACGCTGATTCCTGTGCTGTTCAATAAACCAGATCCTGAGCACCAAGGCATGCATTGGTTCTGGAATCTTATGGCAAGCAAGGGCTATCGACTCTCCATCTTGATCATCATCTCGCTTTTTGACCTCTCTAATGGCATCGTGCGACTGCTAGGAAGACGTACCAATCCTTCGTTGATATTGGCAGGCAGTTTCTTGGTGATTATCATGATAGGTGCCGTGCTGCTGAAGCTGCCAAACAGTACTTTCAATGGCATCACGTGGTACGACTCTATCTTCATGAGCACCAGTGCAGTATGCGTCACAGGACTCTCTCCGCTTGATATGGCTGCCACTTTTACGCCTACAGGCTTCACGATACTCGCTATCCTCATACAGGTGGGAGGACTGGGTGTGATGACATTCACCAGCTTTTTCGCCTTGTTCTTCATGGGAAATACATCCGTCTATAACCAAGTGATGGTGCGCGATATGGTGAACTCCGACTCTCTGGGTTCGCTATTCTCCACGCTGTTTGACATCTTCGTGTTTACCATCTGCATAGAGGCTGCAGGTATGGTGGTGATTTGGACAGACATCCATGGCACGTTGGGCATGGATTTGGAGGAAGAGGTTTATTTCTCTGCCTTCCACGCCATCTCTGCCTTCTGCAACTCGGGCATGTCCTTCCTGCCAGATGGTTTGGCCAATCCGATGGTGCTGCATGGGCATATCCCATTGTTCCTCTATCTGTCTTTCTTGGTGATTTTAGGAGGTATAGGTTTCCCTGTCTTGGTGAATCTTCATCAGACGTTGGTGTTTAAGCTGCGCAGTCTTTGGCATTTCATCCGCACCCGCCATTGGAGTGCCAAGAGCTATTACCATCTGTACAACCTTAATACGCGCATCGCGCTACTGTTTACGGGCATTTTGTTGGGTGTGGCATGGTTGTGCTTCGCCTGCTTTGAGTGGAATGGTGTGCTGCGTGATTTCACCATTCCTGAGAAGCTCACACAGTCGTTCTTCCTGGCTGTGTGTCCGCGTTCCGTGGGTTTCAACTCCATCGATCCTGGCACGTGGAGCATACAGACGCTGATGCTCTATGCCCTGCTCATGTGGGTAGGAGGTTGCTCACAGTCCACTGCAGGTGGTATCAAGGTGAATTCGTTTGCTGTGATTATCCTCAACATGTGGGCCATGGTGCGAGGCTCTGAACGTGTGGAGGTCTTCGGACGAGAGCTTTCTGCAGACTCTATCCGTCGTGCCAATGCCACGGCCCTTATGTCGCTCTCTACGCTGTTCTTGTTTGTGGCTGTACTTAGTTATCTGGAACCTCAGGTGTCTTTCCGAGGGCTCTTCTATGAATGCTTGGCAGCCATCTCTACAGATGGAGTGGGGCTGGGCATCACGCCACAGCTCGACACTGCAGGGCGACTCCTCATCACAGCCCTGATGTTCATTGGTCGTGTGGGACTCATCACAGTGCTGCTGGGTGTGGTGAAGCAGAAGAAGCATACTAAGTATCGTTATCCAAGCGGAGAGATTATTATAAATTAAAAATTCACAATTGACAATTGACAATTATAAAAATAGATAGGCTATGAAGTATTTGGTGATCGGACTGGGAAATTATGGTTATTCATTGGCGATAGAATTATCGGCATTGGGCAATGAAGTGATAGTGGTGGACAATAAGCAGAGTCATATAGAGTCTATAAAGGATAAGGTGGCAGCCGCTTTCTGCCTGGATGCCACAGAAGAAGAGTCTCTGACCGTACTTCCATTGCAGAAGATGGATGCCGTGGTAGTGGCCATGGGCAAGAGCTTTGCAGCTTCTGTACGCGTCACGGCACTGCTGAAGAAGTTGCATGTGGAGCATATCTTTGCCCGAGCCAACGATGAAGTGCATCGCTCCATCCTTCAGGCATTCGACATTGAGGGCATCCTCTCTCCTGAAGAAGATGCCGCTAAGGATATGGTGCGCTACTTTGAGTTCGGTTTAGATCTGGAAGCCTTCCCTATCGATGAGCATTACTATGTGATGAAGTTCAAGGTGCCAGAGAATCTTTATGGCTACTTCGTGAACGATCTTAAGCTCAACGATCAGTTCGGCCTTAAACTCATCGCTTTGAAGCGTGGAAAGACTTTGGTCAACAGCCTTGGCATCTCCTTTACTGAGAAGGAGGTGGTGAATCAGCTCCCAGAAGAAGACCGACTGATGGAAGGTGATGAGCTGGTGATCTATGGTCGCTACTCTGACTTCCAGAAATTCTGGCGGGCGATGTAAGTTTCAACCGCCATATTTACAGCCTTTACAATTTACACCCCAAAAATGTAATGCTTAGTCAAGCTTCAGCACAGCGAGGAAAGCTTTTTGTGGCACCTCTACGTTGCCAATCTGCTTCATGCGCTTCTTGCCTCGCTTCTGCTTCTCAAGGAGCTTGCGTTTACGGCTCACGTCACCACCATAGCACTTGGCAGTTACGTCCTTGCGTACCTGCTTCACGGTTTCGCGGGCGATGATCTTGGCACCAATGGCAGCCTGGATGGCGATGTCGAACTGCTGGCGTGGTATCAACTCCTTCAGTTTCTCACACATACGGCGACCAAGATCGTAGGCATTGCTCTCATGCGTCAGTGTAGAAAGCGCATCCACAGGCTCGCCATTCAATAGGATATCGAGCTTGATGAGCTTGGAGCGACGGAAACCATTCATGTGATAGTCGAATGAGGCATAGCCTTTGGAGATGCTCTTCAGCTTGTCGTAGAAATCGATGACGATCTCTCCTAAAGGAATGTCGTAGTAGATCTCCACACGATTGCCAGACACATACTCCTGCTTCACCAACTCTCCGCGCTTTCCAAGACACAGCGTCATGATAGGGCCGATATAATCGGTCTGCGTGATGATGCTGGCGCGGATATAAGGCTCCTCGATGTAATCGATGGCTGTAGGATCGGGCATGGCGCTAGGGTTATGCACTTCAGTCATGTTGCCATGCTTGTCGTAGATATGGTAGAACACATTAGGAACGGTCGTAATCACATCCATGTCGAACTCACGATCCAGACGCTCCTGAATGATCTCCATGTGCAGCAGTCCCAAGAATCCGCAGCGGAAGCCGAAGCCCAAGGCCACAGACGACTCTGGGGTGAACGTCAGAGACGCATCATTCAGTTGCAGCTTCTCCAATGAGGCACGCAGGTTCTCGTATTCTGTAGGATCGATGGGATAGACACCCGCGAAGACCATAGGCTTCACTTCCTCAAAACCTTCGATGGCCTCGGAACATGGGCGCGACACATGCGTGATGGTATCACCCACACGTACTTCTGAAGAAGTCTTGATGCCAGAGATGATGTATCCTACATCGCCAGTGCGCATCTCCTGTCTGGGTATCATGTCCATCTTCAGCACACCTATCTCATCAGCGTCATACTCCATGCCTGTGTTGAAGAACTTCACATGGTCGCCCTTGCGCATCACGCCATTCACGATCTTATAGTAGGCAATGATGCCACGGAAAGAGTTGAACACAGAGTCGAAGATCAAGGCCTGCAGAGGCGCATCCTCGTCACCCTTTGGATGAGGCACGCGCTCTACGATAGCATCGAGGATTTCCTTGACGCCCATGCCTGTGCGTGCAGAGGCACGAATGATGCTGCTGCGCTCACAGCCAATAAGTTCTACGATTTCATCTTCCACCTCATCGGGCATGGCACTTGGCATGTCGCACTTATTGATGACGGGAATGATTTCAAGGTCGTGCTCCAACGCCATGTAGAGGTTGGAAATGGTCTGCGCCTGTACGCCTTGACTGGCATCCACCACTAGTAGTGCCCCTTCGCAGGCAGCGATGGAGCGAGATACCTCGTAAGAGAAATCGACATGTCCTGGAGTATCAATGAGATTCAGCACGTATTTCTGCCCATCTTTCTCGTACTCCATCTGGATGGCATGGCTCTTGATGGTGATGCCTCGCTCTTTCTCCAAGTCCATATCGTCGAGCATCTGCCCTTCGGTGATTTGGATGGTGTTGGTGTATTCCAACAGTCGATCGGCCAAGGTAGACTTACCATGGTCTATATGTGCGATGATGCAGAAATTACGTATGTGCTTCATTGATAATGATGAATTATGTATTGTGAATAGTTTTTACTGGCTCAGGATCTCATTGCCTGTTTCAGTAATCAGGATCTGACTTTCCCACTGGGCAGAAGGCTGTCCGTCGTCTGTGCATACTGTCCAACCATCATCCTCATCGATGAATACTCGATAGGTTCCCATGTTGATCATGGGCTCTATGGTGAATGTCATGCCAGGTACCAGCACCATGCCTGTGCCTGCTTTGCCATAGTGATTCACGTTAGGCTCCTCGTGGAAACGAACGCCACAACCATGGCCACATAAGTCGCGCACTACACTATAACCGTTTTCTTCTGCATGCTGCTGAATCACAGCACCAATGTCGCCAAGGCGTGCCCAAGGTTGTGCAGCCTCTACGCCCATATCACGACACTCACGCGTCACCTGTACCAGTTTCTGCATCTCAGGGCTCACCTCGCCAATCATATACATGCGAGAAGCGTCGCTGAAATAGCCTTTGTAGATGGTCGATACGTCCACATTGACGATATCTCCGCTCTTCAGCACCTCCTTCGTGCTGGGGATGCCGTGGCACACCACATCGTTGATGCTGACGCACACGCTCTTAGGATAGCCTTCGAAAAGGAATGGGGCAGGGATGGCATCATGGTCAGTCGTGAAGGCATACACCATGTGATCGATCTCTGCAGTGGTCATGCCCTCACGGATATTCTCTGAGATATAATCCAGCAGGGCCGTATTTATCTTGGCACTCTCGCGGATGCCATTGAGTTGTTCCTGAGTGCGCAGCAGTTTGCGATTAGGCATGTGCATGCCACGTTTCATACAGTCTTGTGCCTTAGCCTCTGCTTCCTTGGAGCAGTAAGTTGGCATATATCGATTGCCGAATAGTTTCTTCATTGAACTCATCATTAATATGTAGGTTTGAAATTTGGTGCGAAGATACAATAATTCTGACAGATTGCCAACGAGTTATTGAAAAATAAGGCTTAATCTAGTCCTTATATGTAAGAAAATAACTCTTATCTGCTTCCCGTTAAGAACTGCAAGATGCCAGCCATGATAGCAGCGCGTTCGCTTTCTTTTGTGATACTCTCAAAGGGAAAGCCCATGGAGAAGGTTCGGTAGTCACTACCACCATAAGCAACTGCCGCAGAGTAATTTGTTGCGGTATATGTCATAGCTGTGAAAGCTGGCTCTACGGCTTCTATAACATCGCAACTGACTACTGGATATTGTTCTTCATTGAGCCAAGCTGGAATGGTGATAGTGCGTCCGAGTCCTTTGATCTCATGGGTAAGTGCCTCTGTACGCACTGAAAGTGGATAGGTGTACTTCAGCATGTTACGAGTGAATTCCTGCTCTTCGGATTGTCGCATGTCACTGCCAATATAGGCTCCGCTTATCAGTAAATTGCCTCCTCCATTCATGTAAGCAGTGAGTATCTGACGCATCTTTTCGCGGATTGTCTTATAGGGAACACCGTTTAATGGGAAGGTGGTAGGATCAGTTTTCTCCAGTCCTAAGATAAGGTCAATAACCTCATAGCCTCCAGGACCAATAAGTTGGTCTTCAAAGGCGCGTGCACTGCATGAAGTGAAGCTATATACCCCAGCAGACTTGATAGCTTTACCGTGCAAATAGGGATAGTCGAAGGAGTTCCCTGCATACCGATGACCTTCCAATTCGCTGTTGCTGACTCCCCAGTTTTCCCCACGTGCCTTGCGGTCAAAGTTCTGCTGAATGCCTCCCAAAGATATATTATAATGGTAAGCTACCCCTGGGTCTTGGTGTAGATCAAAGCCACCTTCGTTCTCCGTGTTCACTTGAGCAGGACCACTTAGACGGTTAAACCCATTGATAATGAGCACTCGATGTTGTTCCTGACTTGATTTCATGGCTGAGAGTACCTCAGAAGGAAAACTTTCTCCACCATCGTTCAGCGCAGTTACCTTGAAAGAATAGATCATGTCAGGTTCAATCTTTATGGTGAAGCGAGGTTCTTCAACAATGATTCCGTTGTCGAATGCACTGTCGCCAATGCGGGTGTAGACGATGTATCGACTGGGGGAGGCATTTGGCTCAATCGGGTCTTCCACTCCTTTCCAAGTAAGAAGCAAAGAATTGTCTGTTTCACTGAGACGAATAGCAAAGTCGTCAACAGGCAAGGGCTGTATCACGAAATCATGACGACCATGTTGATTATTTAGAAAACGCAGGATACCTTTATAAAGTGCGCGTGCAATGGTGAACTTCACATTAGGGTCGTGTCCATAAATGAGGTCTCCAAAGTTTTGGTGCGACATGGTTTCGATGATGGCCGAGGTGGTTTGTGGCAAACGGGTTTCGCTATAGTTTCGATCCCAGATATAGCGACGATTCCACAATGGAGTGATACGGCTGCGAAGATCAGCCACCATTTGTGTCTGAAGCATATCAGCCAAGTCGCGTGAAGCGAGGCGTGACTTGCCACTAGCTAATAATCCATCATTAAACTCAGAGGTAGCAATAGCTAAAGTGCCTATGATGGTGTCTTGACGATTAAAGCCTGCATCGCTGTGTACGGCTAAGCTAAGTTCAATAGGTACCCGAATTCCTTCTTGTTCAGGATTGAAGATCGAGCCTCCAGAGAGGTAGTTTTGTATCCAAGAGCGGGAGTTAATATCGTCTGTGTAATCGTTATTGCGTTTATCCTCAGTATAGATACTGTCTGGCATGCCTGCCCATTGTCCCCAATAACGAGAACCTTCCAAGTAACGAGGTAATCCACTAAGTTGTCCACCACGACTGATATTTCCCATACCTCCTCCAAAGCGTACGGCATCGGCAGTGACTACACCTTCGCTATTACTCTTGTTGCTCAGCACAACCTTATTATCATCATTCTTTCCTTTACCGAAGTGGAAAGTGCCGAGATATACCCAAGTGCCTCCTCCCATTTGCTGATTTACCTCAAACTCGGTGCTTACTCCATTGTGAATTACTTCATAGTGAGCGTGGTCAATGCTGGTGGGCATGGTCTGGTAAGATACATATACGGCATAGTCACCTTCTTCATGTATGTCGGGTATCCATTCCGCCGTGGCCGTTTCACGATGGCTGGTCTCTATATAGCGTGCTGTTCCTTTTTGGAAAGGGTTCTGTCCTGCTGTATAGATTTGCTGTCGTTGTGCAAAGCCAGGGAAAGAGGCGCGGTTCCATTTGATAAGTCCTGTGGAAGTTTCCTGATAAGAGGAGTTGTAGCCAGAATTAGCCAGATTGCCATCATTATCTACAATAATTTCTTGTGTTTGAGTGTCACGTTCACGTGGTGTAAAAACCACAGCACCAGCATTCTGGAGCATGGGAATAAGATAAGGCAGTACGATGCTCTGTGTGAAAAGGTCTTCGGTAGTAGTGAAAAGACGAGGACGTTGCCAACGCCATTCCTTCTTGTTGTCCCAGTATTTCCCGTGGCTCTGTGCGATGGAGAGGTGTTTGTTTGTCAAACCTTTATGTACTTCATACGGCTTGGATATATTCTTGACCCAGGGTTTACCTTGGTACTCTAAATCAGTGAAAAGACGGTCTTTCAGACGATTGCTATTATAATAGTTAGGTATCAGGCTGTCAATAAGGTAAGGACCTGCATAAATTTTAGCTTTAAATGTGCTGAATGGTGCGGGTAATAATGGCAGAATGCTATCATACAGGGCTTTCACATTGTGCTGACGTAGAGGCTGGGTGCCTAACCTGCTGGCATAAATAGAAATTTGCTTTTGGGCGTAGTCTATTTCCAGACTGTCGGTTTTTACCCCAACCAATTTTATTTCATCAGCTTCATAACGGCTGAAATAGTCGTTTAGTCTGGCCGTCAATGTGTCTTGCAGGGTTATTTGCTGAGCGTTCAAAGAACTACAGAAGAATAGAAATAAAAATGAACATTGAACATAGAGCATTGAACATTTATCTCTTGCAATTTGCCAGATGCTTTGTATATGTTTTAGAATAGATTTCATAAGTCTTTCCTATGTTCAATTCTCAATCCTTAGTTTTCAATCTATTGGTATGTATTCAACAAAAGCCTCAATAGCTTCGTAGGAAGCCAAACCTAAGTCATCATAAAGCTTGGCAGTGCCACGGTTGCGGTCTTCACTGCGTTGCCAAAACAGTCGCTCGTCGTTTCCCATAAACGGAGCACTCTCCATCTGGCTCTGATGTTTTAAGATGGAATTACGTTTGGCTCGGAGCTCCTCAGGACTGAGAGGTACTGCCATCTCAATGTCTTCAATCGCCCATTCAGCCCAAGCACCTCGATACATCCAAATTCGGCAATCCTTAAGCCATGCGGCTTTTGCCTCTTTTTCCAAGTCGATGGCTGCCATTACTGCATCGGTACATACCTTGTGCGTTCCGTGTGGATCGGCTAAGTCGCCTGCAATGAATATCTGATGGGGCTTGACTTCCTTAATCAGTTTTCGTACCATTTCAACATCAGTTTCACTGATAGGATTTTTTTCAATGCGGCCAGTTTCGTAGAAAGGCAAATCAAGGAAATGAACACGGCTGAGAGGAATCTGGTTATATGTACAGGCGGTTCTTGCTTCACCACGACGAATAAGTCCTTTGATGATTCGGATATCCTTAGTATCAATATCACCATCTTTCTTTTCGCGTAAGTATTGACGTATTTCCTGATATTTATCCTTGATGACTTCATCCTGACTGTCGTTGAACAACTGGTTGAAGCCATTGATGAAATGCAAGAAGCGTACAACTTCTTCATCACCAACTGCAATGTTCCCAGAAGTTTCATAAGCGATATGTACTTCATGCCCCTGTTGTACTAAACGGCGGATGGTTCCACCCATCGAAATGACATCGTCATCTGGATGTGGAGAGAATACGATAACTCGCTTAGGGAAAGGTTTCGCACGTTCAGGACGGTAAGTATCGTCGGCGTTGGGCTTGCCTCCTGGCCATCCAGTAATGGTATGCTGCAGGTCATTGAATATCTGAATGTTCACATTGTAGGCAGAGCCATAGAGTGCTAACAACTCACTCAGTCCGTTCTCGTTGTAATCTTTGTTTGTAAGCTTTAGGATGGGCTTTCCTGTAAGGAGGCAAAGCCATACAATGGCAGAACGGATAAGTTTGCTGTTCCATTCACAGGATGTGACTAACCACGGACGACGTATACGAGTCAATGAACTGGCTGCTGAAAGGTCTATGGCTACATGTGCGTCATTATGCGTTTGTAAGTAAGAGGCTGGGATAGTGTCTGTAATAGGACCTTCTACACAAGCACGGATTTTTTCTGCCTTATCATCACTCCATGCCAACAGAAAGATCTTACGTGCAGAGAGAATGGTAGAGATACCCATAGTAATGGAACCAACAGGCACATTGTTTCCAAAAGTCTTGGCTGCTTCCTCACGCGATGCACTGTCGAGCAGGATAAGGCGGGTTGAGGAATTTGGTCGTGAGCCTGGTTCATTGAAGCCAATATTACCCATCTTACCGATACCCAGTAAAGCCACATCTATACCACCAAAACTATTAATGCGTTGCTCATAAAGACGACAATGTTCGAAGATGGCATCCTGTGAGATACTGCCATCAAGACAGAAGATGTTACGAGGATCGATATCCACATGGTCGAGGAGCATGGTTTTCAAAGCATTAAGATTACTGTTGACAGCATCTGCTGCGAGGGGGTAGTATTCATATAGGCTAAACACAACCACATGACTGAAACTCAGTCCCTCTTCCTGATGTAAACGCACCAGTTCTGCGTATACTCCACGTGGAGAACTTCCGCCTGTGAGTGCTAATGTACAGAATTTCCCTTCTTGCTTTTTTGTGCGAATAATTTTGGCAAGTTCTGCAGCGATATATTTTGCGCCATCCTCATTTGTCTCGAAAATATCAGTAGGCACTTTTTCGAAACGTGTCAGCATAGAAAGCTCAAAAGCGTTTTCTGGACGGTAGTAACGTGTTGATACCTTGTTGAGCGTTACCTGTGAACTCAGATTTGTTCTCATAACCTTAATATGCGAAGTTATCAGGATTTTTCCCCTTGAAGTCTTTAAAGTATGATTTTATCTCTGCAATATCTTTCTCGAAATCTCCTGTGGGTGTGAAACAACGTGTATAGCTGATGGTCTTACGCCCATAGTCAATGCCGATAAGTTGGATAGGCACTCCGGCTTTCAAGGCAATATAATAAAATCCTTTTTTCCAGTCGGGGTTGGGCTTGCGTGTACCTTCAGGTGTGATGCAAAGATTAAACTTGTCGGTTTGCTTGAACCGTTCAGTCATCTGTTCTACTAAGGAAGTTTTTCGGCCACGATCCACAGGTATTCCTCCCATAGCACGGAAGATAGTGCCTAATGGGAAGAAAAACCAATCCTTCTTCATCATGAAACAGGCTTGTCTGCCCTTGGCTCCCCAGTAGAGTTTGCCAATGAAAAGATCCCAATTGGAAGTATGTGGAGCTACGCAAATAACACACTTATCCTGGAAGGGAGCAGAGACTTCCTCTTTCCAACCTAAGAGCTTGAAATAGATAAAACTGAAGAGTTTCTGTTTCATTCCGAGCAGAGTGCTTTCATTCCATCAAGAATCTCTCCGACCTCCTTGTCAAAGTCGGCATACAGCTTTTTGTAGAATCCTCCTACATTGCCTGGCTCTGTATGGCTGATGCGGCAGATGTGCTCGTTCTGCAAGTGGAGCACTTTCATGATAAGGTCATCCACGGCTTCCTGCTTGTCTGCATCCACAGTTCCTTTCAGAAACATGCATTCTGTAAATAACTCACTTGCAATATTGTTGATTGTCTTCTTAAGGTCTTTTCTGCTTGCCATAATAATTCTCCTTTCATTTTGTTGTTTATATACCGACAAAGATAGTGCATTCTTTTTATTCTTCCAAACGAAAAACAATCTATCCTGGAATCTATATCGTTTAAAATGTCCTGTAATATTTATATGTGAAACTTTGTATAATTATTTGCGAATGTCTGCAGAAATAGCGAAATTTGCACCAAATATGCAAATAAGTTTCACATAATAATAAACAAAGAAGAAAAATGACAAAAAGTGCATTGCAAATCGCAAGGGCTGCTTATCAGCCTAAACTTCCAAAGGCCCTTCAGGGTCAGGTGAAGGCCGTGTTCGGCGCTCCTACTCAGTCGGTGGCTGATCAGGAAAACATTAAGAAATTGTTCCCTAACACTTACGGAATGCCTTTGATTACTTTTGAGGCTGCTGCTGAGGCTCAGGCATTGCCTGCCATCAATGTGGGTGTGATTCTTTCTGGTGGTCAGGCTCCTGGTGGTCACAATGTTATTTCTGGCCTGTTCGATGGTCTGAAGCGTCTGAATCCTGCTAACCGTCTCTATGGTTTCCTGATGGGTCCTGGTGGCTTGGTTGACCACAACTATAAGGAACTTACTGCTGAGATTATCGACGAGTATCGCAATACTGGTGGTTTCGATATTATCGGCTCTGGACGTACCAAGCTGGAGAAGGAAGACCAGTTCGAGAAGGGCTATGAGATCTTGAAAAAACTGAACATTAAGGCTGTGGTAATCATTGGTGGTGATGACTCTAACACTAATGCCTGTGTATTGGCTGAGTATTATCTGGCAAAGAAATATGGCATCCAGGTGATTGGTTGCCCTAAGACTATCGATGGCGACTTGAAGAACGACCAGATTGAGACCAGCTTTGGTTTCGATACCGCTGTGAAGACTTATGCAGAGGTAATTGGTAACATCCAGCGCGATTGTAACTCTGCTCGTAAGTATTGGCACTTTATCAAGTTGATGGGGCGCAGTGCTTCTCACATCGCTTTGGAATGTGCACTGCAGGTACAGCCTAACATCTGTATCATCTCTGAGGAAGTGGAGCAGAAGGATATGTCACTCGACGATATCGTGACCCAAATTGCCCGTGTGGTGGCTCATCGTGCTGCCCAAGGTTTGAATTTCGGTACTGTGTTGATTCCTGAGGGTCTGATTGAGTTCATCCCTGCCATGAAACGCTTGATTGCTGAGCTTAACGACATTCTTGCTCGTCCAGCCTCAACCCACGAGCGCATGGTTGATCAGCACTCATGGTTGCTTTCAGAACTGAGCAAGGAGAATGCTGAACTTTTTGCATCCCTGCCTCAGAATGTGGCCAACCAGCTGACTATGGAGCGCGACCCACATGGAAATGTACAGGTTTCACTCATTCAGACCGAGTCTCTGCTCTCAAGCATGGTGGCTCGCAAGTTGGCTCAGTGGAAGAAGGAAGGCCACTATACTGGCAAGTTCGCTCCTCAGCATCACTTCTTTGGTTATGAAGGCCGCTGCGCTGCTCCATCTAACTTCGATGCTGACTATTGCTATTCACTCGGTGTGACTGCTTCTTCTCTGATTGCCAATGGCGTAACTGGCTATATGGCTTCTGTGAAGAACCTTACTGCTCCTGCAGACCAGTGGGTTGCTGGTGGTATTCCTATCACTATGATGTTTAATATGGAGCGTCGTAATGGTGAGATGAAGCCTGTGATTCGCAAGGCTCTGGTTGAACTCAATGGCAAACCATTCAAGGCATTTGCAGCCGTTCGTGAACAGTGGGCTAAGGAGACTGCCTATGTTTATCCAGGTCCTATTCAGTACTTCGGCCCTACAGAGGTTTGCGACCAAACCACCAAGACCTTGAAGTTGGAACAGGAATAAAGTGATAATTTGAAAACGATTTAGGGTAAGTCTTTTTGCACATGGGCAAACCATCGTTGCAGAAAGACTTACTTTTTAGAGTTGAGGGATGACAAACAATAAGAAACAAACCAATAAGAAACCAACTGCTAGGAAGACACGCCGCCCCAAAAAGAATGGGAAAGCGTTTCCTTGGTGGCTTCGCTATGTATTAGTCAGCTTGATATGCTTGATAATTGTAGGAGGTGGCTTCTATTGGTTCTTCATCAAGCCTTATGCCTATCGTTGGAAACCTTGTTACGGTCGCTTGGCATATGGCGTTTGCATCCCTTGTGAATATGAGGTACATGGTATAGATATCTCACATTATCAAGGACGCATTGACTGGGCAGAACTTTATAAAAACAAAGACTCTGATTTCCCTCTGAAGTTCATCTTTATGAAAGCAACTGAGGGAAGCGATTTGCCAGATGAAACGTTTGCACAGAATTTTGATAGTGCAAAGACTTATGGTTTTATTCGTGGGGCTTATCATTTCTTCGTTCCAACATCAGATGCTCGTAGCCAAGCTGCTTTCTACATCCGTAATGTCCATCTGCAAGAAGGCGACTTCCCCCCTGTACTTGATGTGGAAACTAAAGTGAAGGATAAGTTGGTCTTGCAAAAGTCAGTAAAGACATGGTTGGATATTGTGGAGGCACACTATGGTGTGAAGCCCATCCTATATACCTCTTATAAATTTAAGGAAAGCTATCTAGACAGTCCAATCTTTGATGCTTACCCTTATTGGATAGCTCACTATTATGTAGATTCTGTTAAGTATCGTGGGCATTGGGAGTTTTGGCAGCATACAGATATAGGCGAAGTACCTGGCATTGAGGGCGATGTGGACCTCAACGTGTTCAATGGTTCCTTGCAGGATTTATCGAAATATACGCTTACTGCAACTGACTGATAATACGGCGTACACGTTCTTCTGTTGTGATCTCGTAAGAATATTCGTCCGCATCTTCTACACCCATGTAGACTTCCTGATTTCGATACTCCATCTTACTTTCAATTTTCTCCCTTGCTGTGAAGTGAAAGGCTGTGATGCCTGTCTCTTCATAAATGCGTTTGATGTTCGTTTCATTCACACCTCCGCCTGCCATCAGTTTGATCTTTCCTTCAGTGTGGCGTTGCCAAAGCTTCAGTTGTGGAATACCCTCTTCAGCAGTCGCACGTGCACCTGATGTCAGGATGCGTTGAATTCCCAATTCCGCCAATTGATCGATGGCACGCAAAGGATTAGAGCACATGTCGAAAGCGCGATGGAAAGTGAAACTCTTCCCTTTAGCCAAATCCATCAATGACTTACAGAGATCCACATCAATGCTCCCATCCGCATTTAAACAGCCGATAACGAATCCGTCCACATATCCTTGAAGCATGAAAATTTCCTTCATTGTGGAAATCTCATATTTGTCATAAAGAAAATCACCTCCGCGAGGGCGGATGATAACGTGCAGTTTCGTTTGTTTATCCTTTAAGTATTCTCTAGAGGCAACGATGGTTCCTAAGGAAGGAGTGGTTCCTCCTTCTGGGATGCCTGCACAAAGCTCTACTCTTGTGGCTCCGCCTCTTTCCGCCTGTATCACACTGGCCAAGCCATTGGCACAAACTTCAAATTCAAACATAAGGCTATTTATATGAGGTAAGAACAATCATAAAAAACGACAGTCGGTCTATAAGCCGGGTTCTGTTCCCCTTAAATAAAGAAGAGAGCTAAGGGGCGTCTGCCATTTATCTGAGCTCGATGTCACCATCGTAGCTTTAGCGGTCTACCCTCTAGCATCGGACGAGCAGCCCTAATAGCGCCAGTTTACATGACCTTACAACTTCCAAGACGCACAGCCGCAGTGTCACCACTACGCTGGTGGGCTCTTACCCCACCTTCTCACCCTTACCTGCTGGTAAGCAGGCGGTTGTTTTCTTCTACGTTACTCTGCCCTCGCGGACGGCTTCCTGTTAAGAAGTGGAATGCTCTGTGTTGCCCGGACTTTCCTCATACGCACAAGGCGCAAGCGACAGGCCGACCAACTGTCGGGTTGCAAAAGTAGTAATATTTTAGCAAATATCAGATGGATAATGGAAAATAATTATTGATCATGCTTGTGAACATTTATGCTCATGGTGAGGACTAAGCTCAGTCACAACGATGACTTTGCTCAGTCATGCCTGTGACTGACTGTTCTGCCTAACTAACAAAAAAGATTTCCGTAACTAACGGGATAGATACCCGTAACCTACGAGACAGATAGCCGTAACCTATCATTTAGAAAGCCCGCCTTTGAAAAATCCCAATGAATTTTGTCAAAAAGACTTCACACTTCACCATGCTTAAATTAATGCATGATGTATAAGTGAAAACTGCGGTGAAGTGTGGCACTGAGACTTCACCACACTTCACACTATTATATTTAGAAACAGGATTGGCTTATAATTGAAATAGATTAATAGATTTATTATGAAACTAATAGTGTGATCAGTGATTGTTTTCTAAATAGCAATCCCTAAAATGGTGAAGTCTGGTGAAGTCTCTTTATTACACTTCACCTTAAATAATGGATGAAAACAATAGGGAAATAAGCCTATGGTGAAGTGTGAAGTCTTTTTGACAAAAATCTTCTAGAAAAACATCTTCTATGTCATAAATAGTTTGTATTTTTACGCCGATTTTAAAAGAAGAGTCGTATGAAAAGATTCTATTTGTTACTATTGGCACTTACTGCTTTAACAACAGCTTATGCTGGTCAGCCTGATGGCAAGGACTATGCCATCGTGAATATCTCTGTGTGTAACATGCGTCGCACACCCGACTTTGATGCTGAGATGGTGACACAAGCGCAAATGGGAATGGTGTGTCGTGTGCTTGATTTCCAAACATGGTATCAGATACAGAGTCCTGATGACTATACAGGATGGACCCATCCTAAAGCCCTGCATCGGGTGACCAGGGAAGAGATGCAGGCTTGGAATCGTGCAGAGAAGGTAGTGGTGACTGCTCTGACAGGAGTGGTTTATAGTAAAGCTAGTATGAAATCACAGACCATCAGCGATGTAGTGGCAGGCGATCGGATGCGCTTTTTAGGGAAGAAAGGAAAGTTTTATGCAGTGGCTTTGCCTGATGGGCGTGAGGGTTACTTGCTGAAGACGGAAGGAAAACCTTTGGTAGAATGGCGAAGAGGACTTAAGAACGATGTGGAAAGCATATTAGGCACAGCCAAGCAATTGCTGGGTTTCCCTTACCTTTGGGCAGGTACTTCTGTGAAAGGGATGGATTGTAGTGGCTTTGTGCGTACAGTGCTTTATCAGCATGATATGATTATACCACGTGATGCTTCTCAACAAGCAGTGACGGGACAACGTATAGAAATTGCCAAAGATTTTAGTAATTTACAACCAGGCGATTTGGTGTTTTTCGGACGTGTGGCAGATGGCAAGGAGCGAGTGGGGCATGTGGCTTTCTACCTGGGTAATAAGGAGTTCATTCATTGCTTAGGTTTGGTGGAGCGTAGCAGTTTTGATCCTGCTGCACCCAACTATGATGCTTACAATACCGGTCGCATGCTTTTCGCTGCGCGGGTGCTTCCTTTTATAAATAAGGAGAAAGGACTGAATACCACAGATCAGAACCCTTATTATCAAGCCAACTTTGAATAGTGTTGAATATGACTAATAGACGTATTTTCATAAAAACGGGAGTTTTCGCTCTTTTGGGTGGAACGACATTGGCGAGTTGCCAACCAAAATTCAATGTTACCAGTACAGGCGTGAAACCTCATCTGAAAATGCGCTTTTTCCCTTACGAATTGCAGCTTCAACACACCTTTACTGTGGCCACTTACTCACGTACAACCACTCCAGATGTACAGGTAGAACTGGAGTATGACGGCATCATAGGTTACGGTGAGGCCTCTATGCCTCCCTATCTGGGACAGTCGGTGGAGTCGGTGACCGATTTCTTGAGCCGAGTGGACATCGAGCAGTTCGATGATCCTTTCCGCATCGAAGACATTATGGCTTATCTGGACACTATAGAGCCAAGCAGTAAGCTTCAGCTGGGTGCCAAAGATGACACAGCTGCCAAGGCTGCCATTGACATCGCCTTGCATGATTTGGTAGGTAAGATGCTAGGAGCTCCTTGGTATAAAATATGGGGACTAAATCCCGCTGACGCTCCTGATACCACCTTTACTATAGGTATTGACACCCCTGATGTAGTACGCGAGAAAACACGTGAGTGTGCCGATCGCTTTAACATCCTGAAAGTGAAGCTTGGACGTGATGAACAAAGCGATAAGGAGATGATAGAAACCATTCGCTCAGTGACACAACTGCCCATCGCCATTGATGCCAATCAAGGTTGGAAAGACCGCAGCTACGCGCTCGATATGATCCATTGGCTCAAGGAACAAGGCATCGTGATGATAGAACAGCCTATGCCAAAAGAGCAGGTGGACGATACTGCTTGGGTCACAGAGCATAGTCCGCTGCCTGTCTTTGCTGATGAATCCATGCAGAGGCTTGTAGATGTACCGAAGATGAAGGGAGTCTTTCATGGCATTAACATCAAACTGATGAAATGTACGGGCATGCGTGAAGGCTGGAAAATGGCCAACTTGGCACGTGCTTTGGGGATGAGGGTAATGATAGGTTGTATGACAGAAACCTCATGTGCCTGCTCGGCTGCTGCACAATTATCCCCCTTAGTGGATTTTGCCGATCTTGATGGCAATCTGCTAATCTCCAATGATCGTTTTGAAGGGATGAAGGTTGTGAAAGGCAAGATTACATTAAACGAACTGCCAGGCATAGGAATTCAGCCAATTTAAGACTTTTAACTGACAGAAACATACTTGCAAAATGCAAAAATGGCAGTCGTGCTAGTTAACCCACGTTAAGGCTATCTGACACTTTGTTAAAAGGCGATAAAAAAACATGACAAATGATAGAAGCGAACATTTTTTGTCGTTATTTTAACATCGAAAAGTTAAACAAACGTGGAATATTAACAAAATAAATAACAAATGAATATGAGACAGACAACTAAAAACATTCTAGGAGTAGCAGCTATTGTAGTGCTTAGCTCTGGAGTTGCAGGTTTGACTACCTACAAGCTGGTTCAGAATAATCAAAGTCGGACTGCTGCCACATTTGAAGAGATTTTTGAGCAGAATCCGAATAGTGCACGTCTGACAGCATTCGATAATGCCACACAGCAACCTGTTGATCTTACAGCAGCTGCAGAATCTTCTGTACATTCTGTGGTGCATATACGTTCACAGCAGAATAGTCGTACACAAACCGTGCAGGATATGCCTGACATTTTCGACTTCTTCTTTGGTGATGGAAGTGGCAGTGGTCGTCAGCGTCAGATTCAGACTCAACCACGCGTGGGCTTTGGCTCTGGTGTGATCATCTCAAAGGATGGTTACATTGTGACCAATAATCACGTCGTAGAGAATGCTGATGAGATTACAGTTAAATTGAACGATGAACGGGAGTTGATGGGTCGTGTAATTGGTACAGACCCTGATACCGACTTGGCTCTGATTAAAGTAGAAGGTGATGATTTTCCATCTATTCCTGTGGGTGACTCAGATGCCTTAAAGGTAGGAGAGTGGGTACTTGCAGTAGGTAATCCATTTAATCTGACATCTACTGTAACTGCAGGTATTGTGAGTGCCAAGGCACGTTCTATTGGAACTACTGCCAGCAACGGACAGGCTGCTAATATCCAGTCCTTCATTCAGACAGATGCTGCCATCAATTCTGGTAACAGTGGTGGTGCGTTGGTAAATGCCCGTGGTGAGCTAGTGGGTATCAATGCTATGCTTTACTCTCCGACAGGTGCTTATTCTGGTTATGGATTCGCCATTCCTACCAGCATCATGACGAAGGTAGTGGCTGACTTGAAGCAGTTTGGCTCTGTACAGCGTGCTTTGTTGGGTATCCGTGGAAACACGTTGGGTACAGATCTACAGATGGACGAGCAAACTCGTGAAAGTATGAAGAAGCGGATGGAAGATCTTGGCGTGAATGAAGGTGTTTATGTGGCTGAAGTGGTGGACGATGGTTCTGCTGCTGGTGTGCTGAAGGTGGATGATGTCATCACTGGTATCGACGGCAAGAAGATCCATACCTTCTCTGACTTGCAGGAAGCGCTGGCTAAGTATCGTCCGGGTGACAAAGTAAAGGTGACCGTAGTTCGTGAGAAGAAAACACGTGAACTTGATGTGACCTTGAAGAATGCACAGAACATGACTCAGAGTAATAAGGAAGTGAACTTGGAGAGTTTGGGTGCAGAGGTAGCCCCAGTATCTGATAGCGTGAAGAGACAACTCCGCATCAATGCAGGTCTGGAGGTTACCAGTGTGAAGGAAGGTAAGTTGCAGGAAGCAGGCATCCGTAGAGGCTTCATCATCCTGCGTGCTAATGGTGAAACCATGAACACAGTGAGTGACTTGGAGAATGTGCTGAAAACTGCCAGTCAGTCACCTGATCAGGTTCTGTTTGTCAGCGGTATCTATCCAAGTGGCCGTCGTGCCAACTTCGCTGTGGACTTAAGTCAAGACTGATTCCGTAGGGATAAATATTGGAATTGAGGAGAAGATGGCTACATGGTGGCCATCTTCTCTTTGTTGTTCTTAGCTTTTGGCATAAATTTTGTTGAATCAATAATCTGCCATTTTAATTTGGAAAATGGAATTAATGTCGTAACTTTGCACCCAAATTGCATTAAAAAGAATGAGACAATTAAAGATTACAAAAAGCATCACCAACCGCGAAAGCGCGTCACTGGACAAGTATCTGCAGGAGATAGGTCGTGAGGACTTAATTACAGTAGAAGAAGAGGTGGAATTAGCTCAGCGAATCCGTAAAGGAGATCGTGAAGCATTGGAAAAACTTACACGTGCCAACTTGCGTTTCGTTGTTTCTGTTGCGAAGCAATATCAAAATCAAGGATTGACATTGCCCGACTTAATTAATGAGGGAAACTTAGGACTGATAAAGGCTGCGGAGAAATTTGACGAGACCCGTGGTTTTAAGTTTATCAGTTATGCCGTTTGGTGGATTCGTCAGAGCATTCTTCAGGCTTTGGCAGAGCAGTCACGTATTGTCCGTTTGCCATTAAACCAAGTGGGTTCGCTGAATAAGATCAGTAAGGCACTCTCTAAGTTCGAACAGGAGAATGAACGTCGCCCATCTGCTGAAGAGCTGGCAGAAGTGCTTGATGTGCCTGTAGATAAGGTGTCTGATACCCTGAAGGTTTCTGGCAGACACATCTCCGTTGATGCCCCATTTGTAGATGGTGAAGATAATAGCCTCTTGGACGTACTCCCCAATGATGACTCTCCAATGGCCGATAAGGAGTTGGTGGATGAGTCTTTGGCTCGTGAAATCGACCGTGCGTTGACTACGCTCTCTTCTCGCGAAAGTGAAATCATTAAGAAATTCTTTGGTATTGGCGGTCAGGAAATGACACTTGAAGAGATTGGAGATGAATTTGGTCTCACTCGTGAGCGTGTACGTCAGATCAAAGAAAAGGCTATCCGTCGTCTTCGTCAGAATAGTCGCAGTAAGTTGCTGAAAAGTTATCTTGGTTGATGATGAAGAAGAGTATACACATACTGATGGCTTTGATGGTGCTGGTGCTGTGTTCATCTGCCACTTTAAAAAAGGGTGACAAGAAGCAGAAGGATGTCGCAGAGTATGCTGAGGTCTATGGCTTCGGCTTTGCCGCTTCTTTTATTGATACTCTGGCTTTTTATACCGATATACAGCCTTTAGACAGCGCGAAGATTTTGGACAAGAAGTTTCTTGATCAGCGCTATCAGTATTCATATCAGTTGAAGGACTATCTGGAAGAGCAGTTGAATAAGCAGAACTACGTGTGTATGATATTTTTCAATAAAGACAGGAAGAAACTCCAGAAGGAATTTGATAAATTGCTTGCTAAATATCGGAAGTCAGGTATCGGTATGAGACCCATAGCTGTCACTGATTTTAAGTTCAGTCAACCAGAATAGCCATGAAACAGAGCAAAGCTATCTATTTCGGACTCCTTTTTCTGCTGCTTGGCATACTGACAGGATGTCATCACAATGACGAGCCAGATCCTACGCCCGGTCCACAGAAGGCCACCCGTACTGTATTGGTCTACATGGTGGCTGACAATAGTATGAGTGCGTTTGACAAGGGTGATATAAAAGAAATGAAAGAGGGCTTTGCTATGGCTGGCATTGACGCTTCTAAACACAATCTGCTGGTGTATGTTGACGACTACTCCAACAATCCTACGCTTTATCGCATCACACAAGATGCCACAGGTGTCGTGAAAGATGAAATAATCTATGAATATCCAGCCGATCATGATTCTGCATCCCCTACCACCATCAAGGATGTAATCCTGCGTGCGAAGGCTGAATGTCCTGCACAGAGCTATGGTTTCGTCTATTGGTCACATGGTGAAGGATGGATTCCCTATCCAGTGCCAAGTAAGTCGGTCACTCCGATTGCCGGCATTGAATGGAAATGGATAGGCATAGACACTTCACGCTCCAATATCATAGAGTTGGCTGCTACACTACGTGCTGGCTTTGGCCAGAAACTGTCTTTCCTATTGCTGGATGCCTGCTTTATGCTGTCTGTGGAAACCTTGTACGACCTGCGTGATGCAGCTGACTGGGTGATCAGTTCACCGACAGAGATTCCTGGTCCTGGTGCTCCTTATAATGTGCTGGTGCCTGAGATGTTCAGCAGCACACCTGAAATAGGCATCGTGCGTAGCTACTATAACTACTATGCTTCTACTTACGATGAGACCAAGATTTGTACCAACCTCAATTGGACAGGTGGCGTTTCTATCGGTGCCGCGAAGATGTCCGCTATGGATAATTTGGCCAAAGTGACTAAGCAGGTGTTGGCTAAGCATCAACATGTCAGTTTGGAAATCTTGAAGTCATCATTGCTTGATTATGACAAACGTAATCGTTTAGGCTCATCACATATCGGCTACTATGACTTGTCTCAATTGATGGAGAAAGTGCTTCCTACTACTGATTTCAGAACGTGGAAGACGGTCTATGATGCTACCATGACAACTTATGTCACCACCCCCAAGAACTACTCTGCCTTTGTAGGGCTCTTTTCTATGGAAGGCTCCAAGGGCCTCTCAGTTTATCTACCTGTGAACGAAGATGGCACATCGCCTCGCGATGTGGCCTATCAGAACACCGATTGGTATAAGGACGCAGGCATGAATCAGCTAGGCTGGTAACCTACTCATGATGGTAGGGACTTCCTGCTAGAATAGACATGGCTCGGTATAGCTGCTCTACAAAAAACAATCTGACCATCTGATGTGAGAAAGTCATTCTCGAGAGTGACATCTTTTCTGTAGCTGCTTGATACACTTTTTGAGAGAATCCATAAGGACCTCCTATGACAAATACTAACCTTTTGCTGAGGGTATTCATCTTGTGTCGTAAGTATTGGGCAAATTCTATAGAGCGCATCTCCTTACCACCCTCATCCAGTAGCACCACATAATCTCCTGGCTGAAGTGCTTTCAGAATCAGTTCGCCTTCTTTTTCCTTCTGCACCTCTTCACTTAGGTTCTTGGTGCTTTTCAAATCAGGAATTACTTCAACATCGAAAGTCATGTAGTGCTTTGTACGTTCTACATAATCCTCCATCAAGGCGACAAGGTGCTTGTCCACCGTCTTTCCCACTACTAATAGTACCGTTTTCATTAGCTTTAACTATCGTTTGTGCAAAGATAATGTTTTTTAAGACAATCTTCCTAAGGATGTTGGTAACTTTGCAATCAACTAATGGATGTAGATAGTGAGAAATACATTACTTGTTATACTATTCCTTTTTATCCCTTTGCTGCTGAATGCACAGGTGGAGATAAAGTCTGATACTTTGCGCAGAAACGTCACAAATACTCCTCCCATTCAGTTGCGGATGCAAAATGATAAACCGTGGTTGGATGCCAACGATTCGATGCCTTCCGTCTTCGGGAAGAACGAAACGCCTCCTGCATCTAAAGAAGCGCGATATACCTTGCACCCATATAATACAAACACTCCATATGATTGGGATCCTATTTATAAGCGAAAGATTGCGATACATTCAGATACTTGGAGAGGGACTTTTTGGAAAATGCTTGGAGTCTCTGACGTGAAAGGTGTGACTAATAGTGGGCACATTAAATTGGAGAAAGATGATGATAAGCTCATCAGATTTGAGAATGGAAAGCTGGTAGGTGATTACGCCACTTTGTTGACGCAATATTTTACGCGTGAATTCTGGCGTTTCCAACACAAGCGCAATCAGAAAAAGACGAAAGAAGTCTTAGAGCAATACGACAAAGTCGAGGGGATGCCAGAGAAATAATACCTTCTATCTTCTACATTTCAAAGTTTTTTTGTAGCTTTACAGCAAATTTGTAAAGACTATGAATAGAATCACTTCCTTATTTGGTATAGAACTTCCCATCATACAGGGAGGAATGGCTTGGTGCAGCGGATGGCGACTGGTATCGGCTGTGAGTAATAATGGCGGATTGGGTCTGCTGAGTGCTGGTTCCATGACTCCCGACTTGCTGCGCGAGCATATCCGTAAATGCAAGGAGGCCACAAATAAGCCTTTTGGTGTGAATGTGCCGTTGATGAACCCCGCAGCTGCCGACTATATGAATGTCATTGCCGAGGAAGGGGTGAAGATAGTATTTACATCGGCTGGCAGTCCTAAGAAATGGACCAATTGGCTGCACGAGCGTGGCATTTTGGTCACTCATGTGGTGTCTTCCTCGAAGTTTGCTGCCAAGTGCGAGGAGGCTGGGGTAGATGCTGTGGTAGCCGAAGGTACTGAGGCTGGTGGACACAATGGTCGTGAAGAAACCACCACGCTATGCCTGATCCCTGCGGTTAGAAAGGCTACTTCTTTGCCGCTGATAGCAGCTGGAGGCATCGCTACCGGTGAGGCTATGTTGGCCGTTGAGGCGCTTGGAGCCGAGGGCGTGCAGATAGGTACCCGCTTTGCGCTTACTGAAGAGAGCTCTGCCCACGAGGATTTCAAGAAGCTCTGCCTGAACCTGGAGGAAGGAGACACTCTGCTCACGCTTAAGAAACTCTCACCTACACGATTGATAAAGAATGCCTTGCGCACAGAGATTGAGGAGGCCGAGGAGAAGGGTGCCACCAAGGAAGATCTTTTGGAGTTGTTGGGTGCCGGACGTGCACGTCGGGGCATGCTCGAGGGCGATTTGGAGCAGGGCGAATTGGAGATAGGACAGATCACAGGCTTGTTGAAGGGGTATCCCATTCAGACCGTCGCAGAAGTGATGCAGGACATCATCGCCTCCTATAAGCAGACCAAGGTGAGACTGCTAGGATAATACACATTATTAATAATATAAGCAAAATGAAAAAGATGTTTATTGCAGCCCTAGCAATGGCTGCGTTGCTGACCTCTTGTGGTGAAGACAAGGGTGTTCAGTTGTTCAACGGAAAGGACCTTACGGGTTGGGTGGCTTACTCCGATCCCTCAAGTGATGTGACACCAGAGCAGTTATTTACCGTGCAGAATGGTGTGATCCATGCTTTGGGTATGCCTTATGGCTATCTGCGTACGGCTAAGAAGTATGCCGACTATGTGGCTTATGCCGAATTCCGCTGGGCCGATGGTCAGGGCACTAACAGTGGATTCTTCCAGCGTGTGCAGGAAGGCGATGCCATGTGGCCTGGTATGATAGAGGTGCAGCTGAAGGTGGGTACCGTGGGCGACACAGGTGGTACCATTCAGCGTGATCCTAGTCAGACAGGACCTTTCAAACCTCGCTTGGTGAATGACGAAGGCCTGGAGAAACCTGCAGGTGAGTGGAACCAGCTGGAGGTAAGCTGCATCGGCAGCCATATCACGGTGAAGCTGAACGGTGTATTGGTGAATGAGGCCGAGACTTCCCTGACCGAGGGTTTCATTGCCCTTCAGAGCGAAGGCGGCCCCATCGAGTTCCGCAATGTGTATGTGAAGGAGCTGAAGCCCGCCACCGGTGCAGATGTCACTTCATTGGTATTCAAGCCCACCCCTCTCTTCAATGGTGAGAGCCTGCGCGGATGGGTGCCTTACGTAGATCCTTCTACAGGTGTGAAGCCCGAAGAGGTGTTCACCGTTAAGGATGGTGTGATCAATGTGTCTGGTGAGCCTTTCGGCTACATGCGCACCCGCAATCAGTATCGTGACTACCGCCTGCACGCTGAGTGGCGTTGGGTGGGCGAGCCTTCAAACAGCGGTCTGTTCCAGCGCATTCAGGAGGGTGACCATGTATGGCCTGTAGGTATGGAGGCCAACCTGATGAACGGCGGCTTGGGCCTTGTGGTAGGTCTGAACGGCTATCAGGTAGAGGGCGCGCGCCAGGCTGGCGAGTTCGCCATCAAGCCTGCCACCGGCAATGCACAGGAGAAACCTGTAGGCGAGTGGAACGAGGCCGACATTGAGTGCATTGGTCGTCACATGAAGGTATATATCAACGGCGTGCTTCAGAACGAGGCCGATGGCCAGTTCGACCGTGGTTTCATTGCCCTGCAGAGCGAGGGCGGACCGCTTCAGTTCCGCAACATCACGCTCACCGAGATTCGCTGATGATAGAAATAAGTGTAAATAAAAAGAAGGGTTTCAACTGAAACCCTTCTTTCTTTTTCTTTGTAGATAGAATTAAACTAAGCGGCGGGCACCGTCGCCTATCACCACGTCGTAGATCTTGGCTATCTTGTGGAATTTCTCATAGTACTGCTTACGCACCTGCTCCACGAAGGTGCTGTAGAACTCTTCCTTCACCAGGTTGATGGTGCATCCGCCGAAGCCGCCGCCCATTACGCGTGAGCCGGTCACGCCGCAGTCGAAGGCCACATCGTTCAGGAAGTCCAGCTCCTCGCAGCTCACCTCGTAGAGGCGGCTCATGCCTGTGTGCGTCTCGTACATCTTCTGGCCCACGGTCTCGTAGTCGTTGCGCTCCAGAGCTTCGCACACGTCGAGTACACGCTGAATCTCTTCAATCACATATTCGGCACGCATGTAGTCCTCCTGGCTTACCTTGTCTTTCACTTCTGCCAGCATGGCGGCGTCAGCATCGCGCAGGAATTCTACCTCTGGGTGCAGTTGCTTAATGGCAGCCACCACATTCTCGCAGCTCTGGCGACGCTTGTTGTAAGCGCTGGAGGCTAGCTCATGCTTCACTACAGAATCTACCAGCACCAGGCGGTAGCCCTTAGGCTCGAAGTGGAAATACTGGTATTCCAGTGAGCGGCAATCTAAGCGGATCAGGTGATCTTTCTTTCCGAACACAGAAGCAAACTGATCCATGATGCCACATTTTACGCCGCAATAATTGTGCTCAGTGGCCTGTCCCACCTTAGCGAGTTCGAATTTGTCTATCTTATTATCTCCGAAGAGGTCGTTCAAAGCATAGGCATAGGTACTCTCCAGTGCAGCAGAGGAAGACATTCCTGCTCCTAGAGGTACATCACCAGCGAAAGCAGTGTTGAAGCCTTTCACCTCTACGCCCCGTTTAATCATCTCACGGCAAACTCCAAAGATGTATCGTGCCCAACTGGTGCGTGGGGCATCTTCTTCATTAAGACCAAACTCTACCATGTCTTTCATGTTGATGGAGTATGCTCTTACCTTGTTTGTTCCGTTGGGTTTTAGTTCAGCCATGATGCCCTTGTCCACTGCTCCGGGAAATACGAAACCCCCGTTGTAGTCAGTGTGCTCGCCTATCAGGTTGATGCGGCCTGGAGAGGTGTAAACGGCACCTGTGCTTCCGTCAAAATGCTTAATGAAGCGACTTCTTACGAATTCAATATCCATGATACTTTGAAGTTTAAGTTAGTAGGAAAATGAGCATCGGACATTGAACACGAGGAATCCCCCAATGTTCAATGTCTTATGCTCAATGTAAAATTAGTCAACCTTGATGTCCTTGTTCACGTTCTTGCTTCCGATGAGTGCATAGAAAATCATGTAGGCGAGTACGGCGATCACAATCACGTAGCTGATACGCAGTGAACCCATGGTGGTGCCTACGATAGAATTCTGAATCAATGGCAGGATACCACCACCAACTACCATCATCATGAAGATACCAGAAGCCTTCTCAGTGTATTTTCCAAGGCCCTCAGTTGCCAGGTTGAAGATGCAACCCCACATGATAGAGGTGCAGAGACCCATCAGTACCAGGAATACGGTGAACAGAGGCACGTTATTTACTGCAAATGAACCGTTGCTGAAACCTACCATAGATACACCAGTAGTAGCAGGAACAACCATAGAGATAAGTACCAATACAATACCTACGCAAGAAACGGTAAGCAACTGTGCACGGCTAGAAATCTTACCACTGATAAAACCTGAAGTCAGACGGCCAACCAGCATCAACAGCCAGTAGAGGCCAGTCATACCACCGATAATAGCAGCAGCGTTAGCAGAGTTAGCTGGATCGAACAGGTTGAAGTTCACTTCCTTACCCAAGAAGTTACCAAAGGTATTAGGGATACCAACTTCCATACCTACATAGCAGAAGATGGCAATGGCGCCTAGCACGAAGTGACGGAAGCTCCAAGGACTGTGCTCGTCTTTTACAGTAGCTACCTCAACCTTCTGCTGACGTGGTTCCTGAATCTTGGCAAAGTAAATCACGATGAATGCAACCACGAAGATCGCGATGGCACCAAACAACATTGGGCTAACGTCTGTGATTTTCGTGTTCTTAGTGATGGCGCCAACGTATGCACCAACCATAATAGGAGCAATAGTTCCTGCAAAAGAGTTACAAGCACCACCAAGCTGCAGCAACTGGTTACCCTTGGTACCACCACCACCAATAAGGTTCAGCATAGGGTTTACCACGGTGTTCAGCATACATACACAAAGACCACAAACAAAGGCACCCAGCAAATAGATGCTAAATCCTGGAACACCAGCGCTGAAGCCAGATGCGTACTGAATCAGCAGACCTACGATACCAACAGCTATGGCAATCAGGGCTGTCTTCTTGTAACCAACCTTAGTAAGCATGTTTCCTGCAGGAATACCCATGAACAGGTAAGCCAGGAAGTTCATGAAGTTACCCATGAAACCAAGTGCAGGATTGTTACCTACAGCATCGTCCATTGTCCAAATGTTACCAACAGGCGCAGCCATGTTAGTAACGAAAGCAATCATTGCGAAAAGGAAGAACATGGTGATAATAGCTACCATGCTACCACTTTTTTTCTGTTCTTGTGCCATAATTTTTTTTGTTTTTAAATGTTTATATTAAAGTTAAATTCTCATCTTATTCAATCACTCCAAACTTGTAAATGGTCTTTTGACGGTATTCGTCATCTGGCATCAGTACGGCTGATGGAAAATGAGCCTTGTTGGGCGTATCGGGGAAACATTGCGCTTCGAAACAGATAGCACTACGTGCTGGGAAGGTTGCTCCATGTGTTCCACTGAAACCACTTAACCAGTTGCCAGTATAAAGCTGCACTCCACCTTCGGTAGTGTAAACCTCCATGCTACGTCCACTGACAGGTTCTGTACAGATTGCAGCCAAACTGAGTGCGCCTGCTTCAGTCTTATTCAGAACATAGCAATGGTCATATCCACTGCCGTTCTTTAGCTGCTCGAAGTCTGCATCTATGCGCTCTCCAACAGTATGAGGTGTGCGGAAATCCATAGGGGTACCTTCCACCTTAAGCACTTCACCTGTTGGTATGGAAACCGCATCAATGGGAATATAGTAGTCGGCATTGATAGTTACCACATTATTCAAAATAGTAGGAGTTGGGTTTGCAATTCCTGCAAGATTGAAGAATCCGTGATTCGTCAAATTAACTATTGTTGGTTTATTTGTGACTGCCTTGTACTCTATTTCCAAGGAGTTACTGTCGTCTGCTAGATGATAGCACATTTCAATGTCCAGATTTCCAGGGAACCCTTCTTCCCCATCGTCAGAGTGATACTTGAAGATAATAGTCTGTTCATCTATCTGTTCTGCATCCCAAACACGGGCATGAAAACCTGTTGGCCCTCCATGTAGAGAATTCAGACCATTGTTGATCGTTAGACAATATTCTTCTCCGAAAAGGGTAAATTTACCACCTGCAATTCGATTGCCATAACGGCCGATGGTGGTGCTGAGAAATGGTTCTGGACTATGGATGGTTCCCTCGATGGAATCGTGGCTCATAACAACATTGGCATATTTCCCATGTTTGTCAGGAACCATGATAGAAATAAGGGCACACCCATAATTTGTAACGGCAACTTCCATCCCCAAAGCGTTTCTGAGGATGAATAGGTCTGTATGTTTTCCTTCGATGTCCGCCTGAAAAGCCTTTCTGTCCAAGGCGGACATACCCGTTTCTGTTGGCGTAGTACTCGTCATGACTCGATTATTACCAATATTCCTTGCAAATTAAGTAAATTTCTTTTATTCTCCCAAAACTTTTGAAAAGATTTGACGTGAAGAATGACATTTTTTATGTTTTGGAACGAGAAAACGATTGGAGATAATCCGCAGTTTAGGATAATAATACTTGACCTTTTATAAGTAAAGATGAGGAAAATGAGTGAGTAAAGATGGCAGACGTTCCTTTTATAGAAAATAATATCCCTAACTAGGAAAAAATATTTTCGTAGTTAGGAAAAAGAAAAGGCAAGATAAAAGTACTTATCTGAAGATCTTGCGAATGCCCTTAAAAATTTTCAGTCCAATCATCAGGCCATCAAACATCACCATACCAGTGTTGAAAGCCTTCATGATGCCGTTCGATTGCCTAGTTACAGGTTTAAGAGGGGCAAATAACTGCTTTGTTGAAGAAGTAATCGTACTTTGATGTGAACGGATCTTCTTCAAAACCTCAGTTTTTTGCTGAGAAATGAGCTCTAGTGTTATCTCATTCTTGGTTGGTTGTGTCATCCTCGTTGATAGTAGCGTTAACGATTTGATCTTCTTTCTCTTTCTCGCTTTCTTTTAGGAATATCTTGGCAAGAAAATTTACCATTGGGCTTACGATGAGGCGTTCACGTTTATAATAGATAAACAGGATGACCAATATTAGAAAGAGCGTGATAAGCCCGAAACTGACCATCAGGCCTCCTACGAAAGGCGCCAATACATAAGCTAAAGTGAAAGAAAAGTAAAACAATGCTACCATGCCAAGAACTACCATTATCAACACTAAGATTAGCGTTGATAGCAAAATGGTGAGTTTCTCGGTCATTTCAAGCCGAATGTAGTCTTTCTGAAGGTCTAGATAGGTCTTTGCTTCAGAAATCAGTTGCTGTATGGATTCGTTGCTCTTTTCTCCGAATAGCATAGTGGCATTGTTCTTAAAGATTACTCCACAGGATCAGCAACGTTGGCCAATTCGTCAGCCAGGTCATTCAAGTCTTCCTTGCTAAGCTTGATGCCCTTTTTGCGAAGGATCTCTAAAATCTTAGTGCGAGTATCAGTTCCCTTTTCTGGTGCAAACAAAACACCAATGAATGCTCCAACAAGAGCTCCACCTAAAAAAGTGGCTAAAACATTAAATCCTCTCATGATATAACTCCTTTCTTTCTAAGTTTGATTTAGCAAAGATAGAACTTTTTTAATTGATGCAAGCGTTTTTTGTTGCTTTTTTTTTGATTATATAATATTCTTCGTAATTTTGTAACCAAATAAAACATTTATAAATATGAAAAAAATAGCTTTTTTAGGATTGGGTCTATGCGTAGCATTGGCCTTTGCGTCATGTAAATCAAGTGAGAGTGCCTATAAGAAGGCTTATGAGAAGGCAAAACAACAGGAATTGGCACAAGGAACCGCTGTTCAGCAACAGACTTCTGCACCTGCAGCCGTGGTAGCTCCGACAGAATCTGCAACTCCAGCTTCTTCTGCTGATGTTCGTCAGGAAAAAGTCACCATCGTAGCTGGTAATGGCAACTTGCAGGATTATAGTGTGGTTTGTGGTAGTTTCGGCGTGAAAACAAATGCAGAAAACTTGAAGAGTTTCTTGGATAATGAAGGCTATAGCGCTATCATTGTCTATAATGCTGATAGGAACATGTATCGTGTGGTTTCTGAAACATTCTCAAATAGAGATGCGGCCGTTAGAGCCCGTGATGCCTTTAAAGCTAAGTATCCAAACCGTCAGGATTTTCAGGGTGCTTGGTTATTATATAGGATGAACTAATTTTTAGTTATTAATATAATAATGTGTATCATCGCCCAGTTTTTGGGCGATGATTTTATTATTTTTGAGAGTCAAATTGAAAATATTTCTATATTTTCTTTGATTTTAATTAAATACTCTCTAATTTTGCAATTGATTTACCCGTGTAAAAGGGTAATTTTGAAATTGTTTAGAAAATATTTGACATGCAAGAATCTCTTTTTCAGAGGATAAGAGGATATCTTACTATGTTTTCTTTTATCTGTTTGTTTCCCATCAGTAGTATGGGACAGAATGCTGGAAATGTAGTGGATGCCTTAGTAGAACTGGGATTTGAGAATGTCGGATGTAGTGAAGATGATAATGAGCGAGTGTACATTTTGCAAAATAGTGCATATAAGCTCAATGGTGTTGGAATAGGCAAAGCGGTGGATGTTGTCCAGTCTCAGGGGATGCCTGACGGAAAAACATGCCGTATTGTGGTCTTAGACAACAATGTGCCTCAAATTTCACTTGTCTGCTATTCAAATAGTGAAGCCGACTCTTTGAATAGTGTCAGCCGAAGAGACTGGAAAGTGAGTTATGAATTGGGTGACTCATGGGAACATGCTCAAAAGGCTGAAAGAAAAAATAGTTCTTTGTACAAGGTTGATATTGTAATTTATCCTGAGTTTAGTTTTAAGAATTTGATTATTACACAGATATATCAAATTCTTTTTAACGTGAATCCTGCAATAGAGGTATCTCTCTGGAAAGGAATGAAACTAGAAGCACAGGTGATATTCCCTATTAAAAATGAATATGGCAGATATTATAGGCAGATCAGACAGGGAATGATAACCTTTTCTCAAACTATCAGATTGGAGGATAATGTTTTTCTGACTGGAAGTGTAGGAACTTTTAATAATTTTCGTTGGGGAGCAGATCTGAGAGCAAAGTTTATACCTAAAAAAGACGAAAGATTCTCTCTGGAAGCCAGAGTGGGATTAACGGGTACTTCTAGATTTGAGAATTGGAGATGGAAAGTTAGTCCACTGAAAGTATTTACATGGAGTTTAGGAGGAAATTTCTACTGGGAAAGATATAATACCCAGTTTAAATTGAATCTTGAACAATATTTGCAGGAAGAAAAAGGGGTTCAATTTCAGATGATAAGACATTTCAGACATGCTTCTATTGGTTTTTGGGCAATGAAGACATGGAATGAAAAGAATAGTGGAGTAAATGGTGGATTTATGTTTCAGATTGCTCTGCCTCCTTATCATCTAAAGCGAAAAGGTTATATACCTCGTGTTCGTACTTCAAATTATATGGGAATCCGTTATAATGCTGGTAACGAACAACGATACGGTCAAACCTACAAAGCATTACCTTGGGATAATATTGCAAATGATAATAGTTTTAACCCAATATTTATTAAATCGGAATTGTTGAATTATTAATTTATTAAAGAAATGAAAAGTAGATTCTTTGGTTTAAGTGCCAAATTGGCATTAGCCGTTTTAGCAGTTGGCTTTACTTTTACTAGCTGCTATGACTCACAGAGCGACAATGTAATTGTTCCTGTTACTCCTGGGGAGGTAGTTATACCAGCTCCAGTATATGAAATTACTGGTTATGTTACAGATTTCTTGACAGGAAGTGCCATTCAGGGCGCCACTGTTGCTACTCCTATTGGTAGTGCATCAACAGATGCTACTGGTTTTTATAAATTAACTAGCGGAAATCCTGCAAGTGGTACTGTTGAAATTTCTGCAAGTAATTATCAGTCTGTTTCATTTACTTTGAGCATGACTACAATCCAAACTGGTATGGCTTCTTACACTGTTAATGCTTCTTTGAAGAAAGATGGCTATGTTGATGGTGTGGTTGTTAATCAGTTAGGTACTGGTTCTGAGACAACAGTGATTACAGCTGGTCTTGAGGAATTGGTAAATGAGGGTGAAGAAACAACTAAGTCTGTTACTCTTGCTGTTAAACAAGGTGCAAGATGGAATAAGGGTCTTACAAGAGCTGATAATTCTGCATTCTTGAATTATATTAAAGCTGTTTATGGAATCTCTTATGTTGGTGAGGACTTTGTTCCTGAAGAGAAGACATTTGATGTGAAGTTGGCTGCTAATTCTTATGTTAAGAGTGTTGTAGTTACAACTGAATATGTAATTGAAGGTTTCTTCATGCCAGGTGAGGCTGAAGCTAATGTAATTGACAGAGTTCTTCGCACAGTTATTGATCCTCAGTTTGCATCAATAGATCATGGTCACGGTCACGATCATGCTCATGGTCATGGTGGCGAGAACGCCGGTGGTGGCGTTGGTGGCGCTGAGTAATTGAGAGATTGTTATAGAAACTCTGGTTTTAATCTTTTTAAATTGAGAACAAATGAAAAGTAAATTAATTATATTATCTTTAGCATTGGCTGCCACAGCAATGTCTGTGTCTGCTCAATCAACTAGAGAGAAATATACCTCAGAGGGTAGCAAAAATATCTTTATCAGTGCTACTGGTGGTATCTCTCTGGTAAATACGGGTAAGGATGGCAAATTTGGTGATCCTGCTCCTCATGTGACTTTGTCAGTTGGTAAGTGGTTCAATCCAGTGATTGGTTTGCGTTTACAGGGTGGTGCTTGGAAAGCTAATTATAATTCTAGTTATAATCATATTTCTTTAACTGGCGCTCCTGGTTCAGAGCAAGGTTATAATAAGCATGTGACTATCGTGCGCTTCGATGCATTGTATAGTTTGACTAATGCTATCTTTGGTTATGATCCTGATCGTGCATTCAATTTATCTGCTTTTGCAGGTCCTGGTTTGACGATTTCTTCTACTCAGAATTCTTCAATTTACTTACCTGATGGTAGTGGCGCTGGTTATATGAAGGTTCCTACTACAGCTAATAAGTTACGTTCGTACGTGAATGGTTCTGTAGGTCTGTTGGCTAACTTCTATGTAAGTGATGCTGTCTCTATTGACCTTGAAGCTCGTGGTGAATTAGCCGCTTCTTATCTTGGCTATCAGTCTACAGCGAAAACAATTGGTGGCTTATACTTTGGTGCAGGTTTGACTTACACATTCGGTGGTCGTGAGTTTATGGTTGCAGCAGCTAAGGTTGACAACTCTGCTTTGTTAGATGAAATCAATCGTCTGCGTCGTGAACTTGAAGAATGCCGTAATCGTGCTCCAGAAGTTCGCACTGTAACTGAGACTGTTACTGTTAAGGAAGCTGTCTTCAATAAGACTCCTATCTTCTTCAAGATTGGAAGCTACAAACTTGATAGCTATGCTAAGGCTACAATTAAGTTGGTTGCTGAGGGCATCAAGCAGAATGGCGGAACTTTCAAGGTTCAAGCTTATGCTGATAAGGCTACTGGTAGTGCAAACTTCAACCAGAAGTTGACAGACAACCGTGCTCAGGCTGTTTACGATGCTTTGGTTGCTGAAGGTGTTCCTGCTAGCCAGTTGCAGATCGTGTCTAACGGTGGCGTTGAGAACTTGTTCACTGAGAACGAGACTACACGTGTCGTAATTATGGGTGTTGATTGATTTTATTAATCAATTAATATAAGAAATGGAAAAGGGTATTCGTTTTCGAGTACCCTTTTTCATTTTATAAGGTATTCTTAACTTATAGTTTGAATAATAAATGCTACTTTTGTAGCAAAAATGTATATGGGAAGAATTTTGGCAATAGACTATGGTAAGAAACGTACAGGAATTGCAGTGACTGATGTCCTTCAGCTTATTGCAAATGGCCTTACTACGGTTCCTACAAATGAACTACAGGCTTTTCTCTTGGATTATGTGAATAGAGAGCCTGTGGATAAGATTATTATTGGTCAGCCTAAACAGATGAATAATGAAGATTCTGATAACATGAAGAATATTTCTCCATTTGTTAAATCCTTGTCTGCTAAATTGAATATTCCCATAGAGTATTTTGACGAGCGATTTACTTCTGTTATAGCGCAGAGAACCATGATTGATGGAGGATTAAAAAAGAAAGCTCGGCAGAATAAGGCATTGGTAGACGAAATTAGTGCAACAATTATTCTTCAATCATATTTAGAGAGTTTAAAATTTAGACATTAATATTAAGAAAAATGATTTTACCTATTTATGTATATGGGCAGCCAGTCTTGCGAATGGTCGCTGAAGACATCACTCCTGATTATCCTAACTTGAAAGAGTTGATAGCCAATATGTTTGAGACTATGGATCATGCGGATGGCGTAGGTTTAGCTGCTCCTCAGATTGGTCTTCCTATTCGGGTCGTGGTGATAGATTTGGATGTGTTGTCTGACGATTATCCAGAGTACAAAGGGTTCAGAAAAGCATATATAAATGCACATATACATGAAATATCTGGAGAAGAAGAGAACATGGAAGAAGGTTGTTTAAGTTTGCCTGGAATCCATGAAAATGTCAAGCGCTTTAATAAGATACATGTAACCTATATGGATGAAAATCTGATGGAGCATGATGAGGTCGTCGAAGGTTACTTGGCAAGAGTTATGCAGCATGAATTTGATCATCTGGAGGGTAAGATGTTTATTGACCATATTTCCCCTTTGCGTAAACAGATGATAAAAGGCAAGCTTAATGCCATGTTGAAGGGGAAAGCCCATTGCAATTATAAAACTAAAACTGTGCGTGTATAATAAGTGATTAGAAAAGTATTGATAATACTGTGTTTGCTCCCGAGTATGTTATCGGCGCAAATTAATACAGATCGCGTGATGACCATTGCGCGAAATGCTCTGTATTTTGAAGATTATGTATTATCCATACAATATTTTAACCAGGTTATTAACGCCAAGCCTTATCTTTACGAACCTTATTTCTATAGAGGAATGGCTAAATTCTACCTTGATGATTATCAAGGAGCTGAAGAAGATTGTTCTTTGGCAATACAGAGAAATCCGTTTGTCGTAGGAGCTTATCAAGTGCGAGGCTTGTCTCGGATTCGTCAAAGCAAGTTCGACTTAGCTATCGAGGATTATTCATCAGCGTTACGATTTGATCCCGAAAATGTGTCCTTGTTGCACAATCTCGCTCTATGTCATCTTCAGAAAAAAGACTATAGTGCGGCGAGAGAAGAATTAGGACGATTGCTTGAGGTTTCTCCAAGATATACTTCTGCTTATTTAATGAGAGGAGAGGCTTTTCTTCATGAAAATGATACTACGGCAGCCATAAATGATTTTAATAGGGCGATAGAATTGGAACGATTTGAACCTAATGGTTATAGTGCCCGCGCAATGGTGGAATTACAGCAAGCTAAATATAAGGAAGCTGAGGAAGATTTTGATCAAGCCATTCGCTTAAGCGTTCGTAATGCCAGTAATTATATAAATCGTGCGTTGGCAAGGTTTCATCAAAACAATCTAAGAGGTGCGATGAGTGATTATGACCTAGCGCTTGATATTGAGCCAGGTAACTTTATCGGTCATTATAACAGAGGTTTGCTTCGTGCACAAGTAGGTGACGATAATCGGGCAATTGAAGATTTTGATTTTGTCTTGAAGATAGATCCAGACGACATGATGGCAACCTTTAATAGAGGTGTTCTTCGCTCCCAAACGGGTGATTATCGTGGAGCAATCAGTGATTTTTCACATGTCCTTGATGTTTATCCAAATTTCCTTGCTGGTTATTATCAACGTGCAGAAGCACGTAAGAAAATAGGTGACAGAAGAGGAGCGGAGCAAGATGAGTTCCAAATTATGAAAGCTCAGATTGATCAATTGAATAATCCTACCCAACAAAGTGGTGGAAGCAATGATGAGGTTGCCTCAAATAGTGATTCTAATGGTGAGAAAACAAGAAAGAGGAGTGATAAGAATGTAGAGAATTATCGGAAAATAGTGATAGCAGACGATTCAGATTCTCAGAATGAATATGCTAACGTTTCTCGAGGAAGGGTTCAAGATAGAGATGTGCAGATTAAACCAGAACCACTTTTTGCTTTGACTTATTATGAAAAATCAAGTGATCTGAAACGGAATGTGCATTATCATCATTTTATCGATGAATTGAATCATCGAAATCTGACTCCTGGGAGTTTATTGATTTCTAATCGGGAGGCACCGTTGACAGTTGGTCAAGTTAATTATCATTTTTCAGATATTGATAAAAAATCTGCAGAGATTGCAGAAGGGAAGGCTGATGCGACTTTGCAGTTTTATAGAGGTCTGGATTTTTACCTAGTTCAGGACTTAGATAATGCTGACCAGGATTTTACAAAATCAATAGAAATCGATAGTAGTTTCTTCCCTGCGTATTTCATGCGTTCCTTAGTTCGTAATAAGAAACTGGAGTATAAAAAGGCTCAAGCAAGTGTGTCTCCTCGTCAGCTTAATGAAGAAGGGGTAATAAAGGATGAAGTTTCTTCCACAGATTATGATTTGATAAAAAGCGATTTAGATATGGTTATTGAGCTAGCTCCTGATTTTGTCTATGCTTTTTTTAATCGAGGGACCTTGCAAATATCTTTGGGTAATTATCGAGCAGCCTTGGCAGATTATGATTATGTGATAGAAATGAGACCGGAGTTTGCTGAAGCTTATTACAATAGAGGCTTGACGCATATTTTCTTAGGTAATAATAAGCAGGGTATTTCAGACTTAAGTAAGGCTGGTGAGCTTGGTGAAGTGGAAGCATACAACGTAATAAAGCGTTTTTCTTCAATTGAAGAGTAACTATTTGTAGAAATAAGCACAAAGTTGAAAAGATTTCGCTAATTTTGCGTCTCGAAACTAATTATACATTTGTAAGTATGATAAAAATAACATTTCCAGACGGCTCTATTCGTGAATACAACGAAGGAGTAACGGGTCTGCAGATTGCAGAAAGCATCAGTTCACGTTTAGCACAGGAGGTTCTTTCTTGTGGAGTGAATGGCGAGACTTATGATTTAAATCGTCCTATCAATGAGGATGCAAAAGTTGTCTTGTATAAGTGGGAAGATGAAGAGGGTAAGCATACTTTCTGGCACACAAGCGCTCACTTGTTGGCAGAAGCTTTGCAAGAACTATATCCGGGTATACAGTTCGGGTTTGGTCCTGCGATAGAGAATGGATTCTTTTATGATGTAAAGCCACAAGGAGAAACAGTAATTAGAGAAGGTGACCTTCCTGCAATTGAGCAGAAAATGCAAGAATTGGCTTCTAAGAATGAAGCATTAGTTCGTAAAGACGTTTCTAAGGCTGATGCGCTCCAGTTTTTTAAATCTACGGGACAAGAATATAAATGCGAACATATCGCTGAAGATTTGGAAGATGGAACAATTTCCACATATACTCAAGGTGCTTTTACTGATCTTTGTCGTGGTCCTCATCTGACTAATACTGGTGCGATTAAAGCTATTAAGTTGACAAGTGTTTCTGCTGCTTTTTGGCGTGGAGATGAGAAAAGAGAACAGCTCACTCGAATTTATGGTATCAGTTTTCCTAAAAAGAAGATGCTCGATGAGTATCTCGTAATGCTTGAAGAAGCCAAGAAACGTGATCATCGTAAGATTGGAAAGGAAATGGACCTTTTCATGTTCAGTGATACTGTGGGTAAAGGTTTGCCAATGTGGCTGCCTAAGGGCACTGCATTACGTATTCGCCTTCAGGATTTCCTCCGTCGCATACAGTCTCGCTACGAATATCAAGAAGTGATGTGCCCTCCTATTGGAAATAAGTTGCTTTATATAACTTCAGGACACTATGCACATTATGGCAAGGATTCTTTCCAACCTATTCAAACTCCAGAAGAAGGTGAGGAATACTTCCTGAAACCAATGAACTGTCCTCATCACTGTATGATTTATAAGAATTCTCCTCGCTCATACAAAGATCTTCCTTTGCGCATAGCAGAGTTTGGTACTGTGTGTCGTTATGAGCAGAGTGGTGAACTCCATGGGTTGACACGTGTACGTAGTTTTACACAGGATGACGCACATATTTTCTGCCGTCAGGATCAAGTGAAAGATGAGTTCTTACGAGTAATGGACATCATTTCTATTGTGTTTAAGTCTATGGACTTCGAGAATTTTGAAGCACAGATTTCACTTCGTGATCCAAACGATCATGAAAAATATATTGGCTCTGATGAAGTTTGGGAAAAGGCCGAAAGAGCTATTATCGAAGCTTGTGAGGAGAAAGGCTTGCCTGCTAAGATAGAATATGGTGAAGCTGCTTTCTATGGTCCAAAACTTGACTTTATGGTGAAAGATGCCATTGGGCGTCGTTGGCAATTAGGTACTATTCAAGTGGACTATAACCTCCCAGAACGTTTTGAATTGGAATATACGGGTGCGGATAATATGAAACATCGTCCTGTGATGGTACATCGAGCTCCATTTGGCTCAATGGAACGTTTCGTCGCAGTCCTTATAGAGCATACTGCAGGTAAGTTCCCGTTGTGGCTTGCTCCTGACCAAGTGGCTATTCTTCCTATTAGCGAGAAATTCAATGACTATGCTAATGAGGTCAAGGCTGCGTTAAGGAAATTTGATGTTCGCGCTTTGGTTGATGACAGAAATGAAAAGATTGGTCGCAAAATTCGTGATAATGAATTGAAACGTATTCCATATATGCTTATTGTTGGAGAAAAAGAAGCCGCAAATGGTGAAGTTTCTGTTAGAAAACAGGGAGAAGGCGATAAAGGCATCATGAAATATGAAGATTTTGCAAAAAAAATCTGCGAAGAAGTCGATAATATGATAAATAAGTGGTAAATTTGCACGCAATTTTACCGTAATAGGTTCTTCCTGATTTGAGAAGAAGCTGATTGCATATAATAATGAAGGAATTAATACAGTTATAAGACAAAGAAACAAACAGGTATTTAAACTTTTAATGAAGAAAGAAAACGTTAAAGACCAGTATCGGGTTAATGAACAGATCCGTGCTAGGGAAGTAAGAGTTGTAGGTGATGACATTGAATCCAATGTATATCCTTTGGCAGTTGCGCTAAAGATTGCAGAGGAACATGACTCAGACCTTGTGGAGATTTCTCCCAATGCAGTTCCTCCCGTTTGTAGAGTCATTGACTATTCAAAGTTCCTTTATCAGCTTAAGAAACGTCAGAAAGAACAAAAAGCCAAGCAGGTAAAGATTGAGGTGAAGGAAATTCGTTTTGGTCCTCAAACAGATGATCATGACTATAATTTCAAATTGAAACATGCCATAGGCTTCCTTGAAGATGGTAATAAGGTACGTGCTTATGTGTTCTTCAAAGGACGTTCTATTTTGTTCAAGGAACAGGGAGAGGTTCTTTTGCTTCGTTTTGCTAATGACTTGGAGAATTATGCTAAAGTAGAGCAGTTGCCAGTATTGGAAAAGAAAAAAATGACTATTGTTCTTGCACCTAAGAAAGAAATTGTAAAGAAACCTGGTCAGCGTGCTGCTGAAGCGGCTAAAAGCATGCAGAAATCTGTAGCAGAAAAGCAAGCAGTGAAGCAGGAAAGAAATGAGGCTAAGGCTACTGCTGAAATTAATAATGAAGAAAATGTATAATGCCAAGGTATAGTGCATTATCATAATATTTAATAATTTAATAATAAAAGAGATTCCAAAAATTAAGACTAACTCCGGTTCTAAAAAAAGATTCGTTCTTACCGGAACAGGTAAAATTAAAAGACAGCATGCTTATCATAGTCATATTCTGACTAAGAAGACTAAGAAGCAGAAGAGAAATTTGTGCTTATCTACATTGGTTGATAAGGCTAACCTCCGTCAAGTTAGAGAGCTTCTAGCCATTAAGTAAGCAGTTTTTAAGAAATTTATTTATTAACCGAATGCATTAGCTCCGAAGACCTCTCTATAAAAAGGTGAGGCGCTAACATTCAAAAACAAAAGAAACTATGCCAAGATCAGTTAATCATGTTGCTTCTCGCGCGAGAAGAAAGAAAATTTTGAAGTTGACCAGAGGTTACTTTGGTGCAAGAAAGAATGTCTGGACCGTTGCCAAGAATACTTGGGAGAAGGGTCTTACTTATGCTTATCGTGACCGCAAGAATAAGAAGCGTAACTTCCGTGCATTGTGGATTCAGCGTATCAATGCTGCTGCTCGTTTGGAAGGCCTTTCATATTCTAAGTTGATGGGACTCTTGCACAAGGCTGGTATTGAAATCAACCGTAAGGTGTTGGCAGATTTGGCTGTTAATCACCCAGAAGCATTTAAGGCTATTGTGGATAAGGCTAATGCTTAAGAATTAAATTAATAATTCAGACGGGGTTGTCATTAATGATAACCCCGTTTTTTGTTAATTATGCATTTTTTATTTGCTAGTTTAAATAAAAAAGTGTATTTTTGAAAAGAGAAAAAGAATAGCCGCATCGATTGGATCGGGAAACTCATCAAATTATTAAGAAATACCGAGACGAGCTTCGTTTCTCAATGGCGGGCCACGCTCCTTCGGGAGTAACCTTGAGTCGGTGGATTACAAAGAGGGCGAGCACTCAAAACATGTCATTCGGAGTTTCATCTTCAATCAAATATCGATGCGGCTTCCTTATAAATTGAGGACGGGAATCATCCTTTGATTTCTGTCCTTTTTTATAATATCGTTTTGTCGATTAGGTATTATACTTTATCGATTTACGAGTGAGACTGAAGCACATGAAAGTTAGATTTATGAGTTTGGGCAGTGGTAGTAGCGGAAATTGTTACTACTTGGGCACTGAGACATATGGTATTTTGATAGACGCAGGGATTCCTGTTCGCGCTATCAAAAAAACTCTGAAGGATGCTGGTATCGGAATAGAGTGTATAAGAGCTATTTTTATTACTCACGATCATGCAGATCATATAAAGTCTGTAAGTCCTTTGGGGGAGAAATGTTTCATCCCTGTCTATTCTACAGTTAAAATTCATGATGGCATCAATCGTAGCTATTGTGTAACTGAAAAACTGACTACCTGTGTGCGCTATTTGGAAAAGCAACAGCCTATTAAGTTGGCCGATTTTAGCGTTGAAGCATTCGAAGTCCCTCATGATGGAACAGATAATGTGGGATATTGCATAACTATAGAGGACAAAACTTTCTGCTTTGTTACAGATTTAGGAGAAATCACTCCATTGGTTGCTGAGTATATACAGAGGGCCAACTATCTTATTATAGAGTCCAACTATGATGAGGAAATGTTAGAGATGGGACCTTATCCTGATTATTTAAAAAAAAGGATTGCCAGCAACATTGGGCATTTGAGTAATCAGGTTACTTCCAAGTTCTTAGCTGAACATATTGATGCACATCTTAAATTTATTTGGCTTTGTCATCTGAGTAAGGACAATAACCATCCGGATTTGGCATATAAAACTACGGAATTGGCACTGCGTGATAAAGGAGTACTTGTTGGAAAAGATGTACAATTATTCGCCTTGCGCAGGAATGTACCTACAAAGCTCTATGAATTTGAGTGAAATGGATTTTATTTGAAAAAAAATAGCGGAATGTTTGGTAGATTCAAAGAAATGAAATACCTTTGCACCCGCAATCCGAAAGGAATCGCATGCACCCTTAGCTCAGTTGGTAGAGCAACTGACTCTTAATCAGTGGGTCCAGAGTTCGAGCCTCTGAGGGTGTACAAGCAGGGTGGTATCGTCTAAGGGCTAGGACACATGCCTCTCACGCATGCAATCAGAGTTCGAATCTCTGTACCACTACAAGAAAGAGTGCTTCTTATCTAATTAGATAGGAAGCTTTCTTTTTTTTTAGCGCATTTTGCATTATCTTCGCAGAAAAATAGAAAGATGGAATATAATACATTTACATTAGAAGAATTGTCGGAAGATTTGCGCTATATGCAGATCCTTTCACGTTCATTTCCTACTATTGCTGATGCAAGTACTGAAATAATAAATCTCGAAGCCATCCTAAACTTACCTAAGGGTACCGAACATTTCCTTTCTGATGTGCATGGGGAGTATGAAGCTTTCCAACATGTGTTAAAGAATGCTTCAGGAACAGTGAAGCGTAAGGTGAATGAAATCTTTGCCCATTCTTTGCGCGATAAGGAGATGAAAGACCTGTGTACGCTTATCTACTACCCAGAAGAGAAACTCCAGTTAGTCAAGAAACGTGAACACGATATGGATGACTGGTATCAGATTACTTTGAATCGCTTGGTACGTGTCTGCCAGAATGTTTCTTCTAAGTATACTCGTTCTAAGGTTCGTAAAGCCTTACCTGCAGATTTCTCTTACATCATTCAGGAGTTACTGCATGAATCCTCCATCGATCCTAATAAGCAGGCTTATACCGATGCCATCATGCGCACCATTATATCTACTCGTCGCGCAGATGCTTTTATTATTGCCATGTGTCATCTGATTCAACGCCTTACCATCGATACTTTACATATTGTAGGAGATATCTATGATCGTGGTGCAGGTGCCCATATTATCATGGATACGCTTTGCGATTACCATCACTTTGACATTCAATGGGGAAACCACGATATTCTTTGGATGGGTGCAGCCTCTGGAAATGATGCTTGTATTGCCAATACTATCCGTACTGCTCTGCGCTATGCAAATATGGCAACCTTGGAAGATGGCTATGGCATCAATATGCTGCCCTTGGCCACTTTTGCCATGGAGACCTATAAGGATGATCCTTGTACCATGTTCCAGTCGAATACCAATGTCAGTGAAGAACAGTTCGATGAGAAGACTCTGCGCCTATTCTCTCAGATGCATAAGGCTATTGCCATCATACAGTTTAAATTGGAGGGTGAGATCATTATGCGCAGACCAGAATTTGGAATGGAAGATCGCTTGCTGCTGAACTATATCAATTATGACAAGGGTACCATCATGTACGAAGGCAAGGAATACCCATTGACTGACAGCAATTTCCCTACCATTGACCCTACTGATCCTTATAAGTTGAGCCCAGAAGAGCGTGACATCATGGATAAGATCCATACGTCTTTCATCAACAGTGAGAAACTTCGAAAGCATATGCATTGCCTCTATTCCAAGGGTAGCATGTATCTGGTGACCAATGGTAATCTGCTTTTCCATGCCAGTATTCCGCTTAATGAAGATGGCAGTTTTCGTCATGTGCGCATAGGAAAGAAGGAATATTGGGGACGAAAATTGCTCGATAAGACAGATCAGTTATTACGTACTGCCTATTTTGAGGTGGAAGGGAAAACTGAAAAGCAGTTTGCACAAGACTATGTTTGGTATCTCTGGTGTGGGAAAGACACACCGTCGTTTGATAAAAGCAAGATGACCACCTTCGAACGCTATTTTATAGCAGATAAAGAGACCCATCATGAAGAAAAGGGGCATTACTATACGTTGCGCAATGAGCAGGAAATCTGTGAAAAGATACTGCGTGAGTTCGATGTGGAGGCTGGACCACATACGCACATTATCAATGGTCATGTTCCAGTGAAGACTATCAAGGGCGAAACACCTGTTCGTGCTAATGGGAAACTTATTGTGATAGATGGGGGATTCTCCAAGGCTTATCAGCCTAAGACGGGCATAGCTGGCTATACATTGGTTTATCACTCTCATGGTTTTCAGTTGGTACAGCACCAACCCTTTGAGAGCAGGCAGAAGGCCATTGAGGAGGGACTGGATATCAAATCGTCCACCTCACTGGTGGAGTATTCTCAGAACCGCGTGATGGTACGTGATACTGATAAAGGACGAGAACTCCGTGTTCAAATACACGACTTACAGAAGCTTCTAGCTACCTACCGCATGGGTTTACTTAAGGAAAAGGAATAGATTTCTTTATTGAATGGAAAAGCGTCCTATATTCAGGGCAGTACCGAGTTCAATAAAAAAGCCTTTGTGTAAATGGTGTTGGTTGCGATAGGTGTAGGCTTGTTCATACCCGGTAGTAAGGATTATGCCTACATTGCGTTGTAGCTGCCATTCACAGTTGAGGCGCGCCTGCAGGTTCATCAGACGGTTCACTGGCTCATTCTTTCGGAAGGTCTCCATGTGTTGGAATCCTAAGTCACCACTTAGTTCCCACGTTTCAGCAATAGGGAGTGCTACACCTGCACGATAGGTAAAAGCTATGTTGAAAGGATGAATTTCACGATACTTACTTCCAGCAGACAGTATGGTGTAATAGGTGCGATTTTTGAAGCGCATGCCCAGATTAAATAGGGTAGAGGTGCCACCACTAAGTAGCAACTGTATCTGTGTTGTAGGGTTGGCATTGATCAGTCCTAATTGGAAGCCATTGAGTTCTTTGCCATAGAAATTGAAGAGTCCTACCTGCAACCCTTTGGCATTGTTGGCAACATTCAGCAATCCCACTTGCATACCACGAATTTCATGGGCAGCCACATTGAGTAGGGCAGAAATCTGGAAACCTACTAAATCACCTCCTGATACGTTGAATAGACCTGCTAGTTGCAGCCCCTCTGTCCTTCCTCCACTTACGTTGCTGATGCCTGCCAGTTGCACGCCCTCAGAATCTCCTCCCAGCACGTTAACCAGTCCACTGGCGGAAACTCCCTGAACGCCTCCTCCTATGATATTTACGCCTCCGCTTACCATCAAGCCATTCACGTCCGTTCCTACGATGCCTACCAAGCCACTGAGGGAGGCACCCCATAGGTTAGCTCCTGTCACATTGGTGATGCCTGCAGCCTGAATACCTCGCACATCTTCTCCAGTGATGTTGAAGAATCCTGCTGCCTGTACACCATGCACACTTCGCTTGGTCGTGGCACCCAGCACATTCACACCGATGCCGCTGAGGCGATTCATACGTGAATTTAGTCCGATGTTAAGCAGTGTATTGCCATGAATGGTATCCAATCTTTGGGTTGACAGATTTGGCCATATAGACAGGTTTATTCCTGAGCGTATAGACTGAGCACTGGCATTCCATATACTGAAGAATGCCAGTGTCAGTGTTATGAGTATGCGAATCATGTTTTTACTGGTATAAGAATCGCTTGATGGACTTCTTCGGAGTCTTCTCGAACTCCTCATGGTAAATAACGACAGAACTTACTTGGCAATAAGCTGGGATGTGCGCATTCAGCTCTAAACGATTATCTTCCATCTGTTTGGTAATGTCTTCGTCTTTTAAGCCCTCACGATAGGCTAAGTCGAAGTCAGGATATATCAAGGCGATGAGTTTACCATTACGTTGTACAACTACACTTTCTGCTACATAAGGAAGGTTGTTCAGTTGTGCCTCAATCTCCTCTGGATAGATGTTCTGGCCATTGGCACTGAGTAGCATGTTCTTGCTTCGTCCACGTATGGTAATGTTTTGTTCGCTGTCCATGGTAGCTAGATCGCCCGTTCGCATCCATCCGTCCTCTGTAAATGCTTCCCGAGTACCTTCCTCATATTTATAGTAGCCTAGCATCACATTGTCACCCTTTACTTGCACCTCACCAGCGATGCGCTGTGGATCAGGCGAGTCGATGCGAACTTCCAGACGATGTACAGGTCTGCCACAGGTACCTTCTTTGAATTGTTCATAAGGAGAGTAGGCAATAAGTGGACCGCACTCTGTCATACCATAACCCACGGTATAGGGGAAATTTATTCGCTTCAGGAAGCGTTCCACGTCTTTGTTCAGTGCTGCACCACCAATAACGATACTGATAAAATTGCCACCAAAGGCATCCACCACCTTTTGGCGTACAGCAGCATATACTTTGTCATTGATGAATGGCAGGCTCAGCATGAGTTTGGCGCTTGGAGTCTCCAACTTTGGCATCACTTCTTTTTTGATGATTTTCTCCACCACCAGAGGAACGGTGATGACTAGATTTGGCCTAATTTCTGCAAAAGCTTGGAAGATAATCTTCGGACTAGGCACTCTTGTGAGGAAAAATACATGGCATCCCACGCAGAACTCAAAGAGGAACTCGAAGGCTAAGCCAAAGCAATGAGCCAAAGGCAGCATACTTACCAACTTGTGACCAGCCCTGAGGTCGATGCTGTCTATAGCAAACCTGATGTTCGACCACAGGCTGCGATAAGGTAGCATCACACCTTTTGATTGGCTGGTGGTGCCTGATGTGTAGCTCAACACAGCCAGTTCATCTGGTTCATCTTGATGGTAGTGCACATGCTCTGGTCGGAAATTCTTTGGATACTTTTGTCCAAACATGGCATTTAGGTGCTCACGTGCATAGGTCAGTTTCTCCGAGCGTGAAACCAGAATGGAGAAGTCTGTAAGCTGAATGATACCTTCTAGATTTGGCATCATAGCCTCGTCAAGGTTCTCCCAAACCCTGTCGCCCACAAAGAAGAAACGCGCTCCGCTATGGTTCACTATACTGTGAACGTTGTCAGCCTTGAACTCGTGGAGTATGGGTACTATCACTGCTCCATAGGTGAGCGTGGCTAGAAAAGCTACCCCCCAGTGGGCACTGTTTCGTCCGCAGAGAGCTATCTTGTCACCTGGTTTGATGTCCACAGCCTCAAACATAATGTGCATTTTCTCTATCTTACGAGCCACATCCTTATATTGCAGAGTAGCTCCTTTATAGTCTGTGAGGGCATCGAGATTCCAGTTGTCCTTGACGCTATTCTCTATTAGTGAGTTGAAACTTTTATCCATAATTGATTGCACGTTTTTCTAGTTATTGTGCAAAAATAGGGAATAAAAAGAACGTAGGCAAGTTTATTTAGGATTATTTTAATATAAGAAATGCTCTTCTTTATTTCTTACCCAGGCTGCGCTCGTTCAAGAAAGCTTGGAAATCATCCTTGTAGCTGTCGCCAACAGGGATATAGGTTTTGCCAAAAACAATGCGATTGTGTTCTACCACACGTATCTTGCTTTTCTGGACGATGTAGGAACGGTGTACCCTCATAAAGCGTTGCGAAGGCAGCATCTCTTCCATACTCTTCATACTCATCAGCGAAAGCAAGGGCTTTTCGTGTCCTTCTTCGTAGATCTTGATATAATCTTTCAGTCCTTCGATGTAGAGAATGTCATCCAGCATCACTTGCACTTGCTTATATTCGCTTTTTACAAAGATGCTCTGGACCTCTTCAACGGCTCCTTGCTGTCCTTGCTCCACCAGTTTGAACCATTCCTGCGCTTTTTGTGCAGCTTGTAGGAAGTTAGGGTAGGAGATGGGTTTCAGCAGATAATCCAGCGCATTCACTCGATAGCCGTCTATGGCGTATTGGTCGAAGGCAGTGGTAAATACGACACGTGTCTGTGGGGGAACCATGCGAGAGAAGTCCAATCCATTCAGCTCTGGCATTTGGATATCAAGGAAAAGCAGGTCGACAGGATGGTTAGGCAGTTCGTTCATGGCTTGAATGGCACTGCTATAGCTGCCTACCAGTTCCAAGAAAGGGGTTTTCTTGACGTAGCTTGCCATCAGTCCCAATGCCAAGGGTTCATCATCTACTACTGCACAACGGATATTTGCCATACTGCTTTTGTTAAAGTCGGGGTCAAAGATAGTGTATGGTAAGCGGAATACCAAATTTATTGGTAAAAAACACTCCTGGACATTAAGACAGAGATGGAGCGTTGTTCGTGTTTATTTCTAAGGAAGAGATGTACTCTGTACCGTCATCGCTCAATCCATAGTGCCATTCATAACTCTTAGGATACATCAAGTCCAGTCTTTTCTGTACTTGTTCCAGACCTATGCCGCTGCCACTCTTGTCATACCCTACCTTTCGATGGTTGCTGTTTCTGATCTCACAGCGAACATAGCCCAGTTTCTCACTGAAGAAGATTCTGATGTAGCTGGGTTCTGTTGGTGAGATGCCATGCTTGAAGGCATTCTCCACCAGTGAGATGAAGATGAGTGGTGCTATTTGTGTTTGATTGTTCTCACGCATGTCGTACGTGGTTTCTACTGTGACATTCGAAGAGAGTCTGATACGCATCAGATCTATATAGCTTTTCATAAACTCCATCTCCTTCTCTAGAGTAGTGTAGTTCTGCTTGTTGTCATAAAGCACGTGACGTAGCAACTGACTCAATTTTTGAACGGCCTCTTGAGCCTTGTCACTGTCGAAGGCTATGAGTGCGTAGATGTTGTTAAGCGTGTTTAGAAGGAAGTGGGGGTTTATCTGGCTGCGTAGCTGCGCCAGTTCACTCTCCATGCGTTGTTTCTCAGCTTCGCGTTTGCTAGATTCCAGATTATTCCACGCTTCAATGACTCTGACCACAGCTGTGATGGTAGCCACCAGAGCCATGACGAAGAAGTCGCGCCCCATGATCATGAGCATGTTCCATCGAGCTATGTTCACTTCTCGTAAGGGGTCACGGTACTCTAAGGGCACTTGCTCCATCCAAGGCTGGAACACACGCTCGAATTCTAACTGGTGTAATACGCCAGATAGGAAAGAACCAATAAATACCAGCGCGAATAAAGAGATGACATACTGCCAATATTTGCGCTGCAAGAGCAGGCGGGGGATAAGTAGGTTATTGTTGAGGTAGAAGAAGACTATGTAGATGATGAAGTAGATGGAGTTTCTCCATACATATTCAGAGAAGGGTACGTCTGCCCCACCTCGTGACATCATTAAGTAGGGGAAGAAAAAGGCTATGCCCCACATTACCACATGGAAAATGATGGTCAGCAGACTTCGTATGTTAAGTTCCTTCTCGTTCATCTCTATTAAACTTTAAAATCTCTCCCCTGTAGTGGGGAGAGATCCTTCCTTCTTTATTCTTTATTTACTCGTATCTCAAAGCTTCGATAGGATCCAGGTTGGCAGCCTTCTTGGCAGGATACCATCCGAAGAACATACCTATCAGCACGCACACGCCAAAGGCCAGCATCACTGAACTTGGTGAGATGGATACGGAAACCTGATCAGACAACATGCCAACCAATGCTCCTAATCCATAGCCTAGCAAGATACCTATGATACCTCCCGTGAGGCAAATCATCACAGCCTCTATCAGGAACTGGCTCAGGATGTCTATACCACGTGCGCCAACTGACATACGCAGACCGATTTCCTTAGTACGCTCAGTCACACTCACATACATGATGTTCATGATACCGATACCACCTACTACCAGTGAGATACCTGCAATGGCAGCCAGCAACATAGTCATCATACCTGTCACAGTGTCGATGGTGCTCATGATTTCTTCCATAGAACTCAGAGTGAAGTTGTTCTCGTCACCATCCTTCAGTCTGTGATTGCGACGCAGTACTTCCTCTATCTCATTCATGGCAAGCTGAGTGTCAGCCTCTGTGGTAGCACTGCACTGTATGCCTTGCAAGTGGCTTTGTGAGAGCATACGCTTCATCACAGTGCTGAATGGTGCCAGCACGATTTCGTCTTGGTCCATACCCATGCTGTTGGTACCCTTGCTCACCAGCACGCCTACTACTCTGAAAGGAATCTGGTTCACACGGATAGTCTTGCCTATAGGGTCTTCATTAGGGAAGAGGTTGTCCACAATGGTCTTTCCCAGCACTACCACTTTAGCAGCCGTCTTCACGTCTTGCTCGCCAAACATCTCGCCTTCAGCCATTTCCAACTGACGGATTTGCAGGTAGTCCTGACTGCAGCCAGTCACAGAAGCAGGGTAGTTGTTGTTGCCTGCCACCAGTTGGCCAGAGCTTGATACGCTAGGGCTCACGTAGGTCACATGGGCGCACTCATTACGTATGGCCTCATAGTCTTCCATCTTCAGGGTCTGCATGGAACTGGCATCCATACGTTGGCCACCACGACGCTCGCCACCAGGGTTGATCATGATCATGTTCGAACCCATCGACGAGATCTGTTCCTTAATCTGGTCTTGTGTGCCCTGTCCAAAGCCCAACATCGCAATCACTGACGCAATACCTATGATGATACCCAGCATGGTGAGCAATGAGCGCGTCTTGTTGTTGTAGATGGCCTTCAAGGCTATTTTGAAAAGATTCGTAATATTCATAATAATAAACTCTTAACACTATACTCTAAACTCTAAACCCTAAGTTATCCTTGATCATCAGGCACAGGCAGAGTTGCCAATGTCTCAGCAGCATTCAGGATGTTGTTGTTCACCACATCGTCCTTTATCAGACCATCGCGCAGGGTGATGGTGCGACTGCTGTATTGTGCAATCTCAGGGTTGTGGGTCACGAAGATGATGGTGCGTCCCTCAGCATGCAGCTTCTGGAAAAGTACCAAGATCTCGAAAGAGGTGCGGGTGTCCAGGTTACCAGTGGCCTCGTCTGCCAGAATCACGGCAGGGTTGTTCACCAGGGCACGGGCGATAGCCACGCGCTGCATCTGTCCACCACTCATTTGGTTGCTCTTATGCTCCAGACGATCACCCAGTCCCACAGCCTTCAGGGCCTCGATGGCTCTGCGTTTACGCTCAGAAGCAGAGACTGAAGGGTTATACATCAGTGGCAACTCCACGTTCTCCACAGCTGTGGTCTTGGGCAGCAGATTGTAGTTCTGGAACACGAAACCAATCTTGCGATTGCGCAGTATGGCTCGTTGGCTGCGACTCATGGAGCGCACAGGCGTTCCGTCGAGTATGTACTCTCCGCTGGTAGGGGTATCGAGGCAACCCAGTGTATTCAGCAAGGTCGATTTGCCAGAACCCGACGTTCCCATGATGGTCACAAACTCACCTTCGTTGATGGTGAAGCTCACACCCCTCAGGGCACGCACCACCTCATCGCCTACGATGAACTTGCGCTTTACGTTCTGTAATTCTATAACTGGTTTACTCATAATGTTCTGTTTTCAATTCTCAATTAACTTCGTTAATTTTGCTCATGCAAGAATCTCAGTTCTCACTTTAGAATGGGCCGCCAGGACCGCCACCAGGACCGCCAGGACCACCACCCATACGGTTCATCATGCTGTTCTCACGGAACGTAGAAGTGGCTTCTGTCACTACTTCAGTACCTTCTTCTATACCATTTACCTCAGTCATACCGTTGCCAGTCATGCCTGCAGTCACTGCGTGTGCCGTATAAACAGTACCTTCCTTGGTCCAAACTTTCTGTGGAGCATCCACATCGTTGATTTGGGTAGCACCCATCTCAGGGGTTGGAGTGAAACGCAGGGCACGGCTAGGAACCACCAGCACGTTTCTCTTCTCCTTCTTGTAGATGGTCACGTTGGCAGTCAGTCTTGGCTTCAGCTTCAGATCATTGTTGGGAGCGTTGATCACCACTTCGTAGGTCACCACGCTGCTGGTAGTTGTAGAAGAACTGCTGTCGCCCAAGCGAACCTGAACTACTGTTCCCTCAAAGGTCTCATCTGGATAGGCATCCACAGTGAAAGTAGCACGCAGACCTTCTTCGATACCACCTATGTCAGCCTCGTCAACATCAGCGATCACGCGCATCTGAGTCAAGTCGGCAGCGATGTTGAACAGGGTAGGGGTGTTGAAACCAGCAGCCACTGTCTGACCCTCTTCCACAGCCTTGTTGATCACCACACCGTCGATAGGTGAGTAGATGGTAGCGTATGAGAGGTTGCGCTGTGACTTAGCCAGATTGGCTTGGCTCTGCTCAAACTGAGCCTTGGCATTCTGGTAGTTGTACAGGCTCTGGTCATATTCCTGGTCGCTGATCAGCTGCTTGTCGTGCAACTGCTTGTTGCGATTGTAGAGCTTCTCCTGATACTCGTAGCTGGCCTTTGAACCGTTATAGTTGGCCTGAGAGCTACGCAGGTCGCTCATCAGCGTCACCTTATCCATTTCAGCAATCAGCTGACCTTTCTTCACCTCTGAGTTGTAGTCCACATAGATGCGGTCAATGATACCACTCACCTGTGTACCAACTTCCACTTCTGTCACAGGCTCAATGGCACCTGTAGCTGTGATAGATTCAGAAACATCTCCTCTGGTCACGGGGGCAGTCATCACGCTCATGCGCTGAGTCTCTGCTGGACTGCTGAAGAACCAGAACCCGATAAGCAGCACAGCCACTATGGCTACCACTGCCCAAATAATCTTCTTCTTATTCATATCTGTATATTTTAATTTTTTAATTTTCAATCCTCAATTCTCAATTATTCCAGTGTGATATTATCACCTGCATAGAACTTCAGCAGTTGCTCGTTCATGATGGCTGTATATTTAGCCTGCAGTCTCTGTTGCTGTGCAGAGAGCAGATTGTTGCGCTCCTGCAGCAACTCGATGGTATTCTTCATACCCAGGTTGAACTGCTCCTGTGTCATGTTATAACTGGTCTGAGAGCTCTCCAAGTTGGCACTTGCAGCAATGTACTGCTTCTGGGCCGTGTTGGCGTTCTGCCACAAGTTCTCAATGTTGCGATACAATGTCTTCTGTGCATCCTGCAGAGCCAGCTCCTGCTGATTCTTCTGGATCTTCGCCTTCTGAATGTTGCTCTTTGTCTGACGCTTGTCGAAGATAGGGATACTCAGGTTCAGACTCACGTTGTTGCTCTCGTTCTTCTTTACCTGCTGACCAAAGCCTGTGTTGATACCAGTCATGGCGTTGGTACCAGCGCTGGCGCTCATGCTCAGTGAAGGCAGATAGCCTGCTTTCTGAATCTTGATGTTCAGGTCGGCTGCGTCGATGTTCTTCTGAGCTGACAAGATCTCAGGACGATTAGCTAAGGCAGTCATATACACCTCATTCTTTTCAGGCAGCAGTGTCAGCACGTTCTCGTCGCTCAGCTCAGGCATGTAGATGTCCATCTCCTCGTCGCCCTCGATCTCCAAGAGCTGCTTCAGCTGCAACTTGTAGTCTATCAGCTGTGCCTCTACGTTTACCAGAGAGTACTCGTCCTGGCTTACCTGTGTCTGCAGCTGTGCCAAGTCCACCTTAGAGATGCTACCAGCATCGAACATCTGCTGGCCACGCTCCAGATTGGCCTTGCTCAGTTCTAGATTGGCCTCGTTCACCTTCACAGCCTCTGCAGAGTAGAGTATCTGGATATAAAGCTGTGTGATATTCTGAATAATGGTGTTCTCGCTCTCCTCCACGTTCAGGTCGCTGATCTCAGCATTTACTTCGTTCTGCTTCAGTGTGTTCAGACGTCTGCCGTTGAAGAGTGTCCAGTTCAAGTTCACGCTGGCATTGCTACTATAAGAAGTCTTATTAGAGGTAGAAGAGATACCCTCACCCGTAAAGCTCATGGAGCTCTGTGCCCAAGGGCTGTTTCTCAAGCTTCCACTCAGACTACCAGTGATACTTGGCAGGAAATCGGCCTTGGCAGTCAATACGTCGATATCGCTGCTGGCAGCAGTCAGACGATTACGACGAATGGTGATATTCTGCTGCAGGGCGTAGTCAATGCAACTCTGCAAGGTCCATTGGCTGGGGCGAACTGCTTGTTCTGCATTTTCGCTAGAGGCTTGCGTACTCACTTCCTGAGCCATCAGTGTGCTTCCGCACAGCAGGCAAGCCATCATCCATGTCAGTCTTTTTACTTTCATATGCTTCATTGTTTTGTTATTGTCAAAATTTGGTTCATTTTCTGGGTACAAAAGTAGGGTAGTCTGTAGCGCTGTCAAAACAGAATCGACGAACAGCCCTATTTTATCGACGAATGGGCAAGATTTTTGAATTTTGAAGCATTCAAATCTACCCCTTATTCTTTGAAAAAACCGTTTTGTCTCTGATAGGGGGAGGGTTTTTGTGGGTATTGTGTTGGTAATTTTAGGGGTGTAAAGTGTAAAGGGTGTAAATATGAGCGGTTGTATTTGCGGCTACGCACAGAAAAATTTGCGCCTGTGCGCTCGCGCAAATGTTCCTGCGCACAGGAGAAAAAATGGCCTCCCTCACGAGGGAATTTTTACGCCCTCACGAGGAAAGTCAAATTTCATGGCGTGGGACATTAATGCCCACAATTGTGAACATTAATGTTCGTAGTTAGGAAAATATTTTTTCCTAGTTAGAGAAAAAATTACAACCGCTCATATTTACAGCCTTTACAGTTTACACCCCTGTAAATGGACATGAAAAAAACTAACTGTCTTCGGGGCAGTTAGTTTTTTCTTTAGGACGAGTGTAGTCTTTCCATTCCGTCAGTTATATCTCTTGCTGGTTTTCTGTGGGATGGATTAACTCCAGCAGTTTCGCAGCATCAGGGATGGTGAGGACACCCCGGAAGTAGGTCAGCAGACCTTGATTCTGAAGCGCTGCCAGTGTGGAGGTGATTTTGCTGAAGCTCTCGTTGGTAAAACTGGCCAGATCTGACTTCTGGACATAGAAGACCTTTTTCCCTTCTGCACGTTCTACGTGGTTCAAGAAGAAGGCAGCCAAACGTCCTTCAGCTGTGGGCGCAGGGGCACTCCACAATCGACGACTCAATTCCTGCACTTGGGCACTCATGATGTTGCGATAGTTCATGTCCACTATGGGATAAGCATTCAGCTCCTCGAGTAAGAAACGCTTGTGCATGACCATAGTGCTGACCTTTGTAGCGGAAAGGTAGGAGGAACGATAAACGGTGTCTTTGCCAAACAAGGACGATAGCTCAAAGATATAAGGCGCAGAGAAAGTCTCTTCTACCATCATGGATACTGTTCCTTCCATCCTAGTGCGTTTGGTGACGGTTCCATCGAGAATGAAAGTCAGTCGTTTGCATAGCTCGCCTTGCTCTGCCAAGGGGGTATCTGGTTCACAATTGTCAAAGTGGAACGTGACTTTTCCAAGGATATTGGTAAAGTCTTTCAGCGTTAGCCCCTGGAACAAGGGGAGTTGCAAAAGCTTGTCGTACACAGTTGCCATGATCGTTTTCTCCTTCCATTATTACTATTATGCGAAGATAAGTAAAATAGTTGGGATAAGAGAGTAAACCAACGTGTGTTTTTGTTTTTTTATTATTTCTTAATAGGTGAGGTTTTAACTCACAAGTTGATATTTATTCAAAAAAAATGCATTATCTTCGCACCGTTAAACTTAAATGATGTAGGAACGTATGTTAGAAATGTTAAGCAAATTTGATTTTCAGGAGATGATAAGCGCATTCATTGTGCTTTTTGCTGTGATTGATATTTTGGGTTCTGTACCCATTATCCTGAATTTAAAGGAGCAGGGCAGGCCAGTGAATGCGATGAAAGCCACGCTGTATTCGCTCGTCTTGATGCTGGCGTTCTTCTATGCAGGTGACTTGATTCTTAAGTTATTCAATGTGGATATCCAGTCGTTTGCCATTGCTGGTGCACTTATTATATTCCTCATGTCACTGGAGATGCTTCTCGATGTACAAATCTTCAAGAATACAGGCCCTATCAAGGAAGCCACGCTGGTACCGTTGGTATTCCCCTTGTTGGCAGGTGCAGGTTCTTTCACCACCTTGCTTTCTCTGAAGGCTGAGTATTGGGACATCAATATCCTGGTGGCCTTGCTGCTGAATATGGTGTGGGTGTATATAGTTGTATTATCGACGGATAAAGTACAGCGTGCACTTGGTAAAGGTGGTATTTACCTCACCCGAAAGTTCTTTGGCATTATCCTGCTGGCTATTTCAGTGCGTTTGTTCATGTCTAACCTCTCAGCACTGTTGTCGCAGTTTTGAATGATGTGAAAAAATAGCTGATTCAGGTATAAAGTGCATTTTTGAGTCTAAAAGGCAAAAAAATGCACTTTTTCTTTTGAATACCCGTCTTTTATGCTTATTTTTGACCATTAAAGGATAATGTGTCCTTTTGTGAAGTACAATTGTTAACCTTAAATATATGCACATCTATGAGTTACTTGCGATTTGACAAGACCTTGATGATCAACCTAGAAGAGTCTCTGCCAAGAGAGATTCTGAGAACCAACAAGTCGGGTGCTTATCACTGTACGACAATCGTAGGGTGCAACACGCGTAAATACCATGGACTCCTGGTGATTCCAGTACCTAACCTGGACGATGAGAATCATGTGTTGCTCTCTTCACTTGACGAAACGGTGATACAGCATGGGGCTGAGTTCAATCTAGGCTTACATAAGTATCAAGGCAATCATTTTAGTCCGAACGGACATAAGTATATCCGCGAGTTTGATTGTGAGAAGATTCCTGCTACCACTTTCAGAGTGGGAGGCGTGGTGCTGCGCAAGGAAATCGTCTTCGAGCATCAGCAGAGTCGTGTGCTGTTGCGCTACACCCTGATGGACGCTCATTCTCCAACGACCTTGCGCTTCCGTCCATTCTTGGCATTCAGAAGTGTACGCGAATATACCCATGAGAACAGACAAGCCAGTCGTGACTATCAGTTGGTGGAGAATGGCATTAAGACTTGCATGTATCAGGGATATCCTGAGCTCTACATGCAACTGAACAAGAAGAATGAGTTCCATTTCCAACCTGACTGGTATCGTGGCATTGAGTATCCAAAAGAGCAGGAGCGTGGGTACGACTTCAACGAAGACCTTTACGTACCTGGTTACTTTGAGGTGGATATCAAGAAGGGTGAAAGCATCGTGTTCTCTGCTGGTGTCACGGCTGTGAATACCCGTACCTTGAAGCAGAAATTCCAAGCTGAGGAAGAAGATCGCACCCCACGCGACAGTTTCTACCATTGCTTGAAGAATGCTGCCCATCAGTTCCACAACATTCAGAATGGCGAGCACTATGTGTTGGCTGGTTATCCGTGGTTCAAGTGTCGTGCACGCGACTTGTTCATCGCACTGCCAGGTCTGACCTTAGGTGTGGATGAAAAGGATCAGTTCGATGAAATAATGGCTACGGCCCAGAAAGCCATCAAGCAGTTTATCGCAGGTGAGGCTATCACTTACAAGATATATGAAATGGAGCATCCTGATGTATTGTTGTGGGCCATTTGGGCGTTGCAGCAATATGCCAAGAACGTGTCGCATGAAGAGTGCCGCAAGAAGTATGGCCAACTTTTGTTCGACATTATTGAGTATATCTCGTCACGCAAGCACAGCAACCTCTTCCTGCATGATAATGGCCTACTTTTCACTAACGGTACCGAACGTGCTGTGACATGGATGAATTCTACTGCTAATGGACGGCCAGTGATTCCACGTACAGGCTATGTGGTAGAGGTAAATGCGCTGTGGTACAATGCCCTTAAGTTTGTGGCTGAGATGGCTCGTGAAGCAGGTGATACGATGGCTGCAGACCAGTTGGAAGTGCAGGCACAGCTCACAGGAGCTTCGTTTGTGGAGGTGTTCCGCAACGAATATGGTTACCTCTTCGACTATGTGGATGGCTACATGATGGACTGGAGCGTACGTCCTAACATGATTTTCACCTGTGCATTCGACTATTCTCCACTAACCAATGCGCAGAAGAAGCAGGTGCTTGACATCGTGACGAAGGAGCTGCTCACTCCTAAGGGACTGCGTACACTGAGTCCGAAGAGTGGTGGCTATAACCCCAATTATGTTGGTCCTCAGATACAGCGTGATTATGCTTATCATCAGGGTACGGCATGGCCTTGGCTGATGGGCTTCTATTTTGAGGCTTATCTGCGCATCTACAAGATGAGTGGAGTATCTTTCGTAGAGCGTCAGCTCATTGGTATGGAAGACGAGATGACTCAGCATTGTATCAGTACGCTTCCTGAACTGTTCGATGGAAATCCTCCGTTTACAGGGCGTGGAGCCGTATCGTTTGCCATGAACGTGGCAGAGATGCTGAGACTCTTGAAACAGTTGAGTAAGTATAACATGTAAAGCACAGGAGGAACGAAGATGAAAGTTTTAATGTTTGGTTGGGAGTTCCCTCCTCATATTTTGGGTGGCCTTGGTACAGCAAGCTACGGATTGACCAAGGGTATGTCCCGTCAAGAAGACTTGGATATCACTTTCTGTATTCCTAAACCATGGGGTGATGAAGATCAGAGTTTCTTGAAAATAATCGGAATGAACAGTACGCCTGTGGTATGGCGTGATGTGCAATGGGATTATGTGAAGCAGCGTCTACCATATATGGATCCTCAGCTTTATTACAATCTGCGCGACCATATCTATGCTGACTTTAACTATATAGGCACCAATGATTTGGGATGTATAGAGTTCTCTGGACGCTATCCTGAAAACTTGTACGAAGAGATCAATAACTACTCTATTGTAGCAGGTGTGGTAGCCCGTCAGCAGGACTTTGACATTATCCACTCTCACGACTGGCTGACTTATCCTGCAGGTATTCATGCCAAGCAGGTGTCTGGAAAGCCATTGGTGATTCATGTGCATGCTACGGATTTCGATCGTAGCCGTGGTAATGTAAACCCAACGGTCTATGCGATTGAGAAAAATGGTATGGACAATGCTGACCATATCATGTGCGTGAGTGAACTGACGCGTCAGACGGTCATCAACAAGTACTATCAAGACCCACGCAAGGTGTCGACAGTACACAATGCTGTAACACCTCTGCCACAAGAAATCCTGGATATCGTTCCGCAAAAGAAGCCTAATGAGAAGGTAGTGACCTTCCTGGGTCGTCTGACCATGCAGAAGGGTCCTGAGTATTTTGTGGAGGCAGCAGCCATGGTATTGCAACGTACCAATAACATCCGATTCTGTATGGCTGGAAATGGTGACATGATGGATAAGATGATTCGACTGGTAGCTGAGCGAGGCATCTCTGATCGTTTCCATTTCCCAGGCTTCATGAAAGGTAAGCAGGTGTATGAGGTGCTTAAGGCCAGTGATGTCTATGTGATGCCATCTGTGTCTGAGCCATTTGGTATTTCTCCTCTGGAGGCCATGCAGGTGAGCGTACCTACAATTATCTCCAAGCAATCTGGTTGTGCAGAAATTCTTGAGAAGTGCATAAAGGTGGACTATTGGGACATCCATGCCCTTGCAGATGCAATGTATGCCATCTGTAACTATCCTGCACTCTATGAATACCTGCGCGATGAGGGTAAGAAGGAGGTAGATGCCATCAAGTGGGAAGATGCTGGCTTGAAGGTACGCAAGATTTATGATGAAGTGATCAAGAATTATAACAAATAAATAACTTAAGATATGAGAACAATCTGTCTTTATTTTGAGATACATCAGCCAATGCTTCTGAAGCGTTTCCGCTTCTTTGATATTGGTACCAATCATTATTATTATGATGACTATGCAAATGCTGCCCACATTGGTGAGGTGGCAGAACGCTCTTATATCCCTGCCTTGACCACGCTGATTGAGATGGTAAAGGAGAACAATGGTGCTTTCAAGGTGGCTATCGGTATTTCTGGCGTGGCGTGCGAACAAATGGAACAACATGCTCCTGCTGTGATCGAGTTGCTCAAGGAACTGAATGATACAGGGTGCTGTGAGATTATCGGGGAACCTTATGCACATGGCCTTTCTGCTTTGGCTAGTGAACAGACTTTCCGTAATCAGGCAGAGAGGCATCGTGCCTTGATGAAGCAGCTCTTCGGGAAGACTCCTAAGGTATTCAGGAACTCAGATATGCTTTATGACGATGAGATCGGTGCTATTGTGGCTGATATGGGCTATAAGGGTATGCTGACTGAAGGTGCTAAGCATGTGTTGGGTTGGAAGAGCCCTCACTATGTCTATCATTGCAACATGAATCCTAAATTGAAACTGTTGTTGCGTGATTTCAAGTTGTCTGATGACATCAGCTTACGCTTCTCTAACTCTGATTGGAACGAGTATCCTTTATTTGCTGATAAGTACATCCGCTGGATTGATGAATTGCCACAGGATGAACAGGTGGTGAATATCTTCATGGAACTGGGTGCCTTGGGTTTGGCACAGCCTCTTTCTTCCAATATCCTTCAGTTCCTTAAGGCATTGCCCGCTCAGGCCAAAGAAAAGGGAATCACATTCTCTACCCCAATAGAGGTTATAACGAAGTTGAAGTCTGTTTCTCAGATTGATGTGCCTTATCCAATGACTTGGGTAGATGAAGAGCGTGATACCAGCTGCTGGCTGGGTAACTCCATGCAGCGCGAGGCATTTAATAAGTTGTATAGTCGCGCTGAGCGTGTGCTGCTTTGTCAGGACCGTCGTGTGAAGATGGACTTCGACTATCTTCAGGCTAGCAATAACTTCCGCTTTATGACCACGAAGAACAACGGATTGGGAATGGATCGTGGTATTTATGAGTCTGCTTATGATGCATTCACCAACTATATGAATATTCTGGGTGACTTCATTAAGCGTGTGGATTCTCTTTATCCAAGTGATATCGACAATGAGGAGCTCAACTCTCTGTTGACGACTATCCGCAATCAGGATCACGAGATAGAGGAACTGCACAAGGAACTGAACAAATATAAGAATCTGCTTCCTGAAGAAGAGGAGAAAGCCGTTAAAGCCAAGCCTGCAAAGAAGACAGCTAAGCCTGCTGCTAAGAAACCTGCAGTAAAGAAGGCAGCGTCAAAGAAGTGATGACTTTAGATAGGTATAATAAAAGAGGGTGTGTCTTTTGACGCACCCTCTTTTTTATGTGTTATTTTGAAGTTATTCAAAAGTCGTATAAGTGATACGCAGCTGTAATGGATTATCAGGTCCTCCTATGAGTTTGGCATAAGTAGGTTCCAGATTGTGTTCTACAGTATCCATAATATAAGTATTTGAGTAATTGTCCGTATGACCAGTATAAACCACAGGAATTAATAGCAGTTTGTTATCCTCTTCCCATTGAGCTTCCATTTCTGCAGTCCATGTACCAGCTTTAGATTTTTCCTGTTCTTTCTCCTTCAATGTCGTAGTAATGAGACGGGCAATGTTGGAGAATGTATAAGAGTTGTTGTAAGAGGCATTGCCATTGTGATTCTCTATGTATGTCAGGATATTGTCTCTCACATTGGCTCCTTCGAAGAATTCCTTAACGTCTTTGGCACGAATCAGTAATAGTGATGAAGGAACTTTCATGTTGACAGTATACTCATCTTCTTGATTATAGTTGGTAATCACCATGTTCACTGAGTTGATAGTGTCGTTCTTGAGTTCCTCTGCAATCTCGTCGTAAGGAATGTGTATGGCAGTGAAGATGCCTGCAGGCGACTTTACATAGCTATTCCCAGTTTCTGCAACCTTCTCCTCAAGCAAGGTAGAATTGGTGAATTTATTGGCTTGAATAACTTCTTTGGTAGAAGCAAATACGATTTGCGTACTTAAACCTACAGAGTCAGAACCAGCCACCCCTGAGTCATCTGTCACTTTCTTTATGAGTTTAATGCCGTTTTCGTCTGTATAGTGTGCCAGCAAAGTCATAGATAGATTCACACGGTCAACATACAGAATGGTTCCATCACCAAAGTCATTCTTCAAGTAAACCCCCGGAAATACATGCTTAATGAATTCCTCTGAGTTCTTGAAATACTCAGGATGGCTTTTGTTAAGATCGAAAATGCGCTGTCCTTCTTCTCGATCCAGTTGGAAAACAATATGAGGATAGTATAACGCGATAGAAGCGTGCTGCTCTGCAGGAACTGTGACATCATAAGCTGTGTATGCCTTTGTTCCAAGAAGAGCCGACTTGTCGTAGTATTTTTCTACATCGATATTGGTGTACCTGTAATCACGATTCTTGGGATTACGATCTTGTATCCATTGATCGTTAAGCAAATAGGCACTCATGCGACAGGCATTCAAGGAATCCCCAAACCAGGTGCTGTAATAAACTTCCAGCTCAAAACCTCTTACACTGTCGTCCACTAAAACACCAGAGGCTTTTCCTGTAGCTTCATCATAAGAATAGACATCAGGGAACCTATAGTTGTCCAGACAGTTAAGCTCTGTCAGAAAACTAGCTTCATAATAGCCAAAGTTAGGGTCACTATATCGTCCGATGTAGCCTTTGCTAGATCTGGCATATACAGAATCAGCCTTTACTGACTCAGTAATGATATTGAAGATCTTGGTTTTAGATTTCATTACATCAGCAGCAGGCATGATGTCCCATCCTATAGAACCCGTATTGTCATCGCATCCTGTCAATAGGACAACGATGAAAAAGAATATGCCTAAGAATTTACAGTTCATAGCTAAAAAGCATGTAAAGACATATGATCCTTATTCTTGTTCTTCTAATAGTTTGTTATAGAACTGGTCGCATGCGTCTGCCTGTTCTTCAGGATCAATGTAGGACAAGAATGGCTTTCCGCTTTGCTTGGCAAAAGCAATAAGTTCTTTGCTTATATGTTTACTTTGTTGAATGATTCCATCAGAATAGGTCATGGCCAATTTGCAAAGGCTTTCATAGTCGATAGGATCTTGAAGTAAAGAAAGGTCTTCTTTACTGATGCCTTTCAGTAACAACTTATCGACATAGTCTGGACGGAATGGTTGTTTGAAGTCGTTTTCATAGAGAGAGAACACTACTTTTGATTCTCTGAAAGATGGCTCGTCGCCAAATGCCTTCTTGATATAGAGTGGGGTGAGGGCAGTCATCCAACCATGGCAATGCACAATATCTGGATTCCAACGAAGTTTCTTCACTGTTTCCAACACACCTCTTGCATAGAAGATGGTACGGTCGTCATTATCCTCGTATTCCACTCCGTTCTCATCAACTTCCTGCAATCTGCCTTCAAAGAAGTCATCATTATCAATAAAATATACCTGCATACGAGCAGATTGAATAGAAGCAACCTTGATAATCAGTGGATGGTCGGAATCATCAATGATAAGATTCATTCCAGAAAGGCGAATCACTTCATGAAGCTGATTGCGACGCTCGTTGATATTTCCCCATTTGGGAATAAACGTACGAATCTCTTTACCTCGTTCCTGAATAGCTTGAGGTAAATATCTCCCCACAAGTGACATTTCTGTCTCTGGTACGTATGGAGTAATTTCTTGTGTAATGAATAATACTTTCTTTACATTTGCCATAGTGCAACTTCTCTATTTTATCATAAAATGCGCTAAAAGCCGATGTGTAGCGGATTTACTCATCGCTTTTAGCTCCATTTTACAATATTCCGATGCAAAGATACAAAAAATTACTCAATTATAATGCTTTTGTTGCACTTATAAATCCTTATAATTGTTAACTTTTGTGACTTTCCTCGCTAAATGTTGTGATTTATGCTTTTAATTTAGCATCCATAGAGGCCGCTGCACGACGTCCATCACCCATCGCTAAAATTACAGTTGCACCACCTCTTACGATGTCGCCACCTGCGAAAATGGTAGGAATGTTGGACTGTAGGTCGTCATTGACAGCAATGGTTCCCTTGCGGCCCAACTCTAAGCCTTTCACTGAGCGTGGAACAATAGGATTAGGTGATACGCCAATAGCTACGATAACCAAATCGGCCTCTAAGGTTTCTATGGCTCCAGGAATGGCTACTGGGCTTCTACGTCCAGAAGCATCAGGCTCGCCAAGTTCCATCTTTTGCAGAATGACCTGACTCACATGTCCCTGCTCATCAGCCTTGTATTCAATAGGATTATGCAATGTCATAAAACGTACACCTTCCTCCTTAGCATGCTTCACTTCTTCCTTTCTGGCAGGCATCTCGTCCTCAGAACGACGATAGACGATAGTGGCACTTTCTGCACCTAGACGTAAAGCTGTACGTACGGAGTCCATGGCTGTATTACCACCTCCGACTACAACGACGTGCTTGCCGAATGGCACAGGAGTATCTGTATCATCACTGGCAGCATCCATCAGATTCACACGGGTAAGGAACTCGTTGGATGAGAGTACATTGATGTAGTTCTCACCAGGAATATGCATGAAGTTAGGCAGACCAGCACCACTACCTACGAAGATGCCTTTAAAGCCTTCTTCTTCCAGTTGTTCTACGCTGATGGTCTTTCCAATGATGCAGTCTTTTACGAATTTTACACCCATCTTAGCCAGAGCGTCGATTTCCACGTCAACAATCTTATTTGGCAGACGGAACTCTGGGATTCCATATTTCAGCACACCACCAATTTCATGCAGTGCTTCGAAGACGGTCACGTCATATCCTTTCTTAATCATGTCGCCAGCAAATGAAAGACCAGAAGGGCCAGATCCAACAACAGCAACCTTGATGCCATTCTTTTCCTTGATCTCAGGCACGCTCATCTGACCGCTTTCACGCTCATAGTCGGCAGCAAAACGCTCCAGATAGCCAATGGCTACAGCTTCACCTCCAGTCTTCAGATGGATACAATGGCTTTCACATTGCTTTTCTTGTGGACAAACACGACCACAAACGGCAGGAAGTGAACTTGTCTCTCGAAGAGTATGGGCAGCTTCTATGAATTCGCCACGTTCGATGTTTTTCACGAAACGTGGAATATCAATGCCAACAGGGCATCCTTGAACACAACCAGGATTAGCACAGTCGAGGCAACGCTTAGCTTCTACAAGTGCTTGCTCTTTTGTAAGTCCTTGATTTACTTCTTCTTTACGAACATGAGCACGATAGGCTGGCTCTAATTCGTTCATCTTGGCACGTGCGATAGCCATACGCTCCTTTGGTTTCATGGACTTGCGTAACTCCTGTCTCCAAGCTGCATCTCTGCTCTTCTCTGCAACTTCAGCTTGTTCCTTAGCCTGAGCCTGTGCTTCTTCATATTTCTGAAGGTCTGCCATTTCCTCTGGCTTATAGGCGCCCATACGTTTCATCATCTCGTCAAAGTCTACTTTGTGCCCATCGAACTCAGGACCATCTACACAAACGAATTTAGTCTGTCCATCGATAGTCACACGGCAAGCACCACACATACCAGTACCATCTACCATGATGGTATTTAATGAAACGTCAGTTGAAATCTCATATTTCTTTGTCAGTAAGCATACGAACTTCATCATGATGGCAGGACCAATGGCGAAGCACTTATCCACCTTCTCGCGCTGAATGACACTTTCTATGCCTTGAGTAACCAAACCTTTGGTACCATAAGAACCATCATCTGTCATAATGATGACTTCGTCAGAAGCCTTGCGCATTTCGTCTTCAAGGATAATCAGTTCCTTGGAACGACCAGCAAGCACGGAGATGACTCTGTTGCCAGCAGCCTTCAGTGCTTGGGCAATAGGAAGCATCGGAGCAATACCAACACCACCACCAGCGCAGACCACTGTGCCGAAGTTCTCAATGTGCGTAGGTTGTCCCAATGGACCTACTACATCGGTGATATAGTCTCCTTCGTTCAGTTCACAAAGTTTGTGGGTAGATACACCCATGCGTTGTACTACCAATGTGATAGTGCCTTTCTCTGTGTCAGCTTCTGCGATGGTCAGAGGAACGCGTTCGCCTTTCTCGCCAATGCGGAAGATAACGAAATTACCTGGTCGACGTGATTTGGCAATCAGAGGTGCTTCGACCACAAACTTAAATACTTTCTCGGAAAATTGCTCTTTGCTAACTATTTTATTCATTTTATTTATGATTAGTTGTCTTAATTACTTGAAACCTTTCAAATTGAAAGCGACTGCAAATTTACTGCGTTATTTTGTAAATAACAAAGATTAGCGCCTTTTTTTATAAGAAACACGGATTTTACGGATGCATATAACCAAAGGTTATGCATTTTATCCGTAAAATCCGTGTCCTAATATATAGTAAGGTGTATCAGTCAATCATCTCAAAGCCTGTATATGGAACTAATGCCTTTGGGATGCGGATACCTTCTGGTGTCTGGAAGTCTTCCAACAGAGCTGCAACGATTCTTGGCAGTGCCAATGCTGAACCGTTTAAGGTGTGACAAAGCTCCACCTTCTTGTCTGCATTGCGATAGCGACATTTCAGACGATTAGCCTGATAGGTGTCAAAATTGGAAACAGAGCTAACTTCCAGCCAACGCTTCTGTGCTTCTGAATAAACCTCAAAGTCGTAACAAATGGCGGCTGTGAAACTCATGTCACCACCACAAAGACGCAGAATGCGATAAGGGAGTTCCAACTTTTGCAGTAATCCTTCCACGTGGTCCAGCATTTCTTGATGGCTCTCACGAGAGTGCTCTGGTTTGTCAATGCGTACCAACTCAACTTTAGAGAATTCATGCAAGCGATTCAGACCACGCACGTCCTTGCCATAGGAACCAGCTTCACGACGGAAACACTCTGTATAGGCGCAGTTCTTGATTGGCAATTCCTTCTCGTCCAAAATGACATCACGATAAATGTTGGTAACAGGTACTTCTGCAGTAGGAATCAAATAGAAATCGTCCACTTGACAGTGGTACATCTGTCCTTCCTTGTCAGGAAGCTGGCCAGTACCATAGCCACTATCCGCATTTACCACCGTTGGAGGTTGTATCTCTGTATAACCAGCATTGCCAGCCTCGTTGAGGAAGAAATTGATGAGGGCACGCTGTAAACGGGCACCTTTACCTTTATATACAGGGAATCCTGCACCTGTAATCTTCACTCCCAGATCGAAGTCGATAAGGTCGTATTTCTTGGCGAGTTCCCAGTGTGGCAGCGGATTCTCAGGAAGATCTGTCATTTTTCCACCCATCTTCACCACGACATTGTCTTCAGCTCCTGTACCTTCAGGTACTTCGTCGTAAGGGATGTTGGGGATGGTGTAGAGCAACTGCTTCAGATCCTCTGCAGCCTTGTCCATTTCAGCTTGCAGGCCTTTGTTCACTTCTTTCAGTTCAGCTACGCGCGTCTTAGCCTTGTTGGCCTCGTCTTGGTTGCCTTGCTTCATGAACATTCCGATGCTCTTGCTCAGTTTGTTGGCCTCTGCCAGGTTATTGTCCAGCACGGTCTGCGTGTTACGACGTTTGTCGTTCAATGCTAGGACCTGCTCAATGGTTTCCTTCGCATTGGCAAAATGCTTTTTCTCCAAACCTTTGATGACCTTATTGGCATCATCGGTGATTTGTTTAATAGTGAGCATAGTGATATAATTTAAAAAAGGGATGCCTCCAATGGGGTATTGGCCGCATCCCTTTATTTTTTTACTTTATAAGTGAAACTTAAGCTTCAGCTACGGCTTCTGTAGGAATCACGTGTACAGAACGTTTGTCGCTCTTACCGTTTACAATGCCTCTCTTAAACTTAACCACTCCGTCAACCAGTGCATACAGGGTGTGGTCTTTACCCATACCGATGTTTACTCCTGGGTGGAATGCAGTACCTCTCTGGCGAACGATGATGCTACCAGCTTTGACGGTCTGACCGCCCCAAATCTTAACGCCTAATCTCTTGCTATGTGATTCGCGTCCGTTCTTTGAACTACTTACACCTTTTTTATGTGCCATAATTGTCTATTCTTTTAATGATTAAGCTACTACTTCCTTTATGGTCAACTCAGTAAACTGCTGGCGATGACCATTCAGCTTATGCAGACCTTTTCTTCTCTTCTTGTGGAATACAAGAACCTTCTCTCCTTTCACCAACTCAGTAACTACTTCGCAAACTACTTTTGCACCTTCTACGGTAGGAGCACCTACGGTAATGGTACCATCATTGTCCACGAGGAGTACTTTATCAAACTCTACTGTTGCACCCTTCTCTGCTTCAGCCATGTGGTGCACAAACAACTTTTTGCCAGCTTCTGCTTTGAATTGCTGACCTTGAATTTCTACAATTGCGTACATTTTATATGACGTTTTAAGTTTGCCCGTCAGGCGGTCGCTAATCACTTAGCAGCACTTCCTCAAGCCCGTTTCGGGATAATCGGCTGCAAAGATACGGTTTTGTTTTCGAACCTGCAACAGATTTCCGTATTTTTTTTATTCGCTTTCTGTCACTTCTTCTGTGATTTCTTCAACCTTTTCCTCTAATACTACGTCTGCTTTTTCCATTTCTGGTTGTTCCTCTTCGATACGTGCATCAAAGTAGTCCTCCAATTCCTTTTCAGCAGAGTTGTTTTCATTGTTTAGGTCGCGGATGATGAGGCCATGTTCCATCAAGGCGATGCGAGGGCAGATATCCACTGTATGATTCAGGTTGTGGCTGGAAATAATGACGATGGCCTGATGCTCTTCGTGATATTTCTTTAGCACATGTTTGATGACAGTCTGTGACGTTGGGTCCAAGAAGTTGAAAGGCTCATCAAGTATCAGAATCTCAGGATGATTGATCATGGCACTGATGATACCAATCTTCTGCTTATTACCCATGGAGAAGCTACGGATGTATTTCTTCTGTCCCAGGATTTCTCCACTCATCAGTTGCTCGAAAGGCTTCAGACGTTCATCCACTTCCTGCTTGCTTAGGCCATATATTTTACCTATGAAGTAGAAATACTCTTCAGGGGTGAGGTAGTCGATCAGGAAACTTTCATCAATAAAGGCTCCAACCTTGCGCTTCCAGTCCTCGCTTTTACTTACGTCTGTCTCGTCAATGCAGACGTTGCCATTATCAGCTTTCAGCAAGTCGAGTATCAGACGGAAGAGGGTAGTCTTTCCAGCACCGTTATTGCCCACCAGACCAATCATCTCGCCAGCATTCACCACATAACTGTCGATATTCACGGCGACCTTCTCGCCAAAACGCTTAACTAAGTTGCTTATCGTAATCATAATTCTTAATGCTCAATGTTCAATTATCTTTTACCTATCACGTTCTCGTATTCCTAAAGCCTTCCAATTGTTCGTACTTCTTGGCCATGAAACGGTGATAGACATTGCGTATCCACAGACGATGCGTAACGATGAACCCTAAGCCGATGAGGATGAAAATGATATTTGTCACATCCGCACCAAGGAAGGCATCAAGGGCAAAACGCAAGATCAAAGGTACTGCAAATACTACTAAAGTAATGACTTGCTGTGTACCGTTAGTATTCAGGCGCGCTGTCAGTTTCTTATTCAAAGGCAACGTATTCTTGTTATATACAGCCACCTGGAAAAACAGGAAATACACGAAACCTGAAATGAAAATCATCCAGGAGAGGCAAAGCAAGAAACTCGATTTGCCCACTATCATGGAAGGAATCATCAATATCATTGGCAGTACCATCAAGACGGAATAGAGGTAGAACTTAGCCAGCAAAAGATGGTAAAGACTATCCTTGCGTGTGATCAAGCCGTCGATGTAGTTGCCTTCATAGCTCATCACATTAGCCAAAAACATCACTCCGAAGATGGCAAAGTTGTAGAAATAGATGAAAGTCTGCATTCCGCTTCCATATACATCTGTAAAGCTTACCAATGCCACGAACATCACTACGATACTGATGGCAGTATATACCTGTTGCTTAGGTGTCTTGTTGCGGGTAGCCAGTTTCAGCTCCAGACGCATGTATTCGCCGATTTCTCCAAAGCGATTGAAGAAGCCATAGTCGCTCACATGTTTCACTGTTGCATCCTCTACCTTGGCATTTTCCTTGTAAGAAAGGTGGCTTAGCAAGATACGATTAGCCAACACCATGAGAGCCAACACGGCCAATACACCTAGGAAGGTCAATATGTTTCCTGTGATAAACCCTTCGCCCACGTTCATGCTGAAGTCAAAGATAGGACTCTCTTCTGGGATGAAGACAGCAGCTGCTAAGGCGCCATATACCACTACAGGCAACAGGAACCACCAGATCTTTTCATTAATCAGGGTACGGGTGAAAAGATACCAGTAATTGTTGATAAGTATCAACATCCAGATACCCACCAGGTAGGTAAGGACACCCCAAAGTCCGTAGAATCGCAATACAGTCAGTAAGGCGAAAGGCACAAACATAAAGTGCCATATCCAGTTGAATGCACTCAGACCAGAACGAATCAGCAGTGCATCTATCAGTCTTATCCGCTTGATAGGAAGCAACAGGAAAGGCTGCATCTCTTGCGTAGGTGGCTTTTGGAAGGTGAAGCGCATCACATAGTCCAGCACAAGCACAAAGAGCAGTCCTTGATTCAACATGTGGTACGGCTCCACTGCCTCGCCTTGGAATCCTATGGCGAAGAGGATACCAAAAAATGCCAGATAGCCAGCCCAGAAAGCCGCCCCGATGTAGATCATAAGCTTGGCATACTTGCTGCTTTCATACATCGGGTGGCGTTTCTCTGCCAGCTTCCCTAGCTTATATAATTCGTAGATGATATTCATATACTTTATTTTATTGAACATTGAACATTAGCATCCGGATGGAAAAACATAGCGCAGCCATAATGTTTAATGTTTAATGTTCAATGTTCAATGTTTATCACTCTTCTGCAGTAAGAATCAGCGTTGCTTTATTGCCCTGCTTAATGAGGTCGTTGGCAAACTGCTGCACATCTTTCACTGTCAGGCTATTTACTATGTCGAGGAAGCCCTGAGTCATATCGAGGCCACTGTCGAAATACTCATCCAGATTGCCCATCCAGTAGCTGTTCTCTTTCTGATTGTCAGTATACTGCTTCTGCATATACTCCTTCACTTTCTGTAGGTGACTCTCAGATGGACCATTCTGTGCCATCTCTGCCACAATCTTATCAACAAGGGCGTTCAACTGTACGCGCTTTGTAGGATCGGTCTGATAAACAATCTGCAGGATTTCCTGCTCTTCAGGATGATTAACCAACTGACCCATACAAGTCACTCCATAAGTGCCACCTTCCTGCTCGCGCACTTGCTCAGTAAAGTCCATATCCAAAGCCTGATACAGTACGCTCATCAAGATGTTGTTTCTTAATGTATAGGCCACATTGCCAGTATAACCCATGAAGATGGTGGCCATTGGAGTCTGCAGAGGCTTGGCATATTCATTCACGATGTTGCCCTTGCGCCAACGCATGCCTGTATCGCGTTCTGCTTCCTTGCGTCCCTTTGATGGAAGACCTCCCAGATACTTAGCAATCAGAGGCTTCGCTGTTGCCATATCGATGTTGCCCACGAAGAAGAAGCGGAAGTCACCTGCATCGCTGAAGCGATCGGTGTACATCTGCATCACCTTATCGTAATTTATCTGATCCACATGCTCTGGCTGCATGATGAATACGCGTGGATGATGTCCGTAGAGCAGAATCTGCAGAGAGTCGTTCAGAGAATTCAAAGGATTGGCCTTGGCACTTTCCAACTGACTCTTGGTACGTGTCTTGTAAGAGGCAAAGGCATCAGCATCCATACGTGAAGCAGTGAAACGCAGATAGGTAAGTTGCAGCATGGTCTCAAAGTCCTTAGGAGAAGAAGATCCACTGATGTTTTCTGTACGTGCACCTACGTTGGTAGATACAGAAACCTTCTTACCTGCCAATACTTTCTGCAGATCCACCTGACTGAAGTTGCCCAGACCACCCAATGGACCAACAGCGTTAATGACGTTGATGTCGAGGATATCCTTATCAGGATAAAGACCAGAACCACCAATGCTGGTACCAGTCATCAGAATCTCGTCAGCCTTGAAGTCAGTAGGCTTCAGATAGACCTCAACACCATTGCTCAGTACCAGCTTCGTAGTGCCATAGATGGCATTGGCTTGCTCACTGACGATGCTACCACCAGCAGGCTCCTCTGTCATCAAAGGCTCGTCGCTTACCTTATCCTCATAGGCAGTTACCTCCAGATTGTCCATATTCTTCAGCATGGCCAATACCTCTTCCTTTGTAGGACAAGAATCCTTGGAAGTTTCAGGAATGGCAATGAAGATTGCACGGTTGTTCTTGGAAATCAAGCCTTCATCGCTCATTACCAATTGGTTGATGGCCTCTACAGGTACACTAGGAGCCAACTGCTGCATCAACTGATACTCATACTCGATGCCTGGGATAGGCTCGTTGTTCAGGAAATTGTCCTGATATTCTGCTACATACGACACATTTTCTGTCTTCTCACGCTCGTTATATGCGCTTTCCAGATATTGCATGAAGTTGGCACGTGCACGCTCATATTCGCTGGCAGTAAAGCCAAACTTCTTCACGCGCATCACTTCGCGCAAGATGGCCTCCAGAGTTTCACGTACACCATCGCCCTTGCTGGTTGCCTGAACCGTAAACGCCTCCTTGGTCTTAGCCAAGAAAAAGTCGTCGTAATAGGAACTTGCAGCAATGAAAGGAGGGTTGGCACTCTGACGCAACTCGTTGAAGCGGCTGTTGAGCATAGAAGTACTCAGATTGATCATCGACTGCGTAATCAGATAGGTCATGTTGTTCTTCATCTCCTCTGGGAAAGGATCCGTCTTGAAGAACAGCATGATGGTTGGGTTGGTGATTTCAGGATCACTACCTATATATACGATAGGCTCGTCATTATCAGCCACTGGATAATACACGCGTTCTGCTGGATTCACAGGCTTAGGAATGTCTGCAAACATGGTCTTGATCTTACCTTCCATCTCATCTACATCGATGTCGCCCACGATGATGATACCTTGCAGGTCTGGACGATACCATTTATCGTAGTAGTCGCGCAGATCTTTGTAAGGGAAGTTGTTCACCACGTCGATATTACCAATAGGCATACAATCAGCATACTTGTCGCCTGGATACAATACACTCTGAGCCTCTGTGTAGAGACGCATCATGCCGCTGTCGCGTGAGCGCCATTCCTCGCGAATCACACCTCGCTCCTTGTCTATCTCCTCATCTTCCAACAACACAAAGTTGCTCCAGTCATGCAGAATCAGCAGACAACTGTCCACAATGGCAGGATTGGTAGTAGGTATGTTGTTGATGTTATACACTGTTTCATCCACGCTGGTATAAGCGTTCAGGTCGGTACCGAACTTGATGCCATGCTTCTCACACCAATCTACCACACCCTCAGCATCTTTCTGCGTAGGGAAGTTCTTGGTACCATTGAAAGCCATGTGCTCCAGGAAGTGTGCCAATCCACGCTGACGAGGTTCTTCGAGAATGGAACCCACCTTCTGCGCGATGTACATTTCCACTCGATTCTCAGGTTTTTCATTATGACGGATGTAGTAAGTCAATCCGTTGTCTAATTGTCCGATACGCACAGCAGGATCCACTGGCAATGGTGGCATCTGCATCTGTGCTTTAACACTTGTAAGGGCGATGAGGGCCATTACCATCATCAGTCCCAGTTTTCTTAATGTCTGTTTCATATTTCAGTTTTTTTAGTTTCTATGTCATTAGACGCAAGTCCTATGTCTTTTACTACACTTTTTTATATTGAGAATTGAGGATTGAGAATTGAAAATTATCCATCCGGATTGGTTAACGCATTGCTGACAGCGCAGCTTAATCCTCAATTCTCAATTTTCAATTCTCAATTTTTAAATCACCGCTTCGCGAATACGTACCAACTTCTCCAACAGCCCTTCCAACAAATCCAGGCGCAACATATTGGCACCATCGCTCTTGGCGATGCTGGGATTCTCGTGCGTTTCAATGAAAAGACCATCAGCTCCCGTAGCGATACCTGCTTTGGCAATGGTCTCTATCAGTTGAGGCATGCCACCAGTTACGCCACTGGATTGATTTGGTTGTTGAAGTGAGTGTGTACAATCCAGTACTACAGGGAATCCGAAGGCTTGCATCTCGGGGATGCCTCGGAAATCCACCACAAGGTCTGTGTAGCCAAAGGTTGTTCCACGCTCAGTAAGCATCACATCGGGATTCCCAGCTTCCACCACCTTGTCAGCAGCAAATTGCATGGCTTGTGGAGAGAGAAACTGGCCCTTCTTGATATTGATGGTCTTCCCAGTTTTCGCAGCAGCAACCAAGAGGTCCGTTTGTCTGCAAAGGAAGGCAGGAATCTGCAGCACATCCACATACTCAGCGGCCATCGCAGCTTCCTCAGCCTTATGGATGTCCGTCACCACAGGGATGCCAAATGTCTCACGCACTTTGCGCAGAATCTTCAACGCCTTCTCATCACCAATGCCTGTGAAAGAATCTAAGCGTGAACGATTGGCTTTGCGATACGATCCTTTAAATATATAAGGTATATGCAGCCGCTCCGTGATGCTCACTGCTTTCTCTGCAATGCGCATCGCCATCTCCTCGCCTTCTATCACACAGGGACCAGCCAAGAGGAAGAAGTTGTTATATGGGTTGTTTTTTAAATAGTCCATACCTTTATTTTTTTTATTCAAGCCTACAAAAATACGGCTTTTTCTTTCCCTTGCAAAATTTAAGGCCTAAAAATAGCGTTCATAAAAAACCCTCCTCTACACGTAGGGGAGGGAAGAACTGCTCTTAAAGAGCTACGCAGAAGATTTAAGTTCTTTTTAGGTTTTATCTTTTTAAGCTTCGAGTTTCTTGTCAGCTTCCTTTACTTCATCGATTTTGTCTGCCACTTCAGCCTTCACTTGTGCGATGGTTTCCTTAGCATCCTCCACCTTCTCTGCCACAGCTTCCTTGGCTTCAGTAAAAGACTCCTTTACATCCTCCACCTTTTCAGCCACAGCTTCTTTAGCTTCAGCATAGGCTTGCTTTGCATCCTCTACCTTTTCAGCCACAGCTTCCTTGGCTTCAGCATAAGCTTGCTTTGCATCCTCTACTTTGTCAGCTACAGCCTCTTTGACATCTTCTACTTTTTCAGCCACTGCCTCTTTAGCATCAGCATAGGCTTCCTTGACATCCTCCACCTTTTCAGCTACAGCTTCCTTCACCTCTTCCACTGTTTCAGCAGCTTCAGCTTTGGCTTCCTCCACTGTTTCTGCAGCTTCAGCCTTTACGTCCTCCACCTTTTCTGCAGCATCATCCTTCACTTCCTTGATCTTTTCCTGCAGATCATCCACAAAGTCGCTCACGGTCTTCTTGGCATCCTTGAACGCATTCGAAGCATCCTTCTTCACAGCATCTATCTTGTCGCCATACTTCTCGTTGAAGTCCTTAGAAGCATCGGCAGCCTTTTCCTTCAGGTCGTCCACTACATCGTCCACCTTGTCGGCCACTTCAGCGGCAGCCTTCTTGGCGTCGTCCACCATATCAGCAGCCTTGGCAGCAGCCTCTTTTCTCAAAGTCTCCAGCCCTTCACGGTCACCACCCTTCAGAGCATCCCATAGTCTTTTCAAAAATCCCATACGCTTTATTATTTTATTGTTAAACATTTATAGTAGGACAAAGATATGTATCTCTTATCAAATATCCAAGATTTATTCTTATTTTTCGTTTCTGATAATAAAAATTTCAGAAATTTTTGTTATTCCTTGTTTGATTTGTAAAAAACATTTATATTTGCACCGTCCTAGGCCATACTATTTTATTTGTGGTACTTATATATATACATTATATATAATAATAACTCAGAAAATTAGTATAATGTAACGATATACGAGCGACGCAGATGATTTAGGTGGGTGGGATGACATAAGAAAGCGTTTACTTTACGCTTTGTTCTCTTGATCTGGAATTTCGCAAACTTCATGTAACTGAGAGGCAAAGTAGCAAGTAGATGATATGTAGAGTATTTATGTGTGATGATAGCGTTGCGCATAAGTTATATACTTTATGTAGGGTATCTGCGTTGCTCGTTTTTGTTACAAAGCCATTTCAATAATTCAGATCGTGGGACGGGTGAAAGTACGATTCCCACGCTTTTCTTTTTATAACCAATCAAGCTTGCATATTGGGGGATCAGTGGGCACTTGAGACGACTGATGAAACGTGTCTTCAACAAACCCGTATGGTACTACATTCCTGTAGAAGGGGTGGAGCCTACTACACTTGCATCCCTTTCCGACGAAGAGTTGCTCCGTGTCTTGGAGCAAGGCAAGCAGCGTGAAGACCAGAAAGTCTATCAAGTGAATCCCAACTTCATCATGACGCAAGTGGCCGACGAGTGGTTAGTCGTACCCACAGGAGAGATGGCGCAGCAGTTCAATGGCATGATGTCACTGAACGCCAGCAGCCGTTTCGTTTGGGAGCAATTCCAAACACCTAATTCCATCTGCCATGTGCTCCAAGCCTTGAAAGAGCGTTACGAAGGTAATGCTGGCGATATGGAAGTGGAGCTTCGCCAGTTCGTAGCGCGATGCATCGCTTACCAGATATTACAAGAAGTGAAATAAAATGTTTAATATAAAATTCTAGAATTATGGAAAAAAGAACAGAAAAATGGGAGAGCTTAAGGCTCGAGGCGCAGAAGTTTATGCCGCAGGAGTATTGTGATACGTGTTGGTATGTTACCATTCGTTGCCAGGGCGCATCTCCATCGCAAGGTCACTTGCCTAGACATATTTATGATGCTACAGGTACAACTGAAATTGGCGATTTAATGGATAACAAACATGGCGGCCATGATATGAGTGTTTTTCTCCGTGTAGATGATGATATTGTACCGACAATCGATAATGTAGAGGATATAATCGGAGCTTCTGATCAGTCGGAAGTGCAAGATTTCCAAATCAGTAGAGCTACAAGCTCCAGTGAGCATGAATGGTTCGATGGTTGGGCTTGGTGGGGTGGAAACATTGCTGGTATCCACTTTGCAGAGGTGCCTGTTATTACACGTGATGACGAACGTCCAAATCATTCCTAATGTTTGTACTCGTTTCCATTGAATTTGTAATCTGAAGGAAATAAGTAGCATATTTGTATTTTTTATGTATTAACTAATAATCCATATTTATATAGTATTGGAATGAAAGAGTTAATTAAAAACTGGTTTAGGTTAAACAATAACCATCCTGAAGATGATAATAGATTTTATGAAATTGTAATTCAATCTATCGACAACAAGATAGGTAAAGATGTATTTGAAGCAGCATTAAGAGAAGTTAGTCCAGAGGTTGCTGATGATGAGATATCCGCAGTTTATTGTAGATATGAGGATATCAGATGCTTCTTGGTTTATTATGTAAAGAAAGGAGAATAGTATTAGGTTTCCTGCTTCTCCAAAATTGCAATCTGAAGTAAAATAAGTGAACCAGTAGACTTGTTGAATTGTAATTGAACTTGTTAAAAGAAACATATTTCAATATGTCTGTCCAATCCTACACCTCTCTGTATCCCTAATATGGGTACACAGAGAAGGTATGGAAAGGAAAAGAGAAAACGCATTGTAAGAACATCGGCTTGCTGTAAGCAAACTCCCAGATTGCCGTAACCAACGAGGGAGTTTGCCGTAAGCAAACCCTATGTCAGAAGGGGGTAAGAAAAGGTGCCAAAATCGGCCTCCCTCACGAGGGAATTTTTACGCCCTCACGAGGAAAGTCATTTTTTCTAGTTAGAAAAATATTTTTTCCTAACTAGAAAAATAAATGTCCACAGTTATGAACATTTATGTCCACACCTATGGACATGCTCATAGAAGGGCGCATTAATAATATAAATGAGTGAAATTATAAAATGAAAATGAATTTGAACGTTAGAAAAGAGGTCTTTGAAAGTCTGAGACTGGAGTTTCAAGAGTTTACTCCGCAAGAGTTTGTAGCTACGTGCTGGATAAGAACATTGACTTGTTCACACAAATCTGATAAACTTTATCATTCTGTGGGTAATACAACATATGAACATGGAAGTGACCATGAACTGGAATTAATAGCAGCTAATGATACTGAAAAGAGTGGTATGAGTTCTCTAGTGCATACTTTAGCTGGTAGATATGGAAAAAATAATGGTCAAGCAGTTAGTGGAACTTTGTGGTATTATGGTACTTCAGATACTGATGGATATCATGTTTATGATGGAGATACAGGTTGGATCTCTAATAACCATTCATAGAGATTTATAAGTATTATTGGTCAGTATCGTTGATTTGTAATACAAGGGAGAATCGAACAATGGAACTATAGCTATTACAAAGATATTAATTCACATCTCAAAAAGATGTTATTAATGCGCCAGCAAGCGGTAGCTGTGAAGCCCCCGCTTGCTAATTTTAAAAAAAACAAGCGAAGGAGCCCTAAGCTCCAAGCCTTAAGATAAAATTGATTGAGTTTGCGAGAAACGACGTCAAAGTAGAAGCACTGTGCAGAGAGCGCTCTGGCAGTGCTTCATTATTTATACAATATCCTTATTCTATCTCAATGTCGAACATGCTCAAAATGACTTTATTCATTATCTTGTCAAAAGGAGCAGACTTCACATAATTGTTGAACGACTGAATGACTTCCTCTGTTCGATAGTATGATACGATATGAGTAACAAAGTAAGATTGTTTGGGTAAAGGTTTACTTAACCACTCATTTTTAATTCTGATAGTGAAATCAGGATTGATGTTTTTCGACGAAATGAGTACTGCATAAAACATTCCATCCTCTGCTAATTGCAACTTCTCAGTAGAAAGCACTAATGCCATATGAGGTTTGATGCTCCCATCAGGTAATTGATAGGGCACTTCTACTATCTCACGTTGAGATACATATTTTACAGCCATTTTTCTATGGATTTAATAGTTTTGCCAGTGTTTGAATCTATGACAGCCTTCCATGATGGTTCTTCTTCTGGGATGGGAGGCATGGGCTTGTTTGCAAAGCGTTCTTTTAATTCTTCATCTGTAGGCACATTCCTATGCCTTTTAACCTTTGCAATTCTTTTGGTATGATCAATTGCTTCTTCCTCTTTTACAGAATCAGTAAGTTTGTTGGCCAAATAGAGTCTTGCCGTCTTGCTCAGTGTACGTAGTTTTTCCCAATAAGAATCTACAACACTGATTTCTGAATTTTGTATTGTGATATCCATAATAACTATAGTTTATAATTTGAGACAAAGGTAAAGAGTTTTTTCACCAATACAAAGAATAACTTAAAAACTTTTTTCGTGTCCTTGTTTTTTCATCTCCCCAACAAGATCTTTGCCTTCGCCACTTTCTCTTCCATAGGAAGCGTGGCATCTATCCAGTGGATGGTGAAACCACGACGCTCCATGCCACGGAACCACGTCATTTGGCGCTTCGCAAACTGGTGGATGGCGATTTCTAGTTGCGAGAACATTTCTTCATAACTGAGCTTTCCAATGACGTGTAAGGTGAGGTACTTGTATTCCAATCCATAATAGATGAGGTCATCTGCAGGAATGCCTCTATCGAGGAGGCGACGAATCTCATCGAGCATGCCTTCATCCAAACGTTGTATTAGGCGACGCGTGATCTTCTCGCGACGCAATTCACGACTGATATCCGTCCCAATGATAAGGCTGTGAAGCTCAGGAAAAGAGCGCACCTCAGGAGGAGTCTGCAAGTAATACTCCTCTATCTCGATGGCACGAATGGCACGTTTGGCAGTGTCCACATCTGTGGTGTTATGCAGCTTTTTGTAGCCTTTGAGAATTTCTGTCAGTTCCTCTAAACTTTTACCCTCTAAAGAAGCCCTCAATGCAGGATTCTGAGGTACATCCAGCAGTCGATACCCCCCAAGAATGGCCTCCAGATACAAGCCTGTCCCTCCACACATGATGGGCATTTTTCCTCTAGAACAGATGTCCTCATACACACGAAGAAAATCGCGCTGATACTCGAAGACATTGTATTTATAGCCAGGATCGCAGATGTCGATAAGATGGTAAGGGATAGGGCGCCCCTCCACCACATAATCTGCCAGATCCTTCCCAGTTCCAAGGTCCATGCCTCGATATACCTGACGCGAATCTGCACTGATGATTTCCGCATCGAGTGCAGCTGCCAAGTGCGCAGCAAAGGGCGTCTTCCCTGAAGCTGTGGGACCAAGAATCGCTATAAGGTCGTACTTCTCTTTCATGGCTGCGAATTTACAACTTTTCTGTGCAATAAGCGCGAATTTTAGAAAAAATCCCTGTAATAGTATTAAAGAATGTTATAAAACACACTTTTTTATTTGGATAATTTGCAGGAATGTAGAAAGTCCGTACCTTTGTATCGTGTTTTTCATAGTATTAGATTTAAGGTTAACAAGGTTGGGATACAGCGGTATCCCTTTTTTTATGTCCTTTCGTTACGTGTGCTTCTAAAAAAGCATTATCTTTGCTTCATAAAATGTGAAGCTATGAAATACCGTCTTTTATTTTTCTTGTCGTTATGTTGGCTGCCATTGGCATTGTCAGCACAGGTACAACGTGGATATATCAGTCATCTGTATGATTACATCGAGAACACCGAGGTCTTCGAGGAAGGTCAGGAAGAAGGGCATGCCTATTGGATTCCAGAAAAGAGTCAGTCATTGAATGGCACTTGGAAGTTCTACTATGCCAATACACCAGAAGAGATCCCTACGTTGTTCTTCTTGCCCAATTACAATGTCAAGCGATGGAACACGATCTCTGTGCCTTCCAATTGGGAGATGCAAGGCTTTGGCGATGCGATGTTCCGCAATACCACCACACCTTTCAAAGCCAATCCTCCTTATGTGCCACGCGACTATAACCCTAGTGGTGCCTATCGTACCACCTTCCAGATACCAGCCAGTTGGAGTGGCCAACAAGTATTTCTGCGCTTCGAGAAAGTGGCATCTGCCAGCTTTGTGTGGGTAAATGGTCAGGAAGTGGGCTACAATGAAGGCGGACAGGAACCTGCAGAGTATAACATTACCAAGTATCTGGAACGTGGTGAGAATACGTTGGCTGTGCTCGTTACGAAGTATTCCGATGGTTACTACATGGAGCAGCAAGACTACTGGCGTTTGGCAGGTATCTTCGATGATGTGTGGCTGTTTGCTACCCCAAATACCCGTCTGTTCGATTGGCAAGTCATGACGGATTTAGACGATCAATACAACGATGCCACTTTGAAAGTCAATGCTTGGGTGAAAACCTATGGCGGAGCCTCCTCAGATGGCATGAAGGTAAACCTGCAACTACAGGATGCTGAGGGACGCGAAGTGGCTACCATGCAAGATCAAGTAAGGGATGGGGCAGTGAGTGTGGAGAAATTGATCAGTCATCCCCTGAAATGGACCTCTGAAACGCCTAATCTCTATACGCTGAATCTGTCGCTCACAGATGCAGAAGGCAAGGAAATCGATAAAGCTGTGCAGCGCATAGGTTTTAAGGAGACCAAGATAGAAAACGGGGTGTTCTACTTGAATGGCGTGCCTGTGAAGGTGAATGCCCAGAACAGTCACATGCAGCATCCAGAGTGGGGACACATGATGCAGGAGTCCGTCATCCGTAAAGACATGGAGATTCTGAAGCAGTTCAATTTCAATGCGGTGCGTACCAGCCATTATCCTCCTGTGAACAGGTATTTGCAACTGGCCAATGAGTATGGCCTTTACATTATTGATGAGACAGGCGATGAGGCCCATGCTTCAGAGCGCATTTCTCGCGATCCTGCCTATCTGAAAATGTATCAGGAACGCGTGCGTCGCATGGTGTTGCGTGATCGCAATTATCCTTGCATCCTCTTCTGGAGTGCAGGCAATGAGAGTGGGGAAGGAGAGTTGATTGGTGAAGTGATTAAGGAAGGGCGCAAGTATGACCCTACACGTTCTTGGATGTATGGTGGCAATGCTTATTCTCATCCTGCAGAAGAGATCATAGGTCCTCGTTATCCTACGCCTGAGGAACTCGATTTGCAAGTAGGTCTGCATGGCGATGGCGATACACGCCCCTCATTCATGGATGAGTACCTCAGTGTAGCAGGCAATGGTGGTGGTGCGTTGGACGACTTTTGGCGCGTGATTTATGCCCAACCTCGTAGTATGGGTGGCGCGATTTGGGATTTCGTAAGTCCAGGTTTGACGCAACAGGCACGACTGCTAACTGACGATTCGCCTTTCCATACGCCTGCGCATCTGATGGGTAATGCCAAGTTGGTGAAAGTGGGGAAGAAAAAGGATGCGGAAACGGTGCTCGATCTGAATGGGCACGACCAATGGGTTGAGGTGTATCGCAGTGACAATGTGGAAATCAGTGGGGATCAACTCACCATCAGCATGCGGGTATTCCCTCGTGCACTTATCAGCGATTGTGGCTCTTTCATTACTAAAGGCAGTAACCAGTTTGGTATCCAACAAAATGGAAAGGAAGATATCTATTTCTACCTCTTCACAGATAAACTCTATAAAGCAGAAGGCAAATTGCCTGCTAATTGGGAAAATAACTGGCACGATCTGCTGGCTGTATATAACGGGCAACAGCTGACGCTGAGCATTGATGGCACAGTGGTGGCACAGACAGAAGCCACAGGAAAGATACGTAACTATCCGTATCCTGTAAACATTGGGCGCAATGAACAGACACATGGGCAGGAAACCAAAGTGCATATCTGCGATGCGCAAATAGATAAAGTGGGACTATTCACACAGGCCCTTAAGGCTGACGAACTCACGAAGGAGAAAGCAGTGCTTTGGCTCGACTTTGAGAGTGAAACACCTGGCGAGAAGTATTTCAGCTATGGCATTGGAGCCCGTACGTATGGAAGCATCTGGCCTGATCGTACCCCACAACCAGAGATGTGGCAGATGAAGAAGAGTGCACAACCATTGAGCTTTTCTTGGCTGAATGCTGCAGATGGAACCGTGGAGGTTTGGAATCGTAACCATTTCCTCAATGCCTCTGTCTATGATACGCGTTGGGAGATTCAGGCAGATGGTGAGGTGGTGGCTTCTGGTACCTTGGCACTAGATGTGGCTCCACTCACCAAGAAGGTGGTGAAAGTGCCTTTCACTCAGCCAGTCCTGCAAGCAGGTAAGGAATATCGATTGCTGATCAGCGCAGCGCTGAAGCAAGATGAACTATGGGCAAAGGCTGGTCATGAAGTGGCTTGGGATCAGTTGGAACTGCCTTGGAGTGTGCCTGTAATGAATGAAACGGCCTCTACTTCTGGAGCCTCTTTCCAGCAAGATGCAGATGGTGTGAAAGTGACAGGGAAAGACTTTACCTATACCTTCAATGCTGGGGGACAACTGGTTTCTTTGGTCAAAGATGGCAAGGAGATGCTACGTGCGCCATTGAAACTGAACGTGTGGCGTGCCCCTTTGGCCAACGAGTTGGATTCCTGGAATGCTTTCCGATTTAGAAACAATTCTTGGGATAACAACATGGGCATGATGCTCGCCAATGAGTATTACTCAGCAGGTTTGGATAAGGTGACCTACGTGCCTCTGAGCATGGAGGTGCGTGAAGCCAATGGCAAGGTGTATGTGAGCGTGCGTAATTTCAGTCAGATAGGAAATAACACCCAGGAACGTCATGACACCTATGTGTTTGGTGCTGTATATAAAGGTTTTGAGGAACAATATGATTACGAAATAGATGGAGATGGAAGCATTCGTCTGAAACATAAAGTGCTGCCTGAAGGAACAATGCCTGCATGGTTGCCTCGTATCGGACTGACCATGACACTGGATGCTGGTCTTACTCAGGTGAATTATTATGGACGTGGTCCTGAGGAGAACTATCCTGATCGTAAGACAGGCTATAAGATAGGAGTTTACCAGACCTCTGTGGATGACATGTATGAACCATACCTCATTCCTCAGGATCATGGCTTGCGCACAGATAATCGATGGCTCTCCATGACTGATGCTGAGGGGAAGGGACTGAAGTTCCAGATGAATGAGCTGTTCAACTTCAATGCCTATCCGTATAGCACTGAGAATCTCACCAAGGCAGTGTATCAGTATCAGTTGGAAAAGCAAGACGGAGTGACGCTGAACTTAGATTATGCCACTTCTGGCGTGGGATGTACAGCCAGGGGCATCTTCGCTTCTTACAGGGTTTATCCTCAAGCTTATGAACGGAATATAACGATTCAAATTAAATAAAAATGAAAGCATTAAAATTACTTTGTGCAGCAAGTACGCTGATGGTTTTCACTGCTTGCCAAGAAGAGATGAGAAGTGTGCAGATGATCACCTCTACCATGGATAGCCCTTGGCAGACGGTATTAGATATGGAAGTGCCCATGTTCGATTTAGACCTGACTATGGGCGTAGGCGACTCTACCTTGGTGATCGATCCTCTGGCATTCCAGCAGACCATCGAGGGCTTTGGCGCTTGCTTCAACGAATTGGGATGGACTTCCCTCAGCTTACTGAGTCAGCAGGATAGGGACAGCATCTTCCGCGAGCTTTATGCCCCAGGGGTGGGACTCAACTTCACCATGAACCGTATGCCTTTGGGTGCCAACGATTTCAGCCTTGATTATTACAGCTACGATGACGTGGATGGCGACTTTGATTTGGAGCATTTCTCCATTGCGCATGATGAGGCTACCCTGATTCCCTTTATCCGTGAGGCAAAGGCGCAGTACCCCGCATTGCGCATCTGGGCGTCGCCTTGGTGCCCACCAGCTTGGATGAAGACCAACAAGCACTATGCTAACACATCAACAGAGATGCTGCGTGGTAGGTTTAATGCTGAAAATGGATTGGCAATCGACAAGCAGATCCGTGAGGGCGAGGATGCCTTTACGCAAGATCCTAAATACTTGGAAACCTATGCCCGCTACTTTGGCAAGTTCATCGATGCCTATAAGGAGAAGGGGATAGATATCTTCATGGTGATGCCACAGAATGAGCCTAACTCTGCACAGTGGTATCCTGCTTGCACATGGACTCCACAGGGACTGAACAACTTCTTGAAATACCTGGGACCAGAGATGGAGAAGCGTGGCGTGGATGTCTATTTGGGAACGATGGAGCGTGCAGATGCCTCGCTTTGGGATACGATACTCTCTAATGAGGAGTCTGCCAAATACATCAAGGGCATGGGCTTCCAATGGGCTGGAAAGAACGCTATGCCCACCTTGCATCAGAAATACCCACAGTTGCCTATGTATCAGAGCGAGCAGGAATGTGGCAATGGACGCAATGACTATGCAGGAGCTTCCCATTCTTGGGACTTGATGAAGTACTATATCAATCAAGGCACCGCGGCTTATTTCTATTGGAACATCTCATTGCTTGAAGGTGGTGTGAGCCATTGGGGATGGCGCCAGAACTCTTTAGTGACAGTCAATGAAGCAGAGAAGTCTTTCAAGTTCACCCCTGAATACTATGTGATGAAGCACGTGAGCCATTACGTCTTGCCTGGTGCCAAAGTGCTGAAATTGGGTGGCGATTGCAAGAATGCCCTTGCCTTCCTGAATACAGACGGCAGTTTGGTGGTAGTGCTTGGCAATCAGACAGATCAGCCTAAGACTCTAACCTTAGCTTTTGGCGAACATCAGTTTGAAGTGCAGTTGGCTGCACAGTCACTTTCAACCATGATTATAAGATAATGAAGAAGATCTTCTTGATATTATTTAGCCTGATGGCATTAAGTGCTCAAGCACAGAGATGGCCAGCATCTTCTATCCAGACACATGCTGGAAGTCGATGGTGGTGGTTGGGCAGTGCCGTCGAAGAAGAGGAACTTAGTGAACTGATGAAGGAGTATTCCAGTCATGGCATCCGCACGTTGGAAATCACGCCCATCTATGGGGTGAAAGGCAATGAGGCGAAGAACGTGGATTTCCTTTCTCCTCGTTGGATGGAAATACTCAAACATGTAGAGGAATTGGGAATTCGTAATCGTATGCAGATTGACATGAACACTGGTACAGGATGGCCCTTTGGTGGTCCGCAGGTACCCCAGTCAGAGGCTGCATGTAGGGTGATGTATCGTGTGGATACCATACAGGTGGAGCATGTGAGCAAACTCATGCAACTGATGAACAGGATTCCTGAAACCAAGTTGAACCTGGCACCCACAGAGAGCCTGAAAGCGGCTTCTTCTACGGATGAAGACGAAGGAGCTGCCTGGAAGACTGCCAGAGTGCATAAGGTGATGGCCTATAGGTTGGACATGGAGGCTACTCCTGTGGATCTTACGAACATGGTGACGGACAATGTACTGTCTTGGAAATCGAAGGATAGTGAGAGTAAATGGCAGATTTTTACCGTCTATATGGCCCGTACCCAGCAATTGGTGAAAAGAGCGGCTCCTGGCGGAGAAGGATGGGTCATCGACCATTTCGATGCTCAGGCAGTGAAGCACTATCTGGAGCGTTTCGAAAAGGCCTTTGCTGATAATGGGGTGCCTTATCCAGATACCTTCTTCAACGACAGCTACGAGGTGTATGGAGCCGATTGGACACCTGGTATCTTTGACGATTTTTATAAGCGTAGAGGCTACAAACTGGAGGAACACCTGCCTGAGTTGTTGCTGAACATTGGCGAGAATCCCACACAGGTGCTTATCGATTATCGTGAGACACTGAGCGACATGCTCTTGGATAATTTTACGAGGCAATGGACGGCCTGGGCCCATAGCCATAACGTGAAAACACGCAATCAGGCACATGGATCCCCTGCCAATCTGATCGACCATTATGCTGCTGTGGATATCCCAGAAGTGGAAGGCTTTGGCCTTTCTGACTTTGGCATCAAGGGACTGCGTACGGATGCGGATAAGGTGCGTCCAAATTACAGCGACCTTTCCATGCTGAAGTATGCCTCTTCTGCTGCCCATATCACAGGCAAGCCCCTTACCAGTTGTGAGTCGTTCACATGGCTTACGGAGCATTTCCGTACCTCGCTTTCACAGTTGAAACCAGATGTGGACCTGATCTTCTGCGCTGGCGTGAACCGTGTGTATTTCCATGGTACGGCCTATTCTCCCGAGAATGAACCTTGGCCAGGATGGAAGTTCTATGCGTCGATAGATATGTCGCCTACCAACAGCATCTGGCGCGATGCTGCCAATTTTACGGATTATGTGAACAACTGTCAGCGCTTCCTGCAATGGGGAGAACCCGACAATGATTTCTTGGTTTATCTGCCTGTACGCGACATGTGGGCGAAGCGTACGTCCGATTTGCTGATGATGTTTGAAATCAGCAACATGGACCAGAATGCCCCAGAGTTTATCCGTGATGTGCTGCTGATAGATTCCTTAGGATTTGACTGCGACTATATCAGCGACAGCTATCTTTTGGGTACGACCTATCAGGATGGCAAACTCAAGACAGCTGCAGGTGTAAGTTACAAGGCACTGATTATCCCTGGAGAAGTACGCATGACCACCCCATTGAAGGCGCACCTGGATCGTCTGAAAGCACAAGGAGCGCCTATCTTGTATCGCATTGATAAAGCAGAAATGAGCAGATTGGCGAAGCCTGAAGAGTTGAAGACCGTCTGTGGGCTTCACATGATACGTCGCAGCAATCCTACGGGTCATCACTACTTCATCTCCAATCTGACTCCAAATGATGTGGACCAGTACGTAACCTTAGGAGTGAACTTCCAGGATGCCATGCTTTTCAATCCGTTGAACGACAGCGAGCGCTATTCAGTAGAGAAGCGTGATGGCAAGGTACGGATTCGTCTGCGTTCAGGAGAGTCCATTATCATGCAGACCTTCAATACCCCTGTGCCTGATGCTGGAAGACAGCCAGAATTGGATTATTCTGTCACAAAAGACCTCACTGCCAGTGCGTGGACCCTCAGTTTCGAGGAAAGCGCCCCGGCAGTCAAGCAGACGTTTAAGTTGCCTAAGGTGCAGACCTGGGAGACACTCAACGATGATTCTGTGAAGGTGACCATGGGAACGGGCGTCTATGCCTGTCGTTTCACGCTCACCCGAAGAGAGATGACTAATCAATGGGCCATCGACTTAGGGGATGTGCGTGAGAGTGCGCGCGTGTTTGTCAATGGCAGATACATAGGTACCGTATGGTCAGTACCCTATGTTTTGAAACTTAGGAACCTGAAGGTGGGGAACAATGACCTGCGCATAGAAGTGACCAACCTCCCTGCCAATCGTATTCGTGATTTAGATAAAAGAGGAGTTCCTTGGCGCAAGTTCGAGGATCTCAATGTGGTGGACATTCATTATCAGCACACCACCTATGAGAACTGGGAACCCATGCCAAGCGGACTGAACAGTACAGTGAAACTGGTAAAATGGAATTAAATTAGTGATGCTATGGAAGAGAGACTAGCTAAGCCTACGCTGGATATTGGCGAGGCATTGTTACAGGCATGTAATAAGGTGATCGAGTTCAATGGGCGCTCTCGTCGCTCAGAGTATTGGTGGACCCGCTTTGTGGTGTTCATCATCAATTTGGCTGCTACCCCGTTTATTGGGTGGATTTTCAGTGTGGCCATGATTCCACTCACTTTCCGTCGTCTCCATGATGCGGGACATAGTGGCTGGTGGTGGGGCGTTGGCTTCTTATACAAGTGGTTGGTATTGGCTTATGTGATATTCGACGTTATTTATTGGGCCGTCACCACAGAGGCAGACGATCCTATGGTTGTCCTTATGCATCTGTCGAAGTATGCCTTATTATTTATCATCTACGTGATTTATAAGGTTATCTTCATCGTGATGCTATGTGCCGACAGTGAGCCTGGGACCAACAGATATGGCGAATCTCCAAAGTATGTGACTAGGAATTAAACATAAAGAAAGAAGGACTAATCAAAGGTGCTTGTGAGTTTATTTCCCCTATTTTTGAAAAAATAACGACAGAAGTAACTAAATCCAGTAAATTAGCTAAAAACGCTTGCCTAGGTTAATGACTGGAGGGTGGGGATAATATACGATATTCACATATCCTTATCAAGTTCCAATGACCAATCCTTCTATTTGTGCTGCAAAGGTAGGCATTATATTTGACTTAAACAAAACAAAAGTTGTTTGAAACCGCATTTTTAACAATAAAAGAGAGGCAGTCTAAATAGGCTGCCTCTCTTGTTTTTTGAATTATCCGATGAAGAATGATTACTTCTTATCCCCAAAGTGGTTGTAGTCTACAGGTACACGCTGAGCGCGCTTGCTCATGCTTGGGAACCAGATGTCGTCAGCAGTGATACCACACTCCTTGATAGCCTCGATAGCATACTCGCAGCGACCAAAGTCAGCATTTACATTGTTGGTTCCGAAGGTAAACTTCAGGCCACGAGCCTTAGCCTTCTTGATCACGTTGAAGCTAGGAATCTTGTAGCGAGGGCTGATTTCTAGGGCGATGTCGTACTTCTGCAGCACATCCAGCACCTTGTCTACGCGCTCGTCAGTCCAATACTGATCATAATCATCCATCCAACCCTGCTCAGGGATATAAGTAGCATTGGCATAAATGTCAGCAGGCTCGTTGGTCAGAATCTTCACGGTCTGATCCACGATCATGTCCATATACTGCTGCTTGGTGCGACCATCCAGATGTACCTCGTCAGGACGATAGATACGGCAGATGCGACCCTTGTCCACCACTGTCATGGCATCAGTGAACAGGTAGTCGAACTTATTCAGCACTTCCTGTGAGAACTGTACGATCCAGCGACGGCCTTCACCCTGCGCACCCATGAGGAATGCCATAGGCTTCACCTCGTCGTAGTACTCAATGGCTTCCTGATCGTCCTTCAGCATACGACCTACGCCACCTTCACCCACGTTAGGAGCCACACCATAGTTGATGCCATAGTTCATAGACATGGCGTGAGCCTGCTCTTTGGTCAAGCCACCCTTCAGGTGTACATGATAGTCGATCACAGGGAAGTTCTCTTGCTGCAGACGGATTATCTCGTCTGTAGTCTCGTCGATGGCAGGCATGGTGTCGTTAGGATTCACCACACCATCCTGAAGCATGGTCACCGTCAGGTTGCGGAACTTCACGTCACCCTTCTTGCCAACCAGTGCGAAACCACCACGGCTCAGCACCTTGCTCTTATTAGCCTCTGTACGATAAGGCTGCTCAGGCTCCGTATAGCACACCACGTCTGTACCATTGATCTTGATGGAGATATTCTTCTCACGCACAGCGATGTCGAAGTCGAACCACTGTCCGTCCTCACCCAGTGAGCGATAGAGGTTACGTACGGTAGAGAGGCTACCTGTCTTGCGAGAGCCATCGATAGGACCATTGTGGAACAGCACCTCATAGCCCGTCTTGCCATCAGAGTGGAACAGCAGGGCAGCTTCAGCACCATTCTCAGCATAAGCCTGACCAGTCAGGTCGAAGTTACGGTAATCCCCCTTAGAGGTCAAGGTTTCACCAGCCGTTACGCTGATTTCTTCACCCTTCACAGAGCCGTTCGTGTCAGATTTCCAGCTCTTCAGCGCTGTAGGAACGTCATAGCTAGGACCACAGGCTGCAAACAGCAGGGCAGCCATGATCATCATAGCAGATTTTTGAAAGATCTTTTTCATTGCTTTTATTAAATGATATTTGGTTAAATTATACAATCCTTGAAAAAGTGCTCAAAAGTACGAATAAAATGGATAGATTGTTTGAATTTTGAGGAAAAAGTTGTAATTATGCAATCGAATACAACAAAAGACCTAAAAAATGAAAAACACATTATCCTTTTTTTTGTTTTTAGCAAGTATGCTCTTGCCAACTACTGCCTTGTCACAGACGGAGGCAAAGACTGACTCTGTGCCCTCTACACGTGAGGAGCGCAATCGCAATGTGATGCTGAATGCATCCAATGACAGGGAACCCCGTAAGATTTCCATCGGACTGCCTGCGCAGTTCGCTTCCGATATCTTCGAAGACGGCCTGCCCGTCTCCGAGCTCTATTGGCCCGTGATGCCCTATACCACGTGGCGCAGCGGCCTCAGTCATGCCACCAACTCCCTGATGTCGCTCAGTGAGAGTGCCCTTCAGTATGGCAAGTTGGGCTACATTGTCTCCAGTACCACCCGTCATGCAGGCGAGGAGTTCCAAGGGCTGACCAAATATACCGTCAACCACTTCGGAAAGCAGGTGGTAGATGCCAATCTCTCAGGACCCATGGCCAATGGCTGGGGCTACACCCTCACCACCTACCAGAGCTTCGACCCTGGCAGCAACCACCTCGATGCCATCAGCTTGCAAGACCGTATGGAAGTCTATAAGGTAGGTCTGAACAAGCGTTGGGCAGAGAATAGGGGAGAGACCAGCCTGCTCTACCAGTATGCTGCCTCCACCACCTTCACAGATGGTTCAGGACCGTTCTATTACAATGGGGCTGATGGCAGCGTGGATAAGTTCGAGGACTTCGTCTTGGGGCGCGACCAGTACCTGCCCAATTACAATACTTTCTTCTGCATAGACATCAATACCAATAAATGGATTGAGAAGAATCTGGAGAAAGCCAACAGGGATCATGCGCACCAACTTACGTATAATCTCAGATACCAGTGGGACAATGGCACGGAGTTCTCATTTGGAAGCAAGCTGAAGGATGCCCAGCAGCTCACAGCTACCTACAACATCGCTGGTATTTTCAAGGTTGATGCTGACGCTGGCTACACCTACGAAGACGGCACCCCTTACGTGGGCTATGTGCAGAACCGCCATGCCCGTCAGCCGCGAGGCAAAGAACGCAGTTGGATGACCACTGCGCAGCTCACAGGCAAGTCAGGCGCGAATCGTCAGCATGCATGGCGTGTAGGACTCAATGAGTGGTTCTCCTATCAGGATATGTCCTACAATACTGGTCTGACGCCCCATGAGGTGAAGGAGAATCCTAAGAAACTCCTCATCAATGGCGAGCGCATGACGGCTTTCAACTCAGGAGCCGACTACTATCGTGGTCATGAGAACAAGTTGGGCCTCTATGCCTCCGATGATTGGACGGTCAATTCCCGCCTCTGGCTCTCTGCAGGCGCACGCCTCGAGTGGCAGAAGCTGCATGGCAAGGGCGCCTTTGCCTACCTGCCCGATGGCACCCTCTTTGAGCCCGCCAATATCCGTCGCCCAGGCTTTAATCTGGTCGATGGCGTCATCAATAAGTTCTCAGGCAATTGGCTCAATCCTACCTTTACTTTCAATGGTCGCTACAAGATTGTGGGAGGCTTAGGTCTGCAGGGCGAGTACGTCTTCGTGCAGCAGCGTCCGAATATGCAGGACTATGCAGGCTGCAACCTGCCTAATGAATCCGCTGTGCGGAGCAACATGCTGCGTGGAGGTATCTACTTCAACAACGACTGGCTGCAGCTTACTTCGCAGGTGTTCCACATCTCGCAGACCAACTACAAGCAACGCTCGCAGTTTACTAATCCAAAGGATCAGAGCGAGACAGTCACCATCGCTATCCTTTATGATGTAGGCACCATCGGATGGACCACCGATGCTGTGGTGACACCTTTCAAGGGCTTCAACTTCCATGGCCTGCTCACGCTGCAGAACCCCCAGTACAAGAAGTTCACTTTCCAACCCATGTTCAGCGACGGCCCAGGGCAGTTCTACGATTTCAACAACAAAAACGTCACAGCCATGTCGAAGATGATCGTGGAGCTCGACCCCTCCTACCAGATGGACAAGTGGCGTTTTTGGCTCAGCTTCCGCTATCAGAGCAAGCAATACATCAACAAGACCAACACTCTCTATTTCAAGGGGCGCTGGGAGACCTTCGGAGGCATTGACTATACCTTGAACGACCATGTCACCTTCTCTTACAACGTGGTGAACATCCTCAATCAAAAGGGAGCCAGTGGCAACATTGGCGCAGCCGACCTTGCCACCGATGTGGAAGCCTATCAGCATCACTACCTCATGGCAGGTAGTTTCATCCGTCCGTTCACTATGGAACTCAGTGCAAGTTTGAAATTTTAATCCTCTTATTTCTTTCCTAAGAAGTAATCTACTACATATCTGATAGGCAAGGCTATCATGTGCATCAACTTCGTGAATGGGAAGATGAGTACAATGAGGAATCCCAACAAGATGTGAAGCTTATGGATGAACGCCGTGGCAGTGAGATACTTCCAGGAATCTGGCAGGAATAGGAAAGTGCCTTGTGCCCAGCGATCCAGATTCATGTAGTAATCTAAGTCTTGCGTGATGGTTTCACAGGTGCCTAATAATCCAGTAGCTACTTGAATCACAACGAGCACAACCAACAGAAAGTCGGCCGTATGGCTGTTCTCTTTCACAGGTTTTACTGTGAAGCGACGAATCATCAGCATCAGGATACCAACAAGCGTAATAATACCAGAAGCACCACCCATCACGATGGCCAACAGACGTTTCTGTTCATTGGTAATCAGCCAATCGTACATCCATTCTGGAGCCAACAGACCAAAGATATGGCCTACGAAAACAAAGATGATGCCATAATGAAACAGGTTACTGCCCCATTTCAGCAACTTGTCATTGCTGAGAAATTGACTACTCAATGCCTGTACAGACTCTCCCCTGGCGGCTAAACGATACAATAATCCCACCAAAAAGACTGCACCTGCAATATAAGGCAAATAGACGAATAGGAATTCATGCAGATATTCACTTATAAAGGTTGTATCCATAATAATCATTTAGTTTGATAAGGTTAATAATAGCTGGATAAGAGGCTCGTAGGGATGCTCATGCTTAGCAAATAGCTCTTGCATCTTCGTCAGCACGATATTAATGTCTTGTAAGGCTTCAAGTGCCTTTTCCGGACTATCTTTAGCTGCTACATATTCTAAGAAAACAGGTAAGTAATCAGGCAGTTCTCCTTCTTTTGGAAGGAGTCCTGCTTTCAGATATTCTTCTTGCAAGTCCACCATAGCTTGTCCACGGTCGCGAGAAGTGCCATACACAAAATCAAATAGATACAGATTCGCCTTACTTGCCGTATCAAAGAGTTCTGTATAAGCACTCTGCCAATCTCTTAATGTAGGAAAGGTAGTTGCATAGTCCATGAACTTCTGCAGAAGTCCTACTTGTTGCTCCTGTAGAATCCCTTCTTCCAAGACTGTTGGTAAAACAGACGGCAAAGCATCCTTCATCTCCTGGGAAGGATAGTCCAACAACAAAGCGATGATATTGTATGTTTTATTCATAGTTACTTACCACCCCAAAGGTTTTTCTTAGTTGTTTCACCTTCAAATCCCAGCCCTGTACGCTCATCGAAATGATGCTTCCCCTTCTGTTTAGGAGAAGAAGGGATAACGAATCGATCCTTGAAATCTGCAATGGCAAGCAGGTTATACATGTCGTCATACTGGAAAGCGTTCAAGCCAAAATTCTCTTTGAGTTGAGGCTCAGTCTCTCCTTCCACCGTCTTAAGTCGCATGTATTCACGTAATGCCAGAAGTTTGGCAAGGGCTGTCTTGATAGGTTGGGTATCTCCTGCAGTGAGTAGCTTAGCTAAATATTCAGATGGAATACGCATTTCTTCTACTTGGGCAAAGAAAGACTCTCCTTCTGCTGTGGTAGTCATGCTTTTCTTCGGACTCATTGGCGGAACATACCATACCATCGGCAACGTGTGGTATTCTGGATGAAGAGGGAAGGCTATCTGCCATTCTTTCATCAGTTTGTAAGTAGGTGACTGTTGCGCTGCCATGATATAATTATGACTGATACCTTGTTCCTCAGCTTCTCTGATAATCTCAGGATCATGGGGATCTAAGATAAGGTCAAGCTGCTTCTTGTACAACTCTTGTTCATTTGCTGCAGCATAGTCATTTATCTTATCAGCATCGTAGAGTATCACTCCCATGTAGCGCATACGACCAACGCAGGTTTCCGAGCATACTGTAGGTTGTCCGTCTTCGATGCGTGGATAACAGAAGATGCACTTCTCACTCTTCATGCGTTCATAGTTGAAGTAGATCTTTTTATATGGACAGGCTGACACACATTCTCGCCAACCACGGCAACGGTCTTGATTGATGACAACGATACCATCCTCCTTGCGCTTGTAGATGGCTCCAGATGGACAACTTGCTGCACATGCAGGATTCAGGCAATGCTCGCAAAGACGAGGGACATAGAACATGAATGATTTCTCAAACTCTTCAAATCCGCAGATGTCCAATCCTTGAAGATTAGGATCCGTCTTTCGTTGGTCGAATGTTCCAGCTAAATCATCTTCCCAGTTTGGTCCATTCTCTATTTTCTTCATCTTCTCACCCGTGATAAGTGAGTAGGGACGAGCTGATGGTGGAGTTTTCACTCGTTTCTTTCCTTTCAAGGAAGAAAAATCGAAAGTAAATGGCTCATAGTAGTCCTCTACTTGTGGCAGATAAGGATTAGAGAAAATCTGCGACATGATTTTTAGCCTGTTTCCCAATCGCAGACCTAACCTTTCCTTATCCAACTTCCATCCACCCTTGAACTTCTCTTGGTCTTCCCATCTTTTAGGGTATCCGGGACCTGGTTTGGTTTCTACATTATTAAACCAAGCATATTCCAGTCCTTTTCTGGATGTCCAGACATTCTTGCAAGACACTGAACAGGTATGGCATCCTATGCACTTGTCCAGATTCAGGACCATTGTTATCTGAGCTTTTATTTTCATGATGCTTCTGATTTAAGTTTAATCCCACTTCACATCATCTACCTTACGCAACATGACAAACTCGTCGCGGTTGGCTCCGATGGTTCCATAGTAATTCAATCCGAAAGAGAGTTGTGCATAGCCGCCAATCATGTGGGTAGGCTTTGGGCACAGACGCGAGATGGAATTGTGGATGCCTCCACGCTTACCTGTCAGCGGACTGATAGGCACATTGACCGTTCGTCCCTGATTATGATACATGTAAAGTGCTCCTTCAGGAATGCGCTGACTAACACAGGCACGACACATGGCAGAACCATTGTCATTGATTACCTCAACCCAGTCATTATCTTTTATTTCCAACTTAGCAGCATCCAATTCGCTCATCCAGATTACAGGACCTCCGCGTCCTAACGTAAGCATCAGGAGATTGTCGTTCCATGAAGAGTGAATAGTCCACTTATTGTGTGGAGTCAGCAGATTAAGTGACAAGGTCTTGTCCTTTAATCCTAAGCGTTCCTTCAGGTTGTTTATTTCTTTCTTTGCCAATGGTGGCTTGTATGTCACCAGATTCTCTCCGAAAGCTTGCATCCAAGGATGGTCTTGATAGAAACTCTGCCTACCCGTGACAGTACGCCAAGGTATCAGATATTGCACATTGGTATAGTTACCTGTATATTCCGTATCCTTGTTGTTGATACCTGTCCAAATAGGGGTAGAGAGTGAAAGACGAGGTTGAACAACCAGGTCTTTGTAGTGGTATTGAGTTTCTCCAGCATCTTTGGTTAGAGGTTCAGCCAATGGCAGGCCCACACTCTTCTCCAATGCTTTCCATGCGCGTTTTGAGGCAGCTCCATTACTGGTAGGATCCAGTGTCAGGACGGTATCTATGCCTTGAATGATGTCTGTCATATCCGGCATGCCTTTGGTGACGCCCTCTTCACGAACCACACCATTGTATGCTTTCAGTTCATTATATTCTTCCAGAGAAGACCATGCCATACCCTTGGCAGCTATACCCTTGTCACGCAACAATGGACCAACGGCAGTGAAGCGCTTGTAGGTATTCGGATAGTCACGTATCACAGGCACTAAGTTGCCCATGTTCTTCCCAGGTTCAGGCATGGCACCTGTTTCCTTCCAGTCTTCTGCTACCAATGGTTCCGAGATCTCTCCTGCACTGTCGTGAGACAATGGACCATAAACGATGTCTTGTTCGGCCCCCAGATGTCCTTGGCAAAGTACGGAGAACTTGGCAGCTAAGTCTCTGAAAATGTTCCAGTCGGTGCGACTTTCCCAAACAGGATCCACAGCTTTTGAGAACGGATGCAGGAATGGGTGCATGTCTGTAGAAGAGATATCTTCTTTTTCATACCACGTCGCTGCTGGCAGTACGATGTCTGCAAAAATGCTCGATTGAGTCATGCGGTAATCGATATTCACTACCAGATCCAGCTTTCCTGTGGTTTCTTCTGTATGCCATTTCTCATATTTAGGCAGGGTCATACCGCATTCTTCCAGGTTCTGTCCCAAGATGGAGTTTTGTGCACCTAATAAGTGCTTCATGAAATACTCCATACCCTTGGCAGAGCAACCAATGAGGTTGGCACGCCAGATGAACAGGTTCTTTGGAGAGTTCTCTTCTGCGTCCAAGTCTTCGCTTGCTAGCGTGAGTTTATTTTCGTGCAATTGTTGGCAGACGTATTGCTTCACGTCCACGCCTGCCGCTTTAGCTTCTTTGCATAGTTGAAGGGAGGAGCGGTTGAATTCTGGCTCTGCAGGTAGCCATCCCATGCGCTGACTCTTGATGTTGCAGTCGAGCAAGGTTAAGTCTTTCCATTTGTCTTTATCCGTCAGTGGAGAGAGTTGCTCATCTACGGTTACTTTCTCATAGCGCCACTGATCAGAGTGCATGTAGACGTAGCTGACGGTATTCATGTGACGAGGCGGACGAATCCAGTCGAGTGCAAAGGCGATGTTTGCCCATCCTGCTTGTGGACGGACTTTCTCCTGACCCACATAGTGGCTCCATCCTCCACCATTCACACCTAATGTTCCACAAAGCATCAGCATATTGATGGCAGAACGGTAAGTCATATCCGTGTTGTACCATTGGTTCACACCTGCACCAATGATAATCATGCTCTTACCTTTCGTCTTTTCTGCCGTTTCAGCAAAAGCTCTGGCTGTCTGAATGATGCGTTCTGCAGGGACTCCAGTGATTTGTTCTTGCCATTTAGGGGTGAAAGGCTTGTCTTCTCCATAATCTTTGGCACAATTCTCATCGCCCAATCCCCTGTCGATGCCATAATGCGCCATCATAAGGTCGAAGACATTGGCACACAGCGTGGTGCCTTCTTTCGTTTCAATCTTTACCACAGGTATCTTATGCTCTATGATGTCAGGATGTCCAGTAGCGGCAAAGTTGGGGTTCTTGAAGTCCTCACCACCAAAGTAAGGTTCCATGATGGTGACTATTTCATCCTCTTTACCTAGTTGTGAAAGACATGGAGTGAATGGTTGCCCAGTACGAACATCCTCGTTTTTCAGGTTCCATTTTCCTTCATTGTTCCAGCGACTGCCGATGCTTCCATTAGGAGAAACCAGTTTACCAGTTTCGTCATCCATCGTGATAGGATACCATTCTGCTTTCTTTTCGATGCCAAAGTCGTTTGGTAGGTCACTGGCACGAAGCATCATTTCAGGCACATAACGTCCATTGCCAGCATCGCGCAGCTTCACCAGATAAGGAAGGTCTGTGAACTTTTTGACGTATTCATCGAAGTAAGCCGTTGTCTTGTCTTGATAGAATTCCTTCAGGATGACGTGTCCCATCGCCATGCCTAAAGCAGAGTCGGTACCCTGTTTGGGAGCCATCCACACATCGGCAAATTTCGACGCATCACTATAATCAGGCGAAATCACTGCCACTTGAGTACCTTTGTATCTCACTTGGGTATAGAAAGCTGAGTCGGGAGTACGTGTCACAGGTACATTGCTGCCCCAGAGCAAGAGGAAAGAAGCATTGTACCAATCGGCACTTTCAGGCACATCTGTCTGTTCACCCCATGTTTGTGGAGAGGCAGGAGGCAGGTCGCAGTAGAAGTCATAGAAACTCAGGCACGCGCCACCCAGCAAGCTCAGGTAACGTGTTCCAGCTGCATAGCTAAGCATGGAGAAGGCGGGAATAGGCGTGAAACCTACCAGCCTGTCAGGACCATATTTCTTAATGGTATAGATGTTGGCTGCAGCCATGATCTCAAGGGCAGTATCCCAATCCAAGCGTACAAAGCCGCCTAATCCACGTACTTTCTTGTAGGTTTCTTTCTTCGCTTTGTCATTGGCTATGGAAGCCCATGCTTCTACGGAATCCTTGTGAGTTTTCTTGGCTTCTTCATATAAATCCAGCATCTCTTTGCGAATCATCGGATGCTTTACTCGTCCGCTATTGTACAGATACCAGGAGTAACTGGCACCACGTGGGCATCCGCGAGGCTCATGATTAGGCAATCCGGCACGCGTGTCAGGATAATCGGTTTGCTGCATTTCCCATGTCACGATACCTTTCTTTACGAAGATACGCCATGAGCAGGAACCCGTACAGTTCACACCATGTGTTGACCTCACTTCCTTGTCGTGCTGCCAACGGTGCCGATAGAAGTCTTCCCATTTCTCATTACCTATGTCCTTGCGGTTGAGAAAATACTTCAAGTTATCGAATAGGTTAGCCATAATTACGTATGTTTTTGTTTTTTAATCATTCCGAAGTAGTTGATGATCATCACGAATACGGCAAGCACCGTGAAGATGAGAAATCCCAAACCATAGCCGTATTCAGGTGAGAAACCAACGATCTGTCCCATGAGAGGTGGAATCACAAATCCTCCGAAAGCACCGAGACCACCTACCCAGCCATTGGCTCCGCCAACACCATTACTTACGTACACAGGAACCAACTTCATGGTAGCTGCGTTATTGAAGCCAAAGGCTATGGCGATGAGCAAAGCCACGCAGAACAATCCCCATGTGCCCATTGGAATATTCATCAGGATACCTGCAATGGCCAATAAGCCCAGCGAACACATAGACACCTTCTCGCCTCCGATTTTATCAGAGAGTTGACCACCTGGTACACGTAGCAAGGCAGCCAGGATGGAGAAGATGGCCGTAAGAATACCTGCAGTCATTGGATCTACACCATGACCTTGTTTCCAGAAAGTAGGGAACCACGCCGTAAGTGCCATGAAGCCACCGAAGGTGGTGAAATAGGTAAACACCAGCATCCAAGTCTGAGGGATCTTCGAGGAGATTTTGAGGCTATCTATGGCATTGCCCGATGGGAATAGCTCTTGGCCACATGCCAAGGCATTGTTGCGTGCCACTTCCTTGCTCTTCCCTGCTTTCAGGAACTGGAAGTAAGGAGGATTAGCCCCAAAGACTGTATAGATGAGTAAGCCCACTATCATCACTCCTGTCAGTATATAATAAGAGGTGTTGAATCCGAAGTGCTGTAAAAGCAATGGTAAGGCAAATGCCAGGATACCTGCTGAGGTAGTGCCTAGTCCTCCGAAGATGCCAGATGAGTATCCCTGCCTGTGTTTAGGGAACCAGTATCCGCTCTGCGAGATACCTACTGAGAAAGTTGCGATACCACAACCTGCCAGGCAGCCGAGAATAAGTACTACGGGGAATAAGCCCTCCATACTTCCTGGCGTATTCACATCGTAAGCAGAGAAGAGAATACATAGGGCTACCAATCCAATCACAGAGATAGCAAGCAACGAACTGAATCCCTTATAGCCTCCATTGCCGTCAACGCTGGCACCAAAAGGGATACGTAGCAGGGAACCTGTCAGTGAGGGTATGGCGACCAACAGTCCCAGCTGTCCTGGAGTTAAGTTAAGTGCACTAGAAAGGGTTCCGCCAGTGGGGCCGAAAAGTGAAATGGCCATAGCACCAAAAAAGAAGCCTAGTGTAGCGGCTGTCAGTGCTCTTGAGGCATTGCCTCGTAGTTTAAAATCATTTCCCATGTTATATCAGTTTACTTTATTTTTTAATATTAATTATCTCAAGAGGTCATCAGTTCTGTTGATGTTTTTGAAAGGACCTTCATCCGTGATGATCATCCATTTCGTATCCAGCGCATTAAGTAAGTCTTTCATCTTCAGACATCCTGCTTGTAGCTTCTCTCTGACTATTGGCAGAGTGTCTTTCCTTATAAGTAAGGGGAAGGGCATAAGTCTATGATTGGCAGTTTGCCAAGCAATAGCATTAGCGTCTTTTCCCCGGATCGATGATAGTTGAAGGCTTAACGTTTCTGCATCCATCGCAGGCATGTCGCAAGTCAGTATCAATGCCCAAGGATGCTTGCAGGCTTCTAAGATGGCCTCTACACCCCCCAGCGGACCACAATCGGTATAGTTGTCTGTCACGATTCCAACTTGCTGATAAGCTTCGTAAGCCCTCGCATTTTCCTCGCTGGTGCTGATGAGCACTTCTTCACAATAAGTTCGCAGTAAGTCTATGCTTACTTGCAACAGCGTCTTGCCATTGGTCAGTGAATAGAGAGCCTTATTGCTTCCGAATCTGCTGCTGTGCCCACCTGCAAGAACAGCGCCTGTTAGGCCAACCATACCGTGAAGATGGCAGCTAACACAAAGGCAGGTACGGCTAACTTGCTCTCAAATATAGGCAGTCGAGCACTATACTTCACCTTGATGTCAAGGAAATAGTTCAATACCATGACAAAAAGACCTTCGAGCAAGATGAACTTCGCAGGATTGATGGCTCCTAAGAAAGTGCCTGGGATAAAGAGGTCGAACAACTTGATGGCAGCCGCTACGATGGCTGTTCCCATAACGGCATAGGTCCCTTTTCCTGTCCGTGAGGCAGCAGAAAGCATGCAGAAGATGCCTATGGTATAGAAAAACAGAGAGGTGCCGTGGATATGCAACTTATGGACACCCCAGCCTAGAGTGGCTTCAATAATTCCCCAAACACTGCCCCAGAAAAGCACGAAGAGGAAGAATTCTAAGTTCTTTTTCATAATAATCAGACTTATATAAAGGTTATTTTGCAAATATAGCGATTTATCTTTTGGTAAACAAATTATAGAACCGATATTATGTAATATTCAAAACATTCCGTACATTTGTCCAACGGTTCATTAGAAATAATCAAAAAACAAGGTATATATGAAAACAAAACACCTTCTTTCTTCCCTTTTGGCGATGATGACTCTGGCAATCACACCGTCATGGGCATGTACTAATTTGATCGTGGGCAAGGCAGCCTCTGTCGATGGCTCAGTGATCTGTACCTATAACTGCGACGGCTACGGCTTCGCAGGATCCATGTCGCGCACCCCAGGTGGGCGCCATGAGGCAGGCGAGATGATCGCCATCCGCGAGTGGGGCAGGGGAGCCATCCGTGGCTACATCCCCCAGGTAGAATACACCTACGACGTCATTGGCTACATCAATGAGAAGCAAGTCAGCATCGTAGAGACCACCTTCGACGGTCGTCTGGAGCTCCAGAACCCCGAGGGCTGGCTCGACTACGACACCATGATACATCTGGGCCTCGAGCGTGCCTCTACAGCCCGTGAGGCCATCATCATCATGACCGACCTTCTGCAGGAGTACGGCTATAGCAGCACGGGTGAGACCATCACCGTGTGCGACAAGAACGAGGCATGGATCCTCGAGATCATGGGCAAGGGCCCAGGCGTGAAAGGCGCAGTGTGGGTAGCCGTCCGCATCCCCGACGATTGCATCTCCGCCCATGCCAACCTCTCCCGCATCCGTCAGTTCCCCCTCAAGGACCCTAAGAACTGCCTCTACGCCAAGGATGTCATCACCTTCGCCCGTGAGAAAGGCTACTTCAGTGGCAAGGACGAGGATTTCAGCTTCCGCGATGCCTATTGCCCCATCTCCTTCTCTAAGGTGCGCTATGCCGATGCCCGCGTGTGGAGCTTCTTCCGCCACCACTACAACCAGGCAGAGATGGACAAGTACCTGCCCTACATCAATGGCGACTATAGCGAATACGACCACCTGCCCCTCTACATCAAGCCCGATCATAAGCTCTCCGTGCGCGACATCATGAACGACATGCGCGACCACTACGAAGGCACACCCCTCGACATGACGGCCGACATGAGCGCAGGCCCTTGGAGCTCCCCCTATCGCCCCATGCCTATGAACTGGGAAGTCGATGGCAAGCAATACTTCCGTGAGCGCGCCATAGGTACCCCACAGTCAGGCTTCACCCTCGTCAGCCACCTGCGTGGTTGGCTGCCCGATGATGTAGGTGGCGTGATGTACTTCAACTGCGACGATGCCAACATGGTGGCCTACGTGCCCATCTATTGCTGCATCACTGAGGTGCCAGAAGCCTTCCGCAGGGAGAACAACCAGAGCAACGAGTTCAGCGAGCACAGCGCCTTCTGGGTGAACAACGTGGTGGCCAACATGATCTATCCGCGCTACAGCGTCATGATAGGCGACCTCCGCGAGGCACAGCAGGAACTCGAGGACTTCTATGCCGCCGATCAGGAGCAAGTGCTGAAGGACATCGAAGGCCTCACCAAGCGCGAGAAAGTGGCCTACCTCACCAGCAAGTCAGCTGCCTACACGGCACAGATGATGCAGCGTTGGGACAAGCTCTTCCGCCTTATAGCCGTGAAGCACAACGACCAGATCATGAAACCGTCGCAAGATGGTGTCATCGCCCCAGGGCGCTACACCACCCCAGGCTACGACCAGCGCTACCGTGAGCAGATCAGCCGTGACACAGGCACCCGCTACGTCATGCCAGAGTCAGGCGATATCAAGTCACTTTAACCCTTATAGAGAGCCCAAATTATGAAATCAAAAATGCGTATCCAAGGATTCCCCCTCAAGAAAGGTATAAAGAACCTGAAGCAGTTTGTCGTGTCGCTCATAGCCACCAGCATCTCCATCGTCCTCACCTTCGGAACCGCCGCCTGGATAGACAATCGCAAGAAAGAGGCAGCCAAGCGAGAGATGGTCATGATGATACTCTACGACCTCTCCAATTCATTGGAGAAAGTTGCCTCTGCCGACTCCCTTCTCCATGCAGGCTTCGAGCAGCAGTTGGCAGTGGCAGAGAATCCCAAGCTGTTGGAGCAGAACCCCTTCATATTCATATCCTACGTACCCTACTTCAGCTACACGGAGACTGTAGAGCACATCTTCTCGTCCACCATCGAGACCATCGAGACCTTGGGCAATGTGCTCTTCATCGAGACCGTCTCCGACCTCTATATGCTGCGGAAGCAATACAAGGAGGATGTATGCGACCAATTCTTGGCGGACTTTGAGGAGAACGAAGGATACAAGGCATACGAAGATGCCATAGAAATCAACTACGACACCCAATTCATCCCAATGAGTGAGGGGATATACGATGATATGAAGACCAAGTTCGCCCTGTGCCAGCAGATGATGAACGTGAGCGATGCCGACCTGCAGGCCTACCGCCAGAAGCGTCAGGAGATGGCATCGTCCGCAGCCTCCGAAAGCGGCGTCCAAACTCGTTACAACGATGCCAGTCAGAACAATAAGCGACTGCAAGACGCCATAGAGAAGGGCAAGGCTAATAAATGATACCCCCCAAAAAATCCCTCCCCTAAGTTAGGAGAGGGATAGGGAGAGGTATGAGAGAGGTATGCCCCTCAATGCTTGAACGCCAACTGATACCCTTGTAATATCGCTGACACAGGCACCTCCTCAGGCTTGATGCCGTTCTCCACACAAGTCATGGCGATGAGGATGGGCTGCAGCGCCATGAAACCATCCTCCGAACGAGGTTCTGGCAGTGGCATCATGCCAGCTTTTCCCGTGTACTTTATGACGTAGTGCAGGTAGCGAGCTGTGTCGTTATTATCCTCTGGAGGCGCCCAGCGATGGATAATGTTGTACAGATTGAAGGGCTTGCCTGCCTTCGTAAACGTTTCATAGTACGTCTGCAGAATCTTCCAACCTGCGCGATAACCTGCCCCCTTTGTCAGGAAGCTTACAAACTCTCTGTCGTTCTGTTCCTTCGAACGACCTTGCCACTGGCTTTTGCCGTGACGGATATTCAGCGGATTATTGTTCCGCAATCCTCTTGGTTCTAAATTGTTCATTTTAATGTTTAATGTTTAATGTTCAATTCTCGTGCAAACCGAATGCAGAGCCAAGCTCGCTTGAGCTATGCTGAGGTGCAGCCGAGAATCACGGCGAAGCCGTAATGTTTAATGTGAGTATGTGAGTGAGTGAGGACATCAGCACATCAGAACCCCAGTCTTTCTGTAACGTGCCTTGGATTTGCCATTTTCCACGTATTCGCCCACCTTCTCCACCAGATTGTCTTGTTGCAAACGCTTGATACGCATATACATAGCAGAATCTGTTTTAAGCGAGAAGCAGCGCATCACATCTTCAGCAACGAACTCTTCAGGCAACTTGCTGAATGCCTCAAAAGTCTTCTGTCTGCGCTGCACATTCACTGACGCATCACGCAGCTTGTTGTCGAAATATGCCTCTGCCATGGCTCCAAAATAGTGCTTCTGGCAGGCATACTGCATGTTCACGATCAGTTCTGCGAGCTGCCAATCCACGTCATCCGTTTCAAAAGTGCCACACCAGTAGTCGCCCTCTTGTTGCATCTTATCCCAATGGCGCATCACGATGAAAGGTGCAGCGAAGTTCAGACCATGATAGGCACAGCGTTTCAGCAGCATCTCGTCAGCACGAGAGTCATTATCCTTGGCATCAGCCATTCTGCGAGCTGTCCATTCATAGAGTTCATCCACAATTTTCTGAACTGAGAGTTCACCCTTCACTCTATCGAGTTTGAACGCCCATTCCTTGAGTCGTGCGTCACTGTCATAATCCACCGTTTTTTCGCGACTCATCATCTCGAAATTGGTGCTAGGCAGAGGGATGCAAGTGAGTCGCGTAGCGAGACCACTACCAAAGTTCTGCTCATTCACTTTCTTCTTCAGTGCGAGTGGTGTGCCTGTATAGACATAGTTCCAAGTCACATAGAAGTCCTGCAATACGCTATCCACGTTTGAATAAGCCTGACCATCCTCTTCGTTGTGGAAAGCCTTCAATTCCAGAGAAATCTTGTCAATCCAAGAACCACCTTTCTGGATGCTTAATGTATTATCCAGCTCCGTATCAAACGTCACCATGTGCAGCTGCATCTCCTCGCCATCAACCGTTTCCACAGCGTTCACCATATCCTGAATGAACTGCGCATTAGAAGTACGTGCAGGGTGTACGCGAACCACCACCTTAGGCTTCTTTGGCTTCTCCTTATTCGCCCCTTTCGTCTTCATCAATTCGCGATACGCATTGATAGCAGCCTTGCCAGCCTTATCCGCTGCGAAGATGGGAGCCATGAGCAACTTGTAGAGTCGTGTAGCGAAAGACTTACCACTGGCAGGATCACCCACAATAATCGTACTGCTATTCAGCCTGCGTTTCTCTTCTGGACGATGGTAGAAGCGATACGTGCAGCGTGTCATAAGTGTCATCAGGAACGAGCCTGCGACGAACAATGCAGCTGGGAATTGATTGGGCTTGAGGCCTTTGCAAATGTCTGAGAGAACTGGGAACTGCGTAAATAGCTTCTCTATTTCCTTGCCCCAGTTCTCCAATTGACAATTCACAATTGACAATTCACAATTAGGCTGCGCTGTGTCTTCACTAGACTTTGAATCACCAGCCAAAATCTCATTATAAGAAGATCCTGTTGCAACCTCAATGGCTTTCAGCATCTCCTTCGAGGGTTGCAGGGTGCGGAACTTCTTTTCCAGATCAGCAATGCGCATAGCAGCACTCTGCACTGTCTGTTCCACATTCTCATTGCGCTCTTGGATGATCTCCTGTACCCAAGGCTGGCTCTTCACGATGCTTAGCACAGCTTGCTTGTCACCATCAAGTAAGATTAGCAAGTCTGTAGCCAATTTCAACGACTCCGTGTGGCGATTAGAGTCATCTGCACATGGCAGCTTGCTAGCGTAGCGGGCGTTGATGATGCTCTGCACGCCATAACCACGCCAGAATAATTGAGGATTGAGAATTGAGGATTGAGAATTAGGCTGCGCAGTCTCATCCGCAGGGTCATTAACTTCATTGATTATCGGCTGCACCTCAGCATAGCTCAAGCCAGCTTGGCTCTGCATTCGGTTTGCACGATAATTGTCAATTGTGAATTGTGAATTGTGAATTGAGCTTTGCGAATGCCCATTT
>JAFRTL010000006.1 GCA_017427065.1 Bacteroidaceae bacterium | reverse complement strand
ATTCACAATTGACAATTAATTTGCGAAGATGAAAGTTTCCGTGAAGGAATGGACAGCCATCCTGCTACTCACCGCGGGAGTAGCGATGGCGTTCATCGCCCTGCTCTTGCCACCACCAGGCGAGATACATGACAGCGTGCTCTACGTGTTTGCACAGATACTGATTTACTCAGGTACGGTCTTCGGACTGGACAGTTATTTCACTAAAAAAATCTCTAATCACTATGACAAACGAGAAGAAAAGTAAGTGGAGTGTGATCGTGAACATCATCCTCACCACACTCACAGCGATAGCTACAGCCTTTGGTTTGACCAGCTGTATGTAAGAAAGAACTCCCGATGCGAGCTGCATCGGGATTCTTTATGCTATTCTGATAATACACGCATATTCTTCATACAGGACAAAGTTATTCTTCCTGCTCATAATAATAAGAATAGTCAATGCCTTTCATAAAAATCTCTCTGTCAGCTATACGGTCAGTTAAGGCCTTTTTCAAAAGAGCACGAATCTTAGTGCTATCTAAGTGACTTACAACCATGGCATCGAGATATTCTCTTTTGTCAATCTTGCTCCAATCTACACAGACACCCAACCGCTTTTTGAAAATCAAGTCGAGCCAAATGCGAGTGCTGCGCCCATTGCCTTCCATAAAAGGGTGAGCCACGTTCATCTCCACATACTTGTCCACAATCTCGTCGAAAGTGTTTTCTGGCATCTGCTCGATAGTCTTTAGGTTTTGATGCAAATACTCTGCCAAGCAAAACAATGTTTGCCCCTTTGCTATCGTCTTAGTACGAATCTTGCCTGCAAAATCATATAGCCCTCCAAAGAGGTAAGCGTGAATCTGCTGCAAAGCCTTAATGGTGCCTACATCCTTATCTGCCACTAGGTTACTTTCCCATAGGGTGTATGCTTTCTTTCGGCTTTGGCCGTCTATGGTGTTGTCACTATAGGTGAACCAGTCGAGGAAATCTATGGCCCGTTGATTCTGAGTGTATTTTGCCAATAGAGTGATACCGATTGCATCAAGCACATCAGAATTATATCGCTTCCCATCAGCTGCAAGCAGTTTCAGTTGGTTAGTGGCACTAACCAACTCGTTTCCTTCTTTACGGAGTTTGGTTTTGAGGTACTTCCAATAGTTACGATTCTTCTGATAATCTGCCTGGTCGTTAATGGCACCCACAACGTCTAATACAGAGAACCACCACTTGCTCTGCTCCTCGTCCCAAATGGCCCTGACCTCATGATCTTTGTAGAATCTGAAAGAAAGCTTGTTCATATCTCTATTTTACTCTCTGCAAATATAGTGATTTATTTATCTCAAAGGGTTGCAGGAGGAATGAGTTTGAACCTCATGCGCCAGATGTGGCTCTCTGCGTCCCAGGTGTGGCTCAGGATGCAGAAATGGCCAATCTCACTGGTGTTCTGCACGTGCTGGCCGATGCAGAGGCACTCGTCATAGTCGCCTACATGCACCACGCGGACGGTCTCTGAGGCATCGTCGGGCAGGCGCTTCATGTCGAAACGGCCCAGGGCTTCTTGCTGGGTGATGAACTCGGTGGTGACGTCGAGGTGACGGTCGATCACGGCATTGACGGCCTCTTCCAACTGCCTGACTTGGGCTTCGGTGGGCTCTGCCTCGAGTCTGTAGTCCAGCTTGCTCTTCTTACGCTCGATGTGGGCTTCCACTGAGCGACCACAGCCGAAGAGGCGTATCATGGTCTGATTGATGATATGCTCGGTGGTGTGCATCGGGGGGTATTCTTGCTTGTTGTGTGTATTCAGTTCCATAGGCTATTGGTTTTCAAGTCCGAACATGGTCCAACGGTAGAGGTTGCATCCCACGAAGTTGCCCAGCACCTCGCAGACATAGACGGCGAGTACCATGGGCTGCAGAAGCACGTCGGCAGGGGTGACGAGGAAGTAGAAGGCATCGGCGATGCTATGGGCGAAGCCGCACATGATGAAGAGGGGCACACCAAAGAGCAATGGCAGCATCTTTCCCTGACGGGCAAAGTTGACTGCGGTGGTCATGATGAAGCCGCAACCGATGGCCAGCAGGAAGCAGGCGAAGGGTCCTTTGGCCAGACGGCCTTGGAGGATGCCCGTGGCCGTTTCGATGCAGTCGGGCAGGGCATAGCGCACAGCGAGGGCTGTGAGCCAGCATCCCACGATATTACCAAGGAGCACCACAGCGAGCATGCCCCAGTCGCCCCGTGCACGGATGAATCCTGCCGTGCCTGTATAGAGTTTCAGGGCATAATGTACCACGGTGAGCAAGCCAAATGAGAAGAGTACGGCACCAGCCAGTCCGCCTACACGGAGGAACACGGTGCCTCCCATAGCGATGCAGATGCCAGCTAGTATGGCGGAAGGGAAAGTTTTTCGGAACATGGTTTGTTTAGAGTTTAGTGTTTAGAGTTTAGAGTTTAGAGTTTTATTGAGAATTGAGGATTGAGGATTGAGAATTAAGCTGCGCAGCGTTATCCCATCCGGATGGCTAATTGTGAATTGTCAATTGTGAATTGCCTCACGTAGTGGCAGCTCCCAATTGACTTGGGCACCGATGGTGGCGGACAACTCATCGATGGTGGGGCGCAGGGCTTCCATCAGGGTTTTCTCACGCTTCTTGGAACGACGGCCTGGGGCCTCGAAGATCACACGGCTCACGTAGGCATCGTAGGACACGGCGAAGTCTGTGGGGTCGTTGTGTGGGAAGAAGGTCACAGCCGCTTCGTAGCGGATGGTGCCATGATCGGAGTCGCTGATAAGCATCACCAAGGCTCCATGGCGCTGCACGCCATTGAAGGTGCACTCGGCTCCGAAATATTGTTCGTATACGTTGGTGGTCATAATTGTGAATTGTCAATTGTGAATTGTGAATTATTTCGAGAACAATAGTTCTCGATATTTTGGAAGTGGCCAAATCTCGTCATCGACCTCCATTTCCAGATTGTCGATGTGCTCACGGATGCGATCGAGGTAGGGGTGTACCTGCTCTGCGTAGGAGAAGGCCTTCTCCCGATTGTTGTCCATGTGGTTGGCTTTGCGACGGGCAGCGGTCATCTCACGCACCAGTTCCTTGATGGCCGTGACACGATGGGAGATGTCGCGAATCAGCTCCTTACGATCAGCACTCAGTTCGTCGTACTCCTGCTGACTGAAGGTCTCACGCAAGCCGCGGAGGTTCTCCAGCAGACGGTTCTGGTAGCTCACAGCCGTTGGCACGATGTGGTTGATGGCCAGATCGCCCAGTACACGGCTCTCTATCTGCTCTTTCTTGACGTACTTCTCCAGCTCTACCTCGATGCGGCTCTGCAGCTCGCTCTCGTTGAAGATGCGCTCGCCAATGAGCACGGCACGGCTCTGGGCATCTTCGTAGTGCATCAAAGCCTCTGGCACGCTGCTGATGTCTGACAGGCCACGACGATGGGCCTCTTCCTTCCACTCCTGAGAATAGCCATCGCCCTCGAAATGGATAGGTGCGGAGGTCTGGATGTATTCCTTGATCATGCTGAAGATGGCTTCGCTGGTTTCCATACCCTCTTCCATGAGATGATCCACACTGGCCTTGAACTCGTTGAGCTGGTTGGCCATGGCTGCATTGATGGCAATCATGGCGCCTGCGCAATTGGCTGAAGAACCCACGGCACGGAACTCGAACCTGTTGCCTGTGAAGGCAAACGGCGAGGTACGGTTGCGATCGGTGGTATCGAGCAAGATATCTGGGATACGTCCAAGGTCGAGCTTGAGCGTGGTCTTCTGCTTGTTGGAGAAATGCGTGCGATAATCCTTCTGCACGATCTCATCGAGCACCATGCTGAGGTGCCTTCCGAGGAAGATGGAGAGGATGGCTGGTGGCGCTTCATTGGCACCCAGACGGTGGCTGTTGCCCGAGCTCATGATGCTGGCACGCAGCAGGTTCTGGTTCTTGTAGACCATCATGAGCACATTCACCAGGAAGGTGAGGAACAGGATGTTGTTCTCAGGATTCTTGCCAGGAGAGAACAGGTTGATGCCCGTATTGGTGCAGAGCGACCAGTTGTTGTGCTTACCCGAACCATTGACGCCATCGAACGGCTTTTCGTGGAGCAACACGGAGAAGTGGTGCTTATGGGCGATGCGCTTCATCACGTCCATGATGAGCTGGTTATGGTCGTTGGCCAGGTTGACGTTCTCGAAGATAGGCGCCATCTCAAACTGATTGGGTGCTACCTCGTTATGGCGTGTCTTCACAGGGATGCCCAGCTTGAGCCCCTCGATCTCCAAGTCCTTCATAAAGGCCGTGACACGTGCAGGGATGCTGCCAAAGTAATGGTCGTCCAACTGCTGGTCTTTGGCAGAGGAATGTCCCATGAGGGTGCGGCCAGTGAGGAAGAGGTCGGGACGCACATCGTAGATGGCTTCGTCCACGAGGAAGTATTCCTGTTCCCATCCTAAGTTGGCATAGACACGGGAGACGTTCTTGTCGAACAAGCGGCACACCTCTGTGGCAGCCTTATCCACGGCTGACAACGCACGCAGCAAGGGGGTCTTATAGTCCAAGGCCTCGCCTGTGTAAGCGATGAAGACGGTAGGGATACAGAGCGTATCGTCCACCACGAAAGCTGGGGAAGACACATCCCAAGCCGTGTAGCCACGAGCCTCGAAGGTATTACGCAATCCACCATTAGGGAAACTGGAGGCATCGGGTTCCTGCTGGATGAGCAGCTTGCCACTGAAGCGCTCTATCACGCCACCTTCCTCATCGAAGTCGATGAAGCTGTCATGCTTCTCAGCAGTGCCATCTGTAAGGGGTTGGAACCAGTGTGTGTAGTGGGTGACGCCCAGCGTCTTCGCCCAGCTCTTCATGCCGTTGGCGATCAGATCGGCCATGGCACGATCGATAGGTTTTCCCTTCTCAATCGCCTCCTTCACGGCGATGTAAGCCTCGCGAGGCAGATATTCCTGCATCTTGGTGTCATCGAAGACGTGGCTGGCGTAGTAGTCACTCAGTTTCTCTGATGGTACTTGTACTTCCAAAGGCTTGCGATTGGCAAGCTCACGAAGTGCAAAAAAGCGCATTTTGGACATTGTAGTCTTTCTTTAGTTGGTTGTTTGGCGCAAAAATACAAATTTTTCCTAAATTTGCAGCAAAAAGACGTAAAACATTGAATAAGATTGTCACATATAGCCTCAGGCCTTGTCTGCTGTTGCTCTTGCTGCTGTGCGTGCTCCCACTGCAAGCTCGCAAGAGTTGGACGCTGGCCGACTCGCTGGTGGAGCGGATGCGGGATCTGGCGCCGCGCTATGCCAAGACGGTGAGCGAGTACAGGGCAGAGCTGTATGTGAAAGGTGATCTGCACGTGGATAGGAAAAACTTGCTGATGCAAGCCCTTCCGCACATGTTCCACCTCCAGAAAGGGGTGCGCGACTATGTGGTGGAGACGCACAGCGACCTGCACTATACGGCACCCGACATCTACGACGAGAAGATGCGAGGTTTCTCTGGCACGGCTGGTAGGGCTTGGGAGGCCGATGGGCGACTGCAGGATTTCTTCCACATCAATGTGTATGCGTCTTCACTGCTGGGGGATAAGCTGCTCTCTCCCTTGGCACCCAATGCGCGCAACTACTACAAATATACCTATCAGGGGTTGCAAGACTCGGAGAGCGGACAGGTGCATCGCATCTACTTCGTGCGCAAGGTGTACAGCTACCAGTTGCTCTATGGCTATATGCTCATCGATGAGGAGAGCATGACGGTGCGTGAGATCTGCTACATCGGACATACGGAGATGAACCATTTCATCATCACCGTGAAGCTGGGCGAGGTGGGCACGGATAAGGAACTCTTGCCCGTGAGGTATGAGGTGGAGGTGAACATCAAGATGCTGGGCAACAAGATGACGGGGCGCTATGTGGGTGTGCCTGAGTATCAGGAGATAGACTTCGGACAGTCGAAGAAGATGGAATATGACCTGACGGAGGCTTATGCGCTGTCTGTGGATACCACGACCATGATACGCGACTATGACTACATCAGTGAGCGACGCACAGAGCCACTGACCAAGGAGGAAGATGCGCTTTATCAGCGCTATTTCCAACGGGAGGACTCCCTGAAGCATGCCTCCCTGCTGGAAACCGTCACGAGTTCGAAGAATAAGTTCCTGGAGGGTATGGAGGACATTCTCTTCAGTCGTCGCACCATCGTGACGCCCTACAAAGGCACTTTCCGCATCTATCAGCTGCTGGATCCATCGCTGTTGAGCTATAGCCGTACGAATGGCGTGAGCTATAGATATAAGATAAGGTATAACCAGCTCTTCAGTGGCGACAGGCTGCTGACTGTCACCCCTCGATTGGGTGTCAACTTCAAGCATCGGGAGCTTTTCTGGAATGTGAACAGCGACTTGAACTATTGGCCAAAGCGCAGGCAATCCATCTCGCTGGAGATGGGTAGCGGAGGTCGCATCTACAGCCCTCGCATCACCAATGTGATAGATCAGATTCCAGATGAGCTGATAGATAAATCGCAGATTCACGTGGACTATTTCAAGGACATTTATTTGAAGCTGATGCACAGTTGGGAAGTCACCAATGGGTTTACCTTCCAGGTAGGTATTTCAGCCCATCAGCGCTCGGCCCCCAAGAAATCGAGGTATGTGCTCAACGAGACTGGTCAGCAGATATCGCCTGCTGAGATGGCAGCGATGCTTCCAGAGCTGGAGGAGTCGGATCAAACCATCGTCACTTCGCTGCGACGGACGTACAACAGCTTTGCACCACGTGTGACCTTGATCTGGGTGCCTGGACAGCGTTACTACATGAGTGGGCAGCGCAAAGAGAACCTGGATTCCAAGTATCCGCGTGTGACACTGGACTGGGAGCGAGGCATCAGTGGGGTGCTGAACAACTCGATGGAGTACGAACGCCTGGAGCTTGACATCCGTCAGACCTTCTCCTTAGGCGCCATGCGTGAGCTGTATCTGAGGGCAGGAGGTGGCGCCTTCACGCATCAGAAACACCTGTATTTTGCCGACTTCGAGCATCTGCGTCGCAATAACCTGCCCGACGAGTGGCGCGATGAAATCAGCGGACGCTTCCAGTTGCTCCATCGGTATATGTACAACAACTCCAGCCGCTATGCCCGTTTCCATGTGACGTATGACACACCGTTCCTGTTTGTGCCCCATCTCACCAAGCTGACGAAGCACGTGATTTATGAGCGCGTTTACCTCAACATGCTCTATACCTCAACCTTGAACCCTTATTGGGAACTGGGATATGGCTTTGGTACCCATTTGGTGGATTTGGGCTTCTTTGCCAGCTTCGAAAAGACCAAATACCAGCGTTGGGGCGTGAAAATCAGCTATCAATTGTTTAAGAGATAGGCTTTTATTTGGTTTTATGCTTTATTTGCTCTATCTTCGCGCCATATTTATCTAAACTTCAACTAAAATACCAGATTAATGGGTGTAGTTATCGGAATCGATGTAGGCGGAAGCACTACGAAAATCGTTGGAATCAAGGAAGGCGACAAGATACAGTCGCCTATGTGTATCACAGCAGCTGACCCTGTAACCTCTCTGTTCGGCGCTTTTGGCAAGTATATTTACGACAACAATATAGAGCTGGATGATATAGAGCAGGTGGTGCTTACGGGTGTGGGCAGTGCCTATGTGAACAGTCCGCTCTACGGACTTCCAACCAAGAAGGTGGATGAGTTCATGGCCAACGGTCTGGGTGCCCGTCATGCGCTCGACATCTCTCCGCTTATCGTGGTGAGCATGGGTACTGGTACGTCTTTCGTAAAAATCTGCCAGGACAAGATAGAGCACATCGCTGGTATCGGTATGGGAGGTGGTACGCTTCAAGGCCTCTCACGCCTGTTGCTGAACACCCATGATATCCATTATGTTTCAGAGCTTGCAGAACAAGGTGACTACAATAAGATTGACCTCTTGATAGGTGATGTATGCAATACAGACCTTCCTGGATTACCTCTTTATGCCACAGCCTCCCTTTTTGGTAAGGCAGACACTACGTCCACCCATGAAGATGTCGCAGCAGGTATTGTGCACATGGTACTGCAAACCATAGGTAGTGCCGCTGTTCTTTGCTCCCTTTCTACCAAGGTGAAGGACTTCGTGCTGATAGGCAATCTTACCTTGCTTCCTCAGTGCCGTAAGGTGTTCAAGGATCTGGAAGAACTCTATGGCGTGCGTTTCCACATCCCGATGTATTCGGAATATTGCACGGCCATCGGAGCCGCCCTTTCTCATATCCATCCGAGAGGATAGGAGAATTCGTAAAAAATATTTGACAAAATAGCTAGTATTTAAGAAAATACTACTATCTTTGCAGCCGATTTTATAAGCAATTATAATGTCTAACTTAATTAATTAAAACAAAACAAGTATTTTAATGGAAAATTTAAAGAATGTACAGCCTCTGGACGATTTCAATTGGGAGGCTTACGAAAGTGGTGAAGCTGTATCTGAAGTTAGCAAAGAGCAGCAGCTGAGTGCCTATGACGGCACACTGAACAAAGTCAGCGAGCGTGAGGTCGTTGACGGTACCGTGATTTCAATCAACAAGCGTGAGGTTGTTGTGAATATCGGTTACAAGAGCGACGGTATCATTCCTATGAGTGAGTTCCGTTACAATCCTGATCTGAAGGTAGGTGACACCGTAGAAGTGTACATCGAGAATCAGGAAGACAAGAAAGGTCAGCTGATCCTTTCACACCGCAAGGCTCGTGCATCTCGTGCATGGGATCGTATCAATGCCGCTTTGGAGAACGAAGAGGTAATCAAGGGCTTCGTGAAGTGCCGCACTAAGGGTGGTATGATTGTTGACGTATTTGGAATCGAGGCTTTCTTGCCAGGTTCACAGATCGACGTGAAGCCAATCCGCGACTACGATGTATTCGTAGGCAAGACAATGGAATTCAAGGTTGTGAAGATCAACCAGGAGTTCAAGAACGTAGTTGTTTCTCACAAGGCTCTTATCGAGGCTGAGTTGGAAGCACAGAAGAAGGAAATCATTAGCAAGCTTGAGAAGGGTCAGGTACTCGAGGGTACTGTGAAGAACATCACTTCTTATGGTGTATTCGTTGACCTTGGAGGTGTGGACGGTTTGATCCATATCACCGACCTGAGCTGGGGCCGCGTAAGCGATCCACACGAGGTTGTAGAGCTTGACCAGAAGATAAATGTGGTAATCCTTGACTTCGACGATGAGAAGAAGCGCATCGCTCTGGGTCTGAAGCAGCTCACCCCACATCCATGGGATGCTCTGGATCAGAACCTGAAGGTGGGTGACCACGTGAAGGGTAAGGTAGTGGTGATGGCCGACTATGGTGCATTCGTTGAGATTGCTCCTGGTGTAGAGGGCTTGATCCATGTTTCAGAGATGTCTTGGAGCCAGCATCTGCGCAGCGCTCAGGACTTCATGAAGGTTGGCGACGAGGTTGAGGCTGTGATTCTGACTCTCGACCGCGATGAGCGTAAGATGTCTCTGGGCATCAAGCAGCTCAAGGCTGATCCATGGGAGAACATCGAGGAGAAGTATCCTATTGGTTCTAAGCACACTGCTAAGGTTCGCAACTTCACTAACTTCGGTGTATTCGTTGAGATCGAGGAGGGTGTTGACGGTTTGATCCACATCTCTGACCTCAGCTGGACAAAGAAGGTGAAGCATCCATCAGAGTTCACTCAGATTGGTGCCGACATCGATGTGATGGTTCTGGAAATTGATAAGGAAAATCGTCGTCTGAGCCTTGGTCACAAGCAGCTTGAGGAGAATCCTTGGGATGTATTCGAGACCGTATTTACCGTAGGTTCTGTACACGAGGGTCAGATCATCGAGGTACTCGATAAGGGTGATGTAGTGGCTCTGCCTTATGGCGTTGAGGGCTTCGCTACTCCTAAGCACTTGGTTAAGCAGGACGGCTCACAGGCTCAGCTGAATGAGAAACTGCAGTTCAAGGTAATCGAGTTCAACAAGGACGCTAAGCGCATCATCGTTTCTCACAGCCGTGTATTCGAGGATTCTATCCGCGAGGAGAGAGCTGCTGAGCAGCGCAAGGCAAAGCGTGCTAATACCAAGAAGGAAGAGGCTCCTGCTATTCAGAATCAGGCTGCTGCTACTACTCTGGGTGACATCGATGCTCTGGCAGCATTGAAGGCTCAGATGGAAGCTGGTAAGAAATAATTCTTCCTTAGAGATAGAATGAAGAGGGCAGTTTCACGACTGCCCTCTTTTTTATGCCCAGATAAGAAGGCTGTTTCCCATTTTTTTTGTTCCTTTGTACTTCAGTATGGAAAAGTTTGAAGTCAATATATTAGGTTGTGGTTCTGCGAAGCCCACTACACGTCATTTCCCTGCCTCTCAAGTGGTGAATGTACGCGATAAGTTGTTTATGATCGATTGTGGAGAAGGTGCTCAGATACAGTTCTGTAAGTCGCATCTGAAGTTCTCCAGGCTTCATAGCATCTTTATCTCTCATCTGCATGCAGATCATTGTTTGGGACTTGTGGGATTTGTTTCTACCTTGAACTTGCTTGGAAGGACGGCCCAGTTGCATATCTATCTGCCTAAAGGTGGAGAGAAAGCCTTTGGTCCGATGATTCATTTCTTTAACTGGGAGATAACCTTTGACGTGATCTTTCATGAGTATGACGACAAGCGTTCTGACATCATCTATGAAGACAGGTCTCTGACGGTTAAGACCTTACCTTTGGATCATCGGATGCCTTGCTGTGGCTTCCTGTTCGAAGAGAAGCCATCTCCCCGCCATATCCTCCGTGAGATGATAGATGCCTATGAGATTCCGCTTTCTGAGATCAACCGTATCAAGAATGGTGCCGATTTCGTGATGCCAGATGGGAGAGTCATTCCGAATGAGCGTCTGACCACTCCTGCTGATCCTCCTCGCAGCTATGCCTATTGTTCAGACACCAAGTATCTGCCATCGTTGGCCAATCAGTTGCAAGGAGTCAATCTGCTTTTCCATGAAGCCACATACTGTGAGGAAGATTTGCAGAAAGCCACTTCACGTTACCATTCCACAGCTTCACAAGCGGCCATGGTGGCACGTGATGCAGGTGCGAGAAAGTTGGTCATTGGCCATTATTCCTCTCGTTATGATGATGAGAGTGTGCTCCTTAATGAAGCGCAAGCCATTTTTCCACAAACGATACTTGCCCAAGAGAATTTATGCGTGAAAGTGGAGTGAGCCATTAAACCAATGAAGTAAACGAGAGTCTAATTGACATATAAGCATAAGACTGAAGATGAGCGCAAGCTACGATGAATATGAAGTGATAGACTTGTTGCAAGACAAGCATACGGTGAAGCAGGGGTTCTCTAAGTTGGTGGAGCACTATAGCCAACCGTTGTATTGGCAGATCCGTCGTCTGGTCTTGCAGCATGAGGATGCCAATGATATCTTGCAGAACACGTTCTTGAGAGCATGGCAGAGCATTACGCTTTTCCGTGGGGAGGCGAAACTCTCCACGTGGCTTTATCGTATTGCCCTTAATGAATGTCTCACCTTTTTAAATAAAGAGAAAGCACGCACTTCTGTGTCGTTGGATGATCCTGAAGCCAATGTGGTTAGTACGTTAGAAAGCGATGAGTATTTCACAGGCGATGATATCCAACGTCGTTTCCAGGCAGCCTTAACCACACTTCCTGCCAAACAACGCATGGTTTTCAATTTGCGTTATTATGACGATATGACCTATACGGAAATTTCTGAGATCATGGGAACGTCTATAGGTGCCTTGAAAGCTGACTATCATCATGCCGTAAAAAAAATAAAAGCATATTTAGAAGAACAAGATTAAACTTTCTACGGATTGTAAAGTCTAACAAATAGAAACGGAAAAGAGATTATGAAAGAAGAAGATTACATCTTGAGAAAAGTTGGAAAGGATAATCACTTCCAGACCCCCGAAGGCTATTTTGATAACCTGACTTCGGAGATTATGAATCGCTTGCCCGAAAAGGATTACTCCCAGATGGAGACAGAGGTTTCCATGTGGCAAAAAGCTAAGCCTTTACTCTATATGGCTGCCGTCTTTGTGGGGGCCGCCTTCATCCTCCGATTAGGGGGCATGTTGGTGAAAAACGACCCAGAATACATCGTTGCCGAAGAAGAACAACTAGAGCGTCAGTACATCGACCAGATAGTCAATGACGCCATGATGGATGACTATACATTCTATCAGTTATTGTCAGAAGTAGACTAAAATATAAAGGGAGGTATGAGATGAGAAAAAGTTGGTTATGTTTAATAATGTTGGCTCTGTTGCCTGTCTGCCTATTGGCTCAGAATGCGCCCAATAGACAGAATGACAACATCAGATTGAGCCGTGAGGAGTTCCAGAAACGCCATGAGGCATATATCACCAAATATGCGGGACTGACGGCTGAAGAGGCCGCTAAGTTCTTCCCTCTGTACAATGAATTGCAGAATCGAAAGAATGAGTTGAACGATCAGACGGGAAAATATATGCGTGAGACCTGGGGAAAAGAACTTGACGAGAATAAGTACAAGGAAATTCTTGAAGGTATGAGTGCCAATGCCATTGCTTCAGAAAACCTGGAACGCACTTATCTGGATAAATTTAGAGAGGTTATTAGTTATAAAAAGATTTTTAAGATTCGAGAGGCAGAATCTCGTTTCCGTCAAGAGTTAGTCAGGGGGATGCGTAGACCTGGAGGTAATCAGGGCAGGGGAGGTGCTCCAGAAGTTCCTGATTCGCCAAGTAATGACAGAAGGCGTTAAAATGATGGCAGTCTTGTAAAAGGCTGCCTTTTTTCTTATCAAAAACACCATATTCATAATAATTAAGGCAGCATTTAACATTTGTTTTCATTTCTAGTTCATTTCTTCAGAAAGAATGCCTAATTTTGCGGCATATTTATAGAACTAATGCAAAAAAGAGTTATGAACGACTTTAAAAGTATTTTTGAGAGCCGCTATACATGGATAGAAGGATTTATGCGTAATGTCCGTCGTTACAGTGGTAAACTGGCAATGATTAATCCTGAAGACAACAGGGAGTGGACCTACGCTGAACTAAATAAAGATTGTAACAGACTTGGTAACGCGTTGGCAGCCGATGGTTTGAAGAAGGGTGACGTGATCATGCTTCAGATGTCTAATTGCCCAGAGTTTGCTTTCTCCTATGTGGCAGCTCACAAGATGCATGCCGTTTGTTGCCCTGTGGGGTTCCGACTCAGTTCGGGTGAGTTGGCGTTCAACATCGATGATTCTAAGCCCATGGCGTTGATATTCAACGAAGAATACAAAAACACGGTGCTTGAAGCTCTGCAACTTTCTTGCCATCAGCCAAAGCGACTGATTGTCGTTGGAGGTGAGAGCGATGGAAAGGTGGTTTCTTACTACGACTATGTAAAGAACGCTTCGAAAGAAGAATCTGCCTATACTTGCGAGTACAACATCTATGATGAAACCTGCCGTCTCTATACATCAGGTACAACGGGTCGTCCAAAGGGCGTGCCATTGACCAGTATCAATGAGGTGCTTTCTGCCCATGATGTGATGATTCACTTCCCTATGAGCTATAAGGATGTGACCATGAATACGACACCATGGTTCCATCGCGGAGGCTTACATTGCGCAGGTCCTGGTCCTGCCTTCTATGCTGGTGCCACCATCGTGGTGATGGGCAAGTTTGATGCAGAGATCACATTGCGTTACGTGGCTAAGTATAAAATCTCATTTATCATTGGCGTGCCTACTGTGCTTGAAGAGTTGGCCGACAGGCAGGAAATGAAAGGGTATGATATCAGTACGCTGCGTGGCATCGTGACGATGGGTAGTCCTTTGGAGCGCTCTGCCTGCATCCGCTATCAGAAGGTGCTTACACCTAATATATTTAATGGTTATGGTACTACGGAGACGTTCTGGAACACCTTCCTTCGTCCGTTCGACCTTCCTGAGAATGCTGGTACTGCTGGTGCCTCTTGTGTGGATGACGATGTGCGCGTGGTGAAGATTTATGAAGACCGTCGTGCTGAACCTGAAGACTTGGCTCCAACGGACAATATCGAAGTGGGTGAAGTTATCATCAGCTCTCCTGCTAAATCGCCTTATATGTATGCCAACAATGCAGAAGAGACAGCACAGAAATACTATAAAGGATTTATCTATACCAACGACCTTGCTACTTGGGATGAGAACCAGTTCATCACCATCGTTGGTCGAAAGGATGACATGATCATCTCTTCTGGTGAGAATATCTATCCTACAGAGGTAGAGGCTGTGCTCAACAACCACCCGAAGGTGAAAGACTGCATCGTGACTTCTGTGCCTGATAAGGTACGTGGACAAGTGGTAACTGCCTACATCGTGCGTTCAGATGATTCGCTCATTCCTGAAGAACTGGATGAGTATTGCAAGGAGAGCCCTTACATTGCCAACTTCAAGCGTCCTCGTTTCTACCGTTTCGTGGCACAGCTTCCTTTCAATGCCACAGGCAAGAAGCTCCACGTCAAGATCAAGGAAGACGCGCTGATAGATCTTAAGAACGGACTGCTGTATAGGGTTTAATGTTATTGAGAATTGAGGATTGAGAATTGAAAATTAAAGGCTGCGCTGTCTTTCGACTGGCGCAGCCTTTTCCTTTTATCCGCATGGTAATTCTCAATCCTCAATCCTCAATTCTCAATCTTTTTCGCTTCCTCCCACAGCTTATCCATCTCTTCCAGCGACATGTCTTTCAGATTTCGTCCCTGCTTGATGGTATGCTCCTCCAGGTAGTTGAAGCGACTGATGAATTTCTGGTTAGTATGCTCCAATGCATTGTCAGGATTGATGTGATAGAGGCGGGCAGCATTCACTAAGCTGAAAAGCACATCGCCAAACTCGGCTTCTGCCTCTTCCTTATCCATGTGGTCGAGGGCAGCCTCAAACTCACTGATTTCCTCCTTTACCTTGTCCCATACCTGCTCGCGCTCTTCCCAATCGAAGCCCACGGCGCGAGCCTTGTCCTGTATGCGGTAAGCCTTGATGAGGGTAGGGAGTGACTTTGGTACGCCACTCAGCACCATCTTGTTGCCACCCTTCTCCTTCATCTTCAGTTGTTCCCAGTTCTCCACCACCTGTCCTGCTGTCTCTGCCACAGCATCGCCAAACACATGTGGATGACGATAGATCAACTTTTCACTCAGTCGATCGCACACATCCTTCATGTCAAACTGTCCCTTTTCATCAGCTATCTTGGCATAGAACGCCACATGCAGCAGCACATCGCCTAGTTCCTTGCAGATGTCCTTCACATCGTCGCGCATCAGTGCCTCACACAGTTCGTAAGTCTCCTCTATGGTATTGGGGCGCAGGCTCTCATTGGTCTGCTTCTTGTCCCATGGGCATTTTACGCGCAGTTCATCCAATATGTCCAGGAAACGCCCGAAGGCTTCCATCTTTTCTTCTCTTGTATGCATAGTTTCTTGATTTTGGATGCGAAGATACACATTTGTCAACTTTTTGTCAACTTCTGTCCTCAGTTTTTCGTCAGATTATCTGTATATTTGAAACCATTATGAGAACAACACATTTACATCTATCCATACTGCTTTCGATAGGGCTTTGTCTCTGCCTTTCCTGTGGGCAGAAACAGACGGATCTCAGTCGTGCCCATGCGCTTCTCGATGAGGCAGAGACAGCCGTGCAGCGTCATGATGCTGCTGAGGCGATCCGTCATCTGCACGAGTGCCAACTTATCTTGGAGGGTTATCCTGCAGAGCGCGATTTCAGGCGTACGGTACTCAGCTTGCTGGGCGATGCCTATTTCGAACAGAAGAACTATGCCGAGAGCCTGCCCGTCTATCAGGAATTCCTATCGCTGTGCGAAACAGATCGTGAGAAATCCATCGCCTGTCACGATCTTTCTTCCTATTTTGTCATGACAGAGCAGCCTGATTCCGCACTCTTCTATGCCCATCGCTCTTTGAGTCATGCCTTGGCTGATGGTGATTCGCTGAAGACGGCCTACCGCCTGCACTCATTGGCTTTGGCGCACAATGTATTCCAACAACCCGACAGTGCCTTGGTCTATGCCCGCCAAGCCTTGGCGTATGTCCCATCTGCCGAGCCAAAAGGCACTTACTACTACGCCATCGGCACTCTGCTCTATGATGCTGATGCGCCAGCCGACAGTGTCAGTCTCTATATGGCACAAGCGGCTGCTGACACTACCTATGAGGGACGTTTCAATACCTTATATATTTTAAGCGAACTGGCAGAAGAGCAAGGCAACTATCCTACGGCCCTTGACTACCTCTACCGCTATACTGATCATCTGGATTCGCTCTATGTGGCAGAGCGTGGTGTGGATGTGCAGCAACTGGTTTATGAGTATCAGACACAACTGCAAGTGGCGCAGGAGCGCAAGCGTGGGGAGCGTCTGCTCTGGATGATGGGTACCGCTTTCCTCCTTGCCGTATCTGTCCTCATGGTTCTTTGGCTTTACAACAAGCGCCACAAGGAGCAACTCTCTATGCGCATGGTAGCCTTGCGTCGCCTTCAGGAAGAGGAGTATATGCAGAGCGAGGCACATATAGCAGATAATATGCGGCAAATCTCTTCGCTGAAGAGTCAGATAGAAGACCTGGGTACGGAGAATAAGCAACTGAGGCAACAGCTGGAGCGCCAGATAGAGAAGATGGAGGCAGAGAATAAACTGACGCAGCTTATCATTGATGACAGAGAAGCCCGACAGGCAGAAGTTAAGTCCTCTGCCATCTACACCGAGTTGATGGCACTTGCCGATAGTGGCAAGACTTTGCGTCCAGAACATGAAGGACCTATAGAGGCGCTGCTCGATGCCACCTATCCTGATTTCCGTAAGAATCTTTCTGTGAATCAGGCAGAAAGTCCTTTCGAATACCAGCTCTGCCTGCTCACCAAGTTGGGCGTACGTTCATCGATTATCGCAGTTCTTACCAGCCATACCCCTTCGGGCATCAGTCGTGCTAAAGAGCGACTTTATGCCAAGCTGACTGGCAATGTGGGCAAGGCTGCCGACTTCGATCGCTACATCGCTAATTTAAGCTAAGGTTTTGTTTATTAGATTTATATCTCTATATTTGCAAAAACTAATAACAGATAAAGATGAAAAAGATACTCTACATATTCGGCTTTTGTTGCTTGCTGGCCTTAGGATTCACTGCTTGCCAGCAGGAAGAGGATGCTTTAGTGCAGCTCAATTTAGAGGAATTGCAGAAAAGAGATTCCAAGAAGCATCCAAAGTTGGAGTATGTCACGAATTCTGCAAACAACAGTGTGCCACCTAAGCAATCTTCAAGGCTGAAATATACACTGAAAAATGACGGAGAAACTCTGCATGTCTTCTTCAAGCTGGATTCTGGTGATGCCGTTTCTGTCACTATCAAAGATATGGATAATAATGCCTATGTCAATGAACCAGTAGCTTATTTGAAGAGTGGGAAGGAGTTTGTCATTCATCCAGCCGATCATTTCCCTTATTATTTTGAAATTTCTTCTGACGCTATACTATATAAGGGGACAATAACGAAGGAATAGGTATTTGTCAACTTTTTGTCAACAAAATTATTTGTCCTTTTTTTAAATTGTATTCTATTTTTGCAAAAGAAATGATTTAATTTCTGAATGAGATAGTCAAAGGAATACTAATTTTTAAACTGAATGCTATGACAAAAAGAAAATTGATTGTATTCGGAACTCTATTTCTGATGGCAATGGGAGTTCTGCTCTATGCCTGTGCGGACAAAGAGTTAGAGATTGAGCCGGCGGGTACAGCTACCACCAGAGCGGTGGAAGAAACTGTTGCAAGTAAATATTACCGCATCCTACCTGGAACATCTGAGTGGAAGTCACTTGAAACTGGAGCGGATATGTGGGATGCTTCTCAGTTACCTGATGATATGTTGAGAGACCTTTCCACAGAAGAACTTGTTGAAGCCTGTATGGAATTCCCTATGGCTTACGATTATGGGGCTTTTGCTGACGAAAGAATTGCAATATCTGACATGATAAACAGATTCAATGGCTTGACAGAGTTGGCTAGAAGAGAAGACGCTGGTTCTTATATGATAGATGCCTATAGAGATATTAATTATACAGGGAAACCATTTGAAACATATTACAACAATACATCAGTCGCTTTATCCATGGCTTATATAGAGCTTCTTCTAATGGACGATGCTTTCTTGAAGAAGATGTCAAAAGAAGAACTAAAAACCCTAGAACAAGTTGCGGAAGATAAATACATGCATAAGCTGGAACACCCAGAGTATTTCGGTTTGATGAACATTAAGCAATCCTTGATGGTATGTGCAGAATTAGCTATGGCCAATGATAAAAGTTATAATGATGAGGAAAGAAATAGATTGATTGGGTATACCCGCTTCTACCAATATTTCCCACCAGAGGAATTGACCCCAATCTCGCTATTAATTTTCAGATAATATTTAAAATCAGATAGATTATGAAAAAAATAATGTCCTCTATTTTTATGATATCTGCTTTGTTTGCATGCAGCAGTAATGACGATGACCTTGTAACATTGACTAGAGCCACTTATGACACTTATGAAGAATGTACAAATATCCCACGACCAAAGGATACGTACGTTTACCCTGTGTATCCAGGAAGCTCAACTTGGCAAAAGTTGATAGAAGAATCAAATGGCGACATGAGAAAAATTCGTAGTGCTATGCAGGTTCCTGAAAAGACATTGAAAAATATGTCAACGGAAGGTATAATCCAAACATGGCTTGACTATCCTTTTTCTATGGAACTCTCTGCTTTTAATGCATACATATTCCTCATTGAACGAGATTTTTATGAGCTAAACTTCTGTAAGGAATTGTTAAGAAGGGATGATGCAGGAGCATGTATTATAAATATGTATTCAACCTTGGAATTTGGATGTCTGCAGGCTAATACGATTCATACTCATCTGGCATTGCTGACTGCAATACCAGATATCCAGAATAAACTTAGCATATCTGAAAAGAAAAACTTTGTCAAGATTGCGTTGAATACTTATGAGCGTAGTAGAAATTTAACTAACTTCAATGGATCTGCTTCTGCTTTTCTCTGTAGTAATCTGATGAAAGGAGAAAATTACGCTCCGATAGTTGACGTATTGGACAAGAATACTGCCCTAAAAGAGTTTGTTGATTTCTGGCCTTCTGGGGGTGCTACTGTTGAACAGATTGCAACAATAATGGAACTCGCTAATAATTTTATAAAATAAAACAATAATGAGAAAAAATAGTATATTAATAAAAGTGCAGATGAGCTGTGCCATTTTGTTTTATTCATTATCAATGACCGCTCAGACTTCTACACTCTATGAGGAATGGAATAACGTTGAATACCCATTCCAATCAACTACCACAACCCTTTATACACCAAAAGGAACTGCAACAACAGGCTTTTACCGTACAGAGGGATGGACAAGTGCCGTCAAGTTAGAGATTAAAAACTATTGTGTTAGTCATTATCCGCAAGCAACTTTCATGAGTGAAGCTACCACAACATATAATTGTCACGCATATGCATTTTATATGAGACAAGGTGGAGAGACTTGTTGGATTAATACTCCTGCAGCTTTTATCAATGACGGAAGTTATTATGAAACGACATCTATACTTGGTGACTTGGTTACATACGCTGGTAGTTCAGGAATGGTACAGCATTCTTCCATAAAGTCTGCATATTATTCTGGGAAATATGAATCAAAGTGGGGTAACTGGTGCTTAATGAGGCATCCCATAGGACATTGTCCTTATAGTACATCAACCTTAAAGTATTATAAGAAAACTCCTCATGTAATAGAAGGCTATAGTATTATTGGTGGCACAGAGAATAGACTTTATAAGGTGAGCTATGTTCCTCAAGGCCAAGATGTTACATGGGTGTGGAATACAAGTTTACTATCGAAAGTATCATCAACAGATAGCACTATAATATTAAAACCAAAAACATCTACCTCTGTAGGTGATGGTTATGTGCAGGCAAGATTCTATGAAACTTCTACTAACACATTGAAAAAGACTTTGAGTTACAATATTGGTGTAGGAGGGGCTCATACAAGTAATGTGGGGTTAAGAGTGGTTCGGTCATCAGATGGTGTTGAGGTATATCCAAGTTCTGTAGGATTATGCCCTAATACTTATTATTATGCATATATCAGTGGTACTGCTGGAGCAACTCTTACATGGAGTCCTACACATGCTACAGTAATTAGTTCTTCTAATTCCTATATGTATTTCTATACTGATAGTTATGGCTATAGCTTGTTAGATGTCTATGGAGTGTTGTCCCAATACGGTGTGAGTAAGAAATTAGTTGGTGTTACTCTTTACGGAGGCTCTAGTTGCAATTAGCTTTGATCTATTTCCCAAAAATACCAATGAAGGTTAAGCCCAGACATCAGCCAATGTCTGGGCTTTATTATCAAAAGCACGATGTTAGAAAGAATCAGAAATATGTTTCTACAGCGAAGCGGAATTGGTCAATGAAGATTTGTTTGAACGCGGATATATTGTTTTGCTCATAGAAAAGAAGCATGGCTTTCTTGTAATCTATGCTATCAACGGTCCTAAATGATATAGGGCAGAAGTGGTGGGCTATAAGTATGGCATTACTTGTGATACGAGCAGTGCGCTTGTTGCCATAGGTAAAACTATTAATCGGCTCACAAAGATAAGGGAATCGGCTCAAATCGACAAGTTTCTGAGCTAATTATTACTCGAAATTGAGCTGATTTTTATTATAACTCTTGTTTCAAAGGATTATGACACTATTCTAACAGCACAATCCAGATATTATTCCATGTCTGGGCTTTCTTTACCAAAAGTCAGGCCGAATTGCAGAAACACAAGGAGTTGTCACGGAAATACCAAGCATTAGCATTGGTTTTATTGAAGTATTTTTGTCATAACGCTGGACATTTCCGCGATGATTGCCTGCATTTTCAGGATCATGCTTAATGTATTGCCCATTGATACGTTATCTCTCTGCTCAGTCAACGGTGGGATTTAGCTCAGTCATCGTTAGGATTTAGCTAAGTCAAGGTTAGGACTTAACTCAGTCATCAGTGTGACTGAGCATGAAGGTATTAATACTAATTCATGAAGGTATTAATACTTGTTATTGAAAGATCCCTATTCTTCAAGTGAAAAATGTAAAAAACACCTCACACCTCACCTTTGCTTAATTAGTGTATGATACACAAGCGCTCTCAAGGGTGAGGTGTTGAAATGACACCTCACCACTCCTCACCCATATTACTTTGTAAAGATCTTCATGAAGGTGAGGTGTGGTGAGGAGTGCTCTTAACACCTCACCGCCACATTGCATTGATATTCAGCATTTTAAATGCCAAAGGTGAGGTGTGAGGTGTTTTTGTGAAAATTCGTTGAATGTTTTTTATCATACGAATTAAAAAATAGACTTCACACTTCACGTTGATTAAGAAAGTATAAGTTTCTCATCCTGTTTCTAGGCCAGATTTGAAACGGAGACTTCACAAGACTTCACACAGACTTCACATAGCAAGAAGTATCTCTCAGAAACAACTTGATAAGTCAAATGCTATTGATAATTATTATGAATCATGTGCTTTGGAGTTTTCGTAGTGTGAAGTCTGTGTGAAGTCTTGTGAAGTCTCAATGCTGCAATTTAATGTATAAAAGGCTAAGAAACAGCCATTTATGTTGGCTATGTGAAGTGTGAAGTCTAAAAAATAATTTACAGAAGAAATAAAAAAGCTCTCACTACAAAAGTGAGAGCTTTTTGTTTTCGCATAACGCTGGTTTATTTGAACAGCAATGGCACAAACTCTGTGAGGTAGATGCGCCAGTTGCGCCAGATGTGGCCGCCACCAGTCTCCATATAGGTGTAAGGATAGTGGTGCTCATCGAGGAACTTGCGATAGTCGTTATTGTTTTGGATGAGGAAGTCCTCGTTGCCAATACCAATCCAGTAGAGGGCAGGCTTCTTGCTGAAGAGGGTAGCCAACTTCTTGTCATTGTCCTGATAAATCGGAGAAATGTTGGCATCCGTCACGCCAATGGCAGCAGAGAACAGGCCGATATAGTTGAACATATCTGGATTGTTCTGGCTGATGAACTTAGAGTGGAAACCACCCATTGACAGACCTGCGATGGCACGGCTGCGCTTCTGCGGAATGGTGCGATAGGTCTTGTCAATGAACTTCACGATCTCTGGGAAAGCGGTCTCGAAGCTACCTTCCATCGTCTTTGGCAGACCCATGGATGGCACATTGTAACCCGTAGAAGTCTCCAGAGGAGCAGCTTCCATAGCGATGTTGCCGTTGGTCATCACCACGATCATTGGCTGTGCCTTGCCCTGAGCGATGAGGTTGTCGAGCACCTGTGCCGTACGGCCCTGAGTGATCCAAGCCTCTTCATCACCACCAATACCGTGCAGTAGATAGAACACAGGATAGCGCTTGCCACTGGTCTCATAGCCAGCTGGGGTATAAACCGTCATACGACGATTGATGCCTTCATAATCGCTGTGGTACCAGATACGGCTCACAGTGCCATGAGGCACATCGTGTACAGCATAAAGGTCGGAGCGAGCTCCTGGTTCAGTTACCAACAGGATGTTGGTCAGTGAAGCCACGTCGCGATTCACAGCTACATTATTCATGTCGAGAGTGCGCTGACCATCGATGATGAAATTGTAGGTATACATCTCAGGAGCTACAGGTGCAGGAGTGGTATATTCCCACACACCGTCTTTCTCTGTCATTGCAGCCGTGCGGCCTTCGATACAGTCGCCACTCACTTGTACGGTGATGGCCTTCGGAGCACGAACGCGGAACGTTACAGTCTTGTCCGCATTGATCTCAGGAGAGGTCACGCCTCTGCCTTGGAAAATGGCTTGCTGTGCATAACTGAAGGTTGTTGCCAGCAGCGCAATCATAAGTAAATAAAACTTCTTCATACGAATATAATTTATAATTAAAGCTTCGCTTTGATTTTGCTCACGCTCGGCAGATCTGATGCAAGCATCGCTCTGCTCTCACTTAATCGCAAAATTCACAATTCACAATTGTTTCTCGTAGTAAACAGCTTACGATCACCCAAGGTATCATTCACACGAGCCACATTCACCCAGAACTTGTTCTCACGGACTGATGGCAATGGGTAGGCGGCTTTCTCACGACCATAGCTGTGGTTCCAAGCATCGGCCACTACCTCATACTCTGGATGAGGCGCATTCACCAGCACGTTGTCAGCCTTATCGGCTCGTCCGTCTTTCACTTCCTGAATCTCTTCCCAGATGCTCAGCATCACATCTACAAAGTTGTCCAACTCTGCGAGGCTCTCGCTCTCGGTTGGCTCTATCATCAACGTGCCATGCACAGGGAAGGAGAGTGTAGGAGCATGGTAACCATAGTCCATCAGGCGCTTGGCGATGTCCAATTCACTGACACCCGCTACCTGATGCAGTGTGCGACATTCCAGAATCATCTCGTGTCCCACGAAACCCTGAGCTCCACGATAGACAATGCCATAGGTATTTTGCAACTTGGCTGCCAGATAGTTGGCATTCAGGATAGCAATCTTCGTGGCACGTGTCAAGCCTTCTGTTCCCATCATGCGGATGTAGCCATAGGCGATAGGCAGGATGCCTGCACTGCCGAATGGCGCCGCAGATACTTGATTCGTCGCATCGTCGAAGAGGGTATGTCCAGGCAGGAAGGGTACCAAATGGCTCTTGGCGCATACAGGACCCACACCAGGACCGCCACCACCATGAGGTGATGAGAAGGTCTTGTGCAGATTCAAGTGACAGATGTCAGCGCCAATAGTGCCAGGATTGGTAAGGCCCACCTGTGCGTTCATGTTGGCACCATCCATATAAACTTGTCCGCCATTGGCATGGATGATGTTGCAGATTTCCACAACCTCGGTCTCGAAGATGCCGTGGGTAGATGGGTAGGTGATCATCAAGGCAGCTAACTGCTCCTTATTGTCTTCTGCCTTCTGGCGCAGATCGTTCAAGTCGATATTTCCCAATGCATCGCAAGCAACGGTGACAGGCGTGAAGCCTGCCTGAACAGCAGAGGCAGGGTTGGTACCATGAGCAGAGGCAGGTATCAGCACGATGTTACGACTGCCCTCACCGATATGCTCCAAGTAGGCACGAATTACGCGCAGGCCTGTATATTCACCAGCAGCACCAGAGTTGGGTTGCAAGGTCACACCATCGAAGCCAGTGATGACCTTCAGCTCCTCGCACAGATTATCAATCAATTCGCGATAGCCAGCAGCTTGATCGGCAGGAACCAATGGATGGATGCCCATGAAACCTGGCAGAGAGAGCGGGAGCATCTCGGAGGCAGGGTTCATCTTCATGGTGCAGGAACCTAGAGAAATCATGGAGTGGGTGAGGGAGATGTCTTTCCTATCCAACTTCTTGATGTAGCGCATCATTTCCATCTCACTGTGATAACGCTGGAAGACCTCATGGGTGAGGTAGTGACTGGTACGCTTCAGAGCTTCTGGCAGATTTACCATAGGCTCAATGTCTGTGATGGTCTCACAGCGGTGTTCTGAAGCAGTGGAGAATATCTTCAACAAGGTGTTGACAGCTTCAATATCAGTGGTCTCATCGATGCTGATACCTACACGACCATCGTCCAGATAGTGCAGGTTCACTTCCTTACTCAGTGCGATGGTTTCTACCTGCTTAATGCTTACGCCTGCAGGAAGCTGGATGCAAAGAGTGTCGAAGTAGGCTGTGTTCTGCTGACGATAACCTAAAGAAGTCAGTGCATTGTCCAGGAAGACAGCGATGCTATGAATGCGCTCTGCGATGGTGCGAATGCCTTCTTCACCGTGCCAAACGGCATAGAAACCTGCCATGCTGGCAAGCAAGGCCTGTGAGGTACAGATATTGGAAGTGGCTTTCTCACGCTTGATGTGCTGCTCGCGCGTCTGCAGTGCCATGCGGAAGCAACGCTTACCGTACTTGTCGAGCGACCAACCTATGATGCGTCCAGGCATGTTGCGCTTATACTCTTCACGGGTAGCAAAGTAGGCAGCCGAAGGACCGCCATAGAAGAGTGGGGTACCCAGTCGCTGAGTGCTGCCAAAGACAATGTCAGCTCCCCATTCTCCTGGAGGGGTGAGCAGGGCAAGGCTCAGAATATCAGTCGCTACAGCTACCTTTACGCCTGCAGCATGGGCTTTCTCAACTAACTCGCGGTAGTCTTCTACCTGTCCGTTGGCATTGGGGTATTGAATGACGATGGCAAACACGTCAGGAGTAAATTCAAACTCTTTCCAGTTGCCCACAGAGAGGTGGATGCCCTGAGGTACGGCACGGGTCTGCATCACAGCGAGGGTAGGCGCGAAGATATGCTTATCTACCAGCACGGTAGCAGCACCACTCTTCTGCTGGTCACGCGTGCGCAGGGCATGCATCATATTCACCGCTTCAGCTGCAGCCGTGGCTTCGTCGAGCAAGGAACAGTTGGCCAAAGGCATGCCAGTGAGGTCGGTCACAGCAGTCTGGAAGTTCATCAATGCCTCTAATCGACCTTGGGAAACTTCAGTCTGATAAGGGGTATATGAGGTGTACCATACAGGATTCTCAAAGACATTGCGCTGAATCACGGCAGGAGTAATGGTACCGTACCATCCCTGACCAATATAGCTGGTGAAGAGCTTGTTCTTCGCAGCTAATGCAGCGATATGCTGCGTGAATTGATACTCAGTCATGGCCTCTGGTAAATCCAGCAGTTTCTGAAGTCTGATATTCGCTGGAATGGTTTTCTCAATGAGTTCGTCAAGGCTTTTTACGCCAATCTGCTTCAGCATCTTTGCTTCCTCTGCAGGAGTGATACCGATGTGGCGCATAGGTAATAAATCGTTTTTCATAGAATAAATCTTATGTATATTGTTTATTATTTATTTAATGTTCAATGCTCAATGCTCAATACCTCATCCCTTATCTTCTAAAAAAGGGGTTTTCTTCTTTCTCGTTGCCAATGGTCGTAGGAGCTCCATGTCCTGGATATACCACAGTCTCATTGGGCAGAATGAACAGTTTGCTGCAAATACCGTCTATCAAGGTATCGAAATTACCTCCAGCAAGGTCGGCTCTGCCTATGCTTCCTTGGAACAGTACATCACCAGAGAACATACAATGGGCTTCATGGCAATAGAAAACGATACTTCCAGGGGAGTGACCAGGAATATGGATGACTTCCAGCTTGGTATTTCCGAAAGTAACAAAGTCGCCATCGTGCAGATGAACAGCAGGCAAGGCTGGTGTCTCTGGTAAGGAAAGTCCGAACATACGACTCTGTTTCGGGGCTTCTTCTACCCAAAACTCATCAAGTTCATTGGCCTCTGATTTCAAGTTCCACGTTTTCTCTACAAAAGGATTTCCGCAGATATGGTCAATGTGCAGATGTGTATTCAGCAAATGTTTCACTTGTAGGTTTTGTTCTTCGATAAACTCCTTCAAAGCTATTCTCTCTTCTTGGTAATAGCATCCAGGGTCTATGATGACCGCTTCATTTGTTTCATCCCATAATACGTAAGTATTTACAGGAAACATATTGAATTCAAAACGCTTTATCTTCATATATTGTTATATTTTTATTCAATGTTCAATGTTATTAAAGTCCCACATGCACCACCTTTTTGGTCTCGAAAAATTCTTCACTGAAGAAATCGCTCAGATTCCAGATGGTAGTGGTATGCTTGAAAAGATGCGACTCTTCTTCCAATTCTCCTCCCTTCAGACAAATCAAACCGTTGGGCAGGGGATTCTGCTGACTGCGCTTGATATTCTTACGACAGATCCTGATAAGTCCGCTTAAAGGCATTACTGCACGACTAACTACAAAATCGAACAGATGCTTTTCATCTTCAGCGCGGCTATGGGCAGTGGTTACATTCTTTAGTCCTAATTGGGAGGCAATATCGGCAGCCACGCGCACCTTCTTTCCGATACTGTCTACCAGATGAAACTTTACTTCCGGAAACATAATGGCAAGTGGGATGCCAGGGAAACCACCACCAGTCCCTAAATCCATCACTTCTGTATTGGGCGTAAAGGTGATGATCTTGGCGATGCCAAGAGAATGCAGCACGTGATGCTCGTATAAGTTCTGAATGTCTTTTCGGGAAATGACATTGATTTTGGCATTCCAGTCGGTATAGAGTGCATCCAGCGCATCAAACTGTGTTTGCTGCACATCCGTCAGATTGAGGAAATATTTGGCGATTAAAGCATTCATAGCTGTCTCTTTACGATTAGATAATCCGTATTCAGCAACGGTCTCAAGGTTTCGTATGGTATGACTACGCTGATGGCTCCATAGGCATAAGGGGCGATCTCATAGACGTTGTATAGAAACTCAATGCTATCTGCATAGATGACAAAGTTCTCCGTAGGTTTTATCTCATCTATAGGACCAAACCCTTGATCTTCCAGTTCTTCTAAGCTTTCAACCTCAATGTCTTTCATCAGCTGTTCACAAATCAAGTTGGTCAGAGGCTCTTCATATCCAGATTTGAACAGATCACTCAGTGTGATGATACGTAAGTTGTGCAAATCGATATTGGTGTAGAAAGTGCCATGCATGCCATGAACGCCTCCCGTATAGGCATACATATTCACCCTATAAACAAGCAGGGTGTTCTTCTGATAGCGTTCTACGGCGCTCTGGATGCTCTCTTCGTAGCTATACCAGGAGGTAATGACATCGCTATCAGTGTTTTTCTCATCCTCAAGGTACGAACTCTCCAAATCGTTGCGATAGGTTTTCGCATAGTCGTCTGCATACTTGGCAGGTGCTTCCTCTGCTGGTATCTGACGGTATTTCTCTCCGAAGGTCTTCTCCACGAAGATGCGGTTGAGGGAATCCCTCATCCGTTCATCCCTCACATCTGTGATATAGGTGAAACGAATCTCCTCATGAGCAGCGGGTTTCTGCTCATCCTGAAATAAATGCGTAGTTTGATCTATGTTAATCTCAGTAGTTTCTATCCCTCCGACATCAAGAGAATGAGGACTGCATGAGGCATTCAGAAGACATGCCAGCACCAGGGCTATTGTATGTAAAAATAGTATCTGGAAACGCATAAATATTATTGTCGTATGCAAATTAATTCTACCTTTACAAAGATAAGACTTCTAAATGAAGAAATGATGCGTTTTAGTAAAAATATTTGTATTTTTGTAGAGATTTATACAAGTAGCTTATGCCACTATTAATTGAAGAAGATTGGGGATTGGTGCCTTATGCTGAAGCATGGAAGCGACAGACAGTGCTTTTCGAGGCATTGGTAGAGGCCAAAAAGCAGGGTAAGTCCACAGATGGACGGATTATCACCTGCCAACATCCTCATGTATATACCATCGGGAGAAGTGGTAAGGAGCAGAATATGCTGATGAGTGAACAACAGCTTCAGCGTATAGGAGCCACCTATTACCACATAGATCGTGGAGGAGATGTGACTTACCATGGACCAGGACAGTTGGTCTGCTATCCTATTTTGGATCTGGAGAACTACGGATTGGGTCTGAAGGGGTATGTTCACTTATTGGAAGAGGCAGTGATCTCTGTGTGTGCTTCTTACGGCATTCCTGCTGGCAGAGTGGAGAAGGCTACAGGTGTGTGGTTGGACGGTGACGGACCAAAGGCTCGGAAAATTTGTGCGATAGGGGTAAGAAGTAGTCACTATTGTACGATGCATGGTTTGGCGCTCAATGTAAATACGGATTTAAGATATTTCAGTTATATCAATCCGTGTGGCTTTGTGGACAAAGGGGTGACTTCCCTGCAAAAGGAACTTGGCAGAGAGGTGTCCTTTGAAGAAGTGAGAGAGAGATTGTTGTATGAACTTAAAAAATACCTTCCTAATGAAAATTAATAGTTCGGAATTTGTAATCAGTAATACCGATGTGAATAAGTGTCCACAGGACGGATTGCCTGAGTATGCTTTTATAGGACGTTCTAATGTGGGGAAGTCCAGTCTCATCAATATGCTTACAGGTCATAAGGGATTGGCCATGACTTCATCCACACCTGGAAAGACGTTGCTGATCAATCATTTTATCATTGACAAAAAATGGTATTTGGTGGATTTGCCTGGTTATGGTTATGCGAAGCGTAATCAGAAAACACAGGGGAAAATCTCAGATATCATACGCAACTATATATTAGGGCGTGAACAGCTGACAAGTTTATTCGTGTTGATAGACAGTCGCTTGTCTCCACAAAAGATAGATATGGAGTTTATTACATGGTTGGGAGAGAACGGGGTTCCATTTGGCATCATCTTTACGAAAGTAGATAAATTGAGTAAGGCTAAGGTGAATGAAAATGTGGAAACGGTTCTCAACGTGCTGCGGGAGAGTTGGGAAGAACTGCCTCCTTATTTCCTATCATCTTCAGAAAAGGGTACAGGAAAAGAGGAGATATTAAATTACATTGATCAGGTAAACAAGAGCTTACAATAAAAACAAAGGCCGCGCCATCTCGGCGAAGCCTCTGTTAAACCTATAATAACCATGAAAAAACTTTATCTATATTTTTCCTAATCTCTTAGCTCTAAACTCTAAACCCTAAACCCTAAACTATTTAAGCAGTCCCAAAGTCTTGAAGCATTTCGAAAGCTTCTCAACAGCGATATCTACCTGCTCTTTGGTATGAGTAGCCATCAACGCAAAACGAACCAACGTATCTTGTGGTGCGCATGCTGGAGGAATCACAGGGTTAATGAAGATTCCCTCATCAAACGCCATCTTAGTCACCACGAAGGTCTTTTCTTCGTCGCGTACATACAATGGGATGATAGGAGATTCTGTAGCTCCAATCTCAAAACCAGCATCACGGAATTTCTTCAATGCATAGTTGGTTATTTCCCAAAGATTCTTGATGCGTTCAGGAGAGTTCTGGATAATATGTAGAGCTTCCAATGTAGCAGCAGTGGCAGCAGGTGTCATGCTGGCTTGGAAGATGTATGAGCGTGAATGATGACGCAGGAAGTTGATGATCTTCTTATCGGCAGCAATGAAACCACCGAGGGATGCCAATGATTTGCTGAAGGTACCCATAATGAGGTCCACTTCATCAGTCAAACCAAAGTGATCACAAACACCACGTCCGTCTTTGCCGAATACTCCAAGACCATGTGCCTCATCCACATAGATGGCAGCATTGTATTTCTTCTTGAGCTTCACAATTTCAGGCAGGTTGCAAAGGTCGCCCTCCATAGAGAACACACCGTCCACTACGATCAGCTTGATGGCATTAGGATCACACTTCTGAAGCTCCTTCTCCAGGGACTCCATGTCATTGTGTTTATACTTCAACTGTGTAGCGAATGAAAGGCGGCGACCATCAACGATAGAAGCATGGTCTCTGTCATCGCAGATGACATAGTCGCCTCTACCCAACATGGCAGGAATCACACCTTCGTTTACGGTGAAGCCTGTGGAGAAGCACAAGGCATCTTCCTTTCCAACGAAAGCGGCAAGTTCCTTTTCCAATTGCACATGAATATCCAGTGTGCCGTTTAAGAAACGAGAGCCAGCGCATCCCGTACCATATATTTTAGTAGCTTCTATAGCAGCATTGATGATTCGCTGATCATAGGTAAGGCCCATGTAAGCATTGGATCCAAACATCAGGATCTTCTTGCCTTCTATCATGACCTCTGTGTCTTGGTGACTATTGATAACACGGAAATATGGATAAACCCCTTTAGCGATGTATTGTTGGGGCAAGTCATATTTACCTAGTTTGTCAGAAAGTAAACTCATTGAAAATGATTTAAAATTTTACTTAATCTTTATTTCTCCGACCTGTTCACGTCCAAACAGGCTGCAAAGATACGAAATGTTTTCACAAATCTTAAATATTTGCGCAATTATTTTTCATGAAAGCCCAACTTTTTCACTCGGCGACCTTGGCAGTAGTGTATTCAGATAGTTGGTCTCTCTGTTCTTCCTGATACTTACGCTCAAGATGACGCTTATGAGAAAGAATGATTTGATGGCGGTAAACGGCACATGCTGTGAAGAAGTAGGCGCCAGTCTGAAGCCAGAGTGCTCTGTATTCAAAATGGACATCGTTTAGCAATGCTCCCATGTTGTTCATCTTTACATAGGCATTAACTCCAAATGTAGAGGGGAAAAGGTAGGAGATGCCTTTCCATGCTCCGTGTATGGCACTCCCAGGCCAAGAAATGCCACTAAGGAAGAGTAGGGGCAGGGAAGTAAAGACAATGAGCAGAATGACATTCTCACGATAACGTACCATGGCTGATAGGGTCATGCCGAAGAAAATACATGCCAAAAGATAAGGGATCATGATGGCAACTAAATCTTTCAGATGCAATAATTGAGGGAAATGAAACAGCAGGGGTATCACCATCGTAATGTATGATCCAATGACAGCATATATCATGAAATAGCAAATGGATTTTCCGAAAACAATACGGAAAATGCCATTGTAATGTCTGCTGATAGGAATTAAGGCTTCATGTTTGTTCTCTTCGCGTGCCGTTCCAGCAGACAGACCAATGCCCAGTATCAATGTTTGCTGGAGAATCAAAGCCAAGACGGCAGGTAGTAGGAAACTGCCATATCCTCCTGCAGGATTGAACATAGGTATGTCTTCATACTGAAGAGGAGCTGTACTGATCTCATCTTCACGGGTGGTATAATTGCCTAGTTTCATTAGTTGTAAATCGGCACCCAGATCGAGCGAGATATTTGTGGTAGTAATCAAAATCTGTTTGTAGTACAGAATGCCACTCATGTCTGTGTAGATGCTGACATGCGTTTGTTCCATTCGATTCAGTTGGTCAGAGAATTCGCTTGGAATATAGATGATACCACGGGCACCTTGTTGGCGCATCACTTCCTTCGCTTCTTCCATGTCTGCAGCGTATGCTACGATCTTGACGCCTTGAGTACCGTCACAGCGACGCAGGAAATCACGGCTTAATGAACTGTGAGACTGATCGACTGCCACAACAGGAGCATCTTGTACCACTTCGTTATTGTAAGCCCAAGAATAGAGCAATGGATAGAGTAGGGGTACGAGAATAAAGAAAATCAGTACACCCTCGTCCTTGAAGACCTGCTTCATCTCATACGACCAGATGTAAAGCATGTCGTGGAATCCTTCCTTGATGCGGCCAATTAAACTTTCTCTATCTATCATGGTCGTTACTATTATGGGATATAGACAAACTTCAGCATGGCCTTCTTGATATTAGGCAATACGAAAAATGGCAACGCGAGGAATATCATCAGCACTACATAGTATATCCATGCATAAGAAGTAGGATAGCCATTGAAGAGTGTCATCTGATAAATCATGAAGAAACTTCTCAGAGGGAAGAGCCAAGAGAGCGCCTGAATTTGAGGATCCATTGCATCCAACGGAAAAGCGAATCCAGAGATGGTGAAACTCAGCATGGCCCATAGGGCGCAGATACTCATCGACATGCGAAGTGAAGGCATCAATCCGAAGACAAAGACACCAAAGGCCTGAGAGACGGCAACCAGCAGTATGCCGTATGGAATCAACTGCCAGAAGCTGCAGGCATGAGGGAATTGGAGTATCTCAAAAGTATATACCAAATAGATCAATACTATAATAAGGTGTACAACGAACTGTGGTAATAATTTGCCCAACATGGCAATGTGGATGTTATTATCGGCCATCGCCATCCATTCTTTGGATTTGCCAAATTTCAGTTCAGTACCAATGGAATAGGCGGTAATCAGGAAGATGAAGAGCATCAAGCAACCAGGAATGATGGTGGTGCTCAAATAGAAATTATAGTTCAAGTACGGATTTATGGTAGGATGAGTATCCACCACTATAGGCTGTAAGAAAGCCATAATCTGGTCTTCTGTATAACCTTGTGCTTGCATCTTTGCCAGTCCTACACCTGCAGCAGCACGAGTAGCTACCACACGCATATCCTTGTACATTAAAGAACCTGCCAAAAGGAAAGAGTTGTTATAATAGAATGATATCTTTGGCTGACGGGATGCCAACAGTTCTTCAGTCGTTCCCTTGGGGAAATAGAAGAAAGCATAAATATCCCCTCTTTGCATGGCTTGTCGGGCTTCATTCACCGTAGGATAGTGTGCCACGACTTCTGAGCTTTGGTAAGAATCCAGCATGCGGATAAGCCTTCGCGTAGTGGAAGTATTGTCCATGTCCACTATGCCAGCAGGCATATTGGTTGGCAATCCTTGTCCTAGGAAGTTGGTGAAGAAGAAGATCAAGAACAGAGGAAAGATCACCGTACAGAAAATGTAGATGTGATTCTTCCCATGAATTCTAAATTCACGTAGCGTTATCCTTGCTATTTTGCTCAGAATACTCATTGTCACTCTTTTACTATCAATGACATACCTGCTTTCAATCCATCAAATGAAGCAGTTGGGCGTGCGCGAACCTCAAAGGTCTTAAGGTCATACTGTCCATTGGCCTTAGTGGCTTTCCAGACGGCATAGCTGCCCTCGTCTTTCATATAGTAAACTTTCATTTCAATCTCTTGGTCGAATGCAGGTACATAAGCTTTGAAGGTGTCGCCCACTTTGATACCTTTCAGTAAGTCTTCGCGCACGTTGAAGGTGCCCCACATATCTTCTGTAATGGCAATCGTCATGATAGGAGAGCCTGTACCAACCAATTCTCCCAACTTTGGATAAATCTCGCTGACTTCTCCGTCCATCTGGGCTAATTGAACTGTTTCGTCAATATAGGAATTGACTTCGCTCACTACACCTCTGGCTTGGTTAAGTTGGGCTTGAGCAGCACGTATCTCTTCTTGGCGGGCACCATTTACAGCCATCTCATACTGACTCTTGGCTGCTTCTTCCTGTGCTTGGAGTGCTTTGTATTGAGCCAAGGCTTCGTCTGCTTTCTGGGCACTGACTACACCTTCGTCGAAGAGACGCTTTACACGGTTATAACTTTTTTCTGCAATCTCAAGGCCTGCTTTGGCTTGTTGCCAAAGTTGGTAAGCGCCTTGTATCTGCTCCTGACGGGCACCATTACGCGCTTGGTCATTGAGGGCAGATGCGGCACTTTCCACAGCTTCGGCTTGTTGCTGCTTGGCAAGAATGTCTGGAGCCTCCAGAATAGCGAGTGTATCACCCTTATGTACTCTATCTCCTTCTTTTACCCTGATTTCAAGGATACGGCCAGGGACCTTGCTTGAAACCCTATACTCTGTAACTTCCACTTGTCCCTGAATAATCTCAGGAGCACGACCAAGTGCCAGGAATCCGATACCTGCTACTGTAGCTGCCACTGCTATCAAGCCGAAAACGGCAAGCAGAATATTGGTGTGTTGCGATTTTGCTGACATTATAATAATGTTTAATGATTAATGTTTAATGTTCAATGTTCAATGTTCAATGTTTAACGTTCCCAAAACTTTCTGAAGATTCACTTCGCTGAGTTTAGCATTGATTTCTGCATCGATCTTCTGGCTTTGCGCCTGCATCCATGCCGTCTGTGCGGCCAGTACGTCACTGGTAGGAATCACTCCTTCCTTGAAACCAATGTTGGCACTGCGAAGATTCTCTTCAGCATGACTGATGTTTTTCCGCGCCATCTCCAATCGTTTGCCTGCTTCGCTTACTTGGAAACTGCTTTGGCTAACTTGCAGACGAATTTTCTCTTTCGCATCTTCCAACTGATAGCGAGCCATCTGTGTGTTGGTGCGTGCAGAGCGAACTTTGTAAAGTCCTTCAAGCCAGTTCCATACAGGAACTTTCAAGACTACGCCCACATTCCACACCCCATTAAGCTTCTTCTGGAATCCATTGAATACACTAGGATTTGTAGCCGTATAACCTCCCATCAAAGCGAGGGTAGGTAGAAAGTCGGCACGTGTGACACGGATGTTCTGTCTGTTCATTTCGATGGCTTCTTCCAACATCTTCAGTTCTGGACGGTTTTGAAGGGCTGTGTTTTCATCGGCAACAGCGCTCGTCGTCATGCTGATAATCTCTTCACGGTCTTCGTCTGCCAGAATCAGCGTTCCATCGAGCGGAAGTCCGCATTGCTGACATAATGCCATCTTTGCCAATGTAAGTCCATCTTCAACCTGCAAAAGTGCCATCTCTGCCTCATTCACTTTCACACTGACACTTAATCCGTCTGCACGGGTAGCTACTCCTTCTTCAATCATTTTCTGCACATCATCATCCAGTTTCTTAACTAAATCATAGAAGGCTTGAGCCAATCGTTGCTTATGTTTCAGTGAAACAACCAGCCAGTATGCTTGGTCGGTATTGTAGATGGTATTTTGCTCTTCTGCTTCAGTGGCACTAGATGCCAAACGTTCCGCAGCATCAGTGATCTTGTTGTAAGCCACGATTTTCCCCCCCATGAAGATGGGTTGTGTCACCATGATGGAACCTCCCCACATGTGACGGGTATCGGTACGGAAAGCATCTGCCAGACTTTGTCCCACGCCATTCAAAGCTTGTTGGAATGCAGGACCGGCTTGTGCGGCAATCTGGTTGAGAGCCTGCGCTTGCTGCATAGAGATAAGTCCTGTTTGTACCATGGTTGTTACGGCACTGGGAAGGCTCTCCATCAGTGATTGGCCTGCAATGGTTCCAAGGTTGCCTAAGGCATCTTTCTGTGCAGTGCTCAGCAACGATAATTCTTTATTGGTATAGAGATAGCCGCCAATTGCTTCTACTTTAGGAAGGTAGTTGGTACGTGCCGACTGTCGATTATATTTCGCCACATCCTGTTTTAGTCGGCTGATGGCAAGTTCTTTATTGTTTCTTAATGCCAATGCCCGAGCACTGTCCAGACTTAGAACCTGAGCTTGCGCCGTTGCGAGAAATAATATCAATAGTATAAAACTTGTGAATCGTTTCATAATCTCATGATTCATTTATGTTGTTATCCTTTGGAAACTAAATACCTGTTTTACGTTTCCAATTCAAGTGCAAAATTAGAACTTTCTTTTTTAATAGACAACTTAACCTGTCAGATTAACACAAGTTATACTATTCCCAAAAACAAATCCCCCGCCAGAAGCGAGGGAATTTATTAGAGTATTGAAACAAATCAGAATTGGAACAATGCTGCAAACAATAGTCGGTGGTTGGTCACATCGTAGGTATCCTTTACGCGAGCTTTAGCATCAGGGGTGCCATACCATGCAGTGGAGTAGTTGTATTCCAAACCGAACTTCCATCCAGGGAGATTGTATGTGATTTCTGCACTTGCTGTGGCAAGCTGATCCACATTCGTTCCATTGCCCACAAGCTCTGATACATTCTTCGTAGCACCAAGGTTCTTCAGATACCCGAAGAATACACCTCCACGCCATTTGCCGCCATACATGATGTTCAGCCAACTGTGTGAAATACGAAGAGGAGCATATTCTTTCTTTCCTGTACGTGGATCAGTGCTGGATACTCCATAACCTCCCAAAGTATTTAGCTGATTCATGTTTTGGTTTAGGAAAGACTTGGCACTGATAGTTAGCAAATCTTTTTTATAACGTCCATGTGCCTCCAATGTAATGCCATTCACTCGTTCATCTACTTTGTAACCTTCATCACTCTTGAGACGAGGTACCATCGACATGAAATGGATAGCTACACCAAGGGTAGAGTTAGCATCGTGAACGTCGAGACTGGCAAACAATTCTGGAATCTTGCTGTTACGCAGGTATTCACGGCTGCGTGTGTTGCCTGGTCCCATGGAAGCCACCATCGACTGCCAAATGGCTGCAGCTCGAAACTTGAACGCCTGGTCTTGGTATTGGTAGTGAATCTGAGGTACACGTCCCAGTGGCTGGTAGGGAGCACCTACGTTCAGATTCATCAGTTCCGTAGATACCGTGTTGTTCAACGGATGCCACGTTTGTCCCACTATGAAAGACGAACCTTCGTTGGTTAGTTGGAAATAAGCATGACGCATACGAACGATACCCAATGTAGTACTGTTGCCACGAAAGTCAAATTCTATTTTGGCAGCAGTTTTCCACTTTCCCAAAGCTGGTCCTGTCACATCCACGCCCAAGCGGGTATGCATGTTGTACATGTTAAGGTTGCTCACAGCATTGATATCTTCACCGTTAGGATCAAGACTCTTTGCTTTAGGATAGGAGAGTAGGGCGCCATCTACACTCTCGTTGTTCTGACGGCTGTTGAAATAGAAGTCATTACGTACCTGTCCATAAAACTTATAGCCAAAGTTTTCTTTCTGCGCCATAAGCGGCAATGCGGATATCGCTGTCAATAATATGAGTACAAATCTCTTACACATAATATTATTTATTATTTTAATGCTCAATGTTCAATGTTCAATGCTCAATGCTCAAAGTTCAATGCTCAATTTAAAAAGAGTACATCACGGTCGCATACGGTCGATGATTCGTTATGCTATGCGTGTCCCTTACACGGCCTTTAGCATCATTAGTACCATAAAAAGCCTGCGTGAGACTATATTCGATACCAAAACGCCAGTTGGGAATATTGTAATTCATCATCAGGGAGATGGTGTACATACGATCTATATTTGTCCCTGTACCTATTAGTCCGCTCACCTCCTTACTAGCGCCAAAGTTCTTAATCAGTCCTCCAAAGACACCACCGCGCCATTTTCTGCCATACATGATATTTACCCAACTTTGAGAATAACGCAGAGGGGCGTATTTCTGCTCACCAGTCATGGGATTTTTCTCTGTTACCCCATAACCGCCCAAGGTATTGGATTGTGTGTAGTTCTGGTTGAGCATGGTTTTTCCTGCGATGGTAAATAGCCCTTTCTGATAGCGTCCGTAAAGCTGAAGAGTCAGTCCATTCACCCGTTCATTGACTTTAAATCCCTCGTCAGATTCCAAGCGTGGTTTGATGGAGGCAAAGTGTATCACAGTGCCTAATAATGAACCTTCTGGATTACGTACCTCTGCTTTTACAGCCATTTCAGGGATACCACTATTCCGTAGATATTCTCTGCTCTTTCCGTTAGGACCTACAGATCCCATTTGGGCCTGCCACATTAGGGCTGCACCCATCTTTAGATAGGGGCTTTCATACTGATACTTTATTTGTGGCACACGTCCTGTGGGCTGATAGGGTGCTCCCACATTTAGGCTTACCGTTTCTGTATAAAGAGAATGGCCGAAATCGTGTCCCAACAATCCCATGGAGAACCAATTGTTTCCCCATCTAAAGCGCATGACGGCATTACGAAGTCGGAGCATGGCACCTCCACCATTCAGCGATCCACGGAAATCCACAACCACCGTGCCACTGGTAGCCACTTTTCCAAGAGTAGGACCCGTAACCTCCATCCCCAGGTGAGTATGCATGTTGAATAGGTTGGCTTTGCTGTTGCGATTCAAGTCACGTCCAGTTGCATCGTATTGATAATCTTTTGGAAACAGCATCATAAAGCCTTCGGATGACTCCTGAGCTTGTCGGTTCTGATAGTAGAAGTCATTACGCACACTACCATAAAAACTGAACTTACTCTTGGCTTCTTGCGCATTAACAGGCATAAGCCATAAGAGGAGAACTATAAGCAGGTGGTACTTCTTCATTATGAGATTAAGGTTACAATTCTGTCACGAAGATATGGTTTTTGCGCTAATATTCGAAATTTTTCACTAAAAACTTTGACGCTTTTCCGAACATTGTTTAACTTTACACCAAAATAATAACTTTAAATCTTACTATTACTATGTTAATGATCATTCAGTTGCTGATAGTATTATTGGCACTTTACGTTGGCTCCCGTTATGGAAGCTTGGCGCTTGGAGCCATTTCAGGCATTGGCTTAGCCATCCTCGTTTTTGGTTTCCAGTTAAAACCAGGAACCCCTCCTACCGATGTGATTTACATTATTATTGCAGCAGTGACCTGTGCAGGCATTATGCAGGCTTCTGGCGGTATGGATTGGTTGATTCAGATTGCAGAGCGTATGCTGCGTAAGCATCCAGATCGCATTACTTTCTATGCACCTCTCTGTACTTTCTTCCTCACTGTCTTAGTTGGTACTGGTCATGTGGTTTATACCTTGATGCCTATTATCTGTGATATCGCTTTGAAGAAAGGCATTCGTCCTGAACGTCCTTGCGGTGTGGCTTCTATTGCTTCGCAGGTAGGTATTACTTGTTCGCCTATTGCAGCTGCTGTAGTGGCATTTACGACCATCTCTGCTGCCAATGGCTTTGAGGTAAGTATTCCTCAAGTACTGATGCTCACTATTCCTTCTTGTGTCATCGGTTTGTTGACTGCAGCTGCTTGCTCTTATAAGCGTGGTCTCGACCTCGATAAGGATATGGATTTCCAAAAGCGTCTGCAGAATCCTGAGACTTATCAGTATATGTATGGCAATTCTGCTACTACACTCGACAAGCTGATTACAAAGGAAAGCAAGCGTGCGGTTTATATTTTCCTTGGTGCGCTGTGCGTTATCGTATTCTTTGCTATCTTCCAGAATCTGCTTCCTCACTATCCAAAGGCAGATGGTACGACTGAAGCCTTGAAGATGAATCTTGTGATTCAGATCGTGATGATCAGTGCGGCTGCTTTGATGATTATATTCTGCAAGGCCTCACCAAAGAAAGCTGTGGCAGGTGCCGTATGGCAAAGTGGTATGGTGGCAGTGGTTGCTATCTATGGCATTGCCTGGATGGCTGATACGTATTTTGCCAATTATATGTCGGAAATGCAGAGTGCTTTGGGAGGCATCGTGGAACAGTATAAATGGTCCATCGCTTTGGTGTTCTTTGCTGTGTCTGTGCTGATCAACTCTCAAGGTGCTGTAGTGGTGGCTATGTTGCCTTTGGCTTACTCTTTAGGTATTCCTGGATGGGTGTTGCTAGGCGTACTTCCTAGTGTGTATGGCTACTTCTTCATTCCTAACTATCCATCAGATATTGCTACTGTGAACTTCGACCGTTCTGGTACCACGATCATTGGTAAGTATCTGCTTAACCATAGTTTCATGATGCCAGGTTTGGTGTGTGTGATTACCTCAACCATTGTTTGCTACTTATTGTCTATGATATTCTATGCATAAGGTTTTTTTTGTAGGCGAACAGGTGAGGCTTCGCGCCTTGGAACCACAGGATGTGGACATTCTATATGAGATGGAAAACGATCCTGCTTCCTGGGATGTGAGCAATTTCACCGTTCCTTATTCCCGACATGTATTGAGTGAGTATATCGCACAGTCGCAAAGTGACATTTTCGCTGATCGTCAGTTGAGGCTGATGATCGTCAGACTTACAGACGGTGAGGTCGTGGGAACCATCGACCTCACCGATTTTTCTATTTCCCATCGTCGCGGAGAGATGGGCATCGCCATTCGTGAGCCGTTTAGAGGGAAGGGATATGCCCATGAAGCCATCACACTTTTCGTGGATTATGCTTTCCGCTTCCTTCGCCTTAAGCAACTCAATGCCCATGTCGCTGTGGACAATGCTGAAAGCCTTGCCCTCTTCAAGCATTGTGGTTTTGAACAGTGCGGAATTCTGAAAGCGTGGTGGCGCGTAGAAGGGGAGTATAAAGATGTGGTGATTTTGCAATTATTAAATTGAGATGGTCTTAGCATTATTCGATTTCGACGGCGTGGTAGTAGATAGCGAAACGCAATACGCTATCTTCTGGGGACAGATAGGAGAGGAGTACTTTGGTAATCCTGACTTTGCCATGCAGATTAAGGGACAGACCTTAGACCATATCCTTGGAAATAACTTTCCGCCAGAGGACGTGCCTTCCATCGTGCAGCGTCTCAATGATTTCGAACTGACCATGCACTACGACTATATCCCTGGCTTCCTGCCTTTTTTTGAGGACTTGAAAGCCCATGACGTGAAGACGGCAGTGGTGACTTCCAGTAATCAGCAGAAGATGGATGCCGCTTATCGTTACCAGCCAGCTTTGCGCACCATGTTCGATAGAATCCTCACTGCTGAGATGTTTACCCGTTCCAAACCTGATCCCGATTGCTATTTGCTTGGAATGGACCTTTTTGGTGCGACGAAAGAAGAAACCTATGTCTTTGAAGATTCCCTGAACGGACTTCGTGCCGCACAGGCTTCTGGAGCGCATGTAGTGGGTCTTTCCACCACTTTTCCTGCTTCTGAGGTGGCTCCTTTTGCAAACGTTCTCATACCTGACTTCTGCGAGTTTTCCTATGAAAAGATGCTGCAAGTGAAATAAATTCCGTACCTTTGCAGCCGTTTTTATAGGGATTAGATAATGAAACATTCGGTAAATAAGATATCTTCCTCTAGTTTTTGTTGTATTTGCTTGGCAGCTCTACTCCTACATGCAGGGCTGTTTATGCAGCTTCCTTTACTGCCCATGCTCTTATCGTGGCAGATGGGAATGACGCAGAATGAGGTGTCTCCACTTTACCTTACTATATTAGTTGGCTTGATGGCCGTTGGACCACTACATGCATGGTTGGCAGATACTTACAGACGTAAGCATGTGGTCGTATTGGCTACGTTGGGCTTGATGTGTTGCTTCTTAGGCATGCTGTGGATAGAGAGTTTTGCAACCCTATTGGCTATAGGTTTTTTAGGAGGGGCTTGCTATGGCATGGCTATCAGTGCCCTAATCACCATTTCCATTGACATAGTAAATTCTGAACAACGTACATTAGCCAATAAGGTTTTGACATACGCTCTTTGCACAGGTGCATTGGTGGGTGTAGCAATGGGTGGTTTATATGGCAGTGACGCATGGCTTCCTTATGTAGCAGCAGCCTGCTTGATGCTCAGTGCTTTATTGGTGCAATCGGTCTATGTGGCATTTCGTGCCCCTATTGGTGTGTCCACATTTGGACTCGATCGATTCTTTTTGCCTCGCACATGTCTACCTACATTGCTTATGCTCTTTATAGGTCTGATCCCAGGGCTCTATCTTCCTTGGGTAGCCAGTAGCCAGATTCTATTCCCATTGCTGAGCATACTCTTTTTAGCTCTGCTTATTTGTCCTGTTATTACGGTGTATGTCAATCTCGCGGAGCATTGCCAGCGTGCCACGTCTGTCAGTTCCTGCCTCCTGGGAGTGATGACAGGCATTTTACTTGGTGCCTGCCTATCTACAGTTTATCTCTGCATGGAGTGTACCCATGCTATGGCAGCGATGGTTTTGGGAGCTGCTGTGATTTGCTTTCCATTCGCTTTTCGTTACTATCGAAAGCATAAAGTGAGGGACTAGAACGATAATTAATTTCAATTTTTTCTAAAAAATATTTTTCTTTATATAAAAAATGCTTTATCTTTGTCACGAAGTTTGTACATGAGGCTCTATATATTATAGATAATGTGTAAAACTGAAATAGACAGAAAGGCGTTTACTTGACCTTTTGTTCTTGACGTTCTAGGATCTCGCAAATTCAATCAAAGTTCAAGGCAAGGTTATGAATGCCCGGAAGGGATAGGTATGTGTATCTGTAAGTTACAGATAGATACCTATCTTTATAGATAGGGTTTTTCATACTTTCTGAGAAAGTCTTGTTTTTGTAAGTTCGTAGGACGTAGGAGCAGTGTTTCAGGCACGATTCCTGCGCTTTTCTTTTTTATTACATTTCAGCTTATTTAGGGAATCGGTAGGCGCGCATTAGTAACGTCTTGTCATGAAGCAAGTCTTCAGCAGACCAGTATCGCATATTGTACCACTGGCAGAGGGTATAGATGCACGTACTTTGGCAGAGCTTCCAGAGCAGGAGCTCGCACAGGCGTGGCATGCCTGCCGTCACGCGGAAGACAGCCGTGTCTTCCAGGTGAATCCAGACATCATCCCACGTGAGATAGGGGATGAGTGGATGCTGATTCCCACAGGTACCTTTGCACAGCATTTCAATGGCATGATTTCACAGAATGAGTTCAGCCACTTTGTGTGGCATCAGTTTGCAGAACCTCGTGCCATCTCTGAGGTCATGCAGGCCGTTCATGCGGAGTATGAGGATGCTACACACGTCATGGATGTGGAGGTGCATCGCCTCATAGAAGACTATGCCAATATGGGTTTACTTTTAGAGAAGAAATAAATTAAAATAAATAACAACTAAAAAACATTGATTATGGAAACAATGAAGAAACAATGGGGAAAACCATTAACTAATGTTCAGGAGTTTGTGCCAAGTGAGTTCTGTGCTCCTTGTGGAGATGGAACTACTGAGGTGACCTATTACTTTATGTGTGATGGCGGATGGGGCAATACTCATTATAATGTATGGCTTGATAATAATCCCCAAGACAATCAATTGACAGGAGTATGGCGTCAAAACTTCTGGGGCAACTGGCAATGGGCTAATAACGACCAAGGTGATCATGACACATGGCTTACTTCAGGTACTTATTATTATCATTCTTGTCAGGAGGCACATACAGTAACTGTTCCAAAAGGAACCAGTGTTGATGATATCTTCCCTTATGGTTTTATGCAAGTTAAGGGTGATCGTGATGGTGAGATAATTCCTGTACGTATATGGAGAGGTGATAATAATGATGATATTCATTGTACTAGAACCTTGAATTCTTCAGAGTTTACTCCTCACAATCCATCATAATTGTCAAGTCAGATTATAGACTTGGCATAGAAGGACAAGAGGCTGTATAATTATGATACGCAGATAACCCTACACACCTACACCTGTATAAACGGTTGTCTCTCTGGAAGATATAACAAAAAGGTGTAGAGATGTAGAGTAAAATGAGTATCGTCCGTTTCTAGGAACGGCCACCATTATGCTCACAATGCCCAAACCACTGAGCAAAAATGCCCACCGCTATGAGCATAAATGCTCACTGTGAGAGCAAAATAATTGAAAAGATATAAAACAACATCACTAACAACGATGTTATTATAATGCGTTTGCAAGCGGTAGCTGTGAAGCCCCCGCTTGCTTTTCTTGTAATACAAAGCAATAAAAAAGGGATGCTTTAAAAAATGAGCATCCCTTTTATGTATATTTTGATATAACTTCTACGGATTATACATCAGCGCATAACCGCTTTCATCACCCACTTTATAAGTGATAAGATGGAAGAATCCACGGGCACCTTGTTTGCGATAGGTCTTCATGGTTCCACTAGCATCCGTTTCTTCATACCCCTCTTCTTTCACTTGCTCAAGCAGTTCATTGAGGTTTTCTGTAGTAAATACGGTGACAGAAATGCCACCATCGTCTGGTGAGTAGTTCACGGTACTGGCAGTGTTGACATTACTTATCGCTGTGACTTGATTAGAGCCGTTCAAGGTGCAGTCTTTCGCAAAACATTTGGAAATCACAGATTTGCCTCCACGGCTTTTATACCCTTTAGCTTCTACGGCTTGTTGAACAGTAGCCAAGTTGTCCTTCTGTGCCAGTTCGAACAACTCTTTCACAGTCATGATGCTGTTTTCTGCCAGTTGTGCCTTCGCTGTGAGGCAACAAACTATCAAGGAAATAATGACTAAAATTTTTTTCATATTGCTTGCTTTATGGTTGATGAGGCAAAGATAAACATTTTTTGATTTAGAATGCTATTTGTCAAAGAAAAACGATTGTCCACTGTCCACAACTGTCCACATTCTCGGAACAATGACTAAGAAAGAATCTAAAGAATAGAACAATTGTGAGGGGGGTACTTTTTATTAAAGGGTGTTAGGAAATTTTTTTTTCCTAGTGAGGGAGTTTTTTTTTCCTAACTAGGGAGTTGAAATTTCTACGTTTAGAATTCCTTAGACTCTTAAAGCATATAATCTAAAGAATAGAACAATTTTGGTAGATTAGAAATCGCCAAATAAAATGTGGACAGTTGTGGACAGTGGACAGCTCTTTTTCTTACATTTTCCCCTCTCTTTTCTTGCATGATAAGATAAGAAACACTAAATTTGTTGCCGAAAAGGTGGTAATTTTACCACCATTTAGCCAAGATTTTTAATTATTAGAGTTAGGGTATGAAATATCTGACATTAAAAAAGGCCATTGAGGCATGGCAGAAAATTCAGCCATTGTCGGAAAGGGATCGATATAGATTGAGTCGTAGATTTACTATTGATTTCAACTATAATAGTAACCATATAGAAGGTAATACGCTGACATATGGGCAAACAGAATTGTTGCTGCTTTTCGGAAAAGTGGTTGGGGAGGCCTATGTGCGTGATGTGGTAGAAATGACAGCTAGCAATGTGGGACTGAAAATGATGACGGAACAGGCAGCTGTTAAGGAGATGCCATTGACTCAGAATTTCATTCGTCAACTGCACAAGACTTTGCTACGAGAGGACTATACAGTATATAGAAATCTGCCTGGTGGAATGACTACTAGCTATGTGATTCATGCTGGGCAGTATAAGACACGTCCTAATAGCGTCATCACCCGCTATGGTGATCGTTTTGATTATGCTTCACCAGAAGAAACGCCTGCCTTGATGACCGATCTGGTGGATTGGTATAATGAGGAAGAACAAAAAGGTAAATTGACGCCTGTTGAATTGGCGGCCCTCTTTCACTACCGCTATATACGTATCCACCCCTTCGAGGATGGCAATGGACGTATAGCTCGTTTGTTAGTAAACTATATTTTCTCAAGGCACGACTATCCGATGATTGTAGTGCGAAGTCGCCTCAAGCATGATTATCTTGAGGCACTGCATCAAGCAGACTTGGATGTAGGCCCTATTCCTCAGAAAGGTGCTCATGCTTCGCTTAAAGATATCAAACCTTTTCTGAAGTATTTCACAGGACTGGTGACGCAAGAGATATATAATGACGTTCTATTTGTTACTGAACATGATGAAAATATATGGTGGTATGATGGGCAACGTATAGAATTTCGCTCTCCAAACTATGCAAAGATCTTGGATGTAATGTTTATGAGGCCTTCTGTGTCATTGTCAGATATACAAGAAGAGACTGGCATCAATAAATCTGCTGCACAAAAGCTGATAGAACAACTACTTAAGAATAAGTATGTAGAGCGAAGTGATAAGGATGGTGGTTGGCGTGTCTTAATTACTTCTTCCTTAATATAGTTCTCACAAAAGATATGGCACAAAAATAATCAAGCCTACAGCTGCTGCCGCGATGGCAGTGACGAGTACGGCTCCTGCTGCGATGTCCTTTACCTTGCCTGCCAATTCGCTATAGTCTGGATGGGCAAGGTTGGTGAGGCGTTCCACAGCACTATTGAACAGCTCTGCACCAATCACCAATCCAAAGCACAAGATCACTGCCACCCATTCCATGCGGGTGATGCCAAAGTAAAACCCTGCGATGATAACCAGTACCATCACCAGCAGATGAAAGTCCAAGTTCTGCTCCTTTCCTACACAGGCGCAAATGCCTTTCCAAGCGTACTTGAAGCTTCTCAGTTGTTTTTTATAATCGTACTTCATTTCTTTTTTATTGAACATTGAGCATTGAACATTGAGCATTAGCTATGCAGTGTGAAACCATCCGGATGGAAACGGCGAAGCCGTAATGTTCAATGCTCAATGTTCAATTTTCAATTGTCTTTCAGTTTCTCGAAACCTGTTTCACACCCTTTACAGTACGCAGTTTCTTAATCAGTGCGTCCAACTTACTGGTGTCACTTACTAAAACGGTAAGAGTACCAGAGAAAAGGCCATCGTGTGCATCGATGTTGACACTGCGCAGCAAAATGCCTTCCTCTTTGTTGATGACACTGGTGATATTCGTCAGAATGCCAATGTCATCATTCCCCACCACTTTGAGGTTGATAGGGTAGTTCTTTCCCATCGACTTACCTGCCCATCTCGCCTTTACAATGCGATAGCCATAACGCTCGTGCATATCCTTGGCATTGGGACAGTCGGTGCGATGTATCTTGATGCCATGCAATACAGATACAAAGCCAAAGATATCATCGCCATAGATGGGATTGCAGCACTTGGCCAATTGGAACTTCAGTCCCTTCACGTTCTGGTCAATCACCAGCACATCATCACTAGGCTGACTGTCAGCATCCACTTTCATATTTTGCAGAGTAAACTCCTCCGCACTGTGTGTCGTAGCTTCTGGCTCCAGCACTCTGCGTTGCTGCTCTACATATTGATCGATGATTTGGTTGACATCCAACGTCCCATTGGCAATGCTCTGATAGAAATCGGTGATGATCTTATAGCCCATGCGCTTGATAAGCTGCATCATGATGCTTTCATCCCATTCTATCTTGCGGTTCTTCATCTTGCGCTCCAGTTCCTCTTTGGCCAATGTATGCTGTCGTGCAGCCATTTCCTTGAGTGCCTGCTTGATTTTCACACGTGCCTTGGAAGTCACCACATAATTCAGCCATCCCTGTTTTGGCGTCTGAGTGCTCTGCGTCATAATCTCCACTTGGTCGCCACTATGCAATACCTGTTTGATAGGCACATTCTTGCCGTTTACTTTGGCTCCTATGCAACTGCATCCCAGTTTGGTATGAATCAGGAAGGCGAAGTCGAGCACTGTGGCTCCCTTTGGTAATTTGTAGAGATCACCTTTAGGTGTGAAGACAAAAACCTCATCCTCATAGAGATCCATCTTGAACTGGTCCATTACCTCCAGATCGCTGCTATCGGCAGTTTCAAGCGCTTCGCGCACGGAGGTCAACCACGTGTCCAATCCTGTTTCTTGTTTGATGCCTTTGTAACGCCAATGGGCAGCGAGACCACGTTCGGCAATGGCATCCATGCGCTCTGTACGTATCTGTACCTCTACCCACTTGCCTTGGGGACCCATCACCGTGATGTGCAGACTCTCATAGCCGTTGCTCTTAGGGACGGAAAGCCAGTCGCGCAAGCGGTTAGGATTCGGTTGGTACATATCCGTCACGATGCTATATACTTGCCAGCATTCCTGCTTTTCTTTCTCATATTCAGAATCCAGAATCACACGAATGGCAAAGAGGTCGTAAACACCTTCAAACGGACATTTCTGCTTCTTCATCTTCTGATAGATGGAGTGAATACTCTTAGTGCGCCCCTTAATGTGGAACTTCAGTCCTGCAGCTTGTAGTTTCTTTTCTAAAGGAGCAATGAAAGCATCGATATAGGCATCACGACTCTTTTTGGTCTCATTGAGTTTGTCCTTGATGTAGTAATACATATCGTGCTCGGTGTACTTCAGGCTCAAGTCCTCCAGTTCCGATTTCAGCATGTAAAGACCAAGTTTATGTGCCAATGGAGCATAGAGGTATGAAGCCTCATTGGACACCTTCAAGCGTGCTTCCTCATTCGCGGAATCACGTATCTGGCGCATGATGTTTACGCGGTCGGCTATCATGATAAGAATCACACGCATGTCCTCCGCAAATGTAAGCAGCAACTTCTTGAAGTTCTCGCTTTCTATGGTGGGACTTTTGGTATAAAGCTCCTGCACACGGATAAGACCGTGAACGATACGTGCGACGTCGGTCCCATAATCATGCTCTACTTCCTCCAATGGGAGGTCGCCAGAGCGCACAGCATCGTTGAGCATCACTGCCAAGACAGAGGCTCGTTTCATGCCCATTTCCTGCAAGAGTATCAAGGCTGTCTGTAAATCTTTTATGATGGGATTCAATCCGAAGATGTCACGTTGTACCCTTCCGCTCGTGGCCGTCTCCCGAAGTTGTTCTTTCAGTTTCTTACGGTCAGTGGGCGAAAAAGAGTCGCTTGTAGCACGAAGTAATTCTCTGTAGAGAGAGAAAAACAGCGACTTTTCTTCAAGGGTAAAGAATGTGGTATTTTCCATGTCAATTATAAAATCGATGTAAAAATACTTTTTTCTTTCGGTTTTCTTGATGCGTATAACAATTTTTTTGTACTTTTGGTAAAAATAATCAAAGCATAAAGTTATGTTGACTGTAGAAGATAAGAACTATTTGGCCTCTAAAGGCATTACAGAAGAGCAGATTACACGTCAGTTAGACTGTTTCAAAAAGGGTTTCCCTTATCTGAAACTTGCTGCAGCAGCTTCTGTGGACAATGGCATTCTCTCGCCTGATGGCGATGCACTGAAATTGTACCTGCGTGTGTGGGATACATATATTCAGAGCGAGCGTAAGGTGGTGAAATTCGTGCCAGCCTCTGGAGCAGCCAGTCGTATGTTTAAAAACTTGTTCGGTTTCTTGGAGGCTGAGTATAATGAGCCACAGACCGATTTCGAGAAGGAGTTTTTTGCCAAGATTCAGAAGTTTGCTTTCTATGAAGATCTGAACGCTGCTTGCCAGAAGACTGCCGGAAAGGACATCCCTACACTGCTGGCCGATGGACAGTACAAACCTGTGGTAGCTGCATTATTGGGAGAGGCAGGACTGAATTATGGACAGCTCCCAAAGGGCTTGCTGAAATTCCACCGCTATGATCAGGGAGCACGTACACCTGTAGAGGAACATCTGGTAGAAGGTGCGCTTTATGCGACCAACCGTTCAGGACTGGTGAATGTCCATTTCACTGTTTCTCCAGAACATCGTGCGCTGTTTGAGAAGTTGGTGGAGGAGAAGGCTAATCTCTTTGCCAAGCGCTATGGGGTGCATTATGAGGTGAGTTTCTCAGAGCAGAAGAGTTCTACAGATACCATCGCAGCCGATGAGAACAACGAGCCTTTCCGCGTAGATGGCAAGCTGTTCTTCCGTCCTGGTGGTCATGGAGCCTTGATTGAGAATCTTAACGACCTCGATGCTGACATCGTTTTTATCAAGAATATCGACAATGTGGTACCTGATAAGTTCAAGGCAGACACCATCACTTATAAGAAGCTGTTGGCTGGTGTATTGGTTACCTTGCAACAGAAGGTGTTTGGTTATCTGCAACTGCTGGAGAGTGGCAAATATACCCATGAACAGGTGATTGACATCCTTCAGTTCCTGCAGAGAGAGCTCTTCTGCAAGTTGCCTGATACCAAACTTTTGGAAGACACGGAGTTGGTAGTTTATCTCAAGAAGAAACTCAACCGTCCGATGCGTGTCTGTGGTATGGTGAAGAACGTAGGTGAGCCTGGTGGTGGTCCGTTCTTGGCATACAACTCCGATGGTACCATCTCCCTGCAGATTCTGGAAAGCTCTCAGATCGATATGAACGATCCAGAGAAGAAAGCCATGTTTGAAAAAGGAACCCACTTCAATCCTGTGGATTTGGTTTGCGCTGTACGCAACTTCAAGGGCGAGAAATTCGACCTCACCAAGTATGTGGATCCTGCTACGGGCTTTATCTCCAGCAAGTCGAAGAGTGGCCGCAACCTCAAGGCACTGGAACTTCCAGGTCTGTGGAACGGTGCTATGAGCGACTGGAACACCGTCTTCGTAGAGGTACCACTCACGACTTTCAACCCTGTTAAAACTGTAAACGACTTACTTAGAGAACAACATCAATAATCTTAGCGCGTGGTAGCGTGTTAGCATGGTAGCTAAAACGCCAAAACGCCAAAACGCTAACTAAATGAAAAAAATATTATTACTTGGCTCTGGTGAACTTGGCAAAGAGTTCACCATTGCTATGAAGAGACTTGGACAGTATGTAGTGGCTTGTGATGCCTATGAACATGCCCCTGCTATGCAGGTAGCCGATGAATGCGAAGTGTTCCGTATGCTCGATGGTGATGCTTTGGCTGCTGCCGTTGCCAAGCATCACCCCGACATTATCGTGCCTGAGATTGAAGCTATTCGTACGGAGCGTCTGTACGATTTTGAGAAGCAAGGCATTCAGGTGGTGCCCAGTGCTCGTGCCGTGAACTATACCATGAACCGTCGCAGCATCCGCGACTTGGCTGCGAAGGAGCTTGGCGTGAAGACGGCCAAATATCGTTATGCCGCTTCCTTGGAAGAGCTGCAAGAGCATGCCAAGGAGATAGGTTTCCCTTGCGTCATCAAGCCATTGATGTCGTCTTCTGGACATGGACAGAGCGTGGCACGTTCAGAGGCCGATCTCGTAAAGTCTTGGGATGAGGCACAGCATGGCAGTCGTGGCGACATTGCTGAGGTGATTATCGAAGAATTCATCAAGTTTGATTTCGAGATTACCCTGCTCACCGTTACCCAGAAGAACGGACAGACGCTGTTCTGCGCTCCTATCGGACATGTGCAGATCGATGGCGATTATCGCGAGAGTTTCCAACCCATGCCTATGCGTCCAGAGCATCTGAAGCAGGCACAGGAGATGGCTGCTAAGGTCACTGGTGCCCTTACGGGTGCAGGTATCTGGGGTGTGGAGTTCTTTGTAAGCAACAAGGATGGCGTTTACTTCAGTGAGCTATCTCCTCGTCCACACGATACAGGTATGGTGACCCTCTCTGGTTGTCAGAACTTTAGTGAGTTCGAGCTTCATGCCCGTGCCGTGCTAGGTTATCCTATCCCTGTCATCAAGCAGGAGAAGGTGGGAGCTAGTGCTGTAGTGCTCTCTCAGATAGAAAAGCAAGGTTATCCCGATTATACCGGCATCGAGGAAGCTTTGAAAGAAGAAGATACAGATGTGCGTATCTTTGGTAAACCTTTCACTCGTTTCCATCGTCGCATGGGTGTTGTGGTATGCAGTGCTCCCCTTGGCTTTGACATCAATGCCCTACGCAACAAGTGCAAGGGCCTTGCAGCGAAAATTACAGTGATTTAGCGTTTTGGCGTGGTAGCGTTTTAGCACATGGATGTTTTTTATTTCAGGAATTTGCGTGTTTATGAGGTTTCCAAGCAATTGGTTACACATATATATAATTTGTTGAAAAAATATCCTAAGTATGAACAGTATGCCTTATGTGATCAAATTAGGAGAGCTGTTATATCAGTGCCTTCCAATATTGCAGAAGGTTATGGACGCTCTACAGATTAGGAAAAGTCTAGATTCTTAGATATTTCTATTGGTTCTTTAATGGAAACTCTTTGCCAAATGGAAATATCAAAAGATCTAGGTTATATAACAGATGAAGAATTTAATTCTGTTTTTTCTGAAATAACTATACTGTCTAAAATGTTGACAGCTTTTAAGCAAAAGTTGAATGATAAATAACGTGTTAGTAAGCAAAAAAGCTAGTGAGAGAAGCATAGTTGAAAAGCCAACATGCCAAAACGCCAAAACGCTAACACGCATTAAAATATAATACAATGAAAAAAAATCTTGAAACGCTTTGTGTACAAGCCGGTTGGACTCCTAAGAAAGGTGAGCCTCGTGTGCTGCCTATCTACCAGAGCACGACATTCAAATACGAAACAAGTGAACAGATGGCTCGTCTTTTCGACCTGAAGGACGACGGATATTTCTACACGCGTTTGGCTAATCCTACCAACGATGCTGTAGCAGCGAAGATCAATGCGCTGGAAGGTGGAGTGGGGTGCGTGCTTACCTCTAGTGGACAGGCCGCCAATTTCTACGCTGTGTTCAATATCTGTCAGGCTGGTGACCATTTCATTACCTCCAATACCATCTATGGTGGCACTTTCAACCTCTTTGGAGTGACTATGAAGAAGCTCGGCATAGAGTGCACCTTTGTGGATCCCGATTGGACCGATGAGGAGATAGAGAAGGAGTTTCGTCCTAACACCAAGTGCTTCTTTGGGGAGACTATCTCCAATCCTGGTGGCAACGTGTTCGACATTGAGCGCTTTGCCAAAATGGCACATAAGCATGGGGTTCCTTTGATCGTGGATAATACCTTCGCTACACCAATCAACTGTCGTCCCTTCGAGTGGGGATGTGACATCGTGACGCACAGCACTACCAAGTATATGGACGGTCATGCTACACAAGTAGGTGGTGCCGTAGTGGACAGTGGAAACTTCGATTGGGAACAGTATGCAGAGAAGTTCCCTGGTCTTACTACTCCTGATGAGAGCTATCACGGACTTACCTATACCAAGGCATTCGGAAAGAAGGCCTATATCACTAAGATTGTGTCACAATTGATGCGAGATCTCGGCTCTATTCCATCACCACAGAACTGTTTCCTGCTGAATCTGGGTTTGGAAACGCTGCATCTCCGCATGCCTCGTCACTGCGAGAATGCTCAGAAAGTGGCAGAGTGGTTGGAGAAGAATCCGAAGGTGGGATGGGTGAATTACTGCGGATTGCCATCCAATAAGTATTATGCCCTTGGGCAGAAATACTTACCCAACGGCTCCTGTGGTGTCATCGCCTTTGGCTTGAAGGGTACCCGTGAAGATGCCATCCGTTTTATGGATAATCTGGATTTCATATGCATCGTTACACATGTGGCCGATGCCCGTACCTGCGTGCTTCATCCTGCTAGTCATACCCATCGTCAGATGAGTGACGAGCAGCTTCGTGAGGCAGGCGTGGCACCCGACTTGGTTCGCCTCTCCGTAGGCATCGAGAATGTCGATGACATCATTGCCGATCTGGAGCAAGCCATGGCGAAGATGTAATAACTTAATAATAAACCATTAAAAGAAATATGAAAAAACTTCTGTTTTTGGTAGTAGCCGCTATGCTCACGACTTTTGGTGTGAAAGCTCAGGAAGGTTACGATGACACAAAGCACGAGATTGCAGTCAGCTATGGTTATCTGGCCAATTCGCAATGGATTGATGTCTTCGAGGACATGGCCACCATCATGGCAGGAGCCAAGTTGGATGATGAAAAACTAGTTGGTCCCCTGTCAGTGGAGTATTTCTATCATGCTAAGAACTGGCTTGGTGTGGGTGGTATCTTCGCTTACGGTAAGAGCACACAGGACATCTATATCAGCAGCAGTAAGTCGGGTGAGCTGAAGCACACCTACTACACCGTGATGCCCGCTGTAAAATTCGACTGGCTTCGTAAGCGCTACTTCGGTATGTACTCTAAGTTGGCTTTTGGTGCCACTGTGCGCACTGAGGATGCTGATGGTGAGAGCGATACCTCTATCCATCCTAACTGGCAGGTATCTTTCCTAGGTCTTGAGGCAGGTAGCCCTACCTTGCGCGCCTTCTTGGAACTTGGTACTGGTGAGCAGGGCCTTGCCCTCGTTGGTGTGCGCTGCAAGTTCTGATATAATCGTTCTAAGGTCATGAAAAACATTCCTCAATTCCTGATTGCTGCACCTACCTCGGGGGCTGGAAAGACTACGGTGAGTCGTGGACTGATGGCGCTGCTCGTGAGTATGGGTAAGACGGTGCAGCCCTATAAATGTGGGCCCGACTATATAGATACGAAGTATCATACCAAGGTGTGCGGGCGCTCTTCCGTGAATCTGGATACGTTTATGGCCAGCGAGGAGCATGTGTGTGAGATTTATGCACGCTATGCCAAGGATGCCGATGCGCTGGTGGTAGAGGGGATGATGGGAATGTACGATGGCTATGAGCGCGACAAGGGTAGCAGTGCGGAGATTGCCCGACTGCTGGATATCCCTGTGGTACTGGTGGTGGATGCAAAGAGTGCGGCATATAGTATGGCACCGCTGCTGAAGGGTTTCATGACGTTCAGGGACGATGTACAGATAGCTGGGGTGATATTCAATAAGGTGGGTTCTGCACGCCACTATGCCATGTTGCAGGAGGTGTGCGATGACCTTGGGCTGACGTGTTTTGGGTATTTGCCTAAGCAGAAAGAACTGGAGCAAGGGTCACGCTATCTGGGATTGGATTTCAGTCAGGCAGAGGGCAAGGAGGTACTGAACCAGTTGGTCAATACCTTGAAGCAGCATGTGGATACCAAGTTATTGCTGAAGCGGGTGATGAGACCTATGCCCAAGCGTGTGAGAAAAGGTGCCAGGAAGGTTGGCAAATGGAACATCCTGGTGGCGAACAACGAGGAGTCGTTTTCTTTCATTTATAAGGAGCATCTGGACATACTGCGTTCATTAGGAAAGGTGCGGACTTTCAACCCAGAACTGAATAAGCCGTTGCCAAAGAACATCGACCTGATTTATTTACCTGGAGGCTATCCTGAAAAGCATGCGGAGCGACTGAGCAAGGCACAGAAGACGCTGGACTCACTGCGCAACTATGTGGAGGCTGGCGGTAAGGTGCTGGCAGAGTGTGGCGGACTGATTTATCTTTCGCAAGGCGTCGTTTATGACAGTTCCCCAACTACCTTTGGCATCTATCCTTTGGCGGGCATTTTCAATGTATATATCTCCATGCGTAGGGTGGATCGTAAACTGTCCTTAGGATATAGGCAATTGGAATACAAGGGTCAGACACTCAAGGGGCATGAGTTCCATTATACACAGTACATGAAGCAGGAGGGGGGCGACTTGCTGATGCCTCCTTCGGTGGCAAAGGTCTATGATGCCCGTGGGAAGTTGACACCTACGCCTGTTTTCCGTTATAAGAACGTGATAGCCAGCTATACGCATCTGTATTGGGGAGAGGCGGATATCACACAACTGTTTATATAGCCGTGTAGGCGTGTTAGCGTGTTGGCTTGTTGGCTAAAACGCTAAAACGCCCCAATGCCAAAACGCTAAAGTATGAATAAAATCTACACTAAGACAGGCGACGAAGGGATGACGAGTATTCGCGGAGGCGTGCGAGTTCCAAAGGATCATCCACGTATCGAGGCAAATGGAATGCTCGATGAGCTGAACGCTATGCTGGGTGTGGCACGTACCTTGATGCCAAAGAACGATGAGCGCCAGGCACTCCTCACGGAGATCATCCATGAGTTGATGAGAGTGATGAGTCATGTGGCCACACCTGTGGGAAAGACCAACCCACGACAGTTGCATGTGGTAGAGTTGACGGCTAAGTTGGAGCAGTTGATAGACGATGTACAGGCCAAGACTACTTCTTCCAGACACTTCATTCTGCCAGGGGGAACACCTCTTTCTGCCCACCTGCAATGGGCACGTACGGTATGTAGGCGTGCAGAGCGGAGGCTCTGGACACTTCATCGTGAAGAACCTCTGAATCCGGATATCCTGAAGTTCGTCAACCGCCTTAGTGATGCCCTTTTTGCTATGGCTCGTGATGAGATGGAACGTGCTGGGTGTGCTGAGGAAGAATTTTTGCTCTAATACTTTTCTTATATAAAAGAATTACTTATCTTTGTATCGATTTTGGAAGTTCAATGGATTCTATTCCATGGGCGCAAGGGAATCCGTGTGAGAAACCGGAGCTGTTCCTGCAGCTGTAATCTCCTATAAACCAAATCCTTGCTTCTGCATGTGTCACTGTTGGATAAACCAATGGGAAGGCCTAGTAAGGACGGAGAAAGCCAGAATACCTGCCAAAACACCCAACTGAAGAAGACCAGGGTCAACGCCTTCAGGTAAAAGACGATGACAAGTTCTCTAAACATTTTTCTTTATTATTAAAGTCAATGAAGTTCAAACAGCTGTTTGCAACTGCTTTGCTGCTTGTATTTCCCATGTTGGTCATGGCGCAAAGCATAATTCAAGATAAGAGCGAGGAAGAACTTACGCGTATCTTGGAAGAGGTGGTGGTGACTGGTACAGGCACCGAACATCTCCTCAAGGATACTCCTGTGCAGACAGAGGTTATTAATAATAAGGTGTTGCGCAATTTCTCGGGCAACAGTCTAGAGGATATCCTGAGCATGTTGGCTACTTCGCTGGATTTCAATGGGAGTGACATGGGTAGCGGCATCACCATGAATGGACTGGGCAACAGCTATATCCTCATCATGATAGATGGCAAGCGCATGCATGGCGATGTGGGTGGAGAGAACGACCTGAGCCTTATTGATCCCAACAACATCGAGAAGATAGAGATAGTGAAGGGTGCTTCCTCTGCACTCTATGGTAGCGATGCTATCGCAGGCGTAATCAACATCATCACTAAGAAACATGATGAAGGATTGCTACTGGAGAATACCTCGCGTGTGGGTTCCTATGGAGACCTCAGACAACATAACGGCATAGGTTTTAAGTTGGGCAAATTCCAAAGCTATACCAATTTCCAGTTGCAACATTCTGACGGATGGCAGAATACCTCTGTGGAGCATACTATGGGTAAGGAAAAACCTATCACTGATAGTCGTAACAAGACGACCAACCGTAATACTAACTGGCAGATTGCACAGAAATTCACATACGACGTGAATGACAATTTGCAGTTCTATACTGAAGGCAGCTTGTACTGGAAACGTATCTACCGCCCCAGTGGTCATCATCCACATTATGACGTGAAGACGTATGATCTAGAGTATCATAACTCTTCTGTAGCTGGCGGCGGTAAGCTGAAACTGAATGCGACGGATTATCTGACGCTGGATGTGGACTGGAACCGTCATGCTTACTTCTACAACTTCACTGATACCACGCTGATGGATGGCTATGACCCTTGGGGAAAGTTCACACACTACTATCCTTATTTTCCTAAGGACAAGATGTTGCAAAGTGACCAACAACGTACGATGGGGGCTTTGAAGGGTGTGTTCGAACTGCCTTTGGAAAACCGTCTGAGCGCAGGTTTGGAGTATCGTTACGACTGGTTGCGTGCGCCTATGCGTGTGGTAGGTGGTAAGGCTAAGGACTGGACAGCAGCTGCTTACGTGCAGGATGAATTCAACTGGTTCCGTTGGCTGAATATCACAGCTGGCTTGCGACTGACGAAGAATCAGAAATTTGGGTGGAAGCTCACACCTAAGATATCAGGTATGCTCAGTCTAGGTGATTTCCGATTGCGTGCCACATGGAGTCAGGGATTCAAGACACCTACGCCCAAGGAGTTGGAGTATCTCTATGTGAAGGATATGAATGGTACCTATCTCTATATGGGTAACGAGGACCTGAAGCCACAGACTTCCAACTACTACTCCGTGGGTGGGGAATACAGTTGGAAAGGCTTTACGCTGAATGTGACGGGCTACATCAACGATGTGAAGGATATGATCAATTTGGTGAATGTGCCTAACTATATGGCACCTGTGGAATATCAGACACAGTATGAATTGAAACGTACCAAACAATACAAGAATCTGGAAACGGCCAAGACCAAGGGCATTGATGTGAGTCTGCGCTATGCCTACAAGGAGTGGACGGCAGGCGTGGGTTACAGCTATCTAGATACGGATGCCGAGATCTACGATGACAATCATGACAAGATGAAGAAAGTGACTATAGACGGTATGGCACATCATAAAAGCAATGTTTTCCTAACATGGGGGCATCGGTTCTCTGAGAACTATCGTTTGGGGGCTGGTATCTATGGACGTACCAGCAGTAAACGCTACTACCAAAGTGATGGCGATGGCAAGGGTTATCAGATTTGGCGACTGAGTACTAACCACGACTTTGGGAAGAGCAGTACCACGACCTACCGTCTGGAGGCGGGCATCGACAACATCTTCAACTATGTGGACCGTACACCACATGGTTTGCATTTGGGTACTACTACTCCAGGTACCACCATCTATGCCTCACTCACCATCCGATTTGCAAAAGGTAAGAAAACTAACAATAAGTTTAACTCAAATTTAAGTAATAGTAATGATGAAGATTAAGTATTTTTTTATGGCCATGATGGCCATGCTGCTTGCTGGCGCATTTGTAGCATGTGGCGACGATGATCCTAAGGAGATTATCAAGGAGGTGGAAGTCATCAAGGAAGTGGAGAAGATTGTGGAAGTTCCAGTGGACAACAGTTGGACCCGCTATCAGAATGCGGTGACTGATAATGTGAAGAAGTCAAAAAAGCATGACAAGGTGATCCTGTTGGTAGCTTTTGGCTCAACTTGGGAACAGGCTTATGATGCTTTCGATGATGCTGTTGGTGCTTACAAGGATACTTTTAAGGACTATGACGTATTCCTGTCATTCTCTTCTGCTATCTGCATTAACCGTGCGGCTGCTGGAGAGAACGTAGATCCTCGTAATTTCTACGCTCCTAACTTCTGGCTCACAGCTTTTGCTCAGGAAGGTGTACAATACAAGGAGATCGTGGTACAGTCATTGCAGGTAATCCCTGGTGAGGAATATACTCGCGTGATCAACTACATCAAGGACTTTGCTAACAATGCTAATGGTGATCTGGAAGATGAGTATCTGGCAGGTGTAACCTTGAAGTTAGGTGTACCTCTGTTGCAGGATGAGTTAGTGGATGTTCCTGCTGTGGCAAATGAATTACATGCACTGTATAAGGACAAAGCTGCTACCGATGTCGTAGCATTCATGGGCCATGGTAATCCAGATGCTTACGATACTTACAAGGCAAACGTACGTTACACTCAGTTGGAAAATGCTTTGCAGAAACTGAGCCCTAACTATTTCGTCGGTACAGTAGATATGATGGAGAACTTCAAGACACATGTGTATGCCCGTATGAAGGCTGCAGGTTTGACTACCAAGAATATGAAGGTTTACTGCCATCCTTTGATGTCCATCGACGGTGATCACGGACATAACGATATGGCTGGTGACGACCTTCCAGAAGATGTAGATCCTGACAATTATACCTTCGCTGAACTGCAGGCTATGGCCAATGAAGAGGGTGAGGTAGAGGATACCAGCTGGAAGATGTACTTTGGTGCCGAGGGTTCAGGTTTCACTTGCAACGATGACACCATGATAGAATTTGGATTGTTGGAACTCCCAACTGTTCGTGCCGTGTGGATGCAGCACACTGCTGATGCCATCGAAGGCGAACCATTGGATTACTATCATTCTAAGAATCCAGAATAATTTTTTTCAAGAGAACATTTTGCTATCATCACACATAAATTACTCTTGATGAGGGAGAGAACTCTCCCTATCCCTCCCCTGAATGGCAGGGGAGGGAACTTTTTATTTTAATAGTTGTATGAAAATATCCCAAAGAATATACTTGTTTATGTTATGCCTGACAGTGTCAGGGATGACGATGGCACAGGAATCCAAACAGGAACCTACAGAAAGAGAATTAAATCCTATTGTAGTAACAGGAACAGGTACGCACCAGCGCCTGAAAAGTACGGCGGTGCCAGTTAATGTGATTACGGCAGCGGAATTGAAGAAGACAGGTATCACTGACTTCCAACAGGCACTGAGTATGGCCGTGCCACAGTTGTCGTTTACTCCTAATGCCATGGGGTCAAACCTGATGATGAATGGACTCTCAAACAAGTATGTACTTATTTTGCTCAATGGGCATAAACTGGTTGGAGACGTATCGAACAATGTGGACCTTAGTCGCATAGACCTCAGTCGAGTAAAGCGTGTAGAAGTGCTGAATGGGGCAGGTTCTTCTATCTATGGTTCTGATGCCATTGCTGGCGTAATCAACATCATTACCAACGATCCGCAAGATGAGATATCACTTACCAGTCAAAGTCGTGTCAGTGGTAAGGGGCAGTTTACAGAGAACGTGAACCTTGACATTGCCAAAGGCATCTTTGGTTCACAGACATCCTATAAGCATGATCGCAGTGATGGCTGGCAGAACTCTCCGTTGGCATACATCATTAAAAATGGTGAGATACAGGGAACACAAGAAAGTCTCTATCCTCTTTCTGCAGGGTTTCACAGCAACATGGTGAATCAAAAATTCACTCTTACTGCCTCCGAGAAACTTTCGCTTTATGCAGGTGGTAATTATTATAGACGTATTACGGACCGTCCTGCCAAGGAGAAAGGAAAAGCTGGTGGCTTCAACTATGACTTACATTATGAGTCTTGGCGCTTTGAAGCAGGAGGTTTATATAAGTTTACTCGTCGAAACTCCCTGCAGTTTGACTTTACGATAGATGATTACGACCAACGTCATAAGTATATAGAGGATTATAGTAGCTACAAGGCTGGAGAGTATGCTTTCTCTAAGAACCAGAAGTTTTATGATGGAGAGTTGCGTGGTGTCTTTCATTTTACTACCAACAGTACCACGGTTTTTGGTACAGACATCAAGCAAGAAGAATTGCGTGCCAGTAGCGGCAACGTGGAGGGAACAGCATATACTATCTCTGGTTATGCACAGCATGAAGCCCATTGGCAAGATTGGAAAGCTATTGTGGGTGCCCGCTATGATTACCATGAAACAGCGGGGTCGCATTTCAGTCCAAAGTTCTCGCTGATGTATGCATTGGGCAATTTTAATTTCCGTGGAACTTATTCGCATGGTTTCATTGCCCCACAACTCAATGAACTTTACTATAAATACTTCAACGATCGTTCAGGTGGAAGACCAGATCTTGCTATTGGTAATAAAAACCTGAAGCCTGGTAGTAGCAATTATTTCTCACTGAATGCGGAATATCATACCAATAAGTTTAGTGCCTCTGTCACTGGTTATCTGAACTATCTGAACGATATGATAACCAAGAAAAGCTATCCGATAGATGCTGCGACTCTGACGTGGGCACAGCAAAATCTAGATATTACTGAAGATCAAATGAATCGTATAGAGCGTTATACACTCTATGTGAACTTTGATCGTGCCATTATTCGTGGACTGCAATTCGATGTGATGGCGAATCTCTTCCCAGGTTTCTCTATATCTGGAAACTATAACCTTACTTATGCTCGCGGAAAGATAGATGGAGAATGGCAGAACATCGAGAAATCCATCCGTCATACAGGGACTATCAATGCCAGTTATCAGTACATGTGGAAACATTATACTCTGAATGTGAACCTTAGCGGACGCATGCAGAGCAAGCGTTACTTCCCAGGAGAAGATGATGCTCCTGGTTATGGAATCTGGAATATCAACACACGTCATACCTTCAATTTCTCACGTCATCTGCTCATAGAACCTTCTTTAGGAGTGGACAATATCTTCGATCGTAAGGACATTCGTCCCTATGGATTGAATGTAGCTCTGCTTTCACCAGGACGTATGTTGGTGGGAGGACTGACATTAAAGTTCAAATAATAATGATGTTCCTTCCCCTAAGTTAAGGGAGAGTTAGGGTGAGGTATGATTTTTTTTTTTGTATTTTTGCAGAAACAAGAACGTCATGAAAAGAATCATCGTAGCAGGTTTGGGACCAGGCAGTGAGGCCGATATCACACCCGCTGTGCTTCAGGCAGTGAAAGAAGCAGATGTCATAGTGGGATATAAATACTATTTCCGTTTTGTGAAGCCCTATTTGAAGTCTGAAACTGAGTGTATAGACACGGGCATGAAAAGAGAGTTGGATCGTGCCAAACAGGCTTTTGACCTTGCGGAGAAGGGCAAGACCGTGTGCGTTATCAGTTCGGGTGATGCAGGTATCTATGGCATGACTCCCCTGATCTATGAGATGAAGCGGGAGCGTCAGAGTGATATTGAGGTGATTTCGCTTCCAGGCATCAGTGCGTTCCAAAAAGCAGCATCGTTGCTTGGTGCACCTATCGGACACGATCTTTGTGTCATCTCTCTTTCAGACTTAATGACTCCTTGGGCTACGATAGAGAAGCGTATCATCGCTGCAGCAGAAGCTGATTTTGTGACAGCTGTCTATAATCCCAAAAGCGAAGGACGCTACTGGGAACTCTATCGTCTGAAGGAACTGTTCCTTCAACATGGACGTGGCGGAGATACGCCTGTGGGGTATGTTCGTCAGGCAGGAAGACCAGAGCAGGAGGTAACACTTACCACGCTGGCTAATCTTGATCCAGAGGACATTGACATGTTCACTGTACTGATTATCGGCAACACACAGTCGTACCAATGGGAAGGTCATTTCATCACCCCTCGTGGGTACTATCGTGAAGAGACAGAGGAATGCGACAAGATTGGTCAGAACATCATGATTAAGAGTTTTAAGACCATCGAAAGCGAACTGAAGAATAAGGACATCCCTCTCGATCATAAGTGGGCACTGTTGCATGCCATACATACCACAGCTGACTTCCAGATGGAGGACATCCTTTACACAGATGACGGTGCTGTGAAAACCTTGTTCCAGAAGATTAAAAAGGGAGAGTTGAAGTATATCATTAGTGATGTGACAATGGTCACCAGCGGTATTCGTAAAGGTGCCTTGGAACGCTTGGGAGTGCAGGCGCTTTGTTATTTATCCGATCCAAGGGTAAAGCAGATGGCTGAGGAGAAAGGCATTACTCGTACGCAGGCAGGCATCCGTTTGGCAGTGGAAGAGCATCCCGATGCTCTGTTTGCCTTTGGAAATGCACCCACCGCTTTGATGGAACTTTGTGCGCTTATCCGCAAGGGAAAAGCTCATCCTGCGGGAGTGATAGCTGCGCCTGTGGGTTTTGTTCATGTCTGTGAATCAAAGCACATGGTGAAACCGTTTACGGAGATTCCTAAGATTATTGTAGAAGGTCGGAAGGGTGGCAGTAACCTTGCTGCAACCCTTTGTAATGCCATTCTCTGCTACGATGATGCAGAGGCATTGAAGCCTGGAAGAGATTTGTAGGGTTTGGAGTTTAGGGTTTAGAGTTTAGAGCAATATGTATCATTTTGTCGTCATAGGATTGAACGATAGTGGAACGCCATATTTCCCTCCTGAAGTGATAAAAATCATCAGGGATGGAAAGGTGTTCAGTGGGGGTAGACGTCATCATGATATCATGCGTCCGTTCTTGCCTGCAGACTATGTGTGGATTGACATCACTGTGCCGCTCTCCGCCGTTTTTGAGCAATACAGAGATATGTTCGATGTTCAATGTTCGATGCTCAATGGAATTATCGTTTTCGCTTCTGGCGATCCTCTCTTTTTTGGCTTTGCAAATACCTTGCGTCGCGAAATGCCCGAAGCTGATATTAAGTTATATCCCACCTTCAATTCCCTGCAGATGTTGGCACATCGCTTACTGATGCCCTACCATGACATGCGTGTTGTTTCCCTTACAGGTCGTCCGTGGCAAGAGTTCGATAGAGCATTGATAGAGCGTGTGCCCAAAATCGGAATACTTACTGATACTAAAGAGCATACACCCGATAAGATAGCACAGCGCATGCTGCAATATGGCTACACGACTTATACCGTTTATGTTGGTGAGCATTTGGGCAGTGAAAATCAGGAGAATTTGCAGGAATTGTCGCTTGAAGAAACGGCTTGTAGTACCTTTACATCGCCCAATTGTCTGATCCTTTATAGTGAGAAGTTGGAAAAGCGTGAGGCTGATTTGCAATGTCCTTTTGGAATCCCTGATGAAGCATTTCATATATTAGAAGGTCGCCCAAGAATGATTACCAAAGCACCCATCAGATTGCTAACGTTGCATGCATTGGCTCTACAAGACAAGCATGTTTTTTGGGATGTGGGCTTCTGCACAGGTTCCGTATCTATTGAGGCAAGCCTTCACTTTCCACACCTGCAGATAGTCTCGTTCGAGGTAAGGCCTGAAGGAGAAAAGCTGATGAAGCAGAATACAGAGAGATTTGGTACTCCAGGCATCATCACCTTGATTGGCGACTTCTTGCAACAAGATCTCAGTACTTTGCCACGTCCCGATGCTGTCTTCATAGGAGGACATAACGGACAGTTGCCTGCTATGTTGCAACGTTTGAAGGAAGTATTGTTACCTGGAGGATGTGTGGTTTTCAATGCAGTAAGTTCGGAGAGTCAGCAGACATTTAAGGATAGTGCTGCATCGCTAGGTTTTACCATGCAGCCCTCTCTTCACATTGCCCTCAATGATTATAACCCCATAGAAATAATGAAAGTTACGCTATGAAAACAGCTGTAATACAAATAAGTGAAGCAGGTTCGGCAACGGCATTTGCCATTGAGCTGGAACTCCATGCAAAGCATCTCCAGCGTACAGACATAGGTAAGGCGTGGAAGCTATACGATGCCTTTATCTTTGTTGGAGCTTTAGGTATTTGCGTACGCACCATTGCTGCCTATGTAAACGACAAGCACACCGATCCTGCTGTGGTTTGTGTGGATACCTTTGGAAAGGAAGTCATCAGCGTGCTTTCCGGGCATGTGGGAGGTGCCAATGAACTTACACAACGCATAGCTAGAATACTTGGTGGTCGAGCAATCATCACGACGCAAAGTGATAACAGCGGACTCTGGGCTCTCGATACCTTTGAGCAACGTTTCAAATGGCCCATAGCCAGTGACCTTTGGGGAGATGACATGAACCGCATCATCTTCGCTTTTGTCAATAAGCAACCCACAGCCTTGTTGCTGGAGGCCCGAGACGAAGGAACTGATTATCTTGAAAGTACTTTGCCAGAGCATGTGACCATCGTGAATGATATGTCAGAGGTGACTGCAGCCAATTATAAACTCGTTATCATCGTGTCTCCTTTCCAGCGCTACGCTCCAGAGGGCGTGCTGGAACTCCATTTCGTACCCAAAGTGGCAACGATAGGTTTCGGATTGGCACATCAGGCAGAACCCGCTGAAGTCATATACGATGAGATAGATGAAGCTTTTGCTGATCGTGGCATCTTACCTTGTGCCAAACAGTATTGTACCATCGATATGAAAGCCAATGAGCCTTTCATTGAGGTACTGGAAGAAAACGATAAGGTGGTACGTTTCTTCTCCGCTGAGGAATTGGCTAAGGTAGAGGTTCCTAATCCAAGCAGTACAGTAAGTAAACATGTAGGAACTCCTAGTGTATGTGAAGCCGCAGCTATCTTGGGTTCCAATCATGGGAAGCTTTTGATAGAGAAAGTGAAGGGAAGGAACTGGACGGCTGCCCTTGCTATTGATTATGCGCACTTACGTGAACAGAGGAAGGGGCATGTGGAGATTGTAGGTGCCGGACCAGGTGATCCTGACCTTATCTCTGTGCGAGGACGTAAGTTGTTGGAAAAAGCCGATTTGATACTCTACGCAGGAAGTTTGGTGCCTGAAGAGTTGACACATTGCGCCAAAACGGGGGCAGTGGTGCGTTCCTCTGCATCAATGGCACTGGAAGAACAATGTGCTTTGATGAAGTCATTTTATGATCAGGGGAAATACATCGTGCGCCTGCATACTGGCGACCCCTGTATTTTCGGTGCCATACAAGAGCAGATGGCTTTTTTCGACAAGGAAGGTATGGATTATCACATCACGCCAGGCATCTCCTCGTTCTTGGCAGCGGCAGCAGAATTGCGCAGTCAGTTTACGATACCCGAACGTGTGCAGACCATTATCCTCACGCGTGGAGAAGGTCGTACTCCTATGCCCGATAAGGAGAAACTTCATTTGTTGGCAAAAAGCCAAAGTACCATGTGTATTTTCCTCAGTGCTGCCATTGTAGAGGATGTGCAGCGTGAACTATTGGTCGAGTATCCGCCTGAGACTCCCGTAGCAGCTTGCTATCACCTCACGTGGAGAGATCAGCGTATATATCGTGGAGAACTGAAGGATTTGGCAAAGATAGTCCGTGAGAATAACCTTACCCTTACCACCATGTTGGTTGTAGGCGAGGCTATCGACAATCGTCATGGATTGTCCGAACTATACAACAAGCATTTCACCCACCTGTTCAGAAAAGGAGAGGAATGATACTCGTATTTGGCGGTACCACAGAAGGTCGCAAGGCAGTAAAAGAGTTAGAGGAAGCAGGCAGCGTCTTCTACTACTCCACAAAGACAGGGGAGCAAGATATCACCCTACATCATGGCTTACGCATTGATGGTGCGATGGATGAAGTTGCTATGCGGACTTTCTGTCAAGAAAAAGGCATCAGGCTGCTGATTGATGCAGCTCATCCTTTTGCTGCTACACTTCATCAAACGGTGGCAAATGTAGCTACACGTTTAGGTATCCCAGCCATTCGCTTCGAACGCATCTATCCTCCAAGAGAAAAGGACATCATCTGGTGTGACGATTATACGCAAGTACCAACAAACTATCCTATATTACTGGCCACGACAGGTGTGCAGACCATCTCCAAACTGAAACCTCTTGAACAGAAAGGGGTCAAACTCTATTATCGCATCCTTCCTAGAGAAAGTTCCATTGCTTTAGCTCATAAGCAAGGGGCAATGGATGGGCAACTTTGTTTTTATCAGGAAGGAGAGGATGAGAAATCCATCCTTCAAAGTCTGAAGCCCGATGCGGTGTTGCTGAAAGAGAGTGGACTAACGGGAGGTTTTCAATCGAAAGTGGAGGCAGCCCGTGTCTTAGGTATCCAGTTAATCGCCATAAAACGCCCTCCAACTCCTGCTGTCTTCCATCAGGTCAATGGCGAACATGGTTTACGTCGTATGGTCGAAAAACTACTTCCTGAGTTCTATCCATTACATAGCGGACTGACTACTGGCACTTGTGCTACAGCTGCCGCAGTGGCAGCAGCTAAGAAACTCTTTGAGCATGAAACACCATCCACTGTACCTGTGCGTTTGCCTAATGGCGAAACCATCATGGTGGGAGATATCAAGTATTTAGATACGCCTCCTAATACCTGTTCTATTAGGAAAGATAGTGGCGACGATCCCGATGTGACCCGTGGCATCGAGATACGTGTCACCCTTACACCCTCCGACCATTTCGAAGTGAGGGGAGGAGAGGGGATAGGCACTATCACCCAAGCTGGCTTCGACTATCCTCCTGGTTCACCTGCCATCAATAAAGCCCCTCGTGAAATGCTATGGGATAACCTACGGCGAAACGTTATAGTTACCATCTCCGTGCCAGAGGGAGAAGCCATTGCTCGTCGTACCTTCAATCCTCGTCTGGGTATCGTGGGAGGCATCAGCATCATTGGGGTGAGTGGTATCATCAAGCCCTTTTCTGAGGAAGGGTTTATAGGCTCCATCCGTAAATGTATGGAGGTGGCAAAGGCTTCAGGAGCCGATCGGGTAGTCATCAACAGCGGTGCTAAAAGTGAACAGTATGTCAAGGCGGTTTATCCCGACCTGCCTTCAGCTTGCTTCGTAGAATATGGCAACTTCATCGGAGAGTCCATCAAGATAGCGGCGGAACTGGGAATCCCCCAAGTCACACTTGGCATCATGCTGGGCAAGGCGGTGAAGCTTGCAGAAGGAAACCTAGATACGCACAGCAAGAAAGTACTGATGAACAAGGCATTCATCTGTAAGATGCTCTTAGAGGCTGGTTGTGACTCTTTTGTGGTAGAGAAGGCAGAGGCCATGACTCTGGCCCGTGAACTCTGGAACATCGTTCCTCCGTCACTTATACCTGCCTTCTGTCGGGTAGTCATTACTCATTGCAGAGAGCATTGTGCCCCACTTCTTCCACAAGGTGAACTCACCATTCTGCTGATAGATGAGCAGGGAGGGATACACTGAGAATAAGCAGTGAGAGGCAGAAGAGACCCCCGTAAGTTATACAAAATACTTTCGGGGGTCTCTTCTTTAAGGGAAATCCTGACAAAAATTGGCACCTTCCTTTAATTAATATGGTTCATAAGCTGTTTTTTAAAATAAATGACTACCTTTGTTCCATATTCTCATAATGTTCATTTATCGGAAGATGTATAGTATAATGCCAGAAGAAAAAGCAAGAGTCAAAATCGACCAGATGTTTGAAGATGCTGGTTGGAAAGTGGTAGATAGAGATTTCTATACTCCAACTCTTACTGCTGCTGCTATTCGCGAAGGACTATTGGAAGGTAATCATGAAGCAGACTACTTCTTGTTTATTAACGGCAAGGCTGTAGGTGTACTTGAAGCAAAACGGAAAGAGGTAGATGTTAGAAAACCTAAAGTTTGTGATCAAACGGTATTGTATGCCCGTGGTGTCCCCAATTGTTATCAGGCTTTTTCCCGCCCACTTCCTATTATTTATCAATCAAACGGTGAAAAAACGTTCTACCGTGATTTCCGTGATAAAGACAGTGAACTTTTACCTTTGAACCGCATCCATACCCCAAAAGAGATTGTTAAGATGCTTGGCATTGAAGATCCATACGCAGGTTTACCTATCTTGAAAAAGAAGGGGTTGCGTAACTGTCAATACGAAGCTATCACTGAACTTGAGAGTAGTTTCAGAGCTGGACAAAACCGTGCGTTGATTGTACTGGCAACAGGTGCAGGTAAGACATATACAGCTTGTCTGGCAGCCTACCGTCTATTGGCTTTCGCACGAATGAAGCGTATTCTCTTCTTGGTTGATCGAAACAATCTTGGCAAGCAGGCAGAAGGAGAGTTCGGGATGTTCCGTCTTACTGAAAATGGCGACCCATTTAACACTATCTATACGGTGAATCGTTTGAAGTCTTCAAAGGTGCCAGCAGATAGTAATGTGGTTATCTCTACCATACAGAGGTTGTTCTCTCTTCTTACTGGTCAAGAGATTATTGATAATGATGATGACGATGAAGATACTGCAACAGGTGTAGTTCAACTGACTGGAAAGATGATGCTCCCACCAGACTTCTTTGACCTAATTATCATTGACGAGTGTCATCGTTCTATCTATGGCAACTGGAAAAAGGTACTGGAATATTTCAATACTGCTAAACTTATTGGTTTGACTGCTACCCCTGTTCCTGAGACAAAGGCATTCTTCAACAATAATATTGTAGTGAACTACACGCTAGAGCAGTCTATCGTAGATGGGGTAAATGTAGACGGACGAGTCTATCGTATAAAAACGGAAGCTACTGAGAATGGTGGTGCCATCTTGAAAGGTGATAAATTAAGAAGGGAAACACGCTATACTGGCAAGGTGGAAACTGTGCGTAACGAGGAAACGAAGAACTACACCAAAGAAGAGTTGAATCGTAGTATCATCAATCCGGCTCAAATTAAGTTGGTACTAGAAACATACCGCGATGCGGTTTATACGGAAATGTTTACTGATCCACAACGTGAGCCAAATATGGATTATCTGCCTAAGACACTTATCTTTGCTTTGAATGAGAATCACGCAAACAACATTGTGCGTATAGCAAAGGAAGTCTTTGGTCGGACAGATGACAAGTTCGTTCAGAAGATAACCTATTCTTCGGGTGACAGCAATGAATTAATTCGACAATTTCGCAATGATAAGGATTTCCGTATAGCTGTTACCTGTACGTTGGTTGCTACGGGAACGGATGTTAAACCGCTTGAAGTATTGATTTTCATGCGCGATGTGGCATCTGAACCTTTGTATATACAGATGAAAGGTCGAGGAGTACGAACCATTGGAGATGACCAACTGCGCAATGTTACACCCAATGCTTTTAGTAAGGATTGTTTCTTCCTTGTTGATGCGGTGGGCGTTACAGAAAGTCCCAAATCAACACCAGTTCCTGGGGAGGAGCCTGTCCAAACTATCACTCTGAAACGATTACTCGAACTGCTGACTCATGGTAATGTTAACGATGATTACTTGCGTTTGATTGCAGCCAGACTGGCACGTATTCACAATAAGTGTACAGTTAAACAGCGTGAAGAATTTTTAAAGTTGGCCAAGTGTGGGATGCAAGAAATATCTACAGCAATCTTTGATGCTCTTGAAAAGAATGCACTACCTCCTTATGAAAGCATCGATGATCCGAACCTTGAGCGAAAAGGATTAGTAGCTCCGTTAACTCATCACCCTGATGCTAGACAATACTTACTCATTCTTGCTGCTGGTTTTGTGGAAACTTTGATGCCTGGTGAGGATAATCTAATCTCTAAGGGATTCTCACAAGAAGAGGCAAATGAAGTAACTTCAGCTTTCGAGCAATATTGTAACGATCATCAGGATGAGATAGAAGCTCTACGCATGATTTATAACAACGATGGAGAACCACTCACTTATACTACCCTGAAAGATTTGGAAAACAAACTAAAGTTGGCCAATAATAAATTCCAGACTCCACGACTGTGGAATTGCTATACAATAATTAGTCCTCAGTCGGTGAAGAAGCATAGCACCAAGAAAGAGAAGGAAGCTCTTACAAATATCATTCAGTTGGTACGTTTTGCCAACCATCAGATTGAGACATTAGAAAGTCTTTACCCTTCAGCACAACAACGTTTTAATCTGTGGTATGGGCAGGTACAACGAACTGTGACAGAATCACAGATTGAAATCATTCGTCAGATTGTAGATTATATAGCATCCAACGGTGCTTGTACCATCAAGGATATTATTGACGATGACAAAACACGGGCAGCCCAGCTCATCAAAGCTTTTGGTGGAAAATCACAGGCTAATGATGCCTTAGTATCACTCTCCAAATTCCTATTATATCGTAAAACTGCATAAACATAGATATGGCAACAAATAAAGAAGCATCACTCACAAAGAAAGTATGGACACTGGCCACCACTCTGGCTGGTCAGGGTATCGGCTTTACAGATTATATCACCCAGCTCACTTATCTCCTATTCCTAAAGATGGACGATGAGAATGTAGAGACCTTTGGCGAAGACTCTGCTATCCCAGAAGGCTATCGGTGGAAAGACCTCATAGAACTGGATGGCCTTGACCTTATCAATCAGTATGAAGAAACACTAAAAATACTTTCCGAAGAGGAGAACCTTATTGGTACCATATTTGTGAAGGCTCAAAATAAGATTGATAAGCCAGTATATCTCCGTAAGGTGATTACATTGATTGATGAAGAGCAGTGGTTGGTGATGGATGGTGATGTGAAGGGTGCCATCTATGAAAGTATCCTCGAAAAGAACGGACAGGACAAAAAGAGTGGGGCAGGCCAGTACTTCACACCACGCTCTCTTATTTCTGCAATGGTGGATGTAACTTGCCCACAGATTGGAGAGACTGTTTGCGACCCAGCCTGCGGTACGGGTGGTTTTCTCCTTGCTGCATACGACTACATGAAGAACCAATCTCAGGATAAAGCCAAACGTGATTTTCTTCGTGAGGAAGCCTTGACTGGATATGATAATACTGCCCTTGTAGTAACCTTGGCTTCCATGAATCTTTACCTGCATGGCATTGGTACAGAGCGTAGCCCTATACTCTGCGAGGACTCATTGGAAAAGCAGCCCCAGAAACTGGTAGATGTCATACTAGCTAATCCTCCATTTGGCACTCGCCCGGCAGGCAGTGTGGATATTGATCGTCCTGATTTTTATGTAGAAACAAAAAACAACCAGTTGAATTTCCTGCAGCACATTATGGTGATGCTGAAGAACACTGGACGTGCTGCAGTGGTGCTTCCCGACAATGTACTGTTTGAAGGTGGTGCAGGTGAGACAATTCGAAAAGAACTCTTGAAGAACTTCAACTTACATACCATTCTTCGCCTCCCTACAGGTATATTCTATGCCCAAGGTGTTAAGGCCAATGTACTCTTCTTCAAGAAAGGAGAGCAGACCAAGGAAGTGTGGTTCTACGATTATCGCACAGGCATTAAACATACATTGGCTACCAAACCTATGATGCGCCACCACCTTGATGATTTCGTAACATGCTACCATGCAGAAGATATTTCTAAACGTCAGGAAACATATAGTGAAGAAAACCCAAATGGACGCTGGCGCAAATACTCTGTATCGGAGTTGCTGAAGCGTGACAAGACCAGCCTTGATATTTCCTGGATTAAGCAGAACGATGACGATGATGATATGACATTGGCTGAGTTGATAAACACTATACAGCAAAAAAGTGATAACATCAGCAAGGCTGTGGCAAAATTACAAGAATTAATGGCAAATATTGAAGAATAAATATGACAAACGAAATAGTAGATTCACAAGCGATAGAACAAGTAAGCAATAAACTATACTCTGGTGTTAGCGAGATTATTGATTGTGCACATCAAGAGGTTGTTGTGTATGTGAACAAACAAGCCAATATGATGTTTTGGCACATCGGCCATTATATTAACGAAGATATGGGCTACAAACAGTATTCAGCCTACGGCAGTAAGATTCTTGCGACACTGTCGCAAACATTGACATGGAGCCACTTCTCTTCCGGATAAGCAATGGTTTATCGACAAGTTCAATCGCTCTATTATGATTACCAAGTAGTATAGAGAAAAAACAAGATCAGCCCAATAGCCAGATATGGATACCAAGAAATTACGCCAGAAAATTCTCGACCTTGCCATTCGTGGTAAGCTCGTTCCACAAGATCCGAATGATGAGCCAGCATCAGTATTACTGGAACGCATCCGAGCAGAGAAAGAACGTTTAATCGAAGAAGGAAAGATTAAGCGCAGCAAAAAAACTGCTTCTGATACGCCCCATTATGAGAATGAGGTGCCGTTTGAAGTGCCAGAGAGTTGGGAGTGGTGTAAACTTGGTGACATTGGTACGTGGCAATCGGGAGCAACACCAAGTCGAATTAATAAAGATTATTATGGAGGTGATATTCCTTGGCTAAAGACAGGAGATCTCAATGATGGATACATATATCATATTCCTGAGTATATTACAAAGAGGGCATTAGAAGAGACATCTGTTAAACTTAATCCAGAGGGAAGTGTGTTGATAGCCATGTATGGTGCTACTATTGGCAAAATTGGTATACTTACATTTCCTGCTACTACAAACCAAGCCTGCTGTGCTTGCATAGATTATCAAGGGGTAGAACAAATGTTTCTATTTTATTTCCTTCTTTCACACAGAGAGGAGTTTATTATGCTTGGTGGAGGAGGTGCACAACCAAACATATCAAAGGAAAAAATCATCGAAACACTAATTCCTATTCCGCCTTTAGCAGAACAAAAAAGAATTGTAAATACGATTAACTATTGGTTTGCTACTATAAATACTTTAGAAGAAAGTAATGAGGCATTACAAGATAGTATTAAAGTTGTAAAATCAAAAATCCTTGACCTCGCCATACACGGCAAACTTGTTCCACAAGACCCAAATGACGAACCTGCTATAGATCTTTTAAAGCGTATCAATCCTAAGTTTGATCCTTGTGATAACGAGCATTAT
>JAFRTL010000005.1 GCA_017427065.1 Bacteroidaceae bacterium | reverse complement strand
TGGGTGATATGGACTTCAAGGTAACTGGTACCCGCGACGGTATCACTGCTACCCAGATGGATATCAAGGTAGATGGCCTTTCTTACGAAATTCTGGAGAAGGCTTTGATGCAGGCAAAGGAAGGTCGTGAGTTTATTCTTGGTAAACTTACCGATACCATCGCTGAACCTCGCGAGGATCTGAAACCTCATGCTCCACGCATCGTGACGATGACTATTCCTAAGGAATTCATCGGAGCAGTGATTGGCCCGGGTGGAAAGATTATCCAGGGTATGCAGGAAGAGACTGGTGCTACTATCACTATCGAGGAAGATGAGAATGGTGGACATGTAGAAGTGGCTGCCAGCAATAAGGAGAGCATCGATGCAGCTGTCAGCATGATCAAGGCTATCGTAGCTGTACCTGAGGTTGGTGAAACCTATAAGGGTAAGGTAAAGAGCATCATGCCTTATGGTTGCTTCGTTGAGTTCTTACCTGGTAAGGATGGTTTGCTCCACATTTCTGAGATTGACTGGAAACGCTTGGAGACTGTAGAGGAAGCAGGCATCAAAGAAGGCGATGAGATAGAAGTGAAGTTACTTGATATCGATGACAAGACAGGTAAGTTCAAACTTTCTCACCGTGTATTGTTGCCAAAACCTGAAGGTTATCAGGAGCGTCCTGAACGTCCTCGCCGCGAAGATCGCCCTCATCGTGAGGACCGTGGTGACTTCCACCGCGATGATCGTCGTGATAATCGCCGTGACGACCGTCAGCGCAATGACCGTCCTCGTCGTGAGCACAACAATGATTAAGGCAACACCTTATTATATATATGGAAGGAAGAGAGCTCATGTTCTCTTCCTTCTTTAATACAATAGACATGGAAAAACTGATATTCCCTCCATTCTTGGAAAAAGGAGACAAAGTAATCATTATTTCTCCCTCAGGTAAAATCGAGAAAGAGATAGTAGCTGGTGCATGGAAACGCCTTGCCTCATGGGGATTGAAGGTAAAGGTTGGCAAACACTATGCTGACAGTTATGCTTCTTTCGCAGGCTCTATCCGTCATCGATTGAGCGACTTGCAGGCAGCCATGGATGACGAAACTGCTAAAGTCATTTTTTGTAGTCGTGGCGGTTATGGCGCCCAACACTTGATTGGAAAACTCGACTTTACCAAATTCCGCGAACACCCTAAATGGCTTATAGGATTCAGCGATATCACTGCCTTGCACTGCTACTTTCAGGCAGAAGGCTTTGCCAGTATCCACGGTCCTATGGGACGTCATCTGACAGAAGAACCTGCTGATGACTTTGCCTCTGAAGCATTACGAAAGTTACTTTTCGGAGAATATCAAGACAAAAAGAGCCTCATCTCTTATACTTGCAATGCCCATCCGCTGAATCATCGCGGGAAGGCAGAAGGTATGCTACGAGGAGGCAACTTTGCCGTGTATTATGGACTTCGTGGTACGCGTTACGACATCCCCCCAGAGGGCACCATCCTTTTCATTGAAGATGTTGGAGAGCGCCCACATGCTGTGGAACGAATGCTCTACAATTTACGCATAGGCGGGATTCTCGACCGTATTTCCGGACTAATCATCGGGCAATTTACAGAGTACGAGGAGAACATGGGCTTAGGCAAGGAGCTTTATGGCGCATTGGCAGATGTGGTAAAGGACTATCATATTCCTATTTGTTTCGACTTCCCCGTTGGACATGTGACAGCCAACTATCCTTTGATAGAAGGAAGTCGAGTGAAACTTGAAGTTGGCAAACAAACGAAACTAACCATATTGAGATGAACATCACTTATACCTTTTCTTTCCTGTCGGCTTGGCTCATGCTGAGCATTGCTGCCTGTGGCAGTTCACATCAAGCAGAGGATAACGATGCGGACACTCGTGTCTATGTGGAAGCGCCGGCCTTCGATGCTGATAGTGCTTACCTCTATGTAAAAAACCAGGTGGACTTTGGTCCTCGTGTGCCCAACACACCTGCCCATGTGGCATGTGGTGATTACTTGATAGCACAGTTGGAACGCTTTGGCGCAAAGGTATTTGTACAAGAAGCGAGGTTGTCAACATATGATGGGAAGATGCTTAATGCCCGTAACATCATCGGTGCCTTTAAGCCAGAAAGCAAGAAACGCATCGCTTTGTTCTCTCATTGGGACAGTCGCCCTTGGGCCGATAATGACCCTGATACACAAAAACATTATACCCCAATCCTCGGTGCCAATGACGGTGCCAGTGGTGTAGGTGTCTTATTAGAAGTGGCACGACAATTACAACAAAAGGAAACAGAGGTTGGCATTGACATTATCTTTTTTGATGCAGAAGACTATGGTACCCATCGTGATTATAAAGGTCAGCATCAAGAGGAGCATTGGTGCCTTGGTTCACAATATTGGGCACGAAATCCTCATGTTCAAGGATATAATGCCCGCTATGGCATTCTGCTCGATATGGTAGGAGGAAAAGATGCCACTTTCAAGTATGAGTATTATTCAGAGATGTATGCCAAAGACGTGAATCGTAAGGTGTGGCGTGTAGCCGACAAACTGGGTTTTGGCAACTACTTCAAGAAGCAAGACGGAGGCGGTGCTACGGATGACCACCTGTTTGTGAACAAGATTGCCCGCATCCCTACAATCGATATCATTACTACAAGTGATCGTTATAGTTTCTTTGAACATTGGCATACAGTAAAGGATGATATGAATGCCATAGATAAGGCAACCTTGCAGGCTGTAGGGCAGACCTTGCTTCAAGTGATTTATAACGAAGATTGATGGTATTATAGTTTAGGGGTTAGAGATTAGAGTTATGGAAATAAACGAGATACAAGATGAGATAATCGCAGAGTTCAGCGACTTTGATGATTGGATGGACCGTTACCAACTGCTTATTGACTTAGGTAATGAGCAGGCGCCATTGGAGGAGAAATACAAGACAGAAGACAATCTGATTGAGGGTTGCCAGAGTCGTGTATGGTTACAAGCCGATTATGTGGATGGCAAGATTGTGTTTCAAGCAGAAAGTGATGCCCTTATCGTGAAAGGAATCATTGCCCTGCTCATCAAGGTACTTTCAGGACATACACCCGATGAGATTTTAGAGGCCGACCTCTACTTTATTGATCGCATAGGATTGCATGAACACCTCTCCCCTACGCGCAGTAATGGTTTACTCTCTATGGTAAAGCAAATCCGCATGTATGCCTTGGCTTTCAAGGCGAAGGAGGAAGAGAACGAAGTTTCTCATAACTGATATAAAACAGGGCTACTGCAATCAGTACCCCAAAAGATACGGCCGCATTACCCAAGATATCGGATATGCTCTCCTTGTTGGGATAAGCTACAGACAAATAACAAGACAAAGAGTTATTGATGATGTGGATAACAATCCCTGGCACAATGCTTTTAGTACGCCAATAAAGCCATGCCAATACAAAACCTATCAGCATAGCAGGAAACACTTGTGCAGGATTGATGTGGAAAAGACCAAAAATCAAGCCTGAAATCAAGATGGCATTCATTGGCTTATAATGTTTCAGCAATTCACGGGTGACGGCTCCACGGAAAAGCATTTCTTCCAAAATAGGACCAAGAACTGAAACAGCCAGAATACCCACGAAATCGGATTCCAACAAATCAAAACTTTCTTCCAACCAGTTAGGAAGGAAATCAAACATACTGAGCAGGAAATCCAGCAAGAAAATCATAGATATACCCATCAAAGCCGTCCATCCCAGATAATTTGGAGTAAGCACATTCCACACTTCATTCACTGGACGCAAATAACCTAAACGCCATAGGATAAAGGCCATTATCACAAAACCTAATATCAATGTGGGAACAGCGGCATCAGAAGCGAGTTCTGTTACCACAAAACTGCCAGTAATGACATACTGATACACCAACAGAACACCCATACAGAGTAACCCTGCCACAAATTGTACCAAGAAATAGACTAATACTAAGATAATAGACCTTTTCATATATGTTTATAATATACTTGATTCCTTCAATAATTTTTCAATCTGTTCTTTATCTTTCTGCAACTGCATGGCAAGTTCTTCCTTTGAAGAGAATTTTACTTCCGCACGTGTATGCTCCAAAAGATGCACTGTAATAGGTTGTCCGTAAAGATTCCCATCATAGTGAAGGATATAGACCTCAATACTTCGATCGCTTCCATTATCGATAGTCGGACGCTTACCAATGCTCAACATTCCACCATAAAGCTTACCTTTCACTTCAACACGTACGGCATATACCCCATCGGCAGGTAATAATTTGTCAGCATCATCCAAGTGGATATTAGCTGTAGGAAAACCTATGGAACGACCTACCTGATGACCACGCACCACAATTCCCTGTAAAGCATATGAATAACCTAAATTGCGATTAGCTTCTGTGATATTTCCCTCCTTCAGCAGATGGCGAATCAAAGAGGAACTGACTGCCTTACCATCTGGAAGCATATAGGGTTTTGCCAACAGAACCTCCATGCCGAGTTCTTTTCCATAACACAAATAGTCTTCCCAACCTTCAGAGCGATCATGACCAAAACGATGGTCATATCCGATGAGCAGTCCTTGTACCCCATATTGTACTTTCAGAAGTTGCATAAATTCACGGGCAGTCAATGTAGCTAATGAAGGTGTAAAATCGAGCATCAGACACTCGTCCACTCCAAATTCCTTCAATAACCTTACTTTCTCTTTGCATGTTGTAAGCAATTGAGGCTGAAAGTCCTGATGCAACACTTTACGAGGATGCTGTGCAAAGCTCACCACTGCTGCACTCATAGCTCGATCTTGCGCAGCCTTAAGCAACTGTGCAATAAGGTATTGATGCCCACGATGCACACCGTCGAAAAAACCAATGGTTGCAAAAAAAGTCTTCATATTAGCCTTTATCTCTTAGCTTTCAGCCTCTTTACCAATCTATTTATCTCACCTATCCAAAGTACAATGGAAGTTCCACCAACGATTAATGCCCACATCTTCCAATCCAGTGGTTCCGTGCGGAACACCTCACCGCCAAACTGCACGATGAGGAACTGGCCTACTAATATCACTACAGCCACTATCTCCAGACCATACGACTTACTGAGATGCTTCAAAGCCGACTCTATGCCTCCAAAAGCACGGGCATTGAATAGATTCCAGAACTGTAACATCACGAAGGTAGTGAAGAAGATGGTAAGTCGCCTGACGGTAATTCCTCCTTGCATCTCACCAAAAGCCATCAGCATGCCTAGAAGCAAAGCCAAGAAGCATACCCCTACTCCGAGGATATTTGCCCACATACCGCGAGTAATGATAAAGTCTTCGGATTTACGCGGTGGCTCATTCATCACTGTCTCACTTGGAGGAATAGATGCCAATGCCAAAGCGGCAAACGTATCCATGATAAGGTTTACCCACAACATCTGAGTGACTGTCAGCGGTAACTCTGTACCCACAAAAGCACCTATCAACACCGCAAAAAGAGCCACAAAGTTGATGGTAAGTTGGAAGAGGATAAATCGCTGAATATTCTTATACAACGAGCGTCCCCACATCACAGCTGTTCCAATGCTATGGAACGAATTGTCAAGCAAAGTAATATCGCTGGCTTCCTTAGCTACAGAAGTACCATCGCCCATGGAAAGTCCTACTTGTGCATGATTCAATGCTGGAGCATCATTCGTACCATCACCTGTCACTGCGACTACAGCTCCACGTTTCTGTAAGAGTTGTACCAAACGCTGCTTATCAGTAGGACGGGCACGACTCATGATTTTTATATCCATCACTCTTTCCAATGCCTCCTTATCAGATAAATTGGCAAAATCTGCTCCAGTAATGGCATTTCGTTCTGTATCCTCGTCTTTCCACAAACCTATTTGGCGACCAATCTCACGGGCCGTTGCTGGATTATCACCCGTCACTATCTTCACTTCTATACCTGCGCGCTGACACTTTTCCACTGCTGCAGGAACATCCAAACGAACAGGATCGCTGATGGCTGCCACACCCATAAAATGAAGGTCGGCATGCTGAAGGAGTTCTGCACAAGAAGTGTCGGCATCATCCTCCACTTCTTTATAAGCAAAGCCCAACGTTCGCATGGCTCGTTGTTGATAAGCCAATAGTTGCTCTTCGATCTGTAGCTTTTCTTTTCCAATCTTTTTCTGATCAGAGAGAGAAAGCACGATTTCTGGTGCCCCTTTTACATAAAGCATGCGCTTTCCGTTAACAGCCGACTTTACCAACGTTGCCATATACTTACGCTCCGTGGAGAACGTCAGTTGGTCGATGATCTCTGCAGCATTTCTCAATGTCAGATAATCCCGACCTTGCTTATCGAGCCAAAGAAGTAAGGCCACTTCTGTGGGATTTCCCACACCATTAGGATTCTCCCCTTCTTTCTTTTCCAAGAATGCTGTGGAATTCACGGCTATGCCCTCAGAAAATAAGGCATCACTATCGGCAATTTCCTCTTTCACAAAAGCCACTTCCTGCACTTGCATGAGGTTTTGTGTCAGTGTGCCCGTCTTATCCGTACAAATGACTGTAACAGCACCCATGGTTTCAGAGGCATGCATCTTTCTCACCAGATTATTGGTTTTAAGCATACGACGCATATTGAGTGCCAAGCTTAATGTCACACTCATGGGAAGTCCTTCAGGAACAGCCACAACAATCAATGTGACAGCCATCATGAAATAGCGCAACGTATCTTGAAGGGCAGGCATCCAATCGCCAATGGTATGGAAATTAGAGAATTCATAGTGCAGCAACACATCCTTGATGAAGAAGACGGCAAAAGCCAATCCTGCTACAGTGAAGCCCACATGACCAATCAGTTTGGCCAATCGTTCCAACTGCAGATTCAGTGGGGTAGGCTCCACATTTTCTTCCGTACTCTGACGAGCCACCTTGCCAATTTCCGTTGCATCTCCCACCTTATCTATAATATAAGCAGCATGACCATCCAATACCATCGTACCACGGAGTAGTCGGTTGCTTGGATAAGTGGCATCTTTGTCGAAATGCTTTTCATCGGCAGTCTTGTGTGCCATAGGTTCTCCTGTCAGATTCGACTCATTGACTTGCAAAGAGACAGCCTCCACCAAATCACCATCCGCAGGAATTTCTTCTCCTGTTTCCAACAAAACCACATCGCCAACAACCACTTCCTTTCGAGGAATCTCACAGATTCTACCATTTCGGCGCACTTTTACCAAGGTTTCTTCATTCACTTGATTCAGTATGTCGAATTTCTTATTGGCATCATACTCGAAAAGGAAGCCAATACCTGTTGCCAGTAAAATGGCGATGATGATGCCGATGGTTTCTGCATATTCATTTTCAATGAAGGAAATTACCAAAGAAAGGCAAGCTGCCACTAATAATATCTGAATGACGGGATCTTGGAACTTCTCCAAATAGAGCTTCCACATGGAAGGACGCTTTGGAGGAGTAAGCAGGTTTACACCATGTACGCGACGACTTTCCAGTACCTCCTGATCAGTCAGACCATTGATATATCTTTCAGTATCTATCATTTTTCTTGCTAATAGGCTACAAAATTAGCATATTTAATCCATCCTTCCCAGAGAAACGACTTTTTTCATCCAATCTTCAAATTTATTTCCCCTTTCCTGATACTTTCCTCAATTATTTTTCGTTTCTTTGTCCTTGGACAATGAACCTTTTAAACAAGAAAGAATATGGATAAATTTGTATGCACCGTTTGTGGTTATGTTTATGATCCTGAAGTTGGCGATCCTGATAATGGCATCGCTCCAGGAACTGCATTTGAGGACATTCCTGAAGATTGGGTTTGCCCACTTTGTGGAGTAGGAAAAGAAGACTTCGAAAAGGAGGCTTGATTTTTTTACTAACTAGGAAAATATTTTTTTCTAACTAGGAAAAATTTTTTACCTCACTAGGAAAATAAAATTTCTTAGTGAGGTAAATTTATATTACAAAGATTATGCTTATCTTTAGGCAGTCAAAAAACATTGTTTCATTGATACAAGAATACACGTATGCTACAGATTTATTGCAAGAATAACCAAAGTTACATAAAAGTTGAAAACGGAAGCTCTCTTTTAGAGATTCTTCGTGATTTAAATCTGCAGATGCCTTATCCGGTGGTAAGCGCAAAGGTAAATAACAAGGCAGAAGGACTGACGTTCAGAGTCTATACCAATAAGGACGTTGAGTTCTTGGACCTTACCGATCCTTCGGGTATGCGCACATATGTCCGTTCTGTATGCTTCGTGCTTTACAAGGCTGTCAATGAACTCTTCCCGCAAGGAGAGATCTTAATGGAGCATCCTGTTTCCAATGGCTATTTCTGCGACCTTCGCATCGATAGGAAACTAAACGATGAAGATGTGCTTGCCATCAAACAAAAAATGCAGGAAATCATCGATGCAGATTTGCCTTTCAAGCGCGTGGAACAGCATACGGAAGATGCCATCGCCTTATTCCGTAAACTAGGGATGATGGATAAAGTAAGGTTGTTGGAAACCAGCAAGAGCATTTATACACATTATTATATATTAGACGGCACCATCGACTATTATTATGGCGCATTACTTCCAAGCACTGGATACATACGTTTGTTTGATTTGCTGAAGTATGAGGACGGCTTACTGCTTCTCACACCCGACAGGAATAATCCCGATGTGCTTCCTACTCCTATCAAACAGGAGAAGATGTTTGCTGCTTTTAAGGAACATCTGCGACTGGAATACCTGATGGATATGGGCAATGTAGGCGACATGAATCATGCTTGTCAGAACGGACATGCCACCATGCTCATTAATGTGGTAGAAGCGCTTCAAGAAAAACAGATTGCGAAGATTGCCGATGAGATTTATCATCGCAGTCAAGGCGAAGAACCCGTGAAACTAGTACTGATTTCGGGTCCTTCTTCTTCTGGAAAGACCACATTCAGTAAACGCCTGACCGTACAGTTGATGGCCAATGCCTTGTTTCCTTACTCCATCTCATTGGACAATTACTTTGTAAACCGTAAAGATACACCGTTGGATGCCAAGGGAGAATATGATTTCGAGAGCCTTTATGCCTTGGATCTTCCGCTCTTCAATGCTCAAATGAAGGCGTTATTGGAAGGTGAGGAAATAGAACTTCCTACCTATAATTTCACCACAGGCATGCGTGAATACAGAGGAAATAAACTGAAACTGAAACCCAACATGATTCTGATCATGGAAGGGAATCATGCACTGAATCCAGAACTGACTCCACAGATACCTGATGAGAACAAGTATAAGATATTTGTATCAGCACTTACCACCATCTCATTGGATGACCACAACTGGATACCTACGACAGACAATCGATTACTGCGTCGTATTTTGCGCGATTTCAATTATCGAGGTTTTTCTGCACAGCAGACCATTGCCCGATGGAAGAGTGTCAGCGATGGAGAAGACCAATGGATTTTCCCCTTCTCAGAAACAGCCGATGCCATGTTTAATTCTGCCTTGCTTTTCGAGATTGCAGTGTTGCGTCCCTATTTGGAGCCCATCCTGATGAGTGTTCCACAGAATTGTCCAGAATATGCAGAATCACATCGTCTGCTGAAATTCCTACGCTATTTCCAACCAATCAAGGACAAAGACATCCCTCCAACCTCACTCCTTCGTGAGTTTATGGGTGGAAGTAGTTTTACGTATTAATTATATCGCTATCTTTGCATAAAATTTATACTTGGTTCAACTATGAAAGCAAAAGCAATTATTCTTCTGAGTGCAGGCCTATTGATGATGGGCACTGCCAATGCACAATTCCAGCGTACCCCTACTCCTAATGATACGCTTCATTCTGTTACCGTGAATCCCGACAAGTCTGTCATCCTGCGCATTTATGCGCCAGAAGCAAAGACCGTTGGTGTTGGTGGCGATATTGCTCCATACGGAAAACCTGCCGTTTTCACCCGTCAGGACAATGGTGTGTGGGAATGTAAGATCGACAATGACAGAATCGGAACTTTCCGTTATAATTTCGTGGTAGATGGTCTGCAGGTCGATGATCCTAAGGCCTTGTTTACCAATAGTCTGAAACCGCTGATGAATGTTGATCCTGCAGGTGATGCTTTCTGGCAGATGAAGGATGTACCTCATGGTGCTACCGCAGAAATCTACTATAAGTCATCTACCTTCAATACAACCCGTCGTGCCCATGTTTGGACACCTGCTGGTTATGAGAAGAGTACCGACAAGCTGCCTGTTCTCTACCTCATTCATGGCGGTGGTGACAATGACTATGCTTGGCCAAATGTAGGTCGCGCCAATTTCATCATGGACAACCTGCTGGCTGAAGGCAAGATTGTGCCGATGATCGTTGTAATGCCTGATGGCAGCGTGGATACCGACAAATTCACCGATGACATGATGAACGACCTCATCCCATACATTGAGAACAACTACCGCGTGATTGCCGATGCTCAGCATCGTGCGTTGGCAGGTCTGTCAATGGGTGGTTTGGAAACACTGAATGTTTCCCTGCTCCACTACAACAGTTTCGCTTACGTATTCCCACTTTCCACTGGCTGGTTCGAGGGGTCCAACCTCTACGATCAGTGGGAGCCTTACCTCAAACAGCATGCTGCAGAGATGAACAAGGCCTTCAAGATCTACCGCTTTTATATGGGTGGTGAGGAAGACATCGCTTATAAGAACTGCATTGCTACGCGTGCAGCTTTCGACAAGGCTGGTATAAAGCATGAATACAGCGAGACTCCTGGTGGCCACACTTGGTATGTTTGGACGCAGAACTTGCGTGACCTTGCTCCACTTTGCTTCAAATGAAACTAGGAAAATACATAGGATTTCTCCTCTGTCTGATTATAGGAGGTTGCTCTAAAACGGAGCAACCTCCACTTTCTGTAATCTTCGAGACCGATATGGGAAATGACATCGACGATGCCGTGGCTCTTGATATACTTTACAAGTACATGGACGATGGGAAAATCCATCTGTTGGCAGAATGTGTCAATAAGAACAGTCCTTACTCCACGGAATTCATCCACCTTACTAATTATTGGTATGGCTATCCTGATATACCTATCGGACGAGTGGAAAATGGCATCGATAGCAATCATGATTCGCAGAACTATGCCGAAGTTGTCAGCTTAATGAAAGATGAACAGGAACAACTCATCTTCCAACGCCCCTCTTTCTCCAACGATAGTCTGCCAGAAGCCGTAAGCCTTTATCGCAAGGTACTTTCATCACAGCCCGATACCTCTGTTGTACTTGTATCCGTAGGCTTTTCCACTAATTTGGTTAAATTGCTACATTCTGAACCTGATGAATATTCTTCGTTAAACGGTAAAGAACTTATCCATCAAAAGGTAAAGTTGCTCTCCATGATGGCGGGCAGTTTCGGTCCTTATCCTCTCAGTGAATACAATGTGGTGAAAGATATTCCTGCGGCAAAAGCCATTGCCAATGAATGGCCCACGCGCATTGTCTATACACCTTTTGAAATTGGTGAGCAAGTAAAATACCAAGCAAGTACCATAGAACAGGACTTGAAATGGACAAGCCATCATCCATTAGTGCAAGCCTATAAAAGTTATTTACCGATGCCTTACGACCGTGAGATGTGGGATGCCGTAGCTACCCTCTATGCTATAGAACCTTCAGATGCCTACTTTACGCTTAGTCCTTGGGGCGATGTACATGTGAACGATGAGGGTATCACCACTTTTACGCCTCGTGTAGGAGGTACCCGTGCTTATGTCACCATGACCGATGCTCAAGCCGCTGCTGCAAAGTATCGCATTTGGCAGCTAACCACAAGGCCTGCGAAACGGTAATTTTAATCTCCGTAGTTAAGAAAAAAATATTTGCCCAACTAGAAAAAAAATTTTCAGTTGGGCAAATATTATATCTAGGTGTTCAAATTATCTCAACGCCTCCACTTCTTCGGGTGACAAAGGAATCTTCTTTCCAAGACGGCGGGCACCTGTTTCAGTAATCAGGTAATCCTCTTCATTGCGGATGCCGCCAAAATAACGATACTCCTCCACCTTATCGTAATTGATGAAGTCGGTAAACTTGCCTTGTCCTCTCCAAAGGTCAATAAGTTCAGGAATGAAGTAGATACCTGGCTCTACAGTGTGTACGAAACCAGGCTCCAATGGAATGGCCAGACGCTGACTCTTACGACCAAACTGTGTGCTCTTAGGTTTCCCATCATAACCTACCCAAATCTCTCCAAGGTTCTCCATATCGTGCACATCGAGTCCCATCATGTGACCCAATCCATGAGGATAGAACAGCGCATGAGCTCCCTCACGCACAGCATCTTCGGCATTGCCCTTCATCAAACCCAGTTGCTTCATGCCTTCTACCATCACACGGGCAGAAAGTTCATAGACCTCCATGTAAGGAATACCAGGACGCAAGGCTTTTACTGATTCTAGATGCATAGCATTCTGGATCTCATAGACTTCACGCTGCTTGGTGGTAAAATTCTTGTCGGCAGGGAATGTGGACGACATATCGCCTGCATAGCCCATAGGCGTTTCTGCACCTGCATCGATCAAGAAGAGGTCACCTGATTCTACTTTATGATTGTAGGAATGATTATGCAAGGTCTGTCCGTTTTTGGTAGCAATGGTCGGGAATGAAAGTTCCATGCCATTCATTATAGCCACACGCTCTATCTCTGCACGTACCTCATACTCATACATGCCAGGACGCAGAAATTTAATAGCAGCGATATGCATGTCGGCCGTTACATTACAAGCTTTCTCAATCTCAGCAATTTCCTCTGCTCCCTTATGATTGCGCTGTTTCACAATGGCACGGATGAACGGAATAGAACCTTTCTGGTCGTTCAGTGGAAGGCTGAGCCATTCTAACAGCTTGATGCGATGTTCCGGACGGTAAGGAGGAAGATAATGAATAATGCGATTCCCTTCCTGAGCCTTTTTCAGATAAGATATCACCTCCAAAACAGGACGGGTATCAGATACACCCACTTCCAAAGCCTGTGCATGCAAAGTGGGCAATATACCTGTCCACACAATCATGTCGATACTCAACTCATCGCCAAAGATGATTTCACGGTCCTCGTCAATGTCGATAATGGCAGACAAGCCCGCATTGGAGATGCCAAAATAATAGAGGAAAGATGAATCCTGACGATAGCGAAAGGCATTGTCCTCATAATTCAATCCCATCTCGTCATTTCCTAAGAAAAGCAGAATACCAGAACCTACTTGCTTTTTCAGCGCTTCTCTGCGCTGTACATATACTTCTTTTGAAAACATAGCTATTGAAATTTTATTTGATACAAAGATAGGAATAAATTTCGGTTTGCACTATCTTTGCTGAGAAATTCATAAAGACTGAAAGCTTATGCCTCAAAACACCAAACTTAATCTGGTTCAGACTCAAAAACAAGTTCAGAAACTCTCTGCCCAACAAATTATGGTAGTGAAGTTGCTGGAGCTGCCTACTGTGGAGTTTGAGGAGCGCATTCATAATGAATTGATTGACAATCCGGCCTTGGAGGAAGGCAGAGAAGTGAGCCTTGACGACCATGAGGATGAGAACGCATTCGATGAGCATGAGGAGCAGGCAGAAAGTCGACATGACGACCAGGAAATGAACGACTATCTACTGAATGACGATGACGAAATCCCAGCCTACCAACTGCAGACACACAACCGAAGTGCGGGTGAGCAAGTCAGAGAAATCCCATTCAGTGATTCCACCTCTTTCTACGAGAGTGTAAAGGCTCAAATTTCCGAGCATTATTTCACAGAACAACAGAAACAAATCGCCGAGTATCTGATTGGCTCATTGGATGATGATGGATTGTTACGTAAACCTATGGATGGACTCATTGACGATTTATTTGTCTATGAAGGTATTGAGGTAACTGAAAAAGAAGTTCTTGAGGTACTGAAGGTTATTCAGGAATTTGATCCTGCAGGTATCGGCGCACGCAACTTGCAAGAATGTCTGCTTATCCAGATAAGAAGGAAGATGAAAGCAGCACATGGTGATCAGACAGCCCTCAATTTGTTACGCGATGAAGAAACGGTCATTTCCAAGTATTTCGAGGAATTTACCCACAAGCATAAGGAAAAGATCCAGCAACGCATGGCTTTGGATAAGGATTATTTCGAGCAAGTCTTCAAGGAACTCACCCGACTGAATCCAAGGCCAGGGGCTTCACTAGGAGAAGCTATGGACAAGAACTTCCAACAGATTATTCCCGACTTCATCGTGGAAACAGGCGATGGAGGAGACATCACGCTCTCACTGAACGACAAAAATGTGCCTGCCCTTCATATCAGTAATGAGTATAAGCAACTGGCAGAAGAACAAGGGAAATTGAAAACACCACAATCCAGGGATGCCGTTAAATACTTACGTGGATACATAGACAGGGCACAGAACTTCATCGATGCTATTCGTCAAAGACAACAAACGTTGCTTACTACCATGAAAGCCATCATTGAGTTGCAGCGCGACTTCTTCCTTACCGGAGATGATGCGCAATTGCACCCCATGATATTGAAAGACGTGGCTGAACGGGCAAAGTTGGATATTTCCACCGTTTCACGCGTAAGCAATAGCAAGTATGTGCAGACCAATTTCGGTATTTTCCGACTGAAGCATTTCTTCAGTGACGGTTATACAACCGAGGATGGAACAGAACTTACCGTCAGACAGATACAGAAATTCATCAAGGAAGCCATTGATGGAGAGGATAAGGACAATCCTCTGACTGATGATGAACTGACCGTTTTACTGAAAGAGAAAGGCTATCCTCTGGCAAGGCGTACCGTGGCTAAGTACCGTCAGAATTTAAACATCCCAGTAGCAAGACTGAGGAAATAGTTTTAGGGTTTAGGGTTTAGAGTTTAGAGAATGGAAGAACAGCAGGAGAATATGAACAAGATGGTGGAGGCTGCTGAGCCTCAGCCTCAGATGCTGACTACTCGGATAGAGGAACGAGTGTCTAAGGTGGTGTCGTGGGTATTCAATCCGTTCAGCATCCCTTTCTTGGCATTCCTGATACTCTTGCTCTTTTCTTATCTGAGGATGTTGCCCATTACCTATAAACTCATTATCTTGGGCATAGTCTATACCTTCACTATCCTGACCCCCTCATTAGCAATCTATGTGTATTGCAGACTTAACAGATTGAGCATGAAGGATCTGACAAAACGTCATCACCGTTATGCTCCGTTCTTGCTTACCATCCTGTCGTACGTCTGCTGTTTACTGCTTATGAGAAAGATGAACATTCCTTGGTATATGAGTGGTATCATTCTTGCAGCCTTACTGATGCAAGTCATCTGCATCTGTCTCAACTTAGTGTGGAAACTCAGCGAGCACATGGCTGGTGCGGGTGCCATTGTTGGAGGTTTAGTAGCTTTCAGTGCCCTTTATGGCTATAATCCCATTTGGTGGCTTTGTCTGTTTATCTTGATTGCAGGTATTTTAGGTTCTGCACGAATCTCTTTGGGACATCACACTGTGGATGAAGTTATCGGAGGATTTGCCATCGGCTTGCTTTGTACGCTTTTGGTACTACATCCCTCTTTTGGCATGCCTTTCAGTTCACTGCTCTTCTAATTTTATTATACATGAAACATGGAACATTGAACATTATTTCTTATCTTTGTCAAACTATAACCTTTAAATATTAATATAGAACTATGAATTTCCCAGAAAACATCAAGTACACCAATGAGCACGAGTGGATTCGTGTAGAAGGTGACATTGCCTACGTAGGTATTACCGACTATGCTCAAGATCAGTTGGGCGACATTGTTTTCGTTGATATCCAAACCGTTGGAGAAACACTGAATGCAGGTGATGTATTCGGCACCATTGAGGTGGTAAAGACCATCTCCGACATTTTCCTTCCTGTCGGTGGTGAAGTACTGGAACAGAATGAAGCACTGGCCGACCAGCCTGAACTCGTCAATCAGGATCCTTATGGAGAAGGGTGGTTGGTAAAAATCAAACCTGCTGAAGACGCCGACTTTGACAGTCTGCTCAGTGCCGAGGATTATATGAAGCTGATAAACGCATAACTATGACCCCACTTGTTAGTATCATCATGGGCAGTACCTCGGACTTGCCCATCATGGAGAAAGCGGCCAAGCTGCTCGACGATATGCACATTCCTTTTGAGATGAATGCCCTCTCTGCCCATCGTACTCCGAAGGAAGTTGAGGCTTTCGCCACAGGTGCCAAGGAACGTGGCATCAAGGTGATTATTGCAGGAGCAGGCATGGCTGCCGCACTGCCTGGCGTCATTGCAGCAAGTACCACACTCCCAGTCATTGGAGTACCTATCAAGGGTTCTGCCCTTGATGGTGTAGATGCACTTTACTCCATACTGCAGATGCCTCCAGGAATTCCCGTTGCCACTGTTGCCATCAATGGTGCCATGAATGCCGCCATCCTTGCAGTGGAAATGTTGGCACTGAGTGATGCGACACTTGCTGCATCCTTGGCTGCTTACAAGGAAGGATTAAAAGACAAAATCGTGAAGGCTAACGCAGAATTAAAAGAAGTGAAATACGCGTATAAGATAGACTGATGGATTTATTCAATTACCAGCGTCGTCAAACTGTGGAAGTCATGGTGGGGAATACTCCTTTGGGAGGGAAGAACCCCATCCGTCTGCAAAGTATGACCAACACATCTACGATGGATACGGAAGCCTGCATCGCACAGACTAAGCGTATCGTAGCTGCTGGAGGTGAATATGTACGCCTTACCACACAAGGCACACGCGAAGCAGAGAACCTGCGTCCTATCAAGGAAGGTTTGAGGGAAACAGGTTGTCTGGTTCCATTAGTGGCTGATGTACATTTCAATCCCATCGTGGCAGATGTTGCTGCATGTATTGCAGATAAAGTACGCATCAATCCTGGTAATTACGTAGATCCCGCCCGTCTCTTCAAACACTTGGAATATACCGACGAGGAATATACTAAGGAAATACAGAAAATCAGAGACCGTTTTGTTCCCTTCCTAAACATCTGCAAGGAACACCATACAGCTATACGTATTGGAGTAAATCACGGTTCGCTCTCCGATCGTATCATGAGTCGATATGGAGATACGCCTGCAGGTATGGTGGAAAGTTGCATGGAATTCCTCCGTATCTGTGTGGCTGAAAATTTTCACGATGTAGTGATTTCCATCAAGGCATCTAATCCGGTAGTCATGGTAAAGACGGTACGCCTTCTTGCTCATACCATGGAGCAGGAGGGCATGAGTTTCCCCTTGCACTTAGGGGTTACTGAAGCAGGCGAAGGAGAAGATGGACGTATCAAGTCTGCCCTTGGTATTGGAGCATTATTGTCCGATGGATTGGGTGACACCATCCGTGTTTCTCTTAGTGAAGCTCCTGAAGCAGAGATTCCTGTGGCAGAGAAGTTACGCGATTATGTCCTTCTACATGAGGGATTACCTAAGATTTCTGGAGAAGTTGCATCCAACTTCGACTACCTGAATCCTACACGTCGTCAAACAAAACCTGTACGTAATATCGGAGGACATCAAGTGCCTGTGGTTGTTTCTGGACGACTGATGAATAATTGGGAACTCCATCCCAACTTTACCCCTGACTATCTCTATGTAGGCAGTAAATTGCCCAAGAAGCTGATAGAAGGCATGCAATACATCGTGGACGCCAGTGCTTGGGATGGTGAAGCAGATACTTGGCCTGTTTTCAAATCAAATATGCTGCATTTCATCAGTCTTTGCCCTTCTTCTTTGAAGTTCCTTTTTGTCAACTATGATGATTTCGGCCCCGAATTGCTTGCCTGTCTGAAATATCATCCAGAGATTGTACTGATGGCACAAAGCCGTCACCCCAATCGTCTAGGTGAACTTCGTGCCATTGCACACAGGCTGATCATTGAAAAGGTGGAGAACCCACTAATCTTTATCCAGCCTTATGCAGAGACAGAGGTAGAAGACTTGCAAATACGTGCTGCAACAGATATGGGACCACTGATTTTCGATGGTTTCTGCGATGGTATTTTCTTATTTAACAATGGTAAGATTCCTGCTCAAACTACCGACAGCATAGCCTTCTCCATTCTTCAGGCAGGACGTCTGCGCATTAGCAAGACAGAGTACATCTCCTGTCCTGGTTGTGGACGTACCTTATATAATTTAGAGGATACCATTGCACGCATCAAGGCTGCCACATCTCACCTCAAGGGACTGAAGATTGGCATCATGGGATGTATTGTGAATGGTCCTGGTGAGATGGCCGATGCTGATTATGGCTACGTAGGAGCCGGTAGAAACCGCGTTAGCCTCTACAAGCAAAAGGTCTGCATGGAGAAAAATATCCCAGAGGAAGATGCTGTGGAGCATCTTATCCAACTTATCAAAGACAACGGTGACTGGAAAGAAGAGTAACTATTCTTCCACCTTCGGAGCACTTAGAATCTCATTGTAGCGTGCTTTGTCAGTCAGCACAGCGACTGCAGCCTCCAAGTCTTTATCCTCCTTCAGTTGTTCGATGATGGAACCACGCTGATAATAATAACGCTTCATCAGTTCCGTGGAGATAAGCACACGGATCTGTTCGGAAGCAAAATCCAGATCATGGTCTAAATCGTGCGTCAGTTTCTGCTCCAAAGCTGTAAATTCTGTTTCAGCATCTTTCAAGTAACCCTCAAATTCTGCCATACGCTTCAAATCTTTCAACATACGCTCTGTCTGCTGGTCGTACTTAAAATCAGCCTTCTTCACAAACTCTTTGAACTCCTCAAACTCCTGATCCGTCAATTTGAAATCCTCAGCCTTTGCTACTGTGGGATGCTTCTGACAATACTCTGTAGCATAATCAAACACCAGATTATCGCTCATCAGGTAATACACAATGTTGGGCATAGTATCCTGCTCAATAGTAATATCTGGAGTCACACCACCACCATCGCGGACAATGCGTCCCTTTGCCGTATGAAACACATTCGTCAGGCTATCAGGAACGCGTCCCACACTACCATCTTCATTTCTATGCTGATAGTCAATGGCCTGCACACATCGTCCACTAGGAATATAATATTTAGAGGTCGTTAGTTTCATGGCGGCTCCATAAGGTAATGAGCGCGTCATCTGCACCAACCCTTTGCCATAAGTACGTGTACCCACAACCACTGCACGATCAAGGTCCTGTAACGAGCCTGCTAAAATCTCAGAAGCCGAAGCTGTGCCACTGTTTACCAATATCGCCAAAGGAATGTCTAAATCAATCGGTTCACGGAGAGTCTTGTAAGTTTCCTTCACTTGTCTGTTCTTACCACGTGTGGTAACCAAGGTCTTCCCACGCGGAATGAAGAAGTTGGCTATATCCACAGCCTCATCCAACAAGCCACCACCATTGCTTCTCACATCGATGACCAGCGAAGTGATACCTTGCTTCCTTAAATCTTCCAAAGCAGCGCGAAAGTCACGCGACGGATTTCCAGAAAATGTACTCAGATTGATGTATCCAACTCCCTGGTCCAACTTCCCGTAATAAGGAATCAGAGGTAGTTGTACCTGACTGCGCACGATTTCAAACTCACGCAGTTTCTTTTCGCCAGGGCGTTGTATCTTCAAGTGGAAAGAAGTGCCCACCTGTCCGCGCAGAAGATTGCTAACAGCCTGATTGTCCTTACCCTCCAAGTCTTGTCCGTCTATCTCCATGAGGATATCTCCCACCTTCAGACCAGCTTTTGCTGCAGGCATACCTTCGTAAGGCTCAGAAATCACAGAACGCTTCAACTTGCTATTCCAAGTGATAATCGACCCGATGCCCCCATACGAGTTACTCACCATCTGCTCCAGCTCGCTTTGATCATCCTCAGGATAGTAAACCGTATAAGGATCCAGTGAATAAAGCATGGCATCGATGCCGTCACGGATAGTCTTTGAGCCATCGATGGTATCCACATAATTCTGATCCAGTTCTTTCACAATGGAATTAAAGATATCTAGGTTCTTAGCCAACTGGAAACTATGATCGTCACTCAGAGAGAATGCCATCCACGCACCTGCAGCAACCCCTGCAAGCACCCCTACACCATATTTTATATAACTTTGCTTCATATTATTAATTCTCAATCTTCAATTCTCAATTTAATATCCAGCCATTGTTCATCCGACAATTGTGTTCCCACAACCTGAATTTCCTGTGCAGCCACCAGTGCTCCTATCTCTGCACAGCGTTTTAGGGATGCATCCCTAAGTAAACCATAGAGGAAGCCTGCTGCGAAATGGTCGCCTGCACCTGTTGTATCTACTACTTGCTCCACTTTCACGGCATCAGCATGTACCTTGTAAGAGCCCTTCTGGACCCAAGAACCTTCAGCGCCCACTTTCACCACAACCATCTCCACCATCTCTGCCAGTTCCTTCAATGCCTCTTCTGGTTTCTTCCCAGTCAATGCCCGTGCTTCCTCATCGTTGGCAAAAAGAATGTCCACATACTGCTTCACCAGGTATCGACAGAATTCAAGGTCAGACAAGATAATGTTGTAACTTGCCAAATCCATGACCACCTTCATACCTGCCTCCTTCGCCATCTGAGCTCCCCGCTCTATGAGCGCGTGATTTTGCACCAGATAACCCTCTATGAACATGTACTCATACCCTTTCAACATTTCAGCCTTCAGGTCCTCAGCCTTCAAGTCCAAGGAAGCAGCCATATGGTCGGCAAAAGTACGCTCCCCATCTGCAGAGATGAAAGAAGTGCATACGCCCGATGGCAAGGTCGGAGAGATAATCAATTGATTTTCTACCCCTACACTCGTCAGACTCTGTGCATAACGCTCCCCGAAAGCATCACACCCCACCTTACCAATGAATCCTGTAGAAAGCCCCAGATGTGCCATCGCACGACAGGCATTACCTACAGAACCTCCAGGCGTTATCGTTGTGTCCAGTGTACCGAGCACCTGATTTATCCGTGAGAAAGTCGTCTCATCAATATGCGTCATTCCCCCTTTTGGAAGACCCATTTTTAACAGTATGTCGTCGTCCTTCAATGCCACAGAAACATCTGTCAGTGCATTGCCAAGTCCCAAAATTCGGTCCATAGTGAATATTTTTCTGCAAAGATATTGCATAATTCAAAATATCCTATTACTTTTGCACCGCATTTAAGAATTAAAAACAAAAATTCTTCTTTAGCTCAGTTGGTTAGAGCATCTGACTGTTAATCAGAGGGTCCTTGGTTCAAGTCCAAGAAGAAGAGCCAGAGTTTTCTTAAATGCAACATTCTTCTTTAGCTCAGTTGGTTAGAGCATCTGACTGTTAATCAGAGGGTCCTTGGTTCAAGTCCAAGAAGAAGAGCAGAAAGGCTTGCTGAGTTCAGCAAGCCTTTTTGTGTATAGATTAATGTCCTGCCATCGCTAATGCCAGAATACTGATAGTCAGATCAGGCACTTCCTGCAATGCATCTGCACAAGCCGTTAAGGTGGCACTGGTCGTAAGAACATCGTCTATCAGCAACACATGTTTCCCTTGCAATAACTCTATGGGAACAGCCCTCTGAAACACCTTTTGCATATTCTCAAAGCGTTCTTGGGCAGTCTTATGTGTCTGTGTTTCCGTATTCCTTACCCTTACCACTGCATCTGTCTTTAGAGGTATGCCTGTTATTTCCTTTACCCCTAAAGCCAGCTGCTCGCTCTGGTTGTAGCCCCTCTCCTTTTGTCGCTTTTCATGCAGCGGTACAGGTATCAGCATATCTATCCCCTCGAAGAATCCCGATGACCATAGTTCTGCAGCCATCTTTTTACCCATCGAAATTCCTACATCTGGTCTGCCATCGTATTTTAACAATCGTACAATGCGAGAATAATCATCCTCCTGCCAATAGTAACAAAAAGCCGTAGCTCTTCCAAGGGTAAATTTCCCCCAGAACAATCGTTCCACAGGATTATCCTTCAGCATCTGAAAATTCGTACAGGGAAATCGTTGCCAGCACTCCGCACAAAGTACCTCCTCCTCTTCACGGAGACGACCTCCACAAACGACGCAATAATGTGGGAAAAACAGCCTTATCAGTGGTGATATCCAGTGTTTTGTCAGTTTCATATCCTTGTCTATGTTGATTTCTGGGGACGAAGATAGTGAATTTATTAACATCCTGTTAAGATTGAAGGAATAAAACAGCATAATGGTTTTTCCAGAAGAAGAGGTTCTTATCAATAATTCCTAAAAAATTGAAATTGGTTTCGCAGATTCAATAGAATGAATTATCTTTGTTTATCGTTATGAAATAAGGCATAGATTTTAGCGTATGAAACATTTAAAACAGTATATCTTCCTAGTCACATTCGGTTGCCTTGCAAACACGGCATGGGCACAAGTGGCAGATAAGATCATGCAGCCACAACAGCTCTTTGAAGAAGGTCGTATCCTCTTCGTGCAAAAGGCTTACACGGCAGCGATAGTACCCTTGCAGCAGTTTTTGAACGAGACAGCAAAGGCTGGACTTGGGGCTGACACGGAAGCTAAGCGATTGGAAGCCACGTACATGCTGACAAGTATTGACTATGAGATGGCGAAATCCGACAGGTCCTTGCGTTTGCAGGAGTTTCTGGAAAATCATCCAGAATCACCTCATGCCAACCGGGTGACTGCCTTGCTTGCATCAGCTTATTTCTTCGAAGAGGACTATGAGTCAGCTTTAGATCTGTTTAATCAAGCCGACATCAGTGTGTTGGAAACAGAAGAGCGAAACGACATGACGTATCAGTTGGCTCGCACATACCTTAAAGCAGGAAACTTGGAAGAAGCAGGGGCATGGCTGAAAACGCTGAAGGCCGTAAGCCCGAAATATGCTGACGATTGTACGTACTATTTGGCTTACATCGATTATACAGAAGGTCGATATCAAAGTGCCAAGGAGGACTTTACACAGGTGCTACATCATCCAAAGTACCAACAACTGGCTCCTTACTATTTGGCGGAGATTAACCTTCAACAACGGCAGTATGCCGAAGCAGAAAGTCTGGCACATAACTTCCTGAACAATTATCCTGGCAGTGCGCAGGAAGCAGAGATGCACCGCATTCTCGGAAGTTCTGCCTATCAGCAAGGTAATTTCACAGAGGCGATGACACAATTGGAAACCTACGCCAACGGTGTTTCTGAAGAAAATGCGCGAAGAGATGCTCTTTATATGCTGGGACTTTCTTTCTTCCGTAACAACGTATTCAGTAAGGTACCCGCCATCTTAAGTCAGGTGACTACTGAAGACGATGCGCTGTCACAGAATGCCAACTTACACAGCGGTCTGGCTTACCTGCAACTTGGGGAGAAGAATAGGGCACGCATGGCATTTCAACAAGCGGCTGCAAGTGATGCGGACCTGGACCTGAAGGAACAAGCTGCTTACAACTATGCACTCGCTATTCACGAAACATCGTATTCTGCTTTTGGCGAACAAGTCACTGCCTTCGAACAGTTCTTGAACGATTTTCCTGCTTCACGTTATGCCGACCAGGTAAGCAGTCATCTGGTGGATGTCTATACCAGTACGCGCAGCTATGAAGCAGCATTGAAATCCATCGAACGCATCCAGCGTCCGAATAGCAGGATTCAGCAAGCGAAGACACGCATCCTGTTCCAACTAGGTACGCAGGCTTTTACTAATACCGACTTTGAGAAGGCGATAGACTATTTCACACAATCGGCCAACACTGCTACTGGACTAGGTAGCACTGCCAATGCATACAAAGCAGAGGCATTATATTGGCGTGGAGAATCTTACTACCGCTTGGGACAGTTGCCTCAAGCTGCCACTGATTATAATGCCTACCTGAGCAATACCGTGAACAAAAACGATGAAACCTATGCTTTGGCTCATTATAACCTCGGTTATATCGACTTCCATAACAAGAACTATGGGGAGGCACAACAGCATTTTAGCCAATTCGTCAACTTGGAAAAGGAGGATAATAAGGCGCTGCTTGCAGATGCCTATAACCGTATTGGCGACAGTTTTATGGAACGCCGCCAGTTTGAGCAGGCCACTAGTTACTATAACCGTTCCCAGAATCTTGATGCCGGAACAGGCGACTACTCACTTTACCAACAGGCATTGGTGGCTGGTCTGCAAAAAAACTACCAACAGAAGATTAATCTGCTGAACAATTTAGAAAGCAAATACCCCAACTCTCCTTACGTAGTCAATGCCTTGTATGAGAAAGGTCGCTCTTACGTGGAAGCAGAGAACAATACACAAGCCATCACTATTTACAAGCAGCTGGTGAGTCGCTTCCCAGAAAGTCCTCTTAGCCGCAGGGCTGCTGCAGAGATAGGCCTCCTTTACTATCAGGGCGATGACTACAACAATGCCATTACTGCCTATAAGCAAGTGATAGAACGTTATCCAGGAAGTGAGGAAGCACGTATGGCACTGCGTGATCTACGCTCACTTTATGTAGAGACTGATCGTGTGGATGAGTTTGCTGCTTTGGCTCGTCAGTTGCCTGATGCCGTAAGCTTCCAGCCAGAGGAACAGGATTCACTGACCTATGTTGCTGCAGAGCGTGTATTTATGCGTGGAGATGTAGCTGCCGCGAAGAACAGTCTTACCCGCTATCTGCAAACCTATCCAGAAGGTGGATATCGCCTCAATGCACACCATTACTTGAGTCAGATAGCACAACAGCAACGTGATGAGGAGGCAGTGCTGCAACATACAACCGCTTTGTTGGCGTATCCCGATAACAGTTTCTCTGAAGAAGCTCTGAACGCAAGGGCGCAGATATACTATACACGCGGACAGTATACTGAGGCATTGGCTGACTATAAACACCTGCTAGCTAAGACTTCGACGCCTGCCATCAGGCAAAATGCTCTTTATGGTGCAGTGAGAAGTGCTGCAGGAATCAACGACCAAGTCGAGGTAATAAACCAAGCGACCACCCTACTGGCAGAGCCGAAACTGACTCCAGATATAGAAACGCAAACGCGTTATCTACGTGCCAAAGCCTATTTGACAGAGAAAGCAACAGACAGAGCAAAGTCCGACTTACAATTATTGGCACAAGATACTCGCACTTCCCAAGGAGCCGAAGCCAAGTACCTGCTGGCACAGCAACTTTTTGATGAAGGCAATAATACTGCTGCAGAAAAGGAAGTGTTGGACTTTATCGACCAAAGTACTCCACATGCCTATTGGCTGGCACGTGGTTTCGTACTACTTTCTGATGTGTATGCCAAGACAGGAAAGAAACTGGAAGCACGGGAATACCTGCTAAGTCTTCAACAAAACTATCAAGCAGAAGATGACATACAACAAATGATCAACGACCGACTGGAACAACTGAAGTGATATCTTTAAACAATGCAAGTATGAGAAAGTCTTATATATATATAATAGGTGTCATGCTGGTACTTCCGTGGAGAGCATCGGCACAGGTACAACCCAACGATACAACCCTGACACGCACTGTAGTGGTAGAGAATGAATACACGCCCAACATTCTGGATGCGCAGAAAATCAATGTACTGCCCAAAGTGGAACCACTGCAATCAAGTCAGAAGCAGGTTGAGTATGCCACAGCACTGAGCGCCTACAGCAACTTACCCTCAAGCATTATGCCCGTTCTTGCTGGAGTGGATAAGCCTAATGTCACCCTTCCTGGCTATGTGCGCTTTGGATTAGGATTACCAGGCAATATCGACTTCTTGGGCAATTACCACTATACCATTTCTGAGCAGGACGAGGTGAATCTCTCTGCCCTGTTCAACGGCACTAAGGGCGACCGCACAAATGAGGATGGATATATATGGGAAAGTGCTCGTTACTATCAGACACGCGCAGGGGTGGATTATACGCATACATTCGACCGCAGTAAGCTGGACCTTGGGGCTCATTTGGGTGTATCCAATTTCAATTTGATACAGAATTACTGGGGAGGCAATCAGAACCTTACCTCTGGAGATCTTCACTTCGGCTATCGCTCTGCAGACGACAACCAGTCGCTTATCTACAACGTGGAAAGCAATCTGATGATGTATAAGCGTGGGCATGATGTAAATATGGAAAAACTGAGCGAAACTGGTCTGGTTACTAAAGGTTATTTCTTGGCTCCCTTGGAAAATCAGCAATCGGTAGGCATTGGATTTCAATTGGACAACTTCTTTTATGGTGGTACTTACAACAATGGAGAGAAGTTCAAAGGCAACCACTTCCTGGACCTGAATCCTTACTATGTCTATGACAACAATGGATGGAGATTTCATCTGGGTGCACATGTGGGGTATAATTTCGGGGTTCAGAAGAAGTTCCGCATGGCTCCTGACTTACTGGCAGAATACCATATCGACGACCATTACCTCTTCTATGCCCATGCAACGGGTGGGAATCTGACCTCCGACTTCCGAAGGATGGAACAACTGAATCCCTACGGACAACTAAAACCTTACGCCCAACCTATAAACACTTACGAGCAAGCAAATATCCATCTGGGGGTTAAAGGCACTCCAAGTACAGGATTGGGCATTAATGTCTTTGCAGGATTCCAAACCTTGAAAGACGATGCTGGCTTTGCCGCAGAGTTTCTAGATACAGAAGAACTTGATGCTAACGACCGTACTCCGTCCAGTAGCGGTTGGAATTGGAACAACTATAGCATCCGCCTCTTTCAAGCAAATACACACAACCTCTATGGAGGGGCAGCTGTAGACTATGACTACCAAGGAATCGTAGCTCTGCATTTGGATGCTGTACTTAGAAGTTGGGGGTACGATAAAGAAAACTGGCGAGCAGAGAAATTGGTAAGTTTCAAGCCTGTTTTGGAAGGCGATGCCTATGTTACCGCACGACCAATGGTAGGTCTGCCCATTACCCTAGGTTACCAGTTTATCACCCGTAAGGGAACAGACACTAATAAGCCAAAAGCTGTGGGTAATCTTTACTTAAATGCCAGCTATCAAGTCTATAAGGAGTTGTCAGTCTATGCGCGAATCAACAATATTTTTAACCAAAAATACCAGTATTTTGCAGGTGTTCCAGCACAAGGATTAAATTTTGTGGGTGGAATTAGCTATTGTTTCTAAAAAAAACCATTACCTTTGCGCCCGATTATTGTGGCAAGCCACTACAAAAGAGTAATAGAGCATGAAGAATTTGGTTATCGTTGAGTCTCCTGCCAAGGCAAAGACCATTGAACGTTTTCTAGGTAAAGACTACAAAGTACTCCCCAGCTACGGGCACATTCGTGATTTAAGGAAAAAAGATTTCAGCATTGACATCGCCGATAGCTTTAAACCCATCTACGAAGTTCCAGAAGATAAGAAACGCGTAGTGGCAAGCCTGAAGTCAGAAGCCTCTAAGGCAGATACCATCTGGCTGGCTTCCGATGAGGACCGTGAAGGAGAAGCCATTTCCTGGCATCTGGCAGAAGTACTGAAACTGAAACCTCAGAACACCAAGCGCATCGTTTTCCATGAGATAACCAAGAATGCCATTTTAAAAGCCATCGAAGAACCTCGTGACATCGACCTCAACTTGGTGAATGCTCAGCAAGCGCGTCGTGTACTCGACCGTATCGTTGGTTTCGAACTTTCTCCACTGTTGTGGAAGAAAGTAAAGCCAGCTCTTTCAGCCGGACGTGTTCAGTCTGTAACCGTTCGCCTCATCGTAGAACGCGAACGCGAAATTCAGCATTTCAAATCCGAATCTTCCTACAAGGTATCAGCTGTTTTCCAAGTTCCCAATATCGATGGCGAACTGGTGAACCTGAAAGCCGACCTTGATGCCCGTTTTACCAAGAAAGCAGAGGCCATGAAGTTCTTGGAGAGTTGCAAGGACACAAACTTTACTATCAGTGATATTGCTACTCATCCTTTCAAGAAATACCCGGCTCCTCCTTTCACTACTTCAACCCTACAGCAAGAAGCAGCAAGGAAGCTTAACTTTACGGTGGCACAGACCATGATGGTGGCACAGAAACTCTATGAAGATGGAAAGATAACCTATATGCGTACGGATTCCGTGAATCTGTCTAATCTGGCTATCAACACGTGCAAGCAAGCCATTAAGGAAAACATGGGAGATGCATACGTGCATCCACGCCAGTTTACGACAAAGGCCAAAGGAGCTCAGGAGGCTCACGAAGCCATACGCCCAACCTACATTGAGAATACCAAGATAGAAGGTACTGCACAGGAAAAGAAACTCTATGACCTCATTTGGAAGCGTACCATCGCCTCACAGATGGCAGAAGCAGAAACAGAGAAGACCACTGTGACCATCAGCATTGGCAGCAATGACTATAAATTCATTGCCAATGGTGAAGTCATCAAATTCGATGGTTTCCTGCGTGTTTATAAAGAGTCGGCCAATGACGAAGAGATCGATGCTCAAGAAACAGAAAATAATGCATTGCCCCCTATGAAGGTAGGACAGTCACTCTTACGAAAGACTATATCCGCAACAGAAAAATTCACACAGCGACCAATCCGCTATACTGAAGCAGGACTGGTACACAAGTTGGAGGAACTCGGTATCGGAAGACCTTCTACCTACGCTCCTATCATCTCTACCATCCAGCAACGTGAATATGTGGTTAAAGGCGACATAACTGGTGTCGAGCGCAGCTACAATATCCTTACGTTACAGAAAACAAGCATCAGCGATGTGACGAAGAAAGAAATTGCAGGGGCAGAGAAAGGCAAGTTGATCCCTACCGATATAGGTATGGTGGTAAACGATTATCTGATGGAAGCTTTTCCAGACATCGTGAGTTACAACTTCACCGCCAGTGTTGAAAAGCAGTTTGACGAAATCGCTGAAGGTAAGGAAGAGTGGACCGATGCCATGAAACAATTCTACGACAAGTTCCATCCTGAAATCGATGCTGCTCTTTCAACCAAGAATGAGCACAAAGTCGGTGAGCGTATCTTAGGCAATGACCCTGTAAGCGGCCGACCAGTTTCTGTAAAAATCGGACGTTATGGACCAGTAGCCCAGATTGGATTGGCTTCTGATAAAGAGAAGCCTCGCTTTGCCCAGTTGAAGAAAAACATGTCGCTAGAAACTGCTACTTTGGAAGAAGTACTTGAACTGTTCAAACTTCCACGCGATTTAGGTCAGTTGGATGGAAAGAAGGTATCTGTTGGTGCAGGACGTTTTGGCCCTTACATTTATTATAATACTACTTATACGTCTATTCCAAAGAATATTGACCCGATGGAAATCACCTTGGAAGAAGCCATAACTCTGATTCAGGCGAAGCAGGAAGCAGATGCCAAGAAGCATCTGAAGAGTTTTGAGGAAGAGCCAGGCTTGGAGATCATGAACGGTCGCTTCGGTCCATACATCGCTTACCAAGGAAACAACTATAAGATAGCCAAAGGAACCGACCCCATGACGTTGACTCTGGAGCAGTGCAAGGAAATCATCAGCAACGAAAGTGAGAAACCCAAGGATGCAAGTCCAAGAAGAGGACGCCGCACTGCAAAGGCTACCAAATAAATAACAATAAAAAAGCTCCCTTTTTTGGGGAGCTTTTTTCAATATTTATGTTACATTACATCCTTTCAGGAACCTCAATACCAAGGAGTCCCATCGCCAATTTCACCACCTTAGCCACATTCGATGCCAATACCAGACGGAACATTCGTACATCGGGCTGCTCCTCATGCAAGATGCTGAAGTCGTGATAGAACTGGTTGAACTCCTTCACCAAATCATACGTATAATTAGCAATGGCAGAAGGACTATACTCATCACCAGCCTGCTTCACTATAGCTGGGAAGGTAGCCAACATCTGAATAAGATTCTCCTCCTTCTCACTAAGTTCTACACCAGCAGGTAAACTTTCAGGAATCTCCAATCCCATCTCCGCAGCCTTACGCATCACCGAGCGGATACGTGCATAAGTATATTGGATAAACGGACCTGTGTTACCATTAAAGTCAATCGACTCCTGTGGATTAAACAACATATTCTTACGAGCATCCACCTTCAGGATGAAATACTTCAATGCACCCATTCCCACGATACGGGCAATGTCATCGGCTTCCTCGCGAGTTAAGCCATCCAGTTTGCCAAGTTCTCCAGAGGTTTGCTTCGCCGTTTCCACCATTTCATCCATCAGTTCATCAGCATCCACTACCGTACCCTCACGACTCTTCATCTTACCATTAGGCAGTTCCACCATACCATATGAGAAGTGAACCAGACTCTTACCCCATTCAAAACCCAATCGGTCGAGCAAGATAGAAAGCACCTGGAAATGGTAATTCTGTTCATTACCAACGACATAAATCATCTGATTAATTGGATAATCGGTAAAACGTTGTTGTGCTGTGCCAATATCCTGTGTCATATAGACGGAAGTACCATCCGAGCGGAGCAATAACTTATGGTCAAGTCCTTCAGCAGTAAGGTCTGCCCAAACAGAGCCATCTTCCTTCTGATAGAATAAGCCTTTCTCCAATCCTTCCAGCACTTTCTTCTTTCCATCAAGGTAAGTATTGGATTCATAATAGATCTTATCAAAACTTACACCCAAGCGTTTGTAAGTCTCATCGAAACCTTCATATACCCAATTATTCATTTTCTGCCACAAAGCACGCACTTCAGAATCGCCAGCCTCCCACTTTACCAGCATCTCACGGGCTTCCTTCATCAAGGAGGAGTTCTTTTCAGCCTCTTCCTCGGTCATTCCCTTTTCCACCAATTCTTTCAACTCTGCCTTGTAATGCTTATCAAAGGCGACGTAATAATCGCCAATCAAATGGTCACCTTTCTTTCCTGATGACTCAGGAGTTTCCCCATTACCCCACTTCTGCCAAGCCAACATCGACTTACAGATATGGATACCACGGTCGTTGACGATATTGGTTTTCACCACCTTGTTGCCATTGGCACTCATGATGTTTGCCAAGGCTGCACCTAGTAAGTTGTTGCGTACATGTCCCAGATGCAGTGGTTTATTGGTATTTGGAGAAGAATACTCAATCATTACCAGTGGGGATTGTTCCGTTACAGGAACAATGCCATAAGCTGGTGCCGCATGAATATCATCGAGCAATGCAATCCATGCAGAAGAGTCAACTACCAGATTCAGGAATCCCTTGATGACATTAAAGTCGGCCACAGCCTGCTCGTTTGCTTTCAGATAATTACCTATCTCCTCAGCAGTAAGTTCAGGACTTTTGCGCGACATTTTCAGGAAAGGGAATACCACTAAAGTGAGATGACCCTTGAATTCTTTCTTTGTCTTTTGCAGCTGCACCATCTTCTCAGGAACCTCTTGTCCATAGAGTTGCTTGATACCTTCAATGACTGATGCCTGGATTCTATCTTCTATTTTCATACCTTAAATAAATATAGCGCTATTTTACGGCGCAAAGGTAGTCTTTTTTTCCAATAAAAGCAAGAGGCTACATCCATGAAAGATGTAGCCTCCGTATGCTTCTTAGGATTTTTAGGTTAATCAGAGTTCCAATCCAGCACCAGCCTTGAACTTAACCACCTTCTTAGCAGGGATAACGATCTCCTTCTTTGTTGCAGGATTCACACCCTTGCGCTCAGCCTTCTCAACAACAGAGAAAGTACCAAAACCGATAAGAGCAACCTTATCACCTTCCTTCAAAGCCTTGGTTACAGATGCAACCACTGCATTCAAAGCAGCTTCAGAAGCCTTCTTAGTAAGCCCAGACTCTGCTGCAATCGCCTTTACAAGATCTGCTTTATTCATAAACGTACGATTAAATAAATTAATAAATTATTTTTATACACTAATTCTCTCCAATCAATGACAGCGCAAATTTAGTGATAAATTCTGAACTGCAAATAAAAATCATAAAAAATCGTCACTATATTTTATTTTTCGTATTTTTGTGCCCATAAAAAGCAAGACGTCATGAATAATTTGCCAACTGTCACTAAAAACTTACTTATAATCAACGTACTGGCATTCCTTGCCACCATACTGGCACCTCGATATGGTTTCGACCTCACCGATTACTTAGGTTTACACTTCTTCAAGGCTAGTCAGTTCAATTTGGTACAGTTGGTTACCTATATGTTCATGCATGCCAATTTCACCCATCTCTTCTTCAACATGTTCGCCGTATGGATGTTCGGACGTATCCTTGAGCATGTCTGGGGAGAGAAACGTTTCTTGTTTTACTATCTGGCATGCGGTATCGGAGCCGGACTTATTCAGGAGTTGGTGCAATACATCCAGTGGGTCACCGATCTCTCTGCTTACCAAAGTGTCAATCTAGGATACACCGTCATTCCGATGTCTGAATACCTGAACATGATGAACACGGTGGGAGCTTCGGGTGCTGTATATGGCATCTTACTAGGCTTCGGCATGTATTTCCCTAACCAAGAAATGTATGTCTTTCCACTTCCGTTTGCCATAAAAGCGAAGTATTTCGTCATAATCTATGCACTCTTGGAGATTGTTTTGGGTGCCACCGCCAATGATCACATTGCACACTATGCCCATTTGGGAGGCATGATCTTCGGATTTATCATTATCATGTATTGGCGACATAAACGACCTAAAAATGGATTCTACGATTTTCGATAACTTAAAAGAACGTTTTCGTCAGGGAAACATTGTTGTTCAACTTATCTACATCAATGTTGCTGTTTTCGTACTGGTTTCCGTGGTGCAGATAGGTTTTATGCTCTTCAGACAAGACCTCAGTCCTTTGCTGCGCTATGCCGAGCTTCCTGCCTCCATCAGTAAATTCTGCACACAGCCATGGTCCATCCTGTCCTATATGTTCATGCATGCAGGAGTGTTGCACCTCTTATTCAACATGCTGTGGCTCTATTGGTTTGGGATGCTGTTCCTCCAATTCTTTTCTGCCAAGCACCTAAGAGGTCTTTATGTCTTTGCAGGTATTTGTGGAGGTCTGCTCTATATGTTGGCCTACAATGTATTCCCTCTTTTCATCCCGATGGCAAACTTCTCCTATCTGGTAGGAGCATCGGCTGCAGTACTTGGCATTGTCGCTGCTATGGCATTCAGAGAACCCGACTACCCCATCAATTTGCTTTTCTTTGGAATGCTGCGCCTTAAATACTTGGCACTTATCGTTATAGGCCTCGATTTGCTTTTTATTAATGCGGACAATGCAGGAGGGCACATAGCTCATCTGGGTGGGGCCTTGGCAGGTCTTTGGTTTGCGTGGTCACTCCAGAAAGGCAACGACCTCACCAAATGGATCAATGGATTCATAGATAAGACCATCGACCTGTTCCAACACAAATCTTCTCCCAAAAAACCCAAGATGGAAGCCCATTTTGGAGGAAAGCAGAAGGAAGATTCCAATGCTTACACAGAAAAGAAAGCACAAGATGAAGAAATAGACCGAATCCTTGAAAAACTGAAGAAATCGGGCTATGAGAGTCTGACTGCCGAAGAGAAAAAGGCACTTTTCAATGCCAGCCATCGCAAATAAGCTGCTTTTGTCATGAAAATAGGAAAGTTCATCAAGCGTTGTATAGGCATGGTCAATGTTTTTTTCATTGTCCTGATGCTCTTAGTGGCGTTCAGTGAAAGACTATCGCCTGTGACACATCCCACCCTATCCTTGTTAGGACTTACCTTCCCTATTTTCGCCCTGATCAATCTTTGTTTTCTGCTTTTCTGGCTCATCATTGCACAATGGAAATATCTGGCACTACCTATCATAGGCTTTTTCCTTTGTTGGTCACAAGTAAGCGCCACGCTCCCTCTGAACTATTTTGAATCCGACCCTCCTAAAGATAACCTGAAATTGCTGTCATACAATGTCATGAGCTTCGATGGTGATAAGAAAGTCAAGGGACAGAACGGCATACTTAACTATTTAAAGGATAGTAATGCCGATATCATGTGCCTTCAGGAATTCATCGTTTCAGGAAAGAGTCAATACCTCACCCAGAAAGATGTAGATGCGGCCCTTTCGGCTTATCCTTACCATCATGTCAACAAAGGTAATCCACATGTTGCCTGTTATTCCAAATATCCGATCGTTTCCGTAACCCCACTGCAAGACAAGAACCAACGAAGCGGCTCTTTCGCCTATGAGATAGTGGTAAGAGGAGATACCTTGCTGGTTATCAACAGCCATCTGGAATCCAACCGACTGACCGAAGAAGACAAAGCCACCTATGAAGACATGATTGTAGCTCCAGAAACGGAGAAGGTGAAAGAAGGCATCCGCCTATTTACTCAAAAATTGGGAGAGAAAGCAGCGAAACGTGCTCCACAAGCCGATGTCGTAGCAAAGACAGTGGCAGAAAGTCGGCATTCTTACATCATTGTGATGGGTGATTTCAATGACCCGCCAGTGTCCTACCCTCATTACATCATAAGTAAGCATCTGGAAGATACTTTTGCAGAATCCGGATTTGGTTTGGGCATTTCCTACCACCTGAACCATTTCTATTTCCGCCTTGACAATATCATGGTCAGTCCCAATTTGCAAAGCTATAAATGTCAAGTTGATAATACGATTAACGATTCCGACCATTACCCTATAAGCTGTTTTGTGACAAAAAAACGGTAATATTGCAAATATTTGCCCATCTTTTGCCTTTAAGTCTGAAAAAAACGCTATATTTGCAGGCTCAAAAGCCAATTTTGATAAAGAATAAAATAAAATAAATTAAATTTAGTATGCAAAACAAAGGAATTGTAAGGTTTTTTGCCATTGCACTGACATTGGTATGCTTATTTTACCTTTCATTCTCTGTAGTAACTAATTACTACGAAAACAAGGCAAAGAAGATTGCCAACGGAGATGAAGCTGTAGAACAGGCCTACTTAGACTCATTGGCTAATGAGAAAGTGTACCTTGGCAACTGGACACTGAAAGACTGCCGTGAGACAGCCATCGGTTTAGGTCTTGACTTGAAGGGTGGTATGAACGTTATCCTTGAAGTTTCAGTACCAGACGTGATTAAGACATTGGCTGACAACAAGACTGACGAAGCATTCAACAATGCATTAGCTAACGCTTCCCGTCAATCTTTGAACAGTCAGGAAGATTTTATTACATTGTTTATTCGTGAATATCGCCAGCTTGCACCAGGTCAGCCTCTGTCTGGCTTGTTCGCTACCCAGCAGTTGCGTGGTCGTGTAGATCAGAAATCAACTGATGCCCAAGTGGAAAGCGTTCTCCGTGAGGAAGTAAAAGCAGCTGTAGAGAATTCATTCAACGTGCTCCGCACCCGTATCGACCGCTTTGGTGTGGTTCAGCCTAACATCCAGAATCTGGAAGACAACATGGGTCGTATCATGGTGGAACTTCCTGGTATTAAGGAACCTGAGCGCGTACGTAAGTTGCTGCAGGGTTCTGCCAACTTGGAGTTCTGGGAGACTTACGATGCAACTGAAGTAGCTGGTTATTTGCAGAATGCAGATGCTGCCTTGCGTAATGCACTGGCCAACAATGCTCCTGAAGCAGCCACTGAAGCAGCTCCTGCTGAGGCTATCAGCGCATCAGACAGCATTGCTAACGCTCTGCGTGGCACAGATACCACCAGCGATGCCGACCTTCGTCGTGAATATCCTTTGCTTTCTATTCTGGCCCTGAGCAACTATTCTGGTCCTATCGCTGGTTATGCCAATGCCAAGGATACCGCTCAGGTTAATGCTTATCTGGCTATGCCAGAGGTACAGGCACAGTTGCCTCGTGACCTCAGCTTGAAGTGGGGTGTTTCTGCAGCTGATGGTGATCCTAAGAAGCAAACTTACGAACTGTATGGTATCAAGGTTACCCAGCGTAATGGCAAAGCTCCCCTGGAGGGTGATGTAGTGGTAGATGCTCAGGACTCTTACGACCAGTATAGCCGTCCTGCAGTAACCATGCAGATGAACAACGACGGTGCTCGCCGTTGGTCACAGCTCACCAAAGAAAACATTGGCAAGGCCATCGCAATCGTTCTTGATAATTATGTATATTCAGCACCTAACGTAAATCAGCAGATTGACGGTGGTCGTTCTGAAATCACGGGTAACTTCACCCCTGAGCAGACGAAGGACTTAGCCAACGTGCTGAAATCTGGTAAGATGCCTGCTCCTGCACGTATCGTTCAGGAAGACATCGTAGGTCCATCACTTGGTCAGGCTTCCATCAATGCAGGTATCATTTCCTTCATCGTGGCTCTGATTCTGTTGATGATTTACATGTGCTGCATGTATGGCGTCGTTCCTGGTATGATTGCCAACTGTGCATTGATTCTGAACCTCTTCTTCACGATGGGTATTCTGGCATCGTTCCAAGCAGCCCTCACCATGTCTGGTATCGCAGGTATCGTGCTTACCCTCGGTATGGCAGTGGATGCTAACGTGCTGATTTACGAGCGTACCAAGGAAGAGCTTCGTGCTGGTAAGAGTACCAAGGATGCACTGGCAGCTGGTTATTCCAATGCTTTCAGTGCCATCATCGACTCTAACGTTACCACCGTATTGACGGGTATCATCCTGTTCAACTTCGGTACTGGTCCTATCCGTGGTTTCGCCACTACTTTGATCATCGGTATCTGTATTTCCTTCTTCACTGCTGTATTCATGACCCGTTTGGTATACGAATACTTTATGAGCAAGGATAAGCTGTTGAACCTCACGTTCACCACACCGTTGTCAAAGAACCTGTTGACCAATATGCACTACGATTTCATCGGTAAGTCTAAGACTACGCTTGCCATCGCTGCTGGTGCATTCGTAGTATGTCTCTTGCTGCTTGGCTTCCGTGGCTTGAGCCGCAGTATCGACTTCACGGGTGGTCGCAACTTCACCGTGCAGTTTGAGAATGCCGTAGAGCCAGAGCAGGTACGCGATCTTCTGGAGAATGCCTTCCCAGAGGCTAACACCAGCGCTATCGCTGTGGGTACCGATGGCCGCACCATCCGCGTGAGCACCAACTACCGCATTGATGAGAGCAGCGAAACGATTGATGCTGAGATTGAAGAGGCACTCTACAACTCACTGAAGCCATTGCTGACTAACAATATTTCATTGGAAACTTTCATCGACCGTGATAACTATACTGGTGGTTCTATCATCAGTTCTCAGAAGGTGGGTCCAAGTATCGCACGCGATATTACCATCTCTGCTATCTGGTCTGTGGTATTGGCACTGATTGCTATCGGTATCTATATCTTGGTACGTTTCCACAACATCGCTTACACCATCGGTTCTACTACCGCATTGGTAATCGATACATTTATTATCTTAGGTGCATTCGCTGCCTTCTGGGGCATTCTGCCATTCTCTTTGGAGGTTGACCAGACGTTCATCGGTGCTATCCTGACGGCAATTGGTTACTCTATCAATGATAAGGTGGTGGTATTCGACCGTATCCGTGAGTACTTCAACCTCTATCCTAAGCGTGAGCACAAGCAGTTGTTCAACGACTCTATCAACTCTACCTTGGCTCGTACCATCAACACCTCTGTCAGTACTTTGATTGTGTTGCTGTGTATCTTCATCCTCGGTGGTGAGTCTATCCGCGGCTTCGCTTTCGCCATGATCTTAGGTGTGATCTTCGGTACATGCTCATCTATCTTCGTAGCTTCTCCTATCGCTTACTACGTGATGAAGAAGACCAAGAAGCAGCCAGTAACGACTACTACTAAGAAGTAATCCAACCTTGTTATAATTGTTGAGGCTCCCAAATTTGGGAGTCTCTTTTTTTTAGAACAACCTACACCTTAATTATATATATAAGGAAGAAAACTAACTGTATACTGTACATCTGTACACCTTGAGAAAGAAACGCCAATCTAAAGAATAGAACATTTTTAGTCCTTAATATTTAAAACTAGTAAAGTTAAACTTTCTAGTTAGGAAAAAATTTCTCCCTCACTAGAAAAATATTTTTCTCTCGGGTGGTATTTTTAGGTTTCTCATCTGAATGGAAGCCACAAATCTAAAAAATAGAACAATTCTTTGCGCAGTTAAAGGAACAAAAAAGGTGTACAGATGTACAGTATACAGTTAGTTTTTCTCTCCATTACAACCATTACACCTTATTTTTAGGTATAAAATGACAGTTTACATATTATCTCCACATGACATTTTTGTTAAAAAAACGCGGTTTTTGGTAACGACATGAAATAATTATGCATTTTAATGCAAGTATTTTTTGCCATTTTATATTTTATTAATACCTTTGCGCATTATTTTCCTGTATTAGGCACAGGAATTAATAATATTTTGGTTTTGGATATTATATTTATGTTTAACGTTAAAAGAGAGATTATGAAAGAAAGAGTTTTAATGCTATTCGCTTGTCTTTTTGCAAGCGTAATGATGGCAATGGCTCAGACCTCTAGAGTTACGGGTACCGTGGTTGATGAGAACGGCGAACCTGTAATCGGAGCATCTGTCTTGGTAGATGGTACCTCACGCGGTGCTGTAACCAATATAGATGGTGTCTTTGTTATCGACAATGTGCCTTCAACAGCAGAAACGATTACCGTTTCTTATGTAGGCTTCCAGACTCAGAAACTTGCTATCACACGTGGTCGCGATATGAACATCGTGCTGCGCATGGATGCAGAGATGCTGGACGAAGTGCTGGTGGTAGCTTATGGTACTACTAAGCGTTCGGCATTCACGGGTTCTGCTATGGAAGTGAAGACCGAGGACATTGCTAATCACGTAACTTCTTCAGCAACTAATGCCTTGATCGGTAAGGTAGCTGGTATCCAGGCTACATCAGCCGGCGGTCCTGGTAGTGCTCCTACCATCCGTATCCGTGGTATCGGTTCTTACGCTGCCAGCTCTACACCTCTTTATATTATTGATGGTGTACCTATGGATCAGAGCGTGGCTTCTATCAACCCTTCTGATATTGAGAGTATGTCAGTATTGAAGGATGCTTCTGCTTCTGCTATCTACGGTGCCCGTGGTGCCAACGGTGTGGTGATCATCACTACCAAGAAGGCTAAGGGTGCTCAGGATGCACGCGTGACTTTCGATGCTAAGTTTGGTTCAAACAGCCGTTTGATTCCACAATATGACGTGATTACTGACCCAGGTCAGTATTATGAGACTCAGTACAAGTCATTGTACAACTCTGTAGCTTACCATGGTGGTACAGCACAGGAAGCATACGCTTTTGCCGATAAGAACCTGTACGATCAGAACAACGGTGGTCTGGGTTATCAGGTATTCACTGTTCCTGATGGCGAGAAGTTAATCGGAACTAACTTCAAGTTGAATCCTAACGCTACACTGGGTTACAGCGATGGTAACTATTTCTATACCCCAGATGACTGGTATGACGAGGTATTCCACAACAGTTTCCGTCAGGAATACAACGTATCTGTAACAGGTGGTACCGACCGTCTGAACTACTTTGCCAGCGCAGGTTACCTGAACGATGGTGGTAACGTGAGCAACTCTCGCTACCAGCGCTACTCAAGCCGTTCTAACGTAGAGTATCAGGCCAAGAAGTGGTTGAAGCTGACTACCAACATGAGCTTCACTCATACCGACCAGCAGTCTCAGTTCTCTGAGGGTGATTGGGGTTCTTCTGGCAACATCTTCTACATTACCAACAACATGGGTGCCATCTATCCATTGTATGTACGTAATGCTGATGGTTCTCTGAAGACAGAAAATGGTCGTCAGATCTACGACTCTAACCAAACAGGCTTTATGCGTCCTTCAGTGGTAGGTAACGCTGTTCGTGATAACGAGTACAACAGCAACAAGACTTATACCGACATCTTTATGGGTCAATATGGTATTACCATCACTCCTATCGAGGGTCTGGACATTTCTGCTAACTTGGCTGCTACTTCTATCAACCGTCGTCAGAATGCCCTGTACAGTGTATTCGCCAGCGGTGCTGCCAATGATGGTATCGCATCCGTTACCCACGCTCGTACTTACAGTGTCAATCAGCAGTATATGGCTAACTGGAACAAGACATTCAATGAGGTTCATAACCTCGGCGTATTGGTAGGTTATGAGCAGTACAAGTATAGGTATTCATATTTGAATGGCAGCAATGATCACTTGTATGACCCATATATTGGTGAGTTGGACAATGCCAAAGGTACAAAGTTCAAGGATGTTGGGTCTTATACTGATACCAAGATGAACGAAGGTTTCTTTGGACGTGTTCAGTATGACTACGACAACAAGTACTTCTTCAATGCTTCTATCCGTCGCGATGCTTCTTCTATCTTCGCTCCTGGTCACCGTTGGGGTACCTTCGGTTCTCTTGGTGCAGCTTGGGCTATCAATGAAGAGGCCTTTATGCAGGATGTAGATTGGGTTGACCTGTTGAAGTTCAAGGTAAGTTGGGGTTCTACTGGTAATGATGCTGGCATGGGACGCCATGCATATGCAGACCGTTACACCACTTCTTACAATGAAGACACAAAAGAGTATAGTATTCAGATGAGTGCTAAAGGTAATGAGAACCTGACTTGGGAAAAGAAGAAGGCTATCAACGTAGGTTTGGACTTCTCTTTGTTCGGCTATCGCTTGAATGGTACCATTGAGTACTACAACGGTACTACCAGTGACCTGCTCTACAACAAGACCGTTCCATTGTCATCAGGTCTGACAGTTTCTACTTATCCTACCAACGTAGGTAAGTTGTTGAACCGTGGTTGGGAACTTTCTCTCGATGGTACTATCATTAAGAAAAAGAACTTCGAGTGGGGTGCAAACCTTGCTTTGGCAACCAATCACAATGAATTCCTGGAACTTGATCCTTCCGTAGAAGAGTTAGGAATCAGAACTTCAAGCCGCATTATCCGCGTAGGTGGTTCTATGCAGCAAGGTAATATGGTAAAATTTGCAGGCGTTGACCCAGAGAACGGACGTGCACAATATTACGTTAGCTATGATGCAGAAGGAAATAAAATAGATTATTCTTATGGTAGTAATATAGCGACTACAGAAAAGACATATGATATTACTAAAGCAACTATCTATGATGTAGGCGACTTGCTGCCTGATCTTCAGGGTGGTTTCGGTACTACCGTGAATGCCTTTGGTTTCGACCTCTCTGCTCAGTTCAGCTTCTCACTCGGTGGACGTTACTATGACGGTAGCTACCAGCAGTTGATGCACAATGGTCAGAGCGCTGGTTCTGCTATGCACAAGGATCTGCTCGATGCTTGGAGCCCAGAGAATAAGGACAGCAATATTCCACGTCTGAGTACAGCTGCTGCTGATGACCCATCTACTGGTTCACAGACAACGAACACTCGTTTCTTGACCAGCAGCGACTACTTGGAACTGAACAACGTGACACTGGGTTACACCTTGCCACGTAGCATCACCCGCCCACTGCAGATGCAGAGCATCCGCATATATGTAGCAGGTGAGAACCTCTTCGTACTGACTGCCCGCAAGGGTATGGATCCTCGTTTCAACCTCGGTGTCGGTGGTTATACCAATGCTCAGAGCAGTAGCTACTCTACTATGCGTACTGTAACCGCAGGTATCTCTGTGACATTCTAATAAAAGGGATTAACTTTAAAAAGAACGTACAAATGATGAAACTGAATAAATTTTTCTATTTGATGTTGGGTATTACCGCCTTTGCTGTAACATCTTGCGATGACATCGATGAGCAGGAACCCGCAACTGGCGACCTCACGTTGGAACAGGTTCAGAAGACCAATATTGATGTCCCTACACGTACTGAGGCTTCTTTCTCTGCCTTGTTTAACTTTATTGGTAAAGCAAGAACTGGTTATCCTGCCAGTAGTCGTGCTGACGACTTTGGCTATATCATGGCAGCTCTGTCATTGGATGCCGAAGGCGCTGACCTCTTCTTGCAGGACAACAACTACAACTGGTTCTCTGTAGCTGGCGAGCTTTCTAGCCGTAATGCCAACTATGCTAACCCTGCTATCCGCTATAAGATTCCATATGCCCATATTGGAATGGCTAATGAGGTAATTGCAGGTTTCCCAGAGGATACCGATGATCCTGTAGCTATTAACAAGATTGCTCAGGCTCGTGCCGTGCGTGCTTATGCTTATATGGCGCTGGCTCCTTATTTCCAGTTTGGTTATGCTACTGCAGCTGACCAGCCTTGTATTCCTATCTTACGTGGTGGTGATGACTTTGATTATTCAAACAATCCACGTGCTACCGTACGTGAGGTGTGGGAGTACATCATGGAAGACCTGAACTTTGCTGTGGAGCATCTGGCTGGTGCTTCCCGTGCTAATAAGGCTCAGATTGACCAGAATGTGGCTTATGGTCTTCGTGCCCGTGCCAACCTGATTATGAACAATTGGGCTGCTGCCGCTTCTGATGCTGCTCAGGCTGCTCAGGGTTATGAGCCAGCTTCTATGGCTGAGGTAAGTGTTCCTGCTTTTTGCGACATCAGTGAACATAACTGGATGTGGGGTGCCGATATTACTGACGCTATGGCTCTAGAGAATTCTTACCAGACTTCTTCTTCTTGGATCTCAGCATTCAGTGGTGACGGTTATGCTGCAGCTACGCAGAATACTCCTCAGATTAACATCATGCTGTGGAAAAAGATTCCTGCAACTGACGTTCGTAAGGGCTGGTGGATCGACGAGAACCTGCACTCACCAAACTGGGCAAATCTGACTTGGGTAGATGCTGGTGCCGGTACTTCAGCTACAGGTGACGAAATTGCAACCTTCGTGACTAGTGATGACGGTAAGGTAGAACTTCTGCCTTATACCAACATTAAGTTCGGTCAACAGAGTGGTATTGGTTCAGTAATGAACAGCAACGACTTCCCATTGATGCGTGTTGAGGAAATGATTCTGATTCAGGCTGAAGGTCTGGCTAAGAGCGGCAACGAAGCTCAGGCTATCCAGGTACTGGAAAACTTCGTGAAGACTTACCGCGATCCAGAGTATTCTGTAAATGGCCGTGGTCTTTCATTGGCAGACGAGATCTGGTTCCAGCGTCGCGTGGAACTCTGGGGTGAAGGTTTCTTCACTGGTGATATGAAGCGTCTGGGCAAGCCATTGGTTCGCTTCCATGGTGCAGGTACTACTAACGAGCCTGATGCCTTCCAGTTCAATCTGGAGGCTAACGATGGTTGGCTGAACATGCGTTTCCCACAGACAGAAATGAACAACAACTCTGGTATAGTAGACAACACAGGTGGTTCACTGCCAGTTGCTGGTCAGAATCCTAACCTGCGTGATGGTGTTACAGACTAACAAACAGAACCATTTAAAATTACTTGAATTATGAAGATCAATAAAATATTTTTGATGGCAGGCCTCGCTATGATGAGCTTATTTGTTAGTTCTTGTAGCGATGATGATGATGATTATGCTCCTGGCAAACCTGCAGGTAGCTATAACATCACCTTTGGTGAGCAAAGCACAGTGGTTATGTCTCTGGAAGACACTACTTTCCCGATCACCCTAACTCGTGCTGATGCAGGAAGCGCAGTAACAGTTCCTATTGAACTCATATCTGCTCCTAGTTTCATGACAGTTCCTCAGACAGCTACTTTTGAAAGCGGTGCTACCGAAACCACTATCAATGTATCTGTAGGCAGCGAAATGGAAGCATTCGTGGATTATACACTGATTCTTCAAATTGCTGAGGAATATACCAATCCTTATAAGGTGCAGGATTTAGTTCCTCGCTATACTGCAACTGTGTATAAGGAAGACTATAAGCATTATGCCACTGTAGAATACTACGATGATTTCTGGTATGGAGATGCATGGGAGCAGGAAATAGAGTATTCTGAATACATGAAGCTTTATCGTGTAAAGATGAATCCTGAGACTGAATATAACTGGACATTCTACTTCAAGTGGGATGGCAAGAAGGAAGCCGGTTCATCATTCGCTATTACCGATAGCAATGGTACAGAAAATACTGCTGCTCAAGCTACTGGTCTTGTAGATGACACTTATGGTGCAGTTGCAGCTACCTGGTCTAAGGCTGATGCCTCTGGTTGGGATGATGAGGAGCAAGGTCTCTTGATTCCTTGGAAGTGGACAGTAAGCGCTGGTTCATTCGGTGTTTATTACCATGTGATATATTTCTAATCCATTCGGATTTTCTATAAAAGAGCGGGTTTCATGACCCGCTCTTTTTTATTACAACTCGCATGAAACCTGAAACCTTTACTTCTTTTTATAATTACCATAGTATGATAATTGAAAGATAATAATTAATTTTGCAGCGTCATTAAAGAACATATCAGCATGAGTATTATATATTTAATAGGTGGACTTCTCCTCATCCTTTTAGGAGCCAATGGTTTGACAGATGGCGGCGCTGCATTGGCTAAGCGTTTTCACATCTCCGACATCGTTATCGGACTTACCATCGTGGCTTTCGGAACCTCGGCTCCAGAGCTGACCGTTTCGGTTTCTTCTGCCCTAAAAGGCAGTGCTGATATGGCCATTGGTAACGTAGTGGGTAGTAATATCTTCAATACGCTGATGATCGTGGGATGCACCGCATTGGTGGCTCCTATCATCGTTACTCGCAACACCTTGATTCATGATATTCCACTTTGCATATTGGCGGCCTTCGCTCTGTTTTTCTGTTGCAGTGACGTATTGCTGGATCGCTATCAGTACGACGTCGTCAGTCGCACGGATGGACTGATGTTGCTGGGGTTCTTTGCCATTTTCATCAGTTATACGTTTGCCATTGCCAAGGAAGACGAGGATAAACAGCCAGAAGAAAAGGTAGCCTCCATGCCACTGTGGAAGGCTCTACTATGGATCGTGGGCGGACTCCTTATGCTGATTTTAGGAGGCAACCTATTCGTTGATGGCGCTTCAAGCATTGCTCGCAGCTTAGGAGTAAGCGAGAGCATCATCGGTTTAACCCTTGTAGCCGCAGGAACTTCATTGCCAGAACTTGCCACTTCTGTGGTAGCTGCCATAAAGAAGAATCCGGAAATGGCTATCGGCAATGCCATAGGAAGCAATCTCTTTAATGTGTTCTTCGTTCTAGGATGTACAGCTTCCATTACGCCGCTTCATCTCACAGGCATCACTACCATAGACATGTTGATGCTGATCTTCTCAAGCTTACTGCTGTGGATTGTGGCATTCTTTATCAGGAAACGAACGATTACACGTTGGGAAGGAGGATTCATGGTGGCTTGCTTCGTGGCATATACCATATATTTGATCCTCCAGCAATAAGCTATTTGCGAATTTGCGAAAATAAAAGTATCTTTGTTGCAAATTAGAAAATAATATGGCTGTAACTATCAAAAAAGTATCCAACAAAAGCGAGCTGAAGAAATTTATCCGCTTGAACTATGAGATGTATAAAGACAACCCCTATTCAGTGCCCGACCTCTATGAGGACATGCTGAATACCTTTAATAAAGAGAAGAACGGGGCTTTCGAATTTTGCGACGCAGATTTCTTCCTTGCCTATAAAGATGGAAAGTTGGTTGGACGCGTAGCTGCCATCTTGAACAGAAAAGCCAATGAGACCTGGAACATGAAACAGGTACGCTTCGGATGGATAGATTTTATTGACGACGCTGAAGTAAGCGATGCTCTGATCAAGACAGTGGAAGATTGGGGACGCGAACGTGGCATGACGCACATTCAAGGTCCATTAGGATTCACCGACTTTGATGCGGAGGGTATGCTGATAGAAGGTTTCGACCAACTGAGCACCATGGCCACTACCTATAATTATCCCTACTATCCCAAGCACATGGAACGCATGGGGTTTAAGAAGGATGCAGATTGGGTAGAATTGAAACTCTACATGCCCGAAGATGGAAAGGTACCCGACAAGCACCGTCGCATCTCTGAGATGATCATGAGACGCTACAATCTGAGTATCAAGAAATATACATCCGCCAAGAAGATTAAGGAAGACTACGGACAGGCCATCTTCGATTTGATGAACGAGGCTTACGCCCCACTCTACGGGTATTCTGCCCTGTCGCCTAAGCAAATCAACCAATACATCGACATGTTCCTACCCATTGTGGATCTGCGCATGGTGACCCTGATTACTGATGCTGAGGACAAATTGGTAGGTGTAGGCATCTCCATGCCATCGCTCTCAAAGGCACTCCAGAAGGCCAAAGGCAAGCTCTTCCCCTTCGGATGGTGGCACTTGGCAAAGGTATTGTATCTGAAGAAATACGGTAAGTGCCTAGACTTGCTCTTGGTAGCCGTGAAACCTGAGTACCAAAACAAGGGAGTAAATGCATTGCTATTCTACGACTTGATTCCATCTTACCATAAATTGGGATTCACCTATGCAGAAAGTAATCCAGAACTGGAGATGAACGACAAGGTTCAGGCACAGTGGGACTACTTCGGACATGAAATCCATAAGCGCAGAAGATGCTTTATTAAGGAGATTTGAATTCACAATTGACAATTCACAATTATGAGGCCAGACGAGATAAATAGCCAGACATATAGCGAAGATAACATCCGCCATGTGGACGATATGGAACATATCCGCCTGCGTGCTGGTATGTATATCGGTCGCTTAGGTGATGGCTCTCAGGATGATGACGGTATCTATGTATTGCTGAAGGAAACCATCGACAACAGTATCGATGAGTTCAACGAGGGATTCGGCAAGCGTATTGATGTGAATATCATAGATAATAAGATAGCTGAAGTGCGCGACTATGGACGTGGCATTCCTTTGGGAAAACTTACCGACGTGGTTTCAAAATTAAATACCGGTGGTAAGTTCGACAACGATACTTACATTGCCAGCGTTGGCTTGAATGGCGTAGGTTTGAAGGCCGTGAATGCACTCAGTATCCATTTCACCGCACGAAGCCATAGAGATGGACAATATCGCGAAGTAAAGTTCTCGCAAGGCAAGCTTATCAGTGATGAAAGCGGAACGACCGAAGAGGAAAACGGCACTTACATCTGCTTTGAGCCTGATGAGAGCATGTTTGCGAATTATGCTTTCCAGAATGATTTTGTGGAGATTCGCCTCAGAAACTATACGTATCTGAACACCAATCTGGCCATTTATTACAATGGGCATCGCATCATCAGTCGAAACGGCTTGGAAGACCTTCTGAATGACCGCATGACTGATCCTGGACTCTACCCGATCGTACACCTGAAAGGGAAAGACATAGAAATAGCCTTCACACATACGAATCAATATGGAGATGAGTATTATTCTTTTGTGAATGGTCAGCACACCTCTCAAGGCGGTACACACCAGAGTGCTTTCAAAGAGCATATTGCACGTACCATCAAGGAATTCTTCGGAAAGAACTTCGACGTACAGGATGTGCGCAATGGTATGGTAGCTTCTATTGCTATCAAAGTCATAGAGCCCATGTTCGAGAGCCAGACAAAGATTAAGCTTGGTTCGCTCTACATGGCTCCGGAGAAAGACAAATACGGGAATCCGTTTTCACTAAGTGGGGTAAGCGTGAATAAGTACGTAGGCGACTTTATCAAACTGGAGGTGGACAACTTCCTGCATAAGAACCCTTTGGTAGCAGAGACGCTGCTGCAGAAGATACAAGACTCTGAACGTGAACGTAAAGCTATTGCCGGTGTAACCAAACTGGCGCGTGAACGCTCGAAGAAAGCCAATCTTCATAACCGGAAACTGCGCGATTGTAGATTTCATCTGAATGATGGTAAAGGAAAACCAGAGGAAGAGGCTTCTTGCATCTTCATCACAGAGGGTGATTCTGCGAGCGGTAGCATCACCAAGAGTCGTGATGTGAATACGCAAGCCGTCTTCAGTCTTCGAGGAAAACCTCTGAATAGCTACGGTCTTACTAAGAAAGTGGTGTACGAAAATGAGGAATTTAATTTACTGCAAGCTGCACTTAACATCGAAGACGGCATAGACGGATTGAGGTATAATAAGGTCATTGTAGCTACTGATGCCGATGTGGATGGCATGCACATCCGCCTGCTGATGATTACCTTCTTCTTGCAGTTCTTCCCTGACCTTATTAAAAAAGGACATGTGTTCATCCTGCAAACCCCACTTTTCCGCGTGCGCAACAAGAAAAAGACCAGCTATTGCTATACGGAAGAGGAGCGTCAAAAAGCCATCGATAAACTGGGACCTAATCCGGAAATCACCCGATTCAAAGGTCTTGGTGAGATATCTCCTGACGAATTCCGTGCTTTCATCGGTGAAGGCATGCGCTTAGAGCAAGTGACATTACGCAAGACCGATTTAGTGAAGGAACTGTTGGCTTTCTATATGGGAAAGAATACCATGGAAAGACAGAATTTCATCATAGACAATCTGGTAATTGAAGAAGACTTAGCGAAGGAGGATTTCTCATGAAAAAGCTATTGGTATTTCCTGGCACATTCGATCCTTTTACCGTTGGACATGCTTCATTGGTGAAACGAGCCCTTTCTTTTGCCGATAAAGTAGTCATTGCCATTGTGCCCAACAGTGAAAAGCATTTTCTGTTTTCCCCAGAGAAAAGACTAGAAATGATTAGTGATTACTATAAAGAGGAGGAACGGGTAAAAGTGATGGTTTATGAAGGTCTTACCACAGACCTCTGTGAACAATTAGGTGCCACTGCCATTCTTCGTGGCGTGCGTACAGTGAAAGACCTGGAATATGAAGAATGGCTGGCAGATGGATACCGTCGGCTTTCTGGCATCGAAACCATTGTGCTTTTTACAGAACCACAATATGCTAGCATCAACTCTACGCTTGTAAGAGAGATGATCAAATACAACAAATCACTGGAAGGATTGATTCCTGACGGAATGAAGATAGATTGAGAATGAGAAGGTTTTTACTATTACTGATTGTTTTATGTGCCATCGGATTGCAAGGACAGGAACGTGCCACACAGCAACTGTTGCGAAAGCTCCAGATGGCAGAATATGCCATCAGTCAGCTTTATGTAGATACTGTCAACGACGAAAAGCTGGTGGAAGCAGCCATCAAGAGTATGCTCTCACAACTCGATCCCCACTCCACATATACTACTCCAGAAGAAACCAAGGAACTGAATGAACCACTGAATGGCAACTTCGATGGCATCGGTATTCAATTCCAGATGATGGAAGATACGTTGCTTGTGATTCAGCCAGTAAGCGACGGTCCTTCTGAACGTGTAGGCATCTTGGCAGGCGACCGCATTATTGCCGTGAACGATACATCCATTGCGGGTAAGAAATATACTTCTGACGATATCATCAAACGACTTCGTGGTCCTAGAGGTACTCAAGTTAATCTCACGGTACTGAGAAGAGGTGTCAAAGACTTGCTTCATTTTAATGTGAAACGCGACAAGATTCCTATCAGCAGTTTGGATGCCGCATATATTGCTGAGCCGGGTATCGGATATATCCGTGTGAATAAGTTCGCTGCTACTACTGGAAAAGAATTTTCGGAAGCACTGGAAAAACTCAAGGGCATGGGAATGGTTGATTTGATCCTTGACCTTCAAGACAACGGTGGAGGTTACCTTAATGCTGCCATAGATATGGCAAATGAGTTCCTCGAACAAAAGGATCTAATCGTTTATACAGAAGGAAGAGCTTCACGACGCCAGAACTATTACGCTAAAGGAAACGGCAGTTTGCGCAATGGAAAACTCATTGTTCTGGTCAATGAATATACCGCTTCGGCAAGTGAAATTGTGGCAGGCGCCATACAAGATTGGGATAGAGGAACCATTGTAGGAAGACGTACGTTCGGTAAAGGACTGGTACAACGTCCCATCAATCTGAACGACGGTTCGATGATAAGGCTCACTACTGCGCGTTATTATACGCCTACTGGCCGTTGTATCCAGAAACCCTACCAAACCAATGCTGATGGTACCAAAACCGACAATGGCAATCAGGCGGATTACAACAAAGAACTGAATGAGCGTTATCAACATGGCGAACTGCTGCATGCAGATAGTATTCATCTACCTGATTCCTTGAAATTCAGCACATTGAAGCTTCAGCGCACGGTATATGGGGGAGGAGGCATCATGCCCGATTACTTTGTTCCGATAGATACAACGCTTTATACCGATTACCATCGTCAGTTATCGGCTCAAGGACTCATTTTGAAGACAACGACGACCTATATCGAAAAGCATCGTAAGGAATTGGCAAAGAAATACAAGGATTTCAATGCTTTCAACACAGGATTCGAGATTGATGAAGAGATTTTGGGTTATATGCGTGCAGAAGCTGACAAGCTGGAGATTCCATTCAATCAAGAGCAGTACGACTACTCGCTCCCTTATGTCAAACTGCAACTGAAAGCGTTGATAGCACGTGATCTATGGGATATGAGTGAGTATTACCATGTGATGAACAGTCGAAATCAGAGTGTCCTCACTGCTTTGAAATTGCTCAATGAGAAAACGCTCTAACTAACCAATTATTTTTTCCTAACTAGCAAAATTTATTTTTCTAGTTAGCAAATAATTTTTTGTTAAGCCATTTAGTCAGATAATAGCTTCCAATGGTGCATCCCACTCCAAGTGCGGCGCCAGCCATCACATCGGTAGGATAATGAACACCCTCATACATTCTTGAAATGGCTACAGAACCAGCCCAAAGTGCGGAAGGAGCGATCACATACCATTTAGGATATCGTATACAAAGGGAGGTGGCCAACGCAAAAGCCGAAGCCGTATGTCCAGACGGAAAAGAAGGGTCGGCCTCTGTACTATGTGGATGAATCAACGCCGGATAAGCCTCATAAGGACGTGTACGATCGACGATGTATTTCACTCCCATGGCCAATGCGAAAGTCCCAACGACAGACGTACCGATGAATACAGCATCCCGCATCAGCCCCTCATCATGCTTCCACCATCCCACTGCTCCCATGGCCAATGGTACTCCTAATGCAATGTAAGGCTCAGTATTGGAAATGAAACTACTATAGTCGTGAATAAACTCACCTTGCCATCCATTGATATGATGAATCATATCAACTTCCCAATTCTGCGCAAGCAGCGGAGTAGCCAAAAGTAGGAGTATCCAGATAACTGCAGTCTTTTTCATATGCATCCTAATATATTGACCACAAAGGTAAGAAAAATCTGGCTAAAACAATATTCTACATTAAAAGTTTGCATATTCAGCTTTTTTAACTATATTTGCATACTTATATGTATCATTGTGCAAATTAAGTAATAATAACTATTAATAATTAAATCTAAATCATCTATGTGGTTAACTAATTCATCTGTAGGAAGGAAAGTGGTGATGAGCGTTACCGGTATCGCCCTTGTCCTGTTTCTGACATTTCACTGTGCGATGAACGTTGTTGCCTTGATCTCCCATGAAGGATACAATTGGATCTGCGAAATGCTGGGATCAAACTGGTATGCTGTGGCTGCTACCATCGCTTTGGCCGCATTGTTCATCATTCACATCATCTACGCCTTCTGGCTGACCTTGCAAAACCGCAAGGCTCGTGGTTCAGAGCGTTATGCAGTCACTGAAAAGCCGAAGACTGTGGAATGGGCCTCACAAAACATGTTGGTACTGGGTATCATCGTGGTGCTGGGTATCGTACTGCACCTCATCAACTTCTGGAGCAAGATGATGCTTCCTGAACTGATGGGCGTAGAAGATCCTGGTGTAGTGGCACATACTACTGACGGTATCTACCACATCCAGCAGACATTCTCCAACATTATCTATGTGATTCTGTACCTGGTATGGCTCTGCGCTTTGTGGTTCCACCTCACTCATGGTTTCTGGAGCGCACTGCAGACTCTGGGCTGGAATAACCGCCTGTGGCTGGATCGCTGGAAATGTATTGGCTGGTGGTACACCACCATCATCGTAGGCCTTTTCGCTTTGGTAGTCATCGTATTCTATGTTCAGTCACTCATGTAAGTCTGAAAGATACGGATAACTTGAACTATTAACTGACTAAATTGTAAATTTATTATGACTAGAATAGATTCTAAAATTCCTGAGGGACCGGTGGCTGAAAAATGGACCAATTACAAAGCCCACCAGAAATTAGTTAACCCTGCTAATAAGCGTCGCCTCGACATCATCGTGGTAGGTACTGGCTTGGCTGGTGCTTCTGCCGCAGCTTCTCTTGGTGAGATGGGATTCAGAGTACTGAACTTCTGTATTCAGGATTCTCCACGCCGTGCACACTCCATCGCTGCACAAGGTGGTATCAATGCTGCCAAGAACTATCAGAACGATGGCGACTCTGTATATCGTTTGTTCTATGACACTGTAAAGGGTGGTGACTACCGCGCTCGCGAAGCCAACGTATATCGTCTGGCAGAGGTGTCAAACAATATTATCGACCAATGCGTGGCTCAGGGCGTTCCTTTCGCTCGTGAGTATGGTGGTTTGTTGGCCAACCGTTCATTCGGTGGTGCACAGGTATCACGTACATTCTATGCCCGCGGTCAGACGGGTCAGCAGTTGTTGCTGGGTGCCTATTCTGCACTGAGCCGTCAGGTGGCTGCGGGAACTGTAAAACTCTACACTCGCTATGAAATGCAGGATGTAGTAATCGTTGATGGTCGCGCACGTGGTATTATCGCTAAGAACTTGGTAACAGGTAAGCTGGAGCGTTTCGCTGCTCATGCTGTAGTTATCGCTACAGGTGGTTATGGAAATGCTTACTTCCTCTCTACCAACGCTATGGCTTGCAACGTATCTGCTGCAATGGCTTGCTACCGCAAGGGTGCTTGGTTTGCAAACCCAGCCTTCGTACAGATTCACCCAACTTGTATTCCGGTACATGGTGACAAACAGTCTAAGTTGACTTTGATGTCAGAGTCTCTGCGTAACGATGGTCGTATCTGGGTACCAAAGCGTCTGGAAGATGCCAAGAAGCTGCAGGAAGGCACACTGAAGGGTGCGGACATTCCTGAGGAGCAGCGCGACTACTATCTGGAGCGTCGCTATCCAGCTTTTGGTAACCTTGTACCTCGTGACGTGGCTTCACGTGCTGCAAAGGAGCGTTGCGACAAGGGCTTCGGTGTAAACAACACAGGTTTGGCAGTATTCCTTGATTTCTCTGAGGCTATCGGCCGTCTGGGTATCGATGTGATCCGTCAGCGTTATGGCAACCTCTTCGATATGTATGAGGAAATTACCGATGTGAATCCTGGTGAGGTAGCCAACGAAATCAATGGCGTGAAGTACTATAACCCAATGATGATTTATCCTGCTATCCACTACACCATGGGTGGTATCTGGGTGGACTATGAATTACAGACTTCACTGAAGGGTCTCTTCGCTATCGGTGAGTGCAACTTCTCTGACCATGGTGCCAACCGTCTGGGTGCTTCTGCTTTGATGCAGGGCTTGGCAGATGGTTACTTCGTGCTGCCTTACACTATCCAGAACTATCTGGCAGACCAGATTACTGTTCCACGCTTCTCCACCGACCTTCCTGAATTTGAAGAGGCAGAGAAGGCTGTTCAAGCTAAGATTGACCGCCTGATGAATATCCATGGCAAGAGTTCAGTTGATTCTATCCATAAGGAACTCGGTCACATCATGTGGGAATATGTTGGTATGGGTCGTACAGAAGAAGGTTTGAAGATTGGTTTGAAGAAACTGGATGAGGTACGCAAGAAGTTTGAAACCGACCTGTTTATCCCTGGTTCTAAGGAAGGTATGAACATCGAGCTTGACAAGGCTATCCGTTTGGATGACTTCATCACGATGGGTAAGCTGATGGCTTACGATGCACTGAACCGTAACGAGAGCTGTGGTGGTCACTTCCGTGAAGAATACCAGACCGAAGAAGGTGAGGCTTTACGCGATGATAAGAACTACTTCTATGTAGCTTGCTGGGAATACAAGGGCTCTGACGATGTAGAGCCAGAATTGCTGAAAGAACCATTGGTTTATGAGGCAATCAAGGTACAGACTCGTAACTACAAGAGCTAATCAGGAGGTTGAACATTTAAAGAACAAGAAACTATGGATAAAAATATATCATTTAAACTGAGAGTTTGGCGTCAGAATGGCCCTAAGGAGAAAGGTCACTTTGACGAGTTCCAGATGAAAGACATCCCTGGTGATACCTCTTTGTTGGAGATGCTTGACATTCTCAATGAGATGCTGGTAAGCGAAGGCAAGGAACCAGTGGTGTTTGATCACGACTGCCGTGAGGGTATCTGCGGTATGTGCTCACTCTACATCAATGGTCATCCACACGGACCAGCTACAGGTGCTACCACCTGCCAAATTTATATGCGCCGTTTCAAGGATGGTGATACTATCACCATTGAGCCTTGGCGTTCTGCTGCATTCCCTGTAATCAAGGACTTGATGGTAGATCGTACGGCATTCGACAAGATCATGCAAGCAGGTGGTTATGTAAGTGTACGTACAGGTGCTCCTCAGGATGCCAATGCTATCCTTATCCCTAAGGATATAGCTGATGAGGCTATGGACGCTGCTGCTTGTATCGGTTGTGGCGCTTGTGTAGCTGCATGTAAGAACGGTTCTGCTATGCTGTTCGTTTCATCTAAGGTGACACAGCTCAATCTACTTCCTCAAGGTAAGCCTGAAGCTCTACGTCGTGCTAAGGCCATGTTGATGAAGATGGACGAACTGGGCTTCGGTAACTGTACCAACACCCGCGCTTGCGAGGCTGAGTGCCCAAAGAACGAGTCTATTATCAACATCGCTCATCTGAACCGCGACTTTATCTGGGCGAAACTGAAAGACTAAGTTCTTTTTGAATAATCTTTGTCCCCCTCCTTTATCTGAAGGAGGGGGATTTTCTTTTATACAAGACGATAGACACCACCTACCATGGCGCGCACCACACCTTTCATCTCCAACTGAAACAGCAAGGTTGTCATCTGACTGAACGGAATATCAGAAAGCATGACCAATGCATTGACCTGCAAATCACCACGACTGCGCAATAGCTCCACCACTTGCGTTTCTTCAGGAGTTAAATCCAGGAACATCTCACGTTGCACTGCTTCAGGTTTGCTGTTTGGAGTTTCCCAACCCATCGCTTTGACAAAATCCTCCGCATTTTCTATCAAAGCTGCTTTATTATCCCTGATAAGCTGATTCGTCCCTTTGGAAAAAGCATCGTTGACACGTCCAGGTACGGCAAAACAATCTTTTCCATAACCAGTCGCCAAATCTGCTGTGATGAGGGATCCTCCTTTTTCAGCACTTTCCACCACAATGGTTGCATCTGTCATTCCTGCCACTATACGATTACGGCAGACAAAATTAAACGGATCGGGATTAGTTTCTGAAAGAAACTCTGTGAGCAATCCTCCTTCCTTCAACATCTCAACTGCCGTCTGACGATGGTGATAGGGATAAAGCCGATCTAACCCATGTGCCAATACTCCGACAGTAGCAAGGTGATTATCCAATGCTGCACGATGGGTATGGATATCAATACCATAAGCCAATCCGCTGACTACCAAGATATCTGGACATAGTTCTGCTAAATCATGCAGAAAATCTGCGCAAAACTGTTTTCCATAATCCGAAGCCCTACGTGTACCTACCATGGAGATCACATGCAAGCGGTTGAAAACACAATTCCCTTTAAAGAATAAGACCACAGGGGCATCCACACACTCACGAAGGCGGGTAGGATAAGCCTCATCCTGTAAGGTCAAACAAGTAAGATGATTCTTTTCCACAAACTCCATCTCACGTTTGGCACGTTCCAGAGCCTCTGGGCACTCCAATGCTTCACAAACGCGTGCTGAAGTATCAGGAAGTAAGTCGGGAATTTCCTTACGATGCTCGAAAACTGCTTGGGCGCTGCCCAATTCATCAATCAAAAGTTTGGCTCCACGATGACCAATACCTGGACATTGCGTGAGCGCAATGCTGTAAAAACACTCCATAGCTTGTCGTATTTAATGATTAATATTTATTATAAATAAGGTGCAAAAATAGGGTCGAACATGGTAGGTTCCGTTAATCTTCCATTAACAAGGCATACCACCTCTACTACTCCTTTCAAACAAATCTTATCGTCTGCCTTCCGATAGATGTCCTGATAAAATACATATTTGATACCTTCTCGTTTCAAGGCCAATTTACTGATAAATTCATCGCCACCTCGCAGTGGATTCTTGAAAGACAAGGTAATACGTGCCACTACAGCATCGATGCCTTGATCATGAAACTGAGAAAAACTCGGAGCACCTGTTGAAAGCAAGAACTCATGTCGTGTGTGTTCCAAGTAATGCTGATAATTGGCATTATTCACAATCCCCTGAATGTCGCACTCATAGTCGCGTGCCTTCATTTCCAGTTCATATACATAATTCATCGAAGAACCTCCTATACTAAACCCTTAAATTCCAATAACTCATCCGTTGAAACCAGTTTAAACAACTTATCACTCGGACGTATCTTATCCATCTTTACGGAAAAATGCTCCCCTTTATGAACCGTCTGCACAGGTTTCAGTTCTACCCTTGCCTCTTCTAAGGTAAGGAACAGGGCACCTGTTGTAGGACCTGTAACCAACAGTTTGTCGCCCACACTGATTTCTGCAGCTTCCACCAGAAACTCCGCTACACCTAAGTTGGAAAAATACTTAACGCCTTTACCAACATAAATCTTACGTTCTGTAGCGGCAGAACCATAATTCTTGGTCCACTCTCCTAAGCGTTGCCCTAAATAGTAACCATCCCAGAAACCACGATTGAATACGGCTTTCAACTTCTCATTCCACACTTCAATCTTCGCGTCGGTGAAAGTACCATCCAATACCGAAGTAAGTGCTTCTTTGTAGCATTGTGCCACCACGCGCACATACTCTGGACCTCTGGCACGTCCTTCAATCTTGAACACCCTCACTCCTGCATCTATCATCTTATTCATGAAGTGGATGGTTTTCAAGTCCTTAGGAGACATGATATATTTATTATCTATCATCAGCTCATCACCTGTCTCTCTATCGGTCACCACATAGCTTCTACGACAAATCTGACGGCATTCGCCACGATTGGCCGATTTCCCCGACTCATGCAAAGACATATAGCACTTCCCAGAAACCGCCATGCACAAAGCACCGTGACAGAACATCTCGATGCGCACCTGGCGACCACTAGGACCGCAGATATTCTCCTCAACAATATGCTTATGGATTTCTGCTACCTGCTCTAGATTCAACTCACGCGCAAGCACCACCACATCTGCAAACTGGGCATAAAAACGCAATGCCTCCACATTACTGATATTGAGTTGGGTACTCAGATGTACCTCCTGTCCAATCTGTCGTGCATAAGTCATCACTGCCACATCAGAAGCTATCACCGCTGAGATATTCGCCTCTTTTGCAGCATCTATTATCTGATGCATCTGATCCATATCCCCATCGTAGATGATAGTATTAACGGTCAGATAGCTCTTCATGTCATGCTCTGCACAAACTTGTGCAATCTCCTTCAGGTCATCTATTGTAAAAGGATTGGCAGAATGGGAGCGCATATTCAGAGTCCCGATGCCGAAATATACAGAATCGGCACCTGCCTGAATCGCTGCAGCCAGCGAATCACGCGAGCCCACAGGAGCCATTATTTCAAAGTCTTTGAGTTCCATGCCTATTGAATTTGTCTGCAAAGATAGTGCAAAAACAAATAAAAACACTAACTTTACACACTCAAAACAAAAGGAACAATGAAGATTGCCAATATAGATTTAGGATTTCAGCCTGTTTTCCTTGCACCTATGGAAGATGTTACCGACCCGGCCTTCCGTATGATGTGCAAGCATTTTGGTGCTGATATGGTTTATACGGAATTTGTTTCAGCCGATGCACTAATCCGTTCCATCAATGCCACTATGCGCAAACTATCCATCAGCAATGCTGAAAGACCTGTGGCTATCCAAATCTATGGAAAGGACAAAGAAGCGATGGTGGAAGCTGCCAAAATCGTAGAAGAGGCACATCCAGACATTATCGACCTCAATTTCGGGTGTCCCGTAAAGAAAGTAGCCATCAAGGGGGCGGGTGCAGGATTACTACGCGACATCCCAAAGATGCTCGACATCGCCAGTTCCGTAGTAAAAGCCGTAAAGATTCCTGTTACCGCCAAAACCCGTTTGGGATGGGATAATAACAATCTAATCATAGAGCAACTGGCAGAGCAACTTCAAGACTGTGGCATACAAGCACTGACCATTCACGGACGTACCCGTGCTCAGATGTACACTGGAGAAGCCGATTGGACACTTATTGGTCGTGTAAAAGAAAACCCACGCATCCACATTCCCATCATTGGTAATGGGGATATTACTACTCCAGAACGGGCTAAGGAATGTTTCGAGAAATATGGTGTAGATGCCATTATGATTGGTCGAGCCAGTTTCGGAAGACCATGGATATTCCGTGAAGTGAAGCACTTTCTTCAGACAGGAAAACCCATGCCCCCTTTGTCTGCTTCTGAGAAACTCGACATCCTGAAACAGGAAGTCAATGAAAGCATCGAGATGCTTGATGAGCGTCGTGGTATTTTACACATCCGCCGCCACTTAGCTGCCACTCCACTGTTCAAGGGCATTCCTAATTTCAAGGAAATGCGCATAGCTATGCTAAGAGCTGCCACGAAAGAGGAACTCTTTACCTTGTTTGATACCATCGAAAAGTGCTATTTATTGCCGCTGACTGAAGAAACGCCTATATATCCAGGATGTGAAAGTGTAGATGAAGAAAGCAGAAATAAAACCAGCTAAGGCATCTATCACATAGTGTGCCTGAATATACACCGTTGCCACACAGAGCAGCACGTAGAACGGCAGCAAGAAACCAAACAATCGCTTACTTCCCCTGAATGCCATGAACATCAATATGGTAGAGATGCCCACATGAGAACTTGGGAATGCCGCCGTTGGCCTTTCACCTACCTGTTGTGAGCCTTCCACCAAGCTATAGAAAAAACCATGGTCATAATCAGGACCAGGCAACAACTCTCTGTTGGCATTGAAGTAATCGCCGATGGAAGGGAAGATGCCTTGCACCACGTTTTCCTCACCAATGGCAGGGAAGTAGAATTGTGGACCTGCTACTGGAAGCACAATATAAATAAGGTAATAAATAAAGAAAGAAGCTGCCAATACGAACGTCCATTTCTGGAAAAGGTCATACCTGCGAATAAAATACCACAATGCTACCGATGCAATCATGGGGTAATATGAAAAATAGCCTAGATTTAGTGGTTCACTAATCCACATCTGCGGATAGTTTCGGCAAAAAGTCAAGGCAGGCTGACAACCAAACAACCATTGCTCTACTGATGCAAAGACATGGTCCAAGTTAGGCAGGTAACGATTGAACTCATACGTGTCAGGATACCAATATGAAAGCAGAGCTAACTGATACCCACAACGCAAGAAAGAGGTCAACTTACAGGGATATAATCGATAGATCCAAATAAAGCCAAAAGTACCTATCAAGATCAGCACCCTGTCGAACAACATACGGTCGGGATGCTCCATTTGTCCCCAGAAAATCAAGAGGAAAAGCGTAGTCACAGCATTGTAAACCAATGCTATCACTTCCACTGGAAACAGGTTCAGCCCCTTTCCTATTTCCTTCTTTTTCAGTAGATCTAAAGCCATCCTTCTTCTTTATACCATGTTATGGTTTCATGCACCCCTCGCTTCAGTTGATATTGGGGTTTGTAACCCAGTTCTCTTTCTGCAGGAGCAATATCGCAACGCCAATTGCGTTGTTTCATTATCTCATACTTGTCTGTATTCAGTGTACTGGTCGTATTCCAGAGCTTTGCCCATGCTTCAGCTAGCACAGAAACCACCTTCAGCACCCACAGCGGACTCTTAATGCGAAGTACCCACGGATTTCCCAGTTCCTCAATGATGTAGTCAGAGAACGTGCGACTCTGATACACTTCCCCGTCACTCAGAAAGTAACAACGCCTCAATGTCTTCTTCTCTAGAGAAAGGAACACCGCCTGTACCACATCCTTCACATAGACAAACGTGATGTCCTGACGTTTATACCCTACGGAAAAATCCGTATGTGCCTTGATACTCTTCGCCATTAAGAAGTAGTCTTTCTCTCGAGGCCCATAGACTCCTGTAGGACGCAGAATCACATAAGGAAAATCATTCAAGCCTTGCAAGAAATGCTCTGCCTTCAACTTACTTACCCCATAAGCAGTATTCGGTTTCGGCACATCTGCTTCTGTAATGGGTGCATACGTATCCTCATGGATAGGACCAAAGATACTCAGTGAACTCAGATAGACAAAAACTTCAGGGACTAAATCCAATTCCCTCAATACCTCAACAAACTGTTTGGTATGCAGGTAATTCACACGCTCAAAGTCCGCCTTATCCTTGCACTTCGTCACCCCTGCGCAGTGAACTATGTACGTAAACCGTCCGTACTTCGCCACATGCTGCTGCAGTTGTTCCTTTAATCTCTCCACATGCGCATAGTCCAAATCAATAAACCGTATGGCCTCATCCTTCAGGTAGCGCTTGCTACTGCTTGAGCGCATTCCCGCCCAGGTATCGTAGCCCTTACGCACAGCCTCCTCCACGATGAAGCTGCCAATGAATCCACTGGCGCCTGTTATCAGAATACTCTCCATACCGATTTATTGCAATTTGGGCACAAAGATAATGTAAACTTTTCATATTCCCCACATTTTTAGCGGTGTAACCATTTTTTATCACATAAAACCTACTTATTTTACAGAAATAATGCTATCTTTGCTCATAACTAATACCATTAGCCTTATGTCAAGAGGAAACGATAAGAAAACAGGAAAGCGCATGAACAAGCGCGATCTTACAGCACTGATTCTCCATTACTTCGAGGAGAAAGTCGATGATAGCATCACCCTGAAACAACTCTTTGAACGCCTTCGCCTCACCACCCATCCGCTAAAGATGCTCTGCGTTGAGATTCTGGAAGAATTGGTGGAGGACAACTACCTCACTGAAATAGAACGCCACCGCTACAAGCTCTCATCTTATAGTCTGGAGATGACAGGTACCTTCCAACGCAAGAGCAATGGGCGTAACTGGTTTGTTCCTGAGGAAGGTGGAGAACCTATCCTCATTGCAGAGCGCAACAGCCGTCATGCCCTCAATGGCGATAAGGTACGCATTGCCTTCTATGCCAAACGTAAAGGACGTGGTCCTGAAGGTGAGGTCGTAGAGATTCTGGAGCGGGCAGAAGGTAATTTCGTGGGAACCCTCGATATCAACAAGAACTATGCTTTCCTTCTTAATGACGACAAGAATCTGGCCAATGATATCTTTATTCCCAAGGACAAACTCAAGGGTGCCAAAAATGGTGATAAGGTCGTGGTACGCATCACAGAATGGCCTGAGAAAGCCCGTAACCCTATCGGTGAGGTGGTAGATGTACTTGGAAAAGCAGGAGACAACAATACGGAGATGCATGCCATCCTCGCAGAGTTTGGTTTGCCTTATAAGTACCCTGAAGCTGTAGAAAAAGCTGCAGAATACATACAACCAGGTATTACTGCGGAAGAAGTGGCTCGTCGTGAGGACTTCCGTAACGTACTTACTTTCACTATCGACCCTAAGGATGCCAAGGATTTTGATGATGCACTGTCCTTGCGACGACTTAACGACAACCTTTGGGAAGTGGGTGTCCACATTGCAGATGTCACGCACTATGTCAAGGAGCGTACCCTCATCGACAAGGAAGCCTATAAGCGCGCCACCTCCGTTTATCTGGTAGATCGTACCATCCCTATGCTCCCAGAGAAGCTTTGTAATAACCTTTGCTCCCTTCGGCCCGACGAAGATAAGCTTTGCTACAGCGTTATTTTCCATATCGACGATCGTGGCGAAGTGAAGAAGTCGCGTATCGCCCATACGATTATCCGTTCTAACCGTCGATTTAATTATGAGGAGGTTCAGGCCATCCTTGATGCCAAGCAAGGAGAATTGGCTGAAGAGCTCATGACACTCGACCGCTTGGCCAAAGTGCAGCGTGAGAAGCGTTTCAAGAACGGTGCCATCAATTTTGACCGCTATGAAGTGAAGTTCGACATTGATGAAGCGGGTAAACCTATTGGAGTTTATTTCAAGGAATCTACAGATGCCACCCAACTTATTGAAGAGTTCATGCTTTTGGCCAACCGTACCGTTGCAGAGCGTATTGGTCGCGTACCAAAGGGCAAGAAAGCCAAAGTCTTCCCCTATCGTATCCACGATGTACCCGATCCTGACAAACTCATGAATCTCTCTCAGTTCATATCACGTTGGGGTTACAAGGTACGTGCCACTGGCAGCAAGGAAACCGTCGCAAAGAGCATCAACAACATGCTTAACGATGTAAAGGGACAGAAAGAGCAAGACCTTATTGAGAACATCACTATCCGTGCTATGGCAAAGGCCCGCTATTCTGTTTATAACATCGGGCACTATGGTTTGGCACTGGAGTACTATACCCACTTTACCTCCCCTATCCGTCGCTATCCTGATATGATGGTACACCGTCTGCTTACCCGTTACCTCGATGAAGACAAGCGCACTGTCAATGAACTGACTTATGAGAACTATTGTGAACACTGTAGCGACATGGAGCAGACGGCTGCCAATGCAGAACGCGCCTCCACCAAGTACAAACAGGTGGAGTTTATGCAAGATCGTCTAGGACAAGTCTTCGAAGGCGTCATCAGTGGCATCACAGAGTGGGGTTTGTTTGTAGAGCTGAACGACAACAAGTGCGAGGGCATGATCCCTATTCGCGACCTTGAAGACGATTACTACGAGTTCGACGAAAAGAACTACTGTCTCCGTGGACGTCATAAGCAGCACATTTACCAATTAGGTGATCCTCTAAAGGTGAAGGTTGCCCGTACCAATTTGGAGAAGCGCCAATTGGATTTTGTGTTGGCGGAAGAGTAAAAATGCATAAAAATACAGAAACAGATTGAACCCATATAGACAAATCCCTAGTGAAGGAATTTTATCTCCCTAACTAGGGATTTTTTACGCCCTAACTTAAAAAGAATAATTATAAGTATAATGATGCTATTCCTAACATGAGCTATTTTGAATAAATATTCCGTTTTTCATGGCCCTATTCATAAAATATACACTACAACTTCTATTTCAATATCATTCTTTTATTTACCGAGAAAATTTTCAGAAATTCAATGAAAATATCTATTTTTGTACCAAAATTGGGAATGCTGTACCTTTTTCATATAGGTACTGGCAGGTGTTAGTATCGCCTTAAGGAAAGATAAGATATGAGCAGTAAGAACAATCATAGAGCACGCACCTACTTTGGGATGCAATTTATCACAGCTACGGTCAGCACTACTCTGGTGCTTCTTTTGCTGGGTACGGTAGTGCTCACGGTCATGGCTGCGCGTAATTTATCAAACTATATGCGTGAGAGTGTGAACTTCTCTCTGCTATTGGACGATGAGGCTTCACAAGCGGAGGTTTCGAAACTTCAAGCACAACTGGAGGCTCTGCCTTTTGTAAGAGAGGTGACTTATATCTCGAAGGAGGAGGCTCTGAAGGAACAAACTGAAGCGATGGGAACGGATCCCACGGAGTTCATTGACTTCAACCCGTTCTATGCTTCTATGGAAGTAAGACTCACTGCTGATTATGCCAATAATGACAGCATCGCACAGGTAGAGAAGGCATTCACAGCATCACCCCTAGTTCAACGGGTTGATTGGCAGCGCGACTTGGTGGATAGCATCAATGAAAACATCAGCAAGATAAGTCTGGTACTTTTGGCATTGGCTGCAGTATTACTTCTTATCTCGTTTGCGTTGATAAACAATACGATACGCCTGACCATCTATGCCAAGCGCTTCCTGATTCATACCATGAAACTGGTGGGAGCCAGTCGTGGATTCATACGCCGACCTTTCATGGTGAGAGGTTTTTGGCAAGGAGTGCTTGCAGGACTATTGGCCATCTGTCTGATTTGTGGCGGATTGTATTGGGGATTGACTTACGAACCTCAGCTCTCACAAGTGATAGATTTACGAACGCTGTTGGTGGTATGTGCAGCAGTCATGGGCTTTGGGGTCATCATCACTATGGTATGTGCGTTCTTCTCGGTAAACAAGTATTTGAGCATGGATGAGAATGCACTGTACTACGTGTGATAGAGAATTGAAAAATGGAAAATGAAAAAATGATTATGGAGAATAAGAGTAACTCTGTTTTTGAAAAGAAAAACTTCATCCTCATTGGATTAGGTACGTTACTGGTAATTATCGGTTTCCTGCTAATGATGGGGCCAGGTACTACCTTAGATCAGTTTGAGCCTGATATATTCAGCGTGCGACGCATACGTGTAGCGCCTATGGTGAGCCTCTTAGGTTTCATCGTGATGATTTTTGGAATCTTGTATAAGAAGAAGGATTGAGTATGGATATTATACAGACTATCATCATTGCTATCGTGGAGGGACTCACGGAGTTCTTGCCAGTATCGAGTACTGGACACATGATCATTACTCAGAACCTACTTGGTGTGGAGAGTACGCCATTTGTGAAAGCTTTCACTATCATCATACAATTTGGTGCTATCCTCTCTGTGGTATGCCTCTATTGGAACCGTTTCTTCCGTCTTAACCACGAGCCTGCTCCTGAAGGCAGTAATGCGTGGCAGAAATTCCTGCATAAGTGGGATTTCTACTGGAAGTTACTGGTGGCTTTCGTCCCAGCAGCAGTAATAGGATTGCTGGCTAAGAAGTCGGGACTGATTGACCGTTTCCTGGAATCTGTAGAAGTGGTAGCGATTATGCTTGTTGTGGGTGGTATTTTCATGCTATTCTGCGACAAGTTGTTCAATAAAGGCAATGAAAGAGTGAAACTGACTGATCGCAAGGCGTTCAACATAGGTCTGTTCCAATGCATCGCCATGATACCGGGAGTATCGCGTTCGATGGCAACGATCGTAGGTGGTATGGCACAAAACCTTACACGTAAGAAAGCTGCAGAGTTCTCATTCTTCCTTGCAGTACCCACCATGGCTGCAGCTACAGCGCTGGATGTGCTGGAGGTACTGACGGGAGGTGATGTAAACTGGGCAACTCCACACAACCTTTGGCTATTGCTGATTGGATGCGTGGTGGCTTTTATCGTAGCTTTACTTGCCATGAAGTGGTTTGTGGCATTCCTTACCAAATATGGGTTCAAGGCCTTCGGATGGTATCGCATACTGGTAGGTGGATTGATATTGTTGCTGCTCTTTACGGGGCATAACCTGCAACTGGTAGATTGATGGGGAAGGTGTACGATTTCAGGCAGGGGGAAGTACTCTGCTTTAACAAGCCACTTAAGTGGACCTCATTTCAAGTGGTGAAGCACGTGCGCTATTTGATAGCAAAGCGTCTTGGACTGAAGAAGAGTCGCCAACTGAAGGTGGGGCATGCAGGGACATTAGATCCATTGGCTTCTGGTGTGATGATTATTTGCACTGGTAAGGCCACCAAGCGGATAGAAGAACTGCAGTATCATACCAAGGAGTACATTGCAGGACTTTGTCTTGGGGCGACAACTCCCTCATATGACATGGAGCATCCTGTGGATGGAACCTATCCTACGGAGCACATCACACGGGAGTTGGTAGAGTCAGTGCTAAGGCAGTTTGTGGGAAAGATCGAACAGATTCCTCCCAGTTTCTCTGCCTGCAACGTAGATGGTAAGCGCGCTTACCTACGTGCCCGCAAGGGTGAGGAGGTGGAGCTGAAGCCCAAGACGTTGGTGATAGACGAGATAGAACTGATGGACTTCATGCCTACGGCCATTAAGATTAGAGTGGTATGCAGCAAAGGTACTTACATCAGGGCACTGGCGAGAGACATCGGACAAGCTCTGCAAAGCGGTGCCTACCTTACCTCCCTGCTTCGTACCAGAGTGGGAGACGTGAAACTAGACGACTGTCTGGACCCTCGTGAGTTTGAAACATGGCTTGCCACACAAGAGGTAAGTCCTTTTGAAGAAGAGTAAACATAAAAGTTAATAAAGATATATGAAACTATCACAATTTAATTTCAGGCTTCCGGCAGAAAAGATTGCCCAGCATCCTACGGAGTATAGAGATGAATCCCGCCTTCTGGTACTGCATAAGAAGACAGGAAAGATTGAACACAAGATGTTCAAGGACATTCTCCAGTACTTCGATGACAAGGATGTGTTCATCTTCAACGACACGAAAGTGTTCCCTGCTCGCCTCTACGGCAATAAAGAGAAGACAGGTGCTCGCATCGAAGTTTTTCTGCTAAGGGAGCTGAATGAAGAGCAACGTCTCTGGGATGTGTTGGTGGACCCTGCTCGCAAGATCCGCATCGGCAACAAGTTGTATTTTGGTGAAGATGACTCGATGGTGGCAGAAGTTATAGATAATACTACCTCACGCGGACGTACACTGCGCTTCTTGTATGACGGTCCGCACGACGAGTTCAAGAAAGCACTCTATGACTTAGGTGAAACCCCACTGCCCAAGGAAATTATCAAACGTCCCGTGGAACCTGAGGATGAAGAGCGCTTCCAGTCTATCTTTGCACGCAACGAAGGAGCAGTGACTGCTCCAACTGCCAATCTGCACTTCAGTCGTGAGCTCATGAAGCGTCTGGAGATAAAAGGCATCGAGTTTGCCTTCCTTACTCTTCATGCAGGCTTGGGAAACTTCCGCGACATTGATGTGGAGGACCTTACCAAGCATAAGACAGACTCTGAGCAGATGTTTGTGGATACCCCAGCCGTAGAAACTGTGAATCGTGCCAAGGACACTGGACACCAGATATGTGCCGTGGGAACCACCGTGATGCGTGCCATTGAGAGCGCTGTGAATACAGAAGGACACCTGAAAGAGTTTGAGGGATGGACCAATAAATTCATCTTCCCTCCATACGATTTCTCCGTGGCCAATGCGATGATATCCAACTTCCACATGCCACTTTCAACCCTTCTGATGGTGGTTGCCGCCTTTGGGGGCTATGAGCAAGTGATGGAAGCCTACGATGTGGCACTGCGCGAAAACTACCGCTTTGGTACCTATGGCGATGCCATGCTGATAACGGATAGATAGTTTAGAGTTTAGAATTAGCCGTAATGATAAAATAATAATAAAAAACAAAGGATATTATGAGTAGAATCTATTTAGGAATAGGAAGCAACATTGGTGATAAAGAGCAGAACATCAAGACTGCCATAAAGCTCGTTTCTGAAAGAGTGGGTACAATTATCATCCAATCGTCCATTTGCCAAACTGCACCTTGGGGTTTTCATTCAGACAACATTTTCTTTAATGCTGCCGCATGTGTGGAAACCAACCTTACTCCTATGCAAGTACTGAGCGTCATCAAGATGATAGAAATAGAGATGGGACGAACTACTAAGAGCTCACAAGGCATGTACGCCGATCGTATCATTGACTTAGACCTGCTTTTCTATGAAGATAAAGTCATCAATGAAGTGATGTTGACCGTTCCACATCCATTGCTGCAATACCGCATGTTCGTACTGTTGCCTATGGTTGAGATTGCTCCAGACCTCGTACATCCAGTACTGAAGATGCCAATGCGTGAACTGCTTTATCAGCTCAGTGTAAACGAATAATCATAACAATTAATGGGATATTTATTTACATCAGAATCTGTTTCAGAAGGTCATCCCGACAAGGTGGCCGACCAAATCTCAGATGCCATCCTTGACAAGTTGCTGGCTTATGATCCCAGTGCCAAGGTGGCTTGTGAAACGTTAGTAACCACTGGTCAGGTAGTACTTGCAGGTGAGGTAAAGACTAAGGCATACATAGACATGCCGTTGGTTGCCCGCCAGGTCATCAAGCGCATTGGCTACACCAAAGGGGAGTACATGTTCGAAAGCAACTCCTGTGGTGTACTCAGTGCCATCCATGAGCAAAGTCCCGATATCAATCGTGGCGTGGAACGTAGTGACCCTCGTGAACAGGGAGCTGGCGACCAAGGTATGATGTTTGGTTACGCTACCAATGAAACAGAAAACTACATGCCGCTTCCTCTGGATTTGGCACACCGTATCTTACGCGTTTTGGCAGACATCCGCCACGAAGGAAAACTGATGCCTTATTTACGTCCAGACGCCAAGAGTCAAGTCACCGTAGAATATAGTGATGAGGGGGTACCCGTACGCATCGATACCATCGTAGTATCTACACAACACGATGAATTCATCACACCTAAGGATAAGAGCAAGGAAGCACAGTTGGAAGCCGACCGTCGGATGCAGGAGCAAATAGAAAATGATGTAGAGCAAATTCTAATGCCTCGCGTCATAGATTCCATCCAAAGCGAAAAAGTCAAGACCCTCTTTAAAGGCAAGATTCGCTACTTTGTGAATCCTACGGGTAAGTTCGTCATTGGAGGGCCACACGGAGACTCAGGCCTAACAGGGAGGAAAATCATCGTGGATACCTATGGAGGTAAGGGAGCACATGGAGGTGGAGCCTTCTCTGGAAAAGACCCTAGCAAAGTGGATCGTAGTGCTGCATACGCTGCCCGTCATATTGCCAAGAATATAGTAGCTGCAGGTGTGGCAGATGAGATGCTGGTGCAATTATCCTACGCCATTGGTGTGGCCGAACCTATCAGCATCTATGTTAATACCTACGGTCGCAGTCATGTTGCCATGACAGATGGAGAGATTGCCCAAAAGATTGGTGAAATCTTTGACCTTCGTCCATACAGCATCGAAGAACGTCTGAAACTGCGCTACCCCATCTATGAAGAGACCGCTGCTTACGGACACATGGGACGACAGCCTCAAGTGATCACCAAGTGCTTCAAATCGTATTACGAAGGTGACAAGGATGTGACTGTGGAGCTCTTCACATGGGAGAAACTCGACTATGTTGACAAGATAAAGGAAGTCTTTCATGTCTGAAAAAGTTGTGCTCGACTTTACCCATACCTATACCAAGGAAGATTTTCCTGAAGAATGGGACATGGTATGGGAAGACTGCTCTGCAATCACTGGCACCAACTGCTATTGCGACGAAGACGCACAGACATTGCTTAGACAACGCTTGGCTCCTTACAAGGCTACGGGCATTCATTTCATAGACTCTGGCAATTACCATTATCTGTCGAAACTTTGGGCAGAAAAGATCAAGGAACCATTCAGTTTGGTGGTTTATGACCATCACTCCGACATGCAACTTCCTCGCTTCGAGGGAGTGCTTTCTTGTGGCGGATGGATCAGGACTTTGTTGGAAGAGAGCCAATGGCTTGAGCATGTGTATATCGTTGGTGCTTCATCTTCACAGCAAGCACAAACCAGTGGATATGAAGACCGACTGTTTTACATCACAGAAGAAGAGGCAAATCTTTTTTCCCAACTAGAAAAAAAATTTTTCCTAACTAGAGAGAATAAAATCTACCTCTCTATCGATAAGGATGTGTTGGCTCCTACAGAGGTTCATATGAACTGGGATCAAGGCAGCATGACGTTGGATAATCTGAAACGGCAGCTTCGGATGATATTCCAAAAATCTGAGGTCATTGGCGTGGATATCTGCGGTGAAGATCCCGAACAGACATATGCTCCCTATATTGAAAGAAACAAGGCCGTGAACAGGGAACTCTGCAACTTTTTGAGCTCTTTCTTATAAATAAGGTAGAAACAATGGCATATACTAAATCAATAAGCGTGTATTGTGCATCAAGCACTCAGGTAGGTGAAGCCTATGTTCAAGCAGCCTTTGAACTCGGGAAGTTGATGGCAGCCGAGGGTTATCGACTTATCTACGGAGGAGGTGCAGTAGGTTTGATGGGTGCTGTGGCGCGTGGAGTACTCAGCAATGGAGGAGAAGCTGTGGGCGTAATCCCCCATTTCATGGTGGAAGAAGGGTGGCATCACCGTCATCTTACTCAACTGATAGAAGTGGAAGACATGTCGGCACGAAAGAAACTCATGGAGCAAATTTCCGATGGTTGCATTGCGCTTCCTGGCAGTGTGGGTACCTTCGACGAATTGATGGAAGTGGTAGCTCTAAAGAAGTTGGGGCTCTACCTCAAGCCTGTGGTCGTACTGAACACTTGTGACTTCTATGCTCCCTTAAAAGCTTTGCTTCAAAAGACCGTTGATGAACATTTCATGCATCCAGACCATTTGGAACTTTGTCGGTTTGTCGATACGCCTTTGGAAGTCATAGAGTTTCTTCGCCATGATCCACAAATCGATGCTCAATCTATTCAGGAAATCAGAGTGATATGATGACTGCATTGTACATAGTAGAACAAACTTTACATCAGATTCCTTATGCCACGAGACGCGATGATGTAGCAGTCATCATTATCTTTATTGGTTTCCTGCTTTTAGGCACCGTGATGGGTTCTGTCAAGAAATTCTTGTTTGAGATGATGAACAACTTCTTGAAGAACCGTGAACGCATTAGCATCTTCAATACCTCCACATTACCAGAAAAGTACCAGTTGTTCATCCTTATCTTAATCACCTGCTTATTCGCAGGCACCTGCTTATTCGACCTTTGTATAAGGTTCTCCCCACAGTTATTAGAGCTTCTTCCATCCCCCATACTCATAGGCATTTACATAGGATTCATCGTACTCTATTTATTCATCAAATGGGGATTCTACCATTTTCTGGGATGGATCTTTTTAGACAAGGAAAGCACTAATAAATGTTTGGAAGCATACCTCACATTGATCTATCATTCCTGCTTCTATTTCATGCTGCAAACTATGCTGCAAATATACCTTAATTTACCTTTATGGGTATGTTTTGCACTCTATTTATTAGGCTTCCTGATTATCCGTATTTTCATATTCTATAAGTGGATTAAGCTTTTTTCTGTAAAATTTTATGGTTTATTCCGTTTATTTTTATACTTTTGTGCCCTTGAAATTGTGCCTCTAGTATTTTTTGGAGCTAGTGTGCAGATTTTTAATGAATTACTGATTTCATAAACCTTTATAGAACGTGGAAATAAAGAAGATTCTCGTGTCGCAGCCAAAACCTGCAACGGAAAAGTCGCCCTACTATGACATTGCTGAAAAGTACAATGTAGAGTTTGAATTTCACCCCTTTATCAAGGTGGACAGTCTTCCTGCAAAGGAGTTCAGACAGCAGCGTGTAAACATACTCGATCATACTGCAGTGATATTCACCTCCCGTCATGGTATCGACCATTTCTTCAACTTGTGTCATGAATTGCGCGTTTCTATCCCTGAAACGATGAAGTATTTCTGTGTGACAGAAACGGTGGCCTTATACTTACAGAAATATATCCAATATCGCAAACGCAAGATATTCTTTGGTTCTACGGGTAAAATTAATGATCTGCTACCATCTATTCTGAAACATAAGACAGAGAAGTACTTCGTACCACAATCTGATGTGCATAACGATGATATCAAGAACCTGCTGGATGCTCACAACATTGCCAATACAGAGGCCGTTATGTATCGTACCGTTGCCAACGATGGTGTTACTCCTGAGTTCGTAGGAAAATTTGACATGCTCGTCTTCTTCAGTCCTGCAGGTGTGCATTCTCTGCTTTCCAATTGTCCTGAATTCAACCAGGGGAATGTTCAGATAGCCGCCTTCGGTACTACCACTGTTCAGGCAGTGCACGATGCTGGCTTGCGCCTCGATTTGGAAGTGCCCAATGAGCATGCGCACTCCATGACAGGTGCTATCGACTGGTTCTTGGAACAGCAAAAATAATATAGATGCCCTTTACGCTTCGGAAGCCCGAGAGGCTATGCAGAAAGAAAATCATAGAAAAGATGTTCCAAGGCGGTGAATCCCGCTCATTTACCATCTTTCCTTTACGTGTTGTCTTTATGTCTGCCGAAGCACAGACAGTACCCCTCAGCATGATGGTGAGCGTTTCTAAACGTCGATTCAAGCATGCCGTACAACGTAATAGAGTAAAACGAATAATGAGGGAGGCTTGGCGACTAAACAAGCAGCCATTGGTCGATTTACTTACTACGCAGCAAAAACACTTGGCTGTGGTGCTTATCTATCTTTCTGATGAACTTCCTACGTTCTCTACTATGACACAACGTATTCAGACCGTTGTTCAGCGTCTTGGTGAATATCACAATCTTCAGGAAGATGAAACCACTGCTTGACTTCCTCTCTTGGCTGCTGCTGTTGCCCATCTATTTTTACCAACGTTTTATATCACCGTTGATAGGTCCATCTTGTCGTTTCACCCCTACTTGTTCGCAATATGCAGTAGAGGCCATCAAGAAACACGGACCATTCAAAGGTCTTTACCTTGCCATACGTCGCATCTTGCGTTGTCATCCGTGGGGAGGTTCTGGCTATGACCCTGTACCATGAAGATTCCACTTGATATACATACACACGGGGCACCTTTTCCTTTAGAAAGCGCCATCCAGAATCGCTTTCCAGAAACTTTTGACGAAAAGGCAGAAGGTTGGTTTTCTGTAGGTATCCACCCATGGAGGATTGAGAATTATCAGAAGCACTATCCGTGGGAGAAATTACATCATCTTCTCTCCCTTCCACATGTGTTAGCAGTAGGAGAGGCTGGAATCGATAAGATTTGTGGGGTATCCATAGATGACCAAGAGCGTGTCTTTCTTCATCAGGCAGAAATGGCAGAAGAGATAGGTAAACCTCTTATCATACACATGGTGAAAAGTGCCGATGAAATGGTACGAATTCGCAAACAGATGCATCCATCGGTACGTTGGATCATTCATGGCTTCAGGGGAAAACCAGCACAAGCACAGCAGTTGCTCAGTCACGATTTTTGTCTATCTTTTGGAGCACTCTATCATCCAGAATCCTTGAAACTCACACCACTCTCACGCCTCTTCCTAGAAACTGATGAAGCCGATGTGTCAATAGAAAGCTTGATTAAAAAAGCGGCAGTCATCAAAGAGATTGAATTACAAGAATTACAGCAAAAGTTGTCAGACAATGTGACGAATACCTTTATGCGACCAAAACATATCTAAAATAATTCTCATTTTTCAATTCTCAATTTTCAATTAATTACTATCTTTGCACCCAAAATTGAAAAACAATGTCAAAGAATTTTGTAGAAGAACTGAAATGGCGTGGTATGCTTGCTCAAATCATGCCAGGAACTGAAGAGTTGCTTCAGAAAGAAATGGTTACAGCATACCTGGGTACCGACCCGACTGCTGACTCACTCCATATCGGTCACCTTTGTGGTATCATGATGCTTCGTCACTTCCAGCGTTGCGGACATAAGCCTATCATCTTGGTAGGTGGTGCCACAGGTATGATTGGTGACCCATCAGGTAAAAGTCAGGAGCGTAATCTGCTTGATGCTGACACCCTTTATCATAATCAGGAGTGCATCAAGAAACAAGTGGCTAAGTTCCTCGATTTCGATAGCGATGCTCCTAACCGTGCTGAAATGGTAAACAACTACGACTGGATGAAAGATTTCACTTTCCTGGATTTCGCTCGTGAAGTTGGTAAGCATATCACCGTAAACTATATGATGGCTAAGGACTCTGTTCAGAAGCGTCTCAACGGTGAGGCTCGTGACGGACTCTCTTTTACCGAGTTTACGTACCAGTTACTGCAAGGTTACGACTTCCTCTACCTCTATCAGCACAAGCATTGCAAGTTGCAGCTTGGCGGTAATGATCAATGGGGAAACATCACGACAGGAACAGAACTTATTCGTCGTACATTGGGCATTGAGAATGAAGCTTTTGCTCTGACTTGTCCACTGATTACCAAAGCCGACGGCAAGAAGTTCGGCAAGACAGAGAGTGGAAACATCTGGCTCGATCCTAAACGTACCACACCTTATAAATTCTACCAGTTCTGGCTGAACGTAAGTGATGAAGATGCTGAGAAATACATCAAGATTTTCACCTCACTGACTAAAGAAGAAATCGACGCACTGGTTGCTGAGCACGCTGAAGCGCCACATCTGCGTGTGCTTCAGAAGCGACTGGCTAAGGAAGTAACCATCTTGGTACACTCAGAAGAGGATTACAATGCCGCCGTGGAAGCTTCAGGCATTCTTTTCGGAAACGGTACTCACGATGCACTGATGAAGCTTGATGAAGACACCCTACTCTCTGTGTTCGAGGGCGTTCCACAATTTGAGGTATCACGTGAAGCACTCAATGCAGGCGTGAAGGCTGTGGATCTATTTGCAGAGCATTCACAGTGTTTCGCTTCCAAGGGCGAGATGCGTAAATTGGTACAAGGCGGTGGCGTTTCTTTAAATAAAGAGAAGCTGACAACTTTCGATGAAATCATCGGAATCGATCGTCTGATAGGCGATAAGTACCTCTTGGTACAGCGTGGTAAGAAGAATTATTTTCTGCTCATTGCGAAATAAAGTGACTGAAATTTGCATAATTCACTGCTTAGCTCTACCTTTGCAGTGCGTTTTCCATAAACCGCTTGTTTGGACTATGGTGTAATGGTAGCACAACAGGTTTTGGTTCTGTTTGACTGAGTTCGAGTCTCGGTAGTCCAACACCAAAAAGCCCCGCTGAAAAAGCGGGGCTTTTTGTTTGTAGATAATACAAAAACCTGTATCTTTACCCCAAAAATAATACCCATTATGAATTATACAAAAGAATTTCAATCATTCCTGAACAGTTTTCAGGGCATAGAGATTCAAGAATCATTCGAAATATTCAATGTTTTCAACCTTATCAATGAATATAACTCTATTGAATCCGATCGCTTGATCTCCGAGTTTCTTCGTTATGACTTGGCTGCATTCTCACAGGTTGCAGAAACGCTGAAAGCCCCAGAATCCAAAGAAGAGGCCAAAGCACTTTTTGAACATATTATCGACCATACTGTACCATGCATTGACCCTAATGATGGAGATTATATCGTAGCAGGCGACTATCGCAACATGTTGCATGCCATGATGGCATTATCCTTTGTGCTGTCACGCTACTTCCCATCCTATTTCTTCCCTTATTTTTATCGCTATAAGTTTTATCAACTCGAACAGACTGCCGAATTATGTAATATCCAACTTCCTCCGATACCTAAAGAAAACGATTGGCGAGGACGTTGTATGTATTATTGGGAATTGTGCGATGCCTTCTATGATTTACGCGTGAAGAACGAATGGATTAGCATTGAACTCTGGGTATTTCTATATCACTTTATCCCGATGTGCCTTCCTGGAGCCGATCCTATCTCAATCCCAGAAACCCACACACACATCTGGTGGCTTGGGAAGCGTGAGGCCATTGACGAATACCGCAATATAACACTGACACACCTTCGTATTTCCGCACGTATGGGCGACTTGGTGATACGTTATGAGGCTGCACCCAAAAAAGGCATCACCAGCTTCTGGCGCGTTTTTACAGATGCAAAACCAGACCCAATAGATCCTCAGTACAGCAACTGTGTTATTGGCAATAAACAGCCTACTCCTTTGCTTACTTTGGATGAATTACGGGCAGATACCTATTTCAGTAAGCATCCGCTCTGCAAACGAAACTTCCTAAATAGCGATGGCTATTTAGTCAGTGACGAGGATCTAAAGCAGCTCCTCAGATTACTGAAGGCGAAAGGGTTTAATAGTTCCCTTTAACCTCATCCACCCAACGCTTTTTCAGCAAGTGCGCTGCCATTTTAGGACGGCGATCTTGCGTGAAGACTCCTTTGAGATTCTTCCCTGCCACACGCATTAATGCCTGACTGGTACGGAAATCGGCAAAGGCCCAGATCATCATGCCACTCACAAAAGGCTTGGTATTCGCGATGTCCAGATAAGAGTTGATCATCATCTGCTGGAATTCCTCACTGAACATCTCGTCCTCATTGGCATGATGACCAGCGATGGCATCAGCACCAAACTCCGTAACGATGATAGGCTTTTTAAGGTCATTATGAAGCTTATCAAGTTCACCATTGAAGTACATCTTCGCCATGCTGAAGTTGCCATTGTTGGTGTACCATCCATAATAGCGATTGATAAGGATGATGTCGCACTCCTCCATCCATTCAGCAGGACCACCCATCACGCCTACAAAAGCTGATAGACGGGAAGGATCTGCAGCCTTGGCTCTATGCACCAAATCGCCCAAAAACTCTTTGGCAATGCGATTTTCCTTCTCATCAGCATCGCTGCGTCCACCCATCACATTGGATCCCAATGCCTTTGGTGAAGGCTCATTCGCTACGCACCAGATGATAATACTTGGATGATTCTTATCGCGTGTAATCATCTCCTCCAAATATTGATTGCAAAGCTCCTTACGACGATTGATGTTGGCATCCTCATCGAAGAATCCCAAACCTACTGATGGCATCTCATCGATAATGAGAATACCCTGCTTGTCAGCCTCCGCATACACACTCTCGTCATAAGGATAGTGACTAGTGCGGAACGAGTTGGCGCCCAACCACTTCATCAATCCGAAGTCGCGTATCATTACTGGTTGTGCCACGCCACGTCCGAAGATAGGGAAATCCTCATGCTTACCAAAACCTTTCAAATGAATTGGTTTATCATTTAAAAGCAATTGGTCGCCCTCCACACGGATAGTGCGTACACCTGTCTGCAACGTATAGCTGTCCACTGTGCGTGAACCTTTTTCCAATGAAGCCGTCACTTCATAGAGGTAAGGATTCTCGGTACTCCAAAGCTGTACATCAGGCACGCTGATTTCTGCTTGTGCTTCTGCACCCTTGAAACGAAGTGCAGCCGTGGCCACCTGACGTCCCTGCTTATCCTTTACGACAATTCGACCAGCATTGACACTCCCCACTTTCTCCACTACTGCCTTGATACGGCCAGTATTGCCACTGAAGTCAGTTGTCAATGTAATGTCTGCGATATGCTCACGAGGCACGGAATAGAGCCATACAGCACGATGCAAACCCGAGTATGGGAAGAAGTCGTAGTTATTGTTGGGGAAATTGGTTCTCGACATCTCGCCACCATCTATATTGCCAGGCACACGATCAGGCCTGATCATATTTTCCACCATGATGGTGACGCGGTTTTCTGCGCCCCACTTGATATAGTTATTGATTCTAAAAGCAAAAGGCAGATGGCCACCTTCGTGCATACCCACAGGTTGTCCGTTAATCCAAACCTTGGCCATATACACAGCCGAACCTACACGCAGTCCTATGTCGCTGCCTTGCCAAGCGGTAGGCACATAGGTTGTCGTCTCATACCAGGAGTATCCTAGGTAGTTGTGCTGCTGATCCAGTTGGTCGTTCCAACTTCCTGGCACAGCGATGGAAGCAGGATTAGGCAATCCATTCTGCCATCCTTCAGTCTCCCCCACCCCTTGAGGATCCAGTTGGAAATTCCAGATGCCAGAGAGATCCAACTTGTTGCGATAGGCATTTTGTTGTGGAAAGAGCGCTATGTCCTTTGGATTAGCCACAGAGAAGTCGGTGGCATTCAGCGATATAGTTCCAATAAAGGCAAGTGCAGCAGTCATCAGCACTACGACAAGATTATTTTTCATAGCAGTAGTTAATTATAGTTATTTTCCACAAATATAGCACGAAATCCTGAAACCCTCCACATATTTTAATTACATTTGTAACCAAAGTTAATCAATAGAACAAAACTCGTATGAAAAAGAACATTGGATCTTATAATGCAGCCTTCCCTACCCCTATCGTGGTAGTGGGTGCTATGGTTGGCGAGAAGCCCAACTGGTTTGAAGTGGCTTGGTGTGGTATTGGCGATGCTAATATCGTGACCTTGAGCGTGACTCCTAGTCATGAGACTTGCAAGGGTATCAATGCTAACAAAGTGCTGAGTATCAGCCTCACAGACGATGCACTGCTTCAGCGTGCCGACTATGTGGGTATCGTAAGCGGTGCCAAAGTGGATAAGAGCAAGGTCTTCGCATGGACCAAGGGAGAGTTGGGTGCTCCTATCCCAGACGATGCTCCTGTGACTATGGAATGCCAACTCATAGACACCTATGCAGAGAATGGCATGCACCTGCTCATCTGCAAGGTGGAAAATACCTATGTAAAGGAAGAATTTCTGGATGAGAAGCAGAAGGTGGATTACAGCAAACTGAAGCCCATCCTCTTCGAACCTCGCTTCCATTATTTGCGCACAGGCGATGTGGTAGGACCTGCCATCGTTCCAGGAAAAACGTATGCTGCGCAGCTGTAAACTGTACAACCATATTCCCAAACATAAAAGATGCCCCTGTGCCTTATAAAGTGCAGGGGCATCTTGGTTTTATCTCGACTACTTTAGTAGTCTTTGGATCATAGCATCGACATGCAGGAGGTTACCCCAATCGAAGTGCCGATTGCTGTCAGTATGGCAATGGCCAACTGAATCACGTATTTCACGATTTCTTTCTTTTTCATATTTGCTTCTTTTTTCAGATTTAACGGATTATTCCGTTTTTTATACTTCTCAATCCTCAATTATCAATCCTCAATTTTAGCCAATGCCGCTGTCTCCGCCACCTTGGTTATCATTGCCGCTACCTTGTTCAGATTCGCTGCCCTGACTACCAGAAGTATTATCGTCACCACTACCACCACTTGGCGTATCAGTCTGATCGTCCTCTTCTTCTGTATCTGTTTCAAACTCAATACCTTCCAGTAGGGTATTGCTATTGAGCATTGAGCGTAGCTTCTTCGACTGACGGAACCGCACAGCAAGGCTCTTCACAGAACTAGCTCCTGCATCCTTAACTTCATCAGCCGCCTTGCAGCGCGTACTGATGTAGAAAGTACCGAGGTTACCCAGCACAATACCATGTCCATTGCATACAAACTGCTCAATCTGCTGCTGAATGGCAAAGAAAGAGGCGGAAATGTTCGCTTTACTGATGCCAGAATTCTCTGAAGCAAACTTAATCAAGTCATCTACAGTGATGTTGCTGTAGCGTACTGGAGAAGTTACATACTTCTGCGTCTTGTTGAAACCAATGGTTGCTAATCGGGTTTTTACTTTAATTAAACTCATAGTTTTTCTTTTTTAGTTTTACATTCATTTTACTTCTGTCGCAACCATGAAGCCACCTTATTATATTATTAAGCGATGGATCCTTGTCACCTCATAACCTCACAGGGCCTCATCAGTTTTGACGATGCAAAAATACAGCAAACCCCTACCCGATTCTTTTTTTACCAAAAGTCGTGATGTGTTTTGATGGCCAAAATGCCAAATTACCGAAAATTTTAACGCCAAATTACCGAAAAAATTAACTGCGACATGTCGCAGTTTTGCGATTAATCTAAGATAATCAGATAGAAACCATACATATGAAAGTATCTGCTATTAAAATGATATTGACAGCGACAGGCGAATACACTTATCGCCGTCCTGACGATGGTATCTACATTATTCCGATAGGATGTTTGAAGCAATTGATTCCTGTCACCCCATAACCTTACAGGACCTCATTCGTTACGATGATGCTAAAATTTAGAGTACAAAAACGATTTTTGTAAACTGAACTATATAAAAAGTCAGGTTTTTATAAACTGTAGTTTATATGAGTATGAGTAAAGATGTTATCATTTTTACTGTTTTTACAGGTAAAATTAAAAGGGAAGATCTTCTTCATCCACACTCACATCCTTTGCAATATTTTTATTTAATCTAAATATATTATTATATTTAACTCTGCCATATTGGCTCATGTTTTCAGCTAATGTAGATATAGGTTCAAACGACTCTGTTGTATGAATTCCAATAGAATTCTCCGTATTAATAGTTATAAGACTTCTATATTGGTTGGAGTTCATATATGATCTAATACCATATGTCGGACCATTGTATAATAGCAGAAAACTATCTTTCTTATATAATACAATGCGATCATAATAGCGCAGAACACAACCGTTAGGTATAATAACAGAAGACATAATTTTTTTGCATCCTTTACTTTCCTTAATTATTCGTTTATACGTTCCACCTGATCTTTGTTTAAAATCTGTAACAAAGAATGTTCCGTCCTTCAATTTCATAAATGCAGAAGAACCGCTATTGAAGCAATAACTAAGATTACCATTTTTAATGTTAAGTTCATCAAGAAGAGGGTCCATTTCATCAATCTGAATTGCAAAGTTCACTATTTGTTTAAATTCACCCCCTCTTCTAAGAGTATTATAATTAGGGGTATTTTTGTTCGTTCGTTGAGATTCATTATGAATATATTTAAACTTACTTTCTGAATCATAACTCAATAAATCTACTTCTTTCCAATCAGTACGCAATGAAGGTTCGTTTACATCAGGTCTATCACTAACCCTTATATGTACTTCTTGTTCACCAATTATAGATGAAAACAGCCCCTCTTCGTCTGCAGAGATAGCAACAGTTCCATATCTGGCATTCACAGATACCACCTTTGAGTCAAAAACTCTGTCTATCTTGCCAGATGTAACTTTTGCTTTTTCGTCTTGTGATATTATGCTCTCATAAAGACCATCTTCACAACCAATGTATAATCGCATAGCGTAAAGGCGAACATCTAATGGCATTGATTTCCATTCCCCAATCTCATGAAAATAGCGACTGATACTTTCGAAAGGAATTGTAAAACGAACCTCTTTTCTGGCTTTATCCCATTCCTTAATAATTTGCGAATGTACTCCAGCAATTCCTAGAAATAAACGACCAGATGCAGTATTAGTATAATCATTATGCAAAAAAGCCAATTCAAATATATTTTTGTAATGAGGATAGTTGTCTTGTAATAATCTGACCAAATAGGTAAAAGAGACATATGCTATACGACCACTTTCAAAAAAAACATATAAATTACCTGCATATAGATATGAATCTATCGCATTGATTTCTACTATTGAAAAGTTTAATGTTTTCATATTTCTCTTTTAAGCAGATTACGATAATTACGTGTTGAAATGAATGCAGTATCTTTCCATCGTTTTATTACCTCGTTACTTATTTCTTTTGATGACACAGGATAGCCATGCCATGGATCGTTTCCTGGGTCTGGAAAATAAGCTATACGTTCTTCATTATCTAATCCAAGAACCTCATCCATTTTATCTAAAAAGCCATACAATCCCCCATCGCCTTGATAATACTCGCTATTATCATCTGCCACACGGAAAACCTCATACTGCTCAGGCGGTTTTATACGCCAACGATTTTTATCTGCCCTCTTTCTAGCAGTACGATTATGATAACTAAGGGGAAGATAAAAATGTCCTTTATTAGTTGGGCCATAAGTGTCATCTTCATTTCTTGTATAAAATGGATAGTTATATGCCATTACATTATCTTTCTAAAAATGTGATTATGTTATATTCCCTTGATTATCGATAAATCACTATCCCCATGTTCGATCCTGTCTATGACAAGCCTCACATAACGAAAATCGTTATCATTAGGATAGTAGAACTTTATCTCACGCATCATAACTAAACCGAAATCATCTCCTTCATTTTTCATGTCATAAATATTTGAATAAAGTAGATGCTGCTCATTTATTAACTTATATTCTGTATTAGGATCTTCGTACATTATAGCCTCGCATCTTGGAAGCAACTCTTTCCGAATCACAATCAGATAAGCCTCATGTGAAGGAATCATAAATATTGGTATTTCTCCATACTGATAGCCAAAATCCGTTTCTTTTATTGGAATATCACCTCCATATAAGTCATCGTATGTACCTAAATAGAAACTGGTAATGATGGCGAATTTTTCATCAAGACCTAAAGATTTGATTGCATTTTTGATTTCAGAGAATCGAATCCGATAGTTTGCTTTTGCTCGATGCTTTAGGAATTGCACATTGTAGTGCTGCCAAATGTTTTCTTGTATTTCATGCAGATACAACTCGGGAGTTTCATAAACCCAAGTTCCATTATTTAGGAACATTTCTTTCTTTATATTATATGAAGCTTGAAAGCAACGCACATCTACAATGGGAAGTGTAGAATGATACTGTTTCGTTATCATAGGTAATCCTATTGGAAACATAGGCAAAGCTTCTGCAAATTCATTAATCAATCGGTTTACTCTTTCCTGAGATACAACTGCAGGTTGTTTTTTGTACATTTCGTTTTCCAACAATTCCTTACCCAATTCTGTCAGATAATATTTTTGATCAGGGCTGGTTGGTTTGTTTGGAATAACCATCTTTACAAGATTCTCTCCAATAAGTGGACTGATAAATTTCTTCCTGAATTTCGTTGTGTTTTTCCAACCATACAATAATTTTAATTCATTCATATTAGATGGCTGTTGAAGAGCAATAAGAAGCTTCTCAACTTGGTCCCAACTTAATCCCAGCTTAGTACCAACTTGGTCCCAACTTAATCCCAGCTTAGTACCAACTTGATGATTACTTAGCAACTGCTTAGTGCTAATATAATTCATAGAGAAAATTATTGTCATAAACTGGCTTGTTGTAGATTTGAATATAGGTTTTAGCTCTTCTCTGTAGCCCTCCAAAGCCTTTGTCTCATTATAAATACGTTTTAATCCACTACCCCGCTTCTCCATATAATCCAACTGAGCCATTACATCAGCAAGGATAGGATTCCTTCTATCCGATGAGATATCCTCAAGTGAAAGATCTTGTACATTCTGCCCACTATACATGCCCCCAGGGGAAGTAATAGCGAGCCTATCATCATAGATATCCAAATGTACCTCACTACCCATTACTGTATAGTCGCGGTGAATGAAATGATTTACCAATGCCTCAAGTACTGCCCTTTCTGAGTATTCTGGTTTATTTTTCCTGCCATTAGGAAGTTTTTCCCAGCCTTTACGTGTGTTTGCTTTTACAAAGTCCATTGCTTCACGAAGCAATATAAGGATGTTGCCATTAAATTCCGAATCGTTTATAGCATCACTTTTCTCCAGGCCATCCCATCGTGTACAATAAAGGCGTGATTGCCACATGGGACTGTCATCAGCAAACAATGCTCCAGCATTAGTGAGATTACCAGTATTTGTGACAAGACCAAATGACAGGAGATACTTTTTATCCCATTCTTGATTAGTTCGTAACTTGAACGAATTGGCCAAAATAGTAAAAGAATAGTCTTCTGCTTTATAATCTGTGTGAATAGAATCGAAAGTTTTGTTAGTTCCTTTCAATACCAAGCGAACCATTTGTTCTGCCGTTGCAGGTATACTTTCATCGCCAACACGAACAAATGCCACTCTTTGTCCATCTCCAACATAATAATATGGAGTATAGTTGCCAGCATTTACTTTTAATTGTAGGATAGAGCATCCGTCTATTACCTCTGGAATCATTTCAACCTCTGGCAGAGGATCCATATAGTCACGAATCTTGTTGCTGATGATTTCACAAACATGCTGCACATTAGATAGGCCTCTGACATTACCATCATCATCAACCCCAAAGAAAAGTGAGCCACCCATACCATTAGCAAAAGCACTTACACTCTTCAACCAACTCTTAGGTTTCTTTTCTTCAAGCATCGACTTAAAATCGTATGCTGTACATTCAGCTATCAAAGTCTCTAATTTCATTAATAATTAATTCTTATCTTTTACAAAATTAGGAAATAAACTATAAATGTAGATGGAATTTGATAAGTTTTTTATTCCCTTTTTGCCTTTTTTCGTAAAAATATAAATAATTTCATTTTGCGAAATAAAAAGGATAAAATATATGTTTTTGCATGGATATAATTCTACTACTCCAATGACTTGGAGAAGAAATCTTTTTTCTTATGGACTGTTCACATTGAAAAAGGTAAATTTAAGTGGGAGTTGATGGATAAGGTATATAGAAAAACCTCTGCCACTCAAAGGTAGCGGCTTAAGTAATGATATACAATTATTTCTTTATCTCATTATTTACTGGGAATAGTCTTGTTCTTTATTAATTCAGCAGTAGTGTTTTTAATTGCAGAGTTTTACTGATAATACTCGCACTGTAACAAAACAGGGGTAAATGTAAAAGAAACCGCTGCCCAATAATTAGGCAGCGATTTTTTCATTACAATTAATTGAAGCTAAGGATTAGCTAATCCCATATAAAATAACGCAGTTTTCCTCGAAATTGTTATTTTCGAAAGAAAGGAACTCTTCACGTGGTCTAGTATAAATAAGAACATCCTCAGAAGAAAGCGTTTCATCTGAATATTTCCCTTCTTTTACTTCGGCCACAAAATCCTGAAGGGAGTCGTTGATCTGATTCATATCTTCCATACTTTTATCGAATTGTTATTTTTCTTTTAAGTTGGTTTTCTATTGTATTTTTAATCGGTTTTAAATCAATATTAAATCCACAACCAATGCTATCACATGCCAAAATTTCACCATCTTTCACCAGCGGATGTGTCGGTAGTTTTAAGTTTTTAATATCATTACTGTTTATATCAAGATACCCTCTAACAAGATGTGCTTTTTTACATTTTGGACAGACAATACTAAAATCTATAGTATTTACATTTTTCGGGGTATTTTTAGGCCGAGGGGGCTGAAATGGCATATGGGTAACATTTGCTGTTCGAGATAATTCACAGTCTTCCCAGTTATAAATTTTATAATCAGTACTAGACTCAAAAATGAGTCGTATAACAGTCTTAATCCTATAAACAACATCAGCAAGAGATGGATTGTTGTCTATATCCTCTATAAGGAGCTCTTTACTTAGGTCTTCTATCTTAAGAGAACGTCCATGGGAATGCCAATCCATGTGATTACACAGTTTATCCGAAATTTCAGACGCTCTTTGAGCTTTCATTTCAGGAGTTACAGGAAGATGTCTTGTTTGAGTTACATTCCAGTTCTTGAATTTATACTTTGGTAACCATCCTTTAACAAGATCCTTTGCAAACTGAAGTGAATTCTCTACGCCATATAATTCTCCAGGAGATATTTGAGCAACCATAATAGCATCGAATGGATTCAATTTGCCATTTATAATGGCCTCATCACGTCTTTCCTTCACCCATGTAGTATAATCATAAGCAGATACCATCTTACGACCTATCTGCACCTGAGCATCTATTGGGCCTAAACTTCCAGTACTACACATATAGATGTTATCGGCACACATAACCAAAATGGTACCAGCACTTTTTGCTTCGCCTGCTATTACAAAATTCACTTCTTCAAATTTAGTATGTAGAAACCTTGCAATCTCCTCTGCTGCTTCTCCACTACCACCAGGAGTCTCAAGATAGATGTCAATCTGTTTCCTTTTTGATTCTCGAAGAATATCCTGAATCATGTAAAAATCATCTTGATTCAATGTGACATCAACACCTTGTTTTCCTTTGGTAAAGTCTGAAGCAAAGATAAAGAGATTTCGCCCAGTCAACTTATTATATTCTATTCGTAATCTACTGAGTTCTTTTTTAAGATCCAATATACTCATCCCACTTGCTACATATTCACTTAATATACTTGGCATAAGACAATTTAAAAATTAAATATTCAACATTCCATTTGGAATATCATTCCAAAAATAATCATATTTATTTAATTAACCACATTTTAGGCAAAAAATCTCCTTAATATTGATTATTAAAAAGATATATATTCGCTAACAAAAAGTCGTTATTATCAACTTACCCTTCGTTCATGTATACATGAGACACACGAGGACGGAGATGGAAATACCACTAATTTTAACACTCGTAAGATGTGCAAATAATAGCCATTACTATTACATCTTACCTTCTTTTCTACACGATAACACTTATGAAATATTCATAGACCTTGAATATTGCATCTGGATGTTCAATGAGTCTGATGAATTAGCTAGAGTTGTATACCATATTTATTCACAAATTAAGTTTAATAAATAATTTCCTTCACTCCCCATACTCCACGAAGTGCCTGTCATAACTTAGGGCACCAAAGATGCCCCAGCCACCTTCGACGTTTCCATAAATCTGCACAGGCTCTGCATAAGCATCATTATAGGTAAGTCGATAAAGTTCTGCAGACTTCAGATAGTGATACAGCTCTGGACTGATGGCCTGCAGTTCTATCATTACTTGAGGGGGCAAAGGCCCATGTTCCTGATTTGAGGTGGAGGTCATGGAACCATAAATTTTCCTTGGCATCTTAGGGCTGTCCAGTGTAAAGGTATGTCCACCAGTACTTATCAGTGAGTCATCGAATACGTTGGAAAAATAAGGCTTCCAGCCACCAAAACCTTTTGACAGTCGTTTATCCACGAAGATTTCATCGTCAGAGAAATATACATCCTGCATCTGATAGCCATCATACTTACCTGCACCGTGCCACCATCCATATACATCCCTTTCACTCCTTACTCTCAGTCGATAATAATGCTGTCCTTGTTGCCCATTGATTCTACAGGTAATGCGCATAATGGTGTCAGTGCGGAACATGTATCCTTCCACTTCCCTGTACGGATTCTCTGCCAGTACTTCATAGTTCAAGATTTCTATTTCAGGCTTTGAAGGTACAACGGTTTCAGCATGAAGCTCCTGTCCGCCCGCTATAACTTTTACCACAATGTGATCCCCTTCCTTGGGCACATAATCGCTGGAGTATCCATAACTGCTTTCATTAAATGATAAAGGATAGGTATGCTGTCCGTTGACCTCTACAGATACTTGTGCTTCCTTCACTGCAGATTTCTTAAAATACGTATCCTGCATATAGTCCACAGCTTCGCCTGCCTGCATATACCTGATGCGGTCTTCTCCCATGCCTATGTATTCCGTCAACTGGGATTTATCTACCGCTACGGCCTTGTTTACATAAACTATCATTGGCGCACCTGTGACTGCGATGGCTCCTATAGTCATATCGCCCATACCATCGTCACCTGTCACAAAATCCAACGTACGCTCGCAGGAGGTGCCCATAAGAGCAATTATAAGTAATATAATAGTATTTTTTATTCTCATGGCAGTTTAGAGTTTTAGTGTCAGACTGATGGAGGGCATGATGGGGAACATGCACACGCCCTTTAGGGCACGGCGATTGTCCTGAAAGCCCCAATATACCGTAGAGATATTCTGCTGGTTGTACAGGTTATAGATACTAATGTCGCAGATCATCTCACCTATGCCTATGCTCCCATGGTGGCTCAGGCTCAAATCCAGACGGTGTACGGCTGGCAGCACATAGCCGTTGCGTTTGCCATAGGTATTCATGCGTACCACGTGCGCCACGTAAGTGTCCTCATAATACCCATCCGTAGTGGTTTCATAAGCAGGGTTCTCTGGATACCATTGTCTGGAATAACCGTCAGCCAGTGGTATATAGTTGTTGAACTCGTCGAATACTGGACTCGGCACGGAGGTAGAAGCAAAGGTTGCCCTGCGCCCGCTCTGGTAGGTCCAGGCTGCAGACAGGTCCCAGTTCTTGCTCAGGCGCTGTGTGATGCTGATGTTGAAGTTGTGCCTGCGGTCACCTATGGCAAAGAACTCGCGTCCGCTATTCAGCACCATTCCTTCCCGGTCGAAAGTACGTAGCGCTTTGCTCCATGTATAGCCTATATGGCCAGTTGTGGTGCCAATGGTCTTCTGTACCATCAGCTCCACACCGTAAGCCTTGCCTTTCCCTTGAGCGATGGCGTCATTCCAGTCACTGCTTCCAGCGAGTGAGGCCCCTTCCTTGTAATCCACTGTACCATCCAGCCACTTGTAGTATCCCTCCACAGAGAGATTGATGCCGCTGCTCAGGTCTTGATTATAACCCAGTGACAGCTGGTCAGAGATGCCCAGATCCATATCCTTAAAGAGTGGTATCCATACATCCGACGGGTTGGTAAGGCTACTGCTGCTTAGCAGAAACACACCCTGTGACATACGGGAGTATGCTGCCTTCAGGGAGATTCCTTTAGAGAGAAGCATGCGTAGGGAAGCACGTGGTTCTATGGCAAGTTTCATGCTTCCTTCCACTCCGTACCCCTGCAGACGGATGCCCAAATTGGCTTTCAGCTTTTCGTTGATATCCCAGTCGTCTTCCACGTGTGCAGCAAAAGATGTCACCGTATGGCTACCCTTTAGGCTGTTTGATAATTGGTTTTCCGTAATTTTATAGCGTTCATCTCCAAGCCCTCTGTTCTTCACAACATCCTCATTTGCGGCGGCTTTTTGGTAGGTGTAATAATCGGAACTGAACGATGGCGAGAGTCGTTGGCTTCCTATCTGCAGACCACCCTGCACTTCATGCACCCCACCTATCAGGTAGGTAAGGTTGGCCGTGGCTCCCAAGTCTTGAATTTCAGAGCGGTAAGTAGTGCCATAATCAGAGGTATGCAAAATGAACAATTCCGCAACATCCCTACCGCCCCCGAAGAGGTTCAGGCCAATTTTGTTGCTTTTGTAGTTTAAATAACTCAGCTTGTTATTGTATCCGCTGTAGCTCACAGATGCATCCAGACGCAGATCAGGACTGTATTGGTGCGTGAAAAGCAAACCTCCAAGCAGATTGCTCCATCGATCCCTTGTCTCACTCCGTTCAATAATGTCTATGAGTTGAGGGCTGTAGTCGAATAATTGAATAGTTTCATCGGGTGTGGCATTGTTCACGTCGTGCCCCATATAGAACACTGCTGAAAGTTTGTCGTTATCAGAGAACCTGTGCGTCAACTTGGCATTCACATCCCAGTAGCGCATGTGGCTGTAGTTGTCCATCTGTCCAGGATTATCATAGATGACTTCCTGCAGCATTGGTTTCACGATAGCACCGAAGTAGCTCACACGGGCAGCGATATTATAGGAGGTATGCCCCTTCCATAGCGGACCCTCTGCCTGAATACGAGAGGCCAGCATGCCTGCTGTGACAGAGAGGCGATGTCTTTCTATATCTCCTTCGCGTAGGCTTACGTCCACTACGCTGGAGAGGCGACTGCCAAAACGGGCAGGGAAAGCACCCTTGTAGAGCACCACATCATCCATCACATCAGCATTCACTGCAGAGGTGAATCCTTGCAGATGCTCTGGGTTATACAGGGTGATGCCATCCAGCGTGAAGAGGTTCTGGTCGTAGTCGCCACCACGCACGAAGATGCCCGAACGCCCTTCGCCACTGCTCTGCACACCAGGTAACCGCTGCAACGACTTCAATACATCTACCTCTCCAAGTAGGCTAGGCAACTTCCTAATCTGTTCAGCACTAACGGCTATGGCACTCATCTGTGAACTTTGCACGCCAAAGTTGTGGCGAGTACCATAGACCTGCACTTCACGCAGGTTTTGTGTGTCCTGTCTAAGCTGTATGTCCAGCTTCGTGTCACGTGTCAGCGTAAGGTTCTGCGTGTTGGAGGCATAGCCCACATAGCTGAACACCAGTTCCAATGCCCTGTTACTAGGCAAGGTAATGGTATAATGCCCTGTTGAGTTAGTCGTGGTACCTGTGCGACGATCCGTGTTATACACCGTCACACCTATCAACGGTTCGCCTGTAGATGCATCTGTCACCAGTCCGCTCAGTACCACGTTCTGGGCACTGAGCGGTAGGTAGAGAAACACTGAAAGATATAGCCATAGTATTAACCTAGCATTCATGGTATCACTCAGTTTAAATCAAAACAAAACACTTATTCTACAACAGACTGACGAATCGTTATGGTAACGGCTGCTATGCGGTTCTCCGGATCTATTATCACAATACCACATTCTCTCAGTTCCCCCGTTGTATTATCTGCTACCTGAAACTGATAATTCTTAACGTTCTCTCCTTCTTTCATATCCGCCAGCTGAATCCATGAATATTTATCTTGAATCCATAAATCAAGTTTATCTATATTAGTATTCAGGTGCACGTTAATAACTTGTGAAGCTGCGTCTATCTCATAAAGAGTCTGCTCAGCATACATGTATGGAGGCCTGACGGTTTCCTCAGGGTCGTCATCACTGCAGGCACTAAAGCTACAAAAATAAATTGCCATTGAAAGGCAGAAATTGAGAAATCTAATTGTTTTCATAAGTCAAAGACATTTATATTTGAAGCAAAGGTTATGATTGAATTTCTGAATTCCAAGGAACTATTCCCTTTTATTTAGTATAAAACTACTCCAAGCAATGCTTTTGTGATACTGCTGCCGTACATTCTTCCGTCAACATGGAGGAAGCAATCATAATTGTCGCTTCCTGTCTTAAAGTAGAGAGTATGTGCATAACTATTTAGGATCTCCATACCATCATCATAGAAGGACCAATCAAGATCCATGCTACCACCAGTCGAAGTGTAGAAATAAGCATAATAATATGTGTTTGGTTCCATATATGCCGTATGGTTTGGATAAATCTCGGCACCATCTGACGAGCGTATCACACGGATGCTGCAATGATTATAATGAGGGCCGTTTATACCAGTATCAAATCTGCTTTGACTTATGACATTATTATTTGAGTCGTAGAAAGTTGCAAAAATCGTCACATCTGCTGTTGTATTTGCGTTTTTCAAGGATACAGTGAGTGCTGTATCAGAGTTTCCGTGTTCGTTGAAAATCGCAGTATTGTGAGACCAAATTGTATTAACACTACCAAATGGTGGATTGACAGTATAAGATACTTGGCTTGTGCCTGTAATAATTGTCGGCCCAGAAATAGCAGGTCCAAGGGCATACTCTTCTATAATTTCTTCATCGATTGGAGTTTCAATCTCCACACGAGTAGTAGCAAGTTCATCTTGAACGGCTTTTTGTTCCAAAACTTCTTCCAAACCATTCTGGCAGGAAGTTGCTAATAAACCTAATGTAAGGCTAGCAAGGAAATAAAAATTTGTTTTCATGGAAAATTGTTTTAAATGTTAATAATTATTGATTATTAATGGGATAGTATTACTCAACATAGATTATACCCACTATATTAATAGTAGACGATGTAATCTCTATATCATAGGGATAGCCATCAGCAGGATTAATGTAGATAGTCTTTCCATTATAGATAGAACCATTAGATTCTTGATAGACTATAGAGCTATCCGTATCGCTAATGACGATGTTTACATCAGTCAAAGAGCCACTGAAACTAATCTCTAAACAATTATTTACTTCAGTAACAGCAATGTCAAAAAACAATGGAGATCTCGGTCTCCCAGAAGGGTCTCCTACAGAATACTCAATTTTAGCTTCACCATTACCACTTGGTGGGGATTGTGCAAACAGAGGAGATGCCAATGTAAGCATCAGCATAAATGTAAATAATACTTTAATCTTTCTCATAACTTTATGTGTTTAAGTTCATTAAATCTGACATAAAGTTACAAACAAAGATGTAATGATGGATATGAATACTGTAACGATATAAGAACGTAACTTGCTGATTACTAAGAGAAATATAAAATAAAGTGTAATGCTTTGCTATTATGTTGTAATTCTGTCTCTCATTCTTGCTCTACGTGCATAAACAATATGAGGGTCTGTACTACCAAAGCACAATGCAATGGCCTGATTGCTGATGCCAGCAGATTCTAAACAAAGTAACAACAAATCTTCATCTTTCAATGTAGGATGCTCATTTCTTAATTGTTTAATGTAAGTGTAATAAATGGTAAAAACCTCATTTCTTATCTGTTCCTGCTCGGTTGATGTGAATATCTGAAGCTTTTTCTTGTTTTTGATATTTGTCGTTCTTGATACTATCGTTGAATACATAACTGTCTTTTGAAAATATCGATTGGATAGTTCTAAGGATTCTTTTTCGTATTTTTTAATGGCAGCTTCTTTCTCCTGAATTATGAGTTGTAATTCATTCGCATCAGAAAGTGTCCTGACTGATTCTTTTCTTAGTTGCTCAATAGTTTTTTGATTATCTAAAATAGCATCCTCTAATGAAGATAACCTCATCTTCATTTCTCTCATGGCATGGATTTGTCTTTGTCGTAACTGCCTAAAATGATAATATGTGTAAATTAGAAGAGTAATTAAAGAAAAGACAAAAAAAGTGCTGAAGAAAATAATTCTATTACGTTTTCTTTCATTATTTACTTGTTCATTCTTCAACATCAATCTATTTTCATAATCATATTTTAGTTTCTGAACATCCACAGAACGTTCAAAGGTATATAAGGAGTCTAGATAGTCTATATATTTTTTATAATAAACATTGGCTTCTTTATAATTTTCTAAACTGGTTTCTATCTTTCCAAGCACTCTGTTAATCATAAAAGATCCATTGAAGAGGCTATCTTCTTTAGCCTTGTTTATATAATAGGCAGCCTGTTCAAGGTCTCCAGAATTCTGCATTATAGAACCTATCTGGTAATAGATGCCTCCTTTTGAGCTATTATTTGGGGTATGGTTTAATGCAAGGTTTTCATAATACAATGCCGAATCTACTTTTGAAAATACATTGAAGGCTAAAGCGAGTGAATGGTATGAGCTTGCTACCAAAACAGAATCTTCCGTCAATATAGCATGTTTAATGGCTTTATGATGGTAATACAATGACGAATCTTGTTGTTCAGTCATGGTATAGTATGAGCTTATGTCTTTAAAAGTATATGACTTATCCCTGTCCGACTCACAGAGTTCCAAGGTTTCTTTATACACTGGCAGACAATCCTCATAATGTTTGTGCTGATAATATAAATCACCTAATAGTCCCAGTGTTATGCGGCAAGTGGATTTCTCTTCGGGATAGTTTTGAAGAATGAGGCGTGCCTCCTGTAAGTGCGTGATGGCATCCTCATCATGATTTACCTCATCTTCCAAGCAGCCTTTGTATAGTAATGCAGTGGCACGATTGGCTGTGGGCTTATCATAGAATCTCAGTGCATAACTCAGCAAGGAGTCACAAGGAATCAATGATTGGTAAGTCTTATCTTTAGCTTTTGCCAACAGCAGGGCATAGAGAGCAGTTTCTTTCTTTGAAAGTGATTGACGATAATGCAGTGAATCAATCAGGGAATAAGCACTGTCCGGATGCTCTTCCATCAGTGCATCTGCTTGTTGTAAAATAGCCTTCACTTGTGGATTACTGCGGTTACAAGCCGCCAGAATCATCAGCAGACATAGAAAAATGCAATATGCAAATATCTTAGGTCTCGACATTATTATGAATATAAGTATTATTAATACCGTATCATTAGATAAAAAAATCATTTATATAATAGTGCAACTTTGTTGCGAATATAAAACAAATATTGACTGAAAACACAAATTCCCAATCACACTTTATTTTCCTTAATTAATTTGTCATCAATAGATTACGATAAAAGAGTAGTCACACTTATGTTATGAACAGGATAAGTCCATAATTTGAACATTACTCCATCTTTGAAAGGTTTAGAATATAAAAAGGGGTGAGTTTTTTAACTCACCCCTTCAGTTTATCAGTAAATGGTTAGCCAGACTTCCTGTCCTGTTTTTTCAGCATACCTCAGTTTCTCCATTATTTTCTCAAGTGCTGCTTTGGAGTAAATCAACCGATCGTGAGGCAGCAGAGTGCCAACTAAAATGCAACCTTTAGTACTACGGACATCACGCCCCTCATGAATCATGATGCCGCTAAAGTGTGGCACATTCTCCAGATAAGGACGCTGAGCCTTGAAACGTGTGGAATAACCTATCACACAGCGATATTCCCCTTCAGGGATGGCCGTCTGCCCATACACTTTCTTTTCTTTCTGCCAGTCTATACAGTGTGGTTCCAGTGTATCACAGATCTTTATGCCACCACAATAGAAATGACCTATTGTACAGTCTTCTTTCCGAGCTACACGATGCAACTCCCATTTTATTATTCTTTCTTCTTTCTTTGTTCTCATATTCTTTGTTTTTATACAATGAAACATTGTCAAAGAACCCAAGGAACTAATTAGCTGGCCAGCATATCAATACCTTTTTGCAATGACAGTGCAAACATAGATGAACAATAGTAGTGTTCGAAGAACAAAGAATTCAAAGAACGCAAAGAAAACTTCCTGGTATCAAAGAATTCAATTCCTTGAAATCTTTTTTAGAGTATTTTCTGAAAGAATGGGTGTAAGCAAAGTTGTGTTTCCAAGTAGTCGTATTGCTTCTTTAAGAGCTCTGCGTCTGACCTTTGCTTGAATCCGATTGGTATGTTAAACAGATCAAGTTCATATAGCTTAATCTCCTTGCCATCACAACAGAAAGCATTGTAGCAGTTCATCATTCTCACATAGTTTTGCCTAGCAGGGGCATAGTTCAACCCAGTACATTGCTGTAAGAAACGCCCATAAGCAGAATACCTCATCTGTGGCTTCTCTCCATGAACGATTAATCCTTTTCTATCAAGAATTTGATAAAGGAAGATTGCAAATCGTGGAGTAGGTATCACATATTTTGTCAAATCAACCTCATCATTATCTATTCTCCGTCCGTGCAAATAATCTTTAATGGCATTCAATAATTCTTCTTCATTAACTCTTTTTGTCAGTAGTACATCTTTTCTGCGACCTCGTGTCTTATTTATTCTTATAAGTTGTTGGTTCTCAATATTGTATATATGACTCCTCCTCTCGATAATAGCGACTCTTTCTTCTAACTTATTAATTTTCACTATAGATATTTCTTCTCTCCTTTTACTCTCTGCCAAATGCTCAATAATGGCTTTGAAGAATACGATGCCAGCCTCTATAAGATTTGCAGAGAAGACTCCACGCAGGGAGTAGAATAATACATGTCTTACCATCTGACAAACTATAAAAACGGCGCAAAATTAGTTTGTTTTTTCAGAAACGCAAGGCTTTTTCGCCAAAACGTCCACTATTATTAGAAAAATACTTCAATATTACATATAGTAATGCTGGACATTTCCGCAGAAAAACCTTGTGTTTCTGGAAACTCGTCCGACTTTTGGTAAAAAAAGAGTAGTGAAGTCATCGTGAGTATTTGCTATTTGGTTGTTTCAAGAAAACTTCTTACATTTGAGGCTGTTATAATTTGAATTTCAACTTAGCATTTATTATTATATTGAAAACCAAAGTATTTTCATATTGTTTCTACCTTTGTTTCCTGATGATATTAGCATCTTGTAACAGTAGTAATCCACAAGTAGAGTCTATTTTACAACAAGCGGAGGCACTGATGGAAGATCATCCGGACAGTGCTTTTTCCCTGCTTGATTCACTACACTTCAAGCAACAGCTATCAAAGAAAGAAACTGCCCACTATGCCCTGCTGTTGGCAAAAGCTACTAATAAGACTTATCGTCCTTTGTTACCTTGTGACTCTTTGTTAGATGTCTCCCTTAGCTATTATAAGAAGTCCACCCCTGAACGTGCCACAGCACTACTCTATAAAGGAAGGTTAGAAGAAGAATTAGGGCAGACTGAGAGGGCTATTGAACTATTACAAGACGGCCTTACAATTATACGAGATTTTCCAAACGTTAAAGAGATAAAAAGATTAATTCATAGTTCTTTGGGAATCCTTTATGAAGATAACAAACACTTTGAAGAATCCGTATCTTCATATAGAGAGATGCTATCTGTTTGTGAGAAAGATAAAGATAAAGCTATTGCCTTAAGTGGTATATCAGATTATTATATTATGAATGACAAAGTTGACTCTGCTTTCTATTATGCTAATGAGGCCTTAAAATGTGCCATTCATTCCCAAGATTCTATTTTGATACCACAAATGGAGCATAATCTTGCATTATATCATTATTATTACTCCCATCCAGATTCTGCTTTATTATTTGAACGTAAAGCTATTAACCATGCTGTCAATAATTCTAAGAGAAGATTATATTATGGAACATATGGTGGAATCTTATACGATTTAGATCAAATAGATAGTGCGATTTATTATTTGAATTTAAGCATAGACACCACAAAGTACGAAAGACATAGACTGACCACCTTGCTTAATCTATATCAGATTGAGAAATATCGTGGTGATTATGAAAAAGCTTCTCACTATCTGGAAGAGCATGTTTCTATTATTGACTCACTATATACAGAGGAGCGTGATACAGAAATCAGTAACCTGATACATGAACATAAAACTGAACTACGAGTACAGGATGAGCAAGCAAGGGGAAAACGAGACCAAATTATTATTATTATTATCTCGGCCTTTATTCTCCTCCTTCTACTTCTCACCTTATTATATTATTTATATAAACGTCACAAAGAAAAGAAACAGCTAAATGCCAAACTTAATGAAAATGTAGAAAAACTTGCAATTTTGCATTGCGCCATGGAGAAGAACTTGATAACCTTGGGAACACTTAAAACAGAAAAAGAACAATTAGAAAAAGATATACGGCAACTGCTTCATTCACAGGAAATACAAGAAGAGTACCTGAATGATTTGTTGCAGCATGAACAAACACTTCTCCGACAAATTGCAGAGCGTGAACAACAAATTGAACAATCAACTCAGCAGATTCGCCACTTGGAGAATTGGCAGTTTACTCAAACTAAGATTTATCAGAAGATAAAAGAACTCCGAAAATCTTCAGAGGGTAATGAGTTAAAACATACTTTAAATAATTCAGATTGTGAAAAGCTACGGTCGGTTCTGTTTAGCCTTAACAAGCAGATGGTACGGGAATTGAAAGAACGATATCCACTTCTTCAAGATGATGACATACTGCTTTACATCTTGGAACAACGCACAGACTTTGATACAAAAGCTATAGCTATCAGCCTTGGTACAACCTCTACACATGCAATAAACCAACGTCGTTATCGAATGAAAAAACGCATGAACTCTTACGAAACATAATGAAAGTGTGACTGCCTTTTTTATTTAGTGTACTGACATTCAGGTATATAGTATAAAATAAGTGTGACTGGGAATTTGTTTTCCCAGTTTTTTTTATTATATATTCGCAATTGAGTTACTAATCTATTAATATTATGAAAAGTGTTATTATTGCAGCTGCATTAATGGCTTTGTCCATTCTGCCAGTAAATGCCAAAGCTGCCAATTTCGGAATGGACGAGAATAAGCCTAAGATTATAATTACAGAAGAAAGAGAGAAAACTCCTGCTCGTTCCCCTGACGATTATTATCTTGATATGGATGTTGAAAGTATCAACAACACCCTATGTATAATATTTACAGGTACGTTACCAGATGCGGATATTACGGTGACGGATGATTTGGAGAACATAGTTGTTAATCTGTCCTCTGTAACTATCACTACAGGTATGACGTTGTTCATCACTCCAGACAACTGTTATCCTTATGAAATAGTGATTAACTCCCCTGCATTGTATATCGTTGGGCAGATAGTTGATGAATAGACTCATCATCTATAAGAAACTTTATAATAAACAATTAAAATCTAAACAATATGAAAATAACGAAATTATTGTTTGCAAGCCTGACCTTAGGTTTGCTGGTAGCTTCTTGCCAGAATGGTTTGGAAGAAGTGTTGGAACAAAATGCAGTTCTAGAAAAACAGGCTACTACTCGCACAAATGTTATTGATGAACTAACTGAAGAACAGTTAGCAGAACTTACATCCATTACTACAGTTTATACTATAACAGGTGATGATATGATATGTGGAACGCAACAGAAAGAATATAAAATTGAATCAACTCCATTTGGTGTAACTACCATTGATTGGTCATATAATACTAGTCTTTTAAGTCAAGTAAGTAGTAGTGGTAACAAAATCAAACTAACCCCAGCTAGTTCTTCTAGTGGCGGAGATGTAACTTTGACAGGGATTATGCGCTACAGTGACAACTCAATAGCTGGAATATGTACCATGGCTATTGGTGTAAATGGTCCATTAAGGAAGTATTGTACAATACATGTTTATCGAGCCTCTGATAATGTAGAAGTATATCCACACGGAAATGTTTATCTTGAACCAAACACTTTATATTATGCCTATTTCTCATCCAGTTATGCAATAACAAATCTTTCATGGGAATTCAGTGCTGTGGATCCGTTATATACTGTTAGCTATAGTAACTTCTGCCAGTTTAAAACTACAGATCAAGGTTGGACTGAAGTCTTTGTTAGGGGATATTATTCTTCATACAATGTAAACAAGTTATATGTAGATGAGATTCTCTATGGATAAACGAGTGAATATGGATAAACAAGTGAAGGGGGCTCCCTTCACTTGTTTATGTAAAAAAGTTTGGTGGAGGTATTTATCTATAAGAGGATACTTTGTTTTTGTTTTAATTTTGCTTATTGCATCTATTGAAGCATCATGCAGCGATGATAATATTGGAATGGATAACGATTCCATAAAGCCTAAGGGTGAACTTATCGTCACCCCAATACCTGATAATGCAGAACCTTACAAGGTCTATTGTATTAGACATGGGGAAGAAAATCTCCTTGGGGATAAATATTGCACTTTCATATTCTATTTTGGCGATAATCCCATGAATTTGTCAAGTGAATATATTCAAGTATTGGACAAAGATGGAAATGTGCTAATAGCTAAATCAGTTTATCCTCCAACCTTCGTAGATTATGTGTCTATAGACGATCCTTCATACAATGAAAACAAATGTTCAGATGGTTTTAAAATTTTGAGTCGGTTTTGTGAGAAATCAGTAGCTTATTTTAAGTATTCCTTAGACCTTGATGATGACGGGTGGGATGATATAATAAAACAACCTTGGGAAACTGTGCATCATTACTATTAAAATGCTGGATTAAAGAATAGACACACTACTACAAAACTAATAGACATGAAAATGCATAGAAACTGTTACATCACAGTATTATTCACACTACTATGTTCCTCCCTCAGTGCCCAGAATGTGGTGCTGAGCGGGCAGGTGACGGATGCCGCCACAGGTGAGGCCCTGATTGGCGTGACGGTCTATAACACCGACCGCCGTACGGGTACCACCACCAACACCACGGGGCGCTATACCATCACCCTGCCCAGCGGAAGGCCGTTGGAACTGGTGTTCAGCTACGTGGGCTACGCCTCCGAGACGCAGACGCTAACGCTGACACGTGACACGAAGCTGGACATACAGCTGCGACAGGACACGCAGAACCTGAGCGAAGTGCAAGTCTATGGCACGCGCCACAACTTCGGCATCCAGAGCTCGCAGATGAGCGCCATAGCCGTGAGTGCCGAGCAGGTACGCAAGATGCCCGTACTGCTGGGTGAGACTGACGTGCTGAAGTCACTGCAGAGACTGCCAGGCGTGCAGTCGGCAGGCGACGGCAAGGCTGGCATATATGTGCGCGGCGGCGAGCAGGATCAAAACCTGTTCACGCTCGATGGCATCACGCTTTACAACCCCGAGCACCTGCAGGGCTTCACTTCTGCCGTCAATGCCGAGGTGATGGATGACGTGGTGCTCTACAAGGGAGCTTTCCCCGCCCGCTACGGTTCTCGACTCTCCAGCGTGGTGGATGTGAGCCTGCGCGAGGGCGACATGCAGCGCCACCGCCTCTCAGTCACTGCGGGCATGCTCTCCTCACGCCTGCAGGCAGAAGGGCCGCTGTGGAAGGGACACACCTCTTATAATATAGCAGCCCGCGTATCCTACTTCAACGCCATCGTGAAGCCGATGCTGGAGGAGGTGATCTACGACAACCCCGGGCAGATGAACGACTACGCCCACATGCGCTACTTCGACGTAAATGCCAAGTTGACGCATAGGTTCTCTGAGGATGCAAGGCTCTCCGCTGTGTTCTACATGGGACACGACGTGAACAATGCCACGCCGCTGGAGACCAGCCAGAACTACCGTTACGACAAGAACATACGCTGGAATCCTGACGGAAGTACCTCCAGTGATAAGCAGGGCTACATAGACAATGTAAAACGCAGTGAGACACGCAACAACTGGAACAACCTATTGGGCGGTCTGCTCTACACGCACCAGCTCAGTCCTTCACTCAGGTTCGACGCCTCCGCGAGCTACAGCGGCTACGACTACCGCCTCAGCCATGCCACCTACGCTGACAGTTGGGTGGGAATCGACCTATGGAACCATGGACATGACGGTGCAGAACTCTACTCGCAGACCATCACGGAGAGCCTGACGGCCTACCGTTCCAAGGTGGACGACATGAGCGCAAGGGCGGAGCTTACATACACGCTGCCCGAGCGCCATGATCTACACTTTGGGTTGCAGGGCAGCACTTTGAGACTGACACCTACGATGGAAGCAGGCCGGCATACGTGGCATAAGGCCGCACTGAGCGAGCAGATTGTCTGGAACGTGGGACTGGGCGACGACCGCTATACTACGTCAGAGAGCGGGAAGACCAACCTCGTCACAGGCAAGGGCACGCTGACGACCTTCTCAGCCTATGCCGAGGACGACTGGACGATGGCCCCCTGGCTGAAGGCAGACCTCGGCTTGCGCCTGCAGGGCTATAATGCCGACGGCAGGAGCTCACTCCTGCTGGAGCCGCGGGCTTCGTTGCGCCTGTCATTGGGCAGATCCACGTCACTGAAGGCTTCGTATGCCCGCATGTCGCAGGGCATGTTCCTTTTGAGCAGTGGTAGCCTGACTGCCCCCTCAGAAGTATGGGTAGCTATGGACAGGAAGATGAAGCCCAGTACTTCCGACCAAGTGTCGATGGGACTCAGCCATGAGCTGAAAGGCGGCATACAGCTCTCCGTGGAAGGATACTACAAGTGGCTGGACGGCATGACAGAGTACCGAGAGGGTGCCTCGCTCTATACGGAAAGCACGTGGAGCCAGCTGGCGGCGCAGGGACGCGGACGCGCCTACGGCGTGGAGCTACTGGCGCAGAAGACCATAGGCAACACCACGGGGATGGTGGGCTACACGTGGAGCAAGTCGCTCCGCACCTTCGACCGCGAGGGCATGGTGCTCAACGATGGGCGCGAGTTCTACGCCTCGGGCGACCGACGCCACAATTTCAATGTGAGCATCAGCCAGCGCCTGAGCAAAAACTGGGATCTGTCAGCTGCATGGACTATCCAGAGCGGCAGGCGCGTGACCTTCGCCACCACCACGCTGGTGGGACAGGTCTTTGACGAGTACAACAACTACTATCCCACTACCTCTGACGGCAGTGACATCGACTACGGCAGCAACCCTGCCTATGCAGACATAACGCTTGCCTACTATAATGACACCTATGTGCAGCACCTAGTACGTACAAGTACCTACGGACAGCGCAATAGCTACGTACTACCTGCCGTGCACCGTCTTGACGTGAGCCTGAGTCACCACGGCAGCATAGGCATCGGTGAGATGATATGCGATCTGGGCATCTATAACCTTTACAACCAGCAGAACGTCTCCTCGGTCTATTGGGGCTATACTGGCAGCCGCCCAGAGCTGAAGGGCGTCTGCATGTTCCCCATCATGCCTTTCATAAGTCTGACACTTAAACTCTGAGAAAACGATGGAAAATAGATATCCTATACTACTCCTGTTGTCGGCGCTGCTGTGCAGTGCCTGTGAGCGGACGCTCGACTTCGAGGGTCCCGAGAATGAGAAGGCCACCGACTTGGTGATCAACGGCACGGCCGTCGTCGGCACCCCGCTGACGGTCTATCTGAGCCGAGCTTACCAGATAGACAAGGTACCGTCCATTCAGTACTACGACTATGAGCATGCCGTCCTCTTTAAGGACGACCTCACGACCGACTACCTGACGGACGACTATCTGGCCAAAACGGCCGTGAGGGATGCAGAGGTAACGGTGGAGGTGAACGGGCAGGAAAGCTACCCGATGTCTTATGACGCGCAGGGAATCTGCTATACCTGCAGGTACGTCCCTCAGGAGGGCGACCGCATCAGGGTGAAGGCTGTGAGTGGTGGACGTGAACTGAGTGTTGAGACGGTGGTGCCTACCAAGCCCAGTATTGAGATCATAGGCCATGAGGTGTTAGCGGAGAACCCCTATCTTGACATGGCAGGACTGGTGAACCAGTCGGACACCATCATGCGACTGAGGTGCCGTATTTCTGGCGGTGGAGAGAACAGCTACTACCGCCTACGTGTCAGGAGTGAACGCAGCCAGACACTGAAGACCTCTGAGCAGTATTGGAAAGACGATGGGTGGCAACGATTGTACTATCATTATTATGTGATGCAGGATGTCTATTTCTCTAATGATGAGTTGTTCACTGATAATCGTCTGACACAAAGCTTTGGCGGGTGGCCGGCCTACTTTTCCAATGTCTTCGATGGCACTTTAGCATCAGGGCGAACCTTCACCATAGACAGTCCGAAGGCATACATATCATCAGATGTATTAAATTCTAACAAAACATCACGTGATGAAATACCAGAGATAGCCCCTCGTGTAATGGTAGAACTTCAAGCCATCTCTGAAGACCTTTACAAGTTCCTGAAAGCAATGCAGCTTTACCGAATAACAGGGAATGACCGTGATGCTGAACCTATTCTTATTCCAAGCAACGTGCAGAATGGTTGGGGCATCCTAGGTGCCCTAAGTTATGACAGGCACTTCGTGGAGTATGGGGATTAAAGATATAAATGAATTTGCTTAAAGAGATGGTCATAATAATATATTAAGAAATGAATTGAATATGAAAAATCCGAATGAGAACAGAATTTTAAGGCGCCAAACGACTTGGTATGCAATTAACATCAAGGCAAGGAGAGAGCAAAACACTGCTCATTATGTACGTACTTTTAATAGTTTGCTTCAGCAGGATCCGCTTGTAGAACTTGACAGGAACAGATGTGAAAGTCTGAAGTCTATAGTATTCAGTGAGATACTTGATAAAGAGTCTACCCCCCTATGGATTAATTTGACTCTTCTTGCATATACAATAATTGACCCAGACGCCTTTTATAATAGAAGGAGCCGTGAAGACATAACTATAGATAATTGGGATACTGATATTGTTGCAAACAAACGCGAAGCTGAATTAATCTTTATTCCTTCTATTCATATAATTGCGGTTAAGAGGTCAAGTGATATCTCCTTAAATAATATCATCAAATATCTGTCAGAGGCACTGAATATAATTGAACCTGATGGCTTTGATGTGAGTGCTATTGTAGAGCGAGATGTATTAGATAGAATATTGAAAGCACACGCAGTTATGAGGATTGAAGCTAATATCTCTTACTCTAATCCAGGTAATACTAAAGGTTTCCAATCTGTTTTCGAAAAAGAAATCAAAGACATGGGGGCAGATAAATTATCTGTAATTGCTTCTGGAACTTCAGAATATCCTCTTCTGAGAAAAGAAGATGGTCTTTTAGAGGCTTTAGTGAATATGGCAGAACAGGATGGCAACGTTAAAGCCACCATTCAATCTACAGAAAGCTCAAGATTAGAAAATATTGATAGCAGTGAACATCCTCGTGTTATAGTGATTCCACTAATTATAAACAATATATGTTCCACAATTTATAGAGAATTTAGTCTGATCTTCGGACATAATAATTGATAAACATGAAAAAGAAAGATTCAGTATTCGGTTTGTGTAATGTGATAAAGAACTATGGACGGAATGGCTTCATTAAGGATAGTATTATTCCTATGATTATTTCTATAGTTTTATGTATAATGATTTATTTGACAGAAAATGATATAACTATCCAGATTAAATTTCTTTTAAATTTAGGTATATCAGTTGTTCCATCAATGACTGCTTTTATATTAGCAGCATATACTATCATGCTATCCTTTATTTTTGGTAAGGCCAAAGATAAATTGAAACAAACAGAAGAGGGTCGCAACCTAATTAAGTCAATAAATGGAGGCTTTGCAGCATGTTTGTTACTATCTGTTTTGACTATCATTGTTTTAGTTTTCGTTTCATTATTAGCTAATCTAAATATTGAAATAGATTGTCCTAATGTGATAAACTATCCGATTTTCTTTTTTGTCTGTTACTTATTGATCTATTCAGTCAATGTTATTTTTGGCGTTGTCATAGATCTTTTTAATAGCGGGCAGACTATTTTATTGGAAAAATAAATGTACTATTTAAAATGAAAATTATGTTATTTAGAGTTGACAACAGAGCTTTTGAAGAAGGTGAATGGATTGAACCTTCTAGAGATTACCAAGAATGGTTTGATTGTGAAGAAAAACATGTTCTGGAAACCTTTCTGGAAAACACAAGGGAGAATTGTACAATACCAAGAAGAAATGCTTTATTTCTTTTCATGGAGTTGAAGGACGCTCTACTATTTGCACGTAGGAGTGGGCAGTATATCTATCAAGTCCAACAAGAAAATGTTTATGGTAGATTTGATATGAATAGATTGGACAGTATTCTTGAAATAATAAGGATTGGAACTGATAAAAATGTAATTGAGGCAATGTGTCGACAATATTGGCATTTTAGAAAAACATTTGCACCTTGTATCGAATGCCTTACTAATAGGGCAAAAGTAGTGAGGATTATATGTGAGCGAACTGATATTGAATCTTTTAATGAAGAATGGTTAAGAAACAATACCTTTTCTGTGGAGAATTCTCTTACTTATAGAAGTTTACTTGATAAGATATATTAACCATATCTTTAAAAGATTATTGTTTATTATTAAGAGATTCTATGATTCATTAATGACAAAAACTCATATGTGCGCCATTATAATGGGAACGAGTTAAATATAAATCAAACAACCCAGAATAAGGGATCTCCGACAATAACCGACAAACAAATGTCGAAGAAGTTGGCGGTGAACCAATGCACCATAGAGTGCGACCTTTCTACTTAACAAAAGAAAGGCATTCTGAGGCATGAAGGTAATGACTAATGATAGTAAATGAATTATTCACTGATAACAATATTGAGAAGACTCTTTAATGAAATATTACACACATAATGATTGATTTCAATATGAATAGAGGTTCTGAATGGAGAATATGGGATTTACATCTACACACACCTGCTTCGCATGATTATAAAGATAAATCGGTTACCAATGAGGATATTGTTAACGGACTTGTCAATAATGGTGTTTCTGTTGTAGCTGTTACGGATCATTATATAATTGATGTCCAAAGGATTAATGAATTAAAAGTTCTTGGAATGCCCAAAGGGCTTTATATACTGCCAGGAATTGAGTTTTGTTCCGAACTTGGAGGCTCAGAGGCTGTTCATTTCATAGGGATTTTTCCAGATAATGCTGACCTCGAAAGCATATGGACTAAGATACAAGGTCAATGCAATCTGACAAAAGCAGATATTGAAAAGAGAGGAGGGTATGAACGTGTTTGTTGTGAGTTTGTAAAAACGTGTAATCTTATTCTTGAATTAGGAGGAATTGTGACCGTACATGCAGGAAACAAATCAAATAGTTTAGAAAGCATAAAAAATCACTTGCTTGTTAAGCAAGAATTAAAGCAAGATCTATTATCCCGCTTTCATCCATTATTAGATGTAGGCAAGCCTGAAGATGCGGATGGCTATAGAAAATTCGTTTTTCCTGATATCAAATTCTCATTACCTATCATTATGTGCTCTGATAATCACGACATTCGAGATTACCAAATTAAGGAAAGAATGTGGGTCAAAGCCGACCCAACATTCGAAGGTTTGAAACAAGTGATGTATGAGCCAGATGAGCGTGTTCGAATTCAAACGACTATGCCTGATGATAAAAACATATATCAGGTAATAGAACGAGTAACATTAGACGAAGATGGTTTCTGGAAAGGAACTATCCTTTTTAATTCTAACCTTAACACCATTATTGGTGGTCGATCTACTGGGAAATCAACATTGCTAAAAGCAATTGCAGCTGTTCATGGAAATAAAAGTGTTGTCAGTGATGATTTTATAATGAAGCATATTAAAGGTGTATCAGTACAATGGAAGGATGGAACCAATCAAATAGGTCGAGAAATAGAATTCTTTAAACAAAGCTACATGCATGATATAGCTTCTGATGCAAGCAAAACGAGTGAGCTAGTTGAGAATATCATTCGCAATAAAGATACATCAGGAATGCTTAGCATGTATTATGACCATATTAATGACGCTTCTAAACGCATTACTGAACGCATGTTTTCCTTGTTTCTGGCTTCAAAGGAACTTTGTGAAAAGAAAAAAGAATTAATGGCTTTAGGCAAAAGAGACGGAGTCGTACAGCAGATTAATATATTGAAGGATAAAGTACAAGAATTACAGAAAGCAAGCAAAATAACTCCCGAACAGCAAGCATTATTTGATGCTAACCTAAGAAAGCTTAACGGGTTAAACCATGAGATTGAAAATGCAGACAAAGATTTAGTAATTTTGGGGAATTTATTAATAACATCTCCTTTCGACAGCACGTTTGAGGAGCGCTGGCAAATGGACAAACTATCATTCGGACTCAATCAATATGATTTGTTACGCGAATTTCAAAATATTAAATTAAGGACAGAACAAGAATTTGCAACATTAGTAAGGAAATTCCAAGATGATACAATTCGTGTAAAGAATGAGCTTATTGAACAGTGCCGTATAATTAAAGAGTCGGAATCTTTCGTTAATGGTATCAAAAACATAGAAGGTAATAAAGAACTGAAAGATATTAATGACAGAATAATTGCAGAAGAAAAGAAACTCTCTCAAATAGACCTACTACAGTCTATCTATTCTAAAATCAAGAACGAACTCGACAAGTTGTTTGTTGAAATTGTTGAGCAACATTGTTCTATTAAAAAAATGGCAGAAGATGTCAAAAATCAACTAAATATCAGTTATGATGGTTTGACAATAACAGTTAATTTAGAACATCATCGTGAAACTCTTCAACATTTTTTGGAAGATAGATTAAACCTTAGAGGTTCTGAACGTCAAGAATATCTCGCAACAATAGTACGAAACTATGATAGTGACAATAGCACTTATGCAAAAGACTTGTTAAAGAAATTATTATTAGGTGAGTTACAATTAAAGAATGGATATGAAGCATTAAATGTTGCGACAGAGTTTTTCGCAAAGAGTTGGTATAGTTTAGGCTATAAACTTTTCTACCAAGGTGATTCGTTTAAACAAATGTCTGAAGGAAAGCAGGCATTTGTTATATTGAAACTACTATTAGATTTTAGTGAAAAAACATGCCCGATCTTAATAGATCAACCTGAAGATAGTCTTGATAACAGAGCTATCTATAATGAATTGGTAACCTATATAAAAAAGAAAAAGAGAGAACGACAGATAATTCTCGTCACTCACAATTCAAATGTTGTGGTAAGCGCGGATTCTGAGAATGTCATTGTTGCTAACCAAGAAGGGTCTGATAGCCATAATAGAGATGGTTTGAGATTTCAATATGTTAATGGTGCTTTAGAGTTCACGAAATCAAGAAACCTTAAAGAACCCTCAGTGTTATACTCACAGGGAATTCGTGAACATGTTTGTGATATCCTAGAAGGTGGTCGTGACGCATTTGAAAAGCGAGAACAAAAATATGGATTTAAGTAACGTGGGTTTTGAAATAAGGTTTAAATTTTTAGATTTTCTTATTCTATAGAACCCAAGTCATAACAGATGAGGCTACTTACAATTGGCACATCGCTAGGAATAACCTCCTGCATGTCGATGCTATAAGTTGAATTCATAGTCTGCAAGCGGTAATGCTTGCAGACCTTTTTTATATATACTTACCAAAATCTTCCTAATGAACATTTTTCTATAAAGGCGCCACTATTTCCTAATTTATCACTATCTTAGCGCAAAAATTCAGAAAAGGGATGAACAGAATCTTTCATGAAAGAATCACTTGGGCTCAAGTAGTGTTTATACTCATTGGTGCAGCGGTGGTTTTCTGGGCTTTTTGGATAAAGCAGGTACTGCTGGGTGTGGTCTTTCTGCTGATGCTTATCGTGATGATAGAAAGGGCCATACACACCACCTACACCCTGACAACGGATGGACGGTTGTTGGTATATTACGGACGTTTCACGAAAGGTAAAGAAATACTGGTTTCTGACATCAAAAAGGTGGAGAAGTTTAAAAACTGGCTGACACATGGGGTGGTGGTGCATTATGGAGATGGTCGTTTCGTACCACTTCAGCCAGTGAACGAGGAGGAGCTTATAGCATCGCTTCAAAAAGGTTGAATAATTCATAATTTATAATTCATAATTGTATTTATGAAATACGATGTAGCAATTATAGGTGGTGGTCCTGCAGGATATACAGCAGCAGAAGCAGCGGGAAAGGCAGGACTGAGTGTGGTGCTTTTCGAAAAGAAAAGTCTGGGAGGTGTATGCCTGAATGAAGGGTGTATCCCTACCAAAACGTTGCTCTACAGTGCCAAGACGCTGGACAATGCCCGTCATGCACAGAAATATGCAGTGAATGTGACAGTAGATGGCTTCGACCTTCCAAAGTTCATTGCCAGAAAGCAGAAGGTGGTAAGGAAGTTGGTACTGGGTGTAAAGGCAAAGTTGACTGCCCATCAGGTGCAGATAGTCACTGGAGAGGCTTACATTGAGGATGCACAGCACATCCGCTGTGGCGAAGATGTGTATGAATGTGCCCATCTGCTGCTTTGTACTGGCAGCGAGACCTTCGTGCCTCCCATTCCTGGTGTACAAGACATCAGCTACTGGACCCATCGCGAAGCACTGGATTGCAAGGAATTACCTCAGTCGCTTACCATCATAGGAGGTGGTGTGATAGGTATGGAGTTTGCTTCTTATTTTACTAGCCTTGGCGTGAAAGTGACTGTCATAGAGATGCTTGACGAGATCTTAGGTGGATTGGATAAGGAGATTTCTTCGCTTTTGAGGGCAGAATACCAGAAGCGAGGTGTACAATTCCTGCTTTCTACCAAGGTGCTCTCTTTTGAACAAGCAGAAGATGGCGTGAAAGTGAATTATGAAGGAGGCGAAATCATAGCAGAGAAAATACTGCTTAGCATGGGACGCAGACCTGTTACCAAGGGTTATGGTTTAGAAAACTTAGGACTGAAGACTGATGAAAGAGGTAGAATCTGCGTAGATGCCCACATGCAGACTTCTACTGCGAATGTCTATGCCTGTGGTGACATCACGGGAGTCTCCATGTTGGCCCATACGGCTGTTAGAGAAGCGGAGGTGGCCATCCATCATCTGCTAAATATACCCGATGAGATGGCCTACAATGCCATCCCTGGTGTGGTATATACCAATCCAGAGGTAGCAAGTGTGGGTTTCACAGAAGAGGCCTTACAGCGCGAAGGCATCAGCTATCGCGTATCTAAACTGCCTATGGCTTATTCTGGTCGTTTTGTGGCAGAAAACGAGGGTGTAAACGGAGTTTGTAAGCTCTTGATAGCAGAGGATGGCACTGTTTTAGGCGCACATCTGTTGGGTAATCCTGCTTCAGAAATCATCACTTTGGCAGGCATGGCCATTAGCATGAAACTGAAAGCTGAAGATTGGAAGCGCATGGTGTTCCCCCACCCTACCGTTGGAGAGATTTTTAAAGAAACATTATAAAACATACCTCTCCCTACCACCCTATCTTAGTGGAGGGAACTGAAAGAAAAGTAAAACAAATAAAAATAAACAAATGAAAAAGTTAGTATCGAATGTGGTAAGCCTAAGCCTCCTCTTGGCAGGTACACTTACCGCTTGTCAGCAACAGCAGGAATCAGACCCTCTGATTTCTCATATCGACTCATCCGTTCGTCCTCAAGACGATTTCTTCGAGTTTGCCAACGGTGCGTGGTTCAAGCAGAATCCTATCCCTGCTTCTGAAACCAGCAATGGTATCTTTGTGACCGTAGGCGATACCGTTGACGCCCAAGTATTCAACATCTGCCTGGAGGCAATGGAAGCTGGAGCACCTGAAGGCAGCAACATGCAAAAGATAGGCGACCTTTACTTCAGTGGTATGGACAGCGTGACTATCAACCAAAACGGCATCAAGGACCTGCAACCCGATCTTGCCAAGATTGATGCTGTGAAGAACCTCAAAGAACTACCTGCGATGGTGGCTTATGTTTCTACTATCTCAGGTTCTCCGATGTTCCGCTTCGGTATCGGACAGGACACCAAGAACAGCAGTAAGAATACAGCCAGCCTCTCACAAGGCGGCCTCTCTATGCCCGATCGTCGTTACTATGTAGAGGACGACGCCAACTCCAAGGAGATTCGCGCCAAGTTCGTGGAGTATGTTCAGGGCATTTTCCAGATCTTAGGCTATGATGAGGCGAAAGCAAAGGTATCTGCACAGCAGTTGCTGGCAGTGGAAACCTCATTGGCACAGGCTTCTCGCAAGCGCGAGGATCTGCGCGACCCTTACGAGAACTATCACCCACTGCCTTTCAAGGAGGTGCAGAAGTTGGCTCCCGATTTCGACTTCACCGCTTATCTGAAGGAGTTTGGTTTGCAGAATGTAGATACCATCGACGTTGGTCAACCTGAATTCTTCACTGCTCTGAACAAGACACTGAAGCAGTACGACATCGATGCTTGGAAGGACTATCTGAAGTTTAAGTATATCAATGGTCTGACCAGCTATCTAGACGACAATACCTACATGCTGAGCTTCAATTTCTTCTCTAAGGCCCTGAATGGTGTAGAGGAACCACGTCCACGCTGGAAGCGCACAGTGAGCATCACCAACAGTATCCTGGGCGACCTTATTGGTCAGGAATACGTAGCCAAATATCTCCCTGCAGGCACTAAGGAGAAGTTCGTGGAGATTGGTAAGAATATTAAGGAAACCTTTGCAGAGCACATTCGTGCCTTGGACTGGATGAGTGATGCCACCAAGGAAAAAGCTCTGCAGAAGTTGGAAGCTGTCAACATGAAGTTGGCTTACCCAGACCAGTGGAAGGACCTCAGCGCTCTGAAAATCACACGCAACTCCTTCGTGCAGAATGCCATCAACGCCTCAAAGTGGAGCACTGCCCGCATGATAGATCGCTATGGCAAGCCTGTAGATCGCACGGAATGGCACATGCAGCCACATACTTACAATGCTTACTATAGCCCATCAAACAATGAAATCTGCATCCCTGGATGCAACATCATCGTACCTGGCTTCGAAGGCCGTATGCCTGATGATGCCGTGCTTTACGCTATCATTGGTGGCAGTACCTTCGGACATGAAGTGAGTCATGGATTCGACGATGAGGGTAGTCAGTTCGATGCTGAGGGCAACCTCTCTAACTGGTGGAGCGAGGAAGACCGTGCCAAGTTCGAAGCCAAGACGCAACAGATCATCGACCAGTTCAACAGCTACGAAGTGCAACCAGGGCTTTTCATCAACGGTGCCCTTACTGCTGGTGAGAACATAGGCGATTTAGGTGGCCTTATGGTAGGTCTGGATGCCTTCAAGAAGACGGAACAGTATAAGAACAACGTTATTATAGGTGGTTATACCCCACTGCAGCGCTTCTTCCTCGGACATGCACAAGCATGGATGGTGCAGATGCGTCCAGAGGCTCTCGCCATGCGTGTGAAGAGCAACGAGCATTCTCCTGCCAAGTGGAGAGTATGGGGTCCGTTGCAGGACTGCGATGCGTTCTTTGAGGCATGGGATGTGAAAGAGGGCGACGGTATGTGGCGCAAACCTGAAGATCGCGTAAAGATTTGGTAAGATGAAAAAACTACTGGTATTCATAGGATGCATGCTCCTGCCTTGGCTGATGCAAGCCCAGGAGACACAGACGGAAACTGACGCTCTGACCTTATATCTGGACAGTGTGGTAAAAGCGAATCTGCCTAGTGGCTCCAATGTGGGCATCATGGTTTATGACCTCACGAGTGGCAAAGCCTCCTATGAATACCAGTCAGAAATGCTGGGGCGCCCTGCTTCCACCATGAAACTGCTGACCTCCATCACGGCTCTCTCCCTGCCACAAAGCGAGGAGCCTTTTCGCACAGAATTGTGGTATGATGGGGAAATCAAGCAAGACACCCTCTTTGGCAATGTCTATGTGGTGGGAGGCTTCGACCCAGAATTCGATGAGGAGGCACTGAGTCTCTTTGCAGATACCATTGCTTCCCTGAAAGTTAAGCACATCGAGGGCCATGTCTTTGGCGATGTCTCCATGAAAGATTCTCTTTATTGGGGCAGCGGATGGCTGTGGGATGATAATCCTGAAGCTTTCCAGCCCTATTTGTCGCCTTTGATGCTGAATAAGGGTGCTGTGAAAATCACGGCTACGGCTGGCAATGCGGGGGAAAAAGCACGTCTTGTAGCCACGCCAACATCAACCTACTACACCATCAGTAACCAGACAGTAAGCAAACAGACTAAAGCTGGTGCTTTCAAGGTAACACGCGGATGGTTGGAAAACGACAATCACATCATCGTGAGTGGTAACATAAGCAACAGAGGCACTGCGAGCATCAACATGTATCGCTCGCAAGACTTCTTTATGCATACCCTGCTTGATCAACTGAAGACGCGTGGCGTAGTAGTGGCAGAGGGATATGGCTACAAAGAACGACCCTCTAAAAGCTGCAAACAATTGATGGTCTTTCTCACCCCCATGCAGGATGTACTCGATCAGATGCTAAAGGAGAGCGACAACCTGAATGCTGAAGCCATGCTTTACAGAATAGCTGCTCAATCCACAGGCAAAAAACATCTCTCCGCATCTGATGGGACTGATGCCATCAAGAAACTGATTGGTCGCTTGGGATTGAAAGCCGATAATTATAGATTGGTGGATGGTTGTGGACTTTCTAACTACGATTATCTTTCACCCCAGTTGTTGGTAGCATTCTTAAGATACGCTTATACCAATAAATCCATCTATCAACGCTTGTTGAAGGCACTCCCTATCGGAGGCATTGATGGCACCCTTAAGACCCGTATGCGTAAGGGTACTCCTTCGTATAATGTAGTGCATGCAAAGACTGGCTCCTATACTGCTGTAAATTGTCTAGCAGGCTATCTTAGAAACAAGAATGGACACGACTTAGCTTTTGCCATCATGAATCAAAATTCCTTGTCATCACAAGCGGCAAGGAACTTTCAAGATAAACTTTGCGATGTATTAATTACGACTAACCTCCTACCTTAAATACTCTTTTTTCAAATTATTAAGTCGCGATTTAACATCCTTTCACAAATCGCGACTTCTACGCATTATTATCTCCGTATCTTTGTTGCCACAAACAAAAGACAAAGAAGATTATGTGGCAATTATCTGAAAGAACCATAGGTCAATGGCTGGAATACTGGGCAGCTAAGACCCCAGACAAAGAGTTTATCATCTATTCAGATCGCGACTTGCGATGGACATTCCGAAAGTTCAATGAGCGTGTGGATAGTTTAGCCAAAGGACTGATGTCCATTGGTGTAAAGAAAGGCACGCATGTGGGCATTTGGGCCAGCAATGTGCCAGATTGGAATACGATGTTCTTTGCTTGCTCCAAGATAGGAGCCATCACCATTACCGTAAATACTAATTTCAAACAGTTTGAGATAGAAGACCTCTGCTTGATGTCAGACATGGAAGTGCTCTGCATCGTAGAGCATGAGAAAGACAACAACTTCCTGGATATGACTTACCAAATGCTGCCAGAACTGCGCACACAGGGACGTGGGCAACTTGACAGTGTTCGCTTTCCCAACATGAAAGCAGTGGTCTATATGGGTACAGAGCAGCATAAAGGCATGTACACCCTCAATGAACTGATGCTCCTAGGTTTGACCATCGGAGAAGGCACTTATCAGAAAGCCAAGAATGCTTGTAACTGTCACGATGCCATCAACATTCAGTACACCAGCGGCACCACAGGATTCCCCAAAGGTGCCACTCTGACACATTATGGTATCTGTAACAACGGATTCTCTACAGGCAAACATCTGGATTTCACACAGAACACCAAGCTTTGCATCTGTGTGCCATTGTTTCATTGCTTCGGACTCGTATTGTCTGTGCTCAACTGCCTCACGCATGGCTGTACCATGGTCATCACCAAGCGCTTCGATCCGCTACTGGTATTAGCAAGCATTCACAAGGAACGCTGTACATCGTTATTCGGTGTCCCTACCATGTATATCAACTTGCTCCACCATCCTATGTTCGACCTCTTCGACCTTACCAGTCTGCATGCTGGCATCATGGCTGGATCACTCTGCCCTATCGACCTTATTAAAGAGGTAGAGCAACGCATGCACATGATTGTCACCAGCGAATATGGACTCACTGAGGCATCACCTGGCATGACGCAGACATGGTGGAACGATCCGCTGGAGGTGCGTGCCAATACAGTGGGGCGTGTCTTCGAGCACATAGAGGTAAAAGTACTGGATCCTGAAGGCAACGAATGTCCTGTAGGCGTGGAAGGAGAACTGTGTAATCGTGGTTACAACAACATGTTAGGCTACTACAAGGACCCCATTGCCACAGCACAACTGATAGATAAGGACCACTGGCTGCATAGTGGGGACTTAGGATTCAAGGATGAAGATGGCAACTTCCATGTAACTGGTCGCATTAAGGACATGATTATCCGAGGGGGTGAAAACATCTATCCCATCGAAATAGAATCCTATCTTGAGAGTATGCCTGAAATCAAGATGGTGCAGGTAGTGGGCGTGCCTTCGAAGAAATATGGCGAACAGGTAGGGGCCTTTATACTGCTGAAAGAGGGATGCACCCTGCAAGAGGCGGATATAAGCGACTTCTGCAACGGACAAATAGCTCGTTACAAAGTGCCAAAGTACATCTTCTTCGTCAAGGAATTTCCACTGACAGGCAGTGGTAAGGTTCAAAAATACAAACTACGTGAAATGAGTGTGCAGCTTTGTAAAGAGAGAGGAATAGATATCATATAAGGACAGAATCTTAGAAGATTCAATACTTACGCTTTAGGATTTCAGACCATACGAAAGCCTTCTTCACCTCATCCAATGATTCAAAGGCATATTCAGATTTCTCCACTTGTTTTTCTACAGGCGCCTTCAGTTCATCCTTCACATAGTTGTTGCGCCCAATAAAATCGGATGAGGGCTGGAATGTTGGTTTCTTTGGTTGTTTTATGGTAGTGGCTTTCGTACGTGGTTTAGTAAGATCCTTGATGATAACCTTTGGAGTAGGAGCAGACTTCTCTTCCTCGGCAGCTTCTTCCATGGCCAACTTACGTTTCTGGTAGGCAATACTTGCTACCATGACGCATACAAATATGATAAATCCGAAAAGTCCGTCATCCATAATTCCTGCGTTTTAAAACTTTCGATAAGCAAATATAGAGAGATATTTTCTTTTACACAAGTGAAGAACAAAAAAAAGGGCAGTTTCACAACTACCCTCCTTCCAATTTTAACCTAAACCTTAACTATGAAAAAATCTAATTTTTTCTCCGATGCAAAGTTAAGCATATTTTCCGAAACAATAAAAGACTGAAAGAAAAAGTGCCTAAAATTTAGATTATTTAACAAAATAGCCATATAAACTATCAGTTTGTAAGTTTTACTTTTGTCAGAGAATAAACAATTTTTGTTTGGATTTGACATCGCAGTCCTGTCTTTACCTATCTGAAGACTATTACACGAGTAAAAAATAGGTGGGCAGATTTTATTCTGCATCTAGTTTGTATTATCTTTGCACCAAAATTCAACCATACATTAGTTATATGAAAAAAGATACGGGAGTAGACTTAAAATCTGCGACTGAAAAGGGGAGCAAGAAGCTTTTCATCGAAACCTATGGATGCCAAATGAACGTGGCAGATAGTGAGGTTGTAGCTAGCATTATGAAAATGGCTGGTTATGAAGTGGCAGAGACACTGGATGAAGCTGATGCCGTCTTTATGAACACATGCTCTGTACGTGAGAATGCCGAACAGAAAATTTACAATCGTCTGGAGTATTTCCGCTCTTTGAAGGGCAAGCGTAAGAACGGCCTTATCATTGGAGTACTGGGTTGCATGGCCGAGCATATCAAAGACGATCTTATCACAAAGCACCATGCTGATCTCGTGGTGGGTCCCGATGCCTATCTGAATCTGCCAGAACTGATTGCTGCTGTGGAGAATGGAGAGAAAGCCATCAATGTGGAACTCTCTAAGACTGAGACCTACAAGGATGTGATTCCTTCACGTATTGGAGGCAATCGCATTTCTGGTTTCGTAAGCATTACCCGTGGATGCAACAATTTCTGCACTTACTGTATCGTGCCTTATACCCGCGGACGTGAGCGCAGTCGTGATGTGGAAAGTATCTTGAAGGAAGTGAACGACCTGGTAGAAAAAGGCTACAAGGAAATCATCCTGCTTGGACAGAATGTTGATAGTTACCACTTCGAGAAAGCAGATGGTGAAGTGGTGAACTTCCCCGCTTTGTTGCGCATTGTAGCAGAGGCTGCTCCACAAACCCGCATTCGCTTTACTACCTCGCATCCGAAGGACATGTGTGATGAGACTTTGGAAGTCATTGCACAGTATCCTAATGTATGCAAGCACATCCACCTACCTGTACAAAGCGGCAGTAATCGCATCCTTAAACTGATGAATCGAAAATATACGCGTGAATGGTATCTCGATCGTATGGCTGCCATCCGTCGTATTATTCCTGATTGTGGCATCTCTACAGACATTTTCTGCGGATTTCACTCTGAAACGGAGGAAGATCACCAGGAGTCGCTTTCACTGATGGAGGAATGCGCCTACGATGCCGCCTTCATGTTCAAGTACTCTGAGCGCAGTGGCACTTATGCAGCCAAACACCTGCCTGATAATGTACCTGAAGATGTGAAGATCCGTCGTCTTAATGAAATTATTGCGTTACAGAATCGCCTTAGTGCTGAGCAGAATGCCAAGTGCATTGGAAAAGAATATATCGTATTGGTAGAAGGCTTTTCTAAGCGCTCACGTGCCCAACTCTGTGGACGCACAGAACAAAACAAGATGGTGGTGTTCGATAAAGGCAACCATCACATAGGCGAGTTCGTGAAAGTCAGAATCACTGATTCTTCTTCCGCAACGTTGATGGGAGAAGCAGTAGAATAAGAAAAGATGGTCGCTTTTTGGCGACCATCTTCTTTTTTGAGCCTTACTGCGGTTCATAAGCCGCAAGATTTGCGGTTTAACATCTTACATATTGGTCTTCTTTACCTCAAAGTAAGCCTGTGGATGATTGCAAGCAGGACAACTTTCAGGAGCTTCCTTACCTACGTGGATGTAACCACAGTTGCGGCACTGCCAAACGGTCTCTTCTTCTTTAGCAAAAACAGTACCTTCCTCAATGTTCTTGATAAAGGCACGATAACGCTCCTCGTGGCCCTTCTCTGCGATGGCGATGCAACGATACATCTCTGCAATCTCTGGGAAGCCCTCTGCATCAGCTACCTCTGCAAAGTGAGGATAAGCCTCTGTCCATTCTTCATTCTCTCCAGCAGCTGCAGCCTTCAAATTATCGAGTGTCTTGCCAATCACACCAGCAGGGAATGAGGCTGTAATCTCTACTACACCACCTTCCAAATACTTGAACATACGCTTGGCATGCTCCTTCTCCTGTTCAGCCGTCTCTGTAAAAATGGCTGAAATTTGCTCGTAACCTTCTTTCTTGGCAGCACTAGCAAAGAAGGTGTAACGATTGCGAGCCTGACTTTCACCTGCAAATGAGGTGAGCAGGTTTTTTTCTGTCTGAGTTCCTTTTACACTTTTCATAATTCTTTTATTAGTTAGTCATTTATTGAAAGCAAAGATATGGATTATTTTCGTATCTTCGCAGCAAATATAGAAGATAATGCGAAAGAATCTGAAGAAAATACTCACTGCTATCTGCGTTTTCATTGGAGTGGTGCTCTATGCACTGTTTGGCTACAAACCTGCAACCGTGGAACCAGCACCTTCCATCAACGAGCCAGTACAGACGGAAATCTCCATCCCTTTAGAGCAACAACCAAGCACTGAAATAAGTGTGAGTGATGCTTTTTACAACTTACAAGGCGTAGAGATTCCTGCACGCATCCAAGGACGTTCTGAGCGCATCTTGAAGCGCACCAATTATACCGCTTCTTTCAATACCAAATGGAACATTCCGAATTGGGTGGCTTGGGACATCACGAAAGAAGAATTGGTTGAGAAATACGAACGCACTGATTATTTCGATGTAGATCCAGAAATCAATCCTGACAGAGCTGTGACTTACGGAGATTACAGTGGTTCTGGATACGATCGTGGCCACATGTGTCCTGCAGGTGATAATCGCTATGACGCCACAGCCATGGAAGAATGCTTCTACATGACCAATATTTGTCCGCAAGACCATGAGCTCAACAAGGAAACCTGGAACGATCTGGAGATCGCTTGTCGTCGATGGGCACGTCGTTATGGTAAAGTCTATGTGGTTTGCGGTCCCATTGTTGAGGATGCCAATAATGCAGAGACAATAGGACGCAGACATAAAGTAGTGGTTCCAGATGCTTTCTTCAAAGTGATTCTAATAGTCAACAAGCAGACTCCTCAAGCCATCGGCTATGTATTCCAAAACAACGATTCCCGCAAGCCTTGGAAGGCTTATAGTATCGATGAAGTGGAGGAGATTACAGGCATCGACTTCTTCCCTACCCTTCCAGATGAGATTGAAAATCCTCTTGAAGCCAACTATGATACTTCTCTTTGGGTTTGGGGAAATTGAGAGGATGTACTATCTGGTGGTGTGGGGGCAAATTTCAGCATATCAGGCATTTCTGTGGTAGTAAAATAGGCCTTCACTTTGTTTTGTCCACTGATTGCCGTACTCATTAACAGGAATACAAGCATGACAAGCATCTGAATCTTTTTCATATAATAATCATTTTATTGGGGCTCTAACTATGGGATTAGTAAGACACACTACACGGAATGCCTTCCCTTTCTACTAATGCAGCAATGGTATCCAATTCCTCATGTGTAGCTTTCAATAGTCCTTGTGTTGGCGTTTCACGATCAATGGTATAAATCATCACTTGACGGGGAGCTATTTCACGCACCGCATCCATCCAAGGTTTCACATACTGTGGTGTCGTATTATTCATATCCTTCCCTTTATAATTGCCTTTCAAGAACATGGTCTGAATGATGCAATTTCCCTTGAACTCCTTCATGTATCGGATGATCTTCTGCACATCATATCCTTTAGCTGGTTGATCAAGAGCCTGAATGTACGCCTTATCCACTGTATCAAGCTTCAGGATGTTATTGTCAATCTTATTCAATGCCTCAAAAACAGCGGGCTTATGAATCATCGTACTGTTGCTCAATACACTCACTTTGGCATCAGGAAAATAACGATCGCGCAACGCCAATGTATCATCGATGATACCTGGGAAATCGGGATGAAGCGTTGGCTCTCCGTTTCCAGCAAATGTCAGCACATCAGGCGCAGGACCATTCGCTTGCATGTCCTTCAGTTTGGCTTCCAAAGCCTGTCGAACTTCCTCGCGCGATGGTCTTTCCGTATGAGGCTTGAAATCCTTATTGAAACCACATTCGCAATAAATACAGTCGAACGAGCATACCTTTCCATCACCAGGCATCAAGTTGATGCCCAATGAAACACCTAAGCGTCGCGAATGTACTGGTCCGAAAATCGGAGAAGGATAAATGATCGTCATATTACACTGCTTTTTTATTTCCTAACTAGCAAAATATTTTTTTCTAACTAGAAAAATAAATGTTCATAACCGTGGACATAAATGACCATAACTATGGACATAAATGTTCATAATGAAGAGCAAAAGTACGAAATACCAAAAACACTGCAAAGTAAAAGCCATAAAAAAAGGGATACCGCCGTATCCCAACCTTGTTAACCTTAAATCTAATACTATGAAAAACACGATACAAAGGTACGGACTTTTTTATTACCTGCAAATTTTCCAACTATTTTTGCGTGTTTTATAACATACTTTTGCATAAATCGTCATTTTATTAAAAGATTGTAAGATTTCAATAGGAGGCATTTCACTTTAATTAAAAGAACCACTGCATTTGCGTTTACCCACTATTTGTATTATCTTTGCATGCATTAAACGAAAAAATACTATGGGATACGAAGACATTGAAAAGACTCCTATGATGAAACAGTTTCTGGACTTGAAGGCCAAGCATCCAGATGCTGTCTTGCTTTTCAGATGTGGTGATTTCTATGAAACTTATTCCACAGATGCAGTGATCGCTGCAGAGATCTTAGGAATCACGCTCACCAAACGAAACAATGGCAAAGGAGGAGCCAAACCCATAGAAATGGCTGGTTTCCCACATCATGCACTGGATACTTACCTTCCAAAACTTATTCGCGCTGGAAAACGCGTGGCTATCTGTGACCAACTGGAGGATCCCAAACTGACGAAGAAATTGGTGAAACGTGGCATCACAGAGCTTGTAACTCCTGGTGTGGCAATGGGACATAATGTGCTGAACTACAAGGAGAACAATTTCCTGGCCGCTGTGCATTTCAATAAAGACATTGTCGGACTTTCTTTCCTGGATATCTCTACTGGTGAGTTTCTCACTGCAGAAGGGCCTATGGATTATGCGGACAAGCTACTGAACAATTTCAATCCAAAAGAAGTCCTTTTCATGCGTGGAAAACGTGAATTCTTCGAACAATCCTTTGGAAACAAGTTCTATACTTTTGAACTCGATGATTGGGTTTTCACGGAACAATCGGCACGAAAGAAACTGCTCGATCACTTTGAAGTGAAGAACTTGAAAGGCTTTGGTGTGGAGCATCTCACAAATGGCATCATCGCTGCTGGCGCCATCTTGCAATACTTGATTATTACGCAACATACTCAAATCAGTCATATCACCTCCATCTCTCGCATTGAAGAAGAGAAGTATGTGCGTCTGGATAAGTTCACTATCCGAAATCTGGAACTGCTTGGTACCATGAATGAAGGTGGAAGCAGTCTTCTGAATGTCTTGGATAAGACTATCTGTCCGATGGGAGCTCGTTTACTGCGCCGTTGGTTGGTCTTTCCACTGAAGGATGTGGCTCCTATCAACGATCGCTTAGGTGTGGTGGAATATTTCTTCCGCGAACCCGATTTCAAGGAACAAATTGAAGAACAACTGCATCGTATTGGCGATCTGGAACGTATCATCTCCAAAGTGGCAACGGGAAGAGTAAATCCACGAGAAATCGTGGCACTGAAGCAAGCCTTGCAAGCCATTGAGCCTATCAAGGAAGCCTGCATGCAAGCCGATAATGAGATTATTAATCGCATTGGAGAGCAACTGAATGCTTGCTTGTCAATCAGAGAGAGGATAGAGAAAGAAGTGAACGATGCCCCTCCACTACAATTAAACAAGGGAGGTGTAATCAAAGACAGGTATAATGCTGAACTCGACGAACTTCGTCACATTGCATACAGCGGAAAAGACTACCTCTTGCAGATTCAGCAACAGGAAAGTGAAAAGACAGGTATCCCAAGTCTTAAGATTGGATACAACAACGTTTTCGGCTATTATATTGAGGTGCGAAATACGCATAAGGACAAGGTTCCTGAGGAGTGGATACGCAAACAGACATTGGTAAATGCGGAGCGTTACATTACACAGGAACTGAAGGAATATGAAGAAAAAATCCTTGGTGCAGAAGACAAGATCCTGGTACTCGAAGCGCAATTGTTTACGGAATTAGTCCAAGCCGTTGGCGATTTCATTCCTGCCATTCAAGTGAATGCTACCCAATTAGCACGTATCGATTGCTTGCTCTCCTTTGCCAATGTGGCGAAAGAGAACAACTACATTCGTCCAAACATCTGCGACGATGATGTGTTGGATATCCGTCAAGGAAGACATCCTGTCATTGAAAAGCAACTGCCTATTGGAGAGAGATACATCCCTAACGATGTGGAACTCGACAGTCATAGTCAGCAAATCATCATCATTACTGGTCCTAATATGGCAGGTAAGAGTGCCTTACTTCGTCAGACAGCTCTTATCACACTGATGGCACAGATAGGCAGTTTCGTACCTGCAGAAAGTGCGCATATTGGTCTTGTGGACAAGATTTTCACACGCGTGGGAGCCAGTGATAACATTTCGATGGGAGAATCTACCTTCATGGTGGAGATGAATGAGGCTTCAGATATTATGAACAACCTTTCTCCTCGTAGTTTGGTGCTGTTTGATGAATTGGGAAGAGGTACTTCCACATACGATGGCATTTCCATTGCATGGGCCATTGTGGAATATATCCATGAGCATCCGAAAGCCAAAGCGCGCACGCTCTTTGCGACACACTATCATGAACTCAATGAGATGGAGAAGCAATATGCGCGCATCAAAAATTACAATGTGTCTGTGAAGGAAGTCAACGGACAGGTTATCTTCTTACGAAAGTTGGAACGTGGAGGCTCTGAGCATAGCTTTGGTATCCATGTGGCAAAGATTGCAGGTATGCCCAAAAGCATTGTCAGTCGTGCCAATGAAGTATTGAAACAGTTGGAAAAGGACAATCAAGGTGTCTCTACATCTGCTGTAGGAAAAACTGTGAGCAACGATGGCTACCAACTGAGTTTCTTCCAATTGGATGATCCTGTACTTAGTCAGATTCGTGATGAAATCCTGAATCTGGATGTCAATAACCTTACGCCTATCGAAGCGCTCAATAAGCTGAATGATATCAAGAAGATACTGAAAGGGAAATAAAAAAGGAGCTTCCACCAAAGAAGCTCCTTTCACTCTCCTAACCTTATTTATTTTTCACCATAATACCCAATAAACAACGGGCAATTGGTGGAAGTTTCCATAATGCCATAGATAAATGGACGATCAAGTATCATATTATGACTAGGACTTACAGAAGTATTTTTAGCAATGATACCTGTCACTGCAGCAGCCTCAGCACCTTTCTCATCTACTTTAAAGAAAGTCTTCTGTAGCACTTCTATCGCTGTTTCACTCGTAATCTCTGGCAATAATGGTTGGAAATTCAGGCCTCCAAAGCCAAGCTCTGGATTGATTTGTTGCATCGCTTGTGCCAGTTTCTCTTCCGTATAGTTCACTTCAAACTTTGGCATCGCAAAGTAATCAAGGGTGCGTGTTTGGAAATCGTTAAACATCTGTGGCTTGACGATTCCTGCAATATCCCCCACTTTCTTTCCTTCCTTTGGAAGAATTACGAAGAGTTTGTAAGCCTCATTCACAAAAGGCAAGATAGCTGCTTGATAATCCTCCGATTCCAAGTAGTCGAACTTCGTATCGCTCTTGTTCATCATATCCACTTCTGCATCTGTTCCATCAGCATAGTGGAAAGGCTGCTTATGGGTCTCCTTCTCATTAAATTCGTTCTTCCAAGATGATTTGAAATAAACGGCATTAAGCAAAACGGCATAAATGGAAGGATCCACACCATTATCTAAGATGCTCTTGATGCGATCCTTGGTCTGTTTGGCACACCAGGCATTGATGGCATCTATGGTAGATTGCTTGGAGAAATTCACAGCATTGCTCTCTGCTTTATAGCTGTTGTTCAACACAGATGCAAAATCTGACTTCACATTCCTGCCTTCAGTGTACCAGAACGAATTGGCCATGTGGAGCTCTGCCACATCATCAGCATCCGCCAATCCTTCCATCATGGTTTGGAAATAAGCATTGACATCTTCCACACTGAAGTTCTCCAATCCCAAAGTCTTCAGTACTCGTTGCTGCTCCTCTGCAGATAATCCGTTGACAAACATACCTAATGCCACTTCAAGACTGACTGGAGAAATAAGCACATTCTTTCCCTTTTCACGCAGCTTATAAGACTCATTGAACAACTTCCAAGAGAAAGCAGCCAATTGCTCATTGATTTGCTGTTGTTTCGTATCAAGTTTGATAGGTATGGCATATCCGCGTGAACTCACAGGATCCACAGGCTCTGTTGGTGTTGGATCGTCTATTACCAAGTCCTCCAACGGATTATTAACTGTACTGCAAGCACAGAACACCATGCTCAATACCAATGCTGGGATTAAAATATGTTTTTTCATAACCAACAGTTTTACCGTTTCTGCTATATAAATGCAAAGATACAGAAACCTTGCATGAAAAGGAAGAAATAATTTTACTCTTACCATTTTTTCATATCTTTGTAAAAAATAATATAAGAACATGAAAGAGCGTATCGTTTTTTTGGATTGGCTGCGCGTATTGGCATGCTTGATGGTAATATTAGTACATACCACAGAACCTTTTTATTTAGGTGATGGTGGTACACTTATCACCTGTGAGGCCAATGCGGTATGGAGTACCCTTATCGATTCTGCTATTCGCAGTGCAGTACCTCTCTTTGTGCTTACTTCCAGCTACTTACTCTTTCCAGTCAAGGGAGAAACCAGGCCATTCCTTAAGCGCAGATTTACGCGTGTAGGCATACCATTCTTGTTTTGGTTGCTCTTCTATGCCTTTGTACCTGCCATCGGAAGTAGTCTTAGCGACTATAGTTTCACAGAAAATCTAAAACACTTGTTGCTTAATTTCTCCGATGCTGGTGGTCATCTGTGGTTTCTTTATATGCTTCTTGGCGTGTATCTCTTTATGCCCATCCTTTCTCCTTGGGTAGAGAAACTCTCAAAACGAGGAGAGGAATGGTTTTTGGCGCTTTGGTTGCTCGCCACTCTCCTGCCCTATCTGCGAAGGATAGCCCTTGAAGTCTATGGACTTCCAGAAGTTTGGGGAGAAGCCAGTTGGAATGAATTTGGCATCCTTTATTACTTCAATGGATTTATTGGCTATGTGGTTATGGGGCATTATTTCAAGAAGTACGTTCCCGTATTCAGTTGGAAAAAGACACTTAGCTTTGCCCTTCCTCTATGGATAGTGGGATATGTCATCATAGCTGGTGGTTTTTGGTACTTGATGCCTAAAGAATTTCCTATACATGAGAGCATCGACTTGGCAAAGGATATGGAAACCACATGGACATACTGCTCTTTTGGTGTGGTGCTGACTACTGTGGCTTACTTTCTCATTGCACGTAAGTTCACAGCAGATGGACGGGTTTATCAAAACCTCATCGTACCACTCTCCCGATTGAGTTATGGAATTTATCTGGTACACTTCTTTATCATAGGAGTGGTGTTCAGTATGGTAAGCACTTGGTTCTATGGTATAGATCCTTGGATTTCTACACCACTGATTATCCCATGTGCAGCATTACTGACATTCGCAATTTCAGCACTGATTACCAAACTTATCTCCTATCTGCCAGGACACAAGTACATTATTGGCTAAAACTTTAGGCGAAGTTGCATTTGGAGATCCGTCTTGTGATGACTGTTTATCAGATCATTCCCACTACCAATCTTATCTCTATCCAAATAGAGGGTTTCGCCAAGTTTGAGAAGTAGCATCAGATGCTCGTTCCAATCAACGCGACAATGTGCAACAAATCGGAAGCCCTCACCATAGAAAGATGGAGAATAGAAAGAATTAAGCAAACTGCGTTCATAGGCATAAATGCGCGTATCATAATCGTCTGTATGAAAATAAGTGCCTTGCAACGTCAAAGAAAGTTTGTTGCCTACTTCATAATGCCCCATTTGCGTAAATGCAAATCCGCGACTTGGTCGATAGTATAATTGCTGAAACTGATTGAAATCGAACGTGGTGCAGAACTGCCAATGTGTTCTGTCTATATCCATTCTCAAACGAAAGCGATGCTGATATGTAGGAAGTGTGACCTTTTCCTTATTTCGCGTCACATCCCTCTCTTTTCGCTTATAACGATAATTCATCAAGAAAGAAAGGTGCTCACGAGGTGTATATGTAGCTTGAAACATTGCATCTAAGCCCTTTGAAGGCTTACTGATACGATATTTCCACCAAGGATGGGAAAGTAGATCGATGGCGCCAAAAAAGCGCCAGAAAGCCCAAGGAGCCACCTCTGCAGCCATATACCAACCATTTTCATTCTGAAGGTTGCTGCTTTCTCCAAACGAACTGCCAAACAATGACCAATAATCATGACTGTAATAGCGATGAAGCAGCATGAAATTGGCATTTGGATGCAGATTGTATATCAAACGGTTTAAAGTGGCATATCCCTGCTTTCCAAGGGCTTCCTCTCCTATCAGTTCCCATTTATGGTAACGAAAACGATAATCCAAACTAAGGTTATAGAACTGACGACCATACATATTATATCGCGTATAGCCTTGTAAAGAAGGTGCGTAATCCTTATCCATCTGATAGTAGATGCCCGTCAAACCTACTTTCCATGCAGTGCGTTCATACGTGAGGTTTCCTCCCATCATTTCAAGTGTAAAGTCCCCTCTCCTACTCGCTTCCTTCGAAGTACGATGCAAACCCGATTCCTGAATGGATATCAATTTCCCATCTGTAATGATACCATCCAATTGACGATGTGAATAGAAAGCAGACAGATTCAAAGATGGCAGTATATTGATAGAAGTAGCGATTCCCTTGAAATAATTATACTCATCAGCACTGCTGTGTTTCTTAATTCCATTAGGTCGATATTGCGCGCTAGTTAGCGAAAAAGTTTTTCCTAACTTAAAACTTGAATTCAGTACCAATCCTTGTCCGAAACTCAATCGATAATCTCCCAAAGCCAGTGTCTTGATTATTCCCAGATTATTGACTACGAAATAAAAGGAATAATGATCGTATCCTTTCTTATTATGCAAAGCAAACATTGGCTCTCCAGCATCCTTTTCTCCTAAGATGCCTGCTTGCACATAGTCGCTATAACGAAACTGATAACGCAACGAATGGTAAATCGAAGGACCAAGATAAGCGGTTTCATAGCCTTTTCGCTGATAGAAAGGTACATCCAAACGTGTCAATAATTCTTGACGACCATATTTCAATACATCCTTCCATGCAGGAAAACGATTATCATCTGCTAATGGTTCTACACAAACGTATGGAAGCAGTAATTCGATGGTGCGCCTATCCATCTCATCCACTAATTGCAATTCATAGACAGTCACAATCTCACCATGAATATAGACATACGCCAAGATATTCTCTATCTGGATATCCGAAAGGAAAGGCAACTGTTCCAATTGTCCTCTTGTAGCCACATTTAAATTAATGGGATGTTCTGAAAGATATTGAAGTTCTTCCAACTGACTTTGCCAATCGCGCTCTTCTCCTTCGATGGCAAGTTGTTCAAGATTGTCATTCAAAAGCAATGTCGAGTTATTTTGCGCATACAAAGAACTCACAAAAAACAAGAAGCACAAGGCTCCAAATCGTGTAAATTTCATGTTCGGATAATAATAAAATTAAAAATCGGTGCGAAGATACTTTAATTTCGTTAAGAAACAAATCAAAATTGACGACTTTTTGTAGAATACACTATTTTTGTAGCGTGAAAAAGCAAGTGCTCATATTGTTGGCTCTTTTTGGCATCTTGATGAACGTCAATGCTCAAAGAAGACATTCCAGGCCTGTACGCGTGGAAGGAGGGTGGTTGGTTCCTGTGGTCATCATCGATGGAGATACCATTCCTTGCTATGATTTACCAGAACTCTATTGCTTCAAACCCCTAAAGTTTAAAAATAAACGTCAGCAGAATAATTACACCAAACTCGTCAGAGATGTAAAGAAGGTGCTTCCTATTGCTAATGAAATCAATGGCGCCATTATAGAAACTTATGAATATCTGCAAACACTTCCAGACGATAAAGCAAAAGACAAACACATAAAGGCATTGGAAAAAGGTCTGAAAGCCCAGTATACTCCCAAACTCAAAAAACTTACACTTAATCAAGGAAAATTACTTATCAAACTCATAGATAGACAAAGCAATCAGACCTCCTATGAACTTGTCAAAGCTTTCTTAGGATCCTTTAAAGCTGGATTCTATCAAGCTTTTGCATGGACTTTTGGTGCCAGTCTTAAGAAAGAATACGATGCAGAAGGAGACGACCAACTGACTGAAAGAGTGATTTTACAAGTAATGAGTGGTCAGATATAATTTATTTCCTCAATAACTTAAAGAAATCCCAAATAATAATACCAGCAGTTGTCGAAACATTCAAGGAATGTTTCGTACCATATTGTGGTATTTCAATACAACCATCTGAAAGATTTACGACTTCTTGTTGTACTCCTTTCACTTCATTTCCTAAAACTACAGCATATTTTTTAGAAGCATCTAATTGTAGGTTTTCCAGCATAAAACTCCCCTCTACTTGTTCGATGGAAAAAATGTAATAACCATCTGACTTTAATTTTAAAATAGCTTCTTTTGTATCCTTAAAATATTCCCAATTCACTGTATCTTCTGCACCAAGTGCCGTTTTATGAATTTCCTGATGTGGAGGAGTAGCAGAAATACCACATAAATAAATACATTCTACGCGAAAAGCATCTGAAGTACGAAAAACAGATCCTACATTGTATTGACTCCTTACATTATCCAATACAACGATTAAAGGCAATTTTTCAGCCTCTTTAAATTCTTCTACAGATATTCTATTTAATTCTGTAACCTTTAATTTTCGCATTTTTCTATCTATGTTTATTTATATGTGAATAACTGTTGATAACTTGTGAATAAAATGTTGAAATAAAAATAAGTTTTTTATTTGCATTATTCAAATACATAGCTATAACGATACTTCATTCTATTTTCCAAATAATTATCTCAAAAACTATGATTTATTTTTACACAAATATTAATCATCTAATCAACATTTAAACACTATAAAAATATCCCATCATATATATTTCAACCATTGTTGATAAGTAATAATAATAATTAAAAAAAAATGATAATAATGATAGTATTTTATATTTTATAAAATAGTTAATAAGTAATTACTATTTATCTCTACATTATTAATAACTTTAAAAGCAAGAAAAAAATAAAAAAGTTATACACTAAATGAACCACTAAGTATATTATACATTTTATTTTTTCTTATTTTTTAAACTAAAGAATATATTAATGTATAGAGTGTTTATTAATTGGTAAGAAGAAACTTTATTAATTTCTGAATAGCAATAGCACGATGACTTATTTTATTCTTTACTTCATCTCCTAATTCTGCAAAAGTCTTATCATAGCCTTCAGGTACAAAGATAGAATCATATCCAAAGCCTCCTAATCCACGTTCAGCATAAGTAATACTACCATTTATTATGCCTTCAAATAAATGATGCTTACCATTGATGATTAAATAGATGGCTGTACGAAAACGAGCTTTACGATTTTCTTTATCTTTCATTTCATCTAGCACTTTTCTACGGTTATGTCCAGCTCCTTTTTCCATACCAGCATAACGCGCAGAATACACTCCAGGAGCACCATTAAGTGCTTCTATTTCTAAGCCTGTATCGTCAGCAAAACAATCTATATGGTATTTATCAGCTATGTAAGTTGCTTTTTGTTTTGAATTACCTTCAATGGTATCTGAAGTCTCAGGAATATCTTCATGACAGTCTATTTCTTCCAGACTTAATATTTCGATCTGATTACCAAGAATCTCACGTACTTCACGTATTTTATTTTTATTATTGGTTGCAAATACTATTTTCTTCATGCTTATTATTCTGAAATCATTTGACCATCTAATACAATAGGTTCTTGTTTATTGTCTTTCTTGACTTTAGCTTTAATCTGATTGAATCCTTCTCCAAATACACCAATGACAGCACTTTGTGAGACAAAAGCATTTGGATCTATGCTTTTTATAAGACGGAAAATTTCTACTGACTGTTTCTTATATGCCATTACAACAAGTACTTTCACTGGTTGTTTCTTATACCATCCAGTACCATCTAATACAGTAACACCTCTATGTGTATCTTTATTGATATGATCAGCAATTTTCTTGTATTCTTTAGAGAATATAAAGAATTGAACAGCTTGACGGGCACCATTTACCACATAATCGAGAACATAACCAATAATGAATAAAGTTACCAAACCGAAAATGACGCGTTTTAGATCATAGAATACAAAGTAACAAGAACCAATGATAATAAGGTCGCAGATTTGTATCATACGTCCTAAACTTACATCCTTGTACTTATTTACTATGGCAGCGATGATATCCGTTCCACCTGTACTTCCATTGGCATTAAAGACAATACCTAAACCAAAACCACAGATAACAGCACCAATAATACAAGCCATAAATTCCTGACCTTCACCAAGAATTAATGGAGGAATGCCATCTTCGCCATTGATAAGTTTTTGGAACCACCAAAGTAAGAATGTCAATAAAACGATGCTATAACTAGTTCTTAATGTGAATTTAAATCCTAAAAATTTAATGGCAAATAAAATAAGGATGGCATTGATGATAAAATAGGTTGTCTGAATAGGAAATCCAGTTGCGTAAAAGATAATAGCGCCAATACCTGTTGTACCACCAGTAGTGATTTGGTAAGGCAACATGAAAGCTGCCCATGCGATGGCATAGCAACAAAGACCAAGGGTAATGAAAAACATATCCTTGATCTCTGCTATAATGTCTGCCTTAGTAGGCTTGTGTAATGTCATCATTATTTAACGACAATGTTAACGATTTTATTTGGAACTACAATTACTTTCACCACTTGCTTACCTTCCATCCATTTTTCAGAACGCTCATCTGCAATGGTTTCCTTTTCAATGGCTTCCTTCGTAGCATCGATGGCAAACTCCTTGTTGTAACGAGCTTTTCCGTTGAATGAAATAGTATAATTGATAGTGTTTTCCTTCAGGTAATCTTCGTTGTAAGCAGGCCACTGTGCATCGCATACAGAAGTCTCATGTCCAAGAATGCTCCAAAGTTCTTCAGCAATATGAGGAGCAAAAGGTGCCAATGTAATCACAAATGGTTCCAAAACAGCTTTCTTGCTGCACTTCATGGTAAAGAGTTCGTTCACACAAATCATGAAAGCACTGATGCTGGTATTGTATGAGAACTGTTCAATATCGCTTGTCACCTTCTTAATCAGCTTGTGGAGTGATTTTAGTTCTTCCTTAGTAGGTTCTTCGTCAGTTACTAAGAAATTGTCGTTACGATCGTAGAAAAGCGTCCAGAATTTCTTCAAGAAACGGTGTACACCATCGATACCATTGGTATCCCAAGGCTTGGATTGCTCCACAGGACCAAGGAACATCTCATACATACGCAGTGTATCTGCACCATACTTTTCGACAATCATATCAGGATTCACCACATTGAACATGGATTTACTCATCTTCTCAATGGCCCATCCGCAGATATACTTGCCATTTTCCAGGATAAATTCAGCCGTCTTATACTCTGGATTCCAATTCTTGAAAGCTTCAATATCCAAGATATCGTTGCTGACGATGTTTACATCTACATGGATAGGTGTGACATCATACTGATCCTTCAAACCCAGAGATACGAAGGTATTGGTATTCTTGATGCGATAGACAAAGTTGCTTCGTCCTTGAATCATACCTTGATTAACCAACTTCATGAATGGTTCTTCCATTTCAGAAACACCGATGTCTTTCAAGAACTTATTCCAGAAACGAGAATAAATCAAGTGACCAGTAGCATGCTCCGTACCACCTACATAGAGATCTACGTTCTTCCAATAATGGTCAGCTTTCTGAGAAACCAGAGCTTCCTCGTTCTTAGGATCCATATAGCGCAGATAATAAGCGCTGGAACCAGCAAAACCAGGCATAGTGCTCAGTTCCAATGGGAATATGGTCTTATTGTCGATCTTCGCATTCTCCACCACTTGCTTATTCACTTCATCCCAAGCCCATTTAGTGGCGCGTCCCAATGGAGGTTCACCTGTTTCAGTTGGCTTATATTCATCAATCTCAGGAAGTTCCAAAGGCAGACACTCTGCAGGAATCATGTAAGGCATACCGTCTTTGTAGTATACTGGGAATGGTTCTCCCCAATAGCGCTGACGAGAGAAGATGGCATCACGCAGACGATAATTCACTTTCACGCGTCCCAAATGATGCTCCTTCACGTATTTCTTCGTAGCAGCAATGGCTTCCTTGATGGTCAAACCATTAAGGTTGAGGTCGCAATAAGGCTCTACCCCACTCTTTGGAGAGTTGCATACAATGCCTTCCTTGGCATCAAAGCTCTCATCACTGACATCACAGCCTTCCACCAATGGAACGATAGGCAGATTGAAGTGTTTTGCAAACGCATAGTCACGACTATCATGTGCAGGAACGGCCATGATGGCGCCTGTTCCATAGCCAGCTAATACATAATCGCTTATCCAAATAGGTACGGCTTCACCAGTAAACGGATTGATGGCATAACTGCCAGAGAATACACCCGTTACACTGCGATCTGCTATTCTGTCTCTTTCAGTTCTTTTCTTCGTTCTGTCAAGGTAAGTTTCTACTTCAGCTTTTTGTGCTTCAGTAGTCACTTGAGGAACCAACTCACTTTCTGGTGCCAATACCATGAAGGTCACGCCATACATGGTATCTGCACGCGTAGTGAATATGGTAAATTCCATGTCGCTGTCTTTCACTTTGAATTGCACTTCTGCACCTTCAGAGCGACCAATCCAGTTGCGCTGTGTTTCCTTCAGGGAATCTGTCCAATCGATTACGTCCAATCCATCAAGCAGACGCTGTGCATAAGCTGACGTACGAAGGCACCATTGGCGCATCTTTTTCTGCTCCACAGGATAACCACCACGTACAGAAAGACCTTCTACCACCTCATCGTTGGCAAGTACGGTACCAAGTTTAGGGCACCAATTCACCATGGTTTCTCCCAGATAGGCAATGCGGTAGTTCATCAGCGTTTCCTGCTTTTCTTTCTCGCTCTTGGCATTCCATTCTGCAGCAGTGAAGCTAATTTCCTCTGTACAAGCCACATCCAGACCTTCTGTACCTTTCTTTTCAAAATGTTTCACCAATTCAGAGATTGGTTGCGCCATTTGGCACCTGTTGCAATAGAAACTCTCGAACATCTTCTGGAAAGCCCATTGTGTCCATTTATAATAGATAGGATCACATGTGCGCACTTCCCTATCCCAATCGAAAGAGAAGCCAATCTTATCGAGCTGAGAGCGATAGCGATTGATGTTATTGACGGTAGTAATGGCAGGGTGCTGACCAGTTTGAATGGCGTATTGCTCTGCAGGAAGTCCATAAGCATCATAGCCCATTGGGTTCAGTACATTGAAACCCTGCAGACGTTTGTAACGTGCATAGATGTCAGATGCAATGTATCCCAGAGGATGTCCCACATGCAATCCTGCTCCTGATGGATAAGGAAACATGTTGAGCACATAGAACTTCTGCTTGTTCTCATCTTCTATTACCTTATACGTTTGGTTGTCTACCCAACGTTTTTGCCATTTTTTCTCGATTTCCCTGAAATTGTATTCCATAATACCTATCTAATTTAAAAACGCTTGCAAAATTACGTTATTTTTCTGAATATTGCTGCTTTTTCTGCTCTAATTCCTTTTGTTTTCTGTAATCATCGAACTTTGACCATGCTGCTCCTAAGAAGATAAGCGCATAAAAAGCACTGTGCCACGAACTTCTTCCTTCATAAAAGAAGAAATCATACGTAGCCGCTATAAATCCAATGATATAGATTGGAAATAGTAAATATAAATTAAAAAACTTTTTCATGATTCCTTATTATTTTCTTTTTCTTTACGTTTCTTCACTTCCACAAAAAAGAAGTAACATGATTGGAAGATAAACCAAGCCCCACCAAATAAATAAATCCAATCCACGAGACCACTCCCCTCTCCTATTAGAGTAGTCAATGCATCTATAATTAATGCCAATCCGCAGATAAACATCAAAACGGATAAAAACTTAATCACACGGATAATTACTTTGTTTTCTTTCATAACTTTTTGTATTTGATGTAATGGTGTATGCTCAATGCAAAGAAAAAACAAGCAGCTACTACATAGAGCCAGAAACGAAGTCGACTGGTATGCTCATCTGCTAAGAGAATCATCAGCACATTGATGAATCCCAATATCATCCACACGAAGCCGTAATAGCTGTAAAACTCCTTTTTCATCCTTAATCCTTCACTTCTTCCAGCACATCCATTCGCATGCGTTTACCTTTATAGATGCACATGAAATAAATGCCGATAATAACAAACGGAATGCTAAGAAGTTGTCCCATATTGAAGGTCATCCCTTCTTCAAATGCCACTTGGTCTTCCTTCAAGAATTCGATAAAGAAGCGGAAAACGAAGATTTCTGTGAGCACTAACCCAAAAAAGAAGCCACGCTTATAGGTTTTCAGCTTCTTGTAAAGCACCACCATGATGATGAAGAAGAGGAAATAAGCCATTGCTTCATAGAGCTGTGCTGGATGACGAGGCACCATATCTACCCTTTCGAATATGAAAGCCCAAGGCACATCTGTAGGTTTTCCGATAATCTCCGAATTCATCAAGTTGGCCAAACGGATACAGCAGGCGCAGATAGGTGTGGCAATGGCGATGATATCGAAGATATCCACAATGTGTATCTTGTATTTTCTGCTATAAAGGATCAAGGCAATGATCAAGCAGAGTGTACCACCATGACTGGCAAGTCCTTGATAACCAATCCATTTCCATCCGCCATCTGGCAGGAATTTTACTGGAAGGAACATCTCCGCCACATGATTCATGTAGTACTCGGGCTCATAGAAAAGGCAATGTCCCAAACGGGCACCAATGATCATGCCAAAGAAGCAATAGAAGAACAAGGGATCGAATTTCTTCTCATCGATTTTACGATCGATGTATTGTTGGCGCACCATCAGATACGACAATAAGATGCCTACTACCCACAGCAATCCGTAATAACGGATGGAGAAATTGCCTGCAATGTTCAGGAATACAGGATCTGGATTCCAGTTGATATACAATAAAAGTGCTTTCATTATCTCAATTTCAATTTCAGTATTTCAGTTATTTTAGACATTAAATCTAAAGTGCATGATGTCGCCATCTTGTACTACATAGTCCTTTCCTTCCACATTCAGCTTACCAGCTTCACGTACTGCCGCCTCACTGCCATAGTGGATATAATCCTCATACTTAATGACTTCCGCACGGATAAAGCCTTTCTCAAAATCGGTATGAATGACACCTGCGCATTGCGGAGCCTTCCACCCTTTTCGATAGGTCCACGCCTTCACTTCCATCTCACCAGCAGTAATGAAGGTTTCCAGATTCAGCATATGGAAGGCTGTCTTCACGAGACGATTCACACCAGATTCTTTCAATCCCAGTTCTTCGAGGAACATCTGTCGATCTTCGTAGGTTTCCAATTCTGCGATATCTGCTTCTGTCTTTGCTGCAATCACCAGAATCTCAGCATTTTCGTCCTTCACCGCTTCGCGAACTTCATCTACATAATGGTTGCCATTCACTGCACTTGCATCATCTACATTGCACACATAAAGTACGGGTTTTGAGGTCAGAAGGAAGAGGTTTTTGGCAGCTGTCTGTTCGTCTTTGGTATCAAATTCCACTGTTCTAGCCGATTTTCCTTGTTCCAAAGCCTCCTTGTATTTCATCAGCACCCCATAAGTGATCTTGGCATCCTTATCGCCACCAGTAGTGGCCATCTTCTGCACTTTCTGGATGCGACTTTCCACTGTCTCCAAGTCCTTCAGTTGCAGTTCTGTATCAATGATTTCCTTATCGCGCACAGGGTTTATGGTACCATCCACATGCGTCACATTGCCATCGTCGAAGCAACGAAGCACATGGATAATGGCATCCGTTTCACGAATATTGGCAAGGAACTTATTGCCCAATCCCTCACCCTTACTGGCACCTTTCACAAGACCAGCGATATCCACGATTTCCACCGTGGCAGGTACTATGCGTCCAGGATGCACCAATTCTGCCAATTTGCCAAGTCGTTCATCAGGAACCGTGATGACTCCCACATTAGGTTCTATGGTGCAGAAAGGGAAATTTGCTGCTTGTGCCTTTGCGCTAGAAAGACAATTGAAAAGTGTTGATTTACCCACATTCGGCAAACCAACTATACCACATTGTAATGCCATATTCAGTTTCTATTTATAAATAATGTGCGAAGATAGTGAAAAAAATCTTATCTTTCTTTGTACATCTTAAAAATGTGGTAAACGGTAGAAACAAAAAGGGCAATTACAATTAAGATCAGGATGTAATGACTATTAGGAATAGGGTTTTCAAGAGCGGTATAGCATATCATGTTTGCTAGGAATGCTCCAAAAAATGTTCCCAGAAAACGAAGTTCACGAGCCAATCTCACTCCTTCACGAAATAGAGGAATGCGATTTTGCTCAGTGATTTTCACTGGATAATTCAAGGATTTATAGTTTCGCTCCAAGAAAAGGAGTAACAGGAAAATACCAATAGTCAAGAAAACGATTATCAGTATGGTTTTCTTATCTCCCCATTTCCTTACTTCTCCATTCATCATCCAACTTATTGGAATCTTTGCTGTTTCTGGTATTTTGCTGTATAACCATAATGGCAGCAATCCATAAAGCAAACTCCCCCATGAAAGGATCTCGAGTATCCGGTCATACCAGGTTCTTTTCAAGACGATGTGTTTTTCTTCTTCTATCATTTTTTGCGATTTTGTTTTTCGTTACAAATATAATCAAAAAATCCACACTTTCTATAAAATGTTCCACGATATTATAATTGTTCTAATTCTGCTGTCAAAATTCCTTCGTTATGGAAAATTTGTTCCTACACACAGAAAAATTATTTTTCTAACGAGGAAAAAAATTTTTTCTAACTAGAGAAATAATCCTCCATATTAAGGCCTTTTTGTCATTGTTCTAATCTTTAGATTGGTTGCGTGGAACAATAGAAATAAAAAAGGCCAGAAACGAACGTTCTGACCTTTTCTGATGTTTTAAAGAGTATAGATTATGATATAAGTTGGAATCAGTTTATTGCTTACATTATGTAAGCTTGTTTCGCTCAAATGCGATGCAAAGTTACAACCAATTTTGATACAAACAACTTTTTCTTGAAAAAATTTCTATTAAAATGTCAAATTTTGTCTTTTTTCTCGAAAACGAGGCTTACTATCTGTAACTTTAATGTGCTTCCAACCAATTTTCTCCCCATCCAAACTCTACTTTTAATGGCACTTTCATCAAGTATGCCTGCTCCATTTCCTCGCTTACTATCTTTTCCACAATTGCCTTTTCCTCAGTAGGTACGCTGAAATTCAATTCATCATGCACTTGAAGAAGCAACTTCGCTTTCAGATTGTTACTTTTTAAGCGCTGATAGATACGTGCCATCGCCACTTTGATGATATCAGCAGCACTTCCTTGAATAGGTGCATTTACGGCATTTCGCTCTGCATATCCGCGCACAGTAGCATTGTGTGAATTGATATCTGGCAAGTAGCGTTTGCGATGGAAGATGGTTTCCACATAGCCATGAGTTTTCGCAAATTGCTTGCTTTGCTCAATGTAATCTTGGATTTGCGGATAGGTCTCGAAGTAGCCATCGATGAGTTCTTTAGCTTCTTTGCGTTCCACGTTCATACGTTCTGCCAATCCAAAGACGGAAATACCATAGATAATGCCAAAATTGGCTGTCTTGGCTTTTCGTCGCATATCCTTTGTCACTTCTTCGATAGGCACTTTATAAATCTTCGCACTTGTCGCTGCATGCACATCATAGCCATGCTGGAAAGCATCGATCATATTGGCATCGCCACTGAGATGTGCCATGATGCGCAGCTCTATCTGTGAGTAATCTGCAGAGAAGAACTCACATCCAGGATCGGGGATAAAGGCTTTGCGAATCTCCTTTCCATCCTCGTCACGAATAGGGATATTCTGCAAATTCGGATCGCTGGAACTTAATCGTCCTGTGGCCGTAACTGCCTGATTGAATGAGGTATGTATGCGTCCAGTCTTCGGATTAATCAGAAGGGGTAGGGTGTCTACATAGGTACCAAGGAGTTTCTTCAGTCCTCTGTAATCAAGGATTTTTCCAACGATCTCGTGTTTGTTGCGCAGACTTTGCAAGATTTCTTCATTGGTGACATATTGCCCTGTCTTTGTCTTTTTAGGTTTCTCCAACAAGTGCAGTTTCTCGAAGAGAATGTCGCCTACTTGTTTTGGAGAACTGATGTTGAACGACTGTCCTGCCAATTCATAAATCTCGCGCTCTATTTCTTCCATCCGTTTGGTGAATTGCACAGATGTCTGTTTCAGTGATTCTGTATCTATCAACACTCCGTTACTTTCCATATTTGCCAAGACAGGCACCAATGGCATCTCGATCTGATAGAACAAATCCTCCACATTGTACTTCTTCAGTTCGTCTTTCAGAATATGGTAAAGCTTAAGGGTGACATCCGCATCCTCGCAAGCGTACTTATACACTTCGGAAGGAGGAAGGTCGCGCATGCTCTTTTGGTTCTTTCCCTTAGGACCAATCAACTCGTCGATATGGATGGTCTTGTAGTGGAGATAGACTTCCGCAAGGTAATCCATATTGTGGCGAAGTTCTGGTTGCAGAACATAGTGCGCGAGCATGGTGTCGAATAGGGGACCTTTCACTTCCGCACCATATTGACCAAGCACGATGATGTCGTACTTGATGTTCTGACCAATCTTCAAAATTTCCTCATTCTCGAAAAGTGGCTTGAAGGTCTCGACTATTTTTCGAGCTTCCTCCTCATTCGAAGGCACAGGAACATAGTAAGCGCGATTTTCTGCATCGCTGAAGCTCATGCCCACCAATTCTGCCTTCATTGGCTCTGTATTGGTGGTTTCTGTATCTATTGCGACGATTTTTGCTGACAAAAGTTTTTGCAGAATTTCGGCTCTTCCTTCCTCAGAATCAACGAGTTGATAGTCAAAATCTGAAGAATTTAAGCTCGCGAGAATCGAATTTTCTGCGTTTCCTTGACCCTCGGACGGAAATATCGCAAACAAATCGCCTTGAACAGGAGCTGATTTTTGGTTTTCGACACTTGGTTGTTCGAAGAGTGGTCCTCCGAAAAGATCACCCATCGATGGTGCTGCGGAAGGTGAGGGTAGGGGAGTGCCCGCATTTCTTTCCGCCACCTTATTATATAATGTACGAAATTCCAATTCGCCAAACAGTCGTTTTATCTCCTCCAGATTTGGTGCTACTGTTTTGAGAGCATCCATATCAAGCTCAATAGGTACATCTCGTTTGATGGTAGCAAGGAAATACGACAACTTTATTATATCTACATTCTCCTCGACCTTAGTCTTTAGTGCTCCCTTTAGTTGATCGGTATGCTGAAGCAGATTGTCCACACTTCCAAATTCAGCAATCAGTTTCTGCGCAGTTTTCTCTCCGACACCAGGACATCCAGGAATATTATCAGAAGCATCTCCCATCAATCCCAGAAAATCGATCACTTGTTTGGTATCCTCGATGCCGAACTTTTCCTTCACTTCATTAATGCCCATAACTTCGTATCCACCACTGTGTTTTGGTCGATACATGAAAACATTATCACTCACTAATTGGCCATAATCCTTATCAGGTGTCAGCATATAAGTGGTGATGCCTTCTTTCCCAGCTTTCGTTGCCAAAGTGCCGATAACATCATCCGCTTCATAGCCTTTTACCTCTAAAATGGGGATATTATAGGCTTTGATAATCTCCTTGATGATGGGAACAGATTGACGGATAACCTCTGGTGTTTCTTCTCGTTGTGCCTTATATTGCTCAAAAAGTTCATGACGGAAAGTAGGTCCAGAAGGATCGAAAGCGATGCCTATGTGTGTGGGTTTCTCCTTATTCAGCACTTCCTCCAATGTGTTTACAAACCCCATTATAGCAGAGGTATTCATACCTTTGGAGTTAATTCTGGGACTTTTGATTAGTGCATAATATGCCCTATATATAAGCGCATAAGCATCTAAAAGGAAGAGTTTATCAGCTGTTTTCATCGTTGTAGCATAATAATTCTTGGTAAAGTTACAAAAAAATGGGCAATTACGAGTTTTATTATTACTTTTGTATCGCTAAAAAGTAGATAATGGATTTTAAGTCAGTCATATTAGCTCCTATTAGTGAAGAAAGAGAACAGTTTCTAAAGGTTTTCAATACTTCTCTCCAAAGTTCCAATCCCTTGTTGAATCAGGTATTGGAGCATGTATTGCAGACTTCTGGAAAGAAGATGAGGCCAATGCTGGTATTGCTTACAGCGAAATTGTTTGGTAAGGTGACTGTAGAAGCCATGCATGCTGCTGTTGCTTTGGAACTGCTTCATAATGCCAGTTTGGTGCATGATGATGTGGTGGATGAGAGTGATGAGCGTCGCGGAAAACCATCTGTCAATGCTGCTTTTTCCAATAAAGTGGCAGTCCTTTCTGGAGATTTTATGTTGGCAACAGGTTTGTTGGAAGTTCACAAGACCAAAAACCTGAAAATCATGGAGATTGTCTTCAGTATTGGACGCGATTTAGCAGATGGAGAGATTCTTCAACTTCATAATAATGCCACTGAAGAGCATTCATATGAGGTATATTTCGATGTGATTCGCAAGAAAACGGCTGTTCTTTTTGAGGCTTGTTCCTCTGTTGGCGCTATTTCTGCAGGAGCATCTCCTGCAGAAGTGGAAATGATGCGTCAATATGGTGAATACATCGGCCTTTGTTTCCAAATTAAAGATGACATATTCGACTATACCGCTGATAGTAAACAACTTGGAAAGCCTACAGGAAATGATATGTGTGAAGGAAAACTTACACTTCCTGTCCTTTATGCATTGAATAAATCCAAAGATTTAAAAGCACACTCAATTGCTGCTAAGGTTAAAGAAGGAACTGCTACTTCTGATGAAATCAATGGATTGATTCAATTTGCAATCGAAGAGGGGGGTATCCAATATGCTGAGCAAGTGATGGACAATTATCGTCTTAACGCTCAGGAATTAATAAAGGAAGTCCCAACTTCAGATGTTAAGACTTCCTTGCTTGCGTTTCTTGATTATGTTATTGGAAGAGAGAAGTAAAAACCTCTTACCAAATCTTTACTTCTTCTCCAAAGATATCGCTCAAAAGATAATTGGCTAAACGACTGGTTCCTAAACGGAAATAGGAGTTATTCAGCCATTCTTCTCCTAATACTTCCTTCACGATGGTATAATAAACCAATGCATCGTTTACATTACTAATGCCACCTGCGGGTTTAAAACCAACTTTTCTGCCTGTAAGTTCATGGTATTCCTTGATAGCCTTGCACATCACATATGCCGCTTCTGGAGTAGCTGAAATGCCAATCTTTCCTGTAGATGTCTTGATGAAATCTGCTCCTGAATACATAGCTAGAATAGAAGCTTTTTTGATGTTTTCAGCTGTTTTCAGTGCTCCAGTTTCCAAGATTACCTTCAACGTGTGGTTATCGCCACATACATCGCGGATTTCTTCAATCTCATCACACATAGTTTCATAGTCGCCTGCTAAGAATTTGCCAACAGACAACACGATATCTATCTCATCTGCTCCGTCTTTAAGCGCAAGGCTTGTTTCCACCATCTTAACTTCTGGAAATGTTTGTGAAGATGGAAAACCTGCAGATACGCAAGTGATATGTACATCTTCTACTTCCAAGGTGTCTTTCACGATTTCAGCAAAACAGGGATATATACAGATGGAAGCCACATTCTTCATATCTGGATGCTCTTCATCAAAACTATTCACTTTCTGCGTGAATTTCATGACACTCTCATCATTGTCCGTCTCTTTAAGCGTTGTGAGATCAATGCAATTGAAGAGGAGTTTCTTTACTTCCAGTGTGTTGTTTTCCTCCACCTTTTCAGAAAGAAGGTTAGCCACTTCTTTCTTTATTTCTTCATCGTCCAGTTTCGTAGGATATTTGGCTAATGCCTGCTCATATTTGCTTTGTTCTCTTTGGATATTCAATGCTTCCATATTATTGCAGTTTTGAGTTATTTATATGTCTTTCCTTATCTCTTTTGGTCTTTTTCTCGATGGTTTTCTGGAATGCTTCTGTAAGATTTACTCCTGTTTGGTTAGCTAAACAAATAAGCACCCAAAGTACATCGGCCATTTCTTCTTCCATGTTGTCTTTCTCGCCGACTTTAAAAGACTGGTCGCCATACTTCCGTGCCATTACACGTGCTAATTCGCCAACTTCTTCTGTGAGAACAGCCATATTGGTCAGTTCGCTGAAATAGCGTACGCCATAGGTCTTTATCCATTCGTCAACAGTTTTCTGAGCCTCTTCTATGGTCATATTATTCTTTATTTTTAGTATCAATGCAGATGGTAACTGGTCCGTCATTGATAAGTTCAACTTCCATATAAGCGCCAAATTCACCAGTTCCAATGGGGTTCCCAAGTTCTTGCTCCAAGGTTTGGCAGAATTTGTTGTAAAGCGGAACGGTGATTTCATGCTTCCCTGCACGCAGATAAGAAGGGCGATTACCTTTCTTTGTCGATGCGAAGAGTGTGAACTGACTGATGGCGAGAATCTCACCTTCTACGTCTTTCACAGATTTATTCATCACTCCATTCTCATCGTCAAAGATACGCAAATTTACGATCTTTTTGGTAAGCCAAGCGATATCTTCTTCGTTATCTTGTTCCTCTACGCCAATGAGTACCAATAATCCTTTCCCAATTTTTGATTTACATACTCCATCTATGGTGACAGATGCCCTTTGGGTTCTTTGTATGACTGCTCTCATGATAGTTTGCTTACTATATTGTTATCAAAATATGCTTTAATAATACCTGCTTTTGCGTTTCCAATGACTTCTGCAATACTTTCCTTATCTGCTTCTTTGATGCGCTTTACGCTTTTGAAGTGCTTAAGCAGGGTTTCTTTCGTTTTCGTTCCGATACCTTTGATATTATCCAATTCTGAACTAATTTGATGCTTACTTCGCTTTTCTCGATGGAAAGTGATGGCAAAACGATGCACTTCGTCTTGAATGCGTGTGAGCAGATGGAAAAGGGCAGAATCTTGCTTCATTCCTATGGTTTGAGGAGGGAAGCCAAATAGTAATTCGTTGGTACGATGTTTATCGTCCTTTGCTAATCCTGCAATGGGTATGTCCAACTTTAACTCATCCAATACCTCCTTCACAATACCCATTTGTCCCTTTCCGCCATCTGTAATGATTAGATCGGGTAGGGGAGTTTCTTCTTCAATGGCTCTGGCATATTTCCTATAAACCACTTCACGCATAGAAGCATAGTCATCGGGACCAATTACCGTTTTGATATTGTATTTCCGGTAGTCGTTTTTAGAGGGTTTTCCTTTTATGAAAACCACACATCCTGCTACAGGATTTGCTCCTTGTATATTGGAGTTGTCAAAACATTCTATGCGGATAGGTAGTTTCTCTAGATGCAGTAAATCCTGCAGTTCTTTAAGCAATCTGACTGCACGTTGTTCAGGATTTAATTTTTCCTCTTGTTGTATCCTGTCTTTCTTGTATTCTTTGACGTTGAGAATAGAAAGATCCAACAATTTCTTTTTGTCTCCTCTCACAGGTACTGTGAAAGTGGCGTTATTCATTTCCATTTCCACGTGGAATGGTACGATGATTTCTTTAGCCTTACTTCCAAAGCGTTCGCGCATTTCTGAAATACCTAGTGTCAGTAATTCTTCAGGGGTCTCGTCCAATCGTCTTTTATACTCGAATGTAAACGATTGGTTAATGCATCCATTTTTAACATGCATGAAATTGATGAAGGCAGATTTGTGCTCTTCGTCTTCTTCGATGGAGAATACATCGATATTATCCATGTGATAATTCACCACTTCCGATTTGGCATTGAAGTTCTGAAGCGTGAGGAGTCGTTGCTTTAGAACCTCCGCTTCTTCGAAACGAAGTTCCTCTGCCAATTTTTTCATAGTTAGCAAAAAATAATTTTCTAGTTTGCGCGTGTTTCCTTTTAATATTTCTCGCACTTCCTCAACGTTCTTCATGTACTCCTCTTCACTCTGCTTTCCTATGCATGGTCCTTTACAATTACCCATGTGATATTCCAAACAAACCTTAAACTTGCCTGCTTCAATGTTTTCTTTCGTCAGATTCAAATTGCATGTGCGAAGAGGGTAGAGGTGTTTAATCAGTCCCATCACATTGTTCAGTGCGCCAACAAAGGTATATGGTCCGTAATATGTCACATGCTTTTTGTCTGTTTGGCGAGTTTTATAGATTCTCGGAAATGGTGTCTCTGGAATGGCAATGGAAGGATAGGTTTTGTCATCCTTCAGCATCACATTGTAGCGTGGTTTGTATTTCTTGATAAGCTTATTTTCCAGATTTAGTGCATCTTCTTCTGTATGTACAGTGGTGTAACTAATGTCTTGAATCTTGCTGACAAGCATCCTTGTCTTGATCGATTCTTGGTTCTTATTGAAATAAGATGCTACTCTTTTCTTCAAGTTCTTTGCCTTACCAACGTAGATGATAGTTCCTGTCTCATCCCAATATTGATAGCTTCCAGGCTCCTCTGGAAGGCGGTCAACAATGGTCTTGAGATAGTTTAATCGTTCTTCGCCAGCTCGTTTTTCCATAGTGCTTAAAGAGAAAGAATGGTATCAATTTCAATGTCCTTATCGAAGATCTCGCGACCCTTTAAGTCTTTCAACTCGATGATGAAGTTTACATACACTTTTCTTGGATGCAATTGTTTCACTAATTCACAGGCAGCTTTCATTGTACCTCCTGTTGCAAGAAGATCATCGTGGATTAGCACGACATCTTCTTCAGAAATGGCATCCTTGTGCATCTGTATGGTGTCTTTTCCATATTCCTTTTCATAGCTGGCTTCAATAGTTTCTGCAGGCAACTTGCCAGGTTTGCGGATTGGTACAAATCCGGCATTCAATCTGGTTGCAAGGATAGGAGCCATGATGAAACCACGTGACTCTATGCCTACCACCTTTGTGATTCCTTTGTCTTTATAAAGTTCATACATATTGTCGGCCAATCCCTTGAGCACATCTGGTTGTTTGAATAAGGTTGTTACATCATAGAATAAGATTCCCTTAATTGGGAAGTCTGGAACCGTTCTTAAATTCTTGATTAAATCTTCTTTAGTCATAGTTGTTATTATTAATGTTCCACGTGAAACAAAATGTTGCTATCTGCCTGACAATACCAACAATACATTGATATCGCTTGGTGAAACCCCTGGAATTCTACTTGCTTGTCCGATGTTCTCAGGATCAATTTTCGTAAGTTTCTGACGGGCTTCAGTAGATAAAGACTGTATGCTGTTGTAATCAAATTTTCCTTTGATTTTTATGGAGTCTAATCGCGTAAGTTTGTTGGCCATCAGTCTCTCTCTTCCTATATACCCTTCATACTTTATCTGTATTTCAGCAGCTTCGATTATTTCTTCTTTACGTTCCGTAATAGAATCAAGAAGTTGCTGGAATTCAGGAATAACTTCTGCTGTTTGCTTAAGGGTGATTTGCGGACGGATGATAAGGTCTTTGAGTTTGCATCCATGACGGAGTGGGGTGGTTCCCCAAGTTTCCAGCAATCCATTGATATCGTTTGGATGAATGGAGTAATTGGATGCGAAATCAAGGATACGAGTTATCGCCTCTTTCTTCTTCACTAACAGTTCGTGTCGATGGGCATCGACCAAACCAAGTTCCCAGGATCTCTCTGTAAGGCGCATGTCTGCATCATCCATTCGCAGGAGAATGCGATATTCTGCTCTGGAAGTGAACATACGGTAAGGCTCATCCACTCCTTTTGTTACCAAGTCGTCGATCAAAACACCGATGTATGCCTCATCTCTTGCCAGTACTAATGGCTCACTTCCGTTGCAGCAACGATGAGCATTAATGCCAGCCACCAATCCTTGTCCAGCTGCTTCTTCATAGCCAGTTGTTCCATTCACTTGTCCTGCAAAAAACAGATGTTTGATGACTTTAGACTCTAAAGAGTGCAACAATTGAGTAGGGTCAAAGAAATCATATTCAATAGCATATCCAGGACGATAGACCACCAAATCTCGAAAAGCAGGGATCTGCTTCAGTGCTTCTATTTGAATCTCCATAGGAAGCGAAGAAGAGAAACCGTTCAAGTAGAGCTCCCGTGTAGTTTCTCCTTCGGGTTCTAAAAATAATTGGTGATGATCACGATCTGGAAAAGTGACTATCTTGGTTTCAATGCTTGGACAATAACGTGGTCCGATGCTATGAATCTGTCCATTATAAAGAGGAGAATCTGGTAGTCCTTTACGGAGCACTTCATGTACAGCGTCATTGGTGTAGCATGTCCAACAAGGGAGTTGCTTCAGATGCTTTGGTGGGGTGTCTAAGAAAGAGAACTTGTGAAAATCGTCTTCTCCATCCTGAATCTCTAGGTCTTCATAGTGTACACTTCGCCCGTCGATACGTACAGGAGTACCAGTTTTCATGCGTGCAAATCCAATACCATGTGAAGCGATAGACTCCGTGAGCTTGTAGGATGCTGGTTCTGCAATGCGTCCTCCTGCAACCATCTTACGTCCAATGTGCATTAAACCATTGAGGAAAGTTCCTGCTGTAAGTATCACACATTTGGCCCACATGGTTACTCCCCAAATGGTCTTTACGCCTTGAATTTCACCGTTTTTTACGATGATCTCTTCCACTGTATCTTGCCAGATGCTCAGATTGGGCGTATTCTCCAATACTTCACGCCATGTCCAGATAAACTTATTGCGATCGCATTGAGCACGAGGGCTCCACATAGCAGGACCTTTGGAACGATTGAGGATGCGGAATTGTATGGCGGTCTTATCGGTAACGATACCCATTGCTCCTCCCATTGCATCAATCTCACGCACAATCTGTCCTTTAGCAATACCGCCAACGGCAGGATTACAACTCATCTGAGCTATCTTGTTCATATCCATAGTGATAAGGCACGTCTTGGAACCAAGTCGCGCAGCAGCATGGGCAGCTTCGCATCCTGCATGGCCACCACCTATCACTATGACATCAAAAGTAAATTCCATTTATATCAGCTTTACGCCGTAAAGATACAACATTTTTCCGATTCGTTGAAGAAATCGGAGTGTTCGCTGAAAATAAATACCATTTATGCAAGAGCTGTTATTAAAAAAACATATCTTTGTATGGCATTTTATTTCGATGAAATGAATACGATGAAAGTCCGTACTAATTGGAAATAATCAAATGGATTTAACTATATATAATTATAATATGAAGAAATTAGTATTGTCATTACTTCTTTTAGCTGGTTTTTCATGTGGTATATATGCGCAGGTTTCAACGGAGCGCGACCATAGAACCAATCCTGATAGGTATTATCTGAATTATGAAGATGTAGCAAGCAGTTTGAAGTTGTTGCCACCACCTCCCGAGGTTACCAGTATTCAGTTCCTTTGGGATGATGCCCAATATAAGAAGGGTAAGATGATGCGTTCCACAGCTAGAGGTGAGCAGGCAGTCAGAGATGCTTCACCTGGTGCTGATAGTTTTTCTTCTGCATTTGGTTGCGAAATAAGTCAGGAAAATACTCCCGAAATTTACAAGCTTATCTCGACAATGAGGGAGGACGCAGGTGATCTCTCTACGCGTGAGGCAAAGAATTACTACATGCGTCCACGTCCTTACATGTTCTACAGTGAAGATACCTCTGTGCCTGGTGCGCAAAGGGGACTCAGCACAAATGGCTCTTATCCTTCAGGGCACACAGCTATTGGATGGGCAACAGCGCTGGTACTTGCAGAAATCAATGTTGAGAATCAAGATGCCATTCTGATTCGTGGGTATGAAATGGGACAAAGTCGTGTGATTAGTGGTTTCCATTTCCAGAGCGATGTGGATGCAGGTCGATTGGTTTCTGCAGCAGTAGTGGCTCGTCTTCATGCTAACGATGAATTTAATGCCCAGTTGAAGAAGGCAAAGAAAGAGTTTGAAAAACTGAAGAAAGCAGGAAAGATACAAAAGGTAACTGTGGAGTAATCCTTAATTGTTATTTGGCCAACTTTAGTGTTGAGGGTCGGATAATAGAATAGGTAATAATGCATTGAGGGTACGGCAATGGTTTAGCCGTGCCCCTTTGCATATTCATTCTAAACTATCTTGTTACTGATGATCTAAAGGCTCAATGCAGTGAGTAATGGTTGTGTCATTTAAAAGTACCAAGGCATCAGATGGCAAATAAAAGACGAATCAATATGAAGCAAACAAAGTTATTTATCGTCATTCTGACTATCTGCAGCGTAGCGATATGGTCTTCATGTTCAAGCATTCGTTATCCTGCAGGGCAAAGCATATCTGCACTTGCTTACCAGATATGGGAATTCAGTCAAGGTCATCCTGATGGTTTCACACTTGACATCAGCACCATGACAGAGCCCACATCTGGCATATCCGTGGGGTATGCAGAAACACAGAACTGCCATTCGCGCAAGCAACTTAAAAAGGTAGTTCGCCACGCCTTGAAGCATGATGGCATTGTAGGTGGATGGTTCAATAGTGATGATAGCCTGTACTATTTCGACAGTGATCACTTATTTCCTGAAGATTCATTGATACCAGCACTCAGATTTGCCAAGCAAAACGGGCAGTATTCTGTATTTATCCTCTCCAAGGGTGAAACTATTTCTGTAGAATAGTAAAGAGCATTATTCTGATAAGGCTTCATCTTCATTTTTCCTTTCATCTTTCACAAAACATAAAAAATGCATGTCTTTCATCTATAAATTGCCGTGAAGGTACAGCGCCCACCTTTCACCACCCTTCACACTTGTGATGATAGTTCGTGAAAGTTGGTGAAAGATTGAAGCGTACCTTTCACGAGAGTTTTCTTATTTGCATTATACACTTTTTACTTCTTTGTGAAAGGTGAAGGTCAAAATCGAAGCTGTTTTTTATAAACTTCAGAGATCTGGAAGCAAAACTCTGTTAGAGTACTACTAAAAACATGTTTTAAGTGAAACAAAAGTCAATCAGCACTGGTAACTATGTAATCAACAGTGTTAATCACATAATCACCACTGATGATTACACAATCACCACTGCTGATTTAAGAATGTGTGGTTATTTAGTAAACTTTGTCTGCTTATTCCACAAGTTTTGTCAAGTCGGATTTAATCAAACAATGGTCGCTTAGCATCACATTGTTTATAACTTTCACGTTGGAGTGTGCAAAGCCTTTCGTGATGATATTATCGTAACAGCTACGTGGAGCACTTCCTGCAGGGTAGGTAAGGATATCTCCTAAATAGCCATGATTGGCCATATCATAACCAGCCTCGATAAAGGCGTCAAATTCCTCGCTTTTACTTGTGTTCCAGTCTGCACACATGATGACGTACTTATCATTCTTGAAAGCCTCAATGAGTTCTTGAATCTGGAGAGCACGATAAGGCGCACCATTCTCACCTTGATTCCAATCTAAGTGCGTGGAAACCACTTTTACGATATCACCATCCAGACGCATGGTGGTCACCAGATAGTAGCGCTTCTGTACCATCTTGGAGAACAATACGGTATCTGTGCGCAGCACCTCGATTCCATTGCTGAAGATGGCATTGCAATTGTAATCATACTTCGGACCAATCTGAGCGTCGCGATAATTGGAGAGGATGGCTTCATGGGCGTCCACAGCAGCTTGTGATTCTGTGGCATTGACCATCAGCGGATTATACTCCACAAGGGCGAGGATGTCAGCATTGAGATCGTTGAAATAGGCGCGATAGGTTTGCTTATAGAAATCAAGCACTGCGTGTGTGAGTTTGGTATCGCCAGATTTACCAAGAGCAAAGTGTCCGATGTTCCAACTGGCAACGGTAATCTTGGTGAAATGCCTGTTTTGTGCTTGGAGGCCCAAGCAAATAAAGGCCAAAAGCGCTAAAATGGTAATAGACTTTTTCATAGAATCAATAGCTTATATATTCTTTCATTCCTAATTTCTCATCATAGCCATACTCTCCGAAAGTAACGAAATTGTCGATGTACCAATCTCCACGCTCGAAGACCATCGGGAGTTCCACGAGTATATCCTCCCCAAAGTTGGTGATAATGACGCGTACTTTGGCACTGTTCTCCTTAAGATCAGAGATAGATTCAATTTTCATGGAGAGATCGCCCCAATCTTGTCCCTGAATCCAGTAATCGGATTCATAATAACCCAGATCGTCTTCCTCAGCATGCTCTTTATCATACTCCTCCACTTGTTTCAGAACATCATTGAAGTCCTTAGAGCAGTAGTCTTTCTCGAAGTTGCGTTGACCAATAACGGCTAAACCATTGGCCGTATTGTTTTCGTTATACACTCCGAATACGTCGTCATAGATGGCTGTGACACGCTCTGAAAGATATGCTTCAGAATGTTTGTCAGCTTTATTTGAGGAGCAGGCTGCTAATAATCCTGCAAGAATGCAAAATAAGATCTTCTTCATATATTGATAGTTTTAAGTAATTCCAGTGCTTTGTTTTCTGCAGCCTCCATGATTTCACGTTCACCAGGACCTTTGTCGTTGATGCCACAGAGGTGCAGGATGCCATGAATGATGACGCGATGCAGTTCTTGTTCATAAGGCTGATGAAGCATCTCCGCGTTTGAACGCACAGTATCGAGGCTGATGAAGATATCGCCACTCAACTTATGGCCCTCGCAATAGTCAAAAGTGATGATGTCTGTATAATAATCGTGCTGCAGATATTCCAAGTTAACCTCCAAGATGCGCTTATCAGAGCAAAAGAAATAGGAGATAGGTCCTACGCGCTTGCCATAAGTAGCAGCCACTGCCTTGATCCATTCCTTTACCTGTTCTTGCTGAATAGCAGGCATTTCGATATCTTCTGTCTGAAAGGTAATCATAGTTTATGCAAAGAATAAGTAACTGATGATAATACCTGCGATGATGCCAGAGAAATCTGCCAGTAATCCGCATGTCACAGCATTGCGCGTCTTGGTGATACCTACACTGCCAAAATATACAGCCAATATATAGAAGGTGGTATCAGAAGCGCCACGCACCACGCAACTCATCCTACCTACCAATGAATCTGCTCCATATTGTTGCATGGTGTCTATCATCAAGCCATTGGCGCCACTTCCGCTAAGTGATTTCATCAAGGCAGTTGGTAAAGCCCCCACGAAAGTAGTGTCAACACCCGTCAATCCAACCAACCATCCAATGCCATTTACTAAATAATCCATCGCCCCAGAGGCACGGAAAACGCCAATGCCTACGAGGAATGCCACCAAATAAGGAATGATACGCACTGCTGTATTGAAACCATCTTTCGCTCCCTCGATAAATGCGTCATACACATTGGCTTTCTTCCACAAACCCCAGATAATGAAGAGGATGATGATGCCAAAGAGAATGATGTTTGCCACTAAGATAGAGTAGGTACCCATGGTTTCACGACTCACTGTGACGAAAAGCCACATAAGAAGGCTGAAAAACACACAGATGCCTGCCACTAAGGAGAGAATCGCCTTGTTGAATAGGTTGATTTTCTGACTGATACTTACTACCGTGATACCCACCATCGTAGAGATAGTCGTAGTGATCAGCGTAGGGATGAAGATATCAGTGGGTTGTGCAGCGCCCATCTGCGAGCGATACATCATAATACTGATAGGAATCAGTATCAATCCACTGGTGTTGATAACTAGGAACATGATCATCGGATTGGTAGCCGTATCTTTCTTTGGGTTCAGTTCTTGTAACTGATCCATTGCCTTGAGTCCCAATGGCGTAGCAGCATTATCCAATCCAAGCATATTGGCACTGAGGTTCATGAAGATAGAACCTAGGGCAGGATGTCCTTTAGGGATGTCTGGGAACAATTTGCAAAGCACAGGACTCAGGAACCTTGAGAGTGCATCGATCATGCCACTCTTCTCGCCTATTTTCATAATGCCTAACCAGAACGCCAGAAGTCCCGTCAATCCCAAGGAAATCTCAAAGGCCGACTTTGACGTGTCAAACGTAGAGTTCACCAATGTGGTGAATATCTCCGTATCGCCAAGGAATATCGTTTTGCAAAGTGCCACGATAAAGGCAATGGCAAAAAATGCTATCCAAATGTAGTTTAGTACCATGCTATTTTAGTTTTATGCTGCAAAAATAAAGAAAAGATTTAATTTAGGCAATAAACCAGCACTGTATCAGCCTGCATGTCGAGTCCTTCCTTGCTTAATTCCATTTTAGTGTCATATCGCCCATAGCGTTCTGTCACAGGGCGTATGTCTGTAAGGATGACAGGCGACCAAAAACCATTTTTGGTGTAATATTCTTTAGTGTCTTTCCGATAAAAAACCGCATGGATAAACTCCTTATGAGCATTTTGGAATACTAAAATACAATCATCGGATAAATCCATTTTTCTCAATTCCTTAGTTTTGCACGGATATCTGCCTTTTAGTGTGAGGATATGGTCAAAGAACTCATTGAGCTGATAGCCATCAGTAAAGGTGGTGTTGCGTGTGATGATAGGAGCGGGATTAATGCCATGAGAATCTAGTAAGCAGTTCAAAGCATAGAAAATGCAAGTCTGCTCGTTGTTCAAGAGCATGTCTGAGGTTTTCATCTGCTGCATAGAGTCTTTTAATGCAGTAATCTCAGTTTCTGTCAGACCGTCGATGACCACCGAAAACCGCTGATGAGGTGCTTTCAGACTTTCCACTTCTAATGTGGTTTTATCCTTATACGAGGTGGTGATGACAGTTTTGCGTTCTTTATAGCAAAGTGTATCATTGCCGAATATCGCTCTATAATATTGAAAAACGGCAGTATCTTTGTCCTGTTGATAAGGTTCTATCTTGTCAAAAAGCCTGATAATGGAATCCCGATAGATGGCATTCTTCATGGATTGAACCCCAAAGCGAGTACTTCCCATAGCTGCAGGCACTACGGTTTTAGAGCTTTTAGGAACAAGATCACAAGTTACTGTTTCTTTTATTTCTCGTTGCTGAGCTTGCAGAACTATATGGATGGTCAGTAGCCATAATATCAGAAGGTATTTTTTCATGTTTAAATAATTTTGCGCAAAAATAGGAAATATTATCCAATCTCCTTACGAAACAGATAATAATAATACTTCTCGTTATCATCGCTGAATTCTGGTAGGATGCCTTTGCCTATCTGCTCGAAATCATGGTGGGGGTAATACTGCCAATTGCACCAACTGTCTGTCCAGAGATAAAGCCACTTCACACCTTCTTGTTTGAGAACATTATATATGTATTTTTGAGAGCGTAGGGATAGTAAAGGGTATTCCCTTGTTAAAAAATATTAAATGCCATAGGCATTTGTTTAATGATGCTAAAAAATCGTTACATTTGTCTATCTTTAATCATCAACTATGGTATGAAGTACGTTTGCAAACATACAATAATTAGGGTGCTTTTAATTCTCGCTATGATTGTGCCTTCTTTGTGCAGTCTTCATGCTCAAGAGGATGAACATGTCTTTTTACGTGCCAATCTTTTGAGATGGGCAACCATAACGCCTGATATAGGAGTTGAGTGGCAGGTGAAAAAAGATTGGAGCGTACTTGCATCTGCTACATGGACTAGATGGAGTTTCAAAAATAATACCCGTCGATATGCTTTGAAAGAATTTGCTGGGGAAGTTAGGCACTACATGGGCTATATGTCTACTGAACTTCCTTGGTATGTGGGCCTTCGTGTGTATGGAGGTCAGTTTAATTATGGTTTTACTTCTGCACATGCTAAGCAAGGTGATATTATTGGTGGTGGTATCACTGCTGGATATCGTTTGCATCTACGTAATAAAAGGTATTATGTAGATTTCACAGGTGGATTGGGTTGTACCCATGCTTCATATGAGAATTATAAAGTTCTTAATGGAACTCGATATCTTACAGGTAGAGGAGATAAGAACTATTGGGGCATTAATCACCTTTCTATAGCGCTGGTCATGAATATTTTATAACCTTGATAGAACATGAAGCGGTATACTTATCATATTATATTAGCCTTATTAGTTCTCACGATGGCAACATCGTGTGTCAAGGATAAATTGTACTTATTACCAGAAGAAGACGAAGACTTTTACGATCCCAATGCTTGGAAACAAGCCGCATTGATAGTAAATACCATTTGGAGTGAAACAGATATTATTACTCCGCCAGAAAATGGGTATCTGATCGACTTGAATGGAAAGAAGTATGAGACGAATAATGCTACTTATAACTTGCGAAGAATCTTAGCAGGCGACTATAGCGTATTCGCCTATAATAGGCCTAAGGGGGTGACTATTGATGAGAATTTTAATGCTACAGTAGATAAGGAAAGTGATGGAACATATTTGAGAATGCCTGATTTCCTTTATTCTTCTCAGGTTGAGAATGTAAAGATTCTTAGAAATAGTACGTCACAAGTGGATCTCAAAATGCGCCAGCTTATTCATGAGTTGGTAATAAATATCTATATGTGGCCAGGTGATGAAAACCTTGTTTCAAACATTACTGGTACATTGAATGGTGTCATAGATTCTGTGAATCTGCTGACACTTGAAAAAGGAACTGAAGTGGGTGAGATTTTGATGCCTATGACACTTATTTATAAGGAGTATGATGGACAGGATGAGGAACTCATTGGTAAGATGACACCCGTATATCAGGCTGTTGTACGTTTTGTTGATCTTCTAGATGTTGAAGATGGACAATTGGCTATTAATGTGACTTATGCGGATGGTTCTATTCAGACTTTTAGGTCTATCCTAAAACCAGATACTACTCTTGCTGAGTTTGATTTCTTTGTGAAGGGAATAGGTGGTATGGGAGCTTCTATTATCGATTGGCATGATGTTGATAATGGTTATATTATAATTAGATAGAAACCACGTTATTTGATAATAATAAAAACAAAGCAATATGAATAAGTTTTTTGCATTCATAGCAACTGTGTTCTCTGCAGCTACTTTTTTGACTGCTTGCGAGAACGATGAAGTACAGGATGCTGTCATCGATTATGGGCCTCCTGTTAAGATTAATGTATCTGCAGGTATTCAGACACGTGCGGTCAATAGTGCATGGACAGCAAACGATGCTATAGGTGTTTTCTCTATGAATGGAACAGCTGCAGAATATGCCAACATGCAATATATCACGAGTGATGGTGATGGTAATTTCACGGCTGCTACAGAAGATGATGTCGTTTGGTTGCCAAGTGATGGCAGTTCTCGTAGTGTACTCGCTTATTATCCGTACGTTACTGGTTGTGATGGAACGTATAGCATAGATGTGAGCGATCAGACAGATCAAGAGGCAATTGATTTTATGGTGTCTCCAGCTGTTAATAATGTCAATAAGACTCAGCCAAATGTAGCATTTGTTTTCTCACATAAATTAGTTAAGATTCAACTGAATATCCGTTCTGGTGATGGCATTACGGCAGAACAACTAGCTAATATGAATGTTACTCTTTCCAACCAATATACTACTGCCACTTGTGACGTTTTAACTGATGCAGATGTAGACGTAACAGGCACAGAAGTATCAACACTCTCTTTTATGACTTCTGCAGATGGTACTACTAGTGAAGCGATCGTTCTGCCTGCCTCTACAACAGAAGGAATGCTTCTTCAGTTTGAATTACCTGAGGTTGGCACTTATTCTTGGGCAATAAGCAATTCTGCCAATTCACAGAGTTTCGAGATGGGTAATAGGTATATCTATAATGTAAACGTTGGCAAGACTAGTATAATTGTAACTTCACAGATTGAAGATTGGGCTGCTGGCAATGGCAGTGGAGAGGATGTTAATGCTGAGTAATAATTTATAATACATACTATCATGAAGAAATATATGATTTTAGCTGTTTCTGCGCTACTATTTGTCGCATGCAGCAATGATGGTGAGATAGATAATTGGAACGGAGAGATTCGTTTGTGTACTACGACTCAGTTGCAAACTCGTGCTACTCAAGAATTGCAATCCACTCAATTTGATGCAGGTGAGGAAGTGGATATTTTCATTAATGAAAATGTTTCGTCTTCAGGTTATTATTATCCACAACCGATTGAATATACTGCAGATGGTAATGGAGGATTGAATACATATATGGATACACCACGATATCCCACTTCTGGAAATGATGTGAATATTTTTGGTGTTTATCCTAATAACAAGGCCTTTAACATTTCTGATCCTTATTCTTTTGAGGTCCAATATGACCAAAGTGATGATGACAATTATAAGGCCAGTGATTTGATGTTAGGTGCTGCCGCTAATCCTGTGAGTCGTCAAGCAGGTGCAGTTGCTGTGACATTTAAACACATGCTTTCTAAAATTAATATCAATTTAACAATTGGTGCAGGCCTCAATGCAGATTCACTTGTCAATGCAACAGTTCTTGTTTTAAATACTATGCCTTCTACAACTTTCAATGTACAAGGTGCTGCTATTGGTGACCCAGAGGGTGGAGCTCAATCAGATGTAATAAACATTATTGCAGGCAATTTGCCGGATAATAGCGCTGCCATTTCTGGAGATGCTTTGAGTCATAGTGCCATCATCATTCCACAACCTATTGAAGGCGGTACTGAGTTTATTCAGGTTGTTTTACATTGGAATGATCCTAGTTATACAGAGTTGACTTATTCACTTCCTGAAACGGAAGTAATGGAATTTGAATCAGGGAAGGTATATACATATAACCTTACAGTTAATAGATATGAAATAACGGCAACCACCTCTATTGACGACTGGGTAACAGGTGCTACAATTACTGGAGATGCAACTAATTAATAGTCAATATGAACAGTAGATTTTTCATACATATTTCTTTACTACTTGCAGCAGTTACTTTGTTGGCTTGCAGTAGTGAGGAAGACATGTCAGCTTTAGGAGGACAACCGCTTGTCCTCTATGCTGATATGCCTATGACACGTTCTACTGTTGATAACCAATGGAATGTTGGTGATGAGGTTGCTGTGAAAATAGGAGATGAGATAAAGATATATTACATTAAAGATGCAGAAACAGGGGAATTAACGACTTTTGGTAGTAGTGATCCTTTCAGATGGTCTCCTAATTTTGATAGTGTTGAAGTAACAGCATGGTCGTTAGGTGGTTTCACCAATGCAGTGCCTTTGACGGGAATTACTATTCCTAAAGATCAAAGTCCAGAGAATGTTGGGTATACTAGGCATGATCTGCTTTATGCCAAGGGAACATTGACACCATCGAACACTCGTCTCACTTTCTATCACCAGATGGCAAGGGTCATTGTGCAATTAGAATTCAAAACAGCAGTCGAACCTAATAATGTTGTTTCTGTATATTTAGGATATGATCACGATGCAGAGGGGAACCTTATTGACATTGTTCCTTTAACTGGAGAATTTAGTGCTCCTACTGGTAATGATAATTATGGTACATGGGAAAATTTTAGTAATTATCCCAATGGTGGTGTTACAATGTTTCATGATGCGACTGCAGAAGACGGATTAAGTGCTACTTTCTCTGCTTTGTTGATACCTAAAGATTATAGTGGAACTCGATTCATTTGCATAGATACACATACTAATTTAGGGTTGTTCTATTTTGTACCTTCAGATGGAGAGGCAGATTTGCAATCAGGTAGTACCTATACATATAGGATTACGGTTAATAATGAGTAACATTTAGGTACTGTTGATGGTGACGCTAATAATTCTGTGAAGCCATGGAGTCCTAACAATTAATATTAGAACTGATGAAAGAAAATACTATCATAGCAGTAGTCATTTTGGCGTTGTTTCCCTTTTGTGCTTGTACTCAAGACCTAGAAGTATAAGTATAGGCTGGTATCATCCGTCTATCAGGGTAGATCAAGAGGAAGCCATGATTAGAGCTTCTTTGGATGATCTGAACACTACTTTCACAGAATGAGATGAATTTGGGATTATCATAGATGCTATATACATGAAATATAATAGAGCTTTGAATTAAATAATAAAAAATATGTATAAGAAAATATTACTAACACTGATTCTTGGTGCCATTGCATTTATGGCAAGAGCACAAGGGGTGCTTGAGGTGGAAGACCTCTCGCAAGCCAATGCCGTATATTCCAGTTCGGGCGACCAGGCAGCTGTGGAGATTCGTTGTAACCATACCATCCCACTGAGTTTCTCTTCCACTATGGATAAGAGTGTAGACTTGTTCAGTACTGAGATTCAAGGTACAGACTCCATTTACTTCATTGAGTTTCCTGCTGGTCCTCGCTATCGTGGTCGTGTCATTACTATTTCTGCACCTGGTTATAATCCTGTAGAATTGCCTTTGGATTTGGAGCCTAAACAATTGCGTACATTCAAGATTTCTGATCCAAACTCCTTGGTGGATCAGGGTTGTTATCGTACGCATAGAAATATGGGTGTGAGGGAAATACAGAATGCCAACTATCAAGAGGCACTTAACCAGTTCAATGTGGCTAAACAGTGTTCGGATTGTGATACGCTGGAGAATAACATGAACATTATTAGAGTGGACTCGCTTATTAAACTTCGCGAAGATGCTGACATTTTGTATCGTATGCTCGACTACTCCGCAGCAGCAGAGGTCTTCTCTAATATAGTGCGTATAAACTCCTATGATGCTTATGCGACCTCAAAACTGCGCGAATGCCAGGAACAATTTACTTCTGAATGCGCTGTGGCATTCAAACAGGCAGAGGCTTATTTTGACAATAAGCTTTATGAGAAGGCTCGTACACTGTATCAGCGTGTGGTAGATAATGGTTGTGAACAAGCAAAGACAGCTACAGAACGACTGAATAGTATAGGTAATTATCTTACTGCTAAGGAAGAGCATGCCAGCGTGATTATGTATGAGTGGATGGATGATGCTCCTATTGGTATTCATTATGGTCGTTATAATAACACAAAGGGTGGTATTTTCATTCATTTGAATATCAACTCAAAGCTTTTGAGTGCTATGCAGAGCAACAACTCTAATGCTATACCAGATCATCCAGAAGCCAACTTTGGCATAGGATGGACAAAACGTATTGGCAAACTCCCAATTTGGGCGACATTTGGTCCTGGTGTAACAGTTAAGGGTTATTATGGTGACTATGCAAAGATAGACAAGAACTCACATCCTGACAAGCATGGTTATCCTACTCCAGAGGCTGACATTCTTGATATACAGAAGGATGATGGCCAGAAGCTCAATGCTGCTATTGCCATCACTCCAGAAGTAGGTTTGGCCTTTAAATACAGTTATTTCGCAGTGAGAGCCAGCTACCATTATCGCTTTGCTTTGAATAATGCATTGCAGGATTTCATGGGTAAGAGTGTAGTTAGCTTTGGTATAGGTTTTGCTTTCTAACATTCGTCTAATTTATAAAAAAGAAGTGGGGATGGTTAGCCATCCCCATTTTTCTATTTTAATACTATCTTTATCTTACAATTCTGAAAGAACCTAAGTGGTAAACATCTTCACGTTTAGTAACAACTTGACCATCAGAACTCTTGTATGGTTGCCATGTGCGAACCTGAATTAAAGGATTATTTTCATCTCTGAAGTCAATCATTAAGAAAAGATAGCCTTCATCGCTATAGCGATCCGTATGCCAATCCTGTTTCAGTGTCACGCCATATATATCATCGTATTTAGGATGTTGAACTACTTCAATCTCATCAAACTTCACGTTGATATATTTAGTATTCTTAAATACACGTGCGAGATTAGTGAGATACTCCTGCTTAGTTTGTTTGGTATATACCACCTTATTGTTATTAAGTGTCAGGCGATCAAGTTCGCTGTTTGGTTTCTCTTTAATGACACGACCAGTAATAATCAAAGCCTTATCAGAATAAACACTTGTAAGCAGTGGTAAATCTTTACGGTTGTATGCAGTGCGGAAATTCTCAACAAAGTCAACAATAATCTGGCGACGTTCATAATCCAGATCACTAGACTTCTCAGCCATGATTTCCTCATATCGATGTAAATCTATTGAGATTGATACACCGTTGATTTTACCATCAGAAGTGAAGTCGATGGTTAACTCCTGGCGAGATTCTTCTGGATCTGCTTCCACTAAATCAATAGGAATTCCACGAACCTGATAGCCAGAAGAGGTCCTCAAGCATCGACTTCTAATATCCATTGGAGGGCAGCTCATAGCGCTGGCTTTCCACATGTCTTGGATGTCATCAATAGCCTGTTGGGTAAAATTCTCTTTTGGCAATTTTATCTTTTCTTGTTGATCGTCTGCAGCTTGCTTGAATAATGCTATCATTGCATTGACATTAGTCTCCATATGTTCCTTGACGACAGCATCAACGGCCCCATCTGCTATTTTGAAGGTAGGACCATCGGCAAAGACAGGCATGCTAACGATTGCCAAAAGCCATGCTATTATCAATTGTTTAAGTCTAAAAGTTTTCATTTTATCTTTACATTTTAATTAGTATTCAACAGGATATTGTGCATCTGCTTGTTTATAATTAGAGAAGAGTGACTTTACATTCTTTTGTGGAATATTGCCATACAGTTCTGCAGTAATCGTACCACCATTTTTGAATAATTGATTGGTAGGTACGGTGACAATAAACATGTGGATGAAGTCTATTTTTGGGTGATGAAAGACAAGTAATGCTTTCATAGAATCTTTATTCACTTCAGTTACACTGCAATACGCATTCATGTTACGTGATAGCATATCATATATGTTCTGCATAGGCATTGGAGGCACTTTTTTAGCCCCCCCATAAAGATGCTGATTAATGCTAATGATCAGATTATTTTTATTGACATGATTCAGCAATAACGAGATAAATGATTCCATAGGGTATTTAGAATCAAAAATCGGAACATACTCGCTATTATGTTTGCGTACATAGCAATCAGTAGAGAGCGAACGGATTTGGAAAGTGTCTCCTTGCAGTAAGAAAATGCCTTTTTCTTTTGTATTTTTCAACCTCGGCGCCGATACTGTAAAAGGAGCATGATAATTTTCCGTCGTATTATTGGCACAAAGCTGTTCATAAAGTAGGTCGTCAGCAACCTTCTTGTCACGTTCTTGTGCAAAGATGGTACCAGTGCTCAGAATGAGTACTGCACAAAAGTGTATGAAGACCTTTTTATTCATGACGGTTCTTTATTTATTTCGTTTCGTAGAATAAACGATAAATGCCCGATTTCAACTCTTTTCCACCATTTCCCTGAATTGGACTCATCAGAATGCTGAAATCTACAGGCTCTTCAGTAGCAATAAGCAAGAAAGTTTCCTTTGATTTCGGCTCAGTAAACTCAAAAGGCTCTGATTTAAAAGACACAGTACTCTGTGCTGGCACTAATAGGTGCGCACATATGGCTGCTTCATCCACAGGTAGCACGAGATATTTATTACCAGCAGTATCAATGTCTAAGACATTAACATACAGAGGCTCTTGCGTGTCATTTGTAACACGGATGTAGCAACTGGTATTAACGTCAACCTCGCGATTAATAGGGAGTCCTGTTGTCGCGTTAATCAATTCAAATCGCACGTCAAGATCTGAACTGACAAGTTGTTGTGGTTGAATAACACTGCTTTCTACAGGAACACCACTTGGGAACATGTTGCTGATCTTGTTTAGTAATAATGAATCAGTAGATGTAGCACGATATGAAGTGGCTGTTGACTGCATATAAGTATTTGGGTGTGACAGATTCTTGCTTTCTTTAGAGAAGATCTGTTTAACCATGTAACTGAGGTACTGCTTCGAAAGACTCTTTGGCTCATTAGCAGTAGCAACAAGTTCGCTAACAGTAGAGCTCCCTACTTTTGTGAAAGAGTACATCTTACTGTTTGTTTCATCTAGTACCGTTACAGCACTTTCGTCACCAATAATCAGTCTTGAACTGGAAGTGAGGCTCTGACTTGGTTGCAAACCAACCTCCTTACCTCCTTGTGAGAGTTTTGCACTTCCAACAACTGAGTATACTAAATAATCGTCAGCAAATACACTTATAGGTAAAGCTAACATCAAGGCCATAAGCCATCTTTTCAAATTGATATTATTATTCATATGTAAAGATGTAAAATGGTTCCATCCCATTTGGGTTCATAAATATTGGAGTTTGTTTATAATCAGTCAGTTTTCGTACTTCTTTGTAGAGATATTGGTCAAGTTGCTGCGTAGAGAGACCTTCATCTTCAGGCGTACGTGCGGCACCGTTAAATGCCTCACAAAGCGCCTTGGTGAAAGCTCCGTTTTTCCACTCTTCATTCTCTTTTGATTTGGTATCGCTGGCACTTGATGCATACATCACCATGCCATTCTTTGTACGACGTAATTGTTCAACGAAGTGTGAAGTTGCAGCAGAGCGATCTCCGCCCATCAAAGCACCAGAATAGCAGGCATCTACAAGTACAATGAACTTGCTGTTGATGTCTTCGCAGGCAGTTCTAAAATCATTACTGCTGAAACAATTATATAGTTTACTTGTGCTACTACCGTAGTTCATAAAATAGAAACGGTCTTTTTCGTCCCGGAAACCATGTCCAGCATAGAAAAATACACAAATATCATTAGGCGAGGCTTCTTGTTTCAACCATTCCATGGCTTCAAAGAAGTCATCACGGGTACACTCTTGATCTGTAAGTACTTTAACTTGTACCTCTTGATATGGCAAACCTTTCTTGGTCATAAGAGCATTTGCAAAATCTTGAGCATCCTTGGTTGTGTATTTAAGTTTTGGTAATTGAGGGTCGTTATAGTCACCTACACCTAAACAAATGGCAAATAACCTAGGTAGTTGTGTAGGCAGACTTTCTCTAATGAGACGGATAGAGGTAGGTTCGCTGTTTCCATTCTCATTCTGTGCATAAATAGTTACTGTACAGTCGCGATTAGGAAGATCAACGTCAATCGTATTAGCAGCACGAACAGCACGGTCAGTAGGTTGTTTTTGTCCATCAACCATCACGGTTATCTTCGTTTCGTTTTCCAATCCTTGTGCCAATAACTGATATTTCAGTTTGATAGTTTCAGTATGGAAGAAACTCTGATCTTCAGGATAAAGAATCTTTACCTCTGGAGGTGTGGCGCGCACTACTCTTGTAGATGATGCTTGTGATGCCTGTTGAGTTGGTTGTGCAGGAGTTGTAGGTTTAGCAGGAGTATTCTGTGCAACTTCTGGTTCTCCAAGATCAATCACAATTTCAGAATTTGGATCCAAGTCTTCTTCCCTGGATTCAGTGGTGATTGGTGTAGGATTTGCTTGGGCAATCTCTTCCAATTCAGGAGATTCTATAACCCCACTATACTTGCCTGCAGCCTTATCTTTCCAAAGTTGGCTTAATCGTTGGTCTTGTATGGTCAGTACACCTTTCTCATAGCATTCTGCCATGGTAAGCTGAGCATTTTGGTTTCCGTTATTTGCAGCATCTGTTAGGTACCTCAGTGCCTTGTCATAATCGGTTGGAACTCCACGACCATTCATATAGCAGTATGCAAGATTGTATTGGGCTTTGGCAAAGTTCTGCCTGGCAGCACGTTTAAACCACATAGCTGCAGAAGCATAGTCTTTATCCACTCCTTCACCATTGTACAAAGCATATCCCAAATTGAATTGAGCTTCAACATTTCCCTGTTGAGCAGCTTGCTTATAGCAGTCGACAGCCTCTTTGTATTTCTTTTGCTCATAAAACGAATCGCCTTGCTTTAGCAACTCGTCTGCTGTCTGTTGAGCGTAAGTTGAGTGTATTCCTATCATCAACAGTAAAAGAATGTAGCATATCTTTTTCATACTTCTTATAGGATTTATTTTGGGGGTTTAAAATAAACAGATTTAGAGGCAAAGTTGTACAACCGCTTCCATTGAGGATGGATGGTACAATAGTCAATAAACCACATATAGTGGATACGTCCACGTTCCATGAATGCTACTCCTAATAATGGCAGCAATAATGAGATATCATAGTCATATTTCACGAAACAAATGAAACCTATCCATGCCATGATAGTACATATAATCAGATATATCAATTTTGTCCAATAGATGTAGAATCGTGGTGATTTCAATTTAGCGAGCATTCCTAGATAAGCTGCAATAAGACAGATTATGACAGTAAATATCCACGATAAAGCATTCGACATGATCGAAATATTATGATGGTACATATAAGTATGTGCAGCATAGGCCTGTGTTTTCATTCCTGGCATCTTCCCAATAGGAGTGAAATGCATGTCTGCTTCCTCATTCATTGTTCCTATGATGGCAAGACGATTTTTAATAAGTGCTTTGTTTTGCATGATAGAATCAAAATGCACTACAGGGAAGTCTGTGTCCGAATATATGATAGTACGCTGGTTGTTGCTCTCTTTTTTTGGTTGTTTGCCTAAATAATGACAAGCTGATAAATACGCCAATGAATAATAAGTGGTTGTATCTAAGCTTTGATACATCGTGTAATCACGTAAATTTGAATTCGCCTCTTTTTTCGTTACATTGCTATAGGCCCAAGTATAGTCACCAAAATCTTCAAAGAAAGATTTTATACAGTCCACAAACACGCCACGCTTTTCAGATGAGGCAATAAGTTTGCAGGAGAGTACGGCATCTGGAATTTGGTCAATGGCACTGATAAGTTCCCCATTAGCTATAAAGTCTTCTCCTTCTTTCTCAAAGATAAGATCCATCATCACCGTTTTAGGTTCGCATGCTGCCACTTGTTCTATGGTTTGCGCGATTTCACCACGATCGTATTGTTCGGTAATATCAATCAAAACAATGTCATTACTCCAATTTACTTGGCGTCCCATGCGTTGAATAGCAAAGTAGATGTCTGTCATCTTGAAATCGCTTAAAGCACGATTTACAGGGTCAAAGATAGAGAAATTAACAAAAAAGGCTGCCCAAAAACCCGCAATCGCCCATGCCAACAACACCACGATGATATGGTCTCGATGGAACATGAGATGCAAGTTCTCACGGAAAAACTTCTTTATTTTGTTTAGCAGTTTCATAGTTGTTGGTCAGTCTGTTGTTTGTTATTCTTTTTCGCCTCTTTCTGTCCGCGCTTTATCTTCAACTCTTCAAGATAACCTGCAGTGATGACACCAGAAGGCAAGGCAATAATAGCAATACCCACAAAAGCTGATATCATACTGATAAGACGTCCTAAATCTGATATAGGATAAAGGTCTCCATAACCCACTGTTGTCAGTGTGCATGCTGCCCAATAGAGTGCATCAAAAAAGGAACTGAACAAGTATTCGCCAGTTTCGGGGTTGATTTCCTCCTCGGCATTGAACATGATCAGTGCAGTGATAAAAGTATAGAATACGGCAAGTGACGCTACTGTACAAAGAATACGTCGTTGCTTGCGAATCACTGTGGAGATGATATCCAAAGGCTCAAAGTAGCGTACAAATTTGATAACGCGTACGATGCGCAGCAGTCGTACCATACGGGTAGTCTTGAATGCTGGATTCAGCAAATGGGCAGAAGGCAAGATAGACAGTAAGTCGATAATGGCCATTGGTGTAAATGGATACACCAAGAATGATTTCCATCCCATTTTCAGACTTAAGTCTGCAGTCATCCATCTGAGAATATAGTCAATTATGAAGAGAATGGCAGGAATGACATCGAAATACCAGAAATAATGCGGCTGACTACGAAACATCAATGGTATAATGCTTATCAGGATTGCGATGAACATCACCCAATGATAAATCGAGGACCAAATGTTATCGTTATCGAAACTATTAGGTCCTATCAGATTGTATATTTTCTTCCTAATGTTCATAAACTCATAAAAGTTTTATATAAACATATGGTTGACCGCATTCTGCAAAGTTACGATTAATTGGGTTAATAACAAGTATTTAGTTCGTTTTTTAACTATTATATGGTATTATCCAATCTCCTTACGAAACAGATAATAATAATACTTTTCATCTTCGGAACTGAATTCTGGTAGGATGCCTTTACCTATCTGCTCATAACCATGGTGGGGATAATACTGCCAATTGCACCAACTATCTGTCCAGAGATAAAGCCATTTCACACCTTCTTGTTTGAGTTTTTTCACAAGATGCTCCAAAACCAGTGTGCCATAGCCAGGTTTGCGACTAAAGAAAAACGAGAGTTTGGCAGCATGAGGCTGTGATCCCATCAGTTTCAGAAGTTTAGCTTCCGTGCGTTTGGCATAGTTGGTACTGCGCACGATGTATTTCCCCACTTCTGGCGAAACGCTTTTGAGTTGTTCTTGCAGCCATGCCTCAGCATCGTTCTTTTCTTCTGGCATACAGCCAAATGCAATGGCTTGCAACCCTTCTTCATCCACTATCTTCAAGGAAAGCTGAGGCGTGTAGTAATTACAGCGCACCAGATATTCGCAGAACACGCGTGTAAACTCTGGAGATTCGTTGAATTTCCAAATCTCCGATACTCTTTTTGCAAGAGTGGGGATATCTTCAGGGTTGAACGCTTTGATTTCCATAGTAGTTTTATTGAAAAACAAGCCGCATGTCCTTATAATTCTGCACCTTTTCCTTAAATCCCAGTTTTGCATAGATGGGATAACCATTCTCAGTGGCACTGAGGTCAATGCATCCTAATCCACACTTCTTTCCATACTCTATAAGATGCTGCATCAACGTGGTACATAAGCCTTTTCCTCTAAATTCTGGCAGCGTATATACATTCAAAACCTCCCCATATAAACCATTCTGAAGCCTTGCATTTGCAGGCATTTCCATCAAAAGCAGGTAGGCAACAGCAACGATGCGTTCCTCATCTCTTGCTACGAATGCGATGAGCTCTTTCTTCAGTTTCCGATTAAAATAATCTCGAAGTTGCTCTTCTATGCATTGCTCTTGACGACTTGATAATGCACCTGAATCTTCAGTAATAAAAGCCAGTCTTAGGCGAATAAGTTCGTCTATATCATTCTTATTGGCATTGTCAAAAACGAAGTTCATTATTAATCCTCCACGACTTCCAAATAAAAACTAAACGGACGGAAACCATCGTTGCAACTGATCATCGCACTCTTAGGATTTTGCATCCAACCATCGAAGAAGTTGCTTTCACCATGTGCCAAAGCCTCCACAAACTCACGCATGGATCCCCAAGCCGAAGGACATAATCCTTCAGGACGTTGCCCGTTCTCAGAAATCCACTGCTGCCCTTCGAGCACATCGCAGGTATGCTCAATGGGATTCTCATATTTCGCCATTAAATCGGGATAAACCGTTTGGCGAATAGCTGTGATGCGTACTTTATACATTATCTTATTTCGTTAATGTCAGTGTGAAAGGGGTTTCTTTATCCATTTTTCCAAAGATCTGCGTGCGATCTGGACTCAGACGCAAAGTGTCTTGGTCGCCATCCAATGTCATGATGACGAGATCACCTTGCACAGAATAAGTGCCTTTTTCCGATTCGGGAGCCAATGCCAGGGATGCCTTCAGAGCCTGACGTTTCAGCCAACTCATACCTGCAGCTTTCATGGCGTTATCGTCTATCTTCATCTTTAGGTGATAGATGGCATCCGTCTCATTCTTGAATTCCACAGAGATGGCAGTGGTCATACCTTTGGCGATAGCTTCCGCCATCTTTTTAGCTTCTTCTGCCTTTTCACGAACCTCCATCATTTCTTTGTCAGTCAATTTCCTGCCTCTCTCCTTTTCAGCATCAGCGATGGCTTTGTCTATTTCTTTATCGAGATCAACTTCTTTCAGTTTCTCTTCTATCATGCCTGCCATGATGTTGGGATTGGCATACACACGCCCAACAAGGTTGGTTTGTGCCTTAGCACCAATGACCAACAGCAGCAATAATGTTCCTAAAATAATTGTCCTTTTCATACCTTAATAATTCATGATTATCCAATTTACTGCATCCTCTAGAAGAGATTCTGTCTCTACATCAAGAGCGATGGGATCATCTTTTCTTAGGTTTTGGCTCTGGCAATGCCTTGCAAGTGGCGCGCACCAAGGTAGAGAGGTATTCATGATCGTCCACTTCCTCAATATAGAAATAGTCTTTGGCACCCTCATAAGGCGGACGAAGTTCTATTTTTCTTAATAGCGCCTTTCCTGCCTCTGTGGGTTTCAGATAGAAACGATCATCGCAGATAAGGCCAAAGATCTTTCCGTTGCAATAGATGCCATAGTCGCCAAACATCTTCCGCGTCACTATCTCGCCAGCTTCCGCACATTGGTCAGCGATGTATTGCACAAAGTCAGCATTACTTGCCATAATCATTACAGTTTTTTACATTCATAGAACAAGCAGATGGCAAATACTACCTCGATGATAGCCATCAATCCTGCCAAAATTTGCGGAGGATATATCAACCCTATGATCAGTGCGAAGATAGGGATGAAAATGGAAAGCACCAGGTAGCTCTTCGACTTATAAAGCCATGAGAACGGCATGAGATGTGCGCCGAAAATCATGGCATAGACCATGAGCATCTTGCTGGGTACTGCTGCAAATACCCACATCGCTATCAGGATATAGAGTATCTGATTCACTGAAAAGAGAATACCAGCTTTCGTAAGTGGATTGCCTTTCCCTTCAAAGTCTATCTTCAGCCATTTGGAGATGCCCCAAGCCAAAGGGAACAACACTGCAGCGCTACAGAAAGTCCATAGATTTTTCTGCTCTATCTCCATATCAGTGAGGTGAACCACTAGTATCAAGCCCCAAATCACTATAGAAGCCATGATAAAGTGCAATCCCTTTTTCTGCCTCTTCGAGCAGTCTTTTATCAATTCGTTCAGTTCCATGCTTAATAATTGTTTCGTTTTGGATGCGAATATAAAGATATTCTGCCATTCTACCAAAGATAATGTCCACGCTTATGAACATTTATGTCCACGCCTATGGACATTTTGCGCATGTGTGTAAAACAATTATTTGTATACGTATTCTTATTTTCTAGTTAGGAAAATATTTTTTCTAGTTAGCAAGAAAATATTACATTTGCAGCAAGCGAAAAAGATATAGTTGGTTTATGGATAAGAAAGCAATCATTATGGGCGCCAGTTCTGGTATAGGACTGGAAGTGGCAAAGTTGTTATTGGCGGATGGTTGGCACTTAGGCATCGCTGCTCGTCGTGAACAACAACTGCAGGAATTGAAAACTTTGGCACCAGATTGTATAGAGGTGATGGCAATCGATGTGACAAAGCCAGATGCCAGCGAGTTGTTATTGAGTCTTATTGAGAAAGTTGGAGGTATGGATCTGTACTTTCATGCATCAGGTATAGGAAAACAGAACCGTACTTTAGAGCCAGACATCGAACTGCTGACGATGGAAACAAATGCCGTTGGTTTCACCAGAATGATTGGTACGGCATTCAGATACTTTGCGGAGCGAGGGGAAGGCCATATTGCAGCCATCACCTCCATTGCTGGAACAAAAGGATTGGGCCCTGCACCTGCATATTCTGCCACAAAAGCCCTGCAGTCCAATTACTTACAGGCATTGGAACAGCAGGGCCATCAAAGGGATTTGAACATTCGCTTTACAGATATACGTCCAGGTTTCGTAGATACGGCATTGCTCAATGGCAGTTTCCACTATCCGATGTTGATGAAGCCAGAAAAAGTGGCAAAGGACATTGTTCGTTCGATCTATCAAGGGTATCATGTCCGCGTGATCGACTGTCGTTATCGTATTCTCACGTTCTTCTGGCGACTCATTCCACGTTGGCTGTGGCGTAAGATAAAGCTGTAATCTGCTTTACAGCGGATATTCATCAAACGCGTAGAGGACGGTGGAGAGGTAACGTTCTCCAGTATCTGGCAGTAGTGCCACGATGCGCTTACCTTGATTCTCAGGACGCTTGGCAATTTCTGAAGCAGCAAAGGCAGCTGCGCCAGCAGAGATTCCCACAAGCAATCCTTCTGTCTTGGCCAATTCTCGTCCTGTACGAATGGCATCATCATTCTCTACATCAAACACTTCGTCGATGATGTCTGCATCGTAGGTCTTTGGAATAAAACCAGCACCAATGCCTTGAATCTTATGTGGTCCGCTAGGTCCTCCATTAAGAACGGCAGACGATTTAGGCTCCACTGCTATAATTTTGATTTGAGGATTCTGTTCTTTTAGCCGTTTACCTACACCTGATACAGTTCCACCAGTACCCACACCTGCAACGAAGATGTCAATCTTACCTTCTGTCTGTTCCCAAATCTCTACACCCGTTGTGGCGTAATGCTTGGCAGGATTGGCAGGATTTTCGAACTGTTGTAAGATGATACTACCAGGAATGGAATCACGCAATTCTTCAGCTGCACGAATAGCACCTGCCATACCGTCTTTTCCGCTAGTGAGGCGCACTTCAGCACCATAGGCCTTTACCAAGTTTCTGCGTTCTACACTCATCGTATCTGGCATGGTGAGGATAAGCTTATATCCTTTCACAGCAGATACTAATGCCAATCCTACACCCGTATTACCACTGGTAGGCTCGATGATTGTGGCACCTGGCTTCAGCAGTCCTTTCTTTTCTGCATCTTCTATCATAGCGAGAGCGATGCGGTCTTTTACACTTCCTCCAGGATTAAAGAACTCTATTTTAGCAATTACAGGAGTCTGGATGCCCTTTGTCTCAGAAAATTTGTTGAGCTCAAGTAAGGGAGTATTGCCAATGAGCTCTGTCAGTTGTTTTGCAATCTTTGTCATAATCTTCAGTTGTTTATTATTCTTGGTGCAAAGTTAGGAATAAGGGAAATGTATTCCAAGAGTTTTAAGAAATAAGGGAAAAAACACTAAGAAATGATAGTCGTGTAGAGTGTTTATTCTATTTGGCACCCTAAAATACCTATGAAATAGAATGGATGGCTCGGAATGAGTCCTAATTATTTGTTATTTCACGAGCCTTAATAATCTTTACAACTATTGCTCGAGAAGATTAACAGCATCTCGTAAAAAAAAGAAGCAAGCTTATTTTGTTTTGCATTTGGCTTGTATTATCTTTGCATGCATATTAGATAAGAAAAGAATGAGTGACGAATTTGATATAAGACAACAGCAAAGTGCGAGCGATAAGGACTTTGAAAACGCCTTGCGACCTTTGCGCTTTGAGGACTTTAGCGGACAGGAGCAGGTGGTGGACAATCTGCGCGTGTTCGTGCGTGCTGCCAAACTACGTGGCGAAGCACTGGATCATACATTGCTGCATGGCCCTCCAGGATTGGGAAAGACCACACTGAGCAACATCATTGCCAATGAATTGGGTGTAGGCTTCAAGATATCTTCTGGTCCAGTATTGGATAAACCTGGTGATTTGGCAGGTATCCTTACCAGTCTGGAACCTAACGATGTGCTGTTCATCGATGAGATCCACCGTCTTTCACCTGTGGTAGAGGAGTATCTCTATTCTGCGATGGAAGACTATCGCATCGATATCATGATAGATAAGGGCCCTTCTGCACGCAGCATTCAGATAGACCTGAATCCTTTCACGCTGGTGGGAGCCACTACACGTAGCGGCTTGCTGACAGCTCCGTTACGTGCACGCTTTGGTATCAATCTTCATTTGGAATACTACGACAATGTGGTGTTGAAGAAAATCGTAAAGCGTTCAGCTGGCATTTTAGGTGTACCTATAAAGGAAGAGGCTGCTGCAGAGATAGCTTCTCGTAGTCGTGGAACCCCACGTGTGGCCAATGCGTTGCTGCGTCGTGTGCGCGACTTTGCACAAGTAGAGGGAACTGGGGAGATAGATCTCAAGATAGCTCGTTATGCCCTTAGTGCACTTAATATTGATAAATATGGTCTCGACCAAATTGATAATAAAATACTGCTTACCATCATTGATAAGTTTAAAGGCGGTCCTGTGGGTATTACTACTATTGCCACAGCACTTGGTGAGGATGCAGGCACCATCGAAGATGTGTATGAACCTTTCCTTATTAAGGAAGGCTTCATCAAGCGCACCCCTCGTGGTCGTGAGGTGACTGAATTGGCCTACAAGCACTTAGGACGCTTCAAGGTGGGAGGTGAGAGAGATTTATTTGATTGAACATGGCATCACTAAAATCACTGGCGAAAGATACCGCCATATACGGACTGAGCAGCATCATAGGTAGGTTCCTTAACTACCTTCTGGTGCCTATACATACATCGGCCATGTCGGCACAGAGTGGCGGCTATGGCGTGGTGACTAATGTCTATGCTTGGGTGGCGTTGGTGTTGGTTATCCTCACTTGTGGCATGGAGACAGGCTTCTTCCGTTTTGCCAACAATGGCAAGGATGAGCCTATGCGCGTCTATAGCACTTCCTTGCTCTTCGTGAGCTTGGGTGCCTCCGTCTTCCTGTTCTTAGGACTCCTCTTCTTGGCGCCCATCGCAGGATGGATGGGCTATGCAGAGCATCCGTGGTATGTGGGCATGATGATGATTGTGGTGGCGATGGATGCCATACAGGCAGTTCCGTTTGCCTGCTTGCGCTATCAGAAGCGGCCATGGCGCTTTGCCACGCTGAAGTTGCTCTTCATCTTCATCAGCATCACGCTCAACCTGATCTACTACAAGGGCATGAAGGGTAGCGATCCAGGAGCTGCCTTTGCCATTAACCTGATTTGTACCGGCTTCATCATGCTCTGCATGATACCGCAGTTCCGTGGATTCAGTTATGTATTTGATAGGGAATTGTTCCGTCGTATGTTCCGCTATTGCCTACCGCTCTTGGTATTGGGCATTGCGGGTATCCTCAATCAAGTGGCCGATAAAATCATCTTCCCTCTAGTATATCCTGATGAGGCTCAAGGCATTGTGGAGCTTGGCATCTATGGCGCTTCTGTCAAGATAGCCATGATTATGGCCATGCTTACGCAGGCCTTCCGCTATGCTTACGAGCCCTTCGTCTTCGGAAAGAGTCAGGATAAGGACAGCAAGGAAATCTATGCTGAAGCCATGAAGTTCTTCATCATCTTCACGCTGCTGGCTTATCTGGCAGTGATGTTCTATCTCGACATTCTGCGCTACATCATAGGTCGTGGCGACTATTGGGAAGGCCTCAGTGTGGTGCCTATCGTCATGATGGCAGAAATCTTCATGGGTGTCTACTTCAATCTCTCCTTCTGGTACAAGTTGATCGATGAGACCAAGTGGGGTGCCTACTTCTCACTGATAGGTTGTGCCGTGCTCATCTTGGTCAATGTGGTGTTCATTCCTCGCTACAGCTACCATGCCTGTGCATGGGCAGGCTTTGCAGGCTATGGCACCGCCATGCTGCTCTCCTACTTCGTGGGGCAGAAGAAGTATCCCATCCACTATCCGTTGAAGTCGATAGCATGCTACGTGCTCCTTGCCGCTGTGCTCTATGTGGCAGGAATCTATCTCCCTATCGAGAACACGGTGTTGCGTCTCACTTGGCGCACGCTGCTGCTGCTGGTCTTTGTGGCCTATATCGTGCGCAAGGACCTCCCTCTGAAGAGCATTCCTGTTGTCAATCGTTTCATTAAATAATACTTATGCACTATGCCTACCCCCAATTCAGACAGAAATATCTTTGCTATCAGGGCATTCTTTAGGGAGTACCTTGATTTGCGGCGTGAAAAGGAGCATGAGGCCGACACCATAGATTCTATCCAGAAAGGCGTAGAGTTCAGAGGAACCAACCTCTGGGTGTTGATTTTTGCCATCTTCGTCGCCTGCTTGGGACTCACGGTCAACTCCACCGCTGTGATCATCGGTGCCATGCTTATCTCACCGCTCATGGGACCTATCATGGGCATAGGTCTGTCTGTGGGCATCAACGACATAGAGCTGATGAAGCGCTCCGCAAAGAGCTACCTCATCACTACGCTGTTCAGTGTGATCACCGCCACCCTGTTCTTCCTGATCTTCCCCGTCACGGGCAATCAGTCGGAACTCCTGGCGCGCACATCGCCTACCATCTATGACGTATTCATCGCCTTGATGGGTGGATTGGCAGGCATCGTGGCTACTACCAGTAAGAACAAGGGCAATGTGATTCCAGGTGTGGCCATCGCCACCGCCCTGATGCCTCCGCTCTGCACGGCTGGTTTCGGTTTGGCTACGGGCAACTTGGTCTATTTCCTGGGCGCATTCTACCTCTATTTCATCAATTCTGTGTTTATCTGCGCAGCCACCCTGCTCTGCGTGCGCTTTCTGGGTTTCCAGAAGAAGAAGCAGGTCGATGCCGCCCGTGAGAAGCAAGTGCGCAAATACATTCTGGCCTTGGTGATCATCACCATGATACCTGCCATCTACCTCACGGTGGGCATCTTGCGCGATACCTACTTCGACAGTGCCGCCAACCGCTTCATCCGTGAGCAACTGTCGTTCGACAATGCGCAGGTAGTCGATAAGCGCATCACCCGCAAGGGCAAGGACAGCGAGATCCGCGTCGTGATGGTGGGTCAGGAAGTGCCAGACTCCACCATTGCTGTGGCACGCAGTAGGATGGGAGAGTACAGCCTCGAGAATGCGCGCCTCGTGATCCTGCAAGGCGTGAGTGGCAATACAGGTACCGACCTCGACATCACCGCATTGCGCTCCAAGGTGCTGGAAGACTTCTACCAGAACGGCGAGGAACGCCTGCGTCAGCAAGCCGTGCAGATAGACTCTCTGGAGCGTAAGCTGCGCCAGTTTAAGATCTACGACGAACTGGGCAATTCCATCATCCCCGAACTGAAGGTGCTCTATCCCACCATACGCACGTTCTCCCTCTCAGAAGCCATTGAATACGATATAGACTCACTGCGCAAAGATACCATCCCTACCGCTATCGTGACCACCTCCAAGCGCCTCGATGCCACTACCCTGGAGAAACTCACAGAGTGGCTTAAGGCCCGCACGGGTGATGCTGACCTGAAGGTGATGGTGAAGTGACATTAACCAGTAAAAGAGGGGACAAATGAAAAAATGGATAGACATCATTCGCAAGCTTAGTACAGAAAACCGCTCCTTACCAGGAATAGCTGTGATTGTCATTGCCGCTATTCTGTTGGAACTGACCGTCGCTATGCAATACCGATCAGCCACCAATGGCATCCGTACTGAGGTGGAACACCGTGCTCAGACCGAGCTGGATATGAAGGATCTCGAGATCCAGAATGTGATGACGGCTGTAGAGGTGGCTGTGGCCAATATGGTGTGGGACGTGGAGCAACGCCTTTCACAGCCTGATTCCCTGTATATGGTGACGGAGAAGACACTGCTCGACAACGAAATCATCATGGGTAGCGCCGTGGCTTTCGAGCCCTACTATTACCCCGAGAAAGGCGAGCAATATTCCCCCTACACCTACAGGACCAATGGTCGTCTGGAACAAAAGCAGTTGGGCACCGACACCTACCGCTACCACACCATGGAGTGGTACACCGCCCCTATGAAGGCTGGGCGTGGATGCTGGAGCGAGCCCTATTTCGACGAGGGCGGAGGTGAGATCATCATGTCCACCTACTCTGTGCCCATCCACGATGCCACAGGCAGGAACATAGGCGTATTCACCGCCGATGTATCCCTCGATTGGCTTTCACAGGTCATCAATGCCCGCCATATCTACCCCTCCAGTTTCAACGTGATGATCTCACGCACAGGTAGGATCATGGCTTGCCCCGACGACAACTACGTCATGAACCGCACCATCCAGGAAGTCACCGCTTCGATGAACGATACCATCAGAGAGCGCATCAACCGTGAGATGATGGAAGGCAAGAGCGGTCAAGGCACCATTGTCGACAGCCTTGGCGTGAAGAAATACGTGTTCTACGCCCCTGTAGAGGGCGACACCGGGTGGTCTATGGCCATCGTCTGCCTCGATAGTGAAATCTACGGTGAATTGCGCGCCATGGGTTTTAGGCTGATGTGCATGGTGCTGGCAGGTCTCACCTTGATGGGCTTCATCCTCTGGCGCTCTATCCGGAATTCCCGTCGCTTGGCCGTTACCGAGAAGCAGAAGACCGCCATCGAGAGCGAGCTGCAGATTGCCAATGCCATCCAGATGGGTCTGCTGCCCAAGGAGTTTCCTCCTTTCCCTGAGCGTACCGATGTGGATATTTATGCAACGCTGGTGCCTGCAAAAGAAGTTGGAGGTGACCTTTACGATTTCTATATTCGTGATGAGAAACTCTTCTTTTGCATCGGTGATGTGGCAGGAAAGGGCGTACCAGCCTCTCTCGTGATGGCTGTAACGTGCACGCTTTTCCGTAATATATCTTCACGAGAGACAAAGCCGCATCGTATTGTCAGTGCCATCAATAATACGGGATCAGAGAACGATCTCAACAGCCTCTTCGTGACCTTCTTTGTAGGTGTGCTTGACTTGCCTACAGGCCTCCTGCGCTACTGTAATGCTGGTCATGAGGTGCCGATACTTATCAGTAATGGTTCCGAACCCAAGGTCACTGAGTTGGAATGCGACAGTAATCTGCCCTTGGGCATTATGAAGAGCTGGGATTATACAGTCCAGGAAACCACCCTTGAGGCAGGCACTACCCTTTTCCTCTATACCGACGGACTCACTGAAGCCATGAAAGCAGATGGTACGCTCTATGGAGATCAGCGGATGCTGGAGTCTATCGTTTCAGATACTCCTAAGGGCATCATTAAGCATATGACAGATTCTGTCAATGCTTTCGTGAAAGGCGCAGAGCAGAGCGATGACCTCACTATGCTTGCTATCCTTTACAACCATCAAAAACTCTCTGCCCGTTTGCAGCACAGCATTACCTTGCCAAATGATGTGCAGACCATTCCACAGTTGGCTACTTTTATCGATGAAGTCTGTGAGGCATTGGAGTTTGATGCTGGTCAGACCATGGAGATGAATCTTGCTGTAGAAGAAGCCGTTGTCAATGTGATGAACTATGCCTATCCTAAGGGCACAGTGGGCACAGTGCAGATAGACGCAGAGGCTAATGAAGAGCGCTTAAAGTTTACCATTACAGACTATGGTGCACCTTTCGATCCTACCACCTACGCCAAGGCAGACACTACTTTGTCTGCAGAAGATCGTCCTATTGGCGGCCTTGGCATCTTCATGATTCGCCAGTACATGGATTCTATCAACTACGAGCGTGTGAAGGGTAAGGCTGGAGACACTTCAGGATTCAAGGGTGGCAAGAATGTACTTACACTACGCAAGCGCCTTAAGTAGCGCTGCACCTAGCTTGGCGTCACTTCATGCGTGTTCACGAGTTGACTATTGACTTGTGAAAAATGATTATTTCTTGCCTTTCTTGTCTTTCTCCCAAACATCAGCACTAGCATCGTCGTGGATAAAGAATTGCTTCCAGTCATCTTTGCGCCCACGAGCTTTAGTGTAGCCACGTTCTTCACGACTTGGCTTGGCTTTCTTTTCTTTGGTAGGTTTTTCAGGATTGCGTTGACGACCACGGCGACCTCCGTCTTGTTCTTGACGTTTACGCTCCGGATAAGAAGCATTGGATTTGCGACTCTTACCTTTCTTGGAAGCAGCTTCCTCACTTTCGTTGGTTAGTTCCACAGTTACCTTACGACCATGATAATTGGTGCCTGTCATGTAGCGTGCCACATCCGCTGCACGTTCTTCTTCCACCTCAAAGAAAGAGAAGTTTTGCATGAGGTCTATCTTACCCATCACTACATGACCATGTACATTTTTGTTGAGTAGGTTCATAAGATCCTTCGGATTGAAACCATCCGTCTTACCCATATTGATGAACAAGCGGGCATATCCAGGTTCTGCAATACGTGAACGTCCGCCTTTTTTAGGCTCTTTGCTCTTCTCCTTACGCTTTGGTTTCTCGACATTTACGACCTCTATTTCCTCACGATCGTGATAATAATCCAAGAAACGATTGAACTCCAAAGATACCATGCGCTTGATGAGTTCCTCCTTGTCCAACCAGTCGAGTTTACGATATACATCAGGCATGAAATCTGCGATGTCTTCTTCGTTCACATGCACTTTCTCCAGTTGGTCAATCACTTTCATAAGCTGCTTCTCACAGATCTGCTTGCCAGTCGGCATCACTCCCTGCTTGAATTCATGGCCTATAACGCGTTCAATGTTGCGCTGCTTGGTCTTCTCACGCAGGTTCATGATGGCAATACTGGTACCAGTCTTTCCTGCACGACCAGTACGACCACTACGATGGGTGTAGTATTCAATATCATCAGGAAGACCATAATTGATGACATGCGTCAAGTCATCTACATCAAGTCCGCGGGCTGCCACATCCGTAGCCACCAAGAGTTGGAGGTGACGATTGCGGAACTTCTGCATCACCAAGTCACGTGCAGCCTGTGAAAGGTCGCCATGAAGGGCATCGGCATTATAGCCGTCTTGCATCAACTTATCAGCAATCTCCTGCGTTTCCATACGGGTGCGACAGAAGATGATGGCGTAGATATCAGGATAATAGTCCACAATGCGCTTCAGTGCCTCATACTTATCCTTGGCATGCACACAGTAAGCTACATGGTTCACACTATGTGTACTCTCGTTGCGCTTACCAATGGTGATTTCCTTGGCATCATGCAGATAGGTCTTGGCTATCTTCTCTATCTCCTTGCTCATAGTGGCACTGAACATCAGTGTGTTGCGCTCCTGTGGCACATCAGCAAGAATAGCGTTCAGATCCTCTGAGAAACCCATGTCGAGCATCTCATCAGCTTCGTCCATCACCACATTTTGTACAGTAGAGAGAGATACAGCACCACGACGCATCAAGTCAAGCAAACGTCCAGGAGTAGCCACGATGATTTGTACGCCACGCTTCAAGGAACGAATCTGGCTCTCGATGGAAGATCCACCATAAACAGGAAGCACATGCAGTCCTTTGATATACTTGCCATAGTCACTCAAATCGCCTGCAATTTGTAAGCAAAGCTCACGTGTAGGGCAGATGATTAGGGATTGAGGGATAAGCATGCTGACATCCGTTTTCTGAATGATAGGCAATCCGAAGGCAGCCGTCTTTCCTGTACCCGTTTGTGCCAAGGCTATTACATCATTATTTTCGCCTAACAAATACGGAATCACTTCTTCTTGCACAGGCATAGGGGCCACGAAACCCAGTTCCTCAATGGCGCGTCGAATATCTGACGAAACGCCCAACTCTTCAAATGTCTTCATTCAATAAATGGTATAAATCAGTAAATTAGGGCGCGAAGATACAAATAATTTGTCGAATTTCAGCACTACTTTCGCTTTTTAAAGGCAAAAAGTAGTTCTTTTTGTAAAAAAGTCGTATTTTCGTACAAAGAAATAATACATTAACCTTAATAATAGTATGAAAAGAAGTTTTATCTTAATGACGATGAGCGTGGCTTTTTGTGCTTCAGCCCTGGCACAATGGAGCCCTGCAGGTGATAAAATCAAGACGAAATGGGCAGAGGAGATTAATCCACAAAATGTATGGCAAGAATATCCACGCCCCATCATGGAGCGCTCAGAATGGAAGAACCTGAATGGTCTCTGGAATTATGCTATCGTAGATAAAGGTGCCCAGACACCCACCTCATACGACGGTCAGATTCTGGTGCCTTTTGCTGTGGAGTCTTCTCTCTCTGGAGTGGGAAAGACGGTGACGCAGAATCAGGAACTTTGGTACCAACGTACGTTTGATATTCCTAAGGGATGGGCAGGCAAGCGTGTGTTGCTGCACTTCGGAGCTGTGGATTGGAAGACGGATGTATGGGTGAATGGCATGAATGTAGGTGGACATGTGGGTGGTTACCAACCTTTCAGCTTCGACATTACGGATGCCTTAAAAGCTGGCAACAACGAACTGACTTTGCGTGTTTGGGATCCTACGGATAAGGGCTATCAGCCTCATGGCAAGCAGGTAGCGGAGCCTAATGGCATTTGGTACACTGCTGTAACAGGTATCTGGCAAACTGTATGGTTGGAGCCTGTAAATGAGGTACATATTGCTGGTCTTAAGACAACTCCTGATATAGATGCCCATCAACTTTGCATTGAAGTACAGACGGAAGAGACTTCTACGCGTGGATTGCAAGTGGAGGCAACAGTCTTTGATGGTAATCGTCAGGTAGCAAAGAGTGGTGCCATCAATGGGCAACCCATCAAGGTGCAGATGCCAGCAGACATGAAGTTGTGGACACCAGATACTCCTAACCTCTATACTGTAAAGGTGCGCCTCTTGAAGAATGGTCGAGAGGTAGATGCAGTAAATAGCTATGCTGCCATGCGTAAGATTTCTGTAAAGAAAGATGGGAATGGCATCTTCCGTATGCAGCTTAACAATAAGGATCAGTTCCAAATGGGTCCGCTTGATCAAGGATGGTGGCCAGATGGCCTCTATACAGCTCCTTGCGACGAGGCATTGGCTTACGATCTTCAGAAGACCAAGGACCTTGGTTTTAATATGATTCGTAAACATGTGAAGGTGGAGATGGATCGTTGGTACTACCATTGTGATCGTCTGGGTATCCTCGTTTGGCAGGATATGCCAAGTGGCGACAGTAGTCCGAAGTGGCAGAATAAACAGTATTTCAATGCTGTGGAGTTCCAACGCAGTGCTGAGTCTGAAGCCAACTATCACAGAGAATGGAAAGAAATTATTGATGCGCTTTACTCACATCCTTGCATCGTAGTCTGGGTGCCTTTCAATGAGGCTTGGGGACAGTTCAAGACACAGGAAATCACGGAGTGGACACAGCAGTATGATCCATCACGTTTGGTAAATCCTGCCAGTGGTGGCAACTTCTATCACACAGGCGATATTCTCGATTTGCACAACTATCCTGCACCTGATATGTATCTCTATGATGGCAGTCGCGTGAATGTGCTTGGTGAGTATGGTGGCATTGGCTTGGCGCTCGAAGGACATCTGTGGTTTGCTGATCGTAATTGGGGCTATGTGCAGTTCAAGAGCAGTGAGGAAGTGACAGCAGAATACCTGAAGTATGCTGACCAACTCTTGGAATTGGTGAAGCGTGGTTTCTCTGCAGCTGTCTATACCCAAACCACTGATTGTGAGGGTGAGGTTAATGGCTTGCTGACTTACGATCGAAAGGTGGTGAAAATGAATGAGGCACAGGTGAGGGCGAAGAACCAGCAGCTCTGCCATAGCTTGGACAAATAGTGTTTTATTTAATTATAATGTGTATGAAAGCTAAAATTTTATTTATTTTTCTATTGTTCTTAGGTTCTTTTACCTTATATAGTTGCTTAGATGATGAAGGTGGTTCAATTACTAGAGCTGCTATCATGTCTGAAGATATTGTTAAAGAAAAAATGAGGTATCCTGCAGAAGTGGATTTTGAAGGTGATAGACGAGGAAGTGAGACTTCAACGGATACTTATACTGTGTATCAAAAATTTACTGCTAAAAATGGATTTGGCGTAAAGGTTTCATATGTTTATAAAATAACTATGAAATATAAAGGAGGTGATTGGACAGAAAGAAGTAATTGGGATTATAGTAATCTTGTTATCGAAGATGTGTCTACTGGTGAACAGGTAAGATACTGAGTTATTTCTAATAATTACTCTTTTTATTGTAAAAAAATATAAGTAATGAAAAGATTTTTTCTACTATTGACAGCCTTATGCTTCATCATTGGAGCACAGGCACAAAAAACTTTCAAGCTTAGTTCTCCAGATGGAAAACTAACTACTACCATCAGTGTGGGTAATGAATTGACGTATGACATTACACTGAATGGTCAGCAAGTGTTGGCTCCTTCCGCTTTGTCAATGAAACTTACTACTGGTGAAGTTTGGGGTGTAAAGCCTCGTTTGGCAAGCAACAAGAAGGCTGTGATTAATCGCAGCATCCCTTCGCCTTTTTATCGTGATGCTTCTTTGCAGGAACAGGCCAATGTGTTGACACTGAACTTCAAGGGCAACTGGAGCGTGGAGTTCCGTGCCTATAACGATGGTATTGCCTATCGCTTTGCTTCTACCAAAAAGGGGGCATACAACATCGAGAGTGAGGGCGTGAACTATGCCTTTCCACAGGATTTTACTGCTACCGTTCCTTATGTGAATGCAGGCAAGGATGGCGATTGGGCTTCCCAGTTTGCCAACTCGTTTGAGAATATCTACACAGAGGGTAAGATCAGCGAATTGAATCAGCAGCATCTGGCATTCCTACCATTGATAGTGGATGCTGGTGTAGCGAAAGTCTGCATTTCTGAGGCCAACTTAGAGAATTATCCTGGTCTCTACTTGCGCTCTGATGGTAAGAAACTGGTGGGCATGAATGCGCCTTATCCTAAGCGCATGGAGCAAGGTGGTCACAACCAATTGGAGATGTTGGTGAAGGAAGGTGAGAACTTCATCGCCAAGATGAATGGTCCTGCCACTTTCCCTTGGCGCATCGCCATCGTTTCTGACGATAAGGGCATCGCTTCTTCTACCTTGAATTACCAACTTGCTGAGCCTTCACGCATTGCTGATACTTCTTGGATCAAGCCTGGAAAAGTGGCTTGGGACTGGTGGAATGATTGGAATATCTCTGGCGTATCTTTCCGCGCTGGCATCAACAACGATACCTATAAGTATTACATCGACTTTGCCTCAAAGTATGGCGTCGAATATGTGATTCTGGATGAAGGTTGGGCAGTGAATCTCAAGGCTGATTTGATGCAGGTGATTCCTGAAATCGATCTACAAGAGTTGGTAAATTATGGCAAGGCTCGTAATGTGGGCATCGTGCTGTGGGCTGGTTATTATGCGTTTGCACGCGATATGGAGAATGTGGTGAAATACTTTGCTGATATGGGTGTGAAGGGCTTCAAGGTGGACTTCATGAATCGTGATGACCAGATTATGACCAACTTTGTCTATAAGGCTGCTGATCTCTGCGCGAAGTATCACATGTTTGTTGATTTTCATGGCATGTTTAAGCCTGCAGGACTTAATCGTACCTATCCGAATGTACTGAACTGCGAGGGTGTAAATGGTTTGGAACAGCTGAAGTGGAGTCCTAACTCACACAATATGGTGAAGTATGACACTCAGATTCCATTCTTGCGCCAAGTAGCTGGTCCTATGGATTATACGCAGGGTGCTATGATCAATGCAACGCGTCGCAATTACCATCCTTCAAACTCAGAGCCTATGAGTCAAGGTACTCGCAGCCATCAATTGGCGCTCTACATGATTTTCGACTCTCCATTCAATATGCTTTGCGATTCTCCTACTAACTACATTCGTGAGGCAGAGAGCACAGAGTTCATCGCGAACGTTCCTACTGTTTGGGATGAAACGCGTATTCTCGATGGCAAACTTGGAGAGTATATCATCACGGCTCGTCGTAGTGGAAGCACTTGGTATATAGGTGGTATCACAGATTGGACTCCACGCGACCTTGAGGTTGACCTTTCCTTCCTCAGTGGCAGCTATAAGGCAGACCTCTTCAAAGATGGTGTGAATGCTGATCGTAAGGCTAGTGACTATGTGCGCGAGCAATCTACCTTCAATGGGGGTAAGATGAATATCCATCTGGCACCTGGTGGTGGTTTCGCATTGAAGCTCACGAAGTGAGATGATTGAATTATATGGAAAGGGGTGACAGATTAATTTGCCACCCCTTCTTTTCTCTTCACATATACAGAGTTCTGCCTACTTCCACTGGTACAAATCCCTGATGCAGGATCACGCCTGAATTCCTGCAGTTCCAATGTTGCAGTGGTGCGTGAAAGCCCCGTCAGTTTGGCATAGTCGCTGATGTGCATTAAAGGATGCTCATCAAGGTATTTTTGCGCCATTTCCAGTCGTTGCTCTTTAGTATAAGGCGAATGATGCAGTCGATGTACCCCTCCGCGCTCCAAATGGCACTGTCTGTCAATATGCTTTACAAACTCCTTATCCACGCGGAAGTTCACACCATTCACTTCAAGGCTCAAGGCATTGCGCTGAGGCTCAGAGTTTTCTATCCCATCCATTTCCTTGTCTTTTCTCACGCCAATGGTAGCGCTGAACGTTCCCAATCCTTCAATAGTGATCGACTTTCCATCTGCCATCTGATAAGCCATTTCCTCAATGAGTTGGATAATTACGCCATGAAGCACCCCCTCACTGACACCAGCGCGATGTGCCACCATCAGCCTTACCAGTTCTTGTGTGCAGATATTCCGTTGCACTTTCATGCGATAATACGCCTTCGTTTTGCCCTCATGATGAAGGTCTGTCATCTCTTGCTTAATGTACTTTGCCATAGTTGTTTAATTATATAAAACATTTATATAGTGAGATAAAAATAACTTTCTCTCGTTGCAAAGATACGATTCTAACTAGACAAAAGCAAATCATCAGTGTTGATTATGTAGTTATCAGTGTTGATTACATGATTAACACTGTTGATTACATAGTTACCAGTGTTGATTCACTTTTATCCTGCCCTCTATGCTCTTATATCTATCGAGAAGAATTGTTTTTGCTCGTTATCTTTTTTCTTTTATTTCAACTATTTTCCTCTTCATGATGTAACTTTGTTGCGCATCTTTCGACTAATGGGGTAAAAATGGAAACAGAAATGAATCAATCAGAACAAGAGAAACAGTTCCTCGACCTCATGGAGCGTCATAAACGGATGATTTACAAAGTCTGCTATATGTATGCTACTGACGAGGATACATTGGCAGACCTCTATCAAGAAGTCGCATTGAACCTATGGCGTGCTTTCCCTAAATTCAGAGGCGAGAGCAAGCCTTCTACATGGGTGTATCGAGTGACGATGAACACCTGCATCACCTATCTACGCAGTCAGAAGGCACATCCACAAACCGTTGCCATTACCCTTTCGATGGCAGAAGTGCTTCCTGATGTACAAGGAAAAGAAAATCTTCGAGAACTCTACGCTCTCATTGGTCGCCTTGACAGATTGGAACGCGCGCTGATCATGTTATGGCTCGATGAGAAGTCGTATGAGGAAATCGCTGAAATATTAGGGCTATCGCTTTCGAGCGTGAAAGTGCGCATCCATCGTGTGAAAGCGAAGCTCAAGGAAATGTCTAATCAATAATAGAATTGCATTATGGATTTGGAAGAATTAAAACAGAAGTGGAATCGCATCGATGAAGAAATGTCGAAAAGCGAGGTATATAATCGAAGGGTGCTTATTGAAACGATCAAGAGTAAGACCAAAACTACCTATGAGCAACTCCATTATGGAGCCATGTTCAACTTATTTGCCACTTTGTTCATTGCAGGTATCGTATTACCCCTGGCTTATGGAGAGGGTATGTTCCGCGATGCAACTCTCTATTTATTAGAGGGTCTCTGCCTACTTGGTTTGTTGATGGTGACTTGCCGTTTAGTGGTGCTTTCGCATTTCAATGTATTGGAACCAACTGTGGAGCAGCTTCGCCAATTAGCCAACTACAAGCGATGCTATCTTTATGAGTTTATCTTTATGGTTGTTATTGGCATCCCACTGTTTGTCTTTAGTGTCATGCTAGCACTCTATTATGCGGGACCTGACACTGCGATTGGTGTCATGTTCACTTGCCTTGGCATTCTTTCTGGCATTATTGGAGCATGGCTGGGATGGAAAAAGCATAAAGCAATGATGCAGGAGATAGAGCATCATCTTGCAGAGCTTCGCGAGTTTGAAGAGGAACAGGAATCATAATCTCTCGCTCTGGATAGGAGCAATTATTTAATATGTAAAAGGTGCAGCATAAATTGTGCTGCACTTTTTCATCCCAACACCACATCGAGTACCATCATCAGTGCAAAACCAAAGGCGAAGCCTATGGTACCAAGGTTGGAGTGCTCGCCTTCAGAGGTTTCTGGGATCAGTTCCTCGATGACTACATACATCATGGCACCTGCAGCGAAGGCCAACATGTAGGGGAGGATAGGCGTCATGAAGGAGGCAAGAAGGATGACAAGGAGACCACCAAGTGGTTCTACAATACCACTGAGACTCCCAAGGATAAAGGAGCGCATACGGCTGTTGCCTTCTGCGCGCATAGGCATCGAGATAATAGCACCTTCTGGGATGTTCTGAATGGCAATACCAATGGACATCGCCAAAGCTCCTGCTGTAGAAATACCCAGATTGCTTTGAAGGGCACCAGCAAGAACCACACCAACAGCCATACCTTCAGGAAGGTTGTGGATGGTCACTGCCAAAGAAAGCATCGCTGTGCGTGAAAGTTTGGAACGCGGACCTTCTGGATGGTCATCACCTATATGAAGGTGGGGTGTAATGTAATCGATAAACAACAAGAACGCCATACCAAGCAGAAAGCCTATAACTGCAGGAATCACGGCACCTTTACCTGCATCAGAAGACATCTCGATGCTGGGGATAAGCAACGACCATACAGAGGCTGCCACCATCACACCGGAGGCAAAGCCAAGCAGCGCCTTCTGCAAGAGCACAGGCATGTCCTTCTTCATGAAGAACACGAAGGCAGAGCCCAGCACTGTGCCTAAAAAAGGAATAAGGAGTCCGATAACCAAGCCATTCATAAGTCTCAAAGGCTATAATTCTTGGCAAACTCGCGAGAGATGTAATTGTCGTAACTTAGGCAGACTTCCTTAGCCATTGAGCATCCGTAACTGATGATGCGATCCCAAATCTGCTCATTGATATGAGGCACATCCTCTGCGCTGATACCCTCTTTGATGAAACCATAGATGATGCCAGCACTGAAGTTGTCGCCAGCGCCTACTGTGCTCACAGGATTCAACTGGTCCACAGGATATTCCTTCTGCACAAGGGGTGTACGCAGTGAGATTTCATCACCACCACGCGTGTAGATAAAGTTGGGACAATAGAAACTTACCTTGTCCTTGTAAACCTTATCAGCGCCTTCTATGTCATAAAGCACTTGGAAATCCTCTTTAGAACCACGCACGATGGTGGCATACTCCATGTTCTCAAGGATGAAAGAAGACAGCTTCCAAGCCTCCGCCTTATGTGGCTTACGGAAGTTGGGATCATAGAAGACCATCGCCCCCACTTTTCTGGCAGCCTCCAAAAGTTCCACATGCTTCTCGCGTAAAGCAGGCGTGACGGAATAGTAAGAACCCAGCATCACGATATCGTCTTTCTCTACCTTTGGGAGGTCGATGTCCAGGCGCTTTTCAGGATATGTCTTGTAGAAGCTATATTCAGCATCGCTCTGACTGTTCAAGAAAGCCAAAGAAATAGGCGACTTAAAGTCTTGATAGACCTCAATGTAATCCGTATTGATGCCATTCTTCTGCATAAAACGCAGCATGCTATGTCCCACATGATCATCGCCCACCTCACTGATGAACGTCACAGGGATACCCAGACGCGCCAAAGAGATGCAAGAGTTGAACACAGAGCCACCAGGATTAGCAGCAGAAGGCTGTTCGTTACGAAAGATAATGTCGAGAATGGTTTCTCCGATGCCTATTACTTTGCGCATAGTTGTTCTCTGGATTTTTCGCCTAAATAGCCACCATGATGGCGTTTAGAGTAGTCTTCGATGGTAAATTTTATCTTCTTCATGGTTTCCACCACCAAGATATCGCCTATGACCGTCATCATAGTGGTGGAGGTGGTAGGCGTCATACCAAGTGGACAAACCTCTGGAGGATTGCCTGTAGAGATGCAGACATTGGCTTCTTTTGCCAAAGGACTATCAGGATTGCCTGTGATGACGATGTATTTCAAGTCAGGATTCAGACGATGCGCTAATTGGGTAAGTTCCACGATCTCACGCGTCTTTCCAGAGTTGGAGATAAAGAGAAGCAGGTCATTTTCCTGCAAGATACCCAAGTCTCCATGCTGTGCCTCACTGGGATGCAGGAATACAGCAGGCGTACCTGTAGAGCAAAACGTGGTGGCAATGTTCATCGCTATCTGTCCAGCTTTTCCCATGCCAGAAGTGACCAACTTGCCCTTACGCTCATGCACGTGTTCCACAATCAATTCCACTGCTTTTTCAAAAGCATCTGTCACAGGAAGGTTTAGGATGGCTTCCGCCTCTTTTCTCAGAATATCTTTAATGCTGTCTGTCATTTTTCTCAGAATTATGGTTCTATTTGCAAAGATAATGCAAAAATTCCCTTTATCACAATAAGTTTTGTTGTATTTTTGCAGTCCGAAAACAAGTGATGACTTATGAACGCTCCAGAGAAGTTCTACACATATACGCTATCCAATGGGTTGCGGATTATCCTCCAACCCACTGAAGGACAGGTTTCCTATGCTGGTTTCGCCATCAATGCGGGTACCCGCGATGAACGTGCTGATCAACCAGGCATGGCGCATTTCGTGGAGCACATGCTTTTCAAAGGTACGGAGAAGCGCAAGGCTTGGCACATTCTGAATCGCATGGAAAAGGTGGGAGCCGATCTGGATGCCTATACCAATAAGGAAGAGACGGTGGTCTATTCCGTTTTCCTCCAGGAGCATCTGAAAAGGGCTGTCGATCTCATGGCCGACTTGGTGTTTCACTCCACTTTCCCACAGGCAGAGATTGAGAAGGAGACGGATGTCATCATCGGAGAGATTCAGTCGTATGAAGACACACCAAGCGACTTGATTTTCGATGGCTTTGAAGACCTGATCTTCAGCGGTCATGCACTTGGAAGAGACATCCTAGGTAGCGCAGACGCCTTGAAACGCTATACCACAGCAGATGCCTTGGCCTTCTATCGTCAGTTCTATGTACCAGAGAATATGGTGTTCTTTGTGACGGGCAGGTATGAGATGAAGCAGGTAATCCGTTATGTGGAGAAGGCAGTGGAAGAGATTCCTCAAACTCCTTTGGATTATGTACGCCTCTCACCTTCTTCCTATGTAGCTCGTGAACAAGTGCAGCATCGTGACACGCATCAGGCCCATGTGATGATGGGTAACAGAGCTTATGAAGGCAACAGCAAGAAGAAGTTGATGCTCTATCTGCTGACGAATCTTCTGGGAGGAACAGGCATGAACAGCCGACTGAACGTGGCTCTTCGTGAGAAACGTGGATTGGTCTATGAAGTAGAGGCTAATTCCACCTCTTATACTGATACTGGTACGTTCTCCATCTATTTCGGATGCGATCTGGAAGATGTGGATAGGTGTGTGGCGCTTACCAGGCGCGAACTGAAGAAACTCTGTGAGAAAGCGCTGACGATTTCCCAACTTCAGGCACTGAAGAAGCAAACCATGGGGCAGATTGGCGTGGCGCAAGACAATAGGGAGAACAATGCCTTAGGTATGGCAAAGACCTTCCTGCATTACGATCGCTTTGTCACCACGGAAGAGGTGTATAAAAGCATGGACAGACTTACGCCTGTCCATCTCTTAGAGGTTGCCAATGAAGTGTTTGGGGAGCAGAACCTATCTACTCTGATTTATCGTTAGCCTTTTTCAGTCGTTGCACGGCATATTCCAGTGATTCCGTTGGTTCTATGATGTTGTAGTCTTCCCAAAATTTCTCATCATAAAAGTCCTGCACCTTGTCAGAAAGCACTTGGTTCTTGGTAAACGATTCGCGATAAGGAATGTTTCCATGTGGTGGGGCATCCTCACGATCTGTCATCACCAATTCCGACACCACTGTGAAATTGGTTGCAAAAAGCTTGCGCTTCCAGTCACAACTGAACTTCAACTCTGCACGCACATAGTTCAGGTAATACTTATCCCCGTCTTTGCGATAGGTCACTAAGTAGTCCAGACTCTGCGGACGGAAACGCAGGCCTGGTGGTTTTCTACGCAGCATCACATTGGTTACCTTTTCACGATCGGACATATCCGTAGAGAATTCTATACGACTGATGGCATAGTTCTCACGGTCTATGTAGAGCGTACCACGATATAGGAGTCCATCTTCCAGTATGCCACGAGGTTTAAAGTCGATGGCAAAGTGTAACCTGTCATTAAGGATGACAAAATCCTTAAAGTCGTACTGATACACATGCATATAGTCGAATCCCAACAGGGTGCCAGGTGTCTTCACCACATCCATGGAGTTGGCAATCACTGGTCCGCCTTCCAGTTTCACATTCAGCGTATCGCTCACCTTCGGACTTACCATCCTACGTCCTTTCTGCACACGTACCCTGTCTCTGTCCATCTCCTGCGAGTAAGGTGTCTTGAATACATCCACCACCGCTTCGGAGATGTTGATGTACTTCCTGCGCTTCTGTGCAAATTCCCTGTAGAATGCCTGATACATGCCCGCTTCCATGCTGTAGTTCTTCTTCACGTTGTTCATGGCACGTTCCACGATACGACTAGGGTAGATAGGTTCCACCACCAACTCGTTGAGCACGATGACACCTGGAGTCAAGAAGATCTCTTGGTCTTCCATTGTTTGTCTGGTGACTTCAAACTTTTTGGTGGCATACCCTAAATGAGAGAACTCTATGGTAACAGGAAGACTGCGGTTAGGAATCTTGATGGTAAATTCACCATCTGTATTGGTAATGGTGCCAATGTGTGTCCCTGGCACATAGACGTTGACATATTCCAGCGTACGATTGTTGTACTGTTGCTTCACGATGCCGCTCACTGTAATCGTCTGTTGTGCCATCAGCGCTTGGAGACTGAGGCACATTATAAAGAAGATATAGAGTATCCTTTTCATGGTAGTATTGTGTTTGAGGTCTGACAAAATATTTTCTTGTGTAAAGATAAATGATATTCTTATCTTTCGCAAGTGGTATCCTCATTATTTTTTTGCAGGCGCTGCATGCTGAATTCGCAGCCACAGTATTGTTGGTTGTAGAACCCGTATTCCTTTAGAAGTTGGTTGCGCCGTTCTTGAAGGCCTCCTTTGCGCCAGTTCTGATCCCAGAAGACAATGCCTGGATATTGTGCAGCAGCCCTACGTCCAGCCTCGTTGATTTGTTCCAAACTCTTCCAGCGTGAGGAGGCCAGTGTCGTGGTGAATGCCTCAAACCCATGCTCCACGCCATATTTAGCGGTCTCCATCAGGCGCAGTGTAAAGCATTGCAGGCAGCGCTTGCCACGCTCAGGTTCTTGTTCCAATCCCGCCACAGCTTCACGCCAATGTTCATAGTCGTAGTCGGCATCTACGAAATCCAGTCCTTGTGCAGTGACAAAGCGTATGGCCTCCGCCTTTCTGATTTCATACTCCTCACGAGGGTAGATGTTCGGATTATAATAGAATACCGTAGGGCGTATGCCGTTCTTCAACATCCACTCTATGATGGCTGATGAGCATGGTGCACAACAGGAATGAAGCAGAACTTTCTTATATTGAAAATTGAGAATTGAGAATTGAGAATTATTCATATTACTAAACTCTAAACCCTACACTCTAAACTATCTCTTAGCACCAACAAACTCTCTGGACCCATATTGAAGAGCAGATCTACGATGCTGAGATTAGGCAGAAAACCCAATTTCTGTTGGAACACCTGATAATAGGGCACCACCTTAAACTCCTTATCCGCTTGCCAATCCCGCTTAGGACTGATGTTGTCCCTGAAGTCGGCATCTTCTCGCATCGCTACATAGTCCGTGGTGCGCTCTATTTTTGGCTGCATGTCTATCAACTCGCAGATTAGTGCCACCAACTGCTCATTGAAATCCATCAGGAAGCTGACGGGTTTCTCGTAGAAAGGCCGAAGGTCGTCCTTCAGATACTCAAAGTAGGGTGTCTGATTATAGGCCGATTCCAAGGCATTCCAATGTAGGTGCCTCCAATTGCCATGATCGGAGATGCGGATATCTTTCGTCAGGCATTTCAATGTATCTGGTTTCTCTATGGGTACTGTCAGCGAGATTGGTCCGTTAGGTCCTGCTATCACACAGCGGTTTCGATAGGTTTGCTTCTGGTAGTTCTCGTACTGCTCCACATACACCGTCTCATACTTTAGCAACTTGGCAAACCATTGCACGGGAGGTAGGTATGCCGTCGAAAGGCAGGCAGTCATTCCACTCTTTTCCATAGTCTGCTTAGTTGGTTGGAAAACCAGATACGCGTAGCCTTACCTATCAGATGGTCCTCGGGTACGAAACCGAATAGTCTGGAGTCGCTTAAAGTATTATCAGTATCCGTCATTACCCAGTAATAGCTTTGTTTGGAAGTATAGGTATGGACAGCCTTACCATCAATGTAGAGCACCCCGCCATTCACCTCCGCCTGCAAACCTTCATGCAACGTCAACGTGTTTCGCATCAGAGTTGCATTCCAAGGTCTGATAGGTGTTTCTACCCCTTTCAGCGGAATCATGATAGGCTGTGCAGGCAACGTATCCTGTAGATTCACCGCCATACTGAAGTTGAATGCGTGATCCATGTAGATTACATCACCTGGCAGTGCCATCACCCTACCTACCAGTGTCTTGTCCCCCTCAGATGTGGAAGGGTCGTGAAACACGATGATGTCCCCCCGTTTCACCCGTTTGTAGTTCCACTTGTTCACCAATATGCGTTCACCTTTGTGCAGTGAAGGCTCCATACCCTCGAAGGGTACAGAGTAAGACCCTATGGCAAACACCCGAAGCAATACAGCAATCAGTACGGCACACAACAGGGCAATAATTATCTTCACTCGCGGTTTCATGGTATCAGGGAACAAGAGGTTTTACTTGGCACTCTTGAAAAGGCGACTCCAACGAATCTTACCATCTAGCCACCCATGATCCTTGTCAAGTGAGAGCCAGATCGTGATAGGCTTACCCACCACATGGTCTTCGGGTACGAAGCCCCAGTAACGCGAATCTGCGGAATTGTGGCGATTATCGCCCATCATCCAATAGTAATCCATCTGGAAGGTATATTCATCCGTTTCTTTGCCGTTGATATAGATCTTTCCATCCTTTACCTCCAGCTTGTTATGCTCATACGCCACGATGCAACGTTCATAGATGGGCAAGTTCTCCAATGTCAGTTTCAAGGTACTGCCCTTTGCTGGAATCCAGATAGGGCCGTAGTTGTTACGGTCCCAATGTTTGTTACCATTCAGCGGATAGAGATCGCCAGCATAACTCTCAGGCTCCATCACTATCTTGCTGATAAGTTTCGTGTTGCTTGCCAACTTATCATACATCTCCTTCGTCAGAGGGAAATGATATACTGGAGCCAACCGACCGTTAGCCGTACGGGTATTGAACCCCATAGCCACCAGATTATCCTCCCACGCAGCATCGCCACTCATCATCAGGCGATCATCCTCACTGATTCCCAGTTCATCCAGCATCTCCAGCGGGATATCTGGTCCCGTAGTCTGCACGAAGTAGTTGAACTGCATCTTCTCAGGGTTCTCGGCATCCTTCCCGTTGATTCTCACCTGTCCGTTCACTATCTGGAGCGTATCGCCAGCCACGCCGATGCAGCGCTTCACATAATTCTCACGTCGATCCACGGGTCTGGTCACCACCTCCCCGAAGATGCGAGGATTCTCCAGAATATGCCTTCTGCCAGCGTTATAGTAAATATCGAACACCATTCGTTGCTGTGCAGGCGACATATTGTCCAGATCCATCGGGTTCGGGTAGAGTCGCTTACCCTCTGAATAAGCTAGACTGTAGAAATCCGTTGCCTGATAGTTCATCGCCACAGTATCTCCTGCAGGAAAGTTGAACACCACGATATCTCCACGCTTCACCTTTCCGAAGCCTGCCACACGCTCATACTTCCATTGAGGCCACTCTATGTAGCTCTTTCCACCCGTGAGAGGCAACGTATGCTGTGCCAAAGGCATGGAAAGCGGTGTCATCGGCTTTCTGGGCCCATAACTCAGCTTGCTCACATACAGATAGTCGCCCACCAGCAAAGATTTCTCCATTGACGAAGAAGGGATCTGATAATTCTGGAAGATATACACATTCACGAAGTAAACCGCTACCAGTGCGAACACGATGGCATCCACCCAACTCATCACCGTCTTGGCAGGTCCCTCCTTCCATTCGCGCCAGAATCCCCAAGGAATTTTCTTAGTGATATACGCATCGAAGATAAACGGCACCACCAGCAGGCCCCACCAACTCTTCACCCATATCAGGAACAGCAAGTAGAGTACCAGCCATACAGCCAACTTTATCCATTGTTTCGCAGGTACATCTGCAAACATCTTTTTATCCATGTCGTTCTTTATTTCAAGAAAGTAAATAAGTCGCTCATCTTCAGCAGTCCCTGATGTTGAGCCGTATATTCAGCAGCCAGAACAGCCCCAAGGGCAAACCCACTGCGGTTCTTCGCATCGTGAAGGATGGTGATACTATCTGCCTCCGATTCATAGCGCACCACATGGATGCCAGGCACCTCTCCCTTACGTTCAGAGATTATCGCCAAGTCTGTAGGCTTCATTCCCTCCGTCAGCGGCTTGAACTCGTCATTCTCCACCAGTCCGGCATCCACCCATCGGTCCTTACGGTCCAGTTCCGCGAGAATACCCTCCGCCAAGGTGATGGCTGTGCCACTAGGATGATCCAGTTTATGCACATGATGCGTCTCCTGCATACACACGTCATAATCCTCAAACTGGTTCATGATATGCGCCAGATACCTGTTCACTGCCGTGAAGATCGATACACCAAGGCTGAAGTTGCTGCTCCAGAACAGCGTCTTGCCCTCCTCATCACACAGACGTTTCATCTCCTCACCGTGTTCAGCCATCCAGCCCGTGCTGCCACTTACCACTTTTACACCCTGTGCGAAAGCCTTCTTACAGTTGTCGTAGGCCGTCTTAGGCGTAGTAAACTCTATGGCCACGTCCGCACTGCGAAACGCCTCAGAGTCGAAGTCCTGCAAATTATCTATATCTATGGTGCAAACGATCTCATGTCCGCGGTTAAGGGCAATCTGTTCAATCATCTTCCCCATTTTGCCATAACCTATCAAAGCTATTCTCATACTGTTTTAGTTATATTTAGTTCATTTATTGTGCAAAGATAATGTTTTTATTACATTTGCACCCAAAATAAAACGCGAAAAAGAAATTTCACAGAAATAAAGATAATTAAAAGAAATGGAAGCGCTGCTACATTACGTCTGGAGGCACAAGATCTATCCACTGGAGCCTCTGCATACGACAAAACAACAACGGATAGAAGTCATTGATCCAGGACTGCCTAATCGTCATGCTGGTCCTGATTTTTTTAATGCAAAACTTAAAATAGATGATGTGCTTTGGGTAGGGAATGTAGAGATTCATACCCATGCCAGTGAATGGTATGCTCATGGACATGATCATGATCCACTCTATGCCAATGTCATCCTCCATGTGGTGGAAGAAGCTGATGCCGAGGTCTTTCGCTCGAATGGAGAACCACTCCCAACGCTGATCCTGCATCCTTCAAAGGAAATAACCCAACGCTATGAAGAATTACAGAAAGCCGAATTCTATCCTCCCTGTTATGAGGTAATCCCATCGCTTTCACGCCTCATAGTTCATTCATGGCTCAGTGCCTTACAAGTGGAGCGCTTTCAGCAGAAAGCCGAGAATATCCAAGCGCGCCTCCAACGTTTGGAAGGTGATTGGGAAGCTTGTCTCTTCACGACACTTGCTCGCAACTTCGGTTTCAGCCTCAATGGTGATGCCTTTGAACTTTGGGCAGGGCGATTGAATTTCAAGGCTTTGGCAAAGCACCGCGACCAACTTTTCCAAATAGAAGCTATCTTCTTCGGACAGGCTGGTTTGCTGGAAGATACCCCAATAACTGCCGATGAATACTATCTGAAACTACAGACAGAATATCACTACCTTCGTCAGAAGTTTAGTCTTTTTGCGCCCATGGACGCGTCTGCATGGCGCATGTTACGACTTCGTCCAAACAATTTTCCACATGTACGCATTGCACAGTTGGCTTATCTTTATCATCATTCTGAGGCGCTCTTTTCTAAATTAATGGAGGTTAAGGACGTTGTCACTGCCTTAAATCTGTTGCAAACAAAAGCTAATGGTTATTGGCGCACACACTATGTTTTCAACGCCCTTTCTATCCCTTGTGAAAAGCGAATAGGTGCAGGTTCACTGAATCTTATTCTCATCAACACGGTGATTCCTATGCTTTATGCCTATGGGATGCATCGTGGGAGTGAAGAACATTGTGAACGTGCTACTCACTTTCTAGAAAGTCTGAAAGCTGAGAATAACCACATTATCCGGATGTGGGAGCAGTGTGGCCTTTCCGTCACTAGTGCTTCCGATAGTCAAGCACTGATACAATTAAAGAAGCAATATTGTGACCGTCGCGACTGTCTCCGTTGTAAGTTTGGTTATGAGTATTTAAAGGGGAGAACAAAGAGTTAGAGGCCTTGTTTATTTCAATTTCAATTTATTTCAAATATATATGTTCACCTAATAGTCTGGAAAGATGTATGTGAATGTAAATAATCAAAAATAACTGAAATGAAATAAAAACGGAGAAACTCTATTGTATCTCTCAAATTGCATATTTATGCAAAGACAAGGCTAATATTCATAGTCTGAAATTTGACCTTCCTCGTGAGAGCGTAAAATTTTCCTAGTTAGAAAGATTATTTTTCCTAACTAGAAAAATTTATACATATATCTTCATTTGCTTTGTATATTTATGCAAAATAACGTGTTTTTTGTCTTTTATGGATCAATCAACTTAAACTCATAGCCTTCACTTTTAAGGAAGCGGATAGCGGGAGGGAGGGCATACTGAAGGTTGCCGTTGTTCCAGGACTTCAGAGAATCATGGAAGGTGATGATGGAGCCGCGGCGGGTGTATTTCATCACATTGGCCAGAACTTGGGGACCCTTAAGTTTCTTGCTGTAGTCGCGCGTGATGACATCCCACATCACAATCTTGTAGTAGTGGCGCAGCACGATGTACTGCTCCCAGCGCATCCAGCCATGAGGTGGACGGAACAGACGGGTGTGAAGCACTTCATTGGCAAGGTCGGCATCCTTTAGGTAGCGGGCGCTGGTGTGGCGACCGCCACTGATGTGGTGGTAGGTGTGGTTGCCTATGCGGTGCCCATCATCGACTACCATTTGGTAGATCTCGGGGTGCTTGCACACGTTGTCGCCCACCATGAAGAAGGTGGCCTTGATGCCTTCGCTCTTAAGGAGGCTGAGTACCCAAGGGGTCACCAAGGGGATGGGACCGTCATCGAAGGTGAGATAGACGGCCTTCTCCTGGGGATTGATGCGCCACAATGCCTGCGGATAGAGGCTGCGGAACAGGTTGGGTACTTGCTCGATGAACATGGGCAGGTTATTCTACACGGTTGGCGTATATCTCATAAAGCTCTCCCAACTTAGCGTCATAGTTGGCGGCCAGATTGGAGTTATAGGTTTCCAAGGACTTCACGATACGGTCGAGTAGGGCGAAGTGGTACTCGCAGTTGTCTTGCGTCACAGCCAACTGATAGTCGGTGAGGCTCAGGTACCAGGTGATGTACTCGATCTCCTTGTTTGCCAACGCGTCGGCAATGCGGTCGCCTTCTTGCTGCTCGCCCAATTGGTACCAAGCATCTGCCATGTCGAGGGCACCGTTCTGGTAGTCATAAGGCACGTTGTAGGATGGGATGTGTTCATCGGCATAGCGCAACGCTTCCTTGGCTTTTTCGTCCTTGCCTTCTTTTACAAGCTGGTTGATGAGCAGTGAGAAGACACGGCGCAGTGACATGCACATACGACTGGCATTCTCGTCGATGTAGAGGCCCGGGGTTTCCAAGCCACCGAACTTGAACTTATGCATCAGGTTATCGTACATGCGCTCACTGTCTATCTTCACACCTGTCTCTTTGCTGCTAAATGGGGTGAAGCGGTAGGCCAGACCTTCCTGAATGAAGTGGTCTTCCATGCCCAGCATGTTGTCACTGCCAACACTGATGGCGATGAAGATGGGGCGCTCCCAATTGGCTTGCAGCAACATCTCGAGCATCATGAGCTCTGAGCGGATGAGCATGCGCTTGCCCTTCAGGGAGATGGTCATGTGGTCGGGGATGCTATCGGTAGGGATGAGCATGCCACTGCGACGCACGGCTTCCTTGTCGATCTTCATCACGATGCTGTCGGTAGGGATGACGTGCAGGTCTTCATGCTTGCCACGTACCCAGTACTTGAAGATGTTTTCCAGCTCGTAGGGGTCTTCGCCGTACTCGTTGATAACATTCTCCAATAGTTGTGGATTGCCTTCGGCTGCCTGCTTGCGGGCATCGGCATAAAGGTTGTCTATGCTTTGCTTGTAGGCGGGCACTACTTCCACATAGTCGTTGGTGCCTTCCACATATTCACTGCGCTCCCATGAGATAGGGAGGGACGGGGATTTATAGGCTGGACGGCGCATCTGGTCGATGTACCAATCGGTCTGCAGGTAGCTGAGGTTACAGATACGGGCATCGAGACGGAAGCCTTCCACGTCTTGATTGTACCACAGAGGGAAGGTATCGTTGTCGCCATTGGTATAAATAATTGGATAGCCTTCCTCTGGCAACGTCATAAGGTAGTTCTGTCCGAAGTCGCGCGTCATGTAACGTCCGCTGCGATCGTGGTCGTCCCAGTTCTGAGAAGCCATCTGTATAGGTACCAACAGGCAGAGGGCGGAGATGACGGAAGCAGTGACTAACGGTTTGGTCTTGGCGTATTTAAGGAGCGTTTCTACGATGGCTGCCACACCCATGCCTATCCAGATGGCGTAGGCATAGAAGGAGCCGGCGTAGGCATAGTCGCGCTCACGAGGCTGCCCAGGTGTCTGGTTCAGATAGACTACGATAGCAATACCCGTCATGAAGAACAGGAAGAAGACTACCCAGAACTGCTGTATGCCTTTCTGTCCGCGGTAGGCTTGCCAGAACAAACCGAGGATGCCCAATAGGAGTGGTAGGCAGTAATAGACGTTGTGGCCTTTGTTTTCCTTCAGTTCCGTAGGCAGCAGTTCCTGATTGCCTACCAAGAGGTTATCGATGAAGTTAAAGCCGGTAATCCAGTTGCCGTTCTCTATCTCTCCATTACCTTGAAGGTCGTTTTGGCGACCAGCGAAGTTCCACATGAAGTAGCGCCAGTACATCCAGTTAAGCTGGTAAGAGAAGAAGAACTTGATGTTTTCCCACTGGGTAGGAATCTTCACCATGATCATCTGTCCGCACTGGTCGTAAGGCACTTCATGACCTTCGATGTCCAACCATGCTTCATACATGGCAGGGTGTCCCATGTCGCTGTCCCACAAACGAGGGAAGAAGATGTTCTGGGCATACTCGTAATTGGTACGTCCTGGAATCTGAATGTATTGGTCAGGCTCGTTCGGAGTGGTCTTTTCCTTGCGAATCCACTTATACTCCTGTGACTTTACCTTTGGCTCGCAGTAGCCGTCTTTGGCCTCCAGTGCCACCTTGGAGTTATAGGTCTTGCCGTAGAACAAGGGGTAGGTGCCGTATTGCTCACGTCCCAAGTATTCACGCAGCGTGAAGATATCCTCTGGGGAGTTCTGATCCATTGGTGTGTTTGCGGTGGAGCGTATCACGATAAGCGCATAGCTGCTATAACCTAGGACAATCATCATCATGGCCAACAGGGTGGTGTTTAATGTACGAGCATTGACGCGCCACTTCTCTGGTATTTTCTGCTGGAAGGCAGGGCGAAGCAGGAACCACAGTACGGCCAAGATGACAAGGCCAATGATCACGGCACTGGTGCCATGACCATAGAACGGAATGCCCAGAAGGGCTATGGTGAGCAGGAACGAAATGTTCATCATACTGGTGTTACGCTCCTTGTAGCTCTCATAGATGCCCCAAACCAATACGGCTGCCAACACGATGATATAGACAATGACGCCTGTATTGAAGCCCATGCCCAGCGTATTGACGAAGAACAACTCGAACCAACCACCTACCTTGGCAATACCTGGCACGATGCCATAGAGCACGGCGGCTACCAAGATGGCAGAGGCCACCAAAGCGAGGATGGATCCCCAAGCAGTGGCATTCGGTGTCTTCTTGTAATAATAGACCAGTACGATGGCTGGGAGGCAGAGAAGATTCAACAGGTGCACACCGATGCTCAAGCCTGTGAGGTAAGCTATGAGGATGAGCCAACGCCCGCTATCAGACTGATCGGCCATGTCTTCCCATTTCAGTATCAACCAGAATACCACGGCGGTAAACAAAGAGGAGAAGGCATAGACTTCACCTTCTACTGCACTGAACCAGAATGTATCACTGAAACAATAGGCAAAAGCACCTACCAATCCGCTACCGATAATGGTCACAATCTTTGGTGTACTGATATGGTTCTCTCCTTCTCTGGTGACCAACTTACGCACGAGGTGGGTAATGGTCCAGAAAAGGAACATGATGCAGGCACCACTCATCAGGGCGCTCATGTAGTTGACCATACGGGCCACTTGGGAAGCATCACCGGCAAACTGTGAGAACAGATTGGCTACCAGCATAAAGAAGGGGGCGCCAGGGGGGTGTCCCACTTCCAGTTTATAGCCCGTAGTAATGAATTCAGGGCAATCCCAGAAACTGGCCGTTGGTTCGATGGTAAGGCAGTAAACCATGCCTGCCACAAGGAACGAGAGCCATCCTGCAATATTGTTTATCTTTTTGAATTGTTTCATGTCTTCTCTGATTTTGGTTGCAAAGATAAGGATTATATCACAATTCACAATCATGAATTGACAATAGACAATTCACAATTGACAATTTTTAATGCATTACACGATTGCCAGCATTGCCTGAATAAGGAGATAGTAGCGCAAAGCCTTGCCCACCATCATGGAAATAGTTGTGATCCAGACATTGCCACGCATGTATCCCAGCGTCACGGAGATAGCACTGCCGATGATGGGCACAAAGGCGAAGAATGCCATGAAGGAACCTTTGCCTTGCAGGAACTTCTGTGTCTTTGCAATCTTCTCGGGCTTAATGTGCAGGTATTTCTCTATCCATTCCAACTTACCCAGATGGCCGATGAAGTAGCAGGTCATACCACCCAAGGTATTTCCCAAAGTGGCTGCGATGAGACAGCCGACGGGGTTCAAGCCTAACTTAATCAGTGCTGCCAACACCAATTCGGAGGCAAAGGGGAGGATACTGCCTGCGATGAAGGCAGAGATGAACATGCCGGGATATCCCCAGGTAATCAGAAGCTGTATGAGGGAATCTATCATCGCATCCAAAGGGTAAAGATGAATGTACCAAGGAACCAGCACAGAATGAACGCCAGAAAACCTCCTGAAACCCGACTATGGGTCAAGGAGAAGTAGTGCCCAGCTATAATACTGACAGGAACGGCGGAGAGTGGGAACAGACTTACCGCATCTTGTGGTTGTACTAACACGGCAACAAGGAGCACCGTACTTAAGATAACCAGAAAGTTGAGGTAAAGGCGTGTACGCAATCGGTCTTCTAGGTTGGTGGTGTAGAAGTGCGTAGCTCCCACGACTAACAACAGTGCTAGGACAAGGAACACGGGCAACTGCCACAATTCGTATCCTATACCGAAGGTTCCGAAATCAACCATTTTTAAGAAGGGTGAGACGAAAACGTCAATGTCTTGAATAGCGAACGCATAGCACAAAAGAAAGGAGAAGGGAACGATCCACCCCAACAAGGCTGCCCAGAAACTGCGCCTATCCATTGACATACATATATAGGAGCCTACCATAAATACAGGGATGAGGTAGGTGAGTTTGGGGTATAGGATGCACCCAAAGCCCAACATGACGAAAGTGTGCAAGACTTCCATCTGTGGATTGGGACTTCGGTAGCTCTTCATCAGGAAGTGGAGGGCCATGATCAGAAAGATAGCAGCTTCCAGTCCTGGGGAAACAGCATGTAATGGAAGGCAACAAGCCCCCGTGAATCCAAAGATAACAGCGGTGATGGAGGTGCGCTCAATAATCAGGATATGCATCTTGTGTAGCCAGATAATCAGTTGGCCTACGAGTAGGTAACCTAACAAGCCTAAGATGTAGTTCTTTCCTAATGAGTAATGAACGGACCAAGCACCAAACATCAGTAGGGTGGCTCCTGCATAGGAGAAGCCACCCGACACGATATTACGTTGCAGTTTCTTTAGAGGATGCATGTGCCCAAGGCATTACAAGTCGAACCCGATGTCTCTGCGGAAGTACTTGCCTTCGAAGTCGATGATATCGGCTACGGCGTAGCTCTTCTTTAAGGCTTCTTCTTTAGTTGCCCCATAAGAACTCACGGCAATCACGCGCCCGCCATTGGTTACTGTCTGTCCGTCTTTCAGGGCGGTTCCTGCATGGAAAATCACACTACCGCTTTGGGCTGCCTCTTCAAGGCCGTTCATCACATAACCTTTCTTATAGGCTTCAGGATAGCCACCGCTGACCAGCATCACGCAACCTACACAACGGGGGTCTATCTCCAGCACTTTTTTATCCAGATTTCCTGCAGCTACACCTTCCAGAAGTTCCACAAGGTCGCTCTTGATGCGTAGCATCACGCTCTCAGTTTCAGGATCACCCATACGGGCATTGTATTCAATAACGAAAGGATCATCTCCCACGTTGATCAGTCCTAAGAAGATGAAACCCTTATATAGGATACCTTCTTCCTTCAATCCATTGACGGTAGGCTCAATGATACGGGTACGAACCTTCTCCATAAATACCTCATCGGCAAATGGCACTGGAGAAACGCTGCCCATACCGCCTGTGTTGAGGCCCTTGTCGCCCTCACCGATGCGTTTGTAGTCCTTAGCCACAGGCAGCACCTTGTAGTGCTCGCCATCAGTGAGCACGAAGACAGAGCATTCGATACCACTCATGAACTCTTCGATAAGTACGGTGGCACTGGCTTGGCCGAACATACCACTCAGCATCTCACGGAGTTCTTTTTTGGCTTCTTCCAAAGAAGGGAGGATCAGTACGCCTTTACCTGCACAAAGACCATCGGCTTTCAGCACATAAGGAGCGGGAAGTGTTTCCAGAAATGCCAAGCCTTCTTCCAGATTCTCGGCCGTGATGCTCTTATAGCGTGCCGTAGGAATGGCGTGGCGCATCATGAAGCCTTTGGCAAACTCCTTGCTACCTTCCAATTGGGCTCCTTCTTTTGTCGGACCAATCACAGCAATGTGCTTCGTCTCCTCATTTCCCTTGATATAGTCGTAGATACCCTGTACCAATGGGTCTTCGGGACCCACCACAATCATGTCTATGCCTTTTTCAAGTACGAATGACTTGATGGCAGGGAAATCGGTTGCTTTCATAGCTACGTTCTCCCCAGTCTGTGCAGTGCCAGCATTACCTGGGGCAATGTATAGTTTTTCTACCTTGAGACTTTGAGCGATTTTCCAAGCCAACGCATGCTCACGTCCGCCTGAGCCTAATAACAATATCTTCATGGATGTTTATTTTAAGTGATCTTCAAAATATTGAGTGATTTTCTCGTACAGATGAATGGCATCCTTGCCTGATACCCCATGCTGATGTCCAGGATAGAGGAAAAGGTCGGGCTGTACATTGGCATCAACGCAAGCCTTGATGAAGCCCAGTGTATGCTGAGGCACACAGGTCTCGTCTTGATAGCCATGTACCATGAGCAGATGTCCCTTCAGATTACCTGCCAAGTTGCGTAGATTAGTTTCTGCGTAGCCTTCAGGGTTGGTCTGTGGGGTATCCATGTAGCGTTCGCCATACATCACCTCATACCATTGCCAGTCGATAACAGGACCACCTGCCACGCCCACTTGATATATGTCGTTCAGACGCAGCATCATGCTAGTGGTCATGTGTCCACCAAAGCTCCATCCGTGTACACCCAAACGGGTCTTGTCCACGTATGGAAGACTCATCAGAAACTCTGCACCTTTGCGCTGATCCTTGGTTTCTTCTACACCAAGATGGCGGAAGGTAGCTTGCTCATAAACCAGTCCGCGGTTCTCACTGCCACGATTGTCCAGACAGAACATCACATACCCCTTGCTTGCCATATAGAGCTCCCAAGTTCGAGCCCCATAGCGTATGGTTGCGGAGATGTTCTGAGCATGAGGACCACCATAGACATACGTCACAGCAGGATATTTCTTGCTGGCATCAAAGTTGGCAGGTTTGATGAGGCGGTAATACAAGTCGGTGACGCCGTCATCTGCTTTGATAGTACCTACTTCAATCTGCGGCATCTGTAAATTGTCAAAATTGTCGCCTATTGTCAGGAGATTCTGTTTCTTAGCTGGTTTGGCTATCTCCACTATATCAATGAGGCGATATTGCGTAGGAGTAGTATAGCGGTCGATAAGGTAAGTACCCGAAGCCGACAGAGACACACTGTGAACGGCCTCATCGTTGTTGATGGGTGTCACCTGTCCCTTCATGTTTACCTTATACACATTGCTCTGCAAAGGGGATTCCTGGGTAGAGAGGTAGATGATTTCCTTTGCTTTGGTGTTGAAACCAACGATGCCTTGAACCAACCAGTTGCCCTTGGTGAGTTGGGTAGTTTTAAGTGACTCTATGTAAGTTCCTCCTGCAGCAGCCTCATGTTTCTCTGGATAGACCTGGACTTTCGTATCCATCAGGTACAAGTGCTTGAAACCATCGCGTTCTGTCTGATAAATGAACTTGGTGTCGTCCCAAGGTAGGAAGACGATAGGATCTTCTGGTTCCACATACTTTGGATGGGTTTCTTCATAAAGCACACCCAACATTTGGCCGCTTTCTACATCATACTGACAGAGTTTGGCATGGTTCTGGTCGCGATTCAGTTCTACCAAGTAAATGGATTTCTCATCGGGTGCCCAACTGATATTGGTGAAGTAGCGGTCAGTAGGATCACCTGCGTCCAGATAAACGATGCGCCCTGTAGCTACGTTATAGATGCCTACCCAAACCTTATGACTGGTCATACCTGCCATAGGATAACGCACAGGGGTATATTCGGCAATACGGGTATCAATGTTTACCAACGGATACTGCGTCACCATGCTTTCATCCATCTTGTAGAAAGCCAGCAGGTTACCCTTCGGACTCCAGAAGGTACCCTTGTTGATGCCGAACTCATTGCGATGCACGCTTTGGCCAACCACGATACCATCGGGTTCGTTGCTTATTTGTTTCTCATCCACGTATAGGTTGTTCCCCACGCTGTAAGCCACATGTCCGCTTTCTTTGGCATAGTCGGCACGTCCCGCACCTTGCACAGTCTTGCTTTGTCTTACCACCTGCTTGATCTGCCAATCGTAAACTACATAGTTGCCTGGGGTAGTAATCAACAACCAAGGTTTGTCTTCCCAGAGTGTCTGACCACTTAGTGCGCGTAGCTGTCCTGCACCTGCAGCTGTAAGTGCAGCATTCACATCATCCAGTGTAGTGAGAGTGTTAACCTTTCCATTCTTAGGATTGGTAGCAGTCAGTGTGTTGTTATTAACCAACAGGTAGAGGTCGCCCCACCATTGCAGTCCGTTGACGCTAGTCATTGCCTGTGCAGTTCTGCTACTTCCCGAGAGCAGTTCTGCGTAACTGGTAGGCACCTTTTTCTCTTGTGCCATCATTGTTGTCATTGTACAGAGTGCCAATGTAAACACAGCTATACATTGGGTTAATTTGTTCATCTTTATTCTTGTTTCATTAATTTTTCTTTAAGCTCACGTTTCTTGCGTTCAGGATAAGATTCTGGTTTACGCTTGCCCTTGAAGTCCCTGTGCTCTTTCTTGGAGTCATCGCGTTTTCCTTTGAATCCGTCACGTTTACCCTTGAAACCCTCGCGTTTGCTCTTAAAAGGACGCTTTTTCTTGAAGTCGTCTCCTTCTTTGCGAGGTGTTCTTTTCTTTTCTGTTTCAAGTATTTCTTGCGATTCTGGTTTTTCTGCTTCTTCTGCTTTCCGCTGACTTTCTAATGCCTTCTCAGCCTTGCGCGCCTCACGTTGTTCCCATTCCTTGAACTTCTCGTGTCCATAGAAACGCATGTTCTCTGGAGCTTCCTGTTCCTTGTCCTTGAAAAGTTCCTCTCTGCGAGGCTTGCGCAGTACCTTTGGCTTAGGGGTATCGGTAGAAGGCTCTTTATGAAGTCGTTCTCCTTCACTTCGGAACGCTTTGTACTTTCCGTCGAAGATTTCGTAGTTCATGAACTTGCATTCCAGTTCTCCATTGTAGAGATCTACTTTCTTTGTTGGTTTCAAACCGATTTCCGCAAATAGTTCCTCTTTGCTAGAGATGATCCATGCTGAATTACCCACAAAGGCATGTTTCAAGCGTTCACCGATGGTATGATAGAGTCCCAAAATATCTGGACTACCGATACGTTCTCCATAAGGCGGATTGGTGACAATGATGGCGGGTTCTGCAGGTTGTTCAAAGTTGGCAATGTCTTGCTGTGCGATTGTCACTTCCTTAGTCACGCTGGCAGCCTTCGCATTGATGTTAGATGCTTCCACTGCATGAATGTTGATATCGTAACCATAGATATGATGCTGGAATTCACGTTCCTCACTATCGTCGTTGTATATCTCATCTAGCAATTCACTGTCGAAGTCGGGCCATTTCTCAAAATCGTAATGACGGCCGAATACCCCTGGCCAGATATTGCGTGCGATGAGGGCTGCCTCAATAGGCAACGTGCCACTTCCGCACATAGGGTCAATGAAATCGCATTCACCACGCCACCCCGTCATCAGGATCATGCCTGCAGCCAAAACTTCGTTAAGTGGAGCTTCCAATGATTGTTGGCGATAGCCACGACGATGCAATGACTCTCCTGAAGAATCCAGCGACAAGGTACAATCATCTCCTGCAATGTGGATGTTCAGTTTGGTATCAGGATTGTTCAGTCGAACATTCGGACGTTCCCCTGTTTTCTCACGGAAATAGTCGGCGATGGCATCCTTCACCTTGTAAGCCACGAACATAGAGTGATGGAACGTATCACTGAATACCACAGAGTCGATGGCGAAAGTGGTTTTTACATCCATGTATTTATCCCATTCCACTGCCTTCACGGCATCGTACACCTCCTCAGCATTGTGTGCAGTAAAGCGTATGATGGGCTTAAGAATACGGACGGCTGTGCGGAGGCAGAAATTGGCCTTGTAAAGCAGTCGTTTGTCACCTGTGAAGCGCACCATGCGTCGCCCTATCTCAATATCATTGGCTCCCAGATTGGTAAGCTCTTCTGCCAATACCTGCTCCAGTCCCTGGAAGGTCTTGGCAATCATTTCAAAGGATTCTCCCATTTAGATTATATTGCGTAATTGGTAAAATTGTCTATTTCCTTGGCACGATTTTGTGTGATACGGGCCCCTGGTTTCACATCCTCCGTTACCCAGATATTGCCGCCCACGATGGCACCCTTGCCTATGGTGATGCGCCCTAAGATGGTAGCATTGGAGTAAACGATGACGTCGTCTTCCAGTATCGGGTGGCGTGGAATGCCCTTGATGGGGTTGCCGTTCTCATCCAATGGGAAACTCTTGGCACCTAGTGTCACACCTTGGTAAAGTTTCACGTTATTGCCTATGATGCAGGTCGCCCCAATCACCACACCAGTGCCATGGTCAATGGCAAAGTGGTGTCCGATGGTAGCTCCAGGGTGTATGTCGATACCCGTCTCGCTGTGCGCCATCTCAGTGATGAAGCGGGGGATGATGGGTACACCAAGTTCCAACAAGCGATGTGCGATGCGGTAATTGGTGATGGCACGTATGGCAGGGTAGCAACTGATCACCTCCCCATGGTTTAGGGCGGCAGGATCGCCGTTGAACATTGCCTCCACATCCGTAGCGAGGGTGCGGCGCAGGGCAGGCAGACTGCTGATGAATTCAGCCGCCAAGGCAGAGGCTTCCTGTCTTTGGCAGTCGGTGCAGGCACTGTTCTCATCGTCATTTCCGAAACAGAGACCAGAGAGTATCTGACTGCTGAGTTGCTCGTGCAGTTGCTCCACATGCACGCCGATGTGATAGGTCAGGGTGTCTGCCTTCACATTGCTGTTTCCGAAGTATCCTGGGAAGAGCAGGCCTCTGCAGAGATCCACGATGTTTCTTAGTATCTTGTGCGATGGAAGTGGACTATCGTCCGTGTTGCGGTGGAACAGTCCCTTGAGGGATTGACTCTCGCTTAATTCGCTGGTGGCCTTTTGGAGTGCCTCAGAAATATGGGCCTTGCTCATCATATAGGTGTTTTCATTAAAATTTGGTGCGAAGATACGAAGAGTTCTGCAAATTTCCTACAAAACGACCAATTTCGTGAGTGTTTGGAAATAAAAAACGGGTGCCACCTCAGAAAGGCAGCACCCGTTGACTGTAAATCGTTTACCTTTATTTTAATTCTTTAATGCGGATATTGCGCAATTTCAGTGGAGAGCCATGTCCTAAGAAACCGATGTGTCCCTTCTTGTTGAAGAGTCCCGGATGCTCATGACCGTCGGCAGTACCATTGACCGTTGCCTCACGGATGTTGCCGTCCAGAATCACCTGTCCGTTCACTGTCACGCGGATATGGTCGCCATCTGCCATGATTTCCTCGGAGTTCCATTCACCTGCAGGACGGAAGGCACTATGATGGTCGGCACGTGCAGGGATGATGCCATAGACAGAGCCGTGGTGCTGCAGCGGTGTGATGTTCTTGTAGATCTCGTGCTCGCAGTCCAGTATCTGAATCTCCATGCCCACATAGGCGGCATCGCCCTCCATCGGGGTGCGGATACCCACGCCATTGTTGGCGCCAGGAGTCAACTGGAAGTCGAAGCGGTAGATGAAGTTGGCATATTCATTCACCGTGTAGAGGTTACCTCCGAAGCGGGTGTCTGCACTCACCTCGATGCAACCGTCGTTGAGCTTATAGTCCACTAGATTGCCTGTCCACTCGTACATGTTGGTACCGTCGAAGAGGATCTTGAAACCCTCTTTCTGTTCCTGCGCAGAGAGCTTGAATGGTTCCTGGCGCTTCAACTCCTTCACGTAGATGTTGCGGAAGTAGCACTTGCTGCCATGCGCCTGCAGTTCCAGTTGCTCGATAGGGAAGATAGGTTGAGAACGGTCCCAGTAGTTCTCCATGATCACGTTGTCCACTACCAACTCGCCGTTCAAGCGCACCGTCACACGGTCGCCCACCATCTTGATGTAGAACGAGTTCCACTCGCCCAACTTATTGTCCGCCACTTTCAGCGGCTTGTCTTGGTGTATCTTGTTGTTATACAGACCGCCAGAGCCTACTTCAGCACCTACGTTCACACGGGCTGTGTCCCAGATCTGTACCTGAGGTGCACCACGCAGGTAGATGCCCGCATCGGCTTCAGGACCAGCAGGATCCAGCATCCAGTCCACATACATCTCGAAGTCGCCATACTGCTTCACGGTGCAGAGGTTGTCATACCCATGTCCCACATAGGCGATACTGCCATCCTCCACGGTCCAGTTCTGACGCATCACCTCATCTGCTTTCACCTGCTCACGCTGCAGCTGTGCAGCCGTCATCTTGCTGCGCTTGATAGGATCCTGCACCAAACCCTTCCAACCCGTAAGGTCCTTGCCGTTGAAGATAGACACGAAGCCCTCTTCAGCAGGGTTGTCCTCCAAGAACTTGCGGATGTTCTGGCGCTGATAGTCGGCATCGCTGTTGTTCAGCACGCGTGCCGTCTTTTCCAACAAGCTGCGCACGTTCGTACCATTGAATTCCGGATGTCCGATGGCGATGTTCATCACCGCACTCGCTGCTGTCTGCTGCAAGGCCGTGTTGTCCAAATACTGACCAGCGAACATCAAGGCTTGGAACGTATCCGTCTTCTCTATCTGTGCCAGGATGCTGTTGCGCTGTGCATCGGTCTTGGCCACTGCCATTGCTTCACGCAGCATGATGAGGCGGTTTTCGCCCGTCATGGTGGCATCCGATGCCAAGGTCACATAGCGTGCCAATGCCTTTTCAAACTGGTCGTTCGAGGTAGTGTTTCGGCAGATATTCAGCAGTTCTTCACAGGCCCTGCGGTCTTTCCACTGCAGCAGTGCATTAAAGGCCGCGTCACGCACGGCAGCATTCGATGCGTTCAGGTTGTTCTTGATGGTTTCCAGTGCCTTGGCATCGCCTGTGGTTGCCAGCACCGTATAATAAAGGTAGCTCTTCCCCGCGCTTTGATTCATGCGCTGCGTCACTGTCTGTACCTGTTCCGATGCAGGCAGGGTGGCGATGGTAGCTATCACGGCTTGTTGCATATCGGGCACATAGGCAGCGTCTGCCTCCTCCAGCATGCCGCACATATTGGTGAAGTTCTGTGCCTCCACCACATCTTTCAGTGCCGTGTAAGCCGCCTTGCGCACGTCGGCATTGTCACTCTTGGTCTGCTGTATCACGGTGCCCAAGCCTAAGTTGGCCTTTCTGCCTGCGAGCAACTGCAGTCCTGCTATCTTGCCCGCATTGCTTCCCTGGGCGATGGTGCGTGACACGGCATCGGTGATGTTGCCACCGAAGGCTGCCAATGTCTGCTGTCCCAGTGCCACCTCCTCGGCATTCTCGCTGCGAAGCAATCCTGCCAAGCTGCTGATCACAGAAGTATCACCTATTCTCTGGAGTGCCCAAGCTGCCGCCGTCTTCACTTCAGGATCGGTGCTCTTCAACTGATCCAGCAGCACCTGTTTGCCAGGCACGTCGAGGCTCACCTGTAGGTTCTTGATAAGGTTGTTCTTCGCTGGAGAACTCAGGGCTTCATAGCCCAGCCAGTTCAGTATGTCCGTCTTCACGTAAGGCTTCATTTTCGGCAGACGCTTCACGAGTCTGGTGTACATCTCGTTGTCGGCATAGTCGGATGCGAAGCGCAGGGCAGCGTTACGATACTCCTTGTCGCCGTCCTTCAGCGCCTTCTCCAGTATCTTCAGCGCCTTGTCAGGGGTAGCTTGGAAGGCAGCTGCGAGGATAGGGATGCGCTGGTTGCGCACGTCTGCATTGACAGACTGGTGAGGTGTAGGCTGTCCTGTCTGCTCTACCTTCTCACCGAGGAAATAGAGCTGTTGGTTGATGAAAGCCTTAATCTCAGGCACGTTGGCAGTAGCCAAAGCCCTCTGAAAACCCTCCTTAACGGCCTGACGTACCTGCGCCTTGTCGGGAGCCGAAACATAAGCAGCCAGTCCGCTCAGTGCATATTCCACCGCAGCGTTGCTACCCTGTCCAGGTGCATTCAGTCGACTTACGAGCATCATCACACCCTCGGCACCCGTGCTACTGAGGTCGCCCATCTGTTTGTCAAACTCTGTCTGATTCTGCGTAGGCATCTGTGCCAACACATCCGCCACAATCGTAGAAACCGTACGATTCGCAGGCGATTGTGCCATCAGCGCCACTGCGCAAACCAAAGTCAATATAAATGTACTTATCTTTTTCATAATCGTTAAACCACCCGCATGGTAATTTTCAATTTTCAATACTCAATTTAAAATACTCTTTCTGGTTGATTAATCAGTGCATTCGCCGCATCGTCATTTACAAACTGCAGCTTCACAGGATCGAATTTCAGGTTGCGATGCAGGCGCAGAGCCACGCCACCCATGTTCACGATAGTTGCGCTGCGGAACGCCTTGGTCTCATTCAGTGCGAAAGGCTGGCGCGTGCGCACACTCTCCATGAAGTCCGTCACCTCAGGTTGCGGATCAGGGAAGTCGGCCAGCTTCTTCTCCCAGTTAGGCAGGTCGCACACGAAGTTCTTATACACATTGCCGTTAGGACCAGCGATGTAAGGCGTGTTCGGATCACCGAAGTCGCCACCCCACAGCACGATCTGGCATCCATCTGCATACGTATAGGTGATGCTGCGCCACGTACCCACGGCATCGTAGTGCTGCTGCGGAGCATCTATCTCCACCTTCACAGGACTGTCATTATCCTTGCCCAGGATATACTGCACAGGGTCGATGTAGTGCTGCCCCATGTCGCCCAGACCACCGGCATCATAGTCCCAGTAGCCACGGAACGTCTGGTGCGTGCGATGTATGTTGTAAGGCTTGTAAGGTGCAGGTCCCAGCCACATATTGTAGTCCAGCTCTGCAGGCACCTGCTGAGGCTCCAGATCCTCCTTGCCTACCCAGTAGAATTTCCAGTCGAAGCCCGTATGCTTTGAGATGGTCACCTTCAGCGGCCAACCCAGCAGTCCGCTCTGTACCAGTTTCTTCAGCGGTTTCACAGGCGTACCCAGACCGTAGAACTGATCCGTGAAGCGGAACCACGTGTTGATGCGGAACATACGTCCGTACTGCTTCACTGCCTCGCACACCCGCTTGCCCTCGCCTATGGTGCGTGTCATAGGCTTCTCACACCAGATGTCCTTGCCCGCCTTTGCAGCCTCTATGGCCATCAGTGCGTGCCAGTGCGGTGGTGTAGCTATGTGTACGATGTCCACGTTAGGGTCATGTATCAAGTCGCGGTAGTCGTGATACTCCGCCATACGCTCGGTGCTCAGGTCGCGTCCAGCCTCCAGGTGCTTCTGATCCACGTCACAGATAGCCACCAGTCGGGTGCCTCCATAGTCCTTATGTCCGCGTCCCATGCCACCTACGCCGATGATACCCTTCGTCAGTTGGTCGCTCGGCGCCAGGAAGCCGTTGCCTAGCACTGGTCTTGGGACAATGGTAAATAGTGCCAGACTACCTATGCTTTTCAGGAAATGTCTTCTACTGATGCTCATAGTTTAGTATTTCTTTTAAGGTTTATAATCTGTTTTTCAGCCCAAATATACGCTTTTTTTGTCTTTTATCACACGATTCTCGTTTTTTATCTATAAAAATGCTATTTTAGTGGCTTGAAAAATAAGACAATTCGATGATGAAACAACTCACAGTCAGACGCATTAGCGGAGACATTCACTTCGCCACGCAGGTAGCAGCCGTGTTCCAGGAGCAAGGCATAGAGACACATCAGGTGGATGTACTGAATTGGGAAGCCTATTCTTATGCCCCACAGGTACAGTTCCAGATCGCTCATGATAATCGACATATCTTTCTGCATTGGATGGTCGATGAATCGCACGTTGGCGCCATAGAGACGCACGACAATGGGCGTGTGTGGGAAGACTCCTGCGTAGAGTTCTTCCTCTCCCCCGATGGTGACGACACCTATTATAATTTAGAGTGCAATTGCATTGGCACCGCCTTGTTGGGTGGTGGTCGCCTAGGCACAGAGCGCCCCCATCTCAGTTTGTCGAAGATGCCACAGATACGTCGCTGGTCTTCATTGGGTTATCAGCCCATTCGTCCTGATGAAACCCTCGGACCCTGGCAGCTCTCGCTGGTCATCCCTATAGAATGCTTCTTCCTACACCACCTCACCTCGCTGAGTGGTCGTGAGATGCGTGCCAACTTCTACAAGTGCGGCGACCTGCTGCCCGTTCCCCATTTCCTTTCGTGGAACGCCATAGACACCCCAAGCCCCAGCTTCCACCAACCTGGGTTCTTCGGAAAGATCCGTTTTGAATGATAATAAAAACTTAACCATACTATGAAGGTAAATGCATTGTTGATGAATCCCGCAGACAACGTCGTGACCACCGTCACCGAGATAGCCCAGGGCGCTGACGTCTGCTTTATGAAAGGCTGTGAGACTATCGTGCTGAGAGCCGAAGAAGATATCCCATACTGCCACAAGGTAGCGCTTGAAGACCTCGGCGTGGGCAGTGACGTGATCAAATACGGCGAGAGCCTTGGTCGCTTGGTGATGCCAGTCGGCAAAGGCTGTTGGGTGAACGACCAGAATCTGAAAAGCGAGCTGCGCGACTACGACAGCGAGTTGGCAGGGGCCGACTGGCAGATGTGTGCTCAGCAGTCAGAAGGCAACTCCACACTGAAACCCTTCCAGTTCTGGGGTTACCATCGTCCCGAGGGCCGTCCTGGCATCCGCAACCACATCCTGCTTTTACCTACTTGCGTCTGTGCCAGTGAGAGCTGCCGCATCGTAGCCAGTCAGGTGCGTGGTGCGGTAAACATTGTCTTCAATACGGGCTGTTCCGATGTGCAGGCCAATACCGATATGAGCCAGAAGATTCTGACGGGCTTTGCCTGTCATCCCAACGTCTATGGCGTAGTCATCATCGGCCTTGGTTGTGAGACCGTTCCCCACCGACAACTGAAAGAAAAAATCAGCCACCTGACCAAGAAACCCGTTGTCTCCTTCGGCATTCAGGAAGAAGGCGGCACACTGAAGACCATCGAGAAGGCCGTCCGCGCTGCCCGTGCCATGGCACAGGAGGCAGGCTTGCAGCAGAAAGAGCGCTTCGATGCCTCAGAACTCTATATCGGCATAGAGTGCGGCGGTTCCGATGCCACCTCAGGTATTGCCAGCAACCCCTCCGTGGGCGAAATGAGCGACCTGCTGGTAGATATGGGTGCCACCACCGTGATGAGCGAGTCGATAGAGTGGATAGGCGGCGAACATATACTGGCCAAGCGCGCAGCGACACCAGCCATTCACAACCAGATCATCGAGGTATGCCGTGCCTACGAAGCCCACCTCACTGCAGCCGGACAAGACTGTCGTGCAGGGCAGCCCACCCCAGGCAACAAGGCAGGCGGTCTCTCCACCCTCGAGGAGAAGAGCCTCGGCTGTATCCGCAAGGGAGGCACGCGCCCCATTCAGGAAGTGCTCCAGCAAGCCGTCAGACCATCACAGCGTGGTGCCGTAGTGATGGATACCGCAGGTTTCGACATTGCCTCTGTCACCTCCATGGTCGCCTCAGGTTGTCAGGCCATCGTCTTCACCACTGGTCGCGGCACACCCACAGGCAATGCCATCGCCCCCGTGCTGAAGGTCACAGCCAACGAGCGCACATTCCGTATGATGGAGGACAATATGGACGTAGATCTCAGTGCCGTGTTGAGAGGAGAAAAGACTATCCCCCAGATGGGCAGCGGGCTTGTCAGCGTCGTAGCTGAAGTAGCTAGCGGACGCCTGACCAAAGCCGAAGCCTTCGGATTCTCCGACATTGCCGTCGATCACGTCTGCCGATTTGTATAGGAAATCATTAGCGTGTTCCTATAACTGAGTTAAATTGATTCCATCAGATGCCTAACAACTCTCGGAAGCTACGACCGCCACTTCGTGAAGTATGGGGTATAAAGATAGCAATCCCCTCTGCGCGGCGAAGCGCAGAGGGGATATTTGCTTCTTATGGCCAATGGTTTTACGGCTTAGCTTACCTCACTTTACTTGGTCAATCCCTTAGAATGTTTAACGAACTCTAAGATATGCTCGATCTGCGGACCTGTAGGTACTTGCTCGATGATCTTCTCCGTGGCATCTTCTAGGCTATAGCTGGTCTGGTAGATGAGGTAGTAGGCGTTCATGATGTGACGGATGGTGCGGTCGTCGAGCGGCTGCTTGTCGTTCTGACGCAGGATCTGGGCATTCACACCGTGATACTTGGCTGGGTTGCCTGCCATGATGATGTATGGAGGCACGTCCTTGGACACGCGGCAACCCGACTGGATGAAGCTCCAGCTGCCTACATGCACGTTCTGCTGCAGCTGGGCATTGGTGCTGAGGATGGTGTAGCTGTCTACATGCGCACCACCTGCCAGCGTGGCCTTGATGCCTATGAGCACCCAGTCGTCGAGCTTCACGTCGTGACAGAGGTGCACGCCGTCCATCAGGAAGCAGTGGTTGCCTATGGTGGTGGCATCGCCCTTATGGGTGGCACGGGCTATGACTACGTTCTCGCGGATGTCGCAGTCGTCGCCGATGATCACACCTGCTTCCTCGCCTTTATAGTGCAGGTCTTGAGGGATGGAACCTATCACAGCGTTGTGATAGATCACCGTGCGCTGACCTATCTTGGTTCCCTTCAGGATGTTGGCGTGTGCCTTGATGGTACAGCCGTCGCCTATCTCCACATTGCCTTCGATAAATGCGAAGGGCTCTATGGTCACGTCCTTGCCGATCTTTGCGGCTGGATCTACGTATGCTAATGGACTAATCATGATAGTAATTTATTTATTATTGAACATTGAACATTGAACATTGAACATTGAACATTAGCTATTCAGTATGAAATCATCCGGATGGAAACGGCGAAGCCGTAATGCTCAATGTTCAATGTTCAATGTTCAATGCTCAATGGTTATTGGTTTTCAATCTCACGTCCGCCTCCCAGGGCTTTGTAGAGGCTGATGACTGCCTGCATCTCTTCGAAGGTATCGCTCACCTGTGCCAGCTGGGCGCTGAGGTAGCTGTTCTGGGCGCTCAGCACTTCCAGATAGCTGGCGGTGCCAAGCTGGAACAACTCGGCGGTATATTCGGAGGCATTGCGGGCAGAGGTGACTTGCATCTCACGGGCGGCTGCCTTCTCTTGACAGGTCTCGTACTCGAAGAGGGCGTTGCTCACCTCATTGCCTGCGTTGAGCAGGGCGGTCTGGAACTGCAGCTTAGACTTCTCCTCGTTGGCCTTGGCTGCCTTCAAGGCGGCTACCAAGCGACCACGATAGAACAGTGGCTGGGTGATGGAGCCTACAATGGAGGCCAGGAACTGGGCGGGATTGGAGATCACGCCGAGGTTGTTGGTCCATCCTGCCTGTCCGTTGATGGTGACCTGCGGATAGAAGGCGGCACGTGCCTGATTGGTGTTGTAGTAGTTGGCTGCCAACGCCATTTCAGCGGCTTGCACATCAGGACGGTTGCTCAGCAGCTGCAGGGAAACGCCAGTGTTGAACTGCGTAGGCATGTGCTGGTCTTCCAGACGACCGCGTGGGATGGCCTGTCCTGGCTTGTTGAGCAGCAGGCACAGAGTGTTCTCCATCTCGCGGATGTTCTGCCTGAGGTCGCTGAGGGAGGCCACAACCTGCATGTAGCCTGCGCGTGCCTGCTCCACAGAGGCGGCATTGGCGTAAGAGAGGTTGGTCATCTCTTGCATGGTCTCAGTGGTGCGCTCCAACAGCTTGCTCATATCGGTGCTGATCTCGAGGTTACGGTCGAGCATCAGCAGGGTGTAGTAGAGATTGGCTACGTTGGAGATGATCTGCGTCTGCACGGCTTGCTGGTAGTACTTGCTCTGCTGGTAGGTCACCTTGGCATTGCGGTTGCTGTTGAGCAAGGAGGCAAAGAGATCGATCTGCCACTGTCCGGAGAGATTGGCACTCCAAGCCTTGGTCCAGTCGCGACCCTCCACCTTGGTGAGGGTTCCCTGTGGGGAGAGCTGGAAGAGAGGCAGGTAAGCCAGGCGGGCAGCAGTGAGCTGTGCCTGTGCCTGCTCCACGGTGAGGGCAGCGCTGCGGATGTCGGCATTGTTGTGCAGGGCTTCTTCGATGAGGGCCTGCAGCTGTGGGTCTGTGAAGACCTGGCGCCAAGGCACATCGCCGAAGTTGAGCTCATCAACAGAGCTGTCTTCGCTGAGGTCACGATAGAGCCCCTGCGTCACGAGGTCGTCGGGGCGTTCATATTTCTGATAGATGTGGCAACTGCTCAAGAGGGCAGCTGCACACATCAGGGTGATTATTCTTGCTTTCATTGTCATGACTCCTTTCTTAAGTGTATTGTTCAATTTCTGGCAAAGCATCGGCATTGTCCACATCGGCAAACTTCATCGGAGTGAACTTCTCCTGCAGGTACTGGAATACCACGAAGAGGGCAGGCACGATGAAGATCTGCAGAATCATACCAATGAGCATACCGCCGATGGCAGAGGTACCAAGTGTACGGTTACCATGGGCACCTACACCGAAGGCAAACATCAGTGGGAGCAGACCTACGATCATGGCGAGTGACGTCATGAGGATAGGACGCAGACGGGCAGCGGCACCCAGCACAGCGGCGGAGGTGAGGCTCATACCCATCTTACGACGGTCGAGGGCGAACTCCACAATCAGGATGGCGTTCTTGGCCAACAGACCCATGAGCATGATGAGGGCAATCTGCATGTAGATATCGTTACTCATAGAACCCATGATGAGGGAGAGTATAGAGGTGCTGCCGATGGCGCTCATGATGTTGACGAAGATGAAGCTACCCATGAGGCCGAATGGTACGGAGAGCAATACGGCCAACGGCAGGATGTAGCTCTCATACTGGGCACTCAGCAACAGGTACACGAACACGAAGCAGAGCAGGAAGATCATGGCGGTGGTATTGCCGCTGGTCTCAGCCTCCTCACGTGCCATACCGCCAAGCTCATAGCTGAAGCCGGTAGGCAGGTTCTCGCGAGCCACCTCTTCAATGGCCTGCAATGCCTGTCCAGAGGTGTAACCAGTAGCTGGTGACACCATCACGGTCATGGCGGTAAACATGTTGAAACGGTTGATCACATCTGGTCCGTAAACCTTGGTAAGCGTCATGAACTGGGTGATAGGCGCCATCTCTGCACCGCTCTTCACCTTGATGCTGTTGAGCGTCTCGAGGTTGCGGGTAGAGTAAGGATCGCCCTGCACCATCACACGGTACATACGTCCGAAACGGTTGAAGTTTGAAGAGTACAGACCGCCGTAGTAGCCCTGCAGGGTGGTAAGGATGGTGCTTGGGCTGATGCCGGCACGCTTACAAGCTGCAGCGTCGATGTCGATCTGATACTGTGGGAAGTTCGGGTCGAACGACGTGGTGGCGGAGTTAATCTCCGGACGCTGTGACAGGGCAGCATTGTACTCGTTCACCACCTCGTAGAAGCGATCGAGCGTACCACCTGTCTTATCCTGCATATACATCTGGATATCACTGGAGATGGAGTAACCAGGAATCATAGGAGGCTGGAAGAACAGCACCTGGGCTTCCTTAATAATCTTCTGCGCCCGCATGTAGAGGGTGATGAAGACCACGTTGGAGTTCTGCATCAGGCCACGATCGTCGAAGTCCTTCAGCTTGATGATGAACGAACCATAGGACGGACCGCTACCACCTATGAAGCTGAAGCCAGACACCATAGTACGTGAAGCCACAGCAGGCTCAGCTGCCACCAGGCTATCCACGCGCTCCATGATCTCGATGGCTCGCTCTTGTGACGTACCTGCAGGCAAGGTCACAGACCCCATCAGCGTACCTGTGTCTTCCTGTGGCACCATACCCGTAGGCGTGATGGCCATGAGTATGATCAGGGCCAGGATACTTGCGCCTGTGATGACGAAGGAGAGGACCTTGTGTTCGATGAAGTAGTGTACTTTCTCCTTATATTTCTCCAGAATCTTTTCGTACTTGCGATTGAACCAGCGGTGGAATTTCTCCACGCGCGATGGTTCCTTTTCCTCATCTTCTTTCTTGTGAGGCTTCAGGAACACGGCACACAGGGCAGGACTCAGTGTCAAGGCGTTGATAGCGGAGAAGCCAATGGCGATGGCCATGGTAAGACCAAACTGCTGGTAGAATGTACCTGCGGTACCTCCCATGAAGCTCACTGGGATGAACACGGACATCATGACCAGCGTGATGGATACGATGGCACCACCCAGCTCCTTCATGGCATCGATACTGGCCATACGTGCATCGGTATAGCCTTGGTCGAGTTTCGCATGGACGCCCTCCACCACCACAATGGCATCATCGACCACAATAGCAATGGCGAGCACTAACGCCGAGAGCGTGAGCAGGTTCAAGCTGAAGCCAAAGAGCTTCAGTACGAAGAAGGTACCAATCAATGCCACAGGGATGGCAATGGCTGGGATCAGCGTAGAGCGCATGTCTTGCAGGAAGATATATACTACAAGGAACACCAGTACGAAGGCCTCGATCAAAGTCTTGACCACCTCATAGATAGAGGCGTAGAGGAATTCATTTACACTCTGTGCCACATTGATCTTCAGACCTGAAGGCAGGTCCTCACTGAACCTATCGAGCACGGCTTGTATCTCGTTGACGGCTTGGGTAGCGTTAGAACCAGGGAGCTGCATGGCCACGCAGGTCACACCCTTATGTCCGTTCACACGGTTGTAGAACGAGTAGCTCATACGACCTAGCTCTACATCGGCCACGTCGCTGATGCGCAGCAACTCGCCGTTAGGCAGTGACTTCAGCACGATGTCCTCGAACTCCTCAGGTTGCTGTAAACGGCCCTTGTAGCGCAGAGTGTACTGATAGGTCTGGTTGGCATTCACGCCCAACGAACCTGGGGCTGCCTCGATGTTCTGCTCAGCCAGAGCGGCAGAAATATCAGTTGGCATCAGTCCGTATTGTGCCATCACATCAGGCTTCAGCCAGATACGCATGGAGTAGTCCACACCCATCACCTGTGCCTGTCCTACACCATAGGTACGCTGCACCTCGGGGATAATGTTGATGGCGGCATAGTTCTCTATGAATTCGGTAGTGTAAGTATCGCTCTCATCATAGAGTGAGAAAATCAGCAACATGGAGCTCTGGCGCTTCATGGTGATGATACCTACACGGGTAACCTCGGCAGGCATGAGGCCCTGTGCCATAGACACACGGTTCTGCACCTGCACGGCGGCCATATCAGGATCAGTGCCTTGCTCGAAGTAGATCTGGATAGAAGCTGTACCAGTGTTGGAGGCACTGGAGTTCATATACATCATGTGCTCCACACCATTGATCTGGTTTTCCAGCGGAGCAATCACGGAGTTCAAAACGGTCTGCGCGTTGGCACCAGGGTAGGTGGTATACACCATGATGGTAGGTGGCGCAATATTAGGGTACTGCTCAATAGGCAAGCCTGTCAGCCCGATGAAGCCGAGAATGACTATCAGGATGGAGATTACCGTGGAGAGTACCGGTCTGTTGATAAATGTATCAAGTCTCATATATGTCTTTCGAAATTATGATTTATGAATTATGATACTTCATTCTTTATTGCATAGCAGATTGTAAATTGCCTTCCTTCTGGTCTTTCAGGTTCTGCTGATAGATCTCCTCCTTCTCTGCCTCAGTAATAGGAGTGATGGCGGTGCCAGTACGCAGGTTCTGTACGTTCTCAATGCAGATACGATCACCAGCGTTGAGGCCTGCCAACACGATGTAGTTCTTACCATCGTTGACATTGTGAACGGTAATCTCAGTACTCTTTACTGTATTATCGGGCTGTACTACAAAGACGAACTTCTTGTCCTGAATCTCGGTAGTAGCGCTTTGTGGCACGATGAAGATATTGGTCAGGTTGTTAGGGAATACCACGTTGGCAGTACCGCCGCTACGCAGCAACTTGCCAGGATTAGGGAATAGGGCACGAAGGCTCACACTACCTGTGGCTTGGTCGATCACACCGCTGATGGTCTCCACGCGGCCAGCCTCAGGATACATGCTTCCATCAATAAGCTGCAGGTGGATATCAGGCATGTTCTTGATCACTTCGCTCAGGGAACTGCCACCCTTGGTCAGGTCGAGCAGTTCGCGTTCCGTCAGTGAGAAGTAGGCATACATGTTGGTATTGTCGCTCACGGTGGTCAGTGGTTGTACGCTCTGAGGGCTCACCAAGGCACCCAGACGGTAAGGGATGCTACCCACCACGCCATCGCTTGGGGAAGTGACATTGGTATATGAGAGGTTCTTCTGTGCGTAGGTCAGAGTGGCTTGTGCCTGAGTCAACGCAGCCTTGGCCTGTTCCAGTTGGTTGGCGCTCATAGCCAAGTCATAGTCGCTGATAATCTGTTTTTGGTTCAGGCGCACCTTGTTGTCATAGGTAAGTTGTGCAGTACCCAAAGCGGCCTTGGCTGTTTCTACGGCAGCTTTGCCTTGCTCCACTGCAGAGAGGTATTGCACCTGGTCGATGGTAAAGAGCACCTGTCCACGGCGAACCACAGCACCTTCGTCAACATGCAGACGGGTAATGAATCCGCTTACCATAGGGCGAATGTCAATGTCTTGCTTACCCTTAATAGTGGCAGGATAACTGTTTGTAAGATTTGCACTCGTAGGCTGTACGGTGATTGTTGCGATCTGAGGAGCATTTCCTCCTCCCATTTGGCCGCCGCCCCCGCAACTTGCCAGAGCTATGCATGAGGCCAAAATCAGTAATTTACTTTTCATAAATGATGTATTTAAACTTTTTGTTGTTCTGGAGTTTACTATCAAACGTGCAAAATTATGAATAATTGCCGAAATTCCAAGCGTTTGAGAGGTACTTTAACGATATTTCATACATAGAATATGTTCCATTTCTTAACTAAATTGTTCTAAAGTGTTTTTTCATGGTCTGAGTTGTTAAATTTTCTTGGGAAAGTAGGGATATTAGTACAGAACATGTATTTTTGCACTAATTTTGCAAATTGGAATGAAAAACAAGCTCAAAATATGGGGAAAACGTACACTGCTGTTGATTGGCAGTGCCGTGGTGCTTTACTCTTGTGCCAGCATAGGCAGGCTTGAGGGTGGGGAAGAGGATTTTGACCCTCCTGTGATGAAGGAGTCCTCACCAAGGCTAGGGTCTGTGAACCAGAAGAATACCAAGCGCTTCACCATTGAGTTTGATGAGTACATTAAACTTGATAAGCCTCAGGAGAAAATCGTGTTCTCTCCACCGCAGGCACAGGCTCCTGAAATCAAAGCTAGTGGAAAGAAGGTTGTGGTGAACCTGCAAGACTCTTTGCAGCCTAATACGACTTATACCATCGACTTTGCCGATGCTATTCAAGATAATAATGAGGGTAATCCACTGACTCAGTTTACTTATACGTTTTCTACTGGTGAACAATTGGATACATTGGCTGTGGCTGGTACGGTGCTGAATGCCTCTAATCTGGAACCAATTAAGGGGGCTGTGGTGGGACTTTATGCCGATTTGAGCGATACGGTGTTTCAGTCCAAGCCTTTTGAGCGTATGGGACGCAGTGATAGTCGTGGTTATTTTTCTATCCGCGGCATTGCACCAGGTAAGTATCACGTGTTTGCTCTTCAGGATGATGATAGGGATTACAAATTCTCACAACCTACGGAGCAAGTGGCGTTTAGTGATTCCGTTATCATTCCAACTTCTGAACCTCGCATGCGACAGGATACGGTTTGGATAGACTCACTGACCATCGACACCATCGTGCCTGTGAGCTATACCTATTATATGCCTGATAATATTATCTTACGCAACTTCAAGCAAAATCGTCCTAACCGTCGTCTGGCTGGTTTCAATCGTGAGGAAGCGCATAAGTTTAAATTGAATTTCACTGCCCCAAGCGATAGCATGCCTGTGATTAAGGGACTGAATTTCAATGCGGACAGTGCTTTCGTGATAGAGTTGAACAATGGGGTTCGTGATACGTTGCAATACTGGCTTAAAGACTCCACATTAATTAAGATGGATACCCTGTTGATGAGTGTTTCTTATCTTTATACGGATTCACTCTATCAGTTGCAGCCACGCACAGATACCTTGCGCGTCACTTATCGTGCTAAGCCACCTACGGAGCAAGAACGCAAGGCTGCAGAACAGGCGAAGAAGGAAGAAGAACGTCGCCTGAAGCATGGGGATACCTTAGAGGTAAAGAAACCTGAGATAAAGCCACTTCCTATGGAAGTTTATGCCCCTGGGACATTGGATATCTACGACTATCTGTCGCTTACTTTCCAAGAACCTGTGCAACGTTTAGATACCGCCGCCATCCATTTGGAGAAGATGCAGGCCGACTCTACTTTTGCGGCTATCCCCTTCGAGTTTCAGCAGGATTCTACCGACTTGAAAGTGTATAATATCTATGCCGATTGGGAGGTAGATGGCAACTATAAGTTGAGGGTGGATTCTGCGGCAGTGACAGGACTTTATGGTTTAATTACCAATAAGACGGAGAATGCGTTTAAGATAAAACCGTTGGAAGAATATGGACAGTTGTTCTATACGGTAATGGGTGTAGATACCACTGCCTTCGTGGAACTTCTGGATGAGCGCGATAACGTGGTACGTACCGTGGACCTGATAGATGGCCATGCTGATTTCTACTACCTGAACCCGGGCAAGTATGGGGCTAGATTGGTTGTAGATGTCAATGGAAATGGCAGATGGGATACGGGGGACTACGACTTACACTTGGAACCTGAAATGGTGTACTACTATAACCAGATTCTGGAGTTGAAGGCCAACTTTGACATTTATCAGAACTGGGATGTGCATGAGCTTCCGCTAGATAAGCAGAAGCCGGATGATTTAAAGAAACAGAAACCTGAAACAACTCAAAACAGGAGGGATCGTAATGCGTCTAGTCAGAACAATAACCGCAGCAGCACAAGTTCGAGCATGCGTAATCAGCGCAGCAGCATGGGCTTCTAAGTTGGGGGTGCTTGTACTTTTATTGGCAGTCTCATCGCTGCCTCTCCATGCTCAATGTGGTGTGGAAAATACGGCTTTTAGTGCAGGAGAGCAAGTCAGCTACGAACTCTATTTCAATTGGGGTATCATAGCCAAGAAAGTGGGAACTGCCAGTTTCAATATCAGTTCTACTACTTATAATGGGAAGCAGGGTTACCGCATGGAACTTTTGGCAAATACCAATAAGACCGCCGATTCTGTCTTTAAGATGCGCGATACACTTACCAGTATCGTGAGCTTGCGTCTGGAGCCTCTTTACTATCGCAAGGGAGCAGAGGAGAATGATCGTTATACGGTGGAGGAAGCACATTACAGCTATAGCGGTGGTGTGGCCAGTGTGAAGCAGAGTCGTTATAAACGTGATAGTGGTACGATCTATAGTGAGAAAACTGATAGCCGTTGTATTTTCGATATGGTAAGCATCATGGGGTGGGCACGTTCTTTGGCGACTACTAACCTGAAACCTGGACAGCGTTTTGACTTTCCTCTAGCTAGCGGAAAGCAGGTAGAGGAAGGTACACTTATCTATCAAGGTGTTAAGAATCTTGAAGCCAAGGATGGGCATACTTATCGAACACTGATTTACAGCTACATTACACATCGTGATGGAAAGGATTCTGAGATTATCAAGTTCTATGTGAGTGACGATCCTTGTCATTTACCTCTAAGGCTAGACTTGAGTCTGAAGTTTGGTACAGCCCGCGTATATTTCAAGAGCGTTACGGGAAATCGATATCCCCTTTCTTCATTAGTGAAATGAGATAAAATAAAAAAGCCGAGGCTTAGTAGTCTCGGCTTTTTTATTGTTAGGGGATACCTTTTATTTATTAAGTTTCCATTCCGCTCCATTTTTGCCGTCCTTAATCTCAAAACCTAAGGCGGTAAGTTGGTTACGTATGGCATCGCTGGTTGCCCAGTCTTTGGCTGCCTTAGCTTTCTGACGCTCTGCAAGTAGCATATCCACAGCTGCTGCGTAGGCTTCCTCACGGGCAGCATTGCCTGAAGCAGCGTCTTCACGCAATCCTAGAATGTCGAAGCAATAGAGGCTGAATGTGTCACGTAGTTCCTGCAAATCGGCAGCAGTGATGGTGGCAGTACCTGCTGCGATGCTGTTGATGGCGCGGCAGGCATCGAAGAGGTGTGCAATCACGATCGGTGAGTTTAAATCATCATTCATGGCATCGTCACACTTCTGGCGAAGATCCTTCACTTCGGCAGTTGTTGCATCTGTAGGTGTAAGTTTCTGCAAGGTATGCCATGCATCCATCAAGCGTTCCAATCCTTTCTCTGCAGCTTGCAGTGCCTCATTACTGAAGTCCACTGTGCTGCGGTAATGTGCCTGTAAAATGAAGAAACGAATGGTCATCGGACTGTATGCCTGTGACAAGTTTTTATTATCACCAGTGAAGAACTCAAACAGCGTGATGAAGTTGCCTAGGCTCTTGCCCATTTTCTGACCATTGATGGTGATCATGTTGTTGTGCATCCAATAGTGCACCATGTCGTCACCTTGCGAAGCGGTAGCTTGTGCAATCTCACACTCATGGTGTGGGAACACTAAGTCCATCCCTCCACCGTGAATATCGAAGTGACTACCTAAGTATTTTTTGCCCATGGCGGTACATTCGCAGTGCCAACCAGGGAAACCGTCGCTCCAAGGAGAAGGCCAGCGCATGATGTGCTCGGGCTGTGCTTTCTTCCAGAGGGCAAAGTCCACAGGATTGCGCTTCTCATCCTGTCCGTCAAGCTCACGAGAGGTATTGATAACATCGGTGAGGTTTCTTCCGCTCAACTTACCATAGTGGTATTTTTCGTTATATTTCAGCACATCGAAATAAACGGAACCATCGCTTACATAAGCAAAACCATTGTCGAGTATTTGCTTCACCAATCCGATTTGCTCGATGATGTGTCCAGAAGCATGAGGTTCAATACTAGGAGGAAGCACATTAAGTGCATCCATGGCTTGATGATAGCGGTTGGTATAGTATTGTGCCACCTCCATAGGTTCCAGTTCTTCCAAACGTGCCTTCTTGGCTATCTTGTCCTCACCTTCGTCGGCATCATGTTCCAGATGACCTACATCAGTGATGTTGCGCACATAGCGCACCTTATAACCTAAATGCTTCAGATAGCGGAACAGTAAGTCGAATGTGATGGCAGGGCGGGCATGTCCCAAGTGTGGATCACCGTAAACGGTTGGGCCGCACACATACATCCCTACGTGTGGGGCATGCAGCGGTTGGAACAACTCCTTGCGGCGTGTCAGCGTATTGTAAATGAACAGGTTTGTTTCCATATGATTATGATTATTCAATCTTTAGTTTTATTCAGTTCCAGCATCTCTTCGATGTAGTCGCGGTTGTTGCTTAGGCGTGGAATCTTGTGCTGTCCGCCCAATTTTCCCTTCTGGTCCAGCCAGTCGTTAAACAGATGTTCGCGTGCCACAATTACCTCCAGCGGTTGTAATGCCAGGTTATTTTGGCGCTTAGCCTCATAGTCGGAGTTCACTTCCTTCAGAGTTTCATCCAGGATGGTAGCAAAGCGCTGCAGGTTGTCAGGCATCTTGGCAAACTCTATCAGCCATTGGTGTCTGCATTTAGCATGGGCATCCATGAATACAGGAGCAGCGGTATAGTCGGTTATCTGAGCCCCAGTCTCTGCACAAGCTTTCTCCAAACCTTTCTCAGCATTGTCCACGATAAGTTCTTCACCAAAGGCATTGATAAAATGCTTGGTACGACCGGTGATGACAATCTTATATGGATTCTTTGAGGTGAATTTCACCGTGTCGCCTATCATGTATCGCCACAAACCTGCGGAAGTACTGATAACTACGGCATAGTTTTTCTCTAACTCAACCCCCTCAAGAGGCACCACCTTAGGATTATCTTTGCCTAACTCTTCCAGTGGCATGAATTCGAAAAAGATGCCATAATCTATCATAAGCAACATGGCATGGTCATTCAGATCGTTCTGTGAAGCGAAGTAACCTTCAGAGGCATTGTAGGTCTCCACATAATGCATGTTGGGATTCTGTATGAGTTCCTCATACTGGTGGCGATAAGGTGTAAATGCTACACCTCCGTGGAAAAAGACCTCTAAATCTGGCCACACCTCATCCAAGTACTGCTTCCCAGTTTTTTCCAAAATGTGCTTGATAAGCACCAACATCCATGAAGGAACACCTGAAAGGCTGGTTATATGTCGATGAATAGTAGTCCTGGCAATGGCTTCCATCTTGGGTTCAAAGTGCTCCATCAGGGCTATTTTCTTACTGGGAACTCGTAGGTAGCCACCTATAGGAAGAATGTTCTCTATCAAAATGGCGGAAAGATCACCAACGAGTCCTTTTCCTCCATAGTTAGGTTCATGACTTCCACCTAAAATCAATCCTCTACCTGAGAAAAATCGACTCTTAGGATTCATCTGTAGGTAAAGTGCCACAGCATCTATACCACCTTGGAAATGGGTGTCGTGTATGGATTCATGACTTACAGGTAGAAATTTACTCTTATCGTTGGTAGTTCCAGATGATTTAGCAAACCATTTGATTTCCGAAGGCCAAAGTAGGTTTTGCTCTCCTCGGCGCATACGTTCTATATAGGCTTTTATTTCCTCATAGGTATTCACGGGGACGCTATTGGCAAAATCTTCATAACTGCGAATAGAGGCGTAACCGTATTTTTTACCCCATTCTGTGTCTGTCGCCTTATGGATAAGACGCTGAAATACACGTTGCTGAATTTCGGCAGCGTGGGTGGCATATCGTTCTATCTTATGATAGCGCGGAGTGAAATATAGAGTGTCTATTATTCTTGTAAGGTTCATCTTTTCCTTAAAATCGCGTGCAAAAATAATCTTATTTATCCTTATATCCTCGTTTTTTCTATTTTTTTTCTAATTTTACAAGCTGAAAAGAGAAAAAAGTAGCACCATCCTTAATAATTTGATGTATGAGAATAGGTATTTTGACATCGGGAGGAGATTGTCCTGGCATCAATGCCACCATCCGTGGTATTTGCAAAACGGCGATTCATCACTATCAGATGGAGGTAGTTGGTATTCATAATGGTTTCCAAGGACTTATCACAGATGAGACTTCGCTCATCACAGAAGAATCTTTGTCTGGGCTGTTGGGTATGGGTGGTACTATTCTGGGAACTTCTAGAGAAAACCCATTCCAAAAGGACGACTTGATGCCTGGCACAGATAAGCCAACGCTTATTTCCAAGAATATCAAGAAAATGGGACTTGATTGTTTGGTATGTATTGGAGGAAATAGTACCATGGCTACTGCTGCCAGAATGATGGAGATGGGTATCAATACCGTGACTATTCCTAAAACCATTGATAACGATGTATGGGGTACCGACTATAGCTTCGGTTTTGATTCTGCGGTAAGTATTGCCACTGAGGCAATAGACCGTTTACATTCTACGGCTAACTCACATCGAAGGGTAATGGTGATAGAAGTGATGGGACATAAGGCAGGATGGCTAGCACTTTATTCTGGTTTGGCTGGTGGTGGAGACATTATTTTGCTTCCAGAAATTCCTTACGACATCCATAAGATAGGTAATTATATTATTGATCGCTTTAAGAAGGGCAAACCCTATAGCATCGTTGTGGTAGGCGAAGGTATCAAGACCAAAGATCGCAAGCGTGCTGCAACGTATATCGCTGAGGAAATAGAGTATGAGACAGGAGTAGAAACCCGAGAAACAGTGTTGGGATATATACAACGTGGTGGTAGTCCGACTTCTTTCGATCGTAATCTTGCAACTATGATGGGCGGACATGCGGCTGAGTTGATAGCTTCAGGTAAATTCGGCCGGATGGTGGCTGTCCGTGGCAACCGCATGCTTTCAGTGTCTTTAGATGAAGTGGCTGGGAAGGTGAAATTGGTTTCACCAAATAATGATTATGTGAAACAGGGCTTGAGGTTAGGCGTCTGCTTCGGATGAGATACCATCTGAAGTATATTGTATAGGAGTCGGCTCTTCCATCTCAAGTTGTTCTTCTTTTGCATCAGCCTCTGCCTTATTGAGGATACTCTGTGCAAATGCTTTATCTGTGCGTAGAAGGGCTAATGCTTCCTGAGCGGCTTTTTGGTGTGCTTCTTTCTTGGAATAGCCCTTTCCCTTGCCACAACAGATGCCAGCCAGCAATAACTCTGTTTCAAAGGTATGGTCACGCCCACCATCCTTAAATTCTTCTTTAGTCAGCACAAACTCCATAGGTACCTTGTGTTTTTGGCACCATTCCAACATGTGAGACTTGAAATTAGTTTCTTTTTTGACTATCTCAGAAAGGTTGATGTACTTTCCAAGAATTTGTTTTTCAAAAAACTCAATGCATTTCTTGTAGCCTTGATCCATGTATATGGCTCCAATCAATGCTTCTAGGGCATTGCCATAGATGTTGTAATTGTGCGTAAGAATAGGGGATGATATTTGCAGATACTTCTTTAAGCCTATTTTGAGGGCTAATTTATTGAGTGTCTCACGCTGTACAATTTTAGAGCGGATGTTGGTCAGGTTTCCTTCTGGGAATTTCTTGAATTTTCTGAAAAGAATATCTGCAACTACGGCATCAAGTACCGCATCTCCAAGAAATTCCAGTCGCTCATTATTGACTGTTATACCTTTATGGTTGCGAAAAGACCTATGGCGGAAAGCCATTTTATAGTACAACAAGCGACGGGGATAAAAACCAAGCAACTTATATAAACGAAGATAAGACTCCTTATCCTTAACGAAAAGAAGCCTTATCTTGTCATATACTATTCGAAACACGACTCTTACTCTGCGTATTTTCTGAAGAGCAGGCAAGCGTTGTGACCACCAAAGCCGAAAGTATTCGACAAAGCCACATTGATGTCTCTCTTCTGAGGTTTGTTGAATGTGAAGTTCAGGTTATAGTCGATGTTCTCGTCCTTATCATCTTCCTCATGGTTGATGGTAGGAGGAACCACACCGTTCTTGATAGCCAGTATGCTGACGATAGATTCGGCTGCACCAGCGGCACCCAACATGTGACCCGTCATTGACTTCGTGGAACTGATATTCAACTTATAGGCATGTTCACCAAACACCTCTTTGATAGCTTTTACCTCGGAGATGTCGCCCACTGGGGTAGAAGTGCCATGTACATTGATGTAGTCCACTTCCTCTGGCTTGATGCCAGCATCCTCAATGGCATTCTGCATCACCAACTTTGCTCCTAATCCTTCTGGATGAGAAGCTGTGAGGTGGTACGCGTCAGCCGACATACCTTCACCGATGACCTCAGCATAAATCTTGGCACCGCGGGCCTTGGCATGTTCAAGCTCTTCCAAGAATAGACAACCAGCACCCTCACCCATTACGAATCCGTCGCGGCTACCACTGAAAGGACGAGAAGCAGTCTCTGGTGAATCGTTGCGGGTAGAGATAGCATGCATGGCATTGAAGCCACCCACACCACCTGCAGAGATGGCTGCCTCAGCACCACCAGTAACGATGGCGTTGGCCTTACCCAACCGAATCAAGTTGAATGCATCGGCAATGGCATTTGATGAAGTTGCACAAGCCGAAGCTACTGAATAGTTGGGACCATGAAAACCATAGAGGATGGAAATCTGTCCAGCAGCAATGTCTGAAATCATCTTGGGGATGAAGAAGGGATTGAATTTAGGACCTTGGTCCAGATGTTGGTAATACCAACCTATTTCTGCCTCAAAAGCATGGATGCCGCCTATGCCTGAGCCAAAGATAACGCCAATACGGTTTAGGTCTTCATTCTCCAAATCAATACCGGCATCTCCGACAGCCTGCTTGGCCACAGCCACAGCATACTGTGTGTAGATGTCCATCTTACGAGCTTCCTTGCGGTCAAGGTACTGGCTCACGTCGAAATTCTTCACCTCACAGGCAAAGTGGGTCTTGAAGAGGGAATGGTCAAAATAAGTAATAGGTCCTGCTCCACTTTTACCCTGCAGCAAACTGTCCCAGAATTCTGAAACAGAATTTCCTAGCGGGGTAATGGCTCCAAGACCTGTTACCACTACTCTCTTTAATTCCATAGGGAAACTATGTATGACTAAAGATTAATTGTTAGCGTTTTCAATGTAAGAGATAGCGTCTGCAACAGTGCTAATCTTCTCAGCCTGATCGTCTGGAATAGTGATGCCGAACTGCTTCTCAAACTCCATGATCAACTCAACGGTATCCAATGAATCTGCACCCAGATCGTTGGTGAAGCTTGCTTCAGGAGTAACTTCGCTTTCTTCAACACCTAATTTATCTACGATAATAGCCTTAACTTTTGCTTCAATTTCTGCAGCCATAACTTTAACTTTTTAGTGAATGATTAATTTATTTCTACATTTTGCGGTTGCAAAGGAACACATATTTATTGTTCTTTACAAATATTTTAATAAATAATTACATTTTCTTGCACATATTTTATATATTTGTGCCAAATTTTAAGAATTATGGCAAAGAATATTGCAATTTTAGCTTCTGGTAATGGTACGAATGCTGAGAACATTATCCAGCATTTTTATGAAAATGAACATATCTGCGTGAAACTGGTTCTTACCAATTCACAGAAGGCATTCGCTTTGGAGAGAGCTAGGAAGTTGGGCGTGAAGTGCGCTTATTTTTCCAAAGAGTTTTGGGCAGAGGGTAGTACACTTCTGGCATTGTTGAAGGAAGAGAAGATAGATTTTATTGTGCTTGCGGGCTTTTTGGCGCGCATACCCGACAATATTCTAAAGGCTTATCCCAACAAGATGGTTAATATCCATCCTTCTTTGCTCCCGAAATATGGCGGGAAAGGTATGTATGGTGATAAGGTGCACCAAGCAGTGCTGGATTCGGGCGATACGGAGAGTGGTATCACCATTCATTACACGAATGAGCATTACGATGAGGGACAGATTATCGTTCAATATCGCTGTGAAGTAAAGCCCGATGATACTTTTGTTACCTTGGCCAACAGAGTGCATGCTTTGGAATATGAGTATTATCCAAAGGTAATCGAACGACTTTTGCTTGAATAAGCCGAAGATTTTTCTTACCTTTGTAGCACAATGAAAAAGCTGCATATCATTACTCCTGTGAAAGATTCTATCGAGCTTACTTTGAAGACGATAGAAGCTGTGGCAGGCTCTACATTGAGTGTGCCCTATACATATTATATATATAATGACTTTTCCACCCGTGAGAATACCGCACGACTGGAGGAAGCTACCCGTCAGTATGGTTTCACGCTGGTCAACTTGTCTGATCTCACCAAACATCCTTCGCCCAACTACCTACTGACCTTACAGACTGCCCAAGCACGTGCCATCGCTGAAGAGGCAGGCTTGTTGATCGTGGAAAGTGATGTAATTGTTGAGAAAAATACCCTTCAGCGACTTTATGAAGGTGCCAAGGAGCAGAAGTGTTGTGGCATCGCTGCAGCTGTGACTGTAGATGAAGCAGGAGCCATCAATTATCCTTATGAGCATTTGCGTGGACAGGAAAACTTGGTCATCAAGACCAGTAAGCATTGCAGTTTCTGTTGCTCCCTGCTTACCACTGATTTCCTCAAGGCTTTCAGTTTCAGGGAACTGAATCCCGAAAAGAACTGGTTTGATGTTACCATTTCACATGAGGCACTGAATCATGGGTTTTACAACTATGTGTTTACCAACTTGCCTGTACTACATCGTCCGCATAGTAGTCGCCCTTGGAAGCAACTGAAATACAAGAATCCTTTGAAATATTACTGGCTCAAGTTTACTAAAGGGCTTGATAAAATCTGAAACTGTATGCCCGATCGTATGCAATATCATCGCATGGAGGTTCATCCCAAGCATCCTGAACTTAAGACGTTCGTTGCCTCCATTCCTCTGCGCTTCGAGCGTGGTGAGGGGGATGTTATTTATAAAGGTAGGAATGAATTGCGACGCATGGAGTATCAAGGCTGCAGCTATGTGGTGAAATCGTTCCGCAGGCCACATCTTCTTAATCGCATTGTGTATGGCACTTTGCGTGCTTCTAAGGCAAAGAGGGCCTATTATAACGGATTGGAATTGTTGCAGATTGGAGTATCTAATCCGCTACCCATTGGCTATGTGGAGGTATGTGCAGGCTTACTCTTCGATAAGAGCTTCCTTATCACTGCGATGTCCCACTGCCCTTATACTTGGAAAGACCTTTTTTCTCAGGATTTTTCTTGTAAGGAGCAGGTGGTGCGTGAAGTTGGTAAGCTGACGGCTCTTCTTCACAATCATGGTATTGCCCTTAAAGATTACAGTCGTGGCAACATCCTTTTCAAGGAAGAAGGCTGCCAAGTGCGTTTGGAGTTGGTGGATCTGAATCGTATGTATCGTGGAAAGATTGACCAAAAGCGTGGGTGTAAGAACTTGGAACGATTACCTGCTACCCCCGAGATGCATCGCTGGTTGGCTGAAGAATATGCCCGTGCTCGTGGCTTTGATGTGGAAACTTGCCTTAACCTTATTAAAGGCTATCGCAGTCGACAGCATGATTTGATTGATGGAAAATATTAAAACCTAAAATATAATATTATGCGTAAACTTATGATTATCGGGACTGCCTTGCTTGTTGCTTCTTGCGGTCCTAGGCCAGCAGCCGAAGTGGAAAAGGTTGATCTCTTCACCATAGTAGGCGATTATGGTCTTGAAGTGAATGCCATTGAGATCACTGTGTCTAATCCCCGCTCTATTAAGGGACTGACTGCTGCTGATTTCGATCTTGTGAACAATACGCCTGGAGCAATGATTGATGCCGCCACAGGACAACTCTCCGAGCCTTATGAGGATGATGGTATTGTGGTTTCTCGCAATAAAAATGTGCTTCGTATCGAAGCCACACCTTTTAATAAGAATGGTAAGCGTGAGAGAGGCGCTGCCCCTCAGCCTTGGCAATTGAACTGTTTAATCGATTCGGGTTTGAACGTGTCCCCTGATAAGGTTAGCGAAGAACACATTGCTGTGCTCGACGATTGCATCAAGGGCAGTTTCACCTATGCAGGAATCACGCGTGAGTATATGCTCTATCTTCCTAAAGACAAAAATGGAAAAGAAATTCCTAATGTGCCACTTCTAGTATGGCAGATTGGTGGAGGTGAGTACGACAGAGATATGATGGTTGTAGCTACCGCTAATCGTTGCTTGGTTTCTCTTCCTACTGAAGGCATACCTTGCGCCACTTTGGTCTTTGCACTTGCCAATCCAAACTACTCATATAGCGCTTCACTCTTCCCAGAAAAAGTGGAGTTGATCGATCGTAACAATGCCCTCCAGATGGCATTTATCGACCAACTGATTGCTGAGGGTAAAGTCGATGGCAGTAAGCTTTTCTGTGCAGGAGCTTCCTCTGGAGGTGGTTGTACCATGCGTTTCATGATGCAGTTCCCCGAACGTTTCAAGGCCGCTATCCCTTGCTGCTCTATGGATCCTATCGTTCCTATTCATCGTGTAGATGAGAAGTATCCTGGTCAGTATACCGATGATGTGGAGAAGGCTTGGAAGGGCGATGTGGTTTACAAATGGGATGGAACCAATATGGTATTGAGTCCGATGAACATCGAGGCTTTCGTAAATCTGCCTATGTATTTCGTACATTCTGAGACCGATCGTACCTGTAAGGTGGCTAGTACTTATGCCTACACTGAAGCTCGCAAGCGCCTAGGTGCCACTAAGGACAAGATGCGCATCCTTTCTGACGATGACCTCATCCATTGGGGTGTTGCTCCTATGATGGCGCATTTCAGTTGGGTTCCTCTTTTAGACGATTATTCCGAAGGAGCCCCAATGGATTGGTTGGTGAAGCAATTCTGAAAAGAAATAAGGGGGTGCCATAATGGCGCCCCTCTTTTTCCTATACCTTTTTAATATATAAAGCATCCACTTCTTCTTATCTGATTTGTATATGTCTGATATACAAATTGTTAATTTATTTGCGGGGGGGGGTAAATGCATTATCCGGATTTGAGTATAATCGATAATCCGATGGCGACATACCTGTTTGTTGCTTAAAGAACTTTCCAAAGAACGACTGGCTTTGGAAACCCAGTTCTATGGCAATTTCCTGCACATTCTTTTCCTTTTTCGTATCAAGCAGGTGTTTGGCTTGTAAAATAATAACCTCGTTAATAAAGGTTTTAGGAGAAACATTTAGTATCGTCTTTGTGATCTTGAAGAGATAATTGGTCGATATACACAACTTATCAGCATAGAAAGAGACCTCTCTGGACTGCTTGTAATAAGTTTCTAGAAGTATATTGAACTGCTTAAACAGTTCTTCTATTCTAGGCTCAATATTACTGTTTATTCCTTTCTGATACCCTTTAGTTTGAAACACTGTCTCAAATAATAAATTGAACAAGATACTAAGCCTCTTTCCTTTACCATCATTGTTTTCTTGTTCTATGGTTTTCATAATCATTTTAAACAAATCTGTCAAGTACCTTGTCTCTTCCTCTGTTGTTTCTAAAAAAGGATGATACTTGAAATACAGGAAATGTGTTACATAGTCTTTAATTATCTGAATCTTGAAGAAATCGGGAGATAGTAGTAGTAAATAATGATTGAAATCAGGGCTATGCTCTTTATTGTATTCAATCATTTCATTATCCATTATAACAAGAAAACTGTTTTTTGAGTGAATGATTTCTTTTCTATTACAAAGTACCTTTGTGAATCCTTCAGTACATAGAGATATCGAAATGAATTCTGTTTTTTGTTGCTTACAAATAGGATATTCGAAACTTGTGTTTTGGGCTATTCCACAAGAATTCTCGAACCAACTTATAGGTATTGTATTTGCTAAATTGTTCTCCATTGATTATCTATGCGCCAAGAAAAACCATGCAAATATAGGTTATCGATTTTATTTTTTTTAATCCCTTTGAGTTCGATTGTCAAGAAATAGAAAAACTCAGTAAAGATTTTGGCCTTTGTCGAAAAGCGATTCTTGCCGACCTTTGTAGCGGTAAAATAGATAATGCTTACTATCCTGTCTTTAAGATGAGGGATAGGAGCATATATAGTATTGTATTTTAGTAGGCGCATTAATAACAATGAAACAGGTTTTTTCGAAACCGATAGGTCATTTTATCCCTTTAGTTTCAGGAGTAAAGGCAGAGGATCTTGCTACGCTTAATGAAGCGGAGTTGGCTGAGCTATTGCAGCGTTGCAAGGAGCAGGAAGCTGTGAAGTCCCCGCTTGCTTTTAAAAGAGAAAAGGGTTTAGAGAAGTGTTTTTACCTTCACCTTTCACCGACTTTGCTTATCTAACTGATTACAAGTAAGTTAAGCGGGTGAAAGTAAAAGCGCTGACTTTCACCCTACTTTCACCAACCTTCACCCTTTGGGGTTGTGGAAAGGTGAAGGGTGGTGAAGGTAAGGTGAAGGTGAAAGACTCTACCTTCACCGCAGTAACTAGATGATTTACATGCCTTAACTCGACCAAGGTGAAGGGTGAAGGTAAATATAGAGAATGGAGTAATTGTTACAATTAATGTTAGCAATTGTAATTATTAATGTTCCTAATTGTGAACATAAATGTCCATAGTTATGGACATATTGTTCCTACGCATAGAAAAAAAGAATGATGCACAGGCAACAGTGAAGCAACCCTGTGGACATCTACCGTTAATATTATTGACTGAAGTTTGCGAGATTCCAAGTCAAGAGAGAAGCACCATGCAGAGAGAGCTCTGTAGCGGTGCTTCCATTATTATATCATTGTTGGTCCCTCTATTACTAGATTCTTAACAGTTAATAGGTCCCTCGTTTCCCATCAATAAAACTGAAAAGTGGGGGAATGTTACCAATCTTAGGAAATAATCATTACCTTTGTCGTAGCGTTAACGCAATAGTATAGTGTAATGAGAGATTTTATCGCAGTGCTGAGGCGATTCATCGCCCCTTATAAGAAATATGTGTGCTGGGCAGTGGTGCTCAACATCCTGTCGGCCGTGTTCAATATATTCTCCTTCACATTGATTATCCCGATGCTGAACATCCTGTTTAAGACGGGTGCCAACGATGTGACTTACAATTACATGGAGTGGGGAAGTGCTGGCATCAAGGATGTGGCGGTAAATAACTTCTACTACTATACCACGCAACTCATCGAGGCTTATGGAGCTTCTACCACGCTGCTGTTCTTAGGACTTTTCCTGGCAGTGATGACGCTGCTGAAGACCCTCTGCTACTTTGGATCTACAGCTGTGATGGTGCCTCTGCGCACAGGTGTGGTACGCGATATCCGCGTGAAGCTGTATGAGAAAGTCACTCGCTTGCCACTTGCTTTCTTTTCTGAAGAGCGCAAGGGTGACATCATTGCCCGCATGAGTGGCGATGTGAACGAGATAGAGACCAGCATCACGAGCAGTTTGGATATGTTGGTGAAGAACCCCATCCTCATCACGTTCTATCTGGCGGCACTGATCATCACCAGTTGGCAACTTACACTTTTCACCATCTTGGTACTTCCAGGCATGGCGTGGCTTATGGGAAAGATTGGCAAGAAACTGCGCAGACAATCTCTTTATGCACAGAACCTATGGAGTGACAGCATGGCACAATTGGAAGAAACATTGGGCGGATTGCGCATTATCAAGGCATTCATCGCTGAGGATAAGATGGTGAATCGCTATAAGAAAATCACCGATGATGTACGTCGTGCCAACAATAAAGTGGCTGTGCGTCAGGCTTTAGCACATCCTATGAGTGAATTCTTAGGTACCCTGCTTATCGTCATCGTTTTGTGGTTTGGAGGCTACCTCATACTAGGAGATAAGTCGAGCATCGATGCCCCAACATTCATCTTCTACATGGTGATACTTTACAGCGTGATAGATCCTCTAAAGAATTTCTCAAAGGCTAGTTACAACATTCCGAAAGGTCTGGCAAGTATGGAGCGTATCGATAAGATCTTGTTGGCAGAGAACCCTATCAAGGAACCTGCACAGCCAAAGCATCTGGAGGGACTGAACGACCGCATCGTGTATAAGGACGTGAGTTTCAGTTACGACGGACAGCGTGAGGTGCTGAGCCACATTGATTTGGAGATTCCACGCGGTAAGACCATCGCTTTAGTGGGACAGAGCGGATCGGGCAAATCGACCTTAGTGGACTTGCTGCCACGCTACCATGACATAGATGAGGGCGAGATCCTGATAGATGGGATAAATGTGAAGGATGTGACGCTGCACAACCTCCGTGGAATGATAGGCAACGTGAACCAAGAGGCGATACTCTTCAACGACACGTTCTTCAATAACATTGCTTTCGGTGTGGAGAATGCCACGATGGAGCAGGTGGTAGAGGCTGCCAAAATAGCTAATGCACACGACTTCATCATGGCTACGGAGCAGGGGTATGACACGAATATCGGTGATCGAGGTGGCAAACTTTCAGGTGGTCAGCGCCAGCGCATCAGTATCGCCCGTGCCATCTTGAAGAATCCTCCTATCCTTATACTTGATGAGGCTACCTCTGCGTTGGATACAGAAAGTGAGCGATTGGTACAGGAGGCGTTGGAACGCCTGATGAAGACGCGTACGACTATCGCTATCGCCCACCGTCTGAGCACCATCCGCAATGCTGATGAAATCTATGTGCTGCATGAGGGTAAGATCGTAGAGCGGGGCAAGCATGAGGAATTGCTGCAGCTGAATGGCTATTACAAGCGACTGAACGACATGCAGTCGCTGGCATAAGGCTGTTCTGGTTCGTAGATTGATGAAACAATTATTGCTATATTTAGGATTGCTTTGCTGTGTGGTCATGCAAGGGCAGACACTGGAAACTCTACCCGAAACTGAGGGAGTGCATCTAGTATTACCTTCCTGGAAAAACCTCCGAACCTTATTACAAATGGATGAAGACAGGCAGGCTGCTGTGCTGCAAGATTATGGGTACACTGCACTGACGCCCATGTGGGGGTATCATAGGTATAGCAACACACAGGAGGAACTTCCTTCTTACATGCTGGGACAGAACATGTATCTGTGCGACACGGATGAGGTGAAATGTATCGTGTCACTGAACTTGAATAGCCTTGCTAATGCTGTAAGAACGCTCAAAGAGGAGTTGCGCCACTACTATAGTGGTGAGATGCCCGATGAAGACGGCTATCGAATAGACATATATGACGTGCATTGGCAGGGCAAGGACTATGAGGTATATATCACCAATCGCCCTAAATATTTTGATGTGACGGTGGTAAAAGGAAACTGAAAGGTTATTTCCTTCCGAAATCTGCAGGAATCTCTCCCCATTTATCCGTCTGCCACTTCATGATAGGAGTGTTGTAGGTATTCTCACGCAACCATTTCTCTGCCCGCTCAATCAGTTGGAAAAGCGGTTCTGTGCGTGCATTTCGCTCCAGTTTCGTGTTACATTTCTTTGCCTTTACCCATAGCATGGCATTGCGACTGTCGCTATAGATAGGCAAATCCCAACCTTTCTGCTTGATAAGGGCCAGTCCATGTACGATAGCCAGAAACTCCCCGATATTGTTGGTTCCAAACACTGGGCCGTAATGAAAGATTTGTTGATTGTTACCTACATACACTCCACGATATTCCATCATGCCAGGATTACCACTGCAAGCAGCATCCACGGCCAGACTGTTCACCTCAACGTCTTCAGGGTAGGTGGGCAGTTCCTCTGGATCTTTTTTGGAATGTGGACTTGTAGGCGTATTGGCATGTTTGTGAGTGATGTAGTCGGCTGGGTCTGAGGCATAGGCTTGCTCGGCTTCCTCCTTTGTCTTGAAGCTCTTATAGACGGATCCTTCCACGCCCTTTACCTGCGCTTGACAATCTTCCCAAGAGGTGTAGATGCCAGGTGTGGCACCACTCCAAACCACATAATATTTCTGTTTCTTTGCCATTTCGCTTGCGAAGTTACATATTTATTCCTTAACTTTGTGCCCGTTATGACAAGAATATTCCTTTTGGGTTATATGGGGGCTGGTAAGACTACCCTTGGCAGGGCATATGCCAAGGCGATGGGGCTGGACTTTATCGATTTGGATTGGTACATCGAGGGTAGATACCACAAGAGCGTGGGGCAGATTTTCGCAGAACGTGGTGAAGACGGTTTTCGCCAGTTGGAGCAAATGATGCTGCACGAAGTGGGAGAATTTGACAATGTGGTAATCTCCGTTGGTGGAGGTACTCCTTGCTTCTTCGACAATATGGTGTATATGAACACCCAGGGACAAACGGTCTATCTGGATGTTTCCGTCGATGTGCTCTTTCGCAGACTGAAGATAGCCAAGGCAAAGCGCCCGCTCCTGAAGGATAAAACCGACGAGGAGCTGCGCGCCTTTATTATTACTGCCTTGGAGAATCGTGCCCCTTTCTATGAACAAGCCCTATATCGCTTCGACGGCAGTAGGTTGGAAAGTCGTTGGCAAATAGCCAATTCTGTAGAGGAATTGTCAAAACTGCTCTGCCCTCCATCTCAGGATTGAATAATATCATAACTACATTTATTCCCAATCGTCACTGCGGAAGGGGAACAATGGCAGACCACCCATGTTGGCCACATTGCCCAATTGGAAATTGCGGAAGCAATAGCGCACAGCCACAGGATGAGGCACCTGTGGAGAGGTAAGGGTGATGCGATTGCCAGGACCATAGAGCGGTAAGGTACCCTCAGCAGGATAAAACACACGGTCTTCACCTGCCAACTCAAAGCCCACCATGCCATCTGCACGATTCAGGCCACCAAAGACATTGTCGAGAATCACATAGGCCTTGTCGTCTTTGAAATCTACGCTGGAGAACGAAGGACTCTCGCAGATAAAGCCTTCCACGCCATAGGTCTTGGAGAGTGCCAGGTAAGCCAGACGCTCGCCAACCTTCCGTTTCTGCGTAGGGTGGATCTGGGCAATCTCGTAAGGATAAACGGCATCGTTGGTGCATACCAATCCACTATTTGGGATAAGGCTCAGCGCGCGGAACTGTTGTTCTTGTAGTCGCGCATTCTCGTCCTTCTGAGGCTCAGAGAAGTTGAATGGTGCTATCTGAACGAAGTAGAATGGAATCTCTCCACACCCGAACTCCTCACGCCATTGCTTCACCATCAGTGCCAGACGCTCGCTGTAGCGATTGCCAGGATCGCCTACATTGGAACATCCCTGATAAAAGATGATGCCACCAACGGTGTAGTTAAGAACGGGATGTATGGTACCATTGTACCACATCATCGGATAGTGCATGTCCGTACGATATTTTTGGCGTATTTCCACAGAGTCGAGAGGTTCGTCTGTATAGCGTTTCAGATTCTCCTCATTCAGCCAGCCTTCCACGCGACTGCCACCTTTGTTGGCTTCGATGATGCCCACAGGGATGTCCAAGGTGCGATTGACCATGTGTGCGAAGAAATAGCCCGTGGCGCTGGTATTCTGTACCGTCTTATTGTCTACCACCTCCCAATGACAATCAGCGTCATCCTGAGGTTTTTGGCGTATCACGCTTGGGATCTTCACATGGTGAATGCCCCGATTGTTTATGGCATCTGCCACCACGTCGTTGTAGCCCTCCACAGGACACATATTATATCCTTTCACCGTCATCTCCATGTTGCTCTGCCCTGCAGCCACCCAAACCTCTCCAGAAAGGATGCCGTTGAGTGTGAGCTTCTCCCCATCATCGAAGGTGATGCTCAGTTCGTCGAAGCTTGCCTTTGGCGTACGTACGGTTGTCTTCCAATTGCCCTGTGCATCAGCCTTTGCCGTGCTGACTGTCGAACTCCAAGACACTATTACCTTGACAGTGGCGTTAGGGGACGCCTTACCCCACAGGCGTGCATCCGTATTCTGTTGCAGAATCATGTGGTCACCCAAAATATGAGGCAGGGTCACCTTCGCTTGCGCCATCATAGTAGCAAGCGCCAAGCACACAAAAAATAAAAATCGTTTCATAATTCTCAATTTTTCTTAATCGTAAACCTATCAATATCTGGTGCCCAGAAGTAAGGATTGCTCATACTCACAGTGTTGAAGCCAGGATTCAGGTGCACATTCACCTTCAGGCTCTGCAAGTCATCCCCCGTGAGGTCATTGATCATTGGCAATGCCTCCCCGTTCACGTTCACCACCAGGCTGCGTGTCTTGGCAGTGCGTAGGTTCTTGGCCGTATAGTAGATGGTCATCTCATAGTCGCCTCCAGCCTCGCTGTACACATTGCGCCAGATGATGTCATTCCCCTCCTGACCTCCGATGTTCGATACCACCATGCCGCCAGATGCCTGCTCCTCAGGCGTGAAGTTGATCATGCGTCTGCGCGTACCCAGTTCGTCGTAGAATGGCAGGTAAGCCCACTCTGCCTCGTAGGTCTCCGCCTCCAAGCGCTGAGCGCCCTCTGCCCTCACGATGAGCACCCCATGAGGCTGCACCGTATAGCTAAAAGTACCGTTGAAATCGCCCAAATCAGCATGATGCACCAAGTCGCGCATCTTCACGTTGCCATCCAGTTCCAGCGTCTTCAAGTCGATGTTGAAGGTGAAAGGCTCCTCCGTAGGATTATAGAACGCCACGGCACGTGCCTTGCCATGCAGCTCCTCGATATCCTTCACGAACACGTAGCAGTCGCCAAAGCGCTGCGCCACGTACGCCTGCAGTCCCAGAGGGTCCTGATCCAGCGCTATCAGCTCTTTGTTTTTCATCAGTTCCAAGGAAGAAGGGCGGATATTGGTCATGTCGCACCCTATCAGCAGTGGCGAACTCATGATGCACCAGATGCCAAAGTGCACCTCCTCCTCCGAAGGCGTGAGGCTGCGCCCTATCTCCAGCATATCCATGTCGTTGTAGTGCCCGTTGCCAGCAAAAGCCGAGAGGTAGAGACTCTCCCCGATAATACGCTTCACGCTGCCCCAATCGTCCTGAATATCACCACTCATGCGCCAAGAGCGTGCCACCTTCTCTGCCCAGATGCCAGGATATGCCCAGCGACAGATGTTGATGGACACATCGTCGCGCCCCGTGCGATGAATGGCATTCACGATGTTGGTATATTGCGTTTCCTCATCTAAGCCCAACTCGTTGCCACCGCAGAAGTCTATCTTGATGAAGTCGAATCCCCACTCCTTGAGGTAGAGATCCAGGTCTATCTGCTCATGCCCATAGAGGCCCGACCCTATGCCACGCTCATCGTTATCGCCCATGGAGCCGCAGGTATTCGTACCTGCATCCGAGTAGATACCCGCCTTCAAGCCTAGAGAATGGATATGATCTGCCACAGGCTTCATGCCATTGGGGAAGCGATCAGGATGCGTGTGCATCAGTCCCGTCTCGTCACGCCACCCGAAGAAGCCGTCGTCCGTATTGATGTAGAGGTAGCCAGCGTCTTTCAGGCCTGTGCTCACCATGGCATTTGCCTGACTCTTGATCAGTGCTTCGCTGATGTTCACGTGGTAGGTGTTCCAACTGCTCCATCCCATCAGTGGAGGCAGGAAGTGCGCTGTTTCGCTGCTGTTCTGAGGTTCCTCCGTGCTGGCGTTGCCTTGGCAGGCAGTCAGCATGCAGGCAGATACAGCCCAGATAAAAAGTAACTTTTTCATAACAGTATTGATTTAAGGTTCTTGTTTCATTTTATCAGCTTGGCCTCATGGAGCACAGCCAGCACGTTCATGGCCGACTGTCTGGTGCGTTTATCCCCAACGGCATGATACTTTTCCAGCAGTGCCTTCTGGTTTCCCAGAAGTTCAGGCATCAGTAGGTCGCCTATCTGCGTCACCTTGGTCTTGCCATTGCTGCCAGCCTCGCTGTCCACCATGTAGCACACCTGATTAGCCAGTTGTACCTCCGTCAGTCCTGCTGAAGCGATAGCGCCCACCACGAGGGGCGTAAACGATGTCAGACCAGTCACCACGCCAGTCTCTATAAGCGTGCTCGTGCCCACCTTGCGATTCACCACGCAGAGCTTATCGTTGCCCATACGGAAAGCCACAGCATAGCCAGCGCCAAAGCGCACCCCCTGATGGCGGAACGAGCGACAGTTCACGTAGAGCGTATGGTCTATCTCCACAGCGAAGGCCTTCTTGTTGAGCAACTTCTTCAGCGCCTCGTCATCAGCCTCCATCTGGTAGTCGCTGCTTTGTACTATGCGCTTCATGGCCTCGTTCTTCTTCACCACAGACACATGCTCCGCCGTTTTCCATTGGCCTTTTACAAACTCCGTGTAGTTCATGCAGTATCTCACCTGCCCATTCATCGTCATCACCAAGCCGCCTAAAAGCAGCAGGGCGAACGTCAGCCAGATTTTACTAATGGTGTTTCTCATATTTCTCATCAAAACTTGTCTATATAACTGCAAATGTCGGTAAAAACGAAGAAAAAAACAAAAATTTCAAATTTAATACGTATCTTTGCTCCTCAATTACCTCTATTATTAATTATATGAGTTAGCAAGGAAATGAGAAAATGGCGTATTGAAGATTCTGAAGAGCTCTACAACATTGGTGGTTGGGGTGCTTCGTACTTTGGTATCAATGACAAAGGTCATGCGGTGGTTACTCCTCGAAAGGATGGAGCAGAGGTGGACTTAAAAGAACTGGTGGATGAGTTGCAACTTCGTGATGTTTCTGCCCCAATGCTGATAAGATTTCCCGACATTCTAGACAGTCGTATTGAGAAAATCTCCTCTTGTTTCCGCAAGGCTGCCGAGGAATATGAGTACAAGGCGCAGAATTTCATCATCTATCCCATCAAAGTGAATCAGATGCGCCCCGTGGTGGAAGAAATTATCAGCCATGGTAAAAAATACAACCTTGGATTGGAGGCTGGCTCAAAGCCTGAGCTTCATGCGGTAATAGCCACCAATATGGATTCTGATTCTCTCATCATCTGCAACGGCTATAAGGACGAGAGTTATATAGAACTGGCATTGCTGGCACAGAAGATGGGTAAGCGTATTTTTTTAGTGGTAGAAAAACTGAATGAGCTGAAGCTTATAGCGAAGTTGGCTCGTCGACTGAATGTGGAACCTAATTTGGGCATACGCATCAAGTTGGCTTCTTCTGGTAGTGGTAAGTGGGAAGAGAGTGGTGGCGACGGCAGTAAATTTGGTCTTACCAGTAGTGAACTGCTCGAAGCTTTGGATTTCCTAGAGGAAAAGAAGATGCATGACTGCCTAAAGCTGATTCACTTCCACATCGGCAGTCAGGTAACTAAGATTCGTCACATCAAGACTGCCTTGCGTGAGGCTTCACAGTTCTATGTGCAACTGCATGCATTGGGTTACAATGTGGAGTTTGTAGATATAGGTGGCGGACTGGGTGTGGATTATGACGGCACGCGTTCTTCATCGAGTGAGGGAAGTGTGAACTATTCTATTCAGGAATATGTGAATGATGCCATTTCTACGATGGTTGATGCCAGTGATAAGAACGAAATCCCTCATCCTAATATCATTACTGAAAGTGGTCGTGCTTTGGCTGCACATCACTCTGTGCTTATCTTTGAGGTTCTGGAAACTGCCACCCTTCCTGCTTGGGACGATGATGAAGTTATTGGTGAGGATGAGCATGAACTGCTGCAGGAACTTTATGAGATTTGGGATAATTTAGGCCAAGGCAGATTGTTGGAAGCTTGGCATGATGCAGAACAGATTCGCTATGAGTCACTCGACCTTTTCAGTCATGGCTTGGTAGATTTGGAAACACGTGCTAAGATTGAGCGTCTGTATTGGAGCATCATGCGTGAGGTGAACCAGATAGCCCATAGTTTGAAACATGCACCTGATGAGTTGCGCGGACTACCGAAATTACTAGCTGATAAGTATTTCTGCAACTTCTCTTTATTCCAGTCGCTTCCTGACTCATGGGCTATCGATCAGATTTTCCCGATTATGCCTATTCAGCGTTTGGATGAGAAACCTGATCGTACGGCTACTATTCAGGACATGACATGCGATTCTGACGGTAAGATTGCTAACTTTGTAAGCAACAGTCATGTGACGCACAACCTTCCAGTGCATTCGTTGAAGGGTAAGGATTCTTATTATATAGGTGTCTTTTTGGTAGGTGCTTATCAAGAAATCTTAGGCGATTTGCATAATCTCTTTGGTGATACCAATGCGGTACATGTGTCAGTGGATGGAAAGGGATACAGCATAGACCAAGTAATCGATGGTGAGACCGTTGCAGAAGCATTGGATTATGCCCAGTTTAGTGCCAAGAAGTTGGTACGCACATTGGAAACCTGGGTTTCACATTCTGTGAAGGAAGGTCGTATTACCCTCGAAGAAGGCAAGGAATTTTTGTCTAACTATCGTTCTGGTCTTTACGGATACACTTACTTAGAATAATTGAAAATAATCAACGAAGTTAATTGTCAATTGTGAATTGTGAATTGAAATCCCCTTTAGTGGTCATCAAGGTTGGTGGCAAGATTGTAGAAGAAGACACCACGCTGCAGCGACTGCTTGACGACTTTGCTGCCATTCCTGGTTACAAAGTACTTGTTCATGGAGGTGGGCGTTCTGCTACGAAGATGGCGACACAATTGGGTATTGAGACAAAGATGGTCAATGGTCGTCGTATTACCGATGTAGAGATGCTGAAAGTGGTGACGATGGTTTATGGTGGGTTGGTCAATAAGAACATCGTGGCAGGATTGCAGGCACGTGGCATTAATGCTCTTGGACTTACTGGCGCCGACCTTAATGTGCTGCTTTCTGACAAGCGACCTGTAAAAGAGGTGGATTATGGTTTTGTGGGCGATGTGAAGCAAGCTAATGTGGAACACCTGGCTTCCTTAATCCATCAAGGAGTTGTGCCTGTCATGGCTCCGTTGACTCACGATGGAAAAGGAAACCTCTTGAACACTAATGCAGATACTATCGCTGGGGAAACAGCCAAAGCTTTGGCACAAGTTTTTGATGTTACCTTGGTTTATTGTTTTGAGAAACCAGGCGTACTTCGTGATGAAAATGACGATGCAAGCGTAATCCCTTCGATCAATCGTGAAGAATTCCGTGAGTTGGTGGCTACAGGCATTATCAACAGCGGTATGATACCGAAACTTGAGAACGCCTTTGGCGCACTCGATGCAGGAGTAAGTAAGGTGTACATCACCTCCTCTACTGCCATCGACGGCCAAGGCGGTACACTTATGATACCTTAAATTTTTTTTCTAGTTAGGCTGTAACTTTTTTGCAGTTAATCCGTCTTGTTTATAGAGAGATGCAAGAAATCAACTTTCATGATGATGTTCTCCCGCTGAAAGACAAACTTTTCAGAGTAGCTTTCAGGATTATCCTACATAGGGAAGAGGCTGAGGACATTGTGCAAGAAACGTTGATTAGGGCATGGAACAAAAGGCAGGAGCTATCTGATGTGAAGTCGTTAGAGGCTTTTTGCGTTACTATTGCCAAGCATTTGGCATTGGATGCACGCGAGAAGAAAGATGCACAACATGTAGAACTCACTGCCGAACATGACCAAGCCACTGCATCTACTCCCTATGACCAGTTGGTGGAAAGCGAGCGTATGGAACTTCTTAGGAAGTTTCTAAGCCAGTTGCCCGAAACACAACGTGATGTTTTTCACCTTCGTGATGTAGAAGGGAAAAGTTATCAGGAAATTGCCGAGGCATTGCAGCTGAGTGAAGAGCAGGTGAAAGTCTATCTCTTCCGAGCAAGGCAGAAGATCAGGCAGCAGTTTATTAAAACAGATGGCTATGGACTCTAGACACATTGAAGAATTGTTGGAACGCTATTGGGCGTGTGAGACCACCCTAGAAGAGGAGGCTATGCTTCGTCGATTCTTCTATGAAGAGGATGTGCCGTCATCATTGTTGCCTTATCGCGACTTGTTTGTTTATCAGCAGACACAGTCGGAAGCTCATCTGAGTGCAGATTTTGATGCTCGCATCTTGGAAAAGATAGAGCAGGCACCCGTAGTGAAAGCACGTAGAGTAACGTTGTTTACACGCTTGATGCCGATGTTAAAAGCTGCTGCTGCTATTGCATTGCTGTTGCTATTAGGTAATCTCTTGGAACATTCCTTCTCTGTTGGTCAGCAGGATATTATTCCTTCCGACACGATTGGCAATCAGATTTCTGCACCTTCCGTAGCTCTTTCTGAAGAGAATGTGAAAGTGGAAAAGTTGGCGACAGATAGTCTGGATGTTGTGAAAGTGCTGGACAAGGAGGAGTTAAACAATAACTAGAAATTTTTTCATTTGCTTTAAACATAATGTATAGTTAGTGTATCATAAGTTGACTATTGATAATGAAGCTGTGAAGTTTCTGATTCTCTCAAAATCTCATAAACGCTAACTAAATAAAAAGGACCTTGCGTGAGCAAAGTCCTTTTATTTTTGAAATTCAACTTCATAACCACCTCAATCGCGAGCATCATGAGATCAGCGAGGAGACCATCCGACTCTTCGTGGGCCGTTTTGGATCTTGAGGAGGAGCGACTGAAGACGGAATGATCAGTTCTGCTGTAACGCTGGCAGGATATTGTCCCAAATGAGATTGATCTCGCCTTGCATATTGCCGATATTGGCAGTGACGGCAATCACAGCATCTTGGTCAGGAAGCACGAGGATGTACTGACCGTTGGCACCATCTGCGCGGAAGGCGTTGTGACGGCAGCGCCACATTTGGTAACCATAGCCCTGCACCCAATCGCTGTTTTCCTTGGTCAGTCCTGCCTTCTCCACCATATCGGGCTTCATGCCTGCGGGTTGGCAAGGTACTTGGGCAGAAGAGGCTTCCTTGATCCACTCCTCTGGTACCAGTTGGCGACCGTTCCACTTGCCGCCTTGGAGCAGCAATTGACCCATCTTAGCCAAGTCTTCGGTCTTCAGATAGAGTCCCCATCCACCTGTGTTGATGCCCTGCGGACTCTCATCCCAACGGGGTTTCTCGATACCTAGGGGTTGGAAGAGGCGTGGGTAAAGGTAATCTACCACTTTTTCGCCTGTGACTATCTGCACGATGGCAGAGAGCATATAGGTGCCAAGGCTGTTGTAACAGTAGAAGGTGCCAGGCTTGTGTTCCACGGGATAGGCGAGGAATGCTTTTGCCCAATCGTTGCCCTCCACATTGCGTATGCTTCCTGTAGGATCCGTGTCATGTCCGCAATTCATGGTCAGCAGATCACGCACGGTAATGGCTTTCAGATTATCGCTAACCACCTCTGGCAACTTGTCAGGGAAGAAAGAAATCAGTTTATCAGTGAGTTTGAGTTTTCCCTCGCTGATAGCCAAGCCTACGGCTGTGGAAGTGAATGTCTTACTGACGGAATGCAGCACATGAGGCACGTTTTCTTGGCCTTCGCTGCGCCAGGTTGCAAAAAGCACCTTGCCATGCTGCACCACCATGATGCTGTGCAAGTCTTGCTTCTCTTTGTCTACTGCCTTGAGATACTTCTTCATGGCTTTCTTCACTACTTTCGGAGCATCTGCACGTGGCAATGACTGTGCCCAGGCTCCGCTGCCCATCATTGCTGTCAGGATGAGTAGGCAACAAATGATAAATCTTCTCATAAAAACAGGTATATAATGTTTATTATCGCATACTTATTTCTTCGTCATTCCTCTCGAAGCTGAAGGTGCCCCCATCATTAGGAAGTTCAAAAACCACCACTTGTTCAGTTGCCTTATTTACGATAAGCAAAGATGTTTCTTCTGCAAAACGTTTCACTTCAATTCGCTGAGGCTCTTGAGTGATTGTTCCATCGAACACAATACTATCGTTCATATAAACCGTAAAGTCGTGTCCAGCAAAACCTTGTACTAAGCCGATGTTATAGACTTCATTGTAGTAGTGATGGTCGCTTTTCTGTGCTTGCATACGCAAACTGAGGTAGATAAAAAGCACCACTACGAAGATAACGCCAATAAACACAATGCTGTTTCCTATCATGAATTGGCGGTTGGTTTGTAGATGTTTCAGTCTCATATTTCTGTATTTTACCCTGTAAAGGTAGTGTTTTTTTCTTATTCTTTTTGTTTTTATATAGAAAAACGCTATCTTTGCAGCGGAAAGTTGAAGTTGAGGAGGGGCTGAGAGCTCCTCTTTTTTATTTATAAACTTAAAATCGAATGATAGTAAAAGAACAAATCGAGCAGGTGGTGAATGAGTGGCTGGAGGGTAAGGAGTATTTCCTGGTTGATCTCCAGATTGGTTCCGACAACAAGATTACGGTTGAAATTGACCAAAAGGAAGGTGTATGGATTGAAGACTGTGTGGCTTTGAGCCAATACATTGAATCTAAGCTTAATGGGGAAATTGACAACTATGATTTGGAAGTTGGCTCTGCTGGTATTGGACAGCCTCTGAAAGTTGCACAACAGTTTCAGAACTGTTTAGGACAAGAGGTGGAAGTTAAGATGCGCGACGGACGGAAGCTTACGGGCGTACTTAAAGAAGTTGATGGCGACAATATCACATTGACCATGCAGGTGAAGGTCAAGGAGGAAGGCATGAAACGCCCTAAGACAGTTGAGCAAGATGCTACACTGAACCAAGCTGAGACTGATTACGTGAAACAAATAATTAAATTCAAATAGCAGAAATGGCAAAGAAACAGGAAACAGAGTCATTGATGGATATTTTCAAAACTTTCCGTCAAGACAAAGACAATCTGGACACCGCGACGTTGGTGAATGTGCTTGAAGAGAGTTTCCGCAGTGTGATTGCGAAAATCTTCGGCAGTGATGAGAACTATGATGTGATTGTGAACCCTGACAAGGGTGACTTGGAAATTCGCCGCAACCGTGAGGTTGTGCCCGATGATGAAGTGGCAGATACTAATACTCAGGTTAGTCTGAGTGAAGCCAGTAAGGTGGTACCTGATATTGAGGTAGGTGAAGAGTTCACCGATTTAGTGGATTTCAGCAAGTTTGGTCGTCGTGCCATTCTGACTTTGCGCCAGACGTTGGCAGCAAAGATTCTGGAGTTGCAGAAAGATTCACTTTATGCAAAATACATAGATCGCGTAGGTCAATTGGTAAGTGCTGAGGTTTATCAGATTTGGAAGAAAGAAATATTGTTGGTTGATGATGAGAACAACGACCTCTTGCTCCCAAAGCAGGAACAGATTCCTACCGATTTCTACCGCAAGGGTGAGACTGTACGTGCCGTGGTGGAGCGTGTGGACAATCAGAACAACAATCCAAAGATTATCCTTAGTCGTACCAGTCCGTTATTCTTGCAGCGTCTTTTTGAGTTGGAAGTACCAGAGATTAACGATGGATTGATTACTATCAAGCGCATTGCCCGTATTCCTGGTGAACGTGCCAAGATTGCTGTAGAGAGTTATGACGATCGTATCGACCCTGTAGGCGCATGCGTAGGTGTGAAGGGTAGCCGTATACATGGCATCGTACGTGAGTTGAGAAATGAGAATATTGACGTGATAAATTACACTAGCAATACGCAACTTTTCATCCAGCGTGCCCTTAGTCCTGCCACAGTGAGCAGCATTAAGCTCAACGATGAAGAGAAGCGTGCCGATGTATATCTGAAACCTGAAGAGGTATCACTTGCCATTGGTAAGGGTGGTCTGAACATCAAGTTGGCAAGTATGCTCACGGGCTATACCATCGATGTTTACCGTGAAATTCAAGGCACTCCAGAAGAGGAAGACATCATGCTTGATGAATTCCGTGATGAGATTGATGGTTGGATTATCGATGCATTCCAGGAGATGGGCATCGAGACTGCAAAGTCTGCCTTGAACGCTCCGCGTGATATGATAATTGAGAAAACAGACCTTGAAGAAGAAACGGTGGATGAGGTACTGAACATCCTGCGCCGTGAGTTTGAGGAAGAGTAAAAAAGAAAGGATTGTAGATGGCTATAAGACTGAATAAAGTTACAAGAGATTTAAACGTGTCGATCTCTACTGCCGTAGAGTTCTTGCAGAAGAAGGGGTTCACCGTAGAGGAGAATCCCAACACCAAGATTACGGAGGAACAGTTCGACTTGCTGAAGCAGGAGTTCAAGAGCGACAAGGATCTGAAGCTGCAGAGTGAACGTTTAGGTAAACGTATGATGCAGCAAGAGCAGAAGCCCAAACCTGTCGATAAGCCTGCTCCTGCAAAACCTGTTGTGGTAGAAACACCAAAGGTGGAGGAGAAGAAAGTTGCAGAGATCAAGACGGAAGTTCCTGAAGATTCCAAGCCTCGTTTCAAGCAAGTAGGACACATCGATCTGGATAAGCTTAACCAACGCACAGCTCCTGAAAAGTCGGCTGTAAAGGAAAAACCAGCAAAGACTGAGAAACCTGAAGCAGTATCAGAGAAGAAGGAAGAAGTTCCAATTGAACCTGTTCAGGAGGAGAAGCCTGTAGAGGTTGCCCCAGCACCTAAGGTAGAGACACCAAAACCAGAAATCCCTCAGCCTAAGGTTGAGCCTGTTGAGGAAGAAGAGCCTGTGGAAGAGGCTCCTGAGGTTGAGGATGTTTTCCGATTGAAAGGTGAGGAAATCGTTTCCAAGATCAATGTCATCGGCCAGATTGACTTGGCGGCATTGAATCAGCAAACCCGTCCAAAGAAGAAGTCTAAGGAGGAGCGCAAAAAAGAACGTGCTGAGAAGGAGAAACTGCGTCAGGATCAGCGTAAGCAAATGAAGGAATCCATCTTGAAGGAAATCCGTCATGATGATAATAAACGTGGCAAGGACAGCAAGGAAGATCGCGAGGGTCAGAATGCAGAAAGCCAAGGCAAGAAGAAACGCAATCGTATAGGTGGCGGTAAGGTCGATATCAATAATGTACAGAGCTATCAAGGGGGAGGCAAGAATGGCCGTAAGGATGAAAAGGGCCAGGCCGCACAGCAAAATGGTGGCAAGAAACAGAAAGACCGTTTTAAAGGTAAGGTAACCTCTCATCAGGATGTGAATGAGGAAGATGTAGCTCGTCAGGTAAAAGAGACACTGGCTCGTCTGACCAACAAGAGCAAGAGTAAGGGTGCCAAGTACCGCAAGGAGAAACGTGAACTGGCCGAAAGCCGCATGCAGGAACTGGAGAACCAGGAGTTGGCAGAAAGCAAGATCCTGAAGCTGACAGAGTTCGTAACTGCCAACGAGCTTGCCAACATGATGAACATCTCCGTGACTCAGGTCATCAGTACCTGTATGAGTGTGGGTATAATGGTAAGTATTAACCAGCGTTTGGATGCTGAGACCATCAACTTGGTGGCAGAGGAGTTCGGCTTCAAGACGGAGTATGTCAGTGCAGAGGTTTCCCAGGCCATCGTGGAAGAGGCCGACAAGGAGGAAGACCTGCAGCCACGTGCTCCTATCGTTACGGTGATGGGTCATGTGGACCATGGTAAGACCAGTCTTCTGGACTATATCCGCAAGAGTAACGTGATCGCTGGTGAGGCTGGTGGTATCACCCAGCACATCGGTGCCTACAATGTGAAGTTGGACGACGGCCGTCGCATCACCTTCCTCGATACCCCTGGACATGAGGCGTTCACTGCCATGCGTGCCCGTGGTGCCAAAGTGACGGATATTGCCATCATCATCGTGGCTGCTGATGATAATGTGATGCCTCAGACGCGTGAGGCTATCAACCATGCACAAGCTGCTGGTGTACCTATTGTATTCGCGATTAACAAGATTGATAAGCCAGGTGCAAATCCAGATAAGATCAAGGAAGAACTCGCTGCCATGAACATGATGGTAGAAGAGTGGGGTGGTAAGTATCAGAGTCAGGACATCAGTGCCAAGAAGGGTATTGGTGTGAAGGAACTGATGGAGAAGGTGCTTTTGGAAGCAGAGATGCTCGACCTGAAGGCCAATCCAAACCGTCGCGCTACGGGTTCTATCATTGAGTCTTCTCTCGACCGTGGTCGTGGCTACCTGGCAACTGTGCTTGTAAGCAATGGTACCTTGAAGCAGGGTGATATCGTATTGGCAGGTTCTTGTTTCGGACGTGTGAAGGCGATGTTCAACGAGCGCAACCAGAAACTCAAGGAAGCAGGACCAGCAGAGCCTGCTTTGATACTGGGTTTGAATGGTGCCCCTGCAGCAGGTGATACCTTCCATGTCTTCGAGACAGAACAGGAAGCACGCGAGATAGCCAACAAGCGCGAGCAGTTGCAGCGTGAGCAGGGCCTGCGCACCACCAAGATGCTGACCCTCGATGAAGTGGGACGCCGCTTGGCTTTGGGCGACTTCCATGAACTCAACATTATCGTTAAGGGTGATGTGGACGGTTCAGTAGAAGCCTTGAGCGATTCACTTATCAAACTTTCTACGGATAAGATTCAGGTGAATGTCATCCATAAGGGTGTAGGACAGATTTCTGAGTCTGATGTGACCTTGGCTGCTGCCAGCGATGCCATTATTGTGGGCTTCCAGGTTCGTCCTTCTACTGCTGCAGCCAAACTTGCTGAGCAAGAAGGTGTGGACATCCGCAAGTACTCTATCATCTACGATGCCATCGAAGAGGTGAAGTCGGCTATGGAGGGTATGTTGGCACCAACGTTGAAGGAGCAGGTGACCTCTACCATCGAAGTGCGTGAAGTATTCAACATCAGTAAGGTTGGTATGGTAGCTGGTGCGATGGTGAAGACAGGTAAGGTAAAGCGTTCCGATCGTGCACGTTTGATTCGCGATGGTATCGTGATCTTCACTGGCAACATCAATGCCTTGAAGCGTTTCAAAGACGATGTCAAGGAAGTCGGTACCAATTTCGAGTGCGGTATTAGTCTGGTGGCTTGCAACGACATCAAACCAGGTGATATCATTGAGACATACGAAGAGATTGAAGTAAAGCAAACATTATAACATTGATATGAGTACATTAGACATTATCATTATCGTTGTGTTTTTACTTGGAGCCGTACTTGGCCTCATGAAAGGCTTTGTGAAACAATTGGCATCGTTGGTAGGTCTCATCGTAGGTTTGCTGGCAGCCAAGATGCTCTATATGCCTTTGGCAGAGAAGATTTCAGGAACACTCACAGACAGTATGACCTTTGCTCAGATCATTGCTTTCATTGCTATCTGGGTGGCTGTACCTTTGGCTTGTGCCATCGTGGCATCCATCCTTACCAAGGCCATGGAAGTGGTGAAGTTGGGCTGGCTTAATCGTTGGCTTGGAGCAGGTCTGGGAGCTTTGAAATACCTCCTCATCGCCAGTTTGTTTATCGGAGTGTTGGAGTATATCGATGCTGATAACCGCATCCTTAGTCGCGAATCCAAGGAAGACAGTGCGCTTTACTATCCGCTGAAGGACTTTGCAGGCATCTTCTTGCCTGTGGCTAAGGAGCTGACGCACGAAATCATCAACGCTTAGGTTTGAGTATTAACATTCGGTGTCATGGCAGAGGAAAGTAAGTTGCAGGGGATGAGACAAGAGACCGACAATGAGTATGTGCGTCGGATAGCGGAGGAGAAGTACAAGTATGGCTTCACCACCGATGTCGCCACAGAAATCATCGATCGTGGTCTGAACGAGGATGTGGTGCGTCTGATTTCTTCCAAGAAAGAAGAACCACAGTGGTTGCTCGACTTCCGTCTGCATGCTTTCCACCTTTGGCAGCAAATGGAAATGCCTACGTGGGCACATCTGCGCATCCCTGAGATAGACTATCAGGCCATCTCTTACTATGCCGACCCTACCAAGAAGAAGCAGGGTGGACCAAAGGAACTGGATCCTGAACTCATCAAGACGTTCGACAAGCTCGGCATTCCGCTCGAAGAGCGCATGATGCTGGGAGGTATGGCAGTAGATGCCGTGATGGACTCCGTGTCCGTTAAGACCACTTTCAAGGAAACGCTCATGGAGAAGGGCATTATCTTCTGTTCCATCAGCGAGGCCGTGCGGGAGCATCCCGACTTGGTACGCCAGTACTTAGGTACGGTAGTGCCGCCTACGGACAACTACTTTGCTGCCTTGAACTCTGCTGTCTTCTCCGATGGTTCCTTCGTCTATATCCCCCGTGGGGTGCGTTGCCCCATGGAGCTGTCCACCTACTTCCGCATCAATGCCCGCATGACAGGACAGTTTGAACGTACCCTTATCGTGGCCGATGATGAGGCTTATGTCTCCTACCTCGAAGGTTGCACGGCCCCCATGCGTGATGAGAACCAGCTCCATGCTGCTATTGTGGAGATTGTGGTCAATGAACGTGCGGAGGTGAAGTACAGCACCGTGCAGAACTGGTATCCTGGTGATGCAGAGGGCAAGGGTGGTGTGTACAATTTCGTGACGAAGCGCGGACACTTGCGTGGGAATGATAGCAAACTCTCTTGGACACAGGTAGAGACTGGTTCCGCTATTACGTGGAAATATCCCTCTTGTGTGTTGCAAGGCGATAACTCCACAGCTGAGTTCTACAGCGTGGCAGTGACCAACCATTTCCAGCAAGCCGATACGGGTACCAAGATGATTCATTTGGGCAGGAACACCCGCAGCACCATCGTCAGCAAGGGCATTTCAGCAGGTCAGAGCGAGAACTCCTACCGTGGCTTGGTGCGTGTGGCAGCGAAGGCTGAGGGTGCCCGCAATTACAGTCAGTGTGACTCCCTGTTGTTAGGCGATAAGTGTGGGGCACATACCTTCCCCTACATGGATATCCACAATGAGACGGCAGTAGTGGAACATGAAGCCACTACTAGCAAAATCAATGAAGATCAGATATTCTACTGTAACCAGAGAGGCATTAGCACGGAGGATGCTGTGGGACTCATCGTCAACGGCTACGCCAAGGAAGTGCTCAACAAGCTTCCGATGGAGTTCGCTGTCGAAGCCCAGAAACTCCTCTCCGTCTCCCTCGAAGGATCTGTAGGATAAATGTAAATGAAGAATGATGAATGAAGAATTTTTGAGACATATCCGTAAGGTAATTCTCAATTCTCAATGTTCAATTCTCAATTTAATGAAATGTTAGAGATAAAAGATTTACACGCCAACGTAGCTGGCAAGGAAATACTGAAAGGCATCAACCTGACGGTAAAACCAGGTGAGGTGCATGCCATCATGGGACCCAATGGCTCTGGCAAGAGCACCCTCTCTTCCGTGCTGGTGGGGAATCCTGCCTATGAAGTGACGAAGGGTAGCGTAACCTTCTATGGGAAGAACCTCTTGGAACTCTCTCCCGAAGACCGCAGTCATGAGGGACTCTTCCTGAGTTTTCAGTACCCCGTGGAGATTCCTGGTGTGAGCATGGTGAACTTCATGCGTGCTGCCGTGAATGAGAAGCGCAAGTACCACAACCTCCCTGCCCTTAGTGCCAGCGAGTTCCTCAAGCTCATGCGTGAGAAACGCGCCGTGGTGGAACTCGACAATAAGTTGGCCAACCGTTCCGTCAATGAGGGTTTCTCAGGTGGCGAGAAGAAACGCAACGAGATTTTCCAGATGGCTATGCTCGAACCCCGTCTCAGCATTCTCGACGAGACAGATTCAGGCCTCGACATCGATGCCCTGCGCATCGTGGCAGAGGGCGTCAACAAGCTGAAGACCCCCGAAACCAGTTGCATCGTCATCACACACTATCAGCGCCTGCTGGATTATATCAAGCCCGATGTGGTACACGTGCTCTATAAGGGACGCATCGTGAAGACCGCTGGTCCCGAGCTTGCCTTGGAACTCGAGAAGCGTGGCTACGATTGGATCAAAGAAGAATTGGAAGACTGACCTATGCGTGTGGAACAACCTTATATCGACCTTTACCAGCAGCATGGCGAATTGCTCTGCCGCCACAGTTCCCCTGTGCTGAATGCACAGCGGGCACAGGCTTTTCAGGCCTTTCAGCAGCAGGGCTTCCCTACACGCAAGCTGGAACGATATAAATATACCGACATCAGCAAGCTCTTCGAACCCGATTTCGGGATGAACCTGCGACGCGTGGAGGTACAGACCAACCCCTACGAGGTGTTTCGTGGCAGTGTGCCTCAACTTAGCACCTCACCTTATTTTGTGGTGAATGACGCCTATTATCCTCCTTCAGCCCCTCATCGGGAGTTGCCTGCAGGTGTGTTGGTAGGTAGCCTTCGCCAATTGTCGGAACAGTACCCCGACCTTGTGCGTCCTTATTATGGTAAGATAGCTGAGGCACAGACAGATGGCATCACGGCCTTCAATACAGCCTTTGCCCAAGACGGACTCCTTATCTACGTCCCTCGTGGGGTAGTGATGGAGCACCCCTTGCAGCTCATCAACCTCTTGCGTACAGACCATCCGTTGCTGGCATCACGACGTGTGCTCCTCATCTTGGAGGCAGGCGCCCAACTCACGTTGCTCGCTTGCGACCATGCCCTCAGTGGGGCACAGACCCTTGCCACACAAGTCATCGAAGCCTACGTGGGCCCCGATGCAAGGCTCGACCTCTACGAGTTGGAAGAGACAGCCTCTAGCCACACCCGCATCAGTCAGCTCTACGTACAGCAGGAGGCCGGCAGTCAGGTGCTGCTGGGAAGCATGACGCTTATGGGAGGCATTACCCGCAATACCACCAGCGTCCGCATGGTGGGGCAGGGAGCCACCCTTCACGCCTATGGTATGGCCATCGAAGATGGTCGCCAGGTGGTGGACAACCAAGTATATGTAGAGCATGCCGCTCCTCGTTGCACTAGCGACCAGCTCTTCAAGTACGTACTCGACGATGCTTCTATAGGTGCCTTTGCAGGTTTGGTGAAGGTACAACCAGGAGCCCATCACACGGAGAGCCACCAGACCAATCGCAACCTCTGCGCCACCCGTGAGGCCCACATGTACACCCAACCGCAGTTGGAGATCTATAACGACGATGTGCAGTGCAGTCACGGAGCCACCGTAGGTCAACTCGATGAAGCTGCCCTGTTCTATATGCGACAGCGAGGCATCTCCCTCCACGAAGCCCGTCTGCTCCTCATGTTTGCCTTTGTTGATGATGTCGTCAGCGCTGTACGTATCCCAACCCTTCGTGATCGTTTGCGCCAGCTTGTGGAACTCCGTTTCCGTGGCGAATTAGGTAAGGGATGCGCTGCCTGCAATATCTGCAAGAAGGTTTAGGATTAAGCGTTTAGAGTTTAGGGTTTAGAGTTTAGAGAAAATGTTCAATGTTCAATGCTCAATGTTCAATGTATAATCGTGCCGACTTCCCCATATTGACGCAGACCGTTTACGGTAAGCCGTTGGTATATCTGGACAATGCTGCCACCACGCAGAAACCCCGTCAGGTCATCGAGGCCATGACGGAGGAATACTACACTGTGAATGCCAATGTGCATCGTGGAGTCCATCGTCTCTCACAGTTGGCTACCGACCTTCATGAGCAGAGCCGTGAGACCGTGCGCCAGTTCCTTGGCGCTCGTAGTACCCGTGAGATCATCTTCACGCGTGGCACCACAGAGAGCATCAACTTGGTGGCCTCCTGCTATGGTGAACTGCTGCAAGAAGGCGATGAGGTCATCCTCTCAGAGATGGAACACCACAGCAATATTGTGCCTTGGCAACTGTTGGAGAAGCGTCGTGGCATCCGTCTGCGTGTCATTCCTATCACAGACGAGGGCCAGCTGCAGCTCGATGCCTATGAACAGCTCTTCACCCCACGTACCCGACTGGTCAGTGTCACTCACGTATCCAATGTCCTGGGCACCGTGAATCCCGTGCGTCGTCTCATCGACATTGCCCACGCTCACGATGTCCCCGTACTTATAGACGCAGCGCAATCCGTCCCCCATATACCCGTCGATGTGCAAGCCCTCGATTGCGAGTTCCTGGCCTTCTCTGGACATAAGGTCTATGGCCCCACGGGCATTGGCGTGCTCTATGGCAAGGAAGCCTGGCTCGACCGTCTGCCCCCTTATCAAGGAGGAGGCGAGATGATTGGACACGTCAGCTTCGAGGGCACCACCTTCAATGAACTCCCCTTCAAGTACGAGGCTGGCACCCCTGATTTCGTAGGCACCACTGGCCTTGCTGCTGCCCTGCGTTACGTGCAGCAGATAGGTATGGAGCAGATTGCTGCCCACGAAGCCCAGCTCACCCAGTACGCCTTGGAGCAGCTCCGCACCATTCCAGGCATGCGCATTATTGGTGAAGCCCCCGAGCGAGGCTCTGTCATCAGCTTCTTAGTTGGTAATATCCATCCGTTCGATATGGGAACCTTGCTCGATCGCCTTGGCATAGCCGTGCGCACTGGTCATCACTGCGCCCAGCCCCTTATGCAGCACTTAGGCATCGAAGGCACCCTCCGCGCCTCCTTCGCCCTCTATAACACCACGGAAGAAGTCGATGCACTGGTTTCAGCAGTGAAAAGAGTGAGCCAGATGTTCTGAGGGGATTATATCATTCGAATATAAAGAGCAAGACTCCAAAGAATCTTGCTCTTTTTTCTGCCTTATTCCAGTTCTTATTTCTTGAACGCCAACTGATACCCTTGCAGGATGGCAGACACAGGCACCTCTTCTGGCTTGATGCCATTCTCTACACACGTCATCGCGATGAGGATGTCATGAAGTACACAAATTCCCTGTCAGTCTGTGCCTCCGTTCTCCCTTGCCACTGGCTGTGCCCGTGGCGAATATTCAGCGGCTTATTGTTCCGCAATCCTCTTGATATTGTATTCATAATTATAAATTTTAATATTAGAAAATCAAATGTTGCATGTTGCATGTTGCGTGTTGCGTTGGCTCAGATCATAAAGGAGCCTTTCTTCTTGTACATCTTCTTGGCGTGTCTGTCTTCAGTGTATGTACTCGCTTTCATCACCAATATCGTCGAAGAACAGACGGATACCTCTATATTTCCTATTATGAAAAAGGATATTCTCCTTTCAATGGGAGTGCGAACTTTGATTATCAATACCAAGTATTATACAGAGATTATGCAGGGGCAGTATAGTAGGGACACACTGAGAAGTGGCCATCTCTACCAGATAAACACTTATATAAACGAATACGACACCAATCATCGTCACGATGTAGATGGTATGCTGCTCTATGCTAAGACCAAAGGAACGGCTTTTGATGATGCCAAGATAAAGCATCGAGATGGCTATTCTATCTATATTCGCACGTTAGATTTGAATACAGATTTTGAGAGTATCATTAAACGACTGGAGACGTTTATCCATTTGTAAGTCTTTTGCGAAGTACCCGCGCAACATGCAACATGCAACATTTGATGATTTCAATGTGTATAAAACGGTATGAATATGTTATTTAATATTTTACCTTATATTTTATTATATATTTATATAATAATATATAAGGTAAGCGTTGCGCTTGGGTTCCAGGTAGAAAATGAAAATAGCAAATGTTGCGTGTTGCATGTTGCGTTGCCGTTATGTTGCCAATAATAGTATTGTAGTCTACAAATCTGCCCAGATTCTTACCTACAAATGCCAATTAATATACTGATATATAATGCGTTACAGAAATGTCTGTGTGCGATTTTTGGTGTAAAAATCGCGAATTACTTGCAAGGTAGGGGGTACGTGTATTATCTTTGTATTGTCGGAACGGGAACCAGAATTTGCGGGAGCGTGCGGCAGCAAAATTTCCTGTGTGCACCAGCAAAGTTTCCTACGCACACGCCCAAAAATGGTCAGTTCCCACGCGCGCAATTCCGACAGAGCTAACTTTCAATTTTAACCTAAAAAACTATTTAACTATGGCACTTAAAGTAAAAGCAAGAGAACGCCTACAGAAGATAGGCAAGTATGCGGGCGAGTACCGCTATCAGTTGATGGCCGACCTCTACACGGCCTTGACT
>JAFRTL010000004.1 GCA_017427065.1 Bacteroidaceae bacterium | reverse complement strand
TCCATCGTGCAGTCCTGCAGGAACTGGCCATCCTTGTAGCAGTACATGCAATAATCTTCGTTCTTACTACCGTCGGCATTCGTGCCGAGGACATCTTCTGTTAGCGGCATGCCGCAACTTTGACAAAATCTCTGATCCATAATATCTTTATTTGTTTAGTTCTCCAATGGCATCATCACGCCACATTGGTAATCGGGCGACTCGATGTCGGTGCCGTTGTACCATTCCATCGTCATAGCGTTGTTGGGACAATGGAATTCCGAGTGCTGGGGCAACCACTCCTTATAGAATATTTGGTACTGCTCTTGAAAGGCTTTCATGCCTCCCTCGAAATGCATCTTCAGCCACTTGCCGCTATGAATAGGGAATAGTTTCATTCCCTCGGGCACCCCGCCACCTTTATATATTCCACCGATGACGTATGTAAAGGTGTTCTTGCTGCAAGCACCAAAGTTTGCCTCCCAACAAGTAGCACAATTATGGTTGGGAATGTCGCAGGTGCAGAGCCCAAACTCTCCGACACCATTGTCGATGGCAGCCTGCTGAAAGGCATCAGGTGCCTTGTGTTCCATAAAGACGGGTTTAATAATGCGTTCCACATACTCGCCCCAAAACTTAGGACACTCTTCCTGTCCCTTGCAGAATGCAATTTCCTTTACCATGCCGATAATCTGCACATTTTCTAACGTAATAATCTCGTATTTCATCTTTTTATCTTTTAGTTATAGTACTTTCTTTACACCAGGGATCATCCTCAGCAACCAGGTGAGCCCAAAGGAAGCTATGGTGATGGCGACTCCAATAAACATGAACTTACCGAAGGCTCCCATCCATATGCCGTCAACCGCATTCTGCAAAGCAATCATCAGCAATAGATGGAAGATGTAGGCTCCGTAAGCCTGGGCGGCACACCACTGCCAGAACTTGCTGTGCCAGCTACCGTACTCACGAAACAACCAAAGCAGTCCGAAACAAATGAACACGCAAAGTAACGACTCGTAGATGCCGAACCACCGAGCGACGAAGTCATTCCACTCACCGCCATCACGCAGATAGATGCCTAACGCTAACAGGCATCCTATCAAAAGCGACAGGATTCCTGTGGTATTGCTCATCTGCTCAAGCCAATGAAAGCGGCTAGCCAGAATGCCGACGACAAACATCATCACGTATTGAAGATAGTGGGCTGGTTCCATTGGCAAGGGAATGATGCCGAAAGGCCATATCCAATGATCCTGCGGACTGATCAAACGTATCAGATAACTGCCAATGCCCATGATGCCACCGAATATCAGCAGACCGATGATAGTGGGTCTTGATGGGCACTCGCCATTGATCGGTTTGCAGAATTGGCGAATCAAGGCATAGAGAAGACAGAACACAAGCAGACTCTCAATATACCACATGTGCCCAATCTCCAGTTTTCCTGACAGCACGCTCAGCAATCCGCCCATCATCAACAGGGGAATGCCCAAGCGTATCAATTTCTTTTGGACAAACACCGAAGCTCCCTGTTTATCGTAACTCGCAGGAACAAAATAGCCGGAGATGAGAAAGAACAGTCCCATGAAGAAGGCTGCGTTTACTGAGAAGAAATGCCATATCCAAGGCATCACCTCAGCAGGATTACTGGGCGTATAGGCCCAGTCTCCGCCATCACCGTATGCCTGACCAGCATGGTGGAATATCACCAGTACCGTCAGGCATACTTTCAGATTGTCCAGATATAAAAGGCGTTTCATTCTTTGTTTCTAATTTCCAGTCTCAATACTCTAATTGGCCTGTTCTCACCTTGATACTGATTCGCATCGATGCATGTTTCACCTGTTGGAACAAAACCACACTTCTCCATTACTCGGCCTGAAGCGGGGTTGTCAACGAAATGACCACTGATTAGCGATTTGATGTCCGTCGTCTGTCGGATAAGGTCTAACATTAGCCGCAGAGCCTCCGTACAGATACCACGATTCCAATAGGGCTTTGCCACCCAATAGCCGACGAGCGGTTCACCTTCACGTGCTGGCAGGTCACACTCGCAAGATGGGCCATAGCCCATTGCGCCAATAGCCTCACCAGTTTCTTTCAACTCGATAGCCCATGTGTGCAACGCATCATTGAATACTGTACGGATAATCTCCAGACTTTCCTCCACGCTCTTATGCGGTGCCCATCCTGCACGAGGCCCGACATTCGGATCAGATGCCCATTTGAACAGTGTCTCCGCATCCGATTCACACCAAGGGCGCAATAAGATTCTATTTGATTCCATCATGTCCTCCAGCGTTTCAGGGTAGGGAAGAAAGCTAATGCCATTTGACGGTATTCTTCTTCAGTCATAGGCTTGGGCATCATCTTATTCATCTCATCGAGGTACTTTACGCAGTGGTCTATCATTCCTTCCATGGTTACATCTTGCAGGAATTCACCATTCTTATAACAGAAGATGCAATAGTCTTCGTTCTTGCTCCCATCGGCATTAGTACCGAGCAACTCGTCAGTCAAGGGCATGCCACAACTTTGACAAAATTTCATTTCATTATCCATAGCCGTTATTATTATAATTGGTCACACTTTATTAGGGCAAAGATATAAAAAAGATGCATCAACTTCCAAGTGTTTTACATTCTTGCCTTCTCATCTGCACCAGCACCTGTGCCACGATACTTACTCTGGGCCGTATTGAAGGTGTAGCGGATAGAGAACTTCACCTTCTGCGTATCCATCATGTTGGTCTGCTTGATGGTATGGCTGCCAAAGTCGCTATCCACATTGGCATGGGCCTGTCTTGCTAAATCGTGACCTTCCAAGCGCAGCACCAGTGAATTGTCTTTCAAGAGTGTCTTCTGCACAGCAGCTGTGAGGTCGAAGTACACATTCCTTAAATAGAGATTCTGCGTATAACCTTTCGTCTGCATCAAACCTCCCAATTCGAACTGCCAACCATTCTTCACTGTGAAGGTGTTAAGGAGTTGTGCCAAGAACATAGGCTTGTCATTGAATTTAGTCACGCGGATACCAGAGGCCTCACGAGGATCAGGGGCATTGATGGTGAGCCACTGCTTCTGCAGGCCAACGGTATAGTTCATGTTCCAAACGCCAAAGGTACGATTAAGCATGGCATAAACCACCAACATTCTAAACGGCGTTTCGATATTGCGTGGTTTTACCAACACCACTCCTTCGTCATTGTAAGGTGATGACCACGTCATGATGGGATCGTTGGTGCGCGAGTAATTCGCCATCAGTGTGATGAACTTCCATACAGCCGTAGCACTGACGTTATGAGTAATTTCTGGTTGCAGTTGCGCATTGCCACTCTGCCAAATGTAGCGGCTGTTATAGCGGATAGCACTGGAAAGATTGGCATAGTTAGGCCTTGTGGTCTTGGCACTATAGCTCAGCATCAATTGTACCTTACCCACTTGTCCTGCATAAGAGACTGTGGGGAAAAGGTTGCTATAATTACGTGTCAGGTCATTCTCTGGCATCAGCGCATCTTCATAGGCATAACGTACATGCTCATAGCGTGCTCCAGCACTTACCTGACCAAACTTTGGCAGATAGAACGCATAGGTAGCAAAGCCTGCATAATTGTCTTCCTTCACTTGGGCTTCTGACGCAGGGATAAAGATGCCTGAGATGGCATAGTTGTCATCACGACGTGAGAAGGTCTCTTCTGTACCTACCTGCAACTGTCCCTTCCAAATGGGATAAGACAAGACCACCTTCCCTGCATAGAGCTTGCTGATGCTTTTGCTAGTGCTGTGAATCTCAGCATCGTGCGTCATCGAACTGCCTTCTTTCGAAACGGATTTCGAAGAATTTTGTGTGTCATAATAATCCAAGTTCACATCAACCCCTAGTTTCTCTCCAACCTTTCCATTATAATAGAGGTTGGCTCCCAGATTGTAGATAGGATCATCGCCAATCTTATCATCAGAGATAGTGGATAACTTATCCGTTTGTATGCCATCTTTGAAGACATTGTCGTTTACCACCGTATGCACATCATATTGCAACTGCGTGCCCCATTCTATTTTGCCACCTACAGAGTGGTTGTCGGAAATCTGCCAATTCACACCTGCATTTCCATAGAGGTTCTGCCCCTTGTATTCATTCAGCAGACTTCCCTTATTCTCGATGAGGTATTTCCCGAAAGTAGCTTTCTCCAAATCACTTTCCTGACGGGAGGTATTACGGGCATAGTTGATGCCACCAAAGAGATCTACACCACCTGTGCGATAGTTCATGTTAAAAGCACCATAAGGATCGTTCCCTTCACTCCAATGCAATGACTGAGCATCAGAGGCATTGAGGTTGAAGCTGAAGCCATCGCCTTGTCTTCGGATGGTACGGATGCGTACCACACTACGTACGGTGGCATCATATTGGGCCCCAGGATTGGTGATGACTTCTATGCTCTGAATCTCATTGCTCTGCAAACGACTTAACTCGGAGGCATCAGTGAGCTTGCGTCCATTGATATATACCAGAGGCGCGCCTTTTCCGATGACTTCTATGCCATTCTGCCCTTTGATGATACCTGGTGTTTTGGCCAATACATCATCAGCAGTTCCAGCATTCTCCAACACAGAGCCACGGATATTGGTCTGCAAACCTTCGCCTGTCAATTTGGTCTTTGGCAATGTGCCTTTGACTACTACCTCACCAAGCATCTGAGCGTCCTCTTCCAACAGGACGGTAAGTCCATCAGCTGCTTTCTCATAGTGCGTCACATAACCTACACTAGAGAATTTCAACAAACCTTCGTTTTGGGTGGTCGTGATCTTATAAATTCCTTGTTCGTCTGTAACGGCTCCCTGCACAAAGGCAGAATCGGGCATAGAGAGCAATACCACATTCACATAAGGCAAGGGATTCCCTTGAGCATCCACTACTTTACCACCTAAATCTTGTGTTTTGGCAAAAGCCGTCATTGCCACCATTAATGCGAAAGTCAGTCCAAATAATCTTTTCATTGTCTTCATTGTTTAATATCTTTTTTGCATTTGACGCAAAGCCTTTCGGTTTTGCTACACATATTCTATTTATTTCTCACACTCACGCCACCTATTATATTGCTTGCTATGATATGCAAACAAGGAGCATCTGGGTTAGCACTCTTTATGGTTTCATTACCCACACCACCGATAAAACTGCGACTTTTCACCACAATATTAACAGTGGTAGGGACCAATAACTCCACACCTCCCATGAAAGTGCTGATGTCTATTTCCTCATCCTCTGTAATGATGGCTTCGCGTAGATCCATGCGGATGCCTCCACATTTGGTCCTGAGGTGAGCGCCATGAAATGGTTCGCCATGATAGATGTACTCGTCACCTCCAAAACTTACGGAGCAACTGATGCGCTTGCCTTCCTCTCCAATAGGTAAAGGACGTTGCAACCATTGGTCATGATTGTTTCTGAATCCATCGACAATCAGCCAAATGCCAATGTATAGCATGACGAAAAGTACTACGTATATTTCCAAAGTATTCATGGAGTTTCCTTCTAGCCAACTTATGTGAAGGATTCCCCACATGGTAGCCAATTTAAGCAAGCATGGCACAACGAGCAGAATGCCGATAATGCCTTTTATTTTCATAAAAAGGTATTTATTCTTTATCTTCCCTTCCCTAAGGTCGTTGATGATGAGGTTGAGACCTACGAATATCAGTAAGAATATAGCGAAGTATATGGCAGCAGGTCCTTCTGTGGCACTCTCCAGGAAGCTGAGATGAACGATTCCCCACATGGCGGCCAGTTTAAGTAAGCTGGCTACAATAAAAATGATACCGATAATGGTTCTTGGTTTCATAATCGTATGTTTTAAATGTTAGACGTAGAATGTTTATGAAAAGTTGCAGCACCATGGCTGTTAGTTTTCTGAAACAAAGGTATCTTGCCTTCTTTATTCCTCCAAATATTTGGGATATTCAGCAGGCGTATGTGATGAATGGTAAGATTCTGGGATGAATTGCGTGACGAATGGTTTTGTTTTTCGTTTTTTAGTCCTACCTTTGCGTACCATATGAACAAAAGATTACAACAGATACTCAAGGTTCGCGTTGCCAGTACTTTTTTTATTGTGTTGGCGCTGGCGGTGTTCAAGCCCTTCGGACTCGAAGTGTGGCAATGGAAGGCTTATGTGCATCTGCTGAACATCTTTGTGATAGGTGTCTTTGTATGTCTTCTGTCTGATGTGGTGATGAAATACATCGTCAGGATGCCCATGTCCAATGAGAAAGGAGTGGATTACATCATACGTCGTAATCTCTATTTTCAACTTATCAATACTCCACTTGTAGCCTTAGCCATCTGCATCTATCGCCATTTCGTATTGAATAGTCGGGTGGAGGGTAACCAACTGTCATGGAGTAATTATTTCGAGACGTTGGTGATTATTGCTTTCTGTTGTTTTGCGATTGGCTTGTATTGGCGCTTTAAATATCGCAGTAAGTTTTTGGCGATGGAGCTGGAAGAAACGAAGTTGCTGAACGAGCAATTACAGACGAATACCTTGAAACAAGACACCATAGAGGCGCAGCCTTCATCTACGATAGTGCTTCGAGGGACCACGAGTGATTCTATCACACTGCAGGTTTCTGATTTACTGTATGTGGAGGCGGTAGGTAATTATGTGAAGGTGTATCACCTACTTGATGGGAAGGTGCGCAACGATATGCTTCGTGCCACTTCCAAGCAAATGGAAGATGATCTGCGGGACTATCCGATGATCGTACGGTGTCATCGGGCTTTTTTGGTAAATCTTCAGCAAGTGGAGCAGATTATCTCCAAATCGGGGGCTGTGCAACTGCTTATCAAGCATTGCCACGAGTACCTTCCTGTTTCACGTAACAATGTACTGCAAGTGAAGGAAACCATTAAGAAGTTGTAATTTCCTAGTTAGAGAAAAAAATAAGCCATACCGGTAGACACCGATATGGCTTATATAGTTTAGAGACCTATCTGTCAGTTGCGGAACACCAATCCATCGCCAAAGTAATCCACGATGATAGGTTTGGTGCGATTCACTTCCTCTGCCAACAGCTTGCGTGAGAGGTCGTTCAACAGATAGTGCTGCACGGCACGCTTCACAGGACGGGCACCGAACTCTGGATCGTAGCCCACATGGGCGAGGAAGTCGATGGCATCGGGCGTCAGCTCTAAGGTCACACCATTCTGCTGCAGCATCTTCTTCACACCATTTACCTGCAAGGTCACTATCTCGCGAATCTCCTGTTCGTTCAATGGAGTGAACATGATGACTTCATCGATACGGTTCAAGAACTCTGGACGAATCTGCTTCTTCAGCATCTCCATCACACCATTCTTGGTCTCCTCGAGGATAGACGTACGGTTCTGTGTAGTGAGCCGTTCCATCTGACTCTGTACATAACTGCTACCCATATTGGAGGTCATAATGATGATGGTATTTTTGAAGTTCACCGTGCGACCCTTATTGTCCGTCAGACGACCATCATCGAGCACTTGCAGCAGGATGTTGAACACGTCGGGATGGGCTTTCTCAATTTCATCGAAAAGCACCACGCTGTAAGGCTTGCGACGCACGGCTTCAGTGAGCTGTCCACCTTCATCGTATCCCACGTATCCCGGAGGAGCACCCACCAGACGAGAGACGCTGAATTTCTCCTGGTATTCACTCATGTCGATACGCGTCATCATGGTCTCATCGTCGAACAGGAACTCTGCCAAAGCCTTGGCCAATTCGGTCTTACCCACACCTGTGGTTCCCAGGAAGAGGAATGAGCCAATAGGACGCTTAGGATCCTGCAGACCAGCACGACTGCGACGAACGGCATCAGAAACTGCTTGGATGGCTTCATCTTGTCCGATGACACGCTTGTGCAGTTCGTCTTCCAAGTGTAGCAGTTTCTCCTTCTCGCTCTGCAGCATCTTGCTCACAGGAATACCCGTCCAGCGTGATACCACATCGGCGATGTCCTCAGCATCGACTTCCTCCTTGATCATGGCCTTGTCGCCTTGCATCTGATGCAGACGCTCCTGAGTCTCCTCGATGTCGCGCTGCAGTTGCTGCAATTTGCCATAGCGGATCTCTGCCACCTTTCCGTAATCACCTTCACGCTCAGCACGGTCGGCATCAAACTTCAGTTGCTCGATGCTTACTTTGTCTTGCTGAATCTTATCGAGCAGGGTTTTCTCATTCTGCCACTTGGCTTTGTACTGACTTTCCTGTTCCTTCAGTTCGGCCAGTTCCTTACCAATCTGCTCCAGTTTCGGTTGGTCGTCCTCACGCTTGATGGCCTCACGCTCAATCTCCAACTGCTTAATCTTACGCGTGATTTCATCCAGCTCCTCTGGAACGGAATCGATCTCCATACGCAATTTAGCAGCCGCTTCATCCATCAAGTCGATGGCCTTATCGGGCAGGAAACGATCGCTGATGTAACGGTTGCTCAGTTCCACAGCAGCGATGATGGCATCGTCCTTGATACGCACATGGTGATGGTTCTCGTAGCGCTCCTTCAATCCACGAAGGATGGAGATGCTGTCGAGTGTGCTTGGCTCATCTACCATGACGGTCTGGAATCGACGTTCCAAAGCCTTATCCTTCTCGAAATACTTCTGGTATTCGTCAAGGGTAGTGGCACCAATGCTACGCAATTCGCCACGTGCCAAGGCAGGTTTCAGAATGTTGGCTGCATCCATGGCACCTTCACTCTTTCCAGCCCCCACCAAGGTGTGGATCTCATCGATGAAGAGGATGATGTTGCCTTCGGCCTTCTTCACCTCATTGATGACGGCCTTCAGACGCTCCTCGAATTCACCTTTATACTTGGCACCTGCAATCAAGGCGCCCATATCGAGGGAGTACACCTGTTTGTTCTTCAGGTTCTCTGGCACATCTCCTCTTAAGATACGGTGTGCCAAGCCTTCTACGATGGCCGTTTTACCCGTACCTGGTTCACCTATCAGGATAGGGTTGTTCTTGGTACGACGGCTCAAGATTTGCAGCACACGACGGATCTCATCGTCACGTCCGATCACAGGATCGAGCTTGCCGCTACGCGCCCTCTCGTTCAGATTGATGGCATATTTTTCTAAAGCCTGATACTGATCCTCAGCCGACTGAGAATTCACTGTGCTGCCTTTACGAAGTTCCGTGATGGCGGCACGGAGTTCCTTCTCGTTCATGCCTGCCTGCTTTAAGATGGTGGCCGCAGGGCTGCTGACATTCAGAATGGCCAACAAAACAGGCTCGATGGATACAAATTCATCGCCCATCTGCTTGGAGTAATCGATGGCCTTTTGCAGCACCTCGTTGCTTTCACGACTTAAGTAAGGTTCACCGCCTTGCACGTGCGGGAGCTTATCTATCTCTGCATTCACTTGCTGTGTTACGCTTGCCGTGTTGATGCCCAGTTTCTGGAAGATGAACTTGATGACATTCTCTCCCTGTCGGAGCACACCACTAAGCAGGTGAAGCGGCTCCACAGCTTGCTGTCCCTTGCTCTGTACAAGGTTTACAGCTTCTTGCACAGCCTCCTGTGCTTTAATGGTAAAATTGTTGAAGTTCATATTGTCTTTCTCCTTTCTTTATGTTTATTTAAAAATACACTAGAAAGGCTGCAAAAGATTTGCCAAGGATGGTTTTCTGCCTTTTTGACGGATGGAGGGTAGAAGAGAATGACTATTTGGCAAAATAAAATCCCTCGTGAGGAAAATTTTACTGCCTCACGAGGGAAGATGAATTTATGCGTGTAGAAAATGTTATTTAGCCAATTGCTTGATAATGGCTTCTTCTATTTTCTCCATACTGTCTGTGGGTTCAAAACGGGCTACCACTTCACCTTTCTTACCAATGAGGAACTTGGTGAAGTTCCACTTGATATCGGAAGAATCCTTGTAGTTAGGGTCTGCCTTTGAAAGCATTTCGTCCAGAATCTTGCTCAGCGGATGCTCAGGATCGAATCCGCCGAATGGCTTTTGGCTCTTGAGGAACTTGAACAGAGGATCGGCTTTCTCACCATTCACCTCTATCTTCTTATACTGTGGAAACTTGGTGCCGTAATTCAATTGGCAGAATTCACGGATTTCCTCACCAGTACCAGGAGCCTGCTGCCCGAACTGATTGCAAGGGAAATCGAGTACCTCAAAGCCTTGAGCGTGGTACTTCTCATAGAGTTGTTCCAACTCTGTGTACTGTGGAGTAAATCCGCAACGAGTGGCGGTATTCACTATAAGCAAAACTTCTCCAGAATACTCTTTGAGAGAATCCACGTTGCCTTTACGGTCTTTTACTGAATAATCGTAAACTGTTTTCATTAATATAATTTAGATTAATAAGATTTCTTATGGTCTGGTCATTGCATCAGAACTGAGCCTTCACTTGGGCTTCAACCTCGGTCATATCCTCGGTAGGCTCAAAGCGGGCAATCACTTCACCTTCTTTGTTGACGAGGAACTTGGTGAAGTTCCACTTAATGTCACTCTTCTGTGCATAATCAGGATCGTTGCGCTTCATCATCTGATCCATCATCTGTCCACGTTCACCAGGGAAACCCTTGAAACCTTGCTTAGCCTTCAGGAAGGTGAAGAGGGGATCGGCATTCTCGCCGTTTACATCGATCTTGGAGAACTGTGGGAAGGTAGTCTCATAATTGTCTGTACAGAACTGATGAATCTCCTCGTTGCTACCAGGAGCCTGCTGTCCAAACTGATTGCATGGGAAGTCAAGAACCTCAAAGCCTTGTGCATGATACTTATCGTAAATCTCTTGAAGCTCTTTGTACTGTGGAGTGAATCCACACTTGGTAGCTGTATTGACAATAAGCAAAACCTTACCTTTGTAAGCATCTATAGAAACGGTGTTTTCTTCTAAATCTGCTACTTTGAAGTCGTAAATGCTGTTTTGGGCATTCAGTGTCAGTACAAATACTGACATCAGCGTGAATAATAATTTTTTCATTTTTTGATGTTTAATGCATTTGTAATAATTTATCGCTGCAAAGGTATGACTTTGTTTGAATAATTTCTATGTCTGTTGCGTTAATAATCTAAAATTTTTGTAAGAAATATTATTTCATTTTTGCTTTTCTGGCCATCTTGAAAAGTTCAGGATTCAGGTGGCAATAGCCCGTAGGATTCTTGTCCAGATAGTCCTGATGGTACTCTTCGGCTGGATAGAAGTTCTTCAGCGGACAGAATTCCACAGTCAGTGGGGCATTATAGATATCTGCTATCTCCTGGTACACCTCTTTAATTATAGGAATATCCTGAAGGTCGGTGAAGTATATGCCTGTACGATAGCGTGTGCCGATATCTTCCCCTTGCTTGTTCAAACTAATGGGATCTATCGCTTTGAAATACAGATGTAACAGGAATTTTAAACTGATGATTTCTGGATCATACTCCACATGGACGGTTTCTGCATAGCCAGTCGTATCGGTATAAACCTGCTGATAGGTAGGGTCGGGCACATTACCATTAGCATAGCCAACTTCGGTGTGCGTTACTCCATTGATTTGTTTAAGGAAATGCTCTGCTCCCCAAAAGCACCCTCCTGCCAAATAAATCTCTTTCATGTTTTTCATTTGCTTAGTTTTAGTTGCCTGTACAAATATACGTTTTTTTTCACATTCTTCATGCATATAAAAAGATTATTTTTGTCTTATTGTGTAAGTTTTTTTATACATTTGTACTAAAATTCTAAAACTGAGAGAAAATGAAGAAGTTATTTAACCTTGTCCTAATGCTGATGCTCAGCGTGTTGTCACTTAATGCACAGAATATGATTATCGCAACTTACAATATCCGCTTGCTTACTCAGAGTGATTATGAGAGCGGAAACGGGTGGAATCAACGTTATCCTTACATCGTGAAGCTGATACGCTTCCATCAGTTTGACATCTTTGGTACGGAAGAAGGTTTCTTGAGCCAGCTCAATGATATGAAAGCACAGCTTCCAGGATTCGACTTTATCGGTGTGGGACGCGACGACGGTGCAGAGAAGGGTGAGCATGCAGCCATCTTCTATGATACCAATAAGTTTGATGTGTTGGAACATGGCGACTTCTGGCTCTCTGAGATTACCGATCGTCCAAATGTGGGATGGGATGCTGCCTTGCCGCGTGTCTGCACATGGGGAAAGTTCCGTGAGAAATCCTCGGGCTTCACCTTTATGTATTATAACCTCCACATGGACCATATTGGTGTGGTGGCACGCGCCGAGAGTGCTAAGTTGATTCTCCGTAAGGTTCAAGAAGATGAGGATAGGGAAGGTTTGCCTTCTGTGCTCTCTGGTGATTTCAATGTAGATCAGCGTGACAGCGGTTACTTGTTGCTTGCTAATTCAGGCTTGATGCGTGATGCCTATGAGGTGGCCGACTTTGTATACGATAATGTAGGTACATGGAATGACTTCCATCCAGATCGCATGGACGATGCCCGCATCGACCATATCTTCCTGACGAAGGAGTTTCATGTGAAGCGCTATGGCATTCTTACGGATACCTACCGTGGCAAGATAGACAAGACGGAGCGTACAGAACCATTCATGGAGGGTCCGAATACCGAAGATTCCAAAAAATTCACTGCCCGCGTTCCAAGCGATCATTTCCCTGTGATGATTGAGGTGGAAGTGGAGAAGTGATCTTTTAATCATAAACTTTTTTAAACAACATGAGAAAAAACATTCAGAAAGGCCCAGTTGCAGTGCGTTTCAAGCACTTCCAGAACAGCCCTTATGCAGTGTTTCGCTCATTGAAGGTTCAGGTCAACATCGGTGTGCTGGCTGTTGCTTCTTTGGCATTTGCCAATCACGACAGTCTTAGCGCCCAGACCGTGACCACTCCAATGCAGCCAGAAGCACAGTATGAACTGGAAGAAGTGGAGGTAACAGGCAGCAGGGTACCCCTGACTTTAGGTCAGGCAGCGAGAATGGTAACTGTACTCAACCGCGAGGCTATTGCTGCGGCGCCTGTGCAGAGTGTAGTTGACCTTTTAAAGTATGCTGTTGGCGTAGATGTCCGCCAACGCGGTCCTATCGGGGCACAAACCGACATCAGCGTGCGCGGTGGCACGTTCGATCAAATCACCGTCCTTCTCAATGGGATCAACATCGGCGATCCTCAGACTGGCCATAACGTGGCCGACTTTCCAGTTGACATCAGCGAAATAGAGCGCATTGAGGTGCTCGAAGGTCCTGCGGGACGTGTCTATGGTACATCGTCCTTAGTGGGTGCCATCAATGTTGTGACGCGTCAGGAGAAGGAAAGCAGTGCTGATGTCTATGCAGAGGGCGGTTCTTTTGGTTATGCACGTGGCGGTGTCCGTTTCAACATGGTGAGCGGTAGGCTAAATAATCAACTTTCTGCCAGCGTGACGCGTAGCGACGGCTATACGCGCAATCAAGCAGGAAGTCTCAATGGTGATTTTGCTACGTTGAAGGCTTTCTATCAAGGGCAGTATGATCATGATCAAGTGCGTGTGAACTGGCATGCAGGGGTGAGTGACAAAGGCTGGGGTTCCAGCACATTCTATGCCACAGCTAAGTGGAAGGCTGATGACCAATATGAGCATACGCGTAAGTATTTTACCACCGTTCAGGCAGAGACCAAAGGTTTCTTGCATTTTAAGCCTGCCGTGTATTGGAACCGTAGTTACGACCGCTACGAAGGTTATCGCGACAAACCAGAGGTGATGCGTTATAACTACAATCGCACGGATGTCTTTGGACTCAATCTGAACAGCTACTTCGAGACAGTACTTGGAAAGACGGCCTTTGGCGCAGAGTTCCGTAACGAGGACTTGGTAAGCGGCAATCTGGGAGAGCCGTTGAATAAGCCAAGGCCTATTCATGGCACGGATCGCGACTATACCTTAGGCTTGAATCGTAGCAATCTCAGTCTGCATTTGGAGCACAACGTGCTGCTGAGTCGTTTCACTTTCTCCGCAGGCTTTATTGCTGCCAAGAACACGTGGAACGAGATGCCTTTCAAGCTCTATCCAGGAGCCGATGCCAGCTATCAGATAGGCAAGAATTGGAAACTTTATGCTTCTTACAACACATCCTTGCGCATGCCATCCTTCACCGAACTTTACTATTCTGTGGGTGGCCACAAGGCTGATAAGTACTTGAAGCCCGAAGAAATGCAAGCCATAGAAGGTGGCATAAAGTACCTCTCAAATGGTGTCCGTGCCACGCTGAGCGTGTATCACCATCATGGTAAGAATATGATAGACTGGATCCTGGATCGCAACGAGGGGGAGGATGCCATCTGGAAGTCGATGAATCATACGAAACTGAACTCATTGGGCATCGAGGCGAACGTCAGTTTGGATTTCCAGCAGTTGCTGCCTCACCAGCAGTTCCTGCACTCTTTCAGTGTGGCATATAGCTACATCGATCAGGACAAGGATTTGGAGCCCAATCTCTCCTCGCAGTATGCGTTGGAATATCTGCGTCATAAGTTGGTGGCACAACTCAACCTCCATCTGGTGGATAAGTTAAACATGCACGTCTCTTACCGCTATCAGGATAGGGTAGGCAACTGCCAGTTGCTCAGTGGTGAGACGATGGACTACAAACCTTATAGTTTGGTGGATGCCCGCCTGTCGTACGACATGCCGCAGTATAAGTTGTATGTTGAGGCCAATAACCTCTTTGATACCAAATATTATGACTATGGGAATGTGCCACAACCAGGTTTCTGGTTTATGGTAGGTGCTTCATATAGGTTTCATTTGTAATATGTACTGAGAAAAGATTTGCAGGATAAGTGAAAATGGCGTACTTTTGTAATGGAAATGTAATGCCTGGTTATGAAAGTTGTCATTGCACCTGCATATCATCATTTAGAATCGTTTATCTCAGCGATTCCACAAGGAGATTATCCTTGCGAGAAAGTGTTTCGTGACCGTCGTAACCGCGTGGAGTTGGTAAGTGTGGGGGACATGCTTCTGGTGGTAAAGAGGTTTAAGCGCCCCACGCTTGCCAACTGCGTCATTTATACTTGGTTTCGGAAAAACAAAGCTCAGCGTGCTTGGGAGAATGCTTATTTGTTTAAGAAACTGAACTTGGAAACTGCCGAACCAGTGGCAACGATCATCCGTAAGAAATTTGGTTTCTTTCACACGGCATGGTTTCTTTCTGAGTATTTGCCATATCCAGATTTAGAGGAGGCTTTCGTGGCTTGTGAAACGAATGAAGAGAAAGAAGCATTGATTGATGCTTTCGTGGCATTTACTTTGCATCTGCATTCATTAGGTATCATACATCGGGACTATAATCGTAAAAATATCTTAGTGCATAAGGAGACCGATGGTTATCATTTTGCAATGATCGATATCAATCGTCTATGGTTGAAACGAAATCCTGATATTCACCTCTCCATGCGTTCATTGGTGAGGCTTAAGATGAACGATGAAGCCAAGGAGATGTTTTTACCTAAGTATGCCAAAGGACGAGGGTTCTGTGTAAAGGATTGTCAACTCTATCTCGATAAGATTGAGCATTATGATGTTATCCGACACCAAGTGAAAACTGCCTTGAAACGATTGATTCATAAATAAAATTCCCTCCCCTAAGATTAGGAGAGGGAATATCTACACGCCTCATTTTTACTGTTTACAGTGTCTCTAAATTGGCATTCTTGATGCCTTCCTTGATTTTAGCTTCCAGTTCTTCTGCCAGTTCAGGATTATCCATGATGACTTGCTTGGCTGCATCACGTCCTTGTGCCAGACGGGTATCGTTGTAGCTAAACCAGGAGCCGCTCTTTTTAATGATGCCCAGTTCTACGCCTAAGTCAACGATTTCGCCAGTCTTAGAGATGCCCTCGCCAAACATGATGTCAAACTCAGCCTTGCGGAAAGGAGGTGCCACCTTGTTCTTGATAATCTTCACGCGCGTGGAGCGTCCTAGCACCTCGTCACCGTTCTTGATGGCCTGTCCGCTACGAATGTCAATGCGCACAGAAGCATAGAACTTCAAGGCATTACCGCCCGTGGTGGTTTCTGGATTGCCAAACATCACGCCAATCTTTTCGCGCAGCTGGTTGATGAAGATACAACAGGTGCGTGTCTTGCTGATGGCCGATGTAAGTTTACGGAGTGCCTGTGACATCAGTCGTGCCTGCAAACCCACTACACTGTCACCCATCTCACCTTCGATCTCTTTCTTTGGAGTCAATGCTGCCACAGAGTCGATGACGATGATGTCGATAGCCGAAGAGCGGATGAGTTGCTCTGCGATATCTAAAGCTTGTTCCCCATTATCTGGTTGAGAGATCAGCAAGTTGTCTACATCTACGCCCAGTTTAGCGGCATAGAAGCGGTCGAATGCATGCTCTGCATCGATGAAAGCAGCGATGCCACCCATCTTCTGAGCCTCTGCAATGGCATGAATGGCCAATGTGGTCTTACCAGAAGACTCAGGACCGTAGATTTCTATGATGCGTCCGCGAGGATAACCACCAACGCCAAGAGCGAGGTCGAGTCCTACAGATCCGGATGGAATCACTTCTACCTCTTCTACACTGTCGTCGCCCATTTTCATGATAGAGCCTTTGCCAAAGCTCTTCTCTATCTTGTCCATGGCTGCCTGTAAGGCTTTCAACTTCTCGTTTGAAGGGCTTTTTGTGCCGTTCTCTAATTCTTCGTCGTTCTTCTTTACCATAATTTTTAAATGTTTTAAACTTTTAATATTTGTGATGCGTGTTCTTTTGTCTTGATTTCCTTAGGACCAATAATGCGCTCAATGATGCCTTCTTCGTTGATGATGAAAGTGGTGCGCAGGGTGCCCATATATTTGCGTCCATACATGCTTTTCTCTGCCCAAACGCCAAATTGCTCCACCAACGATTTGTCAGTATCTGCAATCAGAGGGAAGGGCAGTTGGTGTTTCTCGATGAACTTCTGGTGAGACTTCTCACTGTCTACGCTTACACCTACAACTTCATAGCCAGCTTTGCGTAAGTCACTATAGTTATCACGTAGGCTGCAAGCTTCAGCCGTGCAACCAGAAGTGTTGTCTTTTGGATAGAAGTAGAGCACCAACTTCCGACCAGCATAGCTGCTCAGCTTTATCTCTTCACCCTTTTCATTGATGCCTAATATCTCAGGCGCCTTATCTCCAACGTTCATAATATTATGAATTATTAAAGTTCTAGGTCTCCATCAAACACCTCATGCCAAGGCAGTCCTTGTTTATTCAGTTGCTCCATGAATGGATCTGGATCAAAGTTCTCTACGTTCCATACACCAGGCTTTTTCCAGAGTCCCTTGAGGAACATCATGGCACCAATCATGGCAGGAACACCAGTGGTGTAGCTCACACCCTGCATGCCAGTTTCCTTGTAAGCTTCCTGATGGCTGCAATTGTTATATACATAGTACGTACGCTCCTTGCCATCCTTCAAACCACGGATGCGGCAGCCGATACTGGTTTCGCCCTCATAGTTGGCCCCAAGGTCCTGCGGATTAGGAAGCACAGCCTTTAAGAATTGCAGTGGCACGATTTTTACCTTCACGTTCTTTGAAGGGTCATCTGCCAAAGGAGCCTCGTAAGTAATTTCGTCGATGCGACTCATGCCTAAGTTCTGAATCACGTCCAGATAAGTCAGATACTGCTGTCCGAAAGTCATCCAGAAACGTGCTTGTTTGATGGTAGGATAGTTCAGTACTAAACTCTCTAGTTCCTCGTGATGCAGCAAATAGCTCTCACGTGGACCGATATTTGGATAAGTCAGTGGCTTATGAATCTCCAGCGGCTCTGTTTCCAGCCACTCGCCGTTCTCATAGTACTGTCCTTTCTGAGTGATCTCACGGATGTTGATCTCAGGATTGAAGTTGGTGGCAAATGCCTTGTGGTGATTACCTGCGTTACAATCCACGATGTCCAAGTACTGTATCTCATCAAAATGATGCTTTGCAGCATAAGCCGTATAGACTCCACTCACTCCTGGATCGAAACCGCAACCCAGAATGGCAGTCAGCCCAGCCTTCTCGAAGCGCTCCTTGAAAGCCCATTGCCAACTGTACTCGAAGTGTGCCACATCACGAGGCTCATAATTGGCCGTATCCAGATAGTTCACGCCTGTCTGCAGACAAGCCTCCATGATGGTAAGGTCTTGATAAGGGAGAGCCAGGTTCATCACGATATCTGGCTTATAGTCGCTGAGCAGCTTCACCAATTCCTCCACGCTATCAGCATCCACTTTGGCAGTCTTGATGTTTGGGTTTCCTATCGCCTTCACGATGGCATCACACTTAGCCTTGGTGCGGCTGGCAATCATTATCTCATTGAACACATCTGTATTCTGTGCCACCTTGTGCGCAGCCACTGTTGCTACGCCACCGGCACCTATGATAAGTACTCTTCCCATAACTCAATAATATAAAGGTTATAATTTCTGCAAAGATAATAAAATGATATGGACCTATTGCAGATTTGCGAAAATAATTTTTCGCTCTTTTTATGCCAACTTACTTCGCAGGAATTCCGTACATTCTTCAAAGGTTTTGAACGTATGTTCCTCAGGCACCAGGTCTGGGATGACGTCCATTGTGCGGAGCATGTACATTGGCTGTGGCTGTATGATGGTCATCAGCACTGTAGCACCACGGTCTTGTATCTCCTTGATGGCAGTTTCCATTGCATAGAGGCCACTCTGATCCATGAAGCTTACCAGACGCATGCGAATGATGCCCACCTTGGCATCTGCTGGCACATCGTTCATCACACTTTGGAACTTGGTGATGGTGCCAAAGAAGATAGGCCCGTACAGACGCTGAATGTATATCTTATGGCGCACCTTGTCAGGCATGCCACCTTCATCTGCCCAAGGACTCTCCTTGTCGAAGTTGGTCATCTCAGCAGAGCTGTAGCTGCCTTCCACCAAGTCGCTGGCACGTTTCATGAACAGCACGCATGCAATCACCATACCTATGGCCACAGCTGTGAGCAAATCCACCAATACGGTAAGGAAGAACACGATGAGCAGCACTGAGGCATCGGCCTTTGGAATTTTCAGCAGATCCTTGAAGCCCTTGAAGTCGATGATACCCCATCCTACAGTAATCAGAATACCTGCCAATACAGACAATGGCACGTAGCGCACTAGACTGCCAAGTCCTAGCAGCACTGCCAATAGGAACAGAGAGTGTATCATGCCGCTGATTTGTGTGCGACCTCCACTCTTCACGTTCACCACCGTACGCATGGTGGCACCAGCACCACCAATACCACAGAACAAACCGCTTATCATGTTGCCAATGCCCTGACCGATCAGCTCCTTGTTACTGTTGTGGTGCGTCTTGGTGATATTGTCTGCCACTACTGATGTCAGCAGTGTGTCAATGCTTCCTAGACCCGCTAGTGTCAATCCTGGAACTATGGAAACTTCCAACAGTTCAAACCAATTGATGCCTTCCAGAGAGATACCCTCCTTGGCAAAGATAGGCATGGGTAGTCCGCCTGGGATGGCTCCAATAAGCAGTCGCTCGTCGAGGTCCAAGAACAGTGATATCACAGTCATTACTATGAGTGCTACCAATGTGGCAGGTACTTTCTTAGTCAGTTTAGGCATCAGCCAGATAATGACAATAGCGCCCAGTCCTAAAAGTAAAGCTGTAAACGAGATACTTGAATTGAGGTGGTCGGGCAGTTCCGTAATCATATCCACCGTTAGAACGGGTGATTTCTGCCCCACGAGGGCATAGATCTGTTGCAGGATGATGATCACACCAATACCACTCATGAAGCCAGAGAGCACAGGGTAGGGGATGTAACGCACGTACTTACCTATGCGTATTGCTCCGAAGAGTATCTGGAAAAGGCCGCAGAAGATACCTGCCATCGACATGCTGATGAGTACGGCACTCATGGAGTTCTGTGCTGCCCATACGCCGCTTACTAAGCTGGCTGTAATCACGGTCATAGGTCCTGTAGGACCACTGATTTGTGAGTGCGTGCCTCCAAAGAGGGAGGCGAAGAACCCCAGCAGTGTGGCGCCAACGAGTCCTGCCAAAGCTCCCATAGAGCTGGCAGAAGGGTCGTCTATACTTCCGAATGCCTGAATACCGAAGGCCAAAGCCAAAGGCAAGGCGACAATTCCAACGGTGATGCCACCGAAAATGTCGCCCTTGATGTTGTCTGTCTTGATAAATGCCATAATTATAAAGTTGTATTTTTCTTATGCGGGTGCAAAGTTAATGAAAATAGCGATGCAAAACAAATCGTTACCGAAACGTAACCAAACTTTTTAGACTGATGTAAGTTTTTCTCCATACATTTGCAACCTAGATTATTAAAGCAGAAGAGAATATTATGTCGATTAGTATTATATTAAAGCTTTTAGGCTCACTATCGTTACTTATCTATGGCATGAAGACGATGAGTGATGCGTTGCAGAAAATGGCTGGTTCTGGCTTGCGACATGTTCTTGCGCAAATGACATCGAATCGACTGATGGGCATGCTTACAGGAACACTCGTCACGTGTGCTGTGCAGTCGTCTTCAGCAACGACAGTGATGACCGTTTCCTTTGTGAATGCAGGACTGCTGACATTGGCACAGGCCATTTCTGTGATTATGGGAGCGAACATCGGCACCACGCTGACGGCATGGATCATGTCACTTGGCTACAATGTAGATCTGACGTTAGCTGTGTTTCCTGCATTTGTGGTGGGTATGACCCTCATCTACAAGAAGCAGCATCGCTTTGCAGGTGATTTTCTCTTCGGACTGGCTTTCCTTTTCTGGTCATTGGTGATGCTGAGTGGAGTGGGCAGGGAGATGGATTTGCAGCACAATGCTGACGTGGTAGCATTCTTCTCCTCATTCGATACGAACAGTTATCTTACCATCCTGTTTTTCTTGGCTGCTGGTACGCTGATTACTTGCCTTGTACAGTCGTCTGCTGCCGTGATGGCGATCACTATTTTACTTTGCTCCACGGGTGTGCTGCCTATCTATATGGGCATAGCCTTGGTGATGGGAGAGAACATTGGTACCACGGCTACTGCCAACCTTGCGGCACTGGGTGCAGGCACAGCAGCACGAAGGGCAGCATTGGCTCATTTGCTGTTCAATGTGTTTGGTGTGGTGTGGATGCTCATCGTGTTCTATCCGTTCGTTGATATGGTGTGCGGCATTGTTGGATACAACCCTACGGAAGCAGGACAATCGGCTAAATTACCCGTTGTGCTTGCCATGTTCCACACATGCTTTAATGTGCTCAATACGAGTCTCCTTATAGGTTTTATACCCCAGATGGAGCGCCTCGTTTGTCGCATACTGCCCGAGAAGCGAACAGAAAAACGAGAAACTTCTCTCCACTTTATTGAAGGAGGTGTGATAGTTACGCCTGAAATCTCCATCCTCCAAGCCCAAAAGGAGATTGTGCACTTTGCAGAGCGCATGCAACGTATGTTTGGTATGATACGTGTACTGCTTGACGAAAAGAATAAAAAAGAATTTGAACTGCAATACGAACGCATCGAACACTACGAGACCATTGCTGACAACATGGAAATAGAGATAGCAACCTATTTGGAACAGTTGGGCAACGAACATCTGTCTGATGATACTAAGGATAAGATTCGTATCATGTTCCGTCAGATTGGCGAACTGGAGTCTATTGGTGATGCTTGTTTCAAAACCGCACGTACTATCCAGCATTTGCGCAATAGTCGAGAAGACTTTACCAGCACTCAATATACCCACCTGCATGATATGTTGCATCTGGTGAACGAAGCATTGACTCAGATGATGGTGGTGGTTAACGGACGGCGTGATGATTTGACCATAGATGCTTCGCAAGACATTGAGAATGATATCAACACACTGCGTGACCAACTTAGGGCTGAGAGCCTAAAAGACGTGGATGCCCAACATTATTCTTATGCTCTTGGCACGCTTTACACAGACATCATTTCCGATTGCGAGAGGCTTGGCGATTATGTAATGAACGTGGTAGAGGCGCGACTTGGTAAACGATATCTTGCCTTCAAAGGCCTTCAGATGAACCTTGACCGTAAGACCATCACCGTCGATTCCAAGCCAGTCAGTCTCACCCGTACAGAGTTCGACCTTTTATATATGCTCCTCTCCAATAAGGGGCATGTCCTCTCTCGCCAACAACTCATGGATACTCTTTGGGCAGGCGTAATCATTACCGATCGCACCATCAATGTCCATATCAATCGCCTCCGCAAAAAGTTGGGACCCTACGCCAATAATATAGTCTGTCGTACAGGACACGGCTATGTGTTTGAGTAGCCATAAAAAATCCCCTGGCCAGATTTGGAACAGGGGATAATTATAGTTTTCGACAAGTATTCTCTTAGAACATGGCAATCAGCTCCTCGTTAGAGTAAGCATCAGCACCGTAGCAAGTCTTCAGATAAGCCAGACCGTTCTTGTAATCCTCCTCAGTGAATGAGTCGGTGGCCTCTTTAGCTACAACTACATCATAACCCAAGCAGAATGCATCTGCAGAAGTGTGGCGCACGCACATGTGAGCATGCAGACCAGTCATCACTACTGTCTTCACACCCAGCTCCTTCAGCAGGATGTCCAGGTCAGTCTGGAAGAAACCGCTATAGCGACGCTTTGGCACAACATAGTCTTTATCGCAAAGATTCAATTCTGGAATTACCTCAGCACCAGGAGTACCCTTGATGGCATGATCGCCCCAGATGATCAACTCACGGTCGATGCCTGGCAAGTGTGCATCGTTGCAGAAGATCACAGGTACACCAGCCTCACGTGCTGCGTCCAGCAGACGAGCAGTGGCGGGAACGATAGCCTTGGCACGATCGCATGTCAAAGCACCATAAACAAAGTCATTGAGCATGTCAACAACCAGAATTGCAGGTTTGTTTAATTTCTTCATTTTTATCGTTATTAAAAGTTCAGGCTTCAAAAGTAGTAATTAATTTTAAATGTCATACTCTAACTGACGAATTTTTAGTATTATTAATAAATCTTCATGCCAAAGTGTCAGCAAGTCTGCCATTCTTCCTGTACACATTATATAATATTAGTACCCTAAAATGGTTTGGCACATACTTTGCTATTCTCTAAGTGTCGCGTCGTGAAGTGCGACGGAATTAACCAGAATAATAACAATAAAAAATAATACAATTATGGGAAAGATTATTGGAATAGATTTAGGAACTACTAATTCCTGTGTTGCCGTATTCGAAGGCAACGAACCTGTTGTAATCGCTAACAGCGAAGGTAAGCGTACCACTCCATCAGTGGTAGGTTTCGTAGAGGGCGGCGAGCGTAAGATAGGTGATCCTGCTAAGCGTCAGGCCATTACCAACCCTACCAAGACCGTTTATTCTATCAAGCGTTTCATGGGTGAGAACTGGGATCAGGTACAGAAGGAAGTACAGCGCGTACCTTTCAAGGTGGTACGTAGCGAGAACAATATGCCTCGTGTAGATATCGACGGTCGCCTGTACACGCCACAGGAGATTTCAGCCATGATTCTGCAGAAGATGAAGAAGACCGCAGAGGACTATCTGGGACAGGAAGTGACAGATGCAGTGATCACCGTACCTGCTTACTTCAGCGACTCTCAGCGCCAGGCCACTAAGGAGGCTGGTCAGATTGCTGGTCTGAACGTGAAGCGTATCGTCAATGAGCCTACGGCTGCTGCCTTGGCTTATGGTATCGATAAGAAGCAGAAGGATATGAAGATTGCCGTATTCGACCTTGGTGGTGGTACGTTTGATATCTCTATCCTTGACTTTGGTGACGGTGTGTTCGAGGTGCTTTCTACCAACGGTGATACTCACCTGGGTGGTGATGACTTCGACCAGGTGATCATCAACTGGTTGGTACAGGAGTTCAAGAACGACGAGGGTGCCGACCTGACACAAGACCCAATGGCTATGCAGCGTCTGAAGGAGGCTGCTGAGAAGGCTAAGATTGAGTTGTCATCTACTACGACTACAGAGATCAACCTGCCTTACATCATGCCTGTTGGCGGTGTGCCAAAGCACTTGGTGAAGACACTGACTCGTGCTAAGTTCGAGGCTCTGTCACACGGACTCATCCAGGCTTGCTTGGAGCCTTGTAAGAAGGCTTTGGCAGATGCCAGTCTGAATGCTTCAGAGATCGATGAGGTGATCTTGGTTGGTGGTTCAAGTCGTATCCCAGCTGTGCAGAAGTTGGTTGAGGACTTCTTTGGCAAGGTGCCTTCTAAGGGTGTAAATCCAGACGAAGTGGTGGCCGTAGGTGCTGCTGTTCAGGGTGCTGTGCTGACAGACGAGATCAAGGGCGTGGTACTGCTCGACGTTACTCCTCTGACACTGGGTATCGAGACGCTGGGTGGCGTGATGACCAAGTTGATTGATGCCAACACTACCATCCCTTGCAAGAAGACGGAGACCTTCTCTACCGCTGCTGATAACCAGACAGAGGTTACCATCCACGTGCTGCAGGGTGAGCGCCCAATGGCTGCTCAGAACAAGACGCTGGGTCAGTTCAACCTTACTGGCATCGCTCCAGCTCGTCGTGGTATCCCACAGATCGAGGTGACCTTCGACATCG